>NZ_JBLXAT010000022.1:62125-82252 GCF_048265805.1 Shewanella sp. | reverse complement strand
CATGTCGGATCTGATGCCGTGGAATGTTGATATCAGCAGCATTGAGTAAAGCTGTACGGGTTTATTGAGCGCTTACGTAGATGTTAGGCTTCTTCGCGTAATTTGGCTTCTAGCGCTTCAACTTGTGCTTGCAGCGCTTCGAGTTTTTCGCGAGTTTTCAACAGTACGTGTTGCTGTACTTCAAACTCTTCACGAGAGACTAAATCCAGCTTCAGCAGTTGCTGTTGCAACACGCTTTTACTGCGCTCTTCAAATTCACCAGCAAACTGTTTTACTGGGGCTGGCAGGTTGTCGCTGAGTTGCTTTGCCAGTTCTTCAATCTTTTTTGCGTTAATCATAGTGAGACTTCCATCGGTTACGCCATTGGGTGAATTGTAACCCAAGCCTTGCGGTTCTCCCAATAATTGCCGTGCATTTGTTATGGGACCGATGCCATAGGTTGCGCCATAGCTAATCAACAGTGCTGAGCGACGGCCTTGTCGCCGTGCAGGTTGTTTGTCTGCTATGATTGCGCGTCTGATTAGTTGCCCCTTGTGTTATTGATGAAGTTAAATCCCGCACAGAACGACGCCGTTCATTTTATCTCTGGTCCTTGTTTGGTGCTTGCCGGTGCCGGCAGTGGCAAAACCCGCGTTATCGTCAATAAAATTGGCTATCTCATCCAAACTTGTGGCTATCAAGCCCGTCACATTGCAGCGGTGACGTTTACCAATAAAGCGGCGCGGGAGATGAAAGAGCGGGTATCGCAATCGATTGGCCGCAAAGAGGCGCGTGGGTTGTGGATTTCGACATTCCATACGCTTGGGCTAGAAATCATCAAACGTGAGCATAAAGCGCTGGGACTAAAGGCGGGCTTTTCACTGTTTGATGATCAAGACTCAATGGCACTGCTCAAAGAGCTGACCGAGAAAGAACTGCAAGAAGACAAAGACTTACTACGGTTGCTGGCAACCACGATTTCAAACTGGAAAGGCGGTTTGGTGATTCCAGACCATGCCCGAAAAATTGCCAAAGGCGAGCAGGAGCAACTGTCTGCGCTGCTGTATCAGCGGTACGCCCAGCATATGAAGGCTTACAACGCACTCGACTTTGATGACTTAATTCTGCTGCCGACGTTGCTGTTGCAACACAATGAAGAGGTGCGCAAACGTTGGCAGAAGCGCATTCAATACCTGCTGGTGGACGAATACCAAGACACCAACACTAGCCAATACGAGTTGGTAAAACTGCTGGTAGGTGAACGCGCGCGCTTTACTGTGGTAGGCGACGACGACCAATCTATCTATTCGTGGCGTGGTGCCAAACCGCAAAACTTGGTACTGCTGGGTAAAGATTTCCCCGAATTAAAGCTGATTAAACTGGAGCAAAATTACCGCTCCAGCCAGCGGATCTTGCGTGCAGCTAACATTTTGATTGCCAACAACCCGCACGTGTACGACAAGTCACTGTTCAGCGAACTGCCATACGGTGAACCACTACGGATTTTGCACGCTGCTAACGAAGAACAGGAAGCGGAGCGGGTGGTTGCGGAGATTATTCGCCACAAGTTTATGGGCAAAACCAGTTTCGGTGATTACGCCGTGCTGTACCGCGGCAACCATCAATCGCGCTTATTAGAGCGGGCATTGATGACCAACCGTATTCCGTACCGCTTAAGTGGTGGTACGTCGTTTTTCTCGCGGGCGGAAATCAAAGACATCATGGCTTACCTGCGATTGGTGGTGAATCCGGATGACGACAACGCGTTTTTGCGGGTGGTGAATCTGCCCAAACGCGGTATTGGCCCTGCCACATTGGAAAAGCTGGGTAACTTTGCCAATAGCAAACATATCTCCATGTTTGAAGCGATTTTTGATGCTGGATTACACCAACATTTGAGCCCTGGGGCGGTTGAGAGTTTGTACACCTTTGGCCGCTTTATTGTCGATACCGGCGAAATTGCCGAGCGTGGCGAAGGAGTGGATGCAATTAAGCAACTGATCCGCAGCATCAATTACGAAGATTATCTGTATGAGACCAGCACCAGCGCCAAAGCGGCTGAGATGCGCATGAAGAATATCTCTGAGCTATATCGTTGGGTGACGGAAATGCTGGCGGGCGATGATCTTGATGAGCCGATGACCTTGCCAGAAGTGGTCACTCGTTTGACCTTGCGCGACATGATGGAGCGTAACAATGAAGATGAAGCGGGCGATCAAGTACAACTGATGACGCTGCATGCATCCAAAGGCTTGGAGTTTCCTTATGTGTTTATCGTGGGCATGGAAGAGGGCTTGTTGCCACACCAAAGCAGCATTGATGAAGACAACATCGATGAAGAGCGCCGCTTAGCCTATGTAGGGATTACCCGCGCTCAGCAGGAGCTATTTTTTGTGGTGACCCGCGAGCGACGCCAGTTTGGCGAAACCATTCAAAGCCAAATTAGCCGCTTTATTGACGAGTTGCCGCAAGATGACTTGCACTGGGACAACCGTGCGCCAGAGAAGAAAACTGAGCAGGAAAGGATGCAGACTGGCAAAGCTAATATTGCCAATCTGCGGGAGATGTTTAAGAAATAACGTCCACAAGGGCTTGCTTAAGCGGCGTGCTATGGTCTGCTGGCGTCTGGGCAGTTTGGTACTGAATAGTATTGAAACCCATCTGTTGCAGCAATTGACGCTGCTCCGGCGTTCTTACCCCATCAATAATCAGCTCAATATTGAGTGAATTGGCACTTAAGCGGATGGCCTGTAGCAAGCGTTGATGGCGCGGGCCGCGAATATCTTGGATTAGCTCCGGTTCCAGCTTCAGTCGACTCAAAGGTAAAAAGCTTAGCGTCACCATGGAGCTGTATCCGCTGCCATAGCAACTCACCCCGAGTTGTACACCTAACTCTTGCAGATCTTCAAAGCCGCTAACATGGACTTCATTGTCGCGTGCTAATGCCAGCTCACTGAAAAATAGACACAAGCGTGCCAGCGGGAATTGGCAGTTGCGTAACCCACTCTTAAGGCTGCGTAGTGCATGTTTGTGCGTCAGATGTTGACTCGACAGCGAGAGGTGCAGTTCTATCTCGGCTGGAATCTCTGCGTTGATATGCATTTGGCTCAACATCTCGATGGCGTAGCGGTCAAGGTCTAAGCGTAAGTTTGCTTGCTCAGCCAAAGTGAGTAACTGCTCATGTTGCAGCAAGCCATGCTCACTGTGGCGCCAATATAGGTGCACATCTCGGGCTAGCTCTTGGCCTGTTGCCAATGATTCTACCGATGCAAAACTGAGCTCAATTTGGCAGTTATCCATGGCGGCGCGTAGCTCGTTTTCGAGCAGAATATTGCGCATCAGCTGTTGGTGCGATTGCTCATCAAACACCACATAGCAACCTTTGCCACGGGTTTTGGCCATATACATGGCGGTGTCGGCGTCGCGTAGCAGCGATTCACTGCTTTCTTTAGCCTGACGGCCACTGACGGCAATCCCGATACTGGCACCAGAGTTAAACATTTTACCGTTGAGATTAAACGGTTTAGCCAATTCCGACAGAATGCGTTCGGCCACATCTTTGGCGTCATCAATGCTGTGCAGATGGTCGACTAAGATAACAAACTCATCACCGCCCAAACGCGCCAGCATATCGTGTTCACGAATACACAGATTTAAGCGTTCTGCCGTTTGTATTAAGAAGTGATCGCCTTCGAGATGGCCTAAGGTATCGTTAACCAGTTTAAAGCGGTCAAGGTCGATAAACAGTAGCGCAAACTCACCGATACTGGTGGTGGTGTGTTGTTGCAAGGTCGACTGCAACTGCGCCATAAACATCATGCGGTTAGGTAAACCTGTGAGCGTATCGTGGGTCGCGTCATGTTGCAGTTGTTGCTCGACTTTACGGCGCTGGGAGATCTCGCTTTGCAGATCTTTGTTGGCGCGAGCCAATTCTCGCGTGCGCTCAATGACTTTTTCTTCGAGTTCTTCGTTGGATCGCTTCAGCGTTTCAGTGGCAAGTTTGCGTTCGATCGCAGTAGCAATATGCTGTGACACAAAGGTCAGCAGATCCATATCCTTGAATTGATACTTTTGATCGGCACTGAAGGAATACACGGCCAACGCGCCACCTACCGACCCTTGGATCATCAACGGAATACCAATCCACTGGTGCATCTGTTGGGTGTGATTCAAATCTGGCGCTTTGCTATAGAGCATGCCTTGCTCAATTAAGCGTTGAATGCCTTTTTGATCAAGCAGCATTGGCCGTTGGCTGCGTAGCAGATATTCTACTAGGCCATCTTTCAGCGCGCGGGGTTTGGGCGCGATACGACTGATTTGCGATACAAAGAAGGGAAACTCGAGTTGCGTTTTGTTTTCGGCATATAGCGCAATGTAACAGTTTTGCGCGGGCAGCAGATGACCAATTACGCGATGTAGCTCGGCATAGAAGTCACGCATCTCCAAATTGGAGGTAGCTAAGTCGGCAATTTCAAACAGTGAACGCTGCAGGCGTTCAGCACGGCGCCGTTCATACACTTCCTGTTTGAGTTTTTCGTAGGCATGGCTTAGCTCTTGCGTGCGCTGCTCAATGGCTATTTCTAGTTGCTGTTGGTGGCGCAGCCGTTCCAATACGCCAGCAATATGATGGCTGATAAACACCATCAACTCTTGCTCTTTACTGTTGTATGTCACTTCGAGCTTATAACTTTGTACCGTTAACACCCCCACGGTAACATCGTGATGCGTAATCGGCACGCCCAGCCATTGATGGCTTGGGGAACCAATTTCGTCAATTTCACCCTGCTGCTTTAGCTGCTCACACATGGCTTCGTCACACAGCAACGGTTGCTGGGTGCGAATGACATAGCCGGTAAGCCCGCGCTTCAGAGCATCTGACAAACTTTTATCAGCGCACAGATCGAGTGGGTTAGCGTCTTTCTCGTCAGCGAAAAACGGCAGTTCTAACCGATCTTGATTTTTAAGGCAGATATAAAAGTTATCTGCCGGGATCAGCTGCTTTAAATGCTGGTGCAGGCCGAGATAAAACTCCTGCATGGTTTTGACAGTATTTGCCAGATCTGAGATACCGAGTAACGCTTGCTGGGCGGCTTCAATCCGTTTGAAGTCTGTCGCAAGTTGTAGCTCATCGCTGGGGTTTGGTACTGCCAACGCTCCTTGAGACTTTATTGATTGTTCGTTATTGTTCGGCATCTTATTGGCTTTAAAATGTCTTACGTTACAGGGAAGTAGTGATAACTATTTGTTTAAATTTTGTTTAATCGTATAGTGATAACATGAATGTAGCATAGTGCCAAGCCAATTTTCTGACATATGTCGACTTTTTGATAGTGCAAATAAACACGTCATTTGCCGATTAAGCTAAAACTTGAACAACTAACACTAAAAACTCAAAATAACCGTAGACGCGGCGCTGAAATCCTCCTACTATATGCGGCGCTGACACGGTAGGGCGCCCATAGCTCAGTTGGATAGAGCGCACCCCTCCGGAGGGTGAGGCCGAGGGTTCGAATCCTTCTGGGCGCACCAACTAAGACTTGGTTGCCCAGTTGATGTCAGTAAAAATCAGTGGTGGCTGTAGCTCAGTTGGTAGAGCCCTGGATTGTGATTCCAGTTGTCGTGGGTTCGAGCCCCATCAGCCACCCCATTTCTCTTAGTTGTTTGAACTGAAAGAGATGAAAGTCAAAAATGTCGGTGATTAGCGCAGCCCGGTAGCGCATCTGGTTTGGGACCAGAGGGTCAAAGGTTCGAATCCTTTATCACCGACCACTTTGATGTTAAAAACGTTGGCAAACGTATATATGCTAGTCGATGTATCGATGAAAACTTCGGTGATTAGCGCAGCCCGGTAGCGCATCTGGTTTGGGACCAGAGGGTCAAAGGTTCGAATCCTTTATCACCGACCAAATTCTAAAGAAAGCCTCTGCAATGCAGAGGCTTTTTTGCTTTCTAACGTCTGCAATAACTAATGATGTGCCGTCAGTTGTAACCGTCAATCGGCTGACTCATGTGCTTTGTATTAGTGGTTAGCTTTATCGTTGTTGCTGCTTCCTGCTTCCTATTACCGATAGCCAACCAACGTCCTGCCCTGTTGTCACAGACAGTGTCGAGTTTCCTTTGTATCTACGCCGTCATCCGCAACGCTTTGAATTACTCATCGACGGATGACAGCCAATAAAAAGGCGAGGATTAACCTCGCCTAGTGCTAATAACCGTGCTGGTTTATTTCAGCTCTTCAGGTGGCAGAATAAAGCCTTGATAGCCATTGACCTTCAATGGAATGAAGCGATCAAGCTGCGCTTGCTCCTGAATGCCGGTGACAATCACGGTGATATCTAGCCCTCTGGCAACATTGATTAACGCGCGGCACAGCTCGGTATTACGTTCATTATCATCGAACTGAGCAAAGGATTGATCTAGTTTAACGTAAGCAGGGCGGAAGCTTTGCAGGTAGTTCATTGAGCCAAATTGGCGACCAAAGTGGTCGATACCAAAGCTGGCGCCGTTATCGCGAATCACATGGCATAACGCTTCACAGGCACTGTTATCACTGTAGATAGACGATTCGGGGATCTCAAATGTCAGCAAACCGCGATGAAGGGTTTTCTTGAGGAACTGTCCGAGCCATTCGCGGAATTTGACGTCACTGATACTTTGATGTGTCAGGTTAATCGCCAGCGGTTGTTCGACTTTATCAACCAGTTGCTCTTCCACAATCTTCTCGATCAAGCAGCGGTCGAGTAGGCTACCCATCGACATCAGTTCCACGTAAGGCATGAATTGACCAGCATGCACTTGTTTATCTTCCACCTGCAATTGGCAGAATATTTCACGCTGTAAGTACTTGCTAACGCCCACTTGCTGAATCGCTTGCCAGCGGAAGCGGAACTGTTTGTTGTTGATGGCATCGACTAACTTGTCGCGCCACTGCTCACGGGTAAACAGCTGTTGCTCGCTGGACTCAAACCAGTGATAGGTTTTGTGTTCACGTAGCGCGAGTTGCAGTGCATTATCGGCTTGGCCGAGTAAACTCGATACTGTCGCATCGCCAGCACTGCTGCGTTCGGCAATACCGATAGCGTAATCTTCATTGGGCTTGCAGCCCGCTTTTACCATCTCTTGGTTAATGGTACGCAGCAGTTGCTGCAGATATTTACTGGTTTGCTCGCGTTCGACATTAATCAATAAGAAAGCAAATTCGTAGGCAGAAATACGTGCTACCACAGTTTCACCCGCGCCACTCAGATCTTCCTGCAACCGTTGCGATAGCAGTTTGATGGTTTCATCACGCACTTGATAGCCATATTTGCGGTGCACATCTTCTAGCCATGTCAGTTGCGACAACATTAATGCGCCGCTGCTCGGTTCACTTAACCAACTGGCGATTCGTCCAGTCATGTATTGGCGGTTAGGTAAGCCAGATACCCCATCGACTAAGTTCTTGGTTCGCAGTTGCGAGACTTCTTCATCGAGAGAGTTAAAAATCTGCTTTAACTGCGCCGACATGCTGTTAAACGCTTCAACTACGTCTTTTAGTTCAAGGGTTTTAGGTGGCTTCATGTCGGGGCCAAACTCGCGGCGGGCGACACTTTTAGCATGCTCAGCAATCTCATTGAGCGGTTTCAAAATCCAGCTCAGGCCAAAGCGGGCAGTGATGATGGCGATCAGGAACAGGATGGAAAATACGATGATGGTATTGCTCATAATGCGCCACAGCTCGTTGTAGCCGTAGCCGGGGTGTGCGGTAATTTTCAGTTTAGCCAGCTGGATCCAACCTGAGGTAATGGTACTTTCACGCTCAATGGTGGGGAAAAAGCCTAACTCGATAAACCATTGTGGTACGCCCTGCACTCGAATAGCGTTATTCCACGTTTGTTGTTTGCCGTCGACCATCCACGTGAGTTGCACTTGTTGGTAATAGCCGCCTTCAAAAATCACGTTTACTAAGGTTTCCACGGTGGCGATATCGCCTGCTTCGAGCGCAGGCACCAACATCAGCCCCAATGAATGGCTGGCATTGTTGAGGTCTGACTCCATCTGTTTGCTCAAAAAACTACGGGTTTCATTAAACTGTACGTAGCCTAAGCTGGCTATCACCAGCAAAAATAGTCCAAAGAGCAATGAGTATAACTGTCTGAACAAAGTCATTGTTGCCGTTACTCCAGTACCAATTTGGGTTTCCGCAAGCGGTCGACCCCTAATCTGTATTTAAGATCATTCCATTTTTCGAGCCGTGATGATGAACCAGCGAGTTCACCACGTCCTCTTTCTTTGTTCAGCCACAACTGTTTACCATTGAAACTGTAAACTGGAATCAAGTCACCACGTTTTGTCGCAGGTTTGAGCAGCGGATCTAAGTTATCCAAAATGAGTGGTATCGCGGAGGGCTTATCGTAGTAGGCCAGCACCATATGGTATTGATTGACCGAGGTCGCTTTAACCATAGTGATCCGCAATTTTTCATCAGGGATACCCAACTGCAGCAAGGTAAAATATTTGGCGATGGAGAAATCTTCACAATCCCCGCCATTGGCGCCGATAAACTCTAATGGGGTTGCCCAGTAGTTGCTATCACCCCAGAGTTTAATATCATCGACAAATCTGAATAAATTGAAGAAATTATTGACCGCATTGAGCTTGCCCATGTCATCTAGCTGCTGGCTGCTGTCCAATACCTTAAACCAAGCATTAGCACGTAATCCCGCTCGCTCACCGTAACGTGTCGTCAATGCTGACACGATACTGCCGCGCTCTAGCGTGGGAGTATCACTGGCTTGTGAGCCAATGATCAGTACCATCGCCCCAATAATGGCGCAACGGCAGACCCACCTATAAAAGGTGTACAGCGTTGGTCTGCCTAGTGCCAGTGTGGTCAAGTAATTTCCTATTGTGCAGTTTCATCTACGGTGTAGATATTCCACTTCATATCAGCCATGGTGTCTTCACCGGTCACTTCCGCGATGACGCGACGATTACGGTTCTGCGCTTCGGGCGTACCACTGGTGTCAACGGGGCGATCGTAACTATAACCAATAGCAGTTAATCGGCTACTTTCAATACCAAACTGTTGATTAAGTACATCTGTCACCGCATTCGCACGATTTTGTGAAAGCTCGAGGTTGTGCTCGTAAGTTCCGGTTTTACTGCAGTGCCCTTCAATGGTCACGTTAGTATGCGGATACTGCTTCATAAAGTCTGCAATCGTTTGGATCTGTGCATAGTACTGTGGGTCAATATAGTAAGAGTCATTCGGGAACAGAATCTTAAGTTCAGAACGCTCTTTAATTGGCTTCACCGTGCCACAACCATAGTTATCGATGTTGGCACCGCTTACTGTTCCCGAGCATTTTTCACGTGCTTCAATGACGCCGTCGCGGTCTTCATCGTTGAGGTTATAGGCTTGTTCGGTGGCACCGTCCATGGTGGCGATGTCACGCATTGAGCACCCCGCCAGCAAGGCAAGACTCATAATGGTCAGTAACAGTTTCATTATTCGGCTCCTTCCTGATGGTTAAGTTTGCCTTGCCATACCGCTGGGCGAGTCACTCGCAGTGAATCGAGCAGTTGTCCGGTTGCGTTAAGCACACGATATTTAGCAATAATTTCGTCAAACTCGGCGGTGAGATAGTCGCGTCGGGCTTCAAATAGCTCGTTTTCAGTATCCAATAAGTCCAACAAGGTGCGTTGGCCAAGGTTGAACTGTTGCGAGTAAGCCACTTGGGTTTCTTTCGCGGCAATAACATGTTGTTGAATGTATTGCATTTGCGGTTCGAGATATTCGTAGGCATTCCACGCTAGGCTGACGCCTTCGACTACCTCACGGTGGGCCCGTTCTCGGATCTCTTTGGCTTCGCTCAGCTTATAAGCGGTTTCTTTTTCGCGTGCGAGATCTTTACCACCAGAGAACAGGTTGTAGCGCATGCGCACCATGGCCTGCACGTCGTTGTAATAGCCACCGACATCTTGCGTGGCAATCGCACTGAAACCATCTTCACCGCTGAGATCGTTATTCCAGTTGCTGGAGACTTCCAATGAGAACTGCGGATAGTATGTGGATTGTGCGGTCGATTTTTCCGATTCTGCCGCCATGATATCGTTGCCCGCGGACTTCAATACCGGATGATTTTTCTCGGCCAAAGTGATACCGATCGCCAAGTCTGCTGGCAGCATATCGGCATCTGGTACGGGAATAATCAAGCTGTCGGCTTCTTGGTGGGTTATGCGATAAAACTGGCTTTTGGCATCCATGAAGTTATTACGGGCAGACATCAAGTTGGCATTAGCGCGCGCCAAACGGCCGGTAATTTGTGATAAATCAGCGGTTGAACCTAAGCCCGAATCCGTACGTTGTTTAATTTGCGAGTAGATATCCTCATGGGTTTTTAGATTCTTCTCGGCCAACGTGAGGATCTGTTCGGCACGAATATAACTGACATACACACGGGCAACATCCAGTGCGGTGTCTTCTGCGGTAGCAAATAAGGTCCACTGTTCTGCGGTGGCTTCGTACTTGGTACGGTCAACTTCACTTGAGGTGTAGAAGCCATCAAACAGCATCTGCCGCAAGCTCACGCCAAACTCGCCTCGTTTGAGTTCCATTGAATCCTCACCGCGGCGGCGGGTTGATGGTGAGTCAGTGTATTCATAACCGTAACCGGCATTGACGTCTAACGTTGGCAGATAGCCCGCAAATGATTGGCTGACCTGTTCTTCCTTTTGTTTGAAACGGTTAAAGGCGACGCGAATATCGGGATTGGTGTCCAGAGTAGCAGCAACGGCTTGCTCAAGAGTCTGAGCTAGCGAGCTACCCGGAAGCATCAACGCACTGATGGCCAACGCCAGAGCGCTGGTTTTCATCCGTCGATTAAATGGTGTATTCATATTAAACCCCTCCAAGGTTCAATTGCTCAAAGTTTAGCGCTCTCTTAATGCGTTTTCTTTGGCCCGTAGTATTGGATTTAGGATGTACTCAAGGACTGTGCGTTTCCCGGTGATTACGTCTACGCTGGTCAGCATACCGGGTATTATCGGCATTTTAGTGCCATCTTTCTTTTGTAAACTGGATTCGTCGGTCCTGACCTTCACCAGATAGAAACTGTTACCTTCTTCGTCTTGGGTGGTGTCGGCACTGATCTGTTCTACTGTGCCAGTTAAGCCGCCATAACGGGTAAAATCGTAGGCGGTGACTTTGACGACCGCCGGTAAGCCTGGATGTAAAAAGGCGATATCCTTCGGCAAAATTTTGGTTTCGATCAGCAGTTGGTCTTCCGACGGAACAATCTCCATGATGTTGACCGCAGGTTGCACGACACCGCCGAGGGTGTTTATCTCAATAGATTTAACGGTGCCATTGACCGGAGAGGTAATGATCGCCTTATCGACTTTATCCATTGCACCGACTTGTGCTTCATTCATGCGCGACAGCTTGGCTTGCATGTCGCTCAATTTAGAACGGGCGTCGGCAGCATAGACTAAGACAGCTTCGCGACGTTTCAGAATGGCTTCATCCATCGCGGCTTTCACTTTTGGGCGGGCTACACGTAAGCTGGCTAGCTCACCTTTAATATCGTTGACGTTGCGTTCTAATTTCAGTAATTCCACTTCTGGCACAATCCCTTTGGTGGCCAGTGGTCTAGTTAAGTCTAGTTCACGGGTGACCAATTGGTAACTTGTTGTCAGTGTAGTAATTTTAGACGCTAATTCTTCGCTTTCTTGTTGGCGTTGCTGGATCTGTCGCGCCTGAATAGCCAACTGGTTAACGAGGTTATCTAATCGACCGTTAAACTCATCCGCTTGGCGGCTGACCAGCTCTGGCTGAGTCTGTTGTAAGTCGGCCGGAAATGCAGGCGGTTGCTTATCAACGTTGATCTGCTCGCGCCAATCTTGTGCGGTATCTGCAATTTGAATGCTGTTGAGTTCAGCGGATAAGCGGATCACGTTGGCGCGCAGCGAGTCCACCTCTTGTTGCGACTGTGCGGCGTCAGCACGAAAGCGAGTGTCATCAATACGCACTAACGGTTGGCCTTTAGTCACCATCATGCCTTCCTGCACATACATCTCTTTGAGGATGCCGCCATCCAAACTTTGGATGACTTGTACTTGGCTTGATGGGATCACTTTGCCGGTGCCTTGGGTCACGCGGTCGAGTTTGGCGAGGGCGGCCCACACCAAGAAACACAGCATCATTGCGGATACTGCCCAAATAATATGTTTATGGCTCGACGGTGCTTCGGTGAGCATGGCGCCGTAAACGTCGTCCACCATCTCCAAATCTTGCGCGGTAAAATTTTTATTAGCCACGGCGACCTCCCGCCATCAACCCTTGGTTGAGTAGCTCTAGCACTTTGGCTTTGGGGCCATCGGCTAAGATGCGCCCTTTATCTAGCACGATGACACGGTCAACCAACCGCAGCAGATCCATTTTATGGGTGATGAGGATGAGCGTGCGGTCTTTGCTGACGTAGGTCATGGATTGCATAAACTGCTTCTCGGCGCGGGCATCGAGGCTGGCCGTTGGTTCGTCCATCAACAGTACGGGGGGATCGTTCAAAATAGCGCGGGCGAGGGCGACCGTTTGCCGTTGACCACGGGAGAGTGATTCGCCTTTTTCACCCACTTGACGATCTAACCCTTCCGATTCCATATCGGTAAATAGGCTAACGCCTGATAGCTGGGTGGCGCGCATGATTTGGTGCTCTGTCACTGAGCGGGTGCCAAACAAGATATTGTCGCGGATGGTGCCGTGAAACAGGGTGACATCTTGTGGGAGATAGCCAAAGTTGCGCCGTAAATCACTTGGATGGATTTGTGCTGAGTCGATACCGTCGTAGCGCAAACTGCCTTCTGACGGTTTATATAAACCAATCAGTAGCTTAGCTAAGGTACTTTTGCCACTGCCGTTGCGGCCAATAATCGCGACACGCTCACCGGGTTGGATGCGCAACGACAACGGATGTAACACCAGTTTGTCACTGCCGGGATAGCTAAAGGTGATGTTGTCGGCTTCGAGTTTGCCCATCAAGCGTTGCTTGGACACTAAGTGGCCTTTGTTTTCAAACTCATCTTCTTGGGTCATGATGCCGTCAAGCTGGCGCAGGGCGCTGATCATCTGGTTGGCACGCGTCATCAGATTAGCCAGCTGCGCCATCGGCGATACCGCACGACTCGACAACATCACTGCCGCAATAATGCCGCCCATAGATATGGCGTTATCCGCTACCCGATATACCCCTAAAATCACCACAAATACGGTAGTCACTTGCACGGTAAAGGTGGCGAAATGCGCCACTGCGTTGGACAGTTTTTTCGACTTCAACTGCCAATTAGCGGTGTGACCAATCATCTGTTGCCATGACTTTTGTACTAAACCTTCTGCGCCGTAGGCTTTGATTGACTCTAGTGCTGCGAGGCTCTCGATTAAGTGGCCGTGTTTCAAGCTAGAGAATTTGTTGCTCTCTTCAATCGCTTGTTTGAGCTTGGGCTGAATGCTCAAGGTAAACAGTAAAATCAGCACACTGGCGATGAGTGGGATCACTGCAAGGTCGCCCGCCACAATGAAGATAATCACCATAAATAGCAGGGCAAATGGCAGATCCACTAAGGTGGTGATGGTGGCGGAGGTGAGAAAATCACGGATACTATCAAACTCGCCCATCTGCCGTGCCATGCCACCAACGCTGGCAGAGCGCTTTTCTAGCGGCAAGCCGATGGCTTTATAAAATAGCCGCGATGACACGATGATATCAACTTTCTTACCAGCGATATCAATGAGATAGGCGCGTAGTTGCCGCATGACTAAGTCAAACAGATAAGCAATGCCTGCACCAACGGCTAGCACCCATAAAGACTCAAAGGCGAGGTTGGGTACCACTTTGTCGTACACGTTCATCACGAACAGTGGTGATACCAGCGCAAAAATGTTAACCAGCACCGAGGCAATCAGCGCATCGCGATAGATGGGCGCGGCATCGCGCAGGGTTTGTAGCAACCAGTGAGAGCCATGATCATGCTGGTAAACATCAAAGCCCATGTCGCCACGGTACTGTTGCTTAACCAAAAACAGATAGCCGACATAGAGCGATTCTAGCTCTTCCATCGACAATACTTGCTGGCCGCCGGTTTCCGGCAGCTGAATGACCGCGGTTTGTTTTTCAAAATCTAATTCCCGCAAGACACAGGCTTTTTTGTCTTTCAACAGCAGTACACACGGCAACTGAATCGCGGTGACTTGGTCAAGCCCTTTACGCGTTAGTTTGGCGGTGAGGCCGGCACGCGATGCTGCTTGCGGGAATAGTTCTGGCGGTAATACCGTGGTGGATAATGGCAGGCCTGCTACCAAAGATTCGACGGAGCACGGACTACCATAGTACTCCGTCATCAGTACTAGGCAGTCAAGTAATGGATCAACTGTGACCCGCTGAGAAGCCGGTATTGACCATTGCTCGGTTTTTGGCGCGGCAGAATGACTACTCACGAAGCGATTAATCCTTTAAACATAACCGGATAGGTAAAGTATTGACCAAAGGCGCTTCGCTGCCTAGCTGGCAGCGAAGCATCTTTGAAGTTTTAATGATTTACCTACTAAGGCTGCAACAGCTTATTAGTGTGATTGAGTTCATCTGAACTAGATGACGGTGTATATGATGCTTGCTCAGTTTGTGTGCTCTGCACAATCAACGGACCATTGCCATTATCAATCAACCCTTGAAGCCATTCACTGCTATTGGTGCCGTAGCTAGATACATCGCTACCGTCCAGAATGATGGTTTGGTCGACTGTGTGATCAGCATTGGCATCGATTGATATAACCGTGTTGCCGCCTTCGACACTAATATGCAGATAGTTGTCTAGGGTGTCGTTTTGACCATCCCAGTTGGTGAGTAAGTCACTAATGTCGAGCTTATCTTGGTTGAAGCTAAAGTCAGTGACGTGGTCGGTACCCGTCTCACCCGCTAGCCATACGAAGGTGTCTTTGCCGTTGCCACCCGTGAGGATGTCATCACCCATGCCGCCATAGATGACGTCATCGCCGTTGCCACCGTTGATAATGTCGTTACCGCCTTGGCCGAAGATAACGTCATTACCATTACCACCGTGGATAATGTCATCACCACCGCGACTATCATCGTTGAGGTTCAGTGATACGGCGTTTATCTCAATGTAATCGCGGATCTCATTATTGTTAGGCGCATGACCTAACACGTCAGTGAGGTATTCCTGCAACGCTTGCAGCCCTTCACCATTGTGGCTACCAGCTGCATGGCCCGTCCAAGCCAAGTCATCGGTATTGAGTACATCACCGAAGATAACATCATCACCGTTACCGCCTTGAATCACATCATTTCCTACTGTTTTAGGGTTTGATTCATCAAAACCATTTTGTAGCGCTGCCTGTAATTCTGCGGCGGTGTTGATTATCTGTGCTTGGCCGACATCACCAGTGACGTTTTCGTATACCCAGTGTCCCCCCCAACCAAAAAATCCATTATCCCAGTAGCTATCGACGGTTGTGGTGACATCATTAGCTACTACCGAGGTATTGTCGAAGTAACGTAAGAAGTTACTGTTAATGCCATTACCTATACCGATAGCATTGGCGCTGACAGTGTAACCGTTACCTTGAGTAAGTGATTCAAACGCCGCTATTGCCCGCTGCATATCGTTGAGGTCAGTGGAACCGCCGCTATTTGAGCGATCATTATTGTAGGTGGTTGGATTACCGTCGGTCAGGAAGAACGACATATTAATGAAGTTGGAGTTTCCTGAATTTCTGCTATCAAACCAGCTTTCTGCTTCGTTAAATGCATCTTGATAGTTAGTTGCTCCAGAGGTATGCAGCGCATAGATTGCGTCGACCAACCGTTGGAGATCGTGATCGCTATCGAAATTGTTGATGGCAATGTTTTTCGTGGCATCACCATCGAATGAGATTAACGTAATATTTACGGTGCCATCATGGTCATGCAGTTGTGTTGCCAACTGTTTCAAAGCATCTTGTGCTAATTGCAGCCGTGATTTACCCCATGTACCGGACGCTTCATCCATACTGTTGGAAGTATCGACAATCAACGCGATATTATAGTCAGCGCCGGGCACTGTAGTAATGGTATTACCGCCAGCATCACCAACTAAGACATCGCCGCCATCACCGCCAGCAATTACACCGGCACCATCACCAATAACAAACCGAGCACTGCTCAATTCGATATTAGAGTTATTATCGCCGACGATAATCGCGCTTTGAATCTGTTGGCTATCTGCATCAATAGTGACGCTGAAGTTGCTGGAGGCGATATCGCCGTCGCCATCAATCACTGTGGTGTTGAAATTCAGCGTTTGATCATCAGGCAAAATATCTACAGAGGTCGACATGCCTGACAGGCGCACTGCATCCCCGCTCACACTGGTAACGTTAATGCCGTAGAAACCATCGAGATTGTAATCACCTGCATTGATAGTGACAGTGCCATCATGATTAACAATGACGTTTGTCAGTGTATGCAACACTGTTCCTGTAGCGCTCAGTAGCTGGATGGTCAGATTGGTACCACTGCCATTGCCTTGAGAGTCGAACGTGAGTGATACCTGATCAACCGCTTTTACATCAGTCTTGCCTTCGTCAAAGAAGGTTGCTTTCAGGCTTTCACTTGGGTCTAACCAGTTACTATCAACACCTATCCCTTGAGTACTGGAGTTCACTGTGTTGTTACTTGTTGAAGTGAAACGGATATCCGTATCAATAGTGCTTAGAAAATCACTCGCCCACAGTTCTGTACTGTTACCGCCATCAATTTTCTTGTTGAATTCGACCGACTCCGTAACCACCGGATTTGGTGTTTCCAAATCAAAGGTGTAGGTACCATCTGCCTTCATATAGAGGGTAAAGAAGGTATCCTCAGAACCATTATTGTCATAGGTGGCTGTTAGTCTTTCACCTTGATAGACGCCATTGTTATAAACGTCTTCTCTCGTTAGCGTGACGTTGTCACCTAGACTGGTAAGCAAATTGACGTTGATACCTGTTTCTAGGTCGCTAGCGTCTGTTCCCAACCCATCGGCACCACTGTTCAAGGTCCAACTACCACTTGTTGTACCTGCTTCGTTATCCACGGTGAAGTTGGCGACATCAGCTGTTGGTACGTCATCTTTGATGTTGATTGTTATGGTGTTGGTTTTAAAATTGCCATTTTCATCTATCACTTGGTAAGTGAAGGTGTCTACGCCGTTAACAGCTGTGCCGTCATTTGCGGCTGGGTCATTGGTCGCTGGACTATTAAGTGTGTAAGACCAAGTACCGTCCTCATTTATGGTCAAGGTACCATATGCGCCAGTGCCATTATGGCCTTCTGCAAAGCTAAAGGTTAATGCACCTACACCACCAGTGGCTGAAAGTGTTCCTCCGGTTGTTTCGGCATCACTATCAGGATTTGAACCAATCAATGACAGTGCTGCTTCATCAACTTCACTGCTGGTGGAATTGGCAACTAAGCCACTATCGGTCAGGGTGATGGTCAATGTGGCCGTTGAGGTATCACCGTCACCATCGGTGATGGTGTAGGCAAAACTATCAGTTGCATCGGCATGAATGGTGACGTTTGGATAGGCTTGGTAGGTGTAGCTACCGTCAGCGTTCAATGTTAACTCGCCATAGGCACCCTGAATGGTTGAACCTACACCGGTAGCTATAACGTCATCTGCCGCTGAATTATCAGCAGTAGCGATGGCGACCCCAGTCACAACTGCATCATCTGCTCCGAGCGTGTCATTACTGAGTACGCCGTTGGCTGCAGTAACATCGAGCAATTCCCCCTCTTCGGCATTGTTGGTATCCAACACAGCTGTTGGTATGTCATCAACGATATTTATCACCAGCGTGCCTGCAGGAGCTGAATCACCATCGGCATCGGTGATCACCACTGGGAATGGCACGGAAGTGTTATCGCCCGAGGTGTTATCCAGCAAGGTATAGCTGTAAATGATACTACCGACACCCGTTGCTGCATTGTATTCATAACGGGCAGTGAGGCCATCAGCAAAGGTTTGGTTGACGGTTGTCAGGGTATGACCGCCAAGAGAAATGGCGCTCAAACCATCCTTCGAGGTAAAGCTGATGTTGCCACTGGTGGTTTCACTGGTACTGCTGGCATCAGAGCCAGCGGGTTCATCGCCGCGTGCAGGCAAGCCTGCTTCGTATACTGTGGTGCCAACGCCGCCAGCCGCAGGAATAGATACCGTTGGGGCACTGTCACCAATATTGATAGTCAATGTGGCAGGACGAGCATCGCCATCACCGTCAGTTAAGGTGTAAGTGAATACATCAGCAACACCGCCTTGAGAACCAGGGGTACGAACATAGTTATAACTGCCATCCGCATGGATGGTTAATACGCCATACGCACCAGCAACAGTGAAACCATCTTCCACTGCCGAACCTCCAACGTTGTTAAAGCTAATCGCCGTAATGGTCGCACCATCAGCCCCTACTTTATCGGCAGTGGTAAGCGAGTCTGTCCCCTCAGCCGAGATGACGTTACCCGTCGCACGAAATTCACCTTCGGCCATGGTATCAACGTCATTTATCGCTATAGGAGAATCGTCGGTGATAGCGATATCTAATGTGCCAGAGGCTTCGCTGCCATCGCTATCAACGACTGTAATGGTGAGGCTCTCGGTATAACCGGCGTCGGTTGCACCTGCTTGAGCGTCGCCGTCTACCGCAGTGTCTAAGGTGTAACTGTAGCTGACAGTACCGCCTGTGGCGGAACCGTTGAAACCAGTCAGGGTGAGATCACCATATTGCGTTGGAATTGTGACATCGCCATCAACGTTGTTGAGTGCTTGCAGCTGCGCAAGGGTAAATTCTTGACCATGAATAGTCAGTGTTTGCAAACCATCCACACTTTCGAATCTGAACTCGCCTGTTTGAGTCAGATTTGGCTCATGAGGTGATGTACCTCCTAGCAAATTGGCTTCAGAGACTTTGATTTCAGCGATTGGGGCATCAAGTTCGTCTAAGCTGACACCATCATCGGTACCGTTGAGCGTAATGGTCACGGTTTGTGGGGCGCTGTCCACGGTGCCATCGTTGGTGATCACGGTGTAGGTCATCGTGACTGACTCGCCTGCGGCAAGGAACTGAATCGCATCATTATCAATGCTATAGCTCCAGTTACCGTCATTATCAATACTGAATTGACCGCTTTGCAGTGCTGTCAGTTGGTCGGCGGTGAAGGTCAGATCGTTATCATCAAATGCAGTATTGGTGACGCTAACGGTGTGGCTGTCACTGCTGTCTACATCGGAAATGGTCAGTTGACCACTGGCTTCCAGCTGAATGCCTGCCACGTCACCATTGGTATCGACATCTTCGGTCAATGACGCGGTAGCAGAGGTCAGTGTTGGTGCATCGTTGGTGCCAGTGATGGTGATGGTTAAGGTGCTGGTGAGTGATCCAATGCCATCAGTGGCGGTGTAGGTAAATACGGTCTGGGCTGTTTCGTCGGTTGCCAAGGCTTGCGAGGCTGCGCCGGTGGCAGCAAAGCTGTAGCTGCCGTCGGCATTGATGGTCAGCGTACCGTAATCGTTAGTGATCACCGTGGCGGCGCCATCGACCACGGCAGTGGCAGTGCCGGTGGTGCCGTTCAAAATACCGGTGACGCTGAGGGTATCGCCATCCACATCGGTATCGTTGCTCAACACACCGTCGGCTGCTGCGACCGTCAGCGTGGCGTCTTCATCCACAGCACCCACATCAGGCGCCAATACTGGTGCATCATTGGTGCCGGTGATGGTGATGGTCAGTGTGCTAGTGAGTGGCGCGGTGCCATCGGTGGCGGTGTAGGTAAATACGGTTTGCGCGGTAGCGCCAGTTGCCAAGGCTTGCGAGGCTGCGCCGGTGGCGGCAAAGCTGTAGCTGCCGTCGCTATTGATGGTCAGCGTACCGTAATCATTAGTGATCACCGTGGCGGCGCCATCGACCACGGCAGTGGCAGTGCCGGTGGTGCCGTTCAAAATACCGGTGACGCTGAGGGTATCGCCATCCACATCGGTATCGTTGCTCAACACACCGTCGGCTGCTGCGACCGTCAGCGTGGCGTCTTCATCCACAGCACCCACATCAGGCGCCAATACTGGTGCATCATTGGTGCC
>NZ_JBLXAT010000022.1:0-62025 GCF_048265805.1 Shewanella sp. | reverse complement strand
ACTGGTGCATCATTGGTGCCAGTGATGGTGATGGTTAACGTGCTGGTGAGTGGCGCGATGCCATCGGTGGCGGTGTAGGTAAATACGGTTTGCGCGGTAGCGCCAGTGGCCAAGGCTTGCGAGGCTGCGCCAGTGGCGGCAAAGCTGTAGCTGCCGTCGCTATTGATGGTCAGCGTACCGTAATCATTAGTGATCACCGTGGCGGTGCCATCCACTACCGCCGTGGCAGTGCCGGTGGTGCCGTTCAAAATACCGCTGACGCTGAGGGTATCGCCATCCACATCGGTATCATTACTCAATACGCCGTCGGCTGCGGCGACCGTCAGCGTGGCGTCTTCATCCACAGCACCCACATCCGGTTGCAGCACTGGTGCATCATTGGTGCCAGTGATGGTGATGGTTAACGTGCTGGTGAGTGGCGCGATGCCATCGGTGGCGGTGTAGGTAAATACGGTTTGCGCGGTAGCGCCAGTGGCCAAGGCTTGCGAGGCTGCGCCAGTGGCGGCAAAGCTGTAGCTGCCGTCGCTATTGATGGTCAGCGTACCGTAATCATTAGTGATCACCGTGGCCGCCCCATCGACCACGGCAGTGGCAGTGCCGGTGGTGCCGTTCAAAATACCGGTGACGCTGAGGGCATCGCCATCCACGTCAGTATCGTTGCTCAACACGCCGTCGGCTGCGGCGACCGTCAGCGTGGCGTCTTCATCCACAGCACCCACATCAGGCGCCAACACTGGGGCATCATTAACTGGGGTCACAACGATGGTCAGTGTGGCGGTATCTCCGGTATTCGTGGTGTAGGTCACTACTGGTACGGTGCCGTTCCAATTTTCTGTTGGCGTGAAAGTGTAGCTGCCGTCGGCGTTAATGGTCAGTGTGCCTGATTCCAGCGTAGCAGTATCGTTGGCGGCGAAGTTGGTGCCATCCACAATAAAATCGGTGACGGTGAGGTCAATACCATCAGCAGTATCATTGGTCAGCACATTGCCTGTTGCGACGCTGTCTTCGTCAATGGTGTTGGTGTCGTTCGCGGTTTGTGCCGCTATTTCATATGGAATTTCATTGGCATCGGTTGGGGTATCGGCAGCCTCAGCAAAGGTGCCAGTGTCGTAGCCTGAGGCGGCCAGCACTTCAGCGCCATCACGGCTCACGTCAACGTAGCCAGAGTCGCCTTGGTTAGCCAAGTTACCGCCTGCTGCGGTTTCTGGCAGGCTAGCGGTTGGATCTTCACCTGAAGCAATAAGTGCTTGTAGCTCTGCAATTTCAGCATCGGTTGCGCCAGTTGGATTAGCTAGATCTGGCTGGCTAGTCGCATTGACTCCGGTGTCATCCAATGTGAGTAGCGCCCCATCTTGGGCAAGCAGTTCTGCACGGGCATTGTCAGCGATGATTAACTGGGCGCCGACGGGAACAATTTCCCCATCACGTAGTGGCCTTGGTTGGCCATTTTCGATGATAGAGATTTGCCCATTAATACCTTTGACTTGACCGCTTTGTTGGATGGTAACTGTGTTCATACTGGCCCCTACTGCTCAGACTCATATCGGTGTGAGTTGAGTTCTTACGATGCTTGTTATGGAAGTGTAAACAACCACTGTGCGTAGCTACGGAATTTACGCAAATAGTAGGTTAATAACTGTGCAAAGTCAATTTTTTGACATTTGGAAAATGCATTTTAAATCAATGGCTTTACATATTT
The DNA here is from genome assembly GCF_048265805.1 of Shewanella sp. Classification (GTDB taxonomy): domain Bacteria; phylum Pseudomonadota; class Gammaproteobacteria; order Enterobacterales; family Shewanellaceae; genus Shewanella. Next base: position 60,326 of record NZ_JBLXAT010000022.1, on the reverse strand, counting down.
TTCAATAAAATTGACATATTATTTTTGAGAGTTTTTGCTCTAAAAAACAAACTGTGAATAATTTGCCGCGGTTTTATATCTTTTCGCGATAGATGTCACATATTGATAATATGAAATGATGAATTACTGCAGAAAGTTGGTAGGGAGGTGATTACCATCCCTACTGGGAAGGTTAGAGCGCTTGTGCGGCGGCACGATAGGCATCAGCGGCTTGTTGTTGCTGCGCCAGTTGTTCATGGGCGCGCGCTAATGCGAGGTAATTGCTAGGCGAGGGGTCTTGTGCGGCTAATTTCTGTAATGCCGCTAATTGCCGCTGTGGCTCACGTAGCTGTTCATATACCTTAGCCATACAACGTTGGTAGGCAATCCGGTTTTCACATTTGACTTCAATCGACTGTAGCAGCTTCAGCAGTGAGCTATCATCAGCTGAGATGATATTGACGATGGCGTTAAAGACCGCATCGTCGGCATCGTGTTTCACAGGCTTACTCAATAATTTTATCGCTTCATCATGCTGATCGAGCACATGCAGCTGCTCGGCATAAGCGGCAAGCACAGTATCCTGTGCTTTCTCTTGGCGACTAAAGCCCGCCCAACAACGATTAAGTTGTGCTAAGTCTTGCGCGCCAGCTTGCTGAAGTTGCGCCGTGCAGGCGGCGTTGTTGAGCTGCAGGTACTGTTGCTCATCAATGAATTGACGTTTTAACAGCGCTGGCAAAATAGTCCGCAGTGCCGCCCAATCGTGTTGTGCTTGATAAACATCGCGCGCGAGTTTCAGTAACGGCGTTTTACTTTTTGGCGTCGGTTGCAGTTTATCCAGCTCCGCTCTCGCGGCGTTTTCATCACCGCTACGTAGCAGATAACGCGTTCTAGCTGCTGTGACCGCTTCAAATGCTAGCGGTAATTCAGCGGCCTTTTCCAGGTATTCATCACGCTCTTCAGTCTTTAACTGATACTGCGCGGCACGTGCTGCTGCAAGATAGTTAAGCACAGGCAGTTCACCTTGCTCTGCACCTTTACGCATGGCTCGCTCAGCGGCAGGCCAATTTTCTTCCGCCATGGCTAACGCGCCGACCAATGTATGCTTGCGTGCGGCTTTACGGCGCCAGCGTTGCGGCAGATAACGGCTAGACAGGACGACCCTGAGTAATGAGACAACAACCCACTCCACCAGCTGTAGTACGCCGTAGAACAGAATCATCGCTACGATAGCGAAGATGACACTGGTTTCCAGCTGCCAGCCAAGAAAGGAGATATACACGTAACCTTTGTTGCCAACAATCAGCGGGCTGAGCAGGGCACCAGCGAGAATAATGATCAGATAAAACAGCACTCGGATCATGGGGCAACCTCCTCATTCGGTAAAAGGTTGCCATAAGTCACTAGCTGTTTGAGCTGCTTGCTTGCATTAAATTGCTGTACGGTAATGGCATCAAGCTTCAAGCTAGCTAATGCCTCTAAACTCGCCAGCACCTCTTGGGTGTTGCCGTCTTCTAAATCGTAATATTGCTGAATCCATTTACGCGCTAAGGTGATCGATTGGCGATAGTTCAGCTCGTTATATTGATACAGGGCGAGCTGTGCTTGCAGTAACTTATTACGGATATTCTCTTCCAAGTACCACTCTTGCTTACCTGACAGCAGTGGGGTGACATCGGTAGATACTTTACGGATAGTGAAGAAGTCATCCTTTAAGGCGCGCCAAGTTTTAGCAAGGTTGGTGCGCCAGTCACCCAGAGAGGTGGTCACTTGCTGATCTTCAAGCTCTGGCTCATCTTGTTGCTGCAGACGGTTCAGTGGCATCTTCTCTAACTTAGCAATGACGCCATCCAACGCATAAACCGTACCGGCAATATCGGCGTTTTTAATTTCACTCACGGCGGCAATATCTTGGGCGATAGCGCGGCGCAGTGGCATTAATGACGCTTCTTGCATGGCGGCGATACGTTCATCAGCGGCTTGCAACAAACCGACTGCGGTTTGAGGATCTTTCTCTAACCAGAGTTTACGGCCCGCCAAACGCACTAAATATTCTGCTTCAGCCGCCAGCCAGTGGTTGGGATGACGCTGCGCGAGTGCGGCGACTTTAGTGCCAAGCTGCGCTTCTGTTTGCTGCATTTTCTGCAGTGTGTTTTGTGTGTCATCTAGCCGTTGTTGCTGTTGCTGTAACGATTGTCCCAACTGTTGTAGTTGCTGCGTTGGCGCATCTTTGGCTTGCGCGATCAACTGTTCCAGTTGTTGGTTTTGTTGCTGCTGTTGTTGCATCTGCTGATACAACCAAAAGCTAGCCGCAAGTGCGACGGCCGCTAGCACGGTGACCAGCAACAACCCTAGGCGCATCGGCCAAGGAGACCGCTCAGGCTTAGCATCTGTAGCCGCTGTTGTCGTCGTTTGATGTGAGGTTGCCGTTGTTTCCTCGGTCGAGGGTAAGGCGTGTTCTTGTTGTTGCAGTTGTTCAGCTGGCGCTTTCTCGTTGTCCATAAAACCAGTCCTAGAGAATGTGAAAACCGGGGGATAGTTACAGCGACAACGCCGCTAACACAGCCTGATCATTAGCTGCACCAGCGTTGGTTATATAACGGAATCCTGATTTATTGGCTTGCTGTTCCACCCGAATACTGGGCACTATGATATGACATGCCAGCAGCCAAGAGAAATTTTCTTTAGTGACGAGGTTGATTAGGTTAACAAGTGCTTCACCACTGGTGATCACAATAGTATCAACACCGAAATCTCGCCATGCTTGGATTAAAGCTTGATTATCGTACGCGGGGCATTGGCGTTGGTACACTTCGCAGTATTCGACATGTGCGCCGAAATCTTGCAGCTGTTGCGCTAAGGTTTCGCGACCACCGACACCACGTACAATCACCACCCGTTTGCCAGCAACCACCGCAGGTTGCAAGCCGTCTAGGCTAAGGAGCCCTTCGGTTTGCTGGTTATCTTCTGGGGTGCTGTAGGCGTTGATGCCTAACGCGCGCAGGGCTTGGGTTGTGGCTTGGCCTACGGCGTAATACTGTGGTGATGTTGGCCAAACTGGCACACTGGTCTGCGCGAAAGTGACCGCATTGGTGCTGATAAAAATAACGATATCGGCCGCGGCGAGTTGCTGATTAAGCTGCGGCGCAGCGATGGCAGCAACCTGCAGTAGCGGCGTTTCCATAAACGGGATCTCTCGTTGCTTGAGAGATCCTATCATGGTGTCATTTCGGCCCGCAGGCCGAGTTAGCAGTAGCTTCATAAACGGAATTAGTTACCGTAAACCGCCTGCAAAATCGCTTTAGCACCTTTGCCCAGCAGTTCGTCTGCCAAGGCGATACCCAATGCTTCAGCTTCGCTGACTTTGCCGTTGATTTCACCGCGGATCACTTCTGAACCGTCAGGGTTACCCACCAAGCCGCGCAGTAACATGTCGTCACCAGTGATTTCAGCAAATGCGCCAATTGGTACTTGGCAACCGCCTTCCAAACGGGTGTTCATGGCGCGCTCGGCCAGCACACGGTAGCGGGTTTCTTTGTGTTCCAGCGGTGCTAAGAGTGCTTTAACGCGGGCATCATCGCTACGGCATTCAATACCCACCGCGCCTTGGCCGTTAGCTGGCAGTGATTCAGTCGTTTCAATGAAGCTGGTGATGCGTTCTTTTAGCTCTAAACGGATAAGGCCCGCAGCGGCGAGGATAATGGCATCGTATTCGCCCGCATCCAGTTTACTCAGACGGGTTCCCACGTTACCGCGTAAATCTTTAATCACTAAGTCAGGACGGCTTTCACGTAGTTGGCATTGACGACGTAGGCTTGACGTACCAACAACGGCGCCTTGTGGCAGGTCGGCCAGGGTTTTGTATGTATTAGAGACAAACGCATCACGTGGATCTTCCCGTTTGCAGATCACTTCCAAACCTAAGCCTTCTGGAAATTCCACTGGCACATCTTTCATCGAGTGCACTGCGATATCCGCTTGACCTTCGAGCATGGCAACTTCCAGCTCTTTCACAAATAAGCCTTTGCCGCCTACTTTAGCCAGCGGCGTATCCAGAATGATGTCACCTTTAGTGCTCATCGGCAGCAGCTCAACCTGCAGCCCAGGATGAATGCGTTCCAATTCTGCTTTGACAAATTCTGCTTGCCACATGGCGAGCGGACTTTTACGAGTTGCAATGCGAATAAGATTGTCTGACATGCCCGAAATGTTCCGTAAGTAATGTAATGTAAGTAATTGCGGCAATGCTAACATTGCCAGCAACCTATTAGCACGAGCCAACCCGCAATCTTTGCATTTAAGCGGATAACTCCTACGGTAAAAATGTGATGTGTGTCGCAAACGCTTGCTGAATGTGACAAACGTGTTAGGATTAGTCGTTACTTAAGCAAGGAAGTGATTAGTACGAATGATACAGCGCCAGCAGCAATTTTTTGCCTCTGCCGAGCGACTCAATCGAGTACGTCTCGCACGCGCACAAGCGTTATTTTCTCCACTGCAACAGCAGCTTTTCACGCTTATTCCTGTGCTATTGCATTATCATGATGCAAGACTGCCTGGTTATAACAATCCTCATACTCCCCGTGGCATTAGCCAATTTGAGTTGCAACAGCAGCACTCCGACGCCCTTACTAAACTCAAGTTAACGTGTAACGCAGCCACGGCAGTCAAACCACAGCTTGAAGGCGTGTATGTAATGGGCAGTACCGCCAGCTTTGGGCAAAACCCTAAAAGTGATGTTGATGTGTGGTTGGTGCACTCTACGGATATCTCTTGCCAAGAGCAGGAGTTACTGCGCCAGAAAACTGAATTGCTGCACCAGTGGTTTGATGATTTTGATTTTGAAGTGAACTTCTATCTGTTGCAGCCGGAGCATTTTAAATGGCGTCAGCAGCAGGTACAGCAATCCTCATCGGCCGAATGGGAAGTGCTCGGCCAAGAAAACTGTGGCAGCGCGCAACACTGGTTATTGTTGGATGAGTTTTACCGCAGTCATATTCGCCTCGCTGGTAAGCCCGTGGTGTGGTGGCCTGAAGGCGTGCCAGATCCTAAGCAGTTGCTGTATTTGGGCGATATGCGCGAGCTGCCTGCCAGCGAATATTTTGGTGCCTCACTGTGGCAACTTTATAAAGGCTTGGATAAACCGCATAAGGCGTTGCTTAAAGTCTTGTTGTTGGAGGCCTATGCCAGCGAGTATCCGCGAACTCGCTTGGTGTCGGAAGTGGTGTGGAATCTGACTGATGAGGGCAATTTTTCCACCGATAATGACCCGTATCTGCAACTCTATTTCACCATTGAGCGCCATCTCACTCGTCTCGGCGATTTTCGTCGCTTGGAGATTGCTCGCCGCTGTTTCTATCTAAAGTGCGGTATTCGCCTTACTGATCCGCATACTCACCAGGATTGGCGCTTTCATGACTTACGCAAATTGGTGCGGGATTGGGAATGGCCTTACAGCTTGGTAGCAACATTAGATAATTGTCATCAGTGGCATAGTGGTGAGTTGCAGTGGTTTAACGAACAATTAAACCAACTGATGTTGGTGAGCTATCAAACCTTGTTGCGGTTTGCCTCTACGCACCAGTTGAGCAAGAGTTTCAAAATTGAAGACTTGAGCTTGCTGACACGGAAATTACATACCTACTTCAGTGAAGACACACAGCAATTGTTGAAGCTTAACCCGTTGTGGAGCCAGTCGATTGTTGAGCCGCATCTCACCATTGTGAAGAGTGAGTCACCGCAGCCGTGTTCACTCTATCGAGTGAAGCCAACGCCTAAACTGTTTGTGGGGGAGTCGGTTATCTATCAGGCCGATAACATCGCCTCGTTGATTGCTTGGGCGTGCTTAAATGGTGTGGCCGATAAAAATACCCGTTGGCATCTGTATGCCGATTCCGCCCGTCGTAGCCGTTGCTTATCTTATGTGGCGCGGCAGTTAGTGCCACGCTTAACCGACAGCGAGTGGCGCGTTGCCAAGCTCGATTTATGTCAGCCATGGTGTTACCGCCAAGTCATTCTGTTAGTGAATCTGGAGCATGACCCGACACCGCAGTGGTTAGGGCAGGAGATCATGGTGGATCTGTTAGGCATAAATCCATTATCGGTTGGACGCCGACAACAATGTTTGCTGGGAAGCATCCAACTGCTGACGCAAAATTCATGGGGTGAATGGCACAGTTACGCCTTCAATCAGGAACTGGGATTGTTGGAGCTGATCCAGTTTTTAGCGCCAGGGTTAAAACGCTCGGCGGCGAATCTCAACATTGAAGTGTTCAGTGGTTCAGTGAAAGCGCGCACCCAGTTAGCCAGTTCGCTTACGCAACTGTTTCGTCAGTTGCTCAAGCTGATCCATCGGGCGCAGAAGGGCTACTCGTTAGTGCAACCACTACAGATCCGTAATAAGCGTTTTGGCATTTTTGTGGATGATAAGAGCGTATGCTATCGCGATCTCAGCGATGTGACCTCGCTCTATCAACAAGTGGTGCGGGGCAGTTTAGATATTGTTGCCAGCCAAGACGGCGGACAACTGTCGCTTAATACTCTGCCGATAGGGATCCAAAACGTGGCTGTCAAAGGCGTGGTGCAATACTTCTTGCAGCCCAATGGAGAGCAGGTCAATGTACTGGTATTAGATGAGGTCAATGAGTTGCGCCACTATGTGCAGGCGGCAAAAGATGTGAATGAACTGGTCAATCAGGTGTCACAACACTTTGCGTTTGACGATGTGCACGACCTTAAGCAACGCTTTAATTTTCCACAGTTTTTCTTAGTCACGGGCGAGCAACATGCGCCGCATATTGTGCCATTTGGCATGTCATCCTCAATGGCACAATCACAATTCTAACGGCGGTTAGATATCCAGTGTTAAGCCACTGAGTTTGGTAATGGTATCACGTACGAACGGCATAAATTCGCCGCCATTACGTTGATCCAACCATTTGCCATCAACATAAGCAAAGTGAAAACCACCAAAGCGTGAGGCTACCCAAAGCTCATGCAGTGGTTCTTGCTTGTTAATGACCAGCTTAGCGCTGTCACCAAATTCTAGTTGCAGTACATTGCCTGAGGCGTCGATATCAATATCTGCCTCTTGCTCATCAATGGCCTGTTCAATGGCTGCTTCAATCTTTTCAAACATATCATCAGCGAGTTGATGATATTGCGTATCTGTCATAGCCATGCAATATCTGTCCTTTGCTTTCATCAAGATGAATGCGATTATAAGGCCAATGTATTTTCTATGCACAGATGTTGAGTGAAATGAAACGACTTTTATCCCTCATGATGTTGTCCTTGTTACTTGTGGGCTGCGGCCAAAAAGGACCGTTATATAAAACGCCGACTAAAACACCCACTAAGGTGCAAGCCTCAGGAAACACTGCACCGCAGCCGACAGCTCAAGGAGAGTAACGTGGATCACTTTCAGTATCAGGAAAAGCAACTCTTTGCAGAGGAGTGTAGCGTGGCGGAGTTAGCCGCCCAGTATGGCACGCCGTTATATGTTTATTCACGCGCCACGCTTGAGCGCCACTGGCATGCTTTTGACTCTGCGGTAGCAGAGCATCCACACATGATCTGTTACGCAGTAAAGGCCAACTCCAACTTAGCTGTACTTAATTTGCTGGCGCGTATGGGCAGCGGCTTTGATATCGTGTCTGGCGGTGAGTTGGCACGAGTGATCGCCGCCGGTGGTGACCCTGCTAAAGTGGTGTTTTCCGGTGTAGGTAAAACGCCAGCTGAGATGAAGATGGCGCTGGAGCTGGGAATTTACTGCTTTAACGTTGAATCTTTACCTGAGTTAGAAATTCTTAACGATGTGGCCGCCGGTCTTGGCACTATTGCGCCGGTGTCTCTGCGTATCAACCCTGACGTTGATGCTGGTACTCATCCTTATATCTCTACCGGACTGAAAGAAAACAAATTCGGTATCGCCATGGATGATGCGGAAGCGGCCTACGTACGTGCGATGGAACTACCGTATTTGCAAGTTAAAGGCGCGGATTGCCATATTGGTTCACAGTTGACCGAACTCAAACCGTTCCTCGATGCGATGGACCGTATGCTGGCGTTGATTGACCGTTTGGCCGAGCGCGGGATTGAGATTTCGCATCTCGATGTTGGCGGTGGTCTTGGTGTGCCATACAACGGCGAAACACCACCAGAGCCAAGTGCTTATGCCAGCGCGTTGTTAGAACGCTTAGGCGACCGTAAACTGACGCTGATTTTTGAACCTGGCCGTGCCATTGCTGCCAACGCCGGTATTTTTGTCACCGAAGTGCTATTCCTCAAAGAAAACGCCGATAAGAACTTTGCTGTTGTTGATGGCGCGATGAACGACTTGATCCGCCCATCACTGTATAGCGCGTACCAACAAATTATTCCGGTACGTAAGCACAGCCGTGCCCCCGCGATGTATGATGTGGTTGGCCCCGTGTGCGAAACTGGTGATTTCCTCGGTAAGTCGCGTGAATTGACCGTACGAGCGGGAGATTTACTGGCGGTGCGCTCTAGCGGTGCTTACGGTTTTGCTATGTCGTCCAACTACAATACCCGACCTCGTGCGGCGGAAGTGATGGTTGATGGTGCACTGCACTATCTGGTGCGTGAGCGAGAAAAACTCGCGCAGCTGTGGCAAGGTGAGACCTTACTGCCATAAACTGGCGTAAACTCAATTTTTGTTTGTGGCGTTCAAGGAGTTATCTTGATTCAGTTCACCAAAATGCATGGGCTAGGCAACGATTTTATGGTCGTCGATGCTGTCACGCAGAATGTATTTTTCTCACCTGAGCAGATCCGTCGCTTGGCGGATCGCAACTTCGGTATCGGTTTTGATCAACTATTATTGGTTGAGCCGCCTTATGATCCAGACCTCGATTTTCATTACCGCATCTTCAATGCTGATGGTAGTGAAGTGGAACAGTGTGGCAACGGCGCGCGCTGTTTCGCCCGGTTTGTGAAAAACAAAGGCCTGACGCAAAAGTACAAAATTCGCGTGAGTACCTCAGCTGGTAAGATGTTGCTGAAACTGGAAAAAAACGGCAGTGTCACGGTGAATATGGGCGTGCCGATCCTTGAGCCAAACGCCGTGCCATTTAAAGCCAAAAAGGTGGAAAAAACCTACTTGCTGCCGTCACAAAGCCAGACATTTCTTTGCGGTGTTGTGTCGATGGGCAATCCCCACTGCGTGATTGAAGTGGATGATGTGGCTACTACAGATGTTGATACCATTGGTGCCGAGCTAACAAACCACGAGCGCTTTCCTAAGGGGGTCAACGTGGGTTTTATGCAGGTGATGAACCCTGAACACATTAAGTTGCGGGTGTATGAACGCGGTGCCGCTGAAACCTTAGCATGTGGTAGTGGTGCTTGCGCCGCTGCCGCGGTTGGGCAGTTGCAAGGCAAACTCGGTAAAACCGTACAGGTCGATCTACCCGGTGGTTCGCTGACGATAGCGTGGGAAGGAGAAGGGCGTCCGTTGTATATGACGGGGCCAGCAGAACATGTTTACGACGGTCAAATACAGTTATGACAGAAGCCAATACTCGACTCAACCCGCCATTTGATGAGCAGATTATTCGCGAATATCTGCTCGATAATCCCGATTTCTTCAACCGCTTTCCAGAGCTGTTACTGGCGATGAAAGTGCCACATGTTGAACGGGGTGCCGTGTCTTTGGTGGAGCGCCGCCAAGAGTTGCTCCGTCAACGTGTTGGGCAGTTGGAAGAAGAGATCACTGCATTGATGACCATGGCCACGCAAAACGAACGGATATTCCGCTTTAACTTGCAACTGTGCCAAAAATTGCTCGACTGTGAAGACATTGGTGAGCTGCGCCAAAGTTTGACCCATGAGCTAAAACAGGAATTTGGCTTTAGCCATGTGCGCTTGATTACCGTGCATGATATCGACTCTGATCTCTCGGTAATTTGGCGTAATCGTTTGGCTGATGGCTACTATTTCGGACGACTCACCCATCATGAATCGATGCGTCTGTTCGGCGCCGATGTTGGCTCAGTGTCGCTGGCTCGTTTGTCAGACGAGGCCGGCCAAGTCATTTTTGCTATTGCTAGCGGCGATGCCACGCACTTCCATCCAGAGATGGACTGCATGTTACTAGAGCAGATCCGCCAGTTGTTGGACCATATGATCCCTAAGTTGTAACGCATGACAGAGTTAACGGCATCACCTTGGCTAGATAAATTCGCGCGCTTCCTCAGTGCCGAGCGCCAGTTGTCCCGTTATACCGTGCGCAACTATCTCAATGAGCTGCACCGAGTGGGCGCTTTGTTGCCCGCGGCCAATTGGCAAAGCGTTAGCCACGAGCAGCTTAAGGCGGCACTCGCTAAACTGCACCGCCAAGGGCTAAGCCCGCGCAGTTTGTCGCTGTGTTTATCAGCACAAAAGCAATTTTTTGAATACTTACTGCGCGAGCAGCAAATAGCCGCTAATCCAGCGGTGCAGTTATCGGCGCCAAAGCAAGGTAAACCGCTGCCAAAAAATCTCGATGCTGACAGCATCGACCACCTGCTTGATATTGACGTGACTGATCCCATCTCTGCACGAGATAAGGCATTGATGGAGCTGTTTTACTCCTCTGGGTTGCGTCTCGCCGAGCTGGCGTCACTGAATGTGAATGATATCGATTTAAAAGCGGCTGAGTTAAAAGTGGTGGGTAAGGGCAGTAAAGAACGGCTGTTACCGGTCGGCTCAGTGGCGATTGCCGCCATCGAACAGTGGCTTAACTATCGTGCCACTATGCCGCAGCATGATGAAGCCTTATTTATTAGCCAACGTGGCGGACGTTTGTCCCATCGTGGCATTCAAGCGCGCTTGAGTTACTGGGGACAACAGCAGCTGTTGGCTGCGAAAGTACATCCCCATAAACTGCGGCACTCATTTGCGACCCATCTATTAGAGGCCAGTGGTGATCTACGTGCTGTCCAAGAACTGCTAGGACATGCCAATTTGGCAACGACACAAATCTATACCAGTCTCGACTTTCAACATCTGGCCAAAGTGTATGATGGAGCCCATCCGCGCGCCCGCAAAAGGAAAAATTAATGCAGTGTTTCCAGAAGTTGCGTCATGTTGCCGCCATCAGTTTTGATTTAGATGACACCCTCTACGATAACCACCCAGTACTGCTGACGGCCGAGCAAGTATTGCAAGCGTGGCTACTGGAGCATTTCCCGCGCACCGCGCAGTGGCGCCAAGTGCAATGGCGTGCCTGTAAGCTTGAACAGTTACGGCTGCAGCCTACATTGATACACGACACCTCAGCGGCGCGTCTGGCGACGTTAACCGCGGGCCTATTAGCGTGTGGCTATGATGTCACAAGTGCGACCAATGGCGCACAGCAAGGCTTGGCGGTGTTTTATCGCGAGCGTAGTCGTTTTAGTGTGGCGCCTGAGGTCATCGAACTGCTGCTGGCACTGCAACAACGTTATCCATTGATTGGCATCACCAACGGTAATGTTGACCATCAGCAAATAGGTTTAGCTGGCGTGTTTGAACGGGTGATTCATCCGGGGCATGGTGTACGGATGAAACCCTATCGCGATATGTTTGATATGGCGGCAGAACAACTCAATATTCCGCTGTCACAGTTACTGCATGTGGGCGATAACCCGGTGACAGATGTTGACGGTGCTCGCCGTGCTGGTGCGCAAGCTGTGTGGCTTACTCCTGCTTATGGCCGAGCAACGGCGGTGATCAGTGGACAACGCTTACCTCACTGGCGCATCAGCCAAATTGGTCAATTACATCCTTTATTGCTAGGTGCTGTGGGTTGAGAATAACTACACGGCGCACCATCAGCCTTGCCTCAATCACGCTCTATCTACTGCAAAAACAACCAGAAAAGGTCAACAGCCTCTAGGTTAATAACCGCATTAGCGCGACGTTTTTCCCTCAGTTGTTAACAAAAATTAAAGTTACAACTTCTTGTAATCCTTTGCTGTTATTTTGTATACGAAATGAGTATTATCATTCCTATAACAAATGGAGTTATAATTTAACTCTTAAATAACGTTTGTGAGGGAGCGTTAGTGATTTTGCGTTTGCTCGTGTTGCTGTCAGCGTTAATGACCCTACCTGTGTTGGCAGGTCCTTTGTCCGGAGATGATAGTTTCGGCGCGGGCTTGTTGCACCCACTTTTCGGTATCGACCACCTGTTAGTTGCCCTCAGTGTCGGCATGATGTGTGCGATGTCGACAAAACGTTTTATTTACCTGATCCCTATTGGTTTTCTGTTCTTTTTGAGCTTGGGCGGTATTGCGGGCTTACTGCATATGGCTTTTCCCATGGTGAGTTTAGTGGTGGCCGCTTCGGTGGTTGCTGTCGGCAGTTTGATCGCGTTGAATCGCGACTTCCCAGTATCCTTTGTCATGGCATTTGTTGGCTTATTGGCGCTGTTCCATGGCTATGAAAACGGTTCTCAGCTAGTTAATTTAGACAACGTTGTCCTCTACAGCATGGGTTTCGTGGTGGGCACCATTTTGCTGTTACTGTTGGGCGTGTTTATTGGCCGTGCCATTGTGCATTTTGATCAGCATCATCGCTGGCTGCGCTACACTGGCAGTGCTATCGCGGTGTTTGGCAGCTATTTAGTGGTTACTGTGTTGGTCGTCTAATCTGCCGTCGTTACGGCGGTTATCTGTTGGCGGTGTTCCCGCTTTTTCCACTTATTAGTAATATTTTTATTGAGTTAGCTGTGCAAAAATGTGAATAGTATACCGTTTACATTTTTGCTCTACGCAGCTTGGGGGTGATTTACTCAGTGACAATGCGTGGTGCGGTGAGCCATTCATCTGAGGAGTCAGCCATGTCTATCGTGGTCAAAACCCTGTCCGAACAAGCTTATGAAATTATCCGCGAACGGATTTTAACGCATGAGATTTTGCCGTCGAAACCGCTTAGGCAGGATGCGCTGTCACAAGATTTAGGCGTGAGCAAGATTCCGCTGCGCGAAGCGCTAACCCGTTTAGAGCAAGATGGTTTACTCAGCTCTCATCCTAATCGGGGCTTTATGGTGCGGCCGTTGACGATTGCCGAAGCCGAAGATGTGTTCCACTTGCGCGGCTTATTGGAACCGGAAGCCGCCGCCACGGCTTGCCTACAAGCCAGCAGCGAAGAACGCGCCAATGTGACCCGCATATTCCAGCAGTTTGACGGGTTATCGGTGACTCAAGGAGCACAAGCGGTGACGATTAACCGTGAATTCCATCTCGCCATGATCCGCCCGCTCAAACGCGAAGTGAGTTTGAGGATGATTGAAAAGCTGCATTTCCTGTCGGAACGCTATGTGCGTATGCACCTAGAGCCGCCGCAGCGCGAGCAAAGCGCCTACAACGCCCATTTACAGATCTATGAAGCGTGGATGGCGGCAGATGCGACCGCGGTCAAAGCGTTGCTGTTTGAGCATAATGCCAATACGTTGGCTGACTTATGCCAGCAAATTCCGAATGAACCTGCTGACGATTGATGCTCACGCTTCACATTAGCCGACTTGGGCGCTGTTAGCGCTTTGCTGTCATTAGAAACACCGAATAATGGCGTTGATGTTTGAGTACGATGCTGGCGTCGATGAGCTGAATATCAACAAAGCCTGCTAGGCGGGCGCGTTGGGCGAGTTGTTCGCGGTCAAAACCGAGGTGGTGTACGCCAGTATCATCTTCATGAAAACTGCCATCTTCACTATCCAGATCGGCAATGGCGATAAAGCCGCCGTCGTGCAGTAATTGGCGCAGTTTAGCCAGCATGGCATCAATATCTTGAATATGATGCAGGGTCATCGAGGAGATGATGCCATCAAACTGCATCGGCAAATCATCGGTCTCCAGATTGATAGGTTTAATGGTGACATCGCAGGCGAGTTGCGCCTGCTTAGCGGCCAGTTGCTGATTCATCGACGCGGACACATCCACTGCGGTGATATGACTGACCCGCGGCGCAATGCGTTCCAGCAGTAGCCCAGTACCAGAGCCAAAGTCCATTAAACGCATGTCGGACGTTAGCTCACATTGCGCCATAATCGCCGCGGCGATATTGCCAACGTTGTCGATGCGGTGAGGGTCTTGCTCGTAACTTCCCGCTTTATGCTGAAAAAAATCTTTGCTCATAACTGACATTCTTCCTTGAGGCTGAGCTGCCATCATCTGGCTTCAAACAGCATAATTCAAGCCCGTTCCGGCGATGATGATTAATCGTCATCATCGGCCGATTTTTGGCTCCATGGCAGTGAGCCGATCCCCACGCCTAATAGCATACCTAGGCTAATTCCTAATGGAATGTGCTTAATCGCAATACCGAAGAGGAAGCCCACAACAAAGCCTACGGCAATATTAAACGTCAAGTTTTCATCGCGTCTGTTTTGACTCATCTTGCCCTCGCTTGGCGTGAAATGACTGCCCGCTGACAGTGGTATGCGAATGAATGACGTCCGTGTGTACTCCAAGGTTGAGAACATTCTGTTCAGGTTCACTCTAAGTGTAGCAAGCAAATTAGCGTTTCATGCTGCAACATGAAATTGACTCATTATGGTGTTGAATAAAACTCGCTTAACAGTAGACGTCTAGATGTCTATCTTTGTCGGCATAGATTATTTGACTGAGTTGAGTTCCCGTTATGGCTAATCCGTTAATTGCGCCTTTCCGTGCCGATGTTGTTGGCAGCTATCTGCGTCCTGAGTATCTCCAACACGCGCGTCGTCAGTTCGCTGCGGGTGACATTACCCAAGCTGAGTTAACTGCTGTAGAAGATAAAGCGATCACTGAGTTGGTGGCGCAACAAAAGGCGGCGGGGTTGCAAGTGATTACCGATGGCGAGTTTCGTCGTAGTTGGTGGCATCTCGATTTCATGTGGGGTCTTAACGGGGTGGAGAAAACCACCATTGATCAGGGTTACACCTTCAACGGTATTCAGACTCGGCCAGAAAGCTGCCAATTGACCGGCAAAATTAGCGGCGACAATCATCCGTTTATTGAGCATTTTAAATTTATTGTCCAACTGGCGGGCGAGGGGTATCTACCGCGCCTGACGATTCCTGCTCCAGCGCAGTTTTTGCGTGAGCTACAACGTCCAGTAAACCTTGAGCAGACGCAGCGTATCTATCCAGATCTACAGCAACTGATTGCCGATATCGCCAAGGCGTATCAAACCGTGATTGCAGAAGTGTACGCCGCGGGTTGCCGTAACTTGCAGTTAGATGATTGTACGTGGGGCATTTTGACCGACCCGAACATTGGCGCGCACACGACAGGTTGCGGCTGTGGTAGTGATCATCAAGCGTATGAAGAACAACTCGATGGCTTGCTGAAAACGCTGCTGCAAGTGAACAACGCCGCCTTTGCTGATGCTCCAGCAGACCTAGTGCTGACAACCCACGTGTGTCGCGGCAACTATCGCTCAACGTGGAGTGCCAGTGGCGGCTATGCACCAGTGGCTGATACCTTGTTTGCTAAGCAAGACGTTGATGCGTTTTATCTGGAATATGATACCGACCGCGCCGGTGACTTTGCGCCGCTAGCCAAGTTGGCAGCGGGTAAGAAAGTGGTGTTGGGGCTGATTACCTCAAAATCTGCCGCACTCGAAAGTGCCGACGAACTGGTGGCACGCATTCATGAAGCGGCGCAATATGTACCACTAGACAACCTGTATCTCAGCACCCAATGCGGTTTTGCCTCAACCGAAGAGGGCAACAGCCTGACGGAAGCGGAGCAGTGGGCTAAGATTGCGCTGGTGAAACAAGTCGCTGAGCAAGTGTGGGGCTAAGCCCGTAGCTCCATTTTGCCGCAAAAAAAACGCCTCTGGGAAGGCGTTTTTGCTTGCTGGGTTATCATTCACCGGAATGATATTATTTCCTAATATCCTGTTATTTCAGGTTATTAGGGAAATCCTTTGGTAATTCACTGGCGGCGCAGTTAATCACGTCTTCATTGTTTTCGCCGCAGTCACGGACAAAGGTGATGGTGGCGAATTCGTCAATCACTTCCGTTGGGTACGCAGGCCCCGCATCGCGGTAGGCATTCATCTGCGCAATGTGGTCGTTTTGGAAACACACGGTTTTTTGTGGATCGTTGATGATCCAACGGGGGAAGAAGATCGTACCGTGGAATACTTTGTCTGCCAAATTGACGATTAAGCTAACATCGGTGCCAGTTGGCTCAGTCCAAGAGATTTTATAAACATCGCTGGCAACGCGTACCAGATAGATTTTTTGGTCTCTGACCCAACGATTACCAACAATGCCACTGTGAATGCGGTAGTCCATGGTGGTGGCATTTTTCACATAAATTTCGTAGTTCCAGCCATTGTCATAGGTATACACCAGATGTTTGCCTACTAGACCGCTTACATCATTTTTATCAAACATGTTCATTACCTCTTATGTGCTGTTCATTTAACTTGTGCTTAGCTTAATCATTTCGTATTTTTATAAAAAACGTAATTTTTAAATAAAATACATCAAGAATTTTTATATGTTTAAGACCAGTATTGAGCAATGGCAGTTACTTGCAGCAGTGATAGAGCACGGCAGTATCGCCAGTGCCGCCCAGCACCATCACCGCAGCCAACCTGCGGTGAGTTATCAGCTAAATCAGTTACAGCAGCGTTTGGGCGTTGAGCTGTTGCAACTACAGGGGCGCCGTTTGGTATTGACCGAGGCGGGCTCGGCGCTGCTGGCACAGGCGCAGTTACTGCTTAACAGCTTTCGTGATCTGGAGCAGCGCGCTGAAGCGATTCATGCAGGGCGGCGAGCCGTGGTTAATCTGGTGGTGGACAGTATGTTTCCACAAACGTGGTTATTTGCTGGGCTGAAGGCGTTTCACCAGCAATATAAGCAGACCCAAGTGCACGTGAAGGAATCGGTCAAAGATGAAGGGATCTTGCAGCTACAGCAGCAAGCGGGTGATTTGTATTTGATCAGCTTGCCGCCAACCAGTGCGCTAGAGAAACAGTTTGTGATGGATGTGCAGTTTATCTGTGTGGCGCATAGTCAACATCCGTTGCTGCAAGTCGCGCAGGAGCTGCGTCGTTCGCAATTAGCGAGTTATCCAATGATCCAAGTGGTGGATAAGCAGAGTCAGCAGCTTAGCCAACAGTATCCGGCTGCGCAGGAATCTTGGTATTTCACGTCGATTGATGCAGCGATCGGGGCCGTGGTAAATCAACTCGGTTTTGGCTGGTTGCCGCAGCAGCAAGTAGCGCCGTTATTGGCTGATGGAACATTGGCTAGCATTGGCATGAACAGCCGCTCAACTCCCCTGTATTTTGTGCGCGATGATAGCAGCCGTCATGATCCAACCGTGCAAGCCTTGAGCAAAGCGCTGCAACAGCAAATTGATAGTCACTTGCACTCATTGGCTTAAGCAAAGCTTATATTTCCATCTATTTATTGCGTTGAATCTATCGATATAAACCCTTTGTTATTCGATTATCCGAGGCATATGCTGGCGTCAGTTCGAAGGATTGAGGTTGGCATGTGGTGAATAGCGCCAAAGGCGCTTTGGGTGAGTTAACGGTTGTCGTTGACCGCCAGAATGATTCGCTGCTTGCCTCGTTAATTGCAATACTCAGGAGGGTATATGTCTATTGTTCCACGTACCGTAACATCTCCCAAAAAGTTTATTATTGGGAAAGGTCTTCTCGGCCAAATGCATGACTACGTTAAAGATTTTGGTGACAACGCATTTATCATCAGTGATGAATTCATTCTCAATCGAGTGCAGGAAGAAGCCGTATCTG
This sequence comes from Shewanella sp., assembly GCF_048265805.1. Lineage (GTDB taxonomy): Bacteria > Pseudomonadota > Gammaproteobacteria > Enterobacterales > Shewanellaceae > Shewanella. The sequence continues at coordinate 42,602 of NZ_JBLXAT010000022.1, read as the reverse complement.
CACTACAAGCCGCAAAAATCGAAGCGAAGGCCGAGAAATTTAACTACGAATGTAGTGAAGCCGAAATCAAACGCCTCGGTGCGCTGGCCGAACAACAACGCGCTAATGTGATCGTTGGTGTCGGTGGCGGCAAAACGCTCGACTCGGCTAAAGCGGTTGCTTATTACCACAAACTGCCCGTGGTGCTTTATCCAACCATCGCTTCTACCGATGCACCATGTACCGCACTGGCGGTGATTTATACCTCCGAAGGCGAGTTTGAACGCTATCTGTATCTGCCACAAAACCCAGATGCGGTGATTGCCGATACCTCGATTTTGTGTGCTGCACCGCAACGGTTTTTTGCCGCGGGTGTTGGTGATGCTTTGGCAACCTATTTTGAAGCACGCACTTGTTATGCGGCCGATGGCATCAACTTGGTACTGAAAAAACCATCGCGTACGGGCTTAGGTTTAGCAGAGTTGTGTTATCAACTGCTGCGTGAAAACGTTGCTGCTGCGATGGATGCGGTGAAAAACAAAATTGTCACCCCCGCATTGGAGCAAACTATTGAAGCAACCATCTACCTCAGTGGTGTTGGTGCAGAAGCTGGTGGCTTAGCAGCAGCGCATGCGGTGAACAATGGCATGTCTGCCGTGCCCGATCTGCACCGCGCACAACATGGTGAAAAAGTGGTGTTTGGTTTACTGACTCAACTTGTGTTGGAAAATGCGCCGAAAGCTGAAGTGGATGAAGTGGTGCGTATTATTAAAACTGCCGGTTTGCCACTGACCTTGGCCGATATGGGACTACAAAACTTTGTGGAAGCAGAGTGGCGTACCGTTGCCAAAATTGCCTGTGCCGAAGGCGATACCATGGGCAATATGACCATGGCGCTGAGCGAAGATGATGTTTACCAAGCCATGGTGGCGGCCAATGCGATGGCGGAGCGCTATAAAGCACAAGCTTAACGGCGATGATTGACATTAATAAGCTGTCCATGCGGAGAATGCCACTCGCTTAAGAGCGAGTGGCATTTTTATCTCTAGAGCGTGATGGATATGTCTGTTTAGCAAACGCATTGAGGCGATATTTCTGGCAAAAAACTCGGCGCAAGTCTTTAACTCTGTAGATCATTGGTATAAAAAATCGGCCTCAACAATGTTGAGACCGATTATGACGTCTGCTCAGGATCGTTCAATAACTTAAAGCGATCGGCATTATCCATGCGGACGGCTTAGTGCAGCCGCAAAATGGTGATGCGTTACAGCGGGATAGCGTTGCCATTGAGGGTAGCATTACCCTGATCTAACGCCGCTTCCAACACTAGCTTGCCATCTTTCTCCTGCAACATACCGGTTTGCACTAGTTGCTCCAGCACGGTGCTAGATTGACTATCCAACATCTGCTTTTGTTCATCTGGTGACATTTGGGCAAATTGCGCTGAATAAGCTAACTGCTCTTTCAGTACCATGTTGCTAATAAAAGTTGCCATGCCTTTATCGGCCTCAGCATTAAGATGCGCTTTCAAGTGTTGCAACCAGAAGAACTTATCACCCAGCTGCTGTTGTGTCAGCGGTTGGTTAATCTCGGCGATGCTGCTATCGAGTTTGGCGGTCAATTTACCTTCAGGGATTTCAGCACCCAGCTCTACATTCATCTGTGGTGACTTTTTCAGTAACTCCGGCAGCTTGTTCTCAATCAGACTAAACATCTGCATCTGCACTTCGTCGGTATCATGTCCGGCACGATAGCCGTCTTCGATGAGTTGTTGAAAGTCACGCAGGAAACCGTTGTCGATATCATCGATACCCATCGACAGCATCATATTGTTGAGGGTGATATCTTGGTAATGCGCTTCGCCCAGCTCATAACGCATTTGAATACTGCTGGTGTCTTTAGCGGTATCAATCGTATTTGCAGCTTTGATTAGCAACTTGGCAGCGTTGAAGTAATCTGAGGTAAAGCTGCCTACTGTGACGGTGGTTGACGAGGCGTACAGGTCCCCAGCCAGAGCGCCAGCTAAGTCGGTCTCGGCCGTGAGTTCGAGCTTGATGTCTTTGATAGCCGCATCAAATTCACCTTCACTGGTGAGCGAATCCGAAGAGCCTGAATAGTTGAGCGTTTTGCCAGCCCAAGAGCCATTGCCCTCATAGCCGCTAAATTTAAAGGTAACTCTGCCGGTGTCATCGCTAAAGCTGGCGGCGGCCAGTTCATCATGCACATATAAACTGTTGGTCAAAGATGAGGTGACGACGAGTTTCGCCAGCGGCTTATCTGCATCCCAAGTGAGGTATTGGCGCAGTGGCTCCGCGGCGATTTCTGCGCTTGAGCTGTAAAGTCCCAGCAGGGCATTTTCATCAAATAGCAATGGACCAAATGTAGTGTTGAGCGTGACATCGGTATGCAGCTGCGGCAAGCTCTCCGCAATAGGGTCATTGGCGAATTGTGGCAGCGAAGCCATATCAAGTTCTAACGCAAGCTGAGTCTTAGCGCTGAACCAACCTTGTTCATTGCTAAGAATGGTCACTTTATAGCCTGGTGTGCTGTTGAGCTGGGCAATCACATCTTGCATCTGCTGCTCAAAACGTGAACTAGCATATTTAGGTGTGGCAACCACGGCACCCGCAATTACAACCGCGCCTACGAGCAATAGTTTCTTCATGAAAAATCCTTTTAGTTATTCACCTTGCTCGCAAGTTTACGAACAAAAATCGAGTGTATTCAGAAGCGACCTAAGCCACGGCTTAGCTCTGAAAGTTGACATAATATGCCATTGAATGCATCGAAAAAACAAGGGGTAACTGAAATTGAACTGGCAGATGCGAGATTTTTCTCTCGTTAGTAGATAGGTTATAACGGCCGCTGCGGGGAGAAGCAGCGGCCGCCAAAGTGGTGTTACGCCAGCCAGTGAGTGACCGGTTTTGCCAGCCAAGCTAATAACTTAGGTCGATAAGTCAGCAGCAGCACGACACTGGACGCGGCTAAGGTGAGTAACATCGCCCAATTGACTAAACCGATGGCGATGCTGTCGATAGTCAGCATCGGCCACAGCGACATGATTAACGCTACCCAACCCATTAAGGTGAGCAGACGTTGTTGCGTCTGCGACAGGGTGACATCCACAATTTTATTGGCGTTACGGCCAGTGTTGACACACAGCAGATTAAAACCAATAAAGGCCAAGATAAATCCAAGTAAAGACATGTTACTGCTCCTGTAAGGTGTCGGCTTGGGGGCTGGAATAAGGCTGCTGAGCGGGTGTCGGAGCAGTCGCCTTGGCGGCGGTCAATTTCAACTGCACTTGGCGAGCGGCATACAGCAGCGACAAGCCTAACGCCAGCGCAGTGAGATCAAAGCCAACCACCGCAAACTGACCTTGCTGCAGGTTTTGCCAAATAAAGTTACCACCAGACAGGCCGTTTAATAGCGGCAGCGATATTAAGCCCAGCGCGGCCAACAGCAGTTGATCACGCCATGCGGCGAGATGCGGCCGCAAGATGGCGTGAATGAGGCACACCCCCCAGACGATAAAGAAGCCATTGATCTCCCATTCGGCGCGATTGGCTTGCGTCGCAGGTACTAAGCGGTTGGCCCAGAAAAAGCCAGCCACGGCACACATTAACCCAGCAATGGCGGCTACGTTGAGGCGCTCGACTAAGCGATGGCCTTTCGGCGATGTACCGAGCTTTTGCCGCTCTTTTTCACGGGCGACTAACCACATCACCAAGCCGGAGGCGATCATCACCGAACCCAATACGCCAGATAAAAACAGCAAGGCGCGCGTGAGTGGTGTGGCAAACAAGCCCATATGGGTGGCCAGCATAAATTTCCAGATGGTTTCAGCCGCGGAGTGGCCGCGCTCTGCTGGTGGCATAAACTGCCCCGTAACACCGTTGTATTGCAAGTTCGCCAAACTCGATTTACCGGTAAAGAGTGAGGCATCTAAGGTAGTGACCGTGATCTCCGCATCGGCTTTGCCGGGGCGCTTAATATTGATGGTGTCTATGCCGGAAGGGGCACGCTGCAATGCATCGGCAGCAATGCTGTTGATGTCATACAGCTTGGCACTGTTGGGGTTGGGTGCACTGCGTTCGCCATTGTTAAAGCCACGATAGTCACGTAAGAAGCCGCGCGGATCGCCATTGTATGCGGCGCCAGCCACCACCGGCAGTAACTGCCCAGCTAAAAAGAGTAAGCCGGAGAAGGTGAGGATCAGGTGAAACGGCAGCGCAATGACGCTGGTGGCCGCGTGGGCATCCAGCCAAGAGCGTTGTCCTTTACGCGGGCGAAACGAGAAGAAGTCTTTAAAGATATTACGGTGGATGATCACCCCAGTAATGATCGCAACAAACATAAAGAAGGTCGCGATGACCACTAAGGTACGGCCAATGCTCCAATGCATGCCGTAGAGTTGGAAGTGGAACCGATAAAGGAATTCACCACCGGCCGTTTCCCGTGGGGTGATCACTTGCCCAGTGGCAGGGTCCATCACGAAATACTTTATGCCACGGAAGCCGTCTAGCGGCTTGAGTTGACTGCTGCTGGTGGCGTTAGCCGCTGCTGCTGAATCATGGTGTTGCTCGGCGTTTGCGGGACGCTGCTGTTCCGCCTTGGGCGCATGATGATTGTCAGCTTTGCCATTTCCTCGGCCTTCTGCAGGTTCCGGCACCCGCCAGCGGACTTGATAAACTGGCGAACGCGCCGTTGGGAAGTCAATGGTCCATTGCTCTGCATCGCGGCCATATTGATCCAGTAAGGCGGTGGCATGCTCAAGCCCTCGGCCATGGTCATAAATGGTGGCCTGCTGCGTTTCGGGCTGCATCCATTGGGTGATCTCTAAACGGTAGAACGACAAAGTGCCTGTGACAAAAATGGCAAATAATAGCCAGCCAACAGGTAAGCCACTCCATGTATGTACCCAAGTCATCGACTTGCGAAATGAACGTTGCTTATCAAACTTCACACTATTGCTCCTGTCAGCCAGTAGAGAATGCCTGACGCTATGGCGGCTGGCACGGCTAAGCCGATAAAGGCACCAATGATGGTGCGGGCATGAAATACCCAAAGTACGGCCAATAATTGCGCCACGAAGCCGAGCATAATCGCGCTCATGGTGGCGTCTTTTGCTGGCATGGCTAAAGTAATGGCGATTGCTGAACCCATCAAAATGGCAATGGCATAACTGCCAAGTAATGCCAGCACACAGCGGATGCTGGTGTTGAGCCAACCTATGCGATCCAGTGGCGTATAAATGGGGTTAACCGAAATCATGATGATGTCCTCATCAAATAGACTGATATAACGGCAAAAACCGCGCTCATGGAGCACGGCATTTTGCGGGGATTAAACTGGTTAGAACGAGTAGGTTGCTTGCGCATAGTAAGCGCGTCCAGGCTCGTTGTAGGTGTTAGCACCTTCACCTGAGTTGGTTGATTCACGGTACATACGACGGTCAGTTAAGTTGGTTACGCCGAAGCTGAAACGCAATGAATCATTGAGGTGGTAGATACCGCCAAGGCTGAACAAGCTGTAGGGTTCGCGTTCACGTAACGCATCGCCATCAGCATCGGCACCAGTTAATGTCATGGTTTGTGGCCGTTGGGTGCCATAGCGTGTCCATGTGAAGGATAGCGACAGGTCATCAATCACTTGCCAATCGAGCATGGAGTTGATGGTGTAACGTGGGATCACTGACAGTGGTTGGCCTGTAGTTTCGTTACGGTTCTTATCCATGTAAGTGATGTTGGTGTTCCAGTTTAGCACTTCACCGTATTCACCAATAACAGGGACTTTGATGTTACCTTCAACACCTTCAACAATGGCTTTATCAGCATTGGTCCATTGCAGTAGATAGGCACCATTGTCGTTTTCGCCGTAAGGGACTAAACCGGATACGATTTTGCCGTCATAGTCGTTACGGAAGTAGGTCACACTGGCATTCCAACCATCGTGTTGGTATTGCAAGCCCACCTCTTTGTTAACGCTGGTCTCTTGGTCAAGGTCATCATTACCGAGGATATAACAACCGGAACCTTGGCTTGGATATTGGTTCGGGCAACCGTTACCACGGGTGTAGTACAAATAATCTGGGTTTGATTGGTATAAGTTGGGTGCCTTAAACGCCTTGGCGATCCCCACACGGAAGGTCAGATCTCGAGTCAGTTCATAAGAGCTGCTGACATAAGGACTAAAGTTGCTGCCGAACTTGTCGTAATGGTCCATACGTAAGCCTGCAGTGAACATCCATGCTTGGGTCAGCTCAATGTTATCTTCGGCGTATAAGGCTTGGTATTTGCTGTCAGATTTACCAGTACGTTCATCGCTCAGACCATCGATTGCGCCGCCACCTGTACCTTGTGACACCGAATACGGATCATCCAATTTGTCTTGGCCGATTTCGAACCCCACTGTGCCGTTGTGCGCCATGTCCCACAGTTTGAACGGAACGCTAGCGCTACCCGCGAGTTCATAGGTTTCGTAGCTTGAAGTTGACCATTCGGTGTCAGAGGTGATGCTACCTTCACGACCACCAGCTAGCCCTTCGTTCATGCGGTGGTTACGGCTATTTTCGTAGGAGAATGACAGATTAGTATCACCCCAGTCCCAACTGCCGCGGTGGGCGATAGACGCGCTCTGGCGGTACATGACGTTGGTTTCAATGCCCGCATTGGCCAATTCATTGATCAACTCTGAGCCGTTCTGGCTAACAGCGCGGTCACCAGCGTAGATGTTACCTTGGCGGCTATAACCTGCTTCAAATTCAAATACTTGATGTTTCGATGCATCCCAACGTACTAAGCCGTTGATATCTTTATTACGCACCCCTTCACGGCCTGCGGGCGGAGTTGCTGTTTCGCTGCTAGCAAAATCACTGTTCAGGCGAGGATCATCCGCATCGGTCTTGTTGATGTTACCGTACAAGCGGAACGACAACTCATCGGTCAAACCGCCTGACAGGTTAAAACCAGCACGTTCGCCAGCGCCTTCTAGGCTATCTTTAGGCTGATTGGTAAACAGTGACACACTGCCATGCAGGTCTTTAGATGGTGCCTTGGTGATGATGTTGACGACACCACCAGATGCGCCTGAGCCATAACGTGCTGCCGCTGGACCACGCAGAATTTCAATACTTTCCACCGCATCAACTGGTACCCAGTTAGTATCACCGCGGCTGTTGCGTTCACCTGAGCGCCCCATACGTACTGAGTTACGTGAAGATACCGGTTTACCATCGATCAAAATCAGGGTGTTTTCTGGCCCCATACCGCGCAAGTCGATTTGGCGGTTGTTACCATATTGACCGGAAGCACTGTTACCTGTGAGGTTTACACCGGGCATTTTACGAATAATATCGGCTAGATCATTTGCAGGAGGCCGACGGGCTAAATCTTCTGATGTGATAAATGACACGCCCAGCGATTGTTTGATCTGTTGCTCAGCCGTACCCACCACAGTAATTTTTTCGTCCATCTGACGTTTTTTGCCTTGGCGTTGGCCAATAATTGAGGTGGTATCAGCGGCCTGTGCTGCATTGGCATTAGGGCTTTCGGTGTCGTTATTATTCGCGTGTGCCATGCCTGCCGCTAAGGCGAGGGTTAAAGCGCTCACTACCGAAACCGTAGTGGGGACTGACCGGATCATTTTTCGCTCCCGTTAAAATCACAAATGATAATTATTAGCATTCGCGGTAGGGTAGCTGCGTTGTTTAAAAAACTCAAACCAGATTTTGTGGATAATTAATTAAGTATTACTTAACTAGGTGGTTACAACAGAATAATTTATCGTTAAATCGGCTATAAGCAGTTGGTTGTCCCTGTTAACATAGCGTAACTCGCGGCTATCTTCTCCGCATTGCTGTTTGGTCTGTAGAATTTGATGATGTTATCTGTGATCTCCATCTCTTCTGAACAACGTACCCGCATCGCAGGCTGGCTTGTCTGCGTTACTGCTATGAGTTATCTGCTAGCCATTGCGCTGAATATCTCGTTGTTCATTCCTACCATTATTGCTTGGCTTGCAGTAGCCTTTTGTTGGCCATCGTTAGGTCAATCGGCGCACAAACAGGCGGCGATTTTGTTTGGCTGTGGCGTGCTGATGTTGCTATGGGGCGCGATTAAACAGGTGGAACTTGGGCTGTTTGATGCGGTGTCACGTAATCTACCTTTGTTAACCATGTTTGTCGCAGTGTCGTTTCTGGCACTCACCAATCCCGAGGCGGAAGACACCTCACAGCCAATGGGTAAACGTGGTTTCTGGTCGACGATTCTCTCCTGTCATCTGCTCGGGGCGGTGATCAACTTATCCATCATTTTTGTGGTGGGCGATCGTCTACAACGTAAAGCGCCGCTGACCCGAGGTCAAATCGTGGTGTTGATGCGCGGTTTCTGCTCCGGCGCATACTGGTCGCCATTTTTCATCGCGTTTGGGGTGGCGATGACTTACGCCCAAGGCGCGCAGTTGACTCATACCATTGTGCCGGGCTTATTACTGGCATTGTTGATGGCGGTATTTACCTATTATGAAATGCGTCGCTATCGGTTGAACGGTTTTCGCGGTTATCCACTTAAGCGCGACAGTCTGGTGATGCCCATTATTCTCGCTGTCTGCGTGTTGCTGCTGCATACCCTGTACCCAGAGGTGCATATTTTGACCATCATCAGCGTGGCCGCACCGGTGGCGGCGTTGGTATTTTTGAAAGGGCGCCCACGTAAACAAGTGTTAGTGAATTATGTGGAGCGCCGTTTGGCGGGGGTGGCTAGTCAGTTTGCGCTGTTTTTAGCGGCAGGGGTGTTCTCTAGCGGGGTGGCGGCGCTGCTCGCTAGTTACCCAGCATTGTTTCAGTTCAACATTGAGCACGTCTCGCCGTGGGTGTTCTGGGGCGCGAGCTTAATCATGATTTTGGTGGGCTTGATTGGGATACATCCACTGGTGAGTGTGTCGTTGGCCAGTCCGTTGTTGCTGCCTATCGCTCAGGATTTGAATCAGCTGGCATTTTTGTATCTGTCTGTATGGGGTACCGCTACGGCCGTAAGCCCATTGTCTGGTGTGGGCTTGGCAATGGTCAGTCGTTATCAGGCCAACAGCCTCGGTATTTTGCGTGACAACTGGCGTTATCTGCTGTTTATGTGGTTCAGTGCTGGGGCGCTGAACTGGTTGATATTTTGAAGTTAAGCGGCATCAGCTCCATATAAAAGATGCCACGCAATTGCGTGGCATCTTGTTACTTAATCCGTCAGTTAATCTTGGTAAGGTGACTTGCCACCCTCCGCTATAAACTGATCGATGCGGGCATCTAGCACCGATAGCGGTACTGAGCCCATCTGCAATACGGTATCGTGGAAGGCGCGAATATCGAACTTCTCACCTAACGCCTTTTCCGCTTTTTGGCGATTTTTCACAATGCTCATCTCACCCAGATAGTAAGACAGCGCTTGCCCCGGCCAAGCGATGTAGCGATCCACTTCGGTAGTGACTTCATGGGTCGATAATGCGGTGTTATCCAGCATATACTCTTGCGCTTGTTTACGCGTCCAATGCTTGGCGTGGATACCGGTATCCACCACTAAGCGGGCGGCGCGCCACATTTGATAGCTCAGCATGCCAAAGACTTCATACGGCGTGTGGTACATGCCCATCTCTTCACCAAGTTTTTCACTGTACAGTGCCCAGCCTTCACCAAAGGCTGAGATGTAATAGTTACGGCGAAACTCCGGCAACGCTTTATTTTCTGCGGCCAATGGCATCTGAAACGCGTGACCGGGAGCGGATTCATGCAAGGTCAGCGCGGGCAGCGAATACAGTGGCCGTGCAGGCAGGTTATAGGTATTGACTAAGTACACGCCTGGGCCACCGCGACCAGCGGTGTAGTAAGGGGCGATGTCATCCGGCACGGGGATCACCGCAAAGCGACTACGTGGTAGCCGCCCAAAATACTGTGCCGCTTTACCATCAAATTCTTTCGCAATCCATGCGGCGCGGTCGAGCAATGCTTGCGGGGTTTTGACGTAGAACTGCGGATCGGTACGCAGAAAGTCGAGAAACTCTTTTAAGCTGCCGTCAAACTTCACCTGTTGCATCACATCAAACATGCGCTGCTTGATGCGGGCCACTTCGTCTAAGCCGATCTGGTGGATCTGCTCAGCAGTCAGATCGAGTGTGGTATAGGTTTTGATTTGTGATTGATAAAACGCTTTACCATCCGGTAGGTCATAGGCCGCCAGTGAGTCGCTACCGTGCGGAATATATTCATCACGCAGGAAGTTGAGTACCTGTTTATGGGCCGGGATCACCGCGTCTTTAATCGCTTTTAGGCCAGCCTGTTTTAACTCGGCTTGTACCTTGGCTGGCAGGTTAGCGGGCATCTTATTGAATGGACGATAAAAGATATTGTCAACGCCTTTGGCGTCGACCACAGAAGCCGCAGTGGCATCGCGGCCTTGCAGGCTGATCTTCGGCAACACAAAACCACGTTTCATGCCTGCCCGCATGTTATCAATGTTCTGCGCAAAGTAGCGTGGCATATCGGCCAACCATTTGAGGTAGTTGCGATAGTCTTGCTCGGTGTGGAAACCGTCGTCAGCCATGTAAGTCAGATCGCCCCAAAATGAGGTGTCGCCAGACAGCGGTCGTTCATACACTTTGTTGGTGATGTCGGAGATCAGTGAGCCGATCTGTTGCTGGTACACCAGCAGGTTCATCTGATTTTCGGGCGTGAGTTGACGGCTATCAATGGTGGACAACTTTTGTTGCACATTTTGCCAGTAACTGAGGTTGGCTTGTTGCTTCGCTAAGCTGACATCCGGCAGTGATGCGGGCACGCTAGTGACCACACTATCTTCGTTAACGCCGTTTTGATCCTGACGCCATTGCCACTCAGTTTTATAAATACTTTCAAATGCTTGGTCGGCATCGCTTGCCATCGCATGAGAGAGTGGTTGTAGAGCCAGAATTGATGCTAACAGCAACATGCGTGGAAAAACGGGTTTGCTCGGCACTGCTTTCTCCTTGTTGTATTAGTATTGTTATTTCGTATACGTTATAAAAAGAACATGAAACCTTTTTTACGTCAATCGCTAAGCCAGTGGTGAGCTATGAGCTGCAGCCAACTATCACATGACTATACCGTTGAACTCATGCTGCCAGCAGGGGTTTTTAGTGCAAGTGCTAGTCAGCAGCCGATAGTAAGCAAATGTGTGTAGCGCTAAGATAGCGGCTACGTTTGCCTCACTCGTGTTGAGCTGAGCGCGATAACAATAGAGAGAAAATATGAGCACCAAAGGTATCGGCGGCAGTACGCCGGAACAAGCGTTGGCACGCCTGAGTGATATGACCGGCGGCGCAGCTAACATTGAACTGGGCGATTTCCAAGCCCGCATCGCCAAAGCGCAGGCTTATATGCGCGCTCACGGCATTGCTGCGCTGTATGTTAACTCGGGCACTAATCTGAGCTATTTCACTGGCATCAAATGGGGTGTAAGTGAGCGTTTGATGGGGGCTGTGTTGCTGGCGAGTGGGGAGATTTACTACCTGTCGCCAGCATTTGAGATTGATACCATCAAACAACGTTTGCTGGTGGAAGGGGAGATCCTCGGCTGGCATGAACATGAAAGCCCATATGCCCTGCTGCTGAATTCACTGCATGAGCGCGGCATTAGCACAGGCAAATTGGCGTTGGATGAGTCGACCCAGTTTTTTATGGTGGATGGCATTCAGCAATTGGCAGGCGAGCTGCAGATTATCAACGGTTTTAAGGTGACGGCGCATTGCCGTATGCACAAAACCACCAAAGAGATCGCGTTGATCAAGCAAGCGATGCGAATGACGCTGGAAGTGCATAAAGCGGCTGCTAGTATTTTGCATGAAGGCATCACCACCGCCGAAGTGGAAGCCTTTATAGAACAAGCACACCGTCGAGTGGGCGCTAGCGGCTCTTATTTTTGCATTGTGTTGTTTGGCAAGGCGACCTCTTATCCGCATGGGGTAGAGTATGTGCAAACGCTGCAAACCGGCGATATGGTGTTAATTGATACTGGCTGCAAGCTGCATGGCTATCACTCCGATATCACCCGCAGCTATGTGTTTGGTGATGCGACTGCTAAACAACAACAGATCTGGCAAGCAGAGAAAAATGCACAGCTGGCGGCATTTGCGGCGGCGAAGTTGGGTGAGCCTTGCGGCAGTGTTGATGATGCGGCGCGAGCATCTCTGCAAGCCGATGGATTAGGCCCAGACTATAACGTACCGGGCTGCCCACATCGTACTGGTCACGGATTGGGGATGGACATTCATGAAGCGCCATATTTGGTGCGTGGTAATTCAATCCCGCTGGAAACTGGCATGGTGTTCTCCAACGAACCGATGATTGTGGTGCCAGAGCAATTTGGTGTGCGTTTAGAAGACCATTTCTATATGGGCGACACTGGCCCAGAATGGTTTACTGAACCTAGCCACAGCATTGATAACCCGTTTGCGCTGTAACATTTACCGCGCAGTTGCATCTATAACGCCATACAGTGCAAGGAGCCAATGTGGTAGCAGGATATTATGTTAGTAGCGATGCTCGCTTGTTGGATATCGATGTCGTCCACGGCTTTTTATCGCAGAGTTATTGGGCTAAGGGAATTCCACTGGCAACGCTGCAACGCGCCATCGACAACTCGTTGTGTTTTGGCGTGTATGCAGCGAGCGGCGAGCAGGTAGGCTTTGCGCGGATGATTACCGATCGCGCCACTTTTGTGTATCTGGCGGATGTATTTGTTTTGCCTGCACATCGCGGCCTCGGGTTAAGCAAGTTGCTGATGAGTGAGATAGTAGCGCATGCGGATCTGCAAGGGTTACGGCGGATGGCGCTGGCGACCAGCGATGCTCACGGCCTATACCAGCAGTTTGGTTTTACCCCGCTCAATCGTGCCAATACTTTCATGGAGTTGTGGCAGCCCAACGTGTATCAGTCTGCTTAGTTCAGTGTGCCGAGGCCATTTGGCTGTTGGTAGACCAGCTTCGATAGCTGGCCTTGCTGTTGCCGCTGAGCGAGAGGACAACGGCGTGCTGCTAAAAAAACGTTGGCCGCATCCTTGAGGGTGTGATGTGTGTCACAAAAATTGTGGGTGTAAGCTGGTGTTATACGGCACTGCAATATCGCTAGCCGCAAGTGGTTAGCGGTAACCCGCTGTATTTTCACATTTTTCGTTCAACATAAGGCAATCACATGCCCGCTAGACCGTTTAACTTATTATTCGCCGCCAGCACTAAGCAGGGCGCTATTCTCCGCGTTAGTGTTATTGCTAGCAGTCATCCATCCATAATGGCTCATGCTGTTTTCCACCACAGGGTTAGCTAACTCGCTGATATTAAACTCAACGCTTGCGTAAGTTTACCCGTGACTACCTTAACTCAACCCCGACCGGTGAGTCTTTTCAGGTTATCCCCGCCTTGTTATGACAAAAATGGCGGGCGTGACCACCCGACCTTGTTCCTCTTCTTTGCCAAGCAGTTGGTAAGGACAGCACGACGATTGTCGTTCCCATCTATTTTCTTTCCCATAGTTAATGGCTATTTGCATGCTCATGTCTGCCCGCAGACTAGGCAGGCCGCGCCCGCTCTTCTCGTGACGACACGACCTTTCGAACATGTATACCCCGTAAAACAGATGATTAGACAATCCTATATTGGTCGCTATTGGCGACAACTAACCCTATGTAAAACCACCTATAAAATGAATAGATAAACAGGAGACTTCCCGTGTTAATTTGGTTAAGTGCTGGTATCTGCCTAGCACTGGTTGCGATTATTTTCATTCTCTGGAAATGGGGCAACTTAAAAATGATTGGCGTTACACCGGTCAAAACCTTCACTTTTATTGCAATTTTATTTACCTCTGGGCTTGATGTCGGATTGATCATGTTTCCGCTAACCGAGTTCAATCGTTACAGCAGCCAAGCAGATTACGGCTTTACCAATCCGTTGGCGATTGAGTTTGGTTTTTGGGGCTTTTTCATCTGGGCGTTTTACTTTCTTACCTGTTTTTACTTTTGCATTATTGAGCCAAAAGTGAAGTTCTTTGAGATCCGCTGGGTGCAGTTACTCAACAACGTGGTGATTATTGGTACCTGTGCCTTTACCGCGTTTCTATTGTTGAAAAACTTGCCGTGGTATCTGCCATCGTTGAGTGATAGCAAAACCATTGAACCGATTTTTTATCTGATCGTGTTTGCCGCAATTGCCTTGGCGGTATACAGCAGTACCGAGTTGAAATATGTGCGGTTGCTGAGTTTGTCATCGACGGTGATGTTTCTCGCGTTGATTGCCTTCATGTGGGGCAGCGCCTTTGTGTGGGGCGATAGCCATATCAGCCAGTATTTTGCGGAGGAATTGCTGCTGTCAGGCTACTTTGAAAACATTCAGCACTTTCTATTTCCTATCAACAAATACCATGCGTTTTATCTGTTTTGGTGGTTGGCATGGAGTGTGATGATCGGCCAATTTACCGCGCGGTTTGCTGGCGGATTACGTACCTGGCAACTGCTACTGGCGATGCTGGTGTTTCCGTCAATTCCCATCGCCTTGTGGTTTGGTGTGCTGTGGCACTATCACCAAGCGCAGATACCCACCGCTGGTATCCGTAATCTCATGATGGTGGTTGTAGGGATTCTGTTTGTGGTGAACTCGCTCGACTCGCTAATCCGTTTGTACACCGACAACTTAAAGCTGTCGCCGCAGCGGTTAGGACGACGCAACTATTTGCTGCTTAACTTTGCGGGGTTGGTGGCATTAACACTACTGTTCAAGGCCGATTTCATCAAAATCCAGTGGGTGGGGGCGTTAGTCATCGGGCTATTTTACTGCTGCCTTGCTTATATTCTGCATAAGAAATTGCGCTCAGTGAGTTTGATTAACAGCTCACCGAAGGAGAATAAGCTCAACTTCGATAAGTTTAATTTGAGCCATTAATGATTGGCAGCATGGCAAGGAAAAAGCACGCCGCGTGTCTGCTGGTATCGCGTTCGCTGGTCGGTGCCTGCGTGCTTTGCCTTGTCTGTGCGGTAAGCATTTGTGCACCTATTTGGTTCGTTGTCCGCCGATTTGCACTCTTATGCATCAATTAGTCGCCGCGGCTTTTTAAAAATATCCATAAAAATAACCAGTTAATTATTGGCACAAATATCGCTAATATACCGTCGCTTTTTATGGTTTTCGGTTGTTATACAAACATCGATTAACAAGGGCTTAGTGCAAAGGCATCGCTAGCATGCTGTCTGCTAAGTCAAAAACCATTGGTATTTAATATTAAGTATTCAATGGAGTCTTGTTATGTCGATCCCGTCGATAGAGCCTGCTGTCGCCAGTATTCGCCCCACTGCACAAAAATGCGCCATTCGTGGCAGTTTGCTGCACTTTATTGCTAACCCTGCCGATGTGGCTGTCGCCACAGAGAGTTATCAGTACTTCGCTGATGGCTTGTTACGGATTGAGCATGGGCTGATTGTTGAGTTACGCGAATATCACCCAGAGGATGCGATCCTTTATCCTGAGCTGGAAGATCGTTCTGGTCAGCTGATCATGCCTGGGTTTATCGATACCCATATCCATTACGCCCAGACCGAAATGATCGCCGCCTATGGTGAACAGCTGTTGGAGTGGTTGGAGACCTACACGTTCCCCACTGAGCAGCAGTTTGCCGATAAAGCTTATGCCACTAAGATTGCACAGTTTGTGATCAATGAACTGCTGAAAAACGGCACCACCTCAGCATTAGTGTTTGGGACTGTACATCCACAATCAGTGGATGCGATTTTTGAACAGGCTGCCACGCATGATATGCGCCTGATCGCCGGCAAAGTGATGATGGATCGTCATGCGCCAGATTACCTGCTCGACACCCCAGAATCGGGTTACCGTGATAGCAAAGCGTTGATTGAAAAGTGGCATAACTGCGGCCGTTTGCAGTACGCCATTACCCCTCGTTTTGCGCCGACCTCGAGTGCGGCACAGCTTAAACTCGCGGGTGAGTTGCGTGCTGAATATCCTGACACCTATGTACAAACTCATGTCTCTGAAAACAAAAATGAGATTGAGTGGGCCAAGTCGCTGTTCCCTGAATGTCGCGGTTACTTTGATATCTATCAGCATTTTGGTTTAACTGGGCCAAAATCGATTTTCTCCCATGCGATTCATTTGACCGATGAAGAGTGGCAAGTGTTCAGCGAGACTGACTCGGTTATTGCCTTCTGTCCTACCTCAAACATGTTTCTCGGCAGTGGCTTATTTCCACTCCAACGTGCCAGCCGTGAAAACGTCCGAGTTGGCTTAGGCACCGATGTGGGCGCCGGCACCAGTTTTTCGCCGCTGCAAACCTTGTGTGATGCGTATAAAGTGATGCAACTGCAAGGACAGAAATTATCCGCATTAGATGGCTTTTATTTGGCGACGCTTGGTGGCGCCAAGGCACTTAGCCTCAGTGATAAAATTGGGACGCTGGCCGTGGGCAGTGAGGCCGATTTGGTGGTGCTCGATTGGGCGGCAACCGCGGTGCAAAAGCTGCGAATGGATAAGGCTAATGCGCTGGAGGAGCGACTGTTTGCGCTGATGATGTTGGGTGACGACCGCAATGTCGCCGCCACTTATGTGGCTGGCCGCTGTGTCTATGATGGCGCTAATCTGCGCTAGTTAGCTCAGCGGCGGGGCGGCCGCATCGTGATATTGGCTTGTACAAAGGCTACGCCATTTTTACCCTGTTTTTTCACTTGGTACATGGCGTTATCCGCTAGCTGATATAGCGCACTAAAGTCATCACAAGGGGTGACAAATTGGCAAACGCCGATACTCAACCCCAACTGCAGGGCAGCGCCTTCTAACTGAATGAGCTGTTCCGTTCGCGCTAGTAACGCGCTGGTAAAGTCGTTCAACTGGCGCTTGTTGATATGGCTCACCAACATCACAAACTCATCGCCGCCCATTCTGCCAATGTGTGTCGCGGGTGGTGCTAGTTCTGATAACCAGTCCGCTACTTTAATCAACACCTTATCACCGCATTGATGACCGAACTGATCATTGACTAGCTTAAAGTTGTCGATATCAATAAATACCAAGGCCGACTGTAGTGGTTTGTGCTGCTGGTTGAGTTGCTCAAATTCAAACTCAAATTTATGTCGGTTCAATGTGCCCGTGAGCGGATCGCTGCTCGCCAGTTGTGCTAGCTGTTGCTCATAGCGTTTTTCTTGGGTGATATCGATATGTGTGCCCATCATCCGCAGCGGCCGACCTTGACTGTCATACTCCACCACGCGACCGCGATCGGTGACCCAATTATGGCGCCCGCTCTTATGTAGCATACGATGCACCACTTGGTAGCACTCGGTTTTACCGGCTAAATGATCTTCCAGCGCACCCACCACATAATCATAATCCTCTGGGTGTATTTTGCTTTTCCACGTGTTGACGGTAGCGGCCAGCTCTTGTGGCTGAAAGCCAAGCATCTTGCCCCATTCCATATTAAAAATGGTCAGCTGGCCGCTTGGCACATGTTGTTCCCACAGGCACAAGCCTGTGCCATCCAACGCGGCGGTGAGTTTTTCATTGAGGCGTGCATTTTCACGCTGTAAGCGCGCAACTTCTTGCTCAAGTCGTTGTAACTGCTTCAGGTGCTGATCCATGGTATGTGGGTGTTTTGGCTAAGTTAATGTCATCGACAGTCGTCGGCTACGCCAAAGTGTGGTTAAGCACTCGGCGACAACTTATCAATAGTATAGTTGCTGGGTTTAATGTTAATGATAAGGTGCATAATAAGCGAGCAATTCATTTATTTTACTGATGAGACTCAGGCCGTTATGCTCGTAGGTTACAGCCATAACAAGGAGAGGTTATGCACTATTACAGGATGTTACTTATTGGCGCTGTGATGTCTATGACGGCACATGCTGCCGAGCCTAAGTTGTTACCTGCAGAGCTTGTTCAGGCGCGAGAGCAGCAACAGCAACTAGCACAACAGACATTAACCTCTTTTCCGAAGATCGATAGTGTGGCCAAATTGATGCAATTGGCTCAACAAGATTCGCCATTAGATGCTTTCCCTCCATCACAAAAACAGCAGTTTATTGCCAGTGTTCAGTTTCGGCAGCAGCAACTGAGCGACTTTGATATGGAGTTGCTAACGCGGGAGCTTACGCCCACCGAGATCTATCAGGTGCTATTACTGCTCGGCGCGGGTGAATATACGCAGTTCTGTAGTCAGCTCGCTCGGGTTCAAACACCGTTGGATATTTACCTACTGACCTATGGAGCAGAAAAATGATGCGAGCATGGGGTTTTGCGCTTTCGTTGTTGTTAAGCGGGTCGCTCAGTGCCCAACCATTTTGCCAAGCGAGCAACAATGAAGACGGGGTATACCGCGCATTGCAACAGATAAGGCATATGCCGCAGAGCGTGGACGCTACTGCTGACCACTCTTCGCAATACGCAGAGGTGTTTGAGCAATGCCAATTGGCACAGTTGGTAACTGAGTTGACTCAAATAGATAATGTGGCACTGCATAAGTTGTTCTTAGATCTCAATACCATCAGCTTTTTCACATTAGATGAACGGCATATCGCCGCGATGCTGTTGGTGTTACGAGAGCAGCAGCGGCGTGGATTATATGTCGCACACCTCGCACAAAATCTTTATGAACGTTACCTTGTGGCTCGCGCATTGCCCCAAGCACAGGCAATTCGTCAAGAGTTTAAGCTAATGCCTTTGCCTGAGTATGCCGTGGCCGCTTATCAGGGAAGAGGTCTACTGCGTTTATCTGCAGATCAGCTTGTGCTCTCGGGAGATACCGCTGAGCATCGCATGATTATTATCGCGGCGCCTAAGTGCCATTTCTCACAAAATTTTTTAGCTTGGGCAGATGAGCAACCTCAACTAAAGCGGTGGCTAGCGAGCAATGCGTTATTTTTGTTACCGCCGAGTATGAGTAACGACCTAGAAAGCGTGCGCCAGATGCAATGGCAATATCCTTGGTTGCCACTCGCAATTGCCTATAAAAGCAACGAGTGGCCGCAAATTAAGCGCTGGGGAACTCCTAGCTTTTATTTTCATATTGCTGAGCAGTGGCGAGGCTTTAGTGGGTGGCCTGCTGGTGGTAATGCCACTCAGTTTATGGCGTTACAGCAAAAGTTACTGGCTCACGGCGATACAAATTAAGAGATGTCACGCTTGGTATTGGGCATATCGATAGTAAATAACGTCTCATCTCGTAAATCACATGGTGTCTGACAATGCTGGCAGCTGGCACGTTTAGCGCAGCACCATAGGCATAAACGCCACACCGCTTGTTTCGATTCCTTGTCCAAGCATTTGATATCTGCCGCACATAATTCGCCTGCTAAGATCAACTTAGCCAGTGTCTCTTCACTGATAGCGAGATTGATATTCTTGGTCATGTGGCACCCTTGCTCGTCGTTAGCGTTACCCTAAAATATACGTTAATGAGAATTATTATCAAATGTGATGTGTGGTTTTGTTGCTAACCGCACAGCTTGCTGGGGAAATAGCGAGGGGAGCCACTATGGTGGCGCGACAAGTCCGTTGCCATGTGGCTCATGCTTAAACAGACTGTTTGTGCGGCGGCTTCATTAAATCGGTTTAACTTAGCGGAAACAGCCAATATTGGCGTTATGATGTAGCTCATTTGGCCATCACATCACTACTTAACCGCTGGTGCGTAATCGCGGTGAATGGCCAGTAACGCGTGGGCACATATGTGGGCGTTATTGGCCGCCGCGTGGTGATCTTAGTCGTGGAGATGAGGAGATGATTTTGAACCGTTTACTGAAAAATATGATGGTGCTGCTGAGTTGGGCAGTGCTGGCATCAATGTCTGCGAATGCCAACGCTTGGGAGTTGGCTGATGAAGATGTTATCGCCATGACGCAGCAACTGGAACAACGGCCGCTCGCGCCGGAAGCCGACAGTTTACGGCAGCAACTTTATGAATGGACTACCGAAAGCGATGCGGTGATGATCACTGTGTGCGATGTGCTTGGACCTATCCCCAGTGATGAAGCGTTACCATACGCTAAGGAACTGTTAGTCCAATCATTTTTTGGCAATGCGGCCTACCAACTCCAGTATCCGGGCAGTAAAGATGACCAACTTAAGCTGCAACTTGCGGGCATAACCAGCATGCTGAAAGCTTACCGCAATATCGTCAAACAGCAGCCAGATGCCCGTATTGCGACCTACGACACTTGGCTCAAAGCACTAGATAGTGACAAACTAGCACAACGCTTGCTGCCAACCATTGCACAAAAATGTTTGAGCGATGATCCGCGGCAGAATCAATTTGCGTTGTTAAGATAATTTATCGGTGGCTGAGCTTGGCTTTGGTATAAAGCGCGAGGTTAGCTACCGTAAAACACATAAATAAGGAGTGTTTATGCGAGGTTACCCACAGGGAATCGTGGCGGTGTTGTGTGGTTTGGCTCTGAGTCAGTGCGTGATAGCCGAAGAGCTGAAAATGACCCCAGCCGATTGGCGCACTGTGAAAGAAGGGCTGTTAGAGGATAACGGTAAAGGCTACTATATCGATATCTTGCAACAAGATAGCTTCGGCTTTTTTGGCTTGCGTTACGGTGATGAAAGTAATCAGTTAACTGGCTATTCCATGGGGAACAGTTGGTCGATTGATGACATGCCAGAAGGCGAGACAATTCCAACGCAATGTTGGAATGAGCAAACTAAAAAGTGGATCGATCAAGACGATAGAATGGATAGAGATATCCGTATCGAACACAACAAAATCCATACCCATTATACCGGTACCAATGTCCCCATTGTGTTAACCGTTACCCCGTTTGATACCCAAAGCGCGGCATGGCAGCAGCAGTTACAGCAATACCCACAAGGACTAAAATTCCAGCAGGTTAAATGGCCTGCGCATGTTTATAAGGTTAAGACCGTGCAAACGCGGGATGTGATGTGTCGCGACACCGACACCATTAAATATCCCATCCGTGGTGACCGCAGCAGTATCGAAAAACTCGACAACAGCATTATCGTTAATAGCCTATTCCGTGAATTTTATCCCGATGGCTATCATGGCTCCCGCGGCGAGTTTACCCTTAACGATGGTCGTCATTTTACTTGGCGCTTACAGTCCACTACTTTGGGCGAGCAGTTACTCGCACTGCAGCAAGATTTTGAAATGGAAACGGGCGGATTTGAAGAGCCTGTATATTATCAATGGCAACCCGATGGCTGGCTGCAACAGGTACAGTTGCACACGCGTACCGATGACAAACGCCCCACGGCAGAACGGCTAGTCTTTCCGTCAGAATTTGCGCGGAAATTGGCAACACATCTGAAATCTGTCGGCACGCCCATGCCGTCGTTCGACGACTTCGAGTCATTAATCGACGCCCAAGAGGACGAATAACGGGTCAGCGGTGGTTGCCGATGTGGCGGCAACCACTACAATAGGCTCCTTTGTTTGATTTTTGGCGGGTGACTTCATGGGTTTTATCGATTTTCAACACGCTTCAATTCGGCAAAAAGTGAGCAGCCTGTTTCTGGTATTGCTGTCATTCTTGCTGTGTGTGATTGTCTATTCGGTGTTTAAACTCCAGCAGCTCAATCAAGATATGCGGGAAGTCGCGTATGTGGATATTCCGCTCAGTAAACTGGTCACACAGCTTGAATTTATCGAACTGGAGCAGCATCTGCAGCTCGAAGAGTATCAACTGCAGCAACAGCAGCACCAAACGTTAAAGCCCCATCAACAGCTAGTATTTCAAAAGCGCAAATTGAAGGCCCTACAAGACCGTGCGGTGCAGTTGTTAGCAGATAGCTTACAGCAGCATCACGTTGCGTTTAATGTGGCTGAGCATCAACAGGTTGAACAGCAGTTATTGCGCTATCAGCAACTGAGTGAGGCGTTTGAGCAGCATTTAAGCCAAATCTACCAGTATGCTGAGGTGGAGGAATCTGCGCTAACGCAAACTGAGGCGCTAGCGGCTCAGTTGGAAACTGTGCAAAAAGCCTTGTTGCAACGCATCAGTCAGATGACCAGTAAAGACGCTAATTTTACCGAAAAACAAGAGCAAGATTTCTTTATTATCAATGTCATACTTGGTGTGGGTGCCTTGGTCATAGGGTTAATGTTGACCATCTATATCACCCAGATCATTGTGCGTCGTGTGAACCGTATTCAATCGAAAATCAAACGCTTTGGTGATTCTCTTACGGTCGAAAATAACGCGCCGCTGCGCAGTAATTTACCCAATAATCGCGATGAGTTAGCCGAGTTGGAGCATGATGTTGGCGTGTTGATGCGGCAACTGAGCCGCGAGATCGCTTCGCGGGAGCAAGTGGAGCAAAAGCTGTTACAACTTGCCACGCGTGACAAGCTTACCGGCGTGTTTAACCGCCATAAATGGGATGAGCAGATCCAGCAAAGCCTTGGTTTGGCGGAGCGGGGTTACCCGTTTGGGTTGATCTTGTTAGACATCGATTTCTTTAAAAAGGTGAATGACCAGCATGGCCATGGTGTCGGCGATAAATTACTCAAGCTGGTGGCGAGTGTACTGCAAAATGATACTCGCGATATTGATACGGTATTTCGTATCGGTGGTGAGGAATTTGTCATTATCTGCCCGATGCAGGATCTTGCCAGAACCACTACCATTGCTGAGAAAGTACGTGTGGCGATCGCGCAAACCCATGCCCCTGAGTTACCTTCAGTGACTGTCAGCGCTGGAGTGGCAACCTACCGTGCGAGCGATAATGCCGCCACCATCCTCCAACGCGCTGATAAAGCACTGTATCAAGCTAAGGCACAAGGGCGCGATCAAGTGGTCAGTGAGGCCGCGTTGAACTAGATAAGCTTCGATCGCGACACTCTGGATTTGTAAGCAATAGCAGTTCAAGGAACCTTGCCAGGTTTACAACCGCGCTTACCTACAGCGTTCCGCCTTCTAACCAAGTACGTGCTCAAGTTGCGCTTGTGCTTGTTGCGCATCCTTTGGCTGCGCTAAATAGATGTCAGGGATGACACCTTGAATATCCACCGGCATCTCAGGTAAACGCAAGCTACGTGAGGTGGCATAATAGACTTCGAACTGTTGCGAGGGCAGCAGGTGTGGTCGTAAGTTGGAGTAATCCAGCGAGCCATAACTCCGCTGGCCGACTAACTTCACATTGAAACTTTGGCGTACCGTCAACAGAAACTGTTCACATGAGCTGCCACATTTTCTCCCCGTCAATACCACAATTTTTTGTGGGCGTTTAGGCTCAAGTTTATCGACAGTTTGAAAACTGATGGCTGCATCTTCACCCTGTACGTAGCTGCCTACAGGTGCCGATTGCATAGCTTTGATGATCGGCTCCATCTGTTGCACACAAGATTGATCGCCTGGCATGTACCGTTCGCAAATGGCTTGTTGTGCTTGGATATTGCTTGGCGTGACCAACCACTCAGTACCGATTTCTTGCCATCCATCCGCCATTATCCAAGGTAGCAACGGTGCATAGGTGCTATCAGCGCCGCCACCATTTTCTCTGATATCGATAATCCAATAGTCGCTGTTGGCCAGTTGGTCATGATGCTGTTTTAGCAGCATCTCCAGCGGCTGTTTGTAGCGGGGGCCGAAACTTGCAATGCGTAATAATGCTGTGTGTTCGCAAAGTTGTTTAAACACTGGCTCATTGGGATTGGCTTGAGGCTCTTTGGGCTTGTCAGTGGTTGCTGCTGTTTGCTGCTCAGTGGGTTGCTTTACCGCAACTATCGCGAGATGGCCATGGCGCCATGCGCGGAGGTAACTTTGAATGACCGCTTGGCACTGCGTTAAGTCATCGATCTTATTGGCGTCGGCTAAGGCTGTAGACAACGCCGCATCGAAATAGGCTTGCCCCTTTTGCGCTAGATGCGCCGTGGCACCCGTATCATTTTTTAGCAGAAAATCAGGAATGGATTGTAGATCTTGTACGCAGTCGCTTCGCGGATCGGCGGTGACCGTTGTGCTCAGTAATACACTGGTCAGGAGTAGTAGGGGCGAAGATAGTCGCATGAGTAGTCCTTTGTTTTTGCTGTATATTTAATTACAACCTACTCTGCACTGTTACTCATATGTAATCAACCATTAGCAATTTGTGAAGCGCTGACGTTTTTCCTAATGCACAAATGTTGAGGCCATCAAAAATCAAAGCCACCGTTAACGATGGCTTTGGCAAACAACAACACTGAGATCAGTCGAGCAGTTTATTGAACTGTGCGAGCCAGTTTGGATGTGCCGGCCATGCTGGTGCAGTAACAAACAAACCATCAGTAACCGCATCAGTGACTGGAATGTCGGCGTAATTTGCGCCCGCTAACGCGACCTCGGGTGCGCATGCTGGATATGCTGAAATGGTTTTGCCTTCAATCACCTTGGCGGCAGCCAACAGCTGTGCGCCATGACAGACGGCGGCAATCGGTTTCTGTTGTTGGGCAAATGCCTGTACCAGCGCGATCACTTGCTGGTTTAGGCGCAAATACTCAGGCGCGCGGCCACCGGGGATCAGCAGCGCGTCATACTTATCGGCACTAACGTGGGTAAAATCGGCATTGAGGCTGAATAGATGGCCGGGCTTCTCGGTGTAGGTTTGGTCGCCTTCAAAATCGTGAATGGCAGTTTTTACGGTGTCGCCTGCGCTTTTGTCAGGGCAAACTACATCCACTTTGTGGCCAACCATCTGCAATGCTTGAAATGGCACCATCAGTTCGTAGTCTTCGACAAAATCGCCAGCAATAATCAATATCTTAGCCATGCTTTATGCTCCTTGCGGTTGATGCGAAGCAGCGTCTGCTGCATAAGTGACCCTATCAGGGTACTCTTGCTATTGTCGAAAAAACAGCCTAGTTACTGAATGGATAAACCATCGCAACATCGTTGTTACCTGAGTATTCGTGAACATGTCGCCACCGCGTTCTGCGTTAGCCACTGTTGCATGCACCACATGCTCGTTAGCAGCCTGGCGCTGCTATAGCTTACCGATACAGCATGTGAACACTTATTAGCGCCTTCCTTAGCACAATTCATTAAATGATAGAGCTAATAGGGCCAATTCGCCGATAAGCGGCGTGTTGGGTTTTTTAGTGGGCGTAATGATGTATTACGGTGATATGACTTTTGCGGTAAATATTATGCGGTGTGGTTTACGCTATTTATTGTTCGTCGTTAATTGGTGTGGTTATTTATATTATCTTGCAGAGGTTTTTTATACCTAACATTGTTTTTGAGAGAGTTTGATAAAGATTTGATGAATTTATTAATCCGATGATTGATAATTTCTTGGCCAGTAGCAGCGTGCTTAATAAACAAGTGAACGATGGTTCTCACTTAATAATATTTTTTATATATGTAGATATCTATTAGGTTATCTATTGCAGTTTAAAGGCAGGATATCGAGTAAGCAGATAGCTGAATAGCAACATACTATCTGCTAACGATGACTATTAGTCGAGATTAAACCGAGGCTTCTCCTGTAGCAATATGACTGGCAAGGATCTTCAGTTTACGCTTGGCTTCTGGCAACTCATTGATACAGTAGTTGATATAATACAGAGAAAAATGAAGGTGTAGAAAGGGTTCATTCTTAGGTCAATTCTATGTTCATTAAGAGCGTACTCTTGTAGTGCTCTTTTCGCCTTAGGTGCCCAAATAATATACAATGCGCTATCGGTGATGGTTAAAATTGCTGCAATAATACCCGATATCAAGATCCCCTGAGCTACTAAATGCGCCACTTAATCCAACATAAACAGCCAACCAAATAGTAAAGACATTGTCAGCAATTTTACTGTTGGTGACTTTCTCGATGAGTGCATATTTTTTATACAAATAAAGCAGGGGGTAAATTCCTGCTGTAGCTATGGTGAGTAGCACGAGATTGAGCATTTTAGTATTAATGTGGTAAAGATAAGTGTGGGGATTAATATTTTACGGCAGGTAATATAAAGTTTTCCATCAAAAAAAATTTTCGCCAAAGTTACTGTTGTCTTGTCATTATTTCTATATTAAATAATTTATTAATTAGTTATTTTTATGTGTTACGGAATTACTGTCTTATTATTTAGCGTTAGCTTAATTTAATTTTGCTAAATCATCATTCTTCCCTAAATGTAAAATATCGATTAGATCTGTGACCTAACAGTGTTTTTTCCCGCGTTAGGAAAATAAAAACCTCTTTTTTGAACACTCGCTCGCAAATCAAATAGGTTTTGAGAAGCACTGCAAAGACATAAATAACCATTCTTTTGGTAAAACGTCATATGTCATATATTTAAATCCGTTCTTGGTCAGTTGTTAAAAATGACCATCGCGTAATCTCACCTGCACTTATGGTCACACCTAATTTAATTAGCGCAATTACCAAAGTCAGCGGTGTTAATGGCACTTTTACCGTTAGCGGCTGGGGCTAGGGAGTAAAAGAATGAGCAATGGAGTAAAAATAAAATGAGTAAAGATAATTCATCGAAATCGCAAGAGCTCGATCAATACACCGCGAGTGTGCTGCAAAACGGCATCTCTCGTCGTAGCTTTTTAACTCGCGCAGCTATCGGTACTGGCGGGTTAGCAGTCGCTGGGCTGGGCGCGGGCTCTGCCGCTGCCAGCACTGCACCAGTTGTAGTGGGTGAACAGTTTGGCGAAGTCGGCGGTGCTACAGTTAGCTTTTTGCCAAAACCGATTGAAATTGCTGATGCAGATATTGCATCAACTCAAACCTTTGATGTGATTGTGGTTGGTGCTGGTGCATCAGGTGTGCCTGCCGCTTTGTCTGCTCGTGAAGCTGGTGCTTCAGTTGCTTGTTTGCAAAAACAAGCATTTGCAGTGTCTCAAGGTAATACGGGTTCAGGTATCGACCTGAAAACCAGCGATAAATCAGCGGTTGAAGCATTAGTTAACCGTTTGATGGCTGATAACCAACACCGTTCTCATCCTGGTTTGATCCGTAAATGGGCTTACAACTCTGGTGAAGCCGTATCGTGGACGATTAACCGCATCAAACAAGGTGGCGGCCAAGTTGAAGACCAAGGCACCGGCCCACAACATGGTATTCACGGTATTGCTGACAAAGGCGACCGCTTGAACTTTGTTACCTCTTTCTGCGGCCCTAAACCATACACCACTGGTGATGGTATGCGCGCGATGGCAAAAACTGCCGAAAAAGCCGGGGTTAAGTTCTTCTACAACACGCCAGCTAGACAGTTGATCCAAGAAAAATCAGGCAAAGTTGTTGGTGTGATTGCCCAAACTCGTGATGGCAAATATCACAAATTCATGGCTAAAAAAGGGGTGATCCTGTCTTCAGGTGATTACCAAAACAACAAAGCCATGTGCGATTTCTTCATCCCTGATCTGAAAAACTTCGAACGTAAACAGCAAGAGCGTACAGGTGATGGTTTTGCTATGGCGTACTGGGCAGGCGGCGTGATTGAACCTGTTGGCCACACCAAAATGCTGCACGATTTTGACGCAGGTCCTGCATCAATGTGTGATATGCCATTCTTGGTCGTTAACCGTGACGGTAAACGTTTCGTCAACGAAACTGTTGAAATGTCATTGATGAACAACTACTTGAAAGATGCTCACAATGCGGGTCATTACTCTCAAGTATTCGATGCAGACTATATGACTCAAGCCAAAGATTGGCCGGGGCACCTGTATAGCCCTGAAGAGTTGAAAAACTACATGCCTGAAGAACCAGGCGAGAAAAAAGGCGTATTCCCATCTATCGCTAATACCTACAAAGCAGACACTTTGGAAGAGCTGGCGAAAAAACTGGAATGCGATCCTAAAAACTTTGTCGCTACCGTTAAGCGTTACAACGAGCTGTGCAAAAAAGGTAAAGACGAAGATTTCGGTAAAACTTCAAGCCGCATGGTACCCGTGTTGAAACCACCTTTCTATGGTATTCACCGTCGCATGCGTATCTCTACTATCTGTTCAGGTATTTTAGTGAACGAAAACCATCAAGTATTGGATGCAGACGGTAAAGAAATTCCAGGCTTGTTCATTGTCGGTAACCTTGGTGGTGGCTTCTACGGTGGTGTTGACTATCCATTGACTGTATTCGGTTTGTCTCTAGGACGTTGCTACACCTTTGGCTACTTGGTAGGCAAATATGTTGCCAGCCAGAAAGCCTAAGGTCATCAAGAGTGAATGCCGCTGCTCGGTATTCTTAACCCAATGAGAGAATGGACGAATACAATGAAAAAATTAACTGTAATCATGCTTTCCCTAGCAATGAGTATTATTGCAGGCTCAGCAATGGCCAAAGGTAATCAACTGCTGGATCAAACACACTTTGAAAAAGGCATTAAGTGCGCCAGCTGCCACGGTAATGCGCAACCGCGTGAAGCCGTGACTATGATGAAGTGTGTGCAATGCCACAACACTGAAAAATTGGCTAAGAAAACCAAAGATATGCAACCAACCAACGTGCATAACAACCGTCACTTTGGTACTGAAAGCAACTGTTTGAGCTGCCACCATGTGCACCAAACATCTGAAAATGCTTGTGTAAGCTGTCACCCACGTTGGGGCTTTAAAGTCCCCTAGAGTGACGTCGATGTAAGACGCTGCAGCGTTAAACAGCATATAACCAAAGCCACCTGTTATGCAGGTGGCTTTTTTGTGGGCACAGCTAAAGCGTGTATTCACCCATAACGCCAGTTATTCAACGGCTAAGGAATGAATGACGAAACGCTTCCCTGGCATTTGCTGGCGTGGCTTGCATAATAGGCGTTGGCATTTTTTACAGTGAACTTAGGAGCGGATGTGACGACATCGACGCACAGTATGGGGATTTTATTGTTAGCGGCAGGCAAAGGCACCCGTTTTGCGGCGGCTAGCGGCACGGGGAATAAGTTGCTGGCAATGTACCCCAACGCTAATGGTGATCAAGTGCCACTGTTAGCGTTCTCGTTATCGCAAGCGGTGGCTTCTGGCTTACCTGTGCGTGTGGTCACGCGCCCGACGGAAGCGGCAGTGATCGCCATGGCCGAGCAGTTTGGGGCGGCAATTACCTTAGTCGAAAGCGCAGGTTCTGGCGAAACTATCGCCGCAGGTGTACGCGATAGTGCTCACTGGGATGGATGGTTGATTGCGCCAGCCGATATGGGCTGGCTGCGTAGTGATGATTATCAGCAAGTTGCGGCGGCGTTAACCACAGACGATGCGCAAGCGCGCATGATGTTTGCCGAAACTCCTGGGCATCCGGTGGGATTTGGTAAAAGCTATGGTGCAGCGCTGAGCCAGCTCACTGGCGACCATGGCGCTCGCCAGTTATTGGATGCTGCTAAGTTAGTCAAACTGGCAGG
Organism: Shewanella sp.; assembly: GCF_048265805.1. Lineage (GTDB taxonomy): Bacteria > Pseudomonadota > Gammaproteobacteria > Enterobacterales > Shewanellaceae > Shewanella. Next base: position 13,285 of record NZ_JBLXAT010000022.1, on the reverse strand, counting down.
CCATCAAGGCGTGATTAAAGACGCAGATCTGCCTGCTGATAGCTAATCGCTTAGATGGCGCAACTGGCGCCATCTTGTTCACCCAACGGTGCGAGTTGATTCAGCGTACCTTGTACCACGGGTTTTGCACTCATGTGGCCCAAATTCTTAATCCGCACAATATCGGCCATGATCGCGAGGCCAATTTCTGCTGGTGTTTTACTGCCAATCGCTAAGCCAATTGGCGCATGAATGCGTGACAGTTGTGCCTCGGTCAGCTCACCAATCCGCTCTAAACGTTCGCGCCGCTTGGCGCTGTTACGGATAGACCCCATCGCACCGATATAAAACGCTGGTGTGTGTACCGCCTCCATCATGGTCAAATCATCCAGTCGCGGATCATGCGTCAGTGACACAATGGCGGTATTGGCATGGCAACTTTGCTGCTCTAAATACTTGGCGGGAAAGGTTTCAATTAAACGTACGCCCGCAGGGAGTTGTTCGATATTTTGCAGAACATTTGCTCGCGGTTCTAGCAGTACCACTTCAAAACCGAGTGAATGACCAAACGCCATGCAGTAATGGGCTACCGGTGAGTAACCTGCCACTAATAGCCGAGGTGCGGCCGCAATACGGATATCAATATTGGGAGTTTGATAGGTAATAGCTGCAGTGGTGCCAGCAAAGTCATCTTCGACAATTTGCTCGCAAGCGTTTGGCAAGGTGAGCTGTTTACGAATCGCTTGATAGCCTTGCACTGCGTTGAGTTGTTGCTGGAGATAATCCACAGTGGCCGCGCCCGTAGGCAGATATTCCACCAAAATCTCCAAAATACCGCCGCATGGCAGGGTGACTTCTGGCGCGAGTTCGCCATCACCATAGCGCACTACTTGCGATGCTTGTTGCCAGCGGCCTTCCGCAATCTGTCTGATGAAGTGTTCTTCAACACAGCCGCCGGATAACGAGCCCTCTTGGCGTCCATCTTGCGTCGCAACCAATAAACTGCCCGGTGAACGAGGAGATGAACCCCAAGTGTGCAATACCGTACATAGCCAAACAGGGGCGGTTTCCGCCCAGTTGATGGCTTGTTGCAATACACGTGCATCGAGTGGTTGTGAAAGATAGGACATTAGACAGCTCCTGAATTAAGTTGCGTGCTGTTACCAGCACGCATCGTTAGATGTGGCTCGATGTTGATACACCGAGCCACAACACTAGGCTTTTAAAGCCGTTTTAACGTCGGCCGGGGTCATTGGGATTTTACGCAAACGCACACCAACAGCATTATAGATAGCGTTAGCAATCGCTGGTGCAACAGGCGTTACCGCCGGTTCGCCCAAGCCTGCCGGTGCATAGTCGTTTTTAACAAACTCGACTTTGACTTCTGGCGTTTGACCAATGCGCAGCGGCGTGTAGGTATCAAAGTTACTGTCTTTGAACTTACCGTTCACCAGTTGCGTACCTTCATACAGCGCCATAGATAGTCCCCACAACGCGGCGCCTTGGCATTGGGCTTCTGCACCATTTGGATCAACGATAATGCCTGCATCCACCGCAACATGCAGTTTTTCAACATGCACTAAGCCAGTGTCGCGTTCAACCTTCACTTGTACAGCTACCGCAACCCAAGTTGGCATATCACGTTCTTGGCCAAAGGTGGAGGCGATGCCGATACCACTGTCTTTTGGCAGCTCTTTACCGTAGCCAATCATCTCTGCCGCTTTTTTCAATACCGCGGCTTGACGGCTCGCACCGCCTGAGGCGATAGGGCCAGAACCTGCGTTGCGGCCTTCAGCAGTTAAATGCTCCAGACGGAATGCTAACGGATCAACGCCCGCGTGGTGCGCCGCTTCATCCATAAAGCTTTCGACTGCCCAGCCAACCCAACCTGGGCTTACTGAACGTAACCAGCCCGGACGGAAAGTGTCGTTGGCTAAATCGTTAGATACCGCACGTACTTTTTGCGCACCCACGTTGTACCAGTGATCAGCCCCTGCGATGGAGAACGGATCGTAAGGCTCGCCGTTAGTGCCTTTCGGCATAAATACCGGAATCATCACTTCGGTTGGCCAGCCAGCAGTCGCGTGGTGTTCCATCGCCAGTACGTGCTTGTCACCATCGAACGCCATTCGCAGTTGTTGCAGTGATGCAGAGCGGGGGCTGTCGAACTGTAGATCTTGTTCGCGAGTGAACACTAACTTCACCGGCTTGCCGCCGAGCGCTTTAGACGCCAGCGCCGCAGGGATGGTGTAATCGCCATTCAGACGGCGACCAAAACCGCCACCGAGCATGTAAGCGCGAATCACTACTTGCTCTTCCGGTACTTGCAACGCAGCCGCAGCCACTGGCAGTGTCAGTGATTGCCATTGGCAGCCTGAATGAATTTCCCATACGCCATCTTGGTTTTTGAACACGGTGGCATTCAACGGTTCCATCTGCGCGTGCAGCACGGTATCGGTGATGTATTCGTGTTCGATAGTGGAAGACGCTTTAGCAAATACTGGCTCAGTGTTGGTGTCGCCTGTATCCAAAATCGCGCCTTTACTAGCGTCTTGCAGCAGGGCCCGACCATGGCTGATGATGTCGGCTTCAGACACTTTGGCCGCAGGGCCAACTTGCCATTCCACTTTTACCAACTCAGAGGCTTTTTTAGCGGCATAGTAGCTGCTGGCCAACACCACCACCCAACCCGGTACTGTGTTGCTTGGGTCTTCCAGCGTCAATGCTTGTTGATAGCCTTTCACCGCTTTAGCAGCGCTATCGTCTACCGATAATACTTTGGAACCGTAACGGGTTGGCGGCAGGATAGGGGCGGCGTACACCATGCCTTCAATGTTGGCATCAATCCCAAACACGGTTTGACCGGTGGTTTTGTTGTTGATGTCTAATCCGCGTACTTGTTGACCTACCAGCTTCATGTCTTGGTTAGGTTTCAACGGCAGGGCTTTTAATTCTGCTTCGGTAAACTGACGGTTTACGCCTTGGGCGATCAATTCGCCGTAGCTGATCGACTTTTTACCGCAAATGATCTGGCCTTTGCTGGCTTGGCACAAACGTTGTGGTACGCCCCACAGCTTAGCTGCGGCTTCAATCAACGCGGTACGGCCAGCGGCACCGGCTTGACGATATACCGGCCAGCTTTGCGATACTGACCAGCTACCACCGGTGACCATCAGACCCCATTTCTTGTCGCTGTCGACGTGGATGATTTCGACATCATCCCAATCAGCTTCCAATTCGTCCGCCAAAATACGCGCGATGGAGGTGCCTACATGTTGGCCCATCTCCGCGCGGATAATGTTGACTTTGACCTTGCCGGCGCTGTCGATGGAGTACCACAGGGTCGGTTCATACAGGGCATCGGCATTTGGCAATGGTTGGCCGTTGTCAGTCGCTGGGTTCATCGCTGCCATGGCAACGCGTGGAAAACCAAAGCTCACGCCAGCCGCCGTCATCGCAACCAAAAAGCCACGACGCGTCATGCCGGTGCCGTTGTCCTTATTAGGCAGTCTGCTCATCTTTGCCTCCCTGCATGCTCATGGTATTGGCCGCTTCGCGCACCGCTTCACGAATACGCACGTAGGTCATACAGCGACACAAGTTACCGCTCATTACTGCATCAATATCCTCATCGCTTGGATTTGGCATATCTTTCAGCAGCGCCGCCGCTTGCATGATTTGGCCTGATTGGCAGTAACCACATTGCGGCACTTGATGTTTTTGCCAAGCCACTTGCACTGGGTGGGTGCCTTGTTCAGACAAGCCCTCAATGGTGGTGATCTCGGCCCCTTCTACCGCTGACAGCGGCGTAGTACATGAACGGGTAGCACGGCCACCCACATGCACAGTACACGCACCACAAGTGCCAATACCGCAACCAAATTTGGTGCCGGTCATGTTCAGTTCGTCACGGATAACCCACAACAGTGGCGTATCACCGTCTACATCGACAGCCACTGGCTTGCCGTTCAAAATAAATTTAGCCATGTTACTCACTTCTCCCGTGATTATTGCTCAAAACGGGGTTGACTACGGATCTCACCCACACGCTGTTCTAGGTTTGGCCAAGGTTGTTCTCCTGCAGCTTGGCGCAGGTACGCGGCAATGGCGGTGATGTCTTCATCGCTCAGGGCATCACGGAAGGCAGGCATCACCACGCCTTTGATACCTTGATTGGCACGGAAACCATCCAAAATCACGTTTATGAGGTTGGTAGGATCATCCAAATGCACCGCTGAACCTAAGGCCAATAATGGGCGGCCTTTGACCAGTTGCTGCTTGCTGTAGTGGCAAGATTGGCAAGACGCGGCGTACAGACGCGCCCCTTCGTGAGTGCGCAGATCGGGCAATAGTTGGGCCGCAACCGCTGTAGCCAGCGCAGGGCTTTGGGCTGGGTCTTCGTTCACGTTACCTGCTTTATCGGCAAAGTAAGTGGCGATAGCTTTGATATCGTCTTTAGATAACGTCGCCACACCGTCATGTACTACGGGAGCCATTGGGCCACCAGCGCTGCCATGGAATGGTGAGTTACCTGTGGTCAGATATTCAAAGAAATCTTGTTCACGCCATTTCAGTGGCGAGGTGCTTGATGCTGTCAGTGATGGCGCAATCCAGCCATCAATGGCGGCACCGCTATACATTTGACCACGCTTTTCACCACCTAAGGCGTTGCGTGGTGTATGACATGCACCGCAGTGGGCGATACCTTCAGCGAGATAAGCACCGCGGTTCCACTCGGCTGATTTATCACTGTTAGGGGTAAAATCGCTGGTGTCGGCAAACAGCAGTTTCCAACCCGCTTGCAAGAAGCGCAGGTTCAGTGGGAACGGAATACCGTTCTCTTTCTTGGTTTGCTGGACAGGCTCAACAGAGGACATGATGTAAGCGTAAATCGCTTTGATATCGTCATCCGTCATCTTGTTGAAATGTTCGAACGGAAATGCCGGTAATAGATGACTACCGTCGCGGCTGACACCAGTGCGCATAGCACGGATAAAGGCTTCTTCAGACCAGTTACCGATACCAGTGGCTTGGTCCGGCGTGATGTTGCTGGAATAGATGGTGCCGAAATCAGAATGCATTTCATAGTTGCCAGCGAAAGGTTTGCCCCCTGGCGCAGTATGACAAGTACTGCAGTAACCTGCCGCTGCTAAAACCTCACCTTTTGCAATCATGTCTGCTGAAAACTGATCCTTGGCTGGTGGCGTTATCGGAGCAATCGTCGGGTGGTAGGCGTAAATACCAAAACCTACCAATACGACGACAGCTGCGATGAGCACGCTGTATAAACCGCGTTTCATATCACATTGCCTCATGAATTTATTAAGTTATTTTTATAGACGATGGAGCGAGCTCCATGCCCCTTTTCGAAAAGTCGCTTCGTTATCCTTGATGCGAAGCTAGATGTGTCTCTGTGCACGTTAACGTTGGTTAATGTGATCAGGTTAACAAAACTAGAGTAGTTTAAACCATAATCCCCTTACTGGTGAAGCGGTTATCCTCTTACCCTTAATGAATTTTTTGACTAACTTCGAATTAAAATTTAGTACATTTAGCTAAGGAAGGTGGGAACAAATCTTCGCGACGCTCTGGATTTGTAAACCATAGCAGTTCAAGGCAGCTAACTGCGGGCATGCTGGGGCATGGCAAAGTTGGCTAACGAAGAAATGCATGAGCTTACAAATCCCCGTAGGGCGTGCTCTACAGCTTCACCAGCTACGTTGCAGTTTTTGCAAAGGGCTCACCATTCGCGGCAAACTGCGCCTTGCATCTGAAAGTTGTATGCTCACGCAGGGCACGCACGGGACTTATTCGCACCTTCCCTAAGAAACAACAACGGCGTGTTCTCTCCAAGGCAGTGTTGACCTTCCACGTTTGATTTTGGTGCCAATCAAATGCGTTATTCATGAGGTGCAGCCTATGACGCATAGCCAACTAAGCAAGCTGCATGCAACAAAGTTCTGCCGCCACAAGGGGGGCGTAGAACGTCGACGATGCAGCATTCGCCTGTGCTTAGCGAGAGAGTGCCTGACTCTGCTGAGGAACGGTAATCATGCGAGTTAACCAATCACTTGCTGTGTAGTCGCTAAGATCTATTGCGCAATCTTGGTTAACGTACTTAACCTGTTGACTCGTGACACATTATAGGCCGCTTAGCGTAAAAAATATGGTGATCACCTCAATTTTGAGCATCCGTGCTGCCATGTGTGACGGCGTGATGTAACACCTGAGTAAAAAACTCAGGTAAGACTTTAGTATTAAAAATAATGGCGTAGAATGGGCAGCTTTGCATAGTTTTACGCCGCTATATTCGCAGTTTTCAGCTCCATCACTATTGGTTTGATCGCTTACCTCTTTTAGCGGTGGGCTGAGTTATTTTTAGGTTGTAACCGCAGGAGAGTTCATGAGTACCACCGCGACGCAAGTGATCAGCCAACGACCGATTGGTCTTACGCTGTTTGCCCTAGCGATAGGCACATTTTTACTTGGGCTGACCGAATTTTCAGTCATGCCAATGTTGCCACTCATTGCCGAGACTTTTAGTGTTTCTACGGGCCAAGTCGGCCATGTGATCAGTGCTTACGCCGCTGGGGTTGTGGTGGGCGCACCATTACTGATGATGCTGACGCCAAAAATGAACCGTCGCTCCGCATTAGTGCTGTTCGCCGGAATGATTTTTGCTTTTAACGGCCTGAGTGCGTTGGCCGCATCGTTTGAGCAGATGGTACTGTTCCGCTTTTTAAGTGGCCTACCACATGGGGCGTATTTTGGTACCGCTTTGCTGTTTGGCGCACGCCTCGCCCCCGAAGGTCGCAGCACACTCTATATGTCGCGGGTGTTTTCTGGCTTAACCATTGCCACCATTATTGGTGTGCCATTGGCTACCTTACTAGCGCAAAACATTAGCTGGCGTTGGGCGTTGGTATTGGTATCAGCCGGAGCGTTTATCGCGTGTTTGCTGTTATGGCGTGTATTGCCGTCGCTACCAGCGGAAGGTGAAGGTTTAAAAAAAGACCTCGCCGTACTCAAAAATCCGCTGATTTGGCCAATCGTTGGTATCGGCGTTATCGGTTTTGGCGGTGTGTTCTGCTTATATACCTATCTGGCAGATACCATGCTGGCCGTAACTAAAGTGCCTGATTATTACATCTCGATTGCGATGGTAATTTTTGGGGTTGGTTCGACAGTAGGTAACTGGATGTTAGGGCATGTGCGTGACCGCGTTGTCGCCAAGGTGACCGGGATTGTGCTGCTCTACTGCATCGCGTTAGCCATTATTTATGTGCAAGCGGCGACCAACGTTTGGTTCCTGTTTGTTGTGGTGTTCCTGCTTGGCGCGAGTTTAGGATTAACCACGATTATCCAAGCCATGTTGATGCGCGTAGCCAATGGTGGCCATGCGGTGATTGGTGCGCTGCTGCAATGCGCCTTTAACTCAGCTAACGCTATTGGCCCTGTCGCCGGCAGTTATATCTTTATCAACGGCTACGCCGCTAATGATACTGGCTATGTTGCTGCCTTATTGTTTGGTGGTGGATTTGTCATGTGGCTGGTGAGTCGTATTCAAGGCCGACAAGTGAACCAACAATTAGAATCGGCCAGTTAGTGGCAATAAGGACTTATCGCCGTTGAGGTGTATTAAACACCTGCTGAATGATTAAGTTCATCGATATAATAAAACCCCCACGCGTGACGTGGGGTTTTTATTGGTAGGCCGCTACTGCTGATGTGGCAGCAATAGCCAATCGCTCATCATATAGATGATACGAGATAACAGCCCCTAGTGGAATTGGTTATATAAAATCGTTATTAGAAACGATAGCTATAACCTACGTTTAATAAATCTATGCCTGGGTTATGGTCACTTAATCCGGCATTGGAATAATGTAAGTATGTCAGTGAAATAACATTTTTACGTGACTCGCCAAATTTAAACGCAAAACCTAAACGGTCTTCAAATTGAAAGTGAATACCTACGTCTTTACCCGCAAATACAGTGTCTTTCATAAACGAAACACCAATACCACCTTCCAAGTAGACATCGGCTAAATGGGTATAAAACAGCGGATAGCGCAAGATGGGAGATGCTGCCACCAGTACATCGGTATCGTTATGGCCGTCATATTGCCAAAAGTTAACGCTAGTTTCTAACGTTAAATCAAGGTCTTTGCTGATGGAATGTAACGAGTCCAAGTTCACTTGGTAGGCGAGTTTAACGCCGTCGAGATCGCCTTCACCGTGGACATAGTTTACGGCAAAGCCTGTATCGTAATCTGCTTGCGCGGTATTGATGATACCTAGTGAAGATATCAGTACCGCCGCCAAGGAAAAGACGCGGAGTAATGAACCATAGTTCAACATGTTAAGTCTCCTTAAATATATTCTTTAATAACGATCCTTATATTGTTGTCCGTGTACAAATAAACTGATGTTACCCGTTATATGTGGGTGTAATTCATAAATGCAAGTAGAGAGGAGTGCGTCTGGCATTAATAAATTAGGGTTGATATTTTGCTACTTATTTAACGGTTACTCACTGTTTCATTATTTTTAATAATCCCTCTTTTTGATAGTGTGATATTTATGTTTGATGTTGCTAATAGTTTAATAAATGAGATTAAAGGTAACGAATTGGATAAAAAAGTTATTGATGTAAAATACTGAATATTGCACGCTAAGGTTATTCTGTTCAGCGAATTGAGTTAATTTGACTGCGGGCCGTTAGCGGGAATGAATCGCACTGCTCACCGAGCTACGCGAATCGATATCAGTGGTAAGCATAATGACACCAACCTATACCACTAAAAGTTATCGCCATGACCGTAACAAAAAGTTTGAGTGAACAATACCATCGCGAGATAATGCGGCCACCTATCTTTTTGTTGGCTCGATTGACGCTTGCGAGCCGCCATGTTGCCGTTGCGCACAGTTTAAAACACCGATGAGAGTTTATGCGTAAAAAGCGATATACCACGTAGTATCGTCACCGTTCCTCTGCTACAACTACAGCTATATTTCCACTAACACGGACAGTTAATGGCGCAAGTCACCCAAAATGAGCGGTTTGCTTTCATTGAAATGCTCGCGCTCTGGCAAGGTTATGTTCGCAACAGCGATCTTGTTAGGCAGTTTGAGATAACACGGCAGCAAGTTTACAAAGATATCGCCGCCTATCAGTGCTTCTATCCTGAGCAGCTAACCAAACAAACCAATGGTAGTTATCGGTGGGTTGGTGATGCCAAACGGCATTATTTCGACGGCAGCTTAGATAGCTATCTCACATGGTTACAAACTAGCGATTTTAACCTTTCCAGCAATAAGCAAACCACGCACGCGTATGCATTAACCCCACCTATTCGGGTGGTATCCCCTCAAATTATTGCCACCTTAACCCACGCCATTCGTCAGCAACAACGAGTTGATGTTGGCTATGTGTCACTGACTCATCCAGAAACCGATGGAAGAATTTTCAGCCCACACTGTTTTGTCAAAGCAGGTGGGCGTTGGCACGTTCGCGGCTACTGCGAAAAGTCGCAAGGGTATCGAGATTTAGTGCTTAGTCGATTTCGTGGCGAAGCTGTTATCGAAGGCAAAGCCGCTTACGGCGCAGAACGAGATGAGGCATGGCAAAGCTATATCACTTTAGTGCTCGCGCCTGATCCACGGCTAACCGCCGAGCAACAAGCGGTACTCAGTCACGATTTTCAAATGCAACACGGGCAGTTACGGCTCAGCACTCGTGCCGCGCTAGCTGATTACTTGTTAAAGGAACTACAGATCAACACGAAATATCTTGATGGCTCGCCAGAGGCTCAACAATTGGTGCTAGTTAACCGAAATGACATTAAACAGTGGTTATTTAATGGTTAGCTTCAACCACGTTGACAAGAGGTAAACTCAGTTAACCTGAGGATTTTTACAGTGTTGTTTGAAGGTTATGGTTAAGCAATGCTAAGCCACATAGTGACCCAAGGATACGGCAATGGAAGACTTTTCCCCCTCAGATATGAAGACCATTTTGCACTCTAAGCGTGCCAATATGTACTACTTGGAATATTGCCGCGTAATGCAAAAAGACGGTCGAGTGTTGTATCTCACGGAATCTAAGAAAGAAAACCTGTACTACAACATTCCTATCGCCAATACGACGGTGTTATTACTCGGTAATGGCACATCCATTACGCAAGCGGCGATGAGAATGCTTTCTCAAGCCGGTGTATTGGTAGGTTTTTGTGGCGGTGGTGGTACACCATTGCATATGGCAACGGAAGTAGAATGGTTCACCCCACAAAGCGAATATCGCCCGACGGAATATCTGCAAGGTTGGCTCAGTTTTTGGTTTGATGATGATAAGCGCTTAGCTGTCGCCAAACAATTTCAGAACGCCCGTATTGATTACTTGCAAACAGTGTGGGCGAAAGACCGCGAATTAAAAAACCAAGGCTTTGTCTTTCATGATGAGGTGATTCAACAAGCGCTAGCCACCTTCCATGAGCGCACCGATAATGCCAGCAAAACGGCTGAATTACTGCTCACCGAAGCGCAACTCACCAAAGTGCTTTACAAATACGCCGCCAATAATACCGGATTAGCGAATTTTACCCGTCAACACGATTCTACCACCTTAGCCAATGATTTTCTTAATCATGGTAACTACTTGGCTTATGGCTTAGCGGCCAGTTGTTTGTGGGTACTTGGCATCCCGCATGGTTTTGCTGTGATGCATGGCAAAACCCGCCGTGGCGCGTTGGTGTTTGACGTGGCGGATCTCATTAAAGATGCCGTGGTGCTACCGTGGGCGTTTGTCTGCGCCAAAGAAAATGCCAGCGAGCAAGAATTTCGCCAACAGGTGCTACAGGCCTTTATCGAACATAAATCGATGGAGTTTATGTTTAACACCATTAAGCAGATTGCATTAAATGAACCGAACGAGCCAGAGGACGTCACGCGATGATGGTTACGCTTGTCTCTGAGTGCGAGAAAAATGCCTTAAAGAAAACCCGCCGAGTGTTAGATGCGTTTGCAGATCGGATTGGTAATAACACCTGGCAAACCTTAATCACCGAAGACGGCTTACAAACGGTGAAAAAGATGCTGAAACAGACGGCCAGCCGAAGTACGGCGGTGAGCTGTCACTGGATTCGCAGTCGATCACGCAGCCAATTGTTATGGGTGGTAGGGAATAAAAAGAAATTTAATGCGCAGGGTATTGTGCCTGTGAATAGTACAGATAAAGAGGTGATTATGGATGTTGTAACAGACAAACCCAAGCAAGGTGTGTTGTATGCCAATACCCAATTACAACCACTGAGTGAGCATTTATTTGCTGTAGGCTATGTTGCTGAACAACTACACCGTCAGTTATTTCCAGACAATACACAGCTTTCTATTACAAATTTTATTGCAGGTTGTTTACATGATTTGGGGAAAATTGACCCTAAGTTTCAAGAGTGGGTGTCCAATCCCAAAAAGAGGGATTTCATCGCCGAAGATGGTCAACACATTGATGATGCAAAATTTAGCTTTGATAAACATCCAAGGCATAATGAAGTGTCGCTATTACTCTATCAATTACTCGATAGTCCAGAACTAAAAATTATAAATACACCCAATAAAGAAACACTTAGACATGTAATTTATTGGCATCATGCTAAGCCATTTCGTAAAGAAAAAAGTAGTTTTGACACCTATAAAGACATCAGCAAAAAACTGGTGACAAATCAAAAAGAGACAGATCTATCTGCTATTGTAGGTCAAGCTCAAATACTGCTTAAACAGGTTATAGGTATTGATAAAAAATATCGATCTATAGACAGTTCATTATTAGAAAAGTCATGTTTGCAAGAGGAGATAACCGAGCTGGAGTATAAAATACCCGCGTCCTTACATGTACCCAGCTACAAAGAATATGAATTTGAAGAGACAGTATCGGCTAATAGCGCCAATGTTAAATTCAATGCACTAAACAACATTGCACGCGCATGCTTGATCACTTCGGATAGGGCAATATCGGCATTAAGTGCAGCAGAGTTACACACTGCCATATTTGAGCGCCAGTTAGATCAAATAGTAGCCGAGCTATTTGAAGTGGAAACGACACTGAGTTCTGATATTGATACTTGCTTAAACTCCTTTTTCCCAACGAGTGATCGCAGTAAAAAGCAACGCGATATCGCCAAGCAGCTTACCTCAGCCGAAGATATTGCAGTGCTTGCGGGGGCGGCAGGCAGTGGTAAAACTAAAATCGCTTTAGAGTGGGCAAAATTGCAGGGTGCTAAACGGATTATTTGGGTTTGCCCACGCGTACAAGTCTGCCAAGGATTGTTTTATGAGTTGACCTCTGAGCAGTACCTACCTAATAGCATCATTGAAATAAATACCGGTGAATTTAAATTTCATAATCAATGGGATAACCCTATTGCTGATGATAAAAACTTTTCCGGCGATATTGTTATCACAACCATAGATCAAATTCTTGGCTCAGTAATAAGCCACACTAAAGCGAATACGCTTATTGATTTTTTAAATGTTCACGTGGTGTTTGATGAATTTCATGAATATGTCAGCATACCAGCGTTTAATTTGCTATTTGCAGAACTAATTGCCGCAAAAAAAATGCAACAAGCTCAAGCTAAGACCTTATTAGTGTCCGCAACACCACATTATGTTTTTGTAGAAGATTTACTCGGCATTCACCCGGATGATATTAAAGTCATGCCCTCGTTCAACCCAAGCCAGTATCAGATTGATTTTAAAATCTTTGATGATACAAATTTAAGCGAGATAAACCCGCTGTTTGCTCAGCAAAGTGATTGTACTTTTGTGATCAGTAACATGGCGCTAACGGCACAAAACAGTTTTATTGCAAATCAGCATAACGAGAATGCAGTATTACTACATTCAAAATTTATCAAAAGTGATAAGCGTAAATGGTTTGGTGAAGTGTACGAGGCATACAAGCGCAAAGGCACGCGTAAATATGAAGTGCTACGCAGTGGGCCGATTGTACAAGCATCGCTTAATATCAGTTGTGATCATATGGTGGCTGAAATCACCAGTGCTGAAGATTGCTTACAGCGTTTAGGGCGTTTAGATCGCTTTGGTGAAAATAGTCACGTAAATACCTATACGTTAGCCGTGCCAGAGTCCATAGCCAATGGCAAAGGTAAAAGTCCGGCAGCGGGATTTCTATCAAAAATGTATACCTTGAGTTCTGTTCGGGCTTGGTACTGAGGAATCCCCTGATGATTTAGATAAAAATCATCAAATTAAGGTAGATGCGCATCTTGTCATGTGATCAAATGAT
>NZ_JBLXAT010000021.1:0-87532 GCF_048265805.1 Shewanella sp. | reverse complement strand
GACCTTTGCTTTCGCGCTTTGCCGTGTCAGTGGGTGCGCATTATAGGGACATCAAAAAACTGCGCAACCCCTTTTTTGCGATATTTTTTTAAGTGTTCAACTTTCCAGCCAATCGCCAGTTTTTACGGCATCTATCGCTTATAGAATGGCCTTTAAGTACAGAAATCCACCATAATCACTTGTTAGCCAAGTTAAACTGTTGGGCATTGTCGCCGACAGACATTGTCTACTACGGCGATATTGGTAATTTACACTATTAATTAATGCTGGTAATTGCAGGGCTTTAACTATGAAAGGGTGGATACTCATTGCCATTGCGGCGGCAGCGCTTTATTACTTCGCCACGAGGACAGATAAGCTGGATGAGCCGATTGCTCAAACAGAAGCTGTGTTAAAGAAGATAGAACGGAAACTGGATGCTATGACTGGCACCCAAATCATTCGTATAGATAAGAAGAAGAGTCAGCTACTGGCCAACATTGACGACCGCTTATCGGGTGTCGAGTTACACGAAACCGATAGCATCTTAAGTACGCCCGATGCCTTTAATGATTTTAAACAGCAGTACTGTCAGGGAAATGTGTTATCTCATCCCGTTTTTAGTCGAGATAATTTGCAGTTCATTTGCGATAATCTGTGATTCATATAGTTAGCCTCAGGAAGTTGTTATGTCTCGTTTTGTTTCCGATACATTTGACGCCGAGCTGTGGGATGAAGTCCCAGGGTTTGAGTTTGAAGATATTACCTATCACCGCGCTAAGGCTCACGGTACTGTGCGTATTGCCATTGACCGTCCCGATTGTTTAAACGCTTTTCGTCCTAAAACAGTTGATGAGTTGTATATCGCGCTCGACCATGCTCGCCAATGGTCAGATGTAGGCTGTGTGCTATTAACGGGTAACGGTCCATCGAAGAAAGGCCAATGGTCATTTTCTTCTGGTGGCGATCAGCGTATTCGCGGTAAAGACGGTTATAAATATGAAGGTGCTGAGACGGGCAAAGCCGACATCGCCAGAATGGGACGTCTGCATATTCTTGAAGTACAACGCTTGATCCGCTTTATGCCTAAGGTAGTCATTGCCGTTGTTCCAGGTTGGGCGGTAGGTGGAGGTCACAGCTTACATGTGGTGTGTGACTTAACCTTAGCCTCGAAAGAACATGCCGTGTTTAAGCAAACCGATCCCGATGTAGCCAGCTTTGACTCTGGTTATGGTAGTGCATATCTGGCCAAGATGATTGGACAAAAGCGTGCGCGTGAAATCTTCTTCTGCGGTTTTAACTACAATGCAGATGAAGCCTTTGACATGGGCATGGTGAACCGGTCGATTCCCCACGCGGAGTTAGAAGTAGAAGCGTTACGTTGGGCCAAAGAGATCAACTCTAAGAGTCCTACAGCAATGCGCATGCTGAAGTACGGCTTCAACTTACCCGACGATGGCTTAGTAGGTCAGCAACTGTTTGCTGGCGAAGCGACACGTTTGGCCTATGGCACAGCGGAAGCGGAAGAGGGGCGTGATGCCTTCTTAGAAAAACGCGATCAAGACTTTTCTAAGTTTCCTTGGCACTACTAACTACTAATTAATACGCCTCAGTTCGGTGGTGATAACAAAAAGCCCGACTTATATATAGCCGGGCTTTTTAATGCGTATCAATATGTCGAGCCTAGAGTTGTACAAACAACTGCGAGGTAACTTCTTTAAAGTCGAGAGCCATGGTCACACTCAATGCTGTGATAGTGATGATTGAGAAACCGAACACTTGGCGTGCCCAACCGGTAACATCAACATCTTTACGATAGCCACGTAAAGCCATCGCCAACCACCACAAGCTGGTAGAACATGCCACTGCCATAAAGGCAACACCGGTATAACCCGTTAATGGTAGTAACACAGATACCAATGCGAACACCGCTACATAAGCAACAATGTGCAACTTGGCTTTTTCAATACCGTGTACTACTGGTAACACTGGAATTTTAGCCGCTTTGTAATCTTCATAGCGGAAGATTGCAATCGCGTAAGAGTGGGGCATTTGCCACAGACAGAACATCAGCAACAGAATTGCTGCACCTGCATCAAACTTACCTGACACAGCGCAGTAGCCCACCACTGGAGGCACGGCGCCAGACAGACTTCCCACGATGGTGCCATACACCGACATGCGCTTCATATAGAGGCTATACACGCCAACATAAACCACAAAGCCAATGACGGCGAACAGCGTCGCCATCGCATTAGTGTAGACAGCCAAAATACCAAAACCGGCGAATCCCAACGCCACACCGAACCAAAATGCATGGCGAACTGACATTTCGCCAGTCACGGTCACACGCGTTTGCGTGCGACGCATTTTGGCATCGATATCGGTATCAATGCAGTTATTAATGGCGCAACCAGAGGCCACCACTAAAGATAACCCCAAGACGGCAGCAAACATCAGGCCCCAATCGATGTGGCCTTGAGAGGCCAGAAAAAAGCCCCCCGCGACCGAGATCAGGTTGCCCATAATAATGCCGGGCTTGGTGACGTTGAGATAAGGCTTCAACATATTAATCAGCTCACATGTACATCATCAGCGCGTTAGCACTGTACAGAATCCAAATGGACAGACCGACCACCAGACCAATAATCAGCGCGGAGAACAGGAACGCAATGGTGTTCTCTTTGCCTGTCGGTGTGAAATCTAAGTGCAGGAAGTATTTCAGGTGCACAATGATCTGTACTACCGCAAATACCACCACCAATACGATGGTTGCAGGCTTAGAAAACTGGCTGCTCATTACTGCCCAGAAAGGGATCACTGTAAGAATTACAGATAACACAAAGCCGATCAGGTAAGACTTAACGCTTCCATGACCGTCGTCATGGGTTGAATGAGATAAATCGCTCATTACACTACCCCCAACAAGTAAACAACGGTGAATACACAGATCCAGATAACGTCCAGGAAGTGCCAGAACATACTCAAGCAACCCAAGCGAGTGATTGTACGGTTGCCTAAGCCACGCTTAGCC
This sequence comes from Shewanella sp., assembly GCF_048265805.1. Lineage (GTDB taxonomy): Bacteria > Pseudomonadota > Gammaproteobacteria > Enterobacterales > Shewanellaceae > Shewanella. Next base: position 84,519 of record NZ_JBLXAT010000021.1, on the reverse strand, counting down.
ACTTCAACCATCATCACTGCCATCCAAATCAGACCTGCAGTCACGTGCAGACCATGCATACCTACCAACGCGAAGAACGATGATAAGAAGGCGCTGCGTGATGGACCGTTACCATTAGCAATCAGGTGATGGAACTCGTTGACTTCCATCCCGATGAAGATTGCACCAAGCACAAAGGTGATCGCTAACCAGCCTAAAGTGGCTGAACGATTCTGTTTATGCGCAGCAATCATGGCAAAACCGTAAGTGATAGAACTGAGCAGCAGGGCAGCTGTTTCAACTGCCACATAATCCAACTCAAAAATATCATGTCCAGATACGCCACCTGCGGTGTTCATGTACAGTACGGCATAAGTTGCGAATACTGACGCGAACAACAGGCAGTCGGTCATCAGGTAAAGCCAGAAACCGAAAAGGGTATTTTTACCTGTATCGTGATGTTCATGATGCTCATGAGCATCAATTGCTTGACTCACGCTGCTCATGCCTTCACCTCCGAAGCACCTTTCACAAAGGCATCTTCAATTTTTTCAATTTCATCAGGTTGGACGTAATAGTCCACATCGTTGTCGTAAGCACGTACGATGAATGCCACGATAGATGCGACTAATGTCACCGCCGCCAACCACCAGATATGCCAGATCAAGGCGAAGCCCATGACGGCTAATGCGCCACCAATCACCACACCAGCTGCGGTATTTTTCGGCATATGGATAGGTTCATACTTATCCAGTTTCTGGTATGCAGTACCTTTTTCTTTGGCATCCATAAAGGCATCGATATCGTGCACTTCTGGCAATTTAGCAAAGTTGTAGAACTGCGGAGGCGATGAAGTTTGCCATTCCAGCGTACGCGCATTCCATGGGTCACCAGTGGTGTCCATGTTTTGCTTACGGTCACGGAAGGATACAAACAGCTGCAGCAGTTGCGACACGATACCCGCCAAGATAATGAAGGCACCCACACAAGCGATATACAACCAGATGTTCCATGCTGGGTTATCAGTATGGTTCAGACGACGAGTCATACCCATGAAGCCCAATACGTACAACGGCATAAAGGCGACATAGAAACCAACCAACCAGCACCAGAATGCACTCTTACCGAGTTTTTCATTCAGGTGGAAGCCCATTGCTTTAGGGAACCAGTAGGCGAAGCCTGCCAAGTAACCAAATACCGCACCGCCAATAATGGTGTTATGGAAGTGGGCAATCAGGAACAAGCTGTTATGCAGTACGAAGTCAGCACCTGGTACCGCCAACAGCACCCCTGTCATACCACCGATGGTAAAGGTGGTCATGAAGCCCAAGGTCCACATGATAGGTACAGTGATACGTACACGACCGCGGTACATGGTGAACAGCCAGTTAAACAGTTTCACCCCGGTAGGCACCGCAATAATCATGGTCATCACACCGAAGAACGCGTTAACGTTGGCGCCAGAACCCATGGTAAAGAAGTGGTGCAACCAAACGATGAAGCCCAGTACTGAGATAGCACCGTTAGCTACGATCATTGAGGTATAACCGAACAGACGTTTAGTACTGAAGGTTGCTACGATTTCAGAGAAGATACCGAACGCTGGCAGGATCAGGATGTACACCTCAGGGTGACCCCATGCCCAGAACAGGTTGATATACATCATGGCATTACCACCACCTTCGTTAGTGAAGAAGTGGAAATCCAAGTAACGGTCTAAAGTCAGCAAGCCCAGTGCAGCAGTCAAAATTGGGAATGAAGCTACAATCAGGATGTTGGCCCAAGTACATGCCCAAGTGAACACTGGCATCTGCATCAACTTCATGCTTGGTGTGCGGCACTTAAATACCGTTACCAAGAAGTTCACGCCGGTCAGCAAGGTACCAAGACCTGATAACTGTAATGCCCAAATATAGTAGTCGACCCCGACCCCCGGACTGAACGTGAGTTCCGACAGCGGTGGATAAGCAACCCAACCGGTCTTCGCAAACTCACCAACCCCTAAAGAGATGTTGATCAGAATCGCACCAGCGGTTGTTAACCAGAAGCTAAGGTTGTTCAGAAATGGGAATGCAACGTCACGAGCACCAATCTGCAATGGCACCACAATGTTCATCAGACCGACCATGAATGGCATCGCCATAAAGATGATCATGATAACGCCGTGAGCACTAAAGATTTGGTCATAGTGTTCAGGTGGAAGATATCCAGCATTGCCGTTAGTGGCGAGCGCCAGTTGGGTACGCATCATGATCGCATCAGCGAAACCACGGATCAGCATGACTAATGCCAATACGATGTACATGATACCTAGACGTTTATGGTCAACGGATGTAATCCAGTCACGCCACAAAGGTACCCAGAGTTTGAATTTGGTCAGCAACACCACCAGCAACAGGCCAACAATGCCTACGCCAGCAAGGGTGCCCATAACAATGGGTTCGTGATACGGAACAGCATCAATCGAAAGTTTACCTAATAAAGACATATTAACTCCTACGCCTCCCCATGAGCAGCGGCGTGATCAGCTGAATGTTGCATCTTAGGCATATCAGATGCTTCTGCATCGTGATGTTCGCCATGCTTCATTCCCTCACCATGTTCGTTACTGCCTTTGCCCCAATCGTTATAGTGCTGCATATACTTCATAACGATCTGATGGAACAGGCCATCCGTTACGTCGCTATAATACTGCACAGGATTGTTTTCACTTTCCTCTGCAAGCACTTCATAACTTTGAGGGTTCAATGGAGTTCCACTGGCTTTCACTTTGGCAACCCAACTATTGAAGTCAGCATCAGTAGCGGTCGCAATCGCTTTAAACTTCATACCGGTAAAGCCAGCGCCACTATAGTTGGCCGAGAAGCCATCGTAAGTGCCTTCATGGTTGGCGATCAGGTGAAGTTTGGTCTCCATCCCTGCCATTGAATAGATTTGGCTACCCAATTGCGGAATAAAGAATGAATTCATAGTGGAGTCAGAAGTGATCTTGAACTGCACAGGAACGTCTTTAGGGAAAACCAGCTCATTAACGGTTGCCACACCTTGTTCTGGATAGATAAACAACCATTTCCAGTTCAGTGATACAACTTCAACAACCATATGATCTAATTGTTTCCCATCAGCGTCTTCTAACGGCCGATATGGATCCAACTCGTGGGTTGTCTTCCAGGTAATAGTCCCCAGAATAATGATGATGATGATTGGGATAGTCCAAACCACAGACTCAATTTTCGTGGAGTGCGCCCATTTAGGCATATAGACTTCATCACGACCTTCACGGTACTTCCATGCGAAATACAGCGTCATGAAAATTACGGGAATAACCACTAACAACATCAGCACGGTGGCGATGATGATCAGTTCTTTTTCCTGTACACCTACATGACCTTTAGGGTCTAGCACACCACCATCACAGCCAGATAGCACAAGGGCCAAGGCTGCTAAAGCGAATTTACTTAGGCTACGAATAAACACGAAGAACCTTCCTCTAACGACAGAGGTTGATAACATCCACCAATAACCATCATTGGTGGCATTGACGACGCTTACTAACAAGGCTGACGGCAAGCCAGCTTTACAATAATAGACGCCGAAACCAATCTGCATACATCAAACCTTAGGATGGTTGCCAAATTAGTGTTTTTTTGATTGAGAAGTATGAAATATGACTATCATCATCAAAGTGAGCCACGCACCTCTGATTGTTCAGTGGCGGTTAATTAACAACACCTTAAATTAATAGTTCGCGACAGAATTCGATGAGTAATGGTTGATTATGCAGCTATCACATGAAGCAACACTACTCAAAAACGCCCCCGTAACACACAGCTCAATGCCAGCACTAAGAATTCGAAATGTAGGAAAAAGCCTAAAAATTAGACTCGCAGGACTATTATTTGCCCCTTACCAAAAGCCAACTTAGGCAGTTACTTTCAGCGCGAAACTTGAACCGTTTTTTCGATTTCTTTTATAAATGGAACCAACCTCGCGACACAAAAATGTGACTTTTGTATAGCTAGCTTGATAAACGTGAAGATTATCACAAAAATCTTTTGAGCATACAACGATTAAGTGGTTTTTTACTCAGATAAATCAGTGATCAACCGCCACATAGACGCTGCAGAGACACCGACAAAATTCATTTATCTAATGTTAAAACTTAATACGATAACGGCTAAAAAAAGTTCACTTAAGCGTCACCTTACATACAACTTTAGTAGTAAATCACTATAAATCATATGGTTATAGCGCTCGAACATTATTTACTCAGAGAAATAGTAAGTAAATGGGATGAAAAATAACTGAAGTTAGTGCGCAATGCGGTTGTTGTGGCATAAATATCGGCGTAATGGCTCCAATACGCACCAATGCTGGTAATTAGCAACCAAAAAGCGCCATCTAAAAATCCAAACGCACAAAACCCAACCAACATATAAAGCCATATAAAACATATGATTAACGACATGCATCACATAAAACACGTTAGGAAAACGTTCTCCCGACAATTATTGGTAAATTTTTACCAATTTTCTATTAATGAAATTAAGGTTATGCCAAAATTTGGCCGCTCTTCTGTCATAGCTATTCAATAGCCCAACTCAGGAAAGCAGCGACTATAAGGATATAACCGTTTGTATTATCGACAATCTCTGCATTATCACGTCAGCGCTAGCTCGACACTCATTGGTTTTATCACCCCAATCAAATCCAAGTTTTAGGTTTTTATGTTTGATCATTCTCAACGTCAACTTCGCGGCAGCAAACTGGCTTACGAAGACTTCCAGCAAGTCCAAGTTATTGACGTAAAGAACAATACGCTTATCCAGCAGGTTGAATTACCCGATACAGAACATGACCAACTCGTGCTACTCGATTGGCTGTCCGACTCCCAATGGCTGGCGGTGACCAATTTTGGCAAAATTTTTAGCGCCGAGATAACGCACTCCACGTGCCAACAATTACTGGAACTACCGAGTACCAGTGATGCGGGGGCTTGGTTGGATGTCGACTCACAGTCACTATGGTTTGCCAGCAGACGACGAGATAAACGCAAGACGATATTGCACCATATTCAACTGACAAATATGGACGTCAGCGAATGGGCATTCCCCGCCAACCATGGGGTAGATTGCGACAGTATCGCCCATACTCAGCAAATGCTGGCGTTTTATGGCCGTAACGACAAACCGGGTTATAACTTCCGTCAACACTGGCTACTGACATTTAATTGCCATACCCACGAGTGGCAACAGTTAGCGATTAACAGCAAACCTGCGCCCGAGAACGTCCCAGTAAGACCACAGCTGTTTGTTGATAAGCAACGTGGTATCTATGTCACGCCATTCACCGATCGACTCAACAGCCATGCCGATGGCCATTATGGTTATCCGCTACAACTGCTTGATAGCCAAGCAAACACCTGGTGGCAGGGCGATGTACGTGATTTTACGCTTGAACAGATCGCGCTTTTTGAGGAAGACGCTAACACGCTGGATAACATTGTCGCTGGCGACTTTAGCCACCAGCATAACCGCGTGCTTATGGGGCTATTGCAGTGTCTTACTGACGTCTACTTTTGTCCGAAACAGGCCGCGATCTGGCTCAGTTGGCAAGATGGCAAAATTCAGAAAATAGCACTCGATGGCAGCTACCTGTCGCCGCTTTATCAACTGTGTTCATCAGATCACCAAGATTTAACGGGCGAAACCACAACATGTTACCGCGTGATAGACGAACAAGCAGGACAGCTCACTATTGCCGTCGGCGACCAAGAGTGGGAAAGCCTCTGGCGGGCACAACTGCCGGAGCCATCGCATGCTTCAATGACTGACTTAGCGACTCAACCACTGTCTTGTAATAAATACCCTGCGCAAGCATTACAGGTCATGGCAGAGCAACAGCTAATATCCAAGCAGTCTGGCCGAGTTCAACTGCACACGAGCGATTTGTTCCACAGCGACGGTGAGCAACTCGCGTTAAGGCAACTGCTTGCGCTGATGCCCAACCTGCAACGTCAGCTATCTCAAGTGCAAGCTTCTCAGCCATTGTATTTTGCTTTTGGTGATAGCTTGGGCAAACAGCATAGTGAATCAGCGCTGTTTCATCGAACAGCACACCAAGATAGTGCGCTCATTGCGGCCATTGTGGCGGCCTTTATTCAATGGCCAAACGCCGCCAGTTTTGTCCGTCCTAACGGTGAGCCCGTATTAGCGGACGCGGTATTCAGCATCAGTCATTTCAGCGAGTACTTACCCTTATTGGCGCGCTACTTTGTGGCGATAGGCGGTGGAGAACAAGTTCATCCATTTCATATCAACCGCACACTACCGCATATACGAGCACAACATGCGCAAACACCTGAACTGGAGCAGTTTTTGGCTGAAATCCCTTGGCCATATAACGATGCCAGTTTTATCAAGATTGAGCATGATGAATACGACGACTGGGATGATGACTAAGTCATCTGCCCCCCGGCCAACGGATTATAAGGGAAGTATTGATGTTGTACCCCAAGTTAGCTAATGCGCTATACATGGTGATGTTATTGGTGGTTTCATTTGTCATCGCCTGTATTCCACAATCGCAACCGCTAGGGTTGGAGCGGAATTTCTACCTGTTCTTCGCTAGCGCGTTATTTATCGTGTCCAACACCGCACTGGTGGGGATTAGTGCAAAAGACACGCTGTTCTCTAGCAAGACGCTCAAACTGTTGGGTTATGCCAACTTCGGCTTTGCCGTGGTGGGCATGCTCTACTGCGCCAACCACCAAACCGGCGCTGCGATGATGGCGCTGCTATTCTATTTTTATCAGGCGGTGATGGCCTCTGTGCTAGATAACAATGGCAGAAGCTTAGAAGAGAGCCAATATTGCCAATATCAATCGATCGGCATTGCCAAGCTACAGCTTGGCGCCAACGTGTTTATTTCCGCAATTGTTATTTGTGATGTATTGGGGTTCCACCGCCAACTAGATTACCTGCTGACGCTGCTGGTGCTCCTATGTTGCTATGCGGCACTGTTTTTACTGTATAGCATCAAGTTCAAACTCTATCTCGTACACCGCAAACGCTTGCGCTTAGCGGCCGTAGGTATCCCGCTGTTCAGCGCGGCTTACGTGGTAAATACCGCGTTTAACCACCAACTCATAGACCCCTTGTTGGGTATTAATGGTGAACAACTGACCATAAACATCATCATCATGCTATTTGCCACCGCTACCGCTGCGCTTATTTGGCGCCACCAGCAAACAGCACCTAGCGGCGCCACGCTCTCATCCCAAGATGAGCCACCATCGACACCAGAGACATAAATAAAGGAGTGTCATGTTAAAGATTCTTCAAGACCTGTTTTGGCAGGAGCAGTTTGGCAGCAAACAACCGCTCGACCGCGACCGTTACTTTATCGGGCTGTCATTGTTATTTGCGGTGCAATTTGCCTTGCTGATTGCCCAACCGTTACCGTTTGGCGTGATAAGCGATGCCATTCACTTTGGTGTCAATGACAGTCAAGTGATTGTATGGGTATTCAACCATTGCTTGCTCAGCATTGGCCCGTTGCTGCTGATTGCCCACATATTGCTCGTGCAGCGGCTGCTACAAAAATGGTGGTTGTCAGGCCTGTTAGGGCTGGTTAATTTTGGGGTTGCCAGCTTATTTCCGCTGTTTCGCAATGCGCCATTTATGCAGCCTAGCGGCGGTTTCATACTGGTATTGCTGCTATTAGTACCGATATTTGCTTTGATGCAGTTGTACATTTTGATCTGTTACTGGCCGTTAAAAAAAGTCGTCGCCTCCCATCCATGGTTACGGATTAACAGCCAGTTTAAGCCGTACCAACAACTGACCGCAGTAGGCTATTTCTGGCGCATGGTTATTTGGAGCTGCATTGTGTCATTACTGGTGAGTCTCACCCTGTATATTGGCGGGCCAATCGATACCAGCAGTTCAGGTTGGACGGCACAAAAACTCTGGTTAGCGATACTACAAATCGGTTGGCTACTGATGGTGTTGCGGCTGATACAGCTGCGCCTGCGTAATATCGGGGCGAACGGTTGGAAATGGTTAGCTGCTGGTGTTGTCGTTATTGCCGTAGTGGCGGCTGCGATCTTCATCATTGCTAAAGCTTATTTCCACCAAACGTGGTTGACCATTAGCGTGCATTTACTGCTGCCGTTCTTGGGCATGTTGGTCGCCTACGGCTTGCTCAGAATCATCATTGAACCTGCAACTAAAGAGCCTAAGTAATCTTATGCTGTTGAAAATTATTAAAGATCTTCTTTGGAAAAATCAGTTCTCCGACACAGAAAATAAGCGTCTCGACCGTGATCGCTACTTTATCGCTCAGCTGCTATTACTGATGATAACGGTGCTCGCTGAAGCTGTAGTGGTAGCGATACCGCCGAACGGCTTTCCTATTTTTGACGTATCACGTCTGTTGGCACTGCTATGGCTAGCGGCTCAGCTACTCTTGGCTTACCGCGCCGTGGGTAAATGGCTGGCACTGCCGCTAGCCCTAGTCAACATAGGCACCGCGCACTTTATTATCAACTTGCTGCATATTGCCGCTAATACAAGGGGCACGCTAGATAGCAATATCCTACTAGGTGAGTTCGGTATCTGCTTACTCTGGCTACTCTTTCATATTTTTTGGTTTCGTAAGCTGCCAACACTCGCGCGGCAACAGCCTAAACACCCGCTGCTGCAATACAATCCCAACCATAAAAGTGATGGGCAACTGCACGCTGTTGGCTATTTTTGGCAGAATTTCCGCCTCCTGCTTTGGAATATTATTCCTATGGTTTTGTTGGTACTTGGCAGCGCACATGGCATTCACTGGTATGATCAAGGCATTACTTTTTGCCTAGCCACTTGGGGCATATTGCTGGGTTACTTTAGTGGCCGCATGCTGTATCGCCGTAGTCTCAATATTGGCTGGCACTTTGGTAAAACCTTAGCACTGCTGCTGTTACCATTGGTCGCCAGCCTTGTGCTCAAAAACTTCCTGCTGGAAATTATGCGACTTTCCCATCCGCTAGTGTTTTTCAGCGTTTGGCTGCAGATGTTTATCGGTTGGTTCAGTATCGCGGTCGTAGCACTACTGGTATTAAAAACACCGCCACAAAAATAGCATCGCTCACCAACAAGAAAGCGGCCAATTGGCCGCTTTCTTTGTATGCACCACCGTATTCATTAGTCTTTAGTAAATAACTTCTGTGCTAATGATTTAACGGCAATAGAGCTGTCATTAACAAAACGGCTAAAGACACTGCTTGGTAGGGCAGCAATCTCGCTGTTGTTTTCAGCTTGCTGCTGTGCGGTTGCCAACATCTGCAGTAGCTTAGCGCGATCTTTGCGCTTGAAGTGGCTATTCATGTTAGGCAGGCGTTGTTCACGCGCTAGTTTACTGACAAAAGCTTCACAATCACGCCCTTGTGTCACCGCGTAATACACCAATGAGGCGGTGTCGATACCGCGTTCATCCAACCAGTTAAGCGCCCAGTTATCTTTGGCGGCCAGCAGTGCCATGCCAACATCCGGATCGCTAATACTGTTATGACCAACCTCGGCATGCTGCCAACGCTCTGCCATGGTTAACTCACCGCTGCGAATTAAGTGATCAATAAAGGCATCTTCCGCAGGGGGGACGAGCAAAAAGCGCAAACCACGCTCGCCTTGTTGACAGAAAAACTGTACCAAACGCACTGCTTGCTCTTCTGGCAGAAGCCAAACAAAATCTGCCGGACCAATACGGTAGTCTTGCACATACGGTTTCCAGCCACATAGTTCCGGCAACTTGAGTGCTTTCGGCGTTAACTGTTCGAGCCCTTCGCCACTGTGTAGATAGGCAAGGAGCTTGTCATAAAGTTGCGGCGCTGTACTGTCAGCAAAACTGGCGTATAACGAGCGGCGTAGCGCTTGTTCAAACAGTGCTTGAATCGGCAACTCAGCAGCGGGATACGCTAATTGCGTGTCAGCATAAAACTGCAACATGGCCGTTTCAGTGCAGTAAGGTAACGCCTGTTCCAATGCTTGGCGCTGCAACCATTGCTGCCGTGCCAACATGCCGGTGGCATGCTCATCAGCAGTAGCAAAGTGCTCAATATTGGCAAGATAGCGCTGCCAAAAGCGTTGATGTGCCGGACGATAACCCGCAACACGTTGATCAACCAGCAGCTGGAATGCTTGTAGGTGGGCTTCGGGCACACCTAATTGCGCCAGTTGTTCATACACCTGATATTCAACCGCTTCATCATCAATGGCAGCGTAGTGCGCATAATTGCCGTAGTAATAACACACTTGGTTGATGACGCGTTGCGGCGCTAACGCAAGCAACAGTTGCCATTGACGTCTGGCGAGTACAGCCAAGTTTGACGCTGGGTGGATTTGTTCGCAGCCCAGCAGCCAAAAGAGGCTAAGTACACCACGTTGATAACGATGGCGCCAAAGCAGAGCATAAGCGGGTTGTTTGGCGCTGATGTAATCGCCTCGAGTGCCACCATCTTTGTAGAAAATCTCACGAGCAATGGAAACCATTTCGTCGAAGTTTTCTTCTATGTTAGCGAGCGCTAACCAAGCGAATAGTCGCTCACATTGCTCATGGTCGTCATCCACATAATCTTCTTTGATGTATTCCAGCGACTCGTCGATGAAATTTTCGTTCAGCCAATCCACCAGCTCTTCGGTGTCGTCCTCAGCCAGAGCGTGGTGTTTGAGGCGATAACTCACAAAGCTCGACAATGGATAATGCCAATCCTCATACAGCCAACGTGAGGCTGGAGAGGGTAAGTTGGCGGCAATCTCATCCAAGTTAGTTTTACGTGTAAGTCGGTCCCAATTTGGGCGAATAGCAGACCTTAAATCCTGCAGTGCTTGGCTTTCTGCTGCGGTAAAGTCAGTCTCGTCGTCAGCATCATCCTCCCAATCGTCCTCTGGGGATTCATCCCGCGGCCAAGCAGCATAACGGCTCTCAAGATGACGCCATGCTTGCGCCACCACTTCTACTGGTTCACCGGGTTGCAACTCAGTGATGCGGTCACGAATAGCTAAGGCTTCGGCTTCAACCGTTTGACCAAATATCAGTAACGATTGCACCGCATCTTGCCATTCATCTTCTTCCTTATAGTAAGCCAGTTCAGCATCTTCGACTGGCCACTCACCAAGGCTGTAGAAGAAGCCCAGCACCACTTGGGCTTTGGTTAGCGATTCCATCGGATACGCCAGCACAGGGCGCGCTAACAGACGCTCCAGCAATTGCGCTTTAAACCATTGATAATCTTCTTGATGTTGCTGTAAATGATCGAGCAAAGCTGGGGCGGTTTCATCCCCGTCACGGCCTTGATAGAAGAAGCGCCGCATATGGGCAGTATCGCAGTAGAGATAGGCTTTAATCAGCGGCCGTTGCCAGCCAAATTCATTCACCAAATGTGCTAGTGTTTCAGGCGCCCAACTGAAGCTTTCGGTGTTCCAATACGGCGTTAAAAAGCTGGCCAGATAATGGCTGTGATTCACATCAGTCAACGCCAGCATAAACAAGGCTTCAAGGCCAAAGTAGTTGTCGTCATCCAGCCGCAAGTCGCCATCATCATTACGCTGACGGGCAAAATTCACCATTGCTGCTGCCACTTGCAACAGCTCAGGCATTAACTCGGCAAAGTTAAGCGCGGCGGCAAATAAAATCGGCTCACTTTGATAAGCACCACGGGCATCAATGCGACAGGTATTAATCGCACGATCAACCAGTGCCTGATTAGCCCCCGCATCCGCCAACGTTAGCGGGCGGTCATCACTGTGCACAAATTCAATATTAAACAGTAAGCTGCCGATAAAACGGAAAGCACTGCCATCTTGTAGACGTTGGTGATATTCAACTAATGCCGCTTTTATGCTGGTGGCATCGGTGGGATTCAGCGCAATCGCTATGCGCTTTGCAAATTGAGACATCGTGTTCCTTACTGTCGTTAACCTTGCCGAGGTGATCTTATGGGTGACCCGTGCACCGAATAGAAACCAATAAAATGAAGTGGGGCAGTTTAACTAATCAGCCGTAATACACAACCCATCAAGGAGTATCTTTACTCAATAAAAATAATGAGTTAACTAATATTGTGAACACAGTTAAATTTGAACTAACGATGTGATTCAGCCACAATAGCGCCAACTTTATGGATAAAGAGTATGCACATGGTTGAAATTAAAAAGCTTATTACCACTCGCAAAGGTGCTGTTGAAGATTATCGCGCCTTAGGCCTGCACGTCGACGAGGTCCCCTCCTCACAACACCAAGTGCCCTTCGGTAATTCCTGTAATGTTGTCGCCGAGATGGCGTTAAATGTGGATGAAAACGTCCTTGTCGAAGACGAAGTGCTCTGTATTCCAGAAGGTGAAGTGTTTGATTTTGCCAAGATGAAAGACGACTTACTGCAACAGTGCAGCAAACGCGCTATCCAAGCCAAGTGGGAAGTTAATGTGGCGGTGCGCATCGGCGACACGGTGGAAAGTGCTAACTATATCGTTGCGGGTTCATTGAAAATAGCAGTAGACCCTAGCCGAATTACCCGCTTTGAACAGCTGTTTTTCCCAAAAGGCTACCAGCAATCGCTGGCCGAGCTGCAACTTACTGATGCTTATCACGAGATAAACCCTCGCGCTAACGTGTTGCAAGTATTACAAACTAAGCGCTACCAACAACCCGTTTCTTATTACCACATTGAACTTGCCGATCGCGTGCCAAAATCCAGCTGCGCCCCGCGTGGAGAAAATATCGGTATCGATGATAGTGGCCTGTTCCCTTATGACTAATAGCATTGCCATCTACTTGCCTTATCAACGATTCAGCTAGACGACAGCGGTTATCCCATAGTCTTACGCCACTTGAGAATAAGCAACTATGCTTAGCTGATAACCACGACAGCAATGCTGTCTAAGGAAGAGTTATGGGAAAGAGAGCAAGTAAGCTAACCGCGTTAGCAACAGCAGTAACTCTAGGTTTAGCAGGCGCCGCGCTATCGACAAGCGCGATAGCCAAGCAAGATGATCACCACGAACACAAGCAAGCCAAACATAAGCAAGAAAAACCACTGCCGCCAGGTTTGCAAAAAAAACTGGCCAATGGTGAGCCGTTACCACCGGGGTGGGCCAAAAACTACCGCCGCGGTGACATATTAGATCGCCGTATTTTTGATCGCGGCCGCATCACAGTGCCGATTGATCGTGACGGCATCATCACCGTCAACGTGGATAACCAATTGATCCGCTTGTTTAGAGATACTCGCGAGATTATCGATATTCTCAAGTAATCCCTTGATGCTGGACGTTAGCAAGCAGAAGACTAGTACATCGTATGATGAGGTTGGCTGTGCTCTGGTCTTTTAGCCACAATCGAATGCTCTAGTAACGTACTTCGCGCTTATAGATACAGCATAGAAAAGGCCAGCTACTGGAGCTGGCCTTACAACTATCAATCGAGCTTCGGGCGCGGCAATAGTGTCGGCCTACTGTTGGAGAGGAATAAAGTTTCTATCCTTGGGGTGATCCTAGTCACCCCTTTATTACTCTCACACACCTACTAATACCTACCTTGCTACCGTTACTCAACGGTAACTGACTTGGCTAAGTTACGTGGTTGGTCAACATCGGTGCCTTTGATTAAGGCCACGTGGTATGACAGCAACTGCAGCGGCAGGGTATAGATGATCGGGGCGATAAATTCGTCGCAATGTGGCACCGGAATCACTTTCATGGTGTCGTCAGAGCTAAATTTGGCATCCACATCAGCAAACACATACATCAAACCACCGCGGGCACGCACTTCTTCGACGTTAGATTTCAGTTTTTCCAGCAGTTCGTTGTTCGGTGCCACCACAATCACTGGCATATCCGCATCAATCAATGCCAATGGGCCATGTTTCAACTCGCCTGAAGCGTAGGCTTCAGCGTGGATATAAGAGATCTCTTTTAGCTTGAGCGCGCCTTCCATCGCAATCGGATATTGTTCACCACGACCAAGGAACAACGCGTGGCTCTTGTCGGCAAAGTCTTCTGCTAGGTCGGCAATCGCATCATCTAACGCTAAGGTTTGTTCTACTTTGGCAGGCAGTGATTGCAGGCTGTGCACCATGGCGGCTTCTACATCGCTACTCATGCCGTTATTACGGCCAATCACAGCGGTTAGCAGCAGTAAGCCGGCTAACTGCACGGTGAAAGCTTTAGTTGATGCCACACCGATTTCTGCACCGGCTTTCATCATGTAAGCCATGTCCGACTCGCGCACTAGCGATGAACCTGGCACGTTGCAGATGGTCAGCGATGCTTTGTAACCCATCTCTTTAGCCAGACGTAATGCCGCCAGCGTATCGGCAGTTTCGCCCGATTGGGAAATGGTCACCAATAGGCTGTTCGGGAAGGTAAATGACTTGCGATAACGGAACTCGGAAGCAATCTCCACGTTACACGACACACCAGCCCACTGCTCTAACCAATAACGGGAGGTCATCGCCGCATGATATGAGGTACCACAAGCGATGATCTGCACATGACGGATATCTTTCAGTAACGCCTCGGCATTATCGCCAAAGGCAGCGGCAAGCACCTTGCCACTGCTAATACGCTGCTCCAGAGTGCGCGCGAGTGCCAGTGGCTGCTCGTGGATCTCTTTCAGCATATAGTGACGGTATTCGCCTTTATCACCAGCGTCATGTGACACTTCGGTTTCTTTGGCTTCGCGGCTCACTTCATTACCAGCGGCATCATAGATGTTCACGCTGCGGCGGGTAATTTCCGCCACATCGCCTTCTTCTAGATAGGCAAACTTACGAGTAACAGGCAGCAGTGCCATAATGTCAGAGGCGACAAAGTTTTCGCCCAAGCCAAAACCCACCACTAGCGGACTACCGCTACGTGCCACCACCATGCGTTCGCTATCACGACGATCAATCACCACCGTACCGTAGGCGCCTTCCAACTGTTTAACGGTCGCTTGTACTGCCGCCAGCAGCGAGTTGTGTGATTTCAGCTCGTGATGCACCAGATGGGCAATCACTTCAGTATCGGTATCAGATTCAAATTGATAGCCGAGCGCTTGCAGCTGTGTGCGCAGCTCGGCGTGATTTTCGATAATACCGTTGTGCACCACAGCAATATCACCCGCCGATTGATGCGGGTGGGCGTTACGTTCATTTGGTTCACCATGAGTTGCCCAACGAGTATGGGCAATACCGGTACCGCCGGGTAGCGGCTGTTCTGCGAGGGCATTCGCCAGCTCTTGCACTTTGCCCACTCGGCGGGTGCGTTGCAGCGTACCTTCATTGATAACTGCCACACCGGCGGAGTCATAACCGCGGTACTCAAGACGTTTTAAGCCTTCAAGCAAGATTTCCATGACATCACGTTGTGCCACAGCACCGACGATTCCACACATAATATTTTCCCTGAATAAGTTAGTTGCCCACAGTGTCGACCACTAGCAGCTGAATACCGTGCGCAGTGATTGCGGCGGCAGCTGTCGCGGGTAAGCGACTATCTGTGACTAAGATGTCTATCGATTCCCATGGCAATTCGAGGTTGGGAATACGACGTTGAATTTTGTCAGCTTCGAGCATCACAATGACCTGCTGTGATACTTCAGCCATCACTTTGCTCAGACCAGTAAGCTCATTAAAGGTGGTGGTGCCGCGGTCGAGATCGATACCATCAGCGCCGATAAACAGTTGATCGAAGTTGTAGGAACGCAGCACTTGTTCTGCCATCTGTCCCTGAAACGATTCGGAGTGTGGGTCCCATGTGCCACCGGTCATCAAAAGTGTGGGCTCATGTTCCAGCTCGTGAATAGCGCTGGCCAACTGCAATGAGTTGGTCATCACCACTAAACCGCGTTTGTGATTGAGCTCAGGGATCAGCCCAAGCGTCGTCGAGCCACAATCGATAATGATGCGGTTATGGTCACGGATGAGCTCTGCGGCCTTTTGTGCGATCGCCAGTTGGTTGGCAGATGGATTGCTGGTGGGCGCTACGGCAATCTCTTGTGGCAGCGGAATAGCACCACCGTATCGACGTAGCAATAACCCGTCTTTCTCTAGTGCCGCCAGATCTTTGCGAATGGTCACTTCTGAGGTGCTGAATTCCGCAGCAAGCTGTTCCACACTGACTTCACCCGTATGATTAAGCCGTTCAACAATGGTACGGCGGCGTTGCTGTGTGTTACGTTTGGTCATCAATCCAGCCTAAATTTCGCTTCGAAACAAATTATATTCATTCGAAAGTTTTAGGCAAGGTTAAATTGCCAGCAATGACGAGGATTTTGGAAATTTGGCGATAAAAAGCGAAAGCACCCTGACAAGTGCTTTCGAAACGAAACTTATTGAGTGCGGAATTAAGACTTTTTCTTCACTGGTCGGTGCCAGCCTTCAATATGTTTTTGCTTAACGCGAGTGATCACTAACTCGTTTTCACCGACGTTGCGAGTGATAGTAGAGCCTGCGCCCAGCGTAGCGTTCTTACCAATGGTGACAGGCGCCACCAGCTGAGTATCACTACCAACGAACACATCGTCTTCAATCACCGTCAGGTGCTTGTTGGCGCCGTCATAGTTACAAGTGATGGTGCCGGCACCAATATTCACACCGCTGCCGATCTGCGCGTCACCCAAGTAGGTTAAGTGACCCGCTTTAGAACCATCACCCAACACGGCTTTTTTCATCTCAACAAAGTTACCAACGTGAGCATCGTTTTTCAGTTCCGCCCCAGGACGTAAGCGGGCAAATGGCCCTGCACTGGCGGCATTGCCCAGTTTGGCGCCTTCAATGATGCTGTAAGGTTTAATTTCGGCGTTATCGGCAATCTGACAATCTTTCAACATGGCGCCCGCACCAATGGTGACGTTGTTACCGAGTGCCACAGTGCCTTCAAAAATCACGTTCACATCGATCATCACATCCATACCGATAGTGACATCACCGCGAATATCGATACGTGCGGGATCACGCAAGTTAGCGCCATTCAGCATTAACTCTTCGGCGCGACGCGCTTGGTAAGCACGCTCGAGTGTCGCCAGTTGTACGCGGTTATTGGCGCCCTCGGTCTCAATGGCATTGGTTGGGTGGGCTGTGGCAATTTGTACGCCTTCAGCGTGCGCCATTGCCACGATGTCAGTGAGATAGAATTCGCCTTGGGCATTGTTATTATCCAGCTTAGCCAACCATGCTTTGAGCTGTTTGCCCGGTACCGCCATAATGCCGCTGTTTACTTCAGTGATCGCCAGTTGTTCAGCCGTGGCATCTTTCTGTTCAACAATACCAACCACTTGACCATTGTCACGCACGATGCGGCCATAGCCTGTAGGGTTATCCAGTTTAACGGTAAGCAACGCCATCCCATCCGCAGCGCGAGCATCCAATAGTGACTGCAAGGTCGTGGTCTGGATCAGCGGCACGTCACCATAGAGGATCAATACACTGTCATCATCCGCAATATGGGGCACGGCCTGCGCCACGGCGTGACCAGTGCCTAACTGTTCGGCTTGTTCAATCCATTGCAAGCTGCTGTCATTTACAGCCGCCTGTAGCTTGTCGCCACCATAACCGTAGATCAGATTAATGTTGTCGGCGTTAAGCGCCTTGGCAGTATCAATTACGTGTTGCACCATCGCTTTGTGGGCGACCTTATGCAGAACTTTGGGCAAGTCAGAACGCATGCGAGTACCTTTACCCGCAGCAAGAATGACAACATTGAGCGACATATCCATTCCCTGTTTACTGAAGACCGACACATTCTAACCAAATCGTTACAGCGGATCAGTGCTTCTATGAATTTAGATAATAAAAAAGGCGCCCTGAGGCGCCTTTTTAAGCAGAGTTACATTATCTGGCAATGTTCTTCTTGATGGTATCAACAACACGCAGTTGAGCGATAGCTTTGGCTAGCTCCATTGCGGCTGCCGCATAGTTAAAGTCAGCACCTGCATTAGCCATTTCGGCCTCTGCACGACGCTTAGCTTCAGCTGCGGCCTGTTCGTCAATCTCATCGGCACGCAATACAACATCAGCCAGAACAGACACTGAAGATGGTTGCACTTCCAGAATACCACCTGAAAGATAGAACACTTCTTCTTTGCCGTCCTGTTTGACGATGCGCGCCATGCCAGGTTTGATATTAGTCAGCAGTGGAGTGTGACCAGGCATAATGCCCAATTCACCCTCAGCACCTGTCACCTGCAAACTAGCCACTAGGCCAGAGTAGATGCGGCTTTCTGCACTGACGATATCAAGATGTACTGTCACGGCTGCCATGCTGTTCTCCTATGTTCACCGAGCTAGGCTCGATTACTTCTTCTTGTTGGCTTTCTCAACGGCTTCGTCGATTGAACCAACCATATAGAACACTTGCTCTGGCAGATCATCATATTCGCCGTTCAGGATGCCTTTGAAGCCACGGATAGTGTCTTTCAAAGAAACATACTTACCAGGAGAACCAGTAAATACTTCTGCTACGTGGAATGGCTGAGACAGGAAACGCTCAATTTTACGAGCACGTGAAACTGTCTGCTTGTCGTCATCTGACAGTTCGTCCATACCCAAAATCGCGATGATGTCTTTCAGCTCTTTGTAACGCTGCAGTACGTTCTGTACGCCTGTTGCTGTGTCATAGTGCTCTTGACCAACCACTTGAGGATCCAGCTGACGTGAAGTCGAATCCAGTGGGTCAACTGCTGGGTAGATACCCAGAGAAGCAATTTGACGAGACAGTACTACGGTCGCATCCAAGTGGGCGAAGGTAGTTGCAGGGCTAGGGTCAGTCAAGTCATCCGCAGGTACGTATACCGCTTGTACTGAAGTGATCGAACCCACTTTAGTAGAAGTAATACGTTCTTGCAGAACACCCATCTCTTCAGCCAGTGTTGGCTGATAACCCACAGCTGATGGCATACGACCCAGCAGTGCTGATACTTCTGTACCAGCCAAGGTGTAACGGTAGATGTTGTCAACGAACAACAGTACGTCACGACCTTCGTCACGGAATTTTTCCGCCATGGTCAGACCGGTCAACGCCACACGCAGACGGTTGCCTGGTGGTTCGTTCATCTGGCCGTAAACCATTGCTACTTTGTCCAGTACGCCTGAATCCTGCATTTCGTAGTAGAAGTCGTTACCTTCACGGGTACGTTCACCTACACCAGCAAATACAGACAAACCTGAGTGAGCTTTAGCGATGTTGTTAATCAGTTCCATCATGTTAACTGTTTTACCAACACCCGCACCACCGAACAGACCAACTTTACCACCCTTAGCGAATGGACATACCAAGTCGATTACCTTGATACCAGTTTCCAGCAGTTCAGTAGTATTTGATTGCTCTTCATATGAAGGGGCAGCACGGTGGATGACGTATTTTTCGTCTTCACCGATAGGACCCGCTTCATCCACGGGTTGACCCAAAACGTTCATGATACGACCCAAAGTGGCAGTACCAACAGGAACAGAAATAGGAGAACCTGTGTTTTCAACCTCAATACCACGACGCAAACCGTCAGAAGTACCCATAGCGATGGTACGAACTACACCACCACCGAGCTGCTGCTGTACTTCCAGCACCAGGCCATTACAGGCACCTTCACCTACGATTTTCAGAGCGTCATATACCTGAGGTACAGCATCTTGTGGAAACTCTACGTCCACAACCGCGCCAATTACTTGGACAACAGTACCTGTGCTCATGATTAATCCTCTAAAACTTGTCTTCGTTACCCAGCCTAAACCGCAGCTGCACCTGATACAATTTCCGACAGTTCTTGCGTAATCGCAGTCTGACGGGCCTTGTTATACACCAGTTGCAGATCATCGATCAGGGAGCCTGCGTTATCTGTTGCGGCTTTCATCGCTACCATACGAGCAGCTTGTTCAGACGCTAGATTTTCAACAACACCCTGATACACCTGAGATTCCACATAACGCACCAGTAATTTATCCAACAATGCTTTTGGATCTGGCTCGTAGATATAATCCCAGTGATGCTTAGCATCATCTTTTTCGGATTTAGGCAAAGGCAGCAGCTGTTCGATCACAGGAGCCTGCGTCATAGTGTTCACAAATTTGTTGAACACGACATACAGACGATCCAGTTTGCCTTCGTTGTAAGCTTGCAGCATAACGCGCACAGTACCGATCAAATCTTGCAATTTAGGTGCATCACCTAAACCAGAAGCATGAGCCTGTACCTTGCCACCAAAGCTTTTGAAAAACTGAACACTGCGAGCGCCGATTGGACAAAATTCCACTTCAACACCTTTTTCTTTCCAGCTTTTCACGTCTGCAACAACCTTTTTAAACAGGTTGACGTTCAGACCACCACAAAGGCCACGGTCGGTTGCCACAACAATGTAACCAACCCGCTTGGCTTCTCTCACCTCTAAATAGGGGTGTTTGTATTCCAGAGAGCCTTGCGCAACGTGACCGATCACCTTACGCATACTTTCCGCATATGGGCGACTAGAAGCCATGCGATCCTGCGCTTTACGCATTTTACTCGCGGCTACCATCTCCATCGCGGAAGTGATCTTCTGTGTGTTTTTCACACTGGAGATCTTTGACTTAATCTCTTTTGCGCCGGCCATCTTTACTCTCCAATCTGGACCAGAGGTGTACTAGACACCTCGCGTGTCATTACCAGGTTTGGGTTGCCACGAACTTGTCGAGACCAGCCTTCAGTTCACCTTCGATATCGGCGTTATAGTCGCCAGTCACGTTGATGTTCTTCATCAGCTCAGCGTGCTCGCTGTTCATGTAGGAGAGCAGGGCAGCTTCAAAATCACCGACTTTTTTCAGTTCAACTGATTTCAAGTAGCCTTTCTCAGCTGCGAAAATAGACACAGCTTGGTCAGCTACACTCATCGGTGCATATTGCTTCTGCTTCATCAGTTCTGTTACGCGTTCACCGTGTTCCAATTGAGCACGAGTCGCGTCATCTAAGTCAGATGCGAACTGAGAGAAGGCAGCCAACTCTCGATACTGAGCCAGAGCGGTACGGATACCACCGGACAGTTTCTTGATGATCTTAGTCTGAGCAGCACCACCCACACGAGATACCGAAATACCAGGGTTAACCGCTGGACGTAAGCCAGAGTTAAACAGGTCAGTTTCCAAGAAGATCTGACCATCGGTAATCGAAATTACGTTGGTTGGTACGAACGCAGATACGTCACCCGCCTGGGTTTCAATAATAGGCAGCGCGGTTAAAGAACCGGTTTGACCTTTTACTGCACCGTTAGTGAACTTTTCTACATACTCTTCGTTGACGCGAGAAGCACGTTCCAGCAAACGAGAGTGCAAATAGAATACGTCACCAGGATATGCTTCACGGCCTGGTGGACGACGGAGCAACAGTGAAATCTGACGATATGCAACGGCCTGTTTTGACAGGTCATCGTAAATGATCAGCGCGTCTTCACCGCGGTCACGGAAGTATTCACCCATGGTACAACCAGAATATGGTGCTAGGTATTGCAGCGCAGCGGCTTCAGAAGCTGAAGCAACAACCACGATGGTGTTAGCCAACGCGCCGTGCTCTTCCAGCTTACGTACCACGTTAGCGATGGTAGAAGCTTTCTGACCAATAGCGACGTAGATACATTTAATACCTGAATCTTTCTGGTTGATGATGGCGTCGATAGCCATCGCAGTTTTACCAGTTTGACGGTCACCGATGATCAGCTCACGTTGACCACGACCGATTGGGATCATGGCATCAACAGCTTTATAACCGGTTTGTACTGGTTGAGAAACTGACTTACGGTCAATAACGCCTGGTGCGATCATTTCTACAGGACCGAAACCATCGTTATCTACTGGGCCTTTACCATCGATAGGTGCACCCAGAGTGTTTACAACACGACCTAACAAACCACGGCCAACTGGAACTTCCAGAATACGACCAGTAGTTTTTACTTTATCGCCTTCCGCCAAATCGGCGTAAGGACCCATTACTACGGCACCGACAGAATCACGTTCTAAGTTCAACGCGATTGCATAACGGTTGCCTGGCAGCTCGATCATCTCACCTTGCATTACATCGGCTAGGCCGTGAATGCGGATGATGCCGTCGCTTACCGAAACGATAGTACCTTCGTTACGGGCTTCACTGACGACTTCGAACTGCTCGATCCGCTGCTTAATCAGATCGCTGATTTCAGTGGAATTCAGTTGCATGCTCAAACTCCCAATTACGATTGCAGCTTATCAGTCAGGCGGGTCAGTTTCCCACGGACAGAGCCATCAATGACTAAGTCGCCTGCTTTGATAATTACACCAGCAATAAGGCTGGTATCTACGCTGCAATTCAGCTTAACTTTGCGTGCAAGACGTTTCTCAAGAGAAACACTTATCTGCTGTACTTGTTCGGTGGTCAATTCGGTTGCTGACGTTACCGCCGCTTCAACTTCTTTAGCCCATTCGAGACGGTACTCAACAAATAGTTGAGCCACAGCAGGCAGCACACCCAAGCGATCATTTTCCGCCATCACTTTGATCAGGTTCTGACCATTCACATCAACTTGCTCGCCGCAGACGTTAATAAACAGGTCTGCCAGCTTGTCACTTGATAGTGAGCCATTCAGCAATGGCTTCATGGATTCATTTTCACTGACCAAGGCAGCGAAACTTAGCATTTCTTCCCAAGCTTCGACTGCTTGATGTTCAACCGCGAAGTCAAAAGCTGCCTTAGCATAAGGACGAGCAATGGTGGTTAACTCAGCCATAACTCCACTCCCTTATTAAATTTCAGCAACGAGTTTCGCGATAATGTCGCTTTGAGCGGCTTCATCAATCGAACGTTCGAGGATTTTCTCAGCACCAGCCAGTGCTAGAGCAGAAACTTGCTGACGCAGTTCCTCTTTCACACGATTACGTTCAGCTTCAATTTCTGCTTTCCCCTGAGCGATGATTTTCGCACGCTCAGCGTCTGCTTCAGCTTTGGCTTCATCAATAATCTGAGCCTTGCGTTTATTCGCAGACTCGATGATTTCGTTGGCTGTAGCCTTAGCATCTTTCAGTTGGTCCGAGACTTTTTCTCGAGCCAACTCTAGGTCTTTGGCTGCACGGTCAGCGTTTGCAAGACCATCAGCAATCCTTTTTTGGCGCTCTTCGATGGCATTCATCAAAGGCGGCCAAACATACTTCATGCAAAAAACCACGAAGAGGAAAAAGGCGAGCGTCTGACCGATGAGGGTAGCGTTGATATTCACAACAGCCTCCTACTTTTGATTTAAGACAGAAGCATTAACCAGCCAGCATTGCACCCAGTGGGTTGGTGAACAGCATGTAAAGTGCGATACCTACACCAATCATGGTTACAGCGTCGAGCAGACCTGCAACGATAAACATTTTAACCTGCAGCATTGGTGCCATTTCAGGTTGACGAGCAGCGCCTTCCAGGAACTTGCCACCCAGCAGACCAAAGCCAATAGCGGTACCCAGTGCACCTAGACCAATGAGCAGAGCAACAGCAATTGCAGTAAAGCCCAGAATCGTTTCCATCTGTATCTCCAAATTCTAAATCTATGTTAGTTAATGATTTAGTTAAAAATATTTTTAGCAATCCTTAATGATCTTCATGCGCCATGCTTAAATAAACAATGGTCAACATCATGAAGATGAACGCCTGTAGAGTGATAACCAAAATATGGAAAATCAGCCATCCGAGTTGTAAACCAATACCCAGAGTACCAATCGCCAAGTTAGCACCGTACATCAACGCAATAAGGATGAAGATCAACTCACCTGCATAGAGGTTACCGAAGAGACGCAGCGCCAGAGAAATAGGCTTAGCAATCAAGGTAACAAACTCAAGCACGAAGTTGACAGGTATCATTGCCTTTACATTAAAGGGTTGAAGTGTCAGTTCTTTCACAAAACCAGACACACCTTTTACCTTAATGCTGTAGTAAATAATTAATACAAACACCCCAAGCGCTAAACTAAAGGTGACATTAAGGTCAGCCGTTGGAACCACCCTGAAGTGCTGGTTATGATCACCGGCAACTAGCTGTGCCAATGACGGCAGCCAGTCAACAGGGACCATATCCATGAAGTTCATCATGAATACCCAGACAAAGATGGTTAAGGCTAGTGGTGCAATCACTTTATTGCGACCATGGAAAGTTTCTTTCACGCTAGAATCAACAAACTCCACCAGCATTTCGACAAAACATTGCAGTTTGCCAGGAACGCCCGTGGTAGCCTTTTTACCAACGCTACGGAACAGCCATAGAAACAACACCCCAAGACCTACCGAAAAGAGCAACGAATCAATATGCCATGTCCAGAAACCACTTGGTTCAGAGCCAGAAGCCCAAAACGTCAAGTGATGCTGGATATATTCCTGCGGCGTTAAAGCTTCACCAGTTGCAGACATGATTCATCCCACTTTAACTTTACTTGAAGTATAAAGGTGCTGCCCAATGCACGATTAACCCCAACAAATAACAACAAAAGAGCGGCACAATGGCGACGTCCATGTTGATAAATACCAGTGAAAAAAGCACGATTGTCGACAACATCTTCATCGCTTCCCCCCAGTAAAAGCCCTTAAGAACTTTCGCTGATACCGTTGCCCCCACATGGGCAAAAGCTAGGGTTGCGAATACAAAATTAGGCAGCACAGCAATAGCCGCTCCCGCAAGCGCGGACAGACCATATTGCACTCCCCACATTGCGAAAAAAACTACTGAAGCCCCCCCAGCTACCACCGCTTGTAAGCCAACCAGTTTATACGCTGATTTTCTTGAACGATGGGCTAAAATCTTACTCAATCAGTCTTCTCCGCATTAACTACTTTTTGTACAACGGCCAGAATTTGTTCAATAACTGAGTTACTCCGCACAAAAAGCTTGCGAAAGTATACCGTTAAAAGACTTCAATGCAACGTGATGCAAAATGGAAATTGGCGATGTAAATGTGACGTATCGCCAATTTATCAGCTTTAGAAAATCTGTATATGTAGAAAAATTACTACATTTTTTACTTAAAGGCGGGCAAAATTAGTTCAACATAGACTAATTTAGTGAATTTTTGAAAGAATACCGTCCAACTCCGACAAATTCTGGTAATTAATTACAATTTTTCCAGTACCTTTGTTGCTGTGCGATATGGTTACTTTTGCACCTAAAGTCTCAACTAATTTGCTTTCAAGGCGTGAAATATCGGCATCTTTGGCTGGTTTTTCTGCGGGTTCGACCGGATTTAGCAACCTATTGACCAGCCGTTCGGTTTCACGAACTGTTAATCCTTTCGAAGCAACAAGTTTGGCGGTCATGGTTTGCTTGTCGCCTTCAAGGGCTAACAAGGCGCGCGCATGTCCCATATCGAGGTCACCACGTTCCAACATCACTTTAACGGGCTCATTGAGCGTGTTAAGACGTAACAGGTTAGATACTGCTGCGCGAGACTTACCCACCGCATCAGCCACTTGCTGATGGGTCAGCTCAAACTCTTCCAACAGCCGATTTAACGCGATAGCTTCTTCCATGGCGTTAAGGTCTTCACGCTGAATGTTCTCAATCAGCGCCATGGCAACAGCGCTTTCATCAGGCACTTGTTTGACGATACAAGGGATCTTATCAAGCTGGGCAAGTTGGGCTGCTCGCCAACGACGTTCACCGGCGATAATCTCATAGTGGTCATTGTCAATTCTGCGCACCACAATGGGCTGAATGATACCTTGGCTACGAATCGAGTTCGCCAGTTCTTCCAGTGCTTCAGGCGACATATCTTTACGCGGCTGGTATTTGCCTGGGTTAAGTAGGTCGATGTCCAGATTCAGCAACTGCTCAGTAGCCTGTGCAGCATCTTGCATCGGCTCACCCGCCGCTTTGCTGTTGGCGGCATGGCTAGTACTCAACAGCGCATCAAGCCCTTTACCCAAACCCCGTTTTTTTAACGACATGCTATTTCCTTTAACCCAGTATTATTACTTCTTATGCTGTTCACTACGGCGGATCATTTCCCCCGCTAATGCCAAGTAAGCCTTTGCACCGGCACTGCCTTTGTCGTAATACATGGCTGGCGCACCAAAACTTGGTGCTTCCGCTAGACGAACATTACGCGGGATCACCGTGCGGTAAACCTTTTCGCCAAAATGCTGTTTAAGCTGATCGGACACATCATTGGCTAGGCGGTTACGCGGGTCGTACATCGTACGCAAAATTCCCTCAATGGTTAACCCAGGATTTACCATTGCGGCCAGTTTGGTAATGGTATCCACCAACGCAGTAATACCTTCCAAGGCGTAATATTCACATTGCATTGGCACTAACACTGAGTCAGCGGCCGACATGGCGTTGACCGTCAACATGTTGAGCGAAGGGGGGCAATCGATAAAGATATAATCGTATTGATCGCGGATGGCGCTTAGCGCATTGCGCAAACGGATCTCACGGGCAAAGAACTCCATCAGTTTGATCTCAGCGGCGGTAACATCACCATTTCCCGCGATCAGATCATATTTACCTATGGTATTTCGTACCACCACGTCATCGAATGGCTTCTCTTCGACTAATAGCTCATAAGCAGTATTCTCAGCTTCGTACTTGTCAACGCCGCTGCCCATGGTGGCATTACCTTGCGGATCTAAGTCGACTAACAGCACTTTGCGTTTGGTGGCCGCCAGAGATGCCGCTAGATTGACACTTGTTGTTGTTTTTCCTACGCCACCTTTCTGGTTAGCTACGGCTATAATTCTCGCCACAATGTCACCTTGTCCATTACTGTCAGTGATTGAGTTCCGTTTTCTATCAGCAACAAGTTGCTTGATACGCCAGCGAATTGCAACACGCTCAGTCGCTGGAAGTGATGAGCAGCAGATGACGCTGCTCATCTAAATGGGGTACGTGCAGAGTAATCTGCTGCTCAACTGCATAATGCTGCGGCATATTAGCCAACTCGGCACTATCCAGTTGACCTTTGAGCGCATAAAACTTACCCGATGCCGCCGGCAGATGGTGACACCATTGCAGCATATCAGCAATTGAAGCAAAGGCACGGCTAAGCACACCATCAAACCCTTGTTCGGGCTGATACGCTTCTACTCGGCTTTCGACGGGAGTGATGTTGGCCAGTTTCAACTCAATCTGCACTTGTTTTTGAAAGCGAATACGCTTACCGAGACTATCAAGTAACACGAAATGCTTATCGGGATTCAAAATTGCCAACGGAATACCGGGCAGGCCAGGACCGGTACCCACATCAATAAAGCGATCGCCAACAAGATAAGGTGAGACGACAAGGCTGTCCATGATATGGCGGATCAACATCTGCTCTGGCTCACGCACAGAGGTGAGGTTGTAGGCTTTATTCCACTTCTGCAGTAGTCCGACAAACGCAATAAGTTGCTGTTGCTGTTCAACAGTTGCGGTGATATTTGCTTCGGCTAAATAAGATTGTAACTGTGCAGCTAGCACTCTTAACGCTCTCCATATTGATTAGGCCCAATATTATGCGGCCCAGAAATGACGAAGGGAAGCCTGAAGCTTCCCTTTGCCAGCGAAGATTCAATGTTATGCGCTCTTACGCAGCAATCCCATTTTCTTCAAATGTACCAGCAAAATAGAAATTGCCGCAGGAGTCACCCCTGAAATGCGCGATGCTTGGCCAATGGTCTCAGGCTTATGCGTATTCAACTTAGCAGTGACCTCGTTAGATAATCCAGGTACTTTGGCGTAATCCAGCTCTAACGGTAGGCGAGTATTTTCATTGCGAGTCGCTTTGTTGATCTCATCTTGCTGACGTTGAATGTATCCAGCGTATTTTACTTGGATCTGGATCTGTTCAGCCACATGTGGATCTTCGACACCAGGACCAAAACCTTCTAGCGACATCAGTTTGTCGTAATCCAGTTCTGGACGACGCAATAGCTCTTCAAAAGACGCTTCGCGGGTAATCGGCGTGTTCAAATGTGGATTTAACGTTGGCACCAGTGGTGAGTTGACGTGGATCCAACTGCTGCGCAAACGTTGAGATTCGGTATCGATCGCTTCAACTTTAGCAGAAAATTTTGCCCAACGTTCGTCATCCACTAAGCCAAGTTCACGGCCTTTTTCAGTCAAACGGAGATCAGCGTTGTCTTCACGCAGCAACAAGCGGTATTCCGCCCGGCTGGTGAACATGCGGTAGGGTTCTTTGGTACCCAATGTTGACAGATCGTCCACCAATACGCCCAGATAAGCTTGATCGCGACGTGGACACCAAGATTCCTTGTCTTGTACTTGCAGTGCGGCGTTAGCACCTGCCAACAGTCCTTGAGCCCCCGCTTCTTCATAACCGGTAGTGCCGTTGATTTGGCCAGCGAAGAACAAACCATCAATGGTTTTGGTTTCCAGTGAACTCTTCAGATCACGCGGATCGAAGTAATCGTACTCAATGGCATAACCAGGGCGCAGGATCTCCGCATTCTCCATACCTTGAATAGAACGCACTAAATTCAGCTGTACATCAAACGGTAAGCTAGTAGAAATACCGTTTGGATAGATTTCGTGAGTGGTTAACCCTTCTGGTTCAATAAAGATCTGATGCGAGTTTTTATCGGCAAAACGATGGATCTTATCTTCAATCGATGGGCAATAACGTGGACCAATACCTTCAATCACGCCGGAGTACATTGGGCTGCGATCTAAGCCACCGCGAATAATATCGTGGGTACGTTCGTTAGTATGAGTGATATAACAAGAGATCTGCTGTGGATGATGACTCACGTCGCCGATGAATGACATCACTGGCAGCGGAGTATCACCTTTTTGCTCGGTCATACGGCTAAAATCGATAGTCCGGGCATCAATACGCGGTGGAGTGCCAGTTTTTAAGCGGCCAACTCGTAATGGTAATTCGCGTAAACGGTTTGCTAATGTAATGGCTGGAGGATCGCCTGCACGACCGCCGCTGTAGTTCTCTAAACCAATATGAATTTTTCCCGCGAGGAAAGTCCCTGTGGTTAAAACAACCGCTGGTGCTTCAAACGCTAACCCCATCTGGGTGATCACACCAACCACTTTGTTGTTTTCTACCACTAAGTCTTCAACAGCTTGCTGGAACAAACGTAAGTTAGGTTGATTCTGTAAAATGCGTTGGATCGCTTGACGGTATAAAGCGCGATCGGCCTGGGCACGAGTGGCACGCACTGCTGGGCCTTTGCTGCTGTTGAGTACGCGAAACTGAATACCTGCGTAGTCAGTTGCTGTTGCCATTGCGCCGCCTAGAGCATCGATCTCTTTCACTAAGTGACCTTTACCGATACCACCGATCGCTGGGTTACAGGACATCTGTCCCAACGTATCAAGATTGTGTGTCAGTAACAGCGTTTTACTGCCCATTCTAGCAGCGGCTAAAGCAGCTTCTGTACCTGCATGTCCGCCGCCCACAACAATCACATCAAACCGCTCGTGAAAACGCATTACTCAACCTTTATGAAGCTCAAAAGAAAAACCACGTAGCAGATCATTTTAGCACCTCCGCAGAGTGAGGTGAACGATCTCTTTTGAGAAAAGATCGCCGAGGTAAAAGCTTTATAGATCTTAAGATCTTTATATAGATCTTCTTATTATGTTTACTATTAGGGAGCACTTTTTCGGTGGGTAACTCTTTTAGCTGTTTTAGATCATAAAGTTAGGTGAGATCTAACCTGTGATCTATAAATGATCTTATTGCCTAATTGCTGTGTATAGATCGGCGTTTTATCCACAATGGCGATCAACTGCGGATCGGGTAGTGTTTTATACAGCGATTGATCAGATCAAAATGACAATTTATCCACATATTTATATCTTAAAAACATAAAATGTGGATAAATTAGATCTAATCTGTGTATTACAGGGTACAAACACTCAGAATTTATGCCTGAGCTGGTTGGATCCAGCTTTCAAGCCATTGAATTGCAGGATCTTCTGGTACGGGATCATATTGCACATCGATTTGGATCTTTGCGGTGAGTTGTTTAGCGCCACGCTGTTCCAGCATCTCAGTCAGTTTGGCCGGACCTTGGCAAAAAGTGTCATAGCTAGAGTCTCCAATGGCACAAACTGCGAATGAAACTGTGCTCAGCTCTTTGTCTGTGGCTTGTAGATTTTGGTAAAAAGGTTGCAAGTTATCAGGCAGATCGCCAGCGCCATGCGTTGAAGAAACCACTAGCCATAAGGCACTGTTATCTAATTCATCTAACTCCGGGTCGAGATGGGAAGTCACATGATAACCTTGTTGTTCGAATATCATTGTTAGCTCATCGGCGACATATTCCGCCCCACCAAGTGTGGTACCAACAATGATCTCTACCTTATTCGTCATATCCATTTACCTAAGTGTTAAGCGACACAGCGCATGTTAAAACAATCATTCGCTGGCGAACATGGTTAATCGGCAATAAAAAAGCCACAGACAATGCTGTGGCTTTTATGGTGTAACGCTAACGCTTAGGCGCCAATATCGCGCAGTTTGTTACCTGCCATCAAGTTAGACTCGATTTTTTCCAGTGTCACCCCTTTGGTTTCTGGAACAAACAGAATAGTGATCACGATGAACAGGAAGTTAAAGGCGGCATACATCCAAAACGTTTGTGCAGTACCAATACCATGCAGCAAGCTCAGGAACGTCGCACCCAACACCATGTTGGAAGCCCAGTTAGTGGTAGTAGAGCAGGCAATACCAAAATCACGGCCTTTCAGCGGTTGAATTTCAGAACACAGTACCCACACCATAGGCGCAGCACTCATGGCATAACCTACGATACACACCATAGATACCAATACTGCTAGGTAAGAGAAGTAGGCTGGCGCATCGCCTTCTAGTACATATTTAAGCAGTAGCCCTAAACCAAACATGCCTATGCCCATCACGGTAAAGCCGATCTTCAGGGCTGGTTTACGGCCCCAACTATCCGCCATGGCGATAGCAATAAAGGTGGCCAATACAAAGGCTAAGCCGACAAATGCGGTACTGAACATCTGTTCGGTTGGCGTGCTGAAACCTGCAATTTCAAAGATTTTTGGTGCGTAGTACATCAAAATGTTCATGCCGGTAAATTGCTGCATGAATTGCAGCACCATACCTAAGAACACACTACGGCGGAAATTAGGATTTGCCTTAAACAGCCCAAAACCAGATTGTTTTACTGACAGACTGCGCATGATGTCATCATATTCTTCATCCGCTTCACGTTCGCCTTTACGAATATCGCGCAGTACTTTACGAGCTTCAACTAAGCGACCTTTCGAGGCTAACCAGCGTGGTGACTTAGGCATAGACATCACAGTGCCGATCAGCAGGAATGATGGGATCAGCAGAACAGCAAACATCAAACGCCAGTTGCTGACATCTAAACCGAGCATGCTATAGGTTTCTTTTACGCTGAAGGCGGTATCAGACAAGAATGCTGCGAGAATACCGATAGTGACCATCAACTGATAAGTAGCAATACGGCGACCGCGCACTGATTTTTCTGACATTTCTGACAGATAAAGCGGCGCAGCAAATGATGCAATACCAATTGAGAACCCTTGCACCACCCTAAATACATACATCACAGTAAGATCTGGTGCGAAGGCACAGCCTAGGGTGCCGATACCAAATAAAATCCCGCCCACCAGCAGGCTGTTTTTTCTGCCTAGCGCGGCTGATAACCAACCGTTAGAAATTGCACCGATAGTGGCGCCAAGCATCATGGTACTGACGACCCATTCTTGCTCATGAGTGGTAATGTTCCAGTCATTAACAATAAATGGCAGAGCGCCAGATATAATGCCGATGTCTAACCCAAACAGCAGTCCTGCAATTGACGCTGCGAAGGTGACCAACTTGCTACTTTTACTGTTTGCCATAATGGTCTCATCTCATATTGTATTATAATACTAAAAATAAAACTGGCTCCGAATGTATCAAAAATTAGTCGCAAGTAATGAGACATATTTGACAAATAAGGAAGAAAATTTCACTTTTTAGCGCGTTTCCCCAACTGGAGCGGCATCAAAGATAGTGGCTAATGTCTATGCGTTATCAGCCCTGACAGACTACCTGCAATGACCATAGGTGGGTAGGGCATGTCGAGGTACTTTTGTGGGAATTTTGAGAGAACATCGGCAAAAATGGCGCTAGCGTTGCTCGATGTTTAATCTTTTGTTGTGTTTTCATACAGCTAGCGAGCTATGTGGGATGGATTGTGCTCATGCACTCGTGGAGATCGGCTGCTGCATAATGTGAAATAAACTTTCAGTTTGATGAAGTAATCTTAGATATTGAGCCATGTGGCCTACAAAGTTCAGCGAATGCTGTTCGTCCGTGTTTGATAATGCTTTGCGTAAACACCGTTCATTCGTAAGGTAGAGTTGTTTTAACTCAGGTAAAAAGTCAGACCCCTTTCCTTCTAGGTGTAAATTGGATCCATATCGTTCTTGGGGAATACTCGGTTGAAACAAATACAGAGGCTGACATTTCTTTTGTTGTGCCGTATCATCATCAACTGTTTAATTAATGAGCTAAATTAAAATTCTCCCACTGAAAAGGATTTTTATGGGACAACATACTTTATTGAGTGCAGTCTTTTGGGCTGTTACTGCCTTCAGTGCCTCTGCAAGTACGCTTTTCAGCACCTTCCCGGATGCCAAATATCCCGAAGATAAAATCGTTCATTTCACGCCTTTCAATATCATTACCGCTGTTGATGGAAACAAGCCTTCCGTTATGTCAGTGTCAGGCAAACTTACCAAACACAGTTTCTCGCTTCCTGAAAGCTATACATTGGAGCTGGTTATCAATAACTACTTGGCGCAACTTAAGAAACTGAATGCTGAGATAGTGTTTCAATGCCAGCAGGAGGCTTGTGGTGATCCATATGTTTTAAGAGATCAATTGGCCCCGAGGATAAGCGTAGAGAGCAGTTATCCCAGCGCATACTTGGTGGCTAAGCTCACAGGAACCAGCGGCGATGTGTACAGCGTCATCTATGCTTTTCATCGCGAGGACCGTTACACTAAGGTACAGCTTGTCACCCTTGAAAGTATTCCCGAGCCGCTGGGGCTGATTGAGGCAAACCCTGCGTTTTTACAGCAGGCACCGAAAGAAGTGGAGATAAAAGACAGGCACAGTGAAGATGTTCAGGGTTCAGCAGATCATCCGCTGCTTGGCCGCATGCCCGGCAGTTTCATCAGTCGCTACAAGCAAACCAGTTTCACTCAAGTTCCTGTGATTACGGGTATATCTGCTGCGGGTTATCAGACCCTGACTCTCGATGCCAAAGTCACTCTGATACGTTATCGAATGCCCACACAATACTCGATGTATGAAATCAGCAGTAATTACACCGCCGCAGCCAATAAGCTAGCAGCTGAGTCGGTATTCCATTGTCAGGGAAACGCCTGTGGTGACGATGCCAAACTGATCAAGGCGATGAAGTTACATCAGGATACTAGCAAAGATGAGTGGTAAGACTATTAGCTATTTAAACTCAGCCGTCCTAGTGGTGACGTGTATGTTGATATCTACGCCCAGGGCCACTTCGACGGTACGCCGGGTTATACAACGGTGCGAGTGATGGAGCTGACGGCGCTGAAAGATGACCGAGTCGTCATTAACCTCGACGCGCTCACTGATGCCATTAGTCAATCCGGCAAGGCTACGCTGGCAGGCTTGCTGTTTGATTACGATAGTGACCAGATGCTGCCAGAGTCCAAACCAGTGTTGCAAGTGCTGGCAAGTTACCTTAAGCAGCACCCAAAGTTAGATTTTTACGTGGTTGGGCATACCGATGATAAAGGTGACAGAAACTATAACCAGAGCTTGTCGCAGCGTCGTGCAGCGGCAGTGATAAAGCAACTTACTGAGCAGTATCAGATCCCCGCTAGCCAATTAACTGCCCATGGCAATGGCGAATACAGCCCCGTTGCCAGTAATGCCAACGAAGCGGGCCAACGGCTGAATCGCCGGGTGGAGTTGGTGCTGCGTTCTGACAACAAGTAGCTTAGTTGAGCCGTCGTCGATAAGGGGCATTGGGTGGATGTTTTTAGGTTGGCCGTGAAGGTAATTAGTCGCTGCGTTTACGTTTATTTATGCGTCCACCTTGTGTCGGTGTCAGCCAAACGCAGTGAGTGTGGCGCTGATCTGTAATCGTTTGACTCCACTTGGCCCCAAATCAATGCGAGTAGCATGTTTGGGGCCTGTTGGGAGGATTAACGGCAACGGATGGAAATCAACGGCAAATGACGATCTAATAAAATCAGTGTGTTATCTACCGTTGTTTGTTGTTGCCGTTACTCAACTATTTTACTTCCCGATACAGAAACTAAAAATGTAAAACCACGCAAAGTGTTAGAAAGCTATTGGCGCACATATGGAATGCAACCTTTTGTTAGGTTTTGCCATGGAAGAACCGATTCTAGGCGATTTGCAGTATTTTTAAAGTGGATATCTGGGAAAGTGGAACAAAATTATTATCTTTATTGTTACTCATTTTGAAATTTGTCATAACAGTACAACCTATTGATTTTAAATGGTAAATCAGTAAGGTTTCTTGCATTTTCTGCCACCATGTGAATCTTTATAAAGCAAGAGGTAATCATGAAAAAATACCCATCTTTATTATTAATCGCTTTATGTGTGTCCTTGTCAGGTTGTGCAGCGGGACTTCTCAGCAGTAAAGATTAGTGCCCGTAGTTAGACTATATCTCCTTGTGGAGTGAATACCTCTGTGTTGGCAAATATTTCGGCGACGAAATCCATGAAAACAATGGCTCGTTTGGGAAGAAGGCGGTTAGCCATATAAATCGTCTGAATAGGCGCAGGTGGAGCGGTGTAATCTCTTAATAGCAGCTGCAGATTACCATTTTTCAGCCCTTCCTCGTATAGCCATTCTGGACCTTGAGCTATTCCTAATCCAGCATTGACACATTCGCGTATGGCTTCAGGAGAGCTGACTCGCAACCTGCCAGAAACAGGGACATCGGCTCCCCTAAAACGCCATGTGGTTCCCGTCGACAGCAGCGTATAAATCAAGCAGTCGTGTTCTCTCAGATCATCAGGTGTATTAGGAATGCCACGTTTGGCTAGATAACCTTTACTCGCAACACACACACGTTCGAAGATAGCCAAGCGACGGACACGCATTGCACTGTCTTCCAGATGCCCTATTCGAATGGCGAGTTCCACCCCTTCATCGACCAAATTGACGTAGCGATCATTGATCTGAAGATCGAGTGTTACTGCCGGATAACGTTCCAGAAAAGTGGCTAGATGCGGAACCAAGAAGGTATGAGCCAGAGCGGTTGGACAGGCAACCCGTAATAGTCCTGACGGAGCAATATTTTCCCGCAATGAGGATTCGGACTCATCCACCGCTTCAAGAATACGCCTCGCCTCTGTATAGTAGCGCTCCCCCTCTGGGGTCAGGGCAAGCTTGCGGGTTGAACGACTAAGTAATCTGGTTTGTAAGTGGTTTTCAAGCGCTGCAACATAACGGCTGACGTTGGGTTGTCCTAGTCCTAGATCTCGCCCGGCGGCCGAAAAACTACCAGTTTCAACCGTGCGAACAAAACACGTCATTAGTAATAATCGGTCCATTCAAAAATCCTCTTATTCATACATAATTGGTATGAATCATATTCAAAAACACAATCTTATCAGGTTACAAGTATGAATCTATAGTAATGCTCATGCTGATCAGTGCATTGACTGATCCTGATAACCTTTTTAGGAGACTTTATATGTCCAGATTACAAGACAAACGCGCACTGATTACCGGTGGAACAAGTGGTATCGGTCTTGAGACGGCCAAGCTTTTTCTCGCGGAAGGCGCTCGTGTGATTGTTACTGGTGTCAACCCTGATTCTATCGCAAAAGCGAGAGCAGAACTGGGAAGTGATGTTTTAGTGCTGAGTGCTGATTCTGCTAACGTAGACGCACAGAAAGAATTAGCTCAGGCGGTTCAGGCGTACTTTGGTGAATTGGATATCGCCTTCCTAAATGCGGGAATATCGGTTTATATGCCAATCGAAGCGTGGACAGAAGATAATTTCGACCGCATTTTTAACATCAATGTTAAAGGTCCTTACTTCCTCATGCAGGCACTGCTGCCCGTGTTCGCAAGCTCGGCATCCGTGATCTTTAATACCTCTATCAATGCTCACACAGGACCAGTGAACTCTTCAGTTTATGGTTCAACCAAAGCGGCATTACTCAATATGTCGAAAACACTTTCTAACGAGTTACTTTCTCGTGGGATCCGTATCAATGCGGTTAGCCCTGGTCCTGTTGATACACCACTTTACGACAAAGCGGGTATCCCAGTGGAATACCATGACCAAGTCATGGAAGATATCGTTGCAACCATCCCTGCAGGCCGCTTTGGTAAGCCAGAGGAGGTTGCAAAAGCCGTGCTTTACTTCGCTTCAGACGATTCTGCCTGGGCCGTGGGATCGGAAATTATCCTTGATGGCGGCAGCTCACTTTAACTGACCATGATGTTTAACGGTGCGTCTTTCGCTTTGACGGCAAGCTAAAAGTCTTGTTGTGACTTAAATCGTCTAGATGTTACCCATCATTCTTTAGAAAGCCCGCTAACAGCCTTGGTCGTGGGCTTTCTTTTTATGAGGTAGTTTTCAATGTCCCAATCTCAATTGACCCTGATTAGTCATCATTTATGCCCCTTTGTACAACGTGTAGCCATCGTGTTACTTGAAAAAGACATTCCCTTCCAACGGATCAATATTGACCTCCATGATAAACCTGACTGGTTTCTTGCGATATCCCCAACCGGAAAGGTGCCATTACTCAAGGTTCTCGACCATGATGGTGAAGAATATGTGCTGTTCGAAAGTATTGCCATCTGTGAATACCTCGAAGAAACGTTCCCCCAACCAGCCCTATATCCGACGACAGCTCTGTCTCGAGCACAACATCGAGCATGGATAGAATTTGCATCGGCCGCTATGTTTGACGCATGGGGATTTCTGAACGCTTCGGATCAAGACACCGCCCAATCCAAATCAATGGCTCTAAGAGAAAAAATGAAACGATTCGAGGCCGAAATATCTACCGGGCCTTATTTCGCAGGAGAGCAGCTAGGCATAGTGGATATCGTCATGGCTCCGATTTTTCGCTACTTCGATATACTAAAGTCCGAGTCTAGTAATCAAGTATTTGAGGGGTTAAATAGAGTGGCTGATTGGCGCCTTGCATTGGCTAACCGCCCCAGTGTGCAGGCGGCTGTCACCGCAGACTATGCTACCCGGTTTCGTAAGCACTTGCAGGATGCAAATGCACTCCTAGCAACTGCGTTATAGCGAGTCTTATCTGTGTCATCTCTGTTCAGATCTGTGAAAAGGATATGTTTATATTGAGCACGGCGATAAGCCGGGATCTATTCCCGTCATAGTAACAGAGACATCCCATAACCGGCGTGCGAGTTCAGGGTCTAGCGCCCGCTCTGTGCGAGTGGATTCTCCTGAAACGCCACGTATGCCGCCGAAGCCTATTGGCCCATAATATCCGCCAGGTGTTACTGGTGCAGTTGCGGCTTGTAAGGTGGGCCAAGCTCCCTTGGCTGCGTTGTTGAGGAGTATTCCGGTTAACGGTAGCAAAATTTGAAGCGCCCCCAAGTGACGACCCAGATCGGTTGCGGCAAATCCTGGATGACAGCCGACAGCTACTATGGATGAACCCGAAGCGCGCAGGCGTCGATCCAGTTCAAAGAAAAATAGTGCATTAGCCAACTTGCTGGCGGCATAGCGTTTTGTTTTGTCGTAGCTCTTCTCGGCATTGAGATCATCCCAATCTATATTTGCACTGCGATGGGCAAAGCTAGAGGTCACCACTACTCTGCTTCCTGCTGTTTCGGCGAGTTTGGGCAGCATCAGAGCGGTGAACGCAAAGCAGCCGAGGTGGTTGACGCCAAACTGTAATTCAAATCCTTGCTTGGTGCGTGTCAAAGGCGGAGTCATCACTCCAGCATTGTTGATGATAGCATCAAGACGTGACTCTTTAGTTAGTTGATTGGCTGCCTCGCAGATGCTGTCGATGTCACCCTGATCATAAGGGAGGAAGCTGAGTTCGGCAGTGGGGCTTAACTGTTTAATTCGTGCGATGGCTTGTGTCGCCTTATCCTCAGATCTGCAAGCCATGATGACCCGAGCTCCACGGGCGGCCAAAACACGGGTGACTTCAAAGCCAATACCTGTGTTAGCCCCGGTAACAATGAAACATTTTCCCGATTGTTCAGGAACATCAACTTCAGTAAATCCGCTTAATTTTTTCATGTGCTACGTTTCCTTTTTTGAGTGAGTACACACTCATTTTTAGGTGAAAATTTATCTCGCAGTTCCGTTCCAATACAGATCAAAGCCTGACTGTATAAAGTGTTCATGCTGCGGCTTTGGACTGGCGGCAATCGCATCAATAGTCATGTCGGCCAAACCAATCAGAACTGTGTCGATGTAAAAAGACAATCTTTCAGGGGCAACATGTTCTGTCATGGCTTGTTCGACCAGAGCGCGAGATTCTCGAAATAAATTATGGCTGAGCTGCCAGCTCTCGTCTGTGATACGATCTGAAACCTTTAGTTGGCGTAAAACTTTGCGCCATGTTGGATTCGTTACGCCCCAATCGATCAGTTGGTTCCATATATGGTAGATACGTTCGCGCGAGCCTGCCGTCACCGGATAATTGACCATAACCGTCTGAGCAAGATCTGTCTCTATCTCCAGAAATAGTTGATTGAGAAGATCATCTTTGGTGGTGAAGTAGGTAAAAAGCGTCCCTTCGGCGACACCAGCCGCTTTGGCAATGTTCGCAGTAGATGCACCGGTTCCCGAGGTTGCTATTAACTCAGCGGCTGCAGTGAGAATAGCTTCGCGTTTTTTTTCGCTTAATGGACGAGCCATTATTAAACTCTAATAAATGAGTGATTACTCAATTATTAGAGTTAAGTTTAGGCGAAGTCAAGTGTTAAAAAATTCAACATTCCATATACTTGTTTTAAAGCAAAATAATTTTTAATGTCATCTTTATAAAGTAACTAAGGTGCGAACAAGTCTTCGCTACACTCTGGATTGGTAAGCCATAGCAGTTCAAGGCAGCTAACTGAGGGTTGGTGTATGGCAAAGTTGGCTAACGAAGCAATGTGTTAGCTTACCCCCGTCCTGCTGGGCGTGGCGTACAGCGTTATCTGCCACGTTGCAGTTTTTGCAAAGGACTCACCATTCGCGGCAAACTGCGCCTTGCATCTGAAAGCTGTATCCCCATCCCCACGCAGAGCACGCATGGGAATCATTCGCATCTAAATGTGATTTATCTTCTGGCAAGTGTTTATCCCCAAGTGGAGCACAATTAGACGCCGCTACTTAATTTAAAGCAGAATCAATTTGTTACGCTCATGTTCGATTGGTGTCCATATTCGAGGATTATTTTTCTTCATCTTTCATGGGGAACATCACCCTAAACTCTTGCCGAGGAAAATCTAAGGTAAACCCAATAAGACTATTTAAGATATCGCTGCCTAAAATAAGATTGGCAGGGACTTCATCAGGTGTTTCAATAAAGCGTATTGGAATATTACGCATGGTCATACCGCCAATTTTTACGGTATCAATGCTAGCCTTTTTGATTGCGCTGGTATCTGTAGTTGCACCACGGATGTCGCCGTCATCGACCAGATGCGGATCATCAGCTTGCCAGCCTAACGCCTTTAATACCGCCGAATTTGCTATCGTTGCGGCAGCTCCTGTATCAATCAGTGCAGGAATTTCAACTCCATTCAGAGTGATCATTACACGAATCAATAGACGATTATCCTTGATTGCAGGAATAACCATCTCATTGGTCTTTGCTTCGCCCGAAGGTTCGACAGTCATCCTACGTTCATTAAAATTGAACACCAGTGCACTGTCGGCAAACAGATCCATCCCGATAATCCCAGCAGCTGGGGTGGAACTTGGATTAGGAAGTTCTAAAAGACCCACTTGCGAGACGTTAAACAATGGACTGGAGAAGTGATCTATCGGATACATATTGGCCTTAACTTTGCCAGTCGCTCCGTTAATAGTTAAGCCACTATCAACGCTGTCGACTTTCAGTATTTTGGCTAAGGCAGGCACTATTAAACTGGTTTCGGCTGCAGTATCAACCACCATGTAGTAAGGCCCTTGCTCATTCACTTGCGTGGCGATTACGGGACGACCACGGTTGTCGTAACGGATTTCTGCACCGGTATTGGACGCGGTATTATTGCTGCTCATAGTGGCAGCACTCGCCATCAGTGCCAAGGATGTCAGAAAGGAAGTAAGCATATTCTATTCAACAACATTAGGTAGATGCTGAATCATAATGCAGCTTACTTACCCCAATCTGACATCTAAACGTTCACAAACAGAAAACGGGTTAGCTACTTAAGCCACTGTGCTTGTGCTTGAGATAGCGCCTGTTGCGCGTCAGTCGCCGCGGGTAATGCTGCAGCAACCTGCGTCAGCAATTGCCGTGCTATAGCGACATCGTTGTGCGCTATCAGTTGCTTTGCCAGCACTAAAGTTAACCCAGTTAAGTGGTCACTCGAAAGTGCATTAATCTGCGTTGGCGTCATGCTTAACAAGTGCGTTGCTACCTCCTGCAGCGATGCCACATCTAGTGTTTGCACAAAGTCGATCATACTCGGTACTAATTGCTGCTCGGTAGTGGCGGACACGCCGAAGCCAAATAGCCGTGTCGATAAAAGCTCTAGCTCACGGTTATAGGGAATCCACTCCCCAGCTTTGGGCTCGGCTTTTTGTTTGAGTGCAGCCCACAAATAAGTCTGCCAATCACCATCGCGTTGCTGCTGATAAAAATATTGGGCTGCCGCAAGGTTCAAATAATTACTGCTATCATGATCCACAATCTTAAGCGCATTCGTCAGTTCTGTGCTGTCAGCCTTAGCGAGCTGCACCTGCGCTGCAGCCATCAGTACAAAACTATGCCATAAGCTTTCACTGTCCTTATTTAGCGTAATTGTCTGTAACGATAGCTGTAATACCTGCTGTAGCAGTTGCCCTGCTGCCGCCTTATCAGACCAATGTGACAGTTCGAGCACAATATCTTGCAGTTTCGGTGCGTTAGGACGGCTCGACTCAATACGATTTTCTATCGTAGGCGCTGGATAATTCAGTTGCCAAGTAGCAGCTCGCACCAATCCAGATGCATCGTCGTAGCGCGCAGCACTAGCAAATACATGCGCCATTTGTAGGCGAGTATGCACACTGAGCAGTGGCAACCGCTTTGCTAATGCCGTTAATTTGTCCAACTGGGCTGTGGTAAGTGTGGCATGACTGGCATCCAAGCTGGTTAACAGTAGTTGCAGCTGGGTCAAGGTCATCTCACCCGCTTCCAGCTGTGACAGTAATTTAAGTTGTTGCGCGTTAAGCTGCTGTTGTTGCTGCCAACCGCTGACAATTAATTGATACAACCGTTGCTGATTCGGACGCTCAGCATCTGACAGCGCTAGCAACCATTTTTCGAACATCGCGCTCCCCGCCGGATTAGCAGCAATCTCGGCTAACAGATCTTCGCCATTATCAAGCAACGGCTGATAGACGGGTTGTGTACGAGTATCAACTACGTTGCCGTCACTATCATAACGGGTATACAGCAACTGTTCGCGGGATAGATTGTGTCCATCAAACTGCTGAGAACCAGGCAGCGCGTTGCGCCAGATGGTGCCTAATAAGGCGATTCCTTGTGCACGATCTTGTTTATACAGTTGAGCCAGTTTGGTCAAGCCCAACGGAGTTTCTGAATGCGGCGATACCATCTGCTGACTGGCGCGCCGTTGCTTAAACTGCTGAATAACGTCGAGCTGACTGTTTTTTTCGGCATATTTATCAAAAACTTCTGGATATAGAGACATTAAACTAGCACGGCTAGTGGTGGGGCTCATCGCTTTGTTCAGCCAAGACACTAAGGTGTCGATATCGTTGATCTCACCTTGGTTATTTGTGCTGAATGGATCGCTAAGGCGACGGACGAAATAAAGCAGGTGCAGGTTATCTTTATCTGGGAACTGCGAATTCCATTGACTTAACGAACGCACAAACTCTGCATAGTCTTGCTTACGCCATTGCAATCTGAGCCATGCGGCTAAAAACAGCGGGTCATCAGGTCGCAATTTCCGCAGCTGTTGCAGCTGTTGAGCTAGTGAGCTGTTATCGTCTTCGCTGCTAGTAATTTCCTCGTAAAACAATTTGATCTCGCCATCAGTTGCCTGATTCTTACTCAGAAAATCGCGGATGTACGCTTGGCGCTCCGCGGCAAAAACTTGCGGAGGAATGTAGCGCAAGAAATTATAGTCATTTCTGCCACTTGCTTGCTGATGTAGTTGTAGCAGCGAGATAAAAGCTGCGGCTTTATCGCCAGCATAGTATTGCGTTAAAAAGTGCTCCAGCCCAGCGACATCAGGACGTTGCAACACCAGTTTTTCTGCTGTATCGATAAGCAACTGTTGATTGGTCGGTGCAACATTTAACAACAACATTTGTTCAATGATTGATGCCGGCGTAGCCTTGCCATTCGGCGAGAACGTCACATTAGCCAAGAACAACGTTTGTAATCGCTGTTGTTGTGCCATAGACAAGTGTTGTTGCAACAAACCACGC
The DNA here is from genome assembly GCF_048265805.1 of Shewanella sp. GTDB lineage: Bacteria > Pseudomonadota > Gammaproteobacteria > Enterobacterales > Shewanellaceae > Shewanella. The sequence goes on along the minus strand of NZ_JBLXAT010000021.1, from coordinate 41,913 downwards.
AGTAGCTGTCTAGTCAGATCGGAGTAACGATTATTGCGTTGGAAATCCTGAACTAAGTTGTCGTACAACTGCAGTTGTTCATCAATGGAAAGTTGCTGCATCAGCAGTGTTCGATAAGCCTCGTCATTCGAGAAATGCTGCATTCCCGATGGTGCAAAATCATTGCTGTGTTGCAACGCCAAGGCGACAAATTGCTGCGGCGTCAACAGCGGTGATGGTATTTTGGCACTGATTGTTGCAAACAACGTCGGTTGGAAGCGTTGTAGCTGGAAGCAGACTAATTCTGGGTCGGCGACATTCATCAGAATCGGCCAAATTTTTTCGCTAAAGACATTGGTTGGTACTTCCTGTGCCGCCATTTCAATCAGTGGGTAATACTGATTTTTCAACATCATACTGTTTTCAGAAGGCTGCGGATCTTTAAGCGCTGCCACCACTTTAGTGGCTAATTGCGCTACCTGTTCCCAGTTACCTTGCTGTAGTGCCAAGCGTAACTGCAACGGGAAGTTGTCATCACTTGCAGCTTGTGCTGCGAGTGCATGCATTGGCCAATGCTGATCGTCGCCCACCACCGGGGCGGCGGCCCCCGTTTGCAGTTGCCAGTAGCGCGCAGTTTGTGCGACATACTGTTGATCATGCATAAACCGAGGTGATAACTGCGCATCAACCCAATGGGCGAGTTGCAGATTATTGGTCGCAGCAGCTAGTTGGCGCAACAGAGATTGTATGAGTTGCAAGCGCGGGTAATTATTCAGGCTTGCCGGTTGGCCTTCAGCCAGCGTTTTACCACTGAGTTTCAGCGTCTGATTGAACAACTGTTGCAGATTTTTTGTCGCTTGCTCGGCGTGTTTAGGGGCCGTTTGTGCGGTTATCAGCAAACCTTCCGACAATGATGGAAAGTACTTGTTCAAATCAGAAATTCTGGCGTTTTGCGGCGCTTTGTCAAACAATGGCTGCTGCTCAATCAAGCGATTAACCCCGAGCCAGTACCAATGAAATGCGATATCCGCTTTCTGCATCTGCTCTTCTAACACTGAGGTTTTAAGCAGCAGTTCATAGTTGCTTTGGTCAGTGACCAATGCTTGACGATAATAGGTCAGCGCCCGATTATCGTAGCCCGCCCGAGCAAATGCGTTGCCTTTCTGCTGTTTGACATTCACGATTCCGGGAATATCGGTCATCATCGAGAACGCACGTTCAGCACCAAGAATATCCTTATCAGCGAGCAATGCCTCGGCTAAATCGTTGTACAGTGATGGCGGAAACTCCTGCTGTAACGCTAGCAAGCGACGGCCATAAATTAGTTTCTTCTGCAGATCACCAATTGCAGGACCTGACGAGGTGCCATCCCCGCTGGCACCGTTGTATTGACTGACTAACGAACGAAGAATGGCCGGACGTTGAATCTCATTCACGGCCAGCAAAATGCGATTGGCCTGCTCGACGCTATCAAACTCACTTAAGGTTTGCGTGACATCGCTAAGTGTCAGCAAGGTGCGAGTCGGGTCTTGGTCAAACACCAAACGTTCGATGACTCGTTGTTTCAACCAGCGCAACACCTGCTTACCTTGGACGCGCTCGTTGCCAGACATGCCTTGTTCACCGCTAGAAAACAAGTTCAATAAACCGTCAACAGCCGTGAAGAAAGCGTTGGAGGTTGAGGCAAACTCCAACTGATACTGCAACATGCTAGTTGCCTGCGAAGTCTGTTGCTGTTGTTTAAGTATTTGAACTAACTGTAATAAGCTGTCACCATTTTGCGGATTGTTGGCGTAAGCTGATTGATACTCTTGCGCCGCCTGCTTAGGCAAACCCGCCATCGCATATAATTCAGCGGCAAATTCGTGATCGATGCTTTCGCCGTTTTCTTGCAGGTTGTGCAGTAAACGTTGCACTTGCTCTAACCGCAACTCTTCTGCCGATTGTCCTTTACGTGGTTTTTCTGCATCAAAAATGTTGTTGCGTAAACTATTAAGGGTAATCTGTTGCCAATATTGCTTGGCGTTATTCGGTTCGAGTGTCGCCAATTGTCGCCAAACGTCATTGAGTTTATCGTAAGCCTCAAGGCGACCATAAATGCTGGCAAGCTGTTTCAACCGCTCAACATCTGTCATCCCTGCCAGCTGCGCATATTGTTGCACAGCGTTGACCGCCTGCTGCGGCTGATTATTGGCAATAGACAGCGCAACCAACAGATTTACATCATTTTGATTAGCCGCGTTTTGTTGTAGTTTTTGCTGCAGTTGTTCAATCAATTGCGCGAAAGTATTGAGCTTGCGCGCCCCATTAACAATAAGGTTTTCAAGGAAATTTTTGCGCGCTGGCAGTGTGGTTTCAGTCCACAGCCTATACCACAGATCTAACGCCTGTTGATGCTGACCAATGCTATCGGCTAACGAGGCGACATGTAACTGCTGGTCATAACCAAGGCGTCCACCATTGGCCATAAATTGGCGCAAAATGGTGAGGGCGCGTTCTGGATTGCGCAAACGCTCGTAACTTTCGGCGAGCGTTAAACGCACATTACTATTCGCAGCAATGTGTTGTTCAAGCTCCGCCAACACTTTGGCTGCCGCAGTTTCATTACCGGAGTTTAAATAAGTATCAAATAGAAATAGCTGAACTTGCGTATTAGCTTTATCCGCCGAAGTGGCGTTGCGCATCATTGCTAGCGCATCATCACTCAAGCCCATGGCAATCATCTGCTGCGCAGCTTGTAGCAACACCTTTAAGTTGCCACGGTTGCTACGGGCAAAGTCGCTATAAACCGCACGAGCTTGTTGCAGCTGACCTTGGTTAATCAACTCAGATGCAAGACCGTTATAGGCCGCCACGTCGTTCGGCTGCAATTTAATCTGCCGCCGATAAAAATCGCGTAATTGCTCGGGACGGTTGGCTAACTCAATCAAGGCTGCTTCACGGGCTTTTAGTTCAGGCAATGAACTACTTTCTACAAAGTTTAATGCCGCGTCGTACTGTCCGAGTTCCAGCAATAAGTTAACGTACAACACTTGAGTGATAGCGTCGTTGGCATGCGGTTGTAAAAAGTCAGCCGCTTTGGCTAGTTTGCCGTCTAAGCGCCAAGCTTCCACATATAACGCCATGGCGTAACGTTTATCACTGTCTTGTTTTGCCGCTTGATAAGCTTGCCACGCATAATTGGCTGCTTGGGGGTATTGTTTAGCCGTCAACGCCCAATCAGCCATTAGCGTTAAATCCACTGCTTGGGTCCGCTTGGTGTGAGCGGTTAGTGTCAGTGCTGACGCAGGCTCGCCGAGTAACGCCAACACTTCGGCTATCTGCCGTTGATATTGCGGGAACTGTTTGGCAAATGCCTGCAGTTGCTGGCGATTGTCGCTCAGCAACGCAAGGCGCAATAAAATACGCTGTTTTTCCTGCGGATCTTGGATCAACGCTAACTGCTGCTGATAATGGTGAGTGGCAGCTTTGACATCGCCAGACGCTTCTTCAATGCGAGCTAACCACGCATAGTGCTGCGCATCATTTGCGGTTGTGGCGGCTTGAGTTAATGATGTCAACGCTGCTTGCGTTTGTCCTTGTTTCCACGCTAACGCCCCTGCGAGCAACTGGCTATTAGCACGACGGCTGGCATCAGTGCTGGCACTGGCAATCTGCTGCAACTGGCGTTGCACTTGCTCAACACCCGTCGCTGAGTTAACCGCTTGCAGATATAGTTGGTCAATGCTGGCCACATCGACATGATGACCATTCACTAATTGTTGCACATCTAATTGTGCAATTGCCGCGTTTACTGACGACACCTTGAGGCCAGCAAATGTCAGTGCAATCAATAGCGGTTTAATGGGAAAATTCATGCTTTTCTTTCCTTCGGGCAGCGACAGCGCGTGATTTATTCAGCGTTAGGCGCTGTTGGTGGAGAATAACTACACGGCACATCACCTGCCTTGCCTAAATCACGCGCTGTCTGCTGAAAAATAACCATCAAAGATAAACAGCCGCTAATACAACAATTTTTTCTTCGGCAATCGACGCACTACGATCTCGGCAAAATACAGCAGCAATGCACATAGTAATAACCAAGGATACAAGGTGAACGCTGTTAATCTGGCCGATGCGGCTTGAGCTGATGGTCGCGGCATCGGCGCGCTATTGACCAACGTACTGACGCCACCGACTGCCGCGACTACCTGCTCAAGTAGCTTAGTTTGGCTCTCTGGCACTTTTGACTCGGCATAAATATCGCTAGACGCTTGGTTTACTGCGCGCTGAGTGACCTGCCCGACACGACTTCGCAATAATACGGGCACATTATTCGCTACTGACAAACTTGCCAGATAGACGCCGGGTGCTGCCGCCTGCAGCGGCTGTGATTGCCACTCCGCAGCTGCATCAGTCTTCCATTCCAAGTTAGGAATCGCTTGATAATCAGCTACATCTACCCGCACATTCAGTTGACCAAAAACGCGTTGGCTGCTGAGTTGCAGTTGTTGTTGGGTATTGACGGTATCCGCCAGTTGCTGTGCCAACCACTGACCGTATCCCGACCAATTTGCCCAAGAGGCTGTGCCCGCACCCAATGGCTCTGTCATCAACGCGGCAACTTTACCAGCACCATAACGCCAGCTACTGAGCAACGGATCTGAAGATTCTGCCATGCGCCAGCGACTTTGTGAGCTAGATTTGGCTTGCACTCTTGCGTAACCAGATAACGAAGGAGCCGCTAACAGCGTATGCGTCTGAGCATCTTCAATTTGGAATTGCCCTTGATGATAATTGGATTGCGGCTCAGTCGATGGGCGATGAAAATTGAGTTCCACCATGTTGAATTCATTCTGAATGGAATAAAAACGCCCTTGGCCCCAGTTAGCCAAATCGGCCATGCGCTGTTCTCCGTCATGGCCATCGCCCACTAACACTGTGGATACGTTGATCTGATCTTGAGCAATAAAGCGCAATAAACGCTGGTAGTTATTTTCTTCAACCGCCGCATCAGTGATCAATAGAATGTGACGATAACGGTTGTGGTTGTTTTTTAATCCAAAATAAGCTTCTTGGATCGCAGGGAACAACTCACTACCACCTTGGGCTTGCATACGGCCAATCGCGCGCTCAACTTCATCAGGATGTTCAGCTGATTGCATCGGTACCGCCCATTGACGCGTACCATAGAACTCTACAATACCAACCTGATCTTGCGGTCGCAGTTTGCGAACCGCTAATCGCGCCACTTGCTTAGCTAACTCCAATGGGCGTCCTTGCATAGAACCAGAACTGTCGATAACGATCGCTAGCGACACGCCCGGTTCGCGCTGCTTTTGCTGTTGAGTTAATTCGACGGGCAGCAACTCCGCTAGTGGCTGACCTGCAAATCCACCTTTGCCAAACGCGGTTTCGCCCCCGGAGTAAAACATCCCACCGCCATTATCTACCGCATTTAACAACTGCTGCTGAGCGCGCGTGGGAAATTCTTCTGCGCGTACATCATCTAACATCACGGTTTGGTATTGGCTAAAGTCGGTAGCTTCAGCTACTGGTAGCGGCGCTTGCGTCACCTTAAAACTTGGGCCAACTAATTGCTGTAAGCGTGCACCTGCGGCCGCATCGGCCGAGGCAAATAACACGGCGTAAGGTTGCTGTGCCGTTAAGATGAATTGCTGTTGCTGTAGCGGTACTCGCGTATCAGCTTGCAGCAGCTGCAGTTCAATCGGCTCAAACTCAGCGGCAGCTTGTCCAAGTGACAAGATGACGGTTTGCGTTTTTTGCTGGCGCAACATTACAGTATCTAGGGCCTTTTCAGCCACAACACTACCGTCACGCATCACTTTCAGCTGCAAGTTGGCATGCGTGCTAGCAACACCATTTACTTCAACAGCTATTGATACCTCTTGTCCCATACGTACGTTTTGACTGGTCACTTTAGCAATGAACGGCGTTTGCACCGCACTGGCAAGTTGCCACCAATCCATGACAATGTGGCGCAGTTGTAGTTGTGAAATTACCGATTGCCAATGACTGTCACTGCTTAACCCATCACTAATGAGTGTGATATGGCCGGCACTTTCGTGCGGAATAAATGACAACGCCCGCAGCACTAATTGCGACAGTGATGCTTGTGTGTCGTTAGCCATCACGACATTAACATCAGCGAGTTGCAGCGGTTCCCCCCCCAGTTGCAATACGGTAATTTGTTCATCACTTGCTGCTCTCGCAAGCTGCTGTTGCAACACTTTTACCGCCGAATTACGCGCACTGGCATCGACACTGGCAGATTGATCAACAATAAAAACTTGATGCAGTTGATCAGTGTGATGCACTAACACCGGTTGTATTAACGCTAGCGTCAGCAGCCCAATAAGGCTGCAACGTAGTACGCGCTGAGTAACACTGGCACGTCGTCCTAAAAACCAGAACACGGGCACTAACAATAGCAGCACAGCGCTCCATGGCTGCAATAAGGTAAAGCTCATGCAATCAACTCCTTAAGGCAAACGTCCACGTTGCAACAAGATCCATTCAAGCAGCAGCAACAACAGCGCTAACACAATGCAACACCACAGTGGTGACGGTGACAGCGGGGCACTGGCGTCGAGTTCTGGTTCGGTGGCCGCCACTTCATTGCTAACGCTGCTAGATATGGCTATAGATAGCAACGAAACACTCGACTGTTCACCATTGCGTCCAGCGATAGTGCCTGCCAGCAATGGCATTGGCGTAATAACACTGGCACCCGTGGTCAGCGATGAACGCCGTTGTGGCCATGGCTGATCAACCGCGAGATAAGGCGTAAGGTCATCGCTATTTGCTAGCCACCGCAAACTCTGTAACCAGAAACGTGGCAACTGCGCACTTTCGCTGTTAACCAATTGATTCATCGCCACCAGATTCAGATGCAACTGACGTTCAGCACTGCTTGCTAACTGTAGTGTGGGGAACTGCTGCGCTGCCGACAAAGTTCCCCAGCCGTTTTGCTGCCACTGCTGTCTAAGTCCGCTAAACCATTTATCGCCGGGGGCACTGAACTGCGCGACATTGTTGGTCGCGTCAAGATAGAGCACACTAATCGCCGCTGGACAACCTGTAGCGGTCAAGCACACCGCCACATCCGCATTAGTGTCAACCACCGTTGCGCCATCACTCAAGCTAATCAATGGTGCAATCCACGGTGGAACGCCAGCTTGCAGTGCCACTCGAATAACGGGCAAGCGGGCAAGCGTCAGTGTTGCCTGATCATCTGCGCTAAACAGATCACCCTGTTGTAACGACAACTTTAGTTGCTGTGCTGCAGCGCTAGTGTTGATACCTTTGAGAACAAAGGTGCTATCTCCCAGAGCTTCAATAGTTTGAGGCTGAAATGCTTGACCATTGAGGGAAAATTGCACCATGTCGGCCCGTAGTGGCCGATGGTCACTGGCAAATAGAGAGAACAGCACATCAACTTTGCCCCATTCACCTGATGCAGCGGGCATCTGCCCCAAGGCGACAATGCCGACGTTGTCAGCGAGTGCCGGCGCAATATAGCGGTAATGCAGCTTGATCCGCGCGGCTAACGCCTGCGTAACCTTGGTAGCTAACGGCGCACCGTAATAATAGATGTCGATATCCTGCGTCGGAAAATCATGTTCCACCACATTGGCTAACCAATGCGAAAATTGATTGCTATGGGCGGTGGCGTTAATGCCTGCTAGCCGCGGCGCTAACAACGCATAACTTTCATCGGCTTGTAGTAACAGACTGGCGCTGACATCGCCGCTCCAAACTTGGCGCTGTGCGGCACTCGTGGCAGAGATATCATGCAGCAGCTGAGTTTTAGCATCGGCAAGACGGTGCTGCGGCTGCATCACCACCGAGCTATCAATAAAGTACAGGGAGATCTGTGACTTGTGAGTATTCGCTAACTGCACACCACTGAGCGCAGTCCACAGCAATATCGCGATGACAATGGACAGCAATAATGCCAACCAATAACGAAATCGTTGCCACCAAACACGTGCAGGTGCCTGCTGTGCGGCTTGAATCCAAAACTGGATGGTCGCAATGGGCACCACGGATGAGCGAGAACGTAACCATTGCATCGCCACCAAGGCAGCAATTAATAGCAATGCACCGCCGATGTAAGCAACAACCGGCAAGTTAGCAAAACTCATAGCTGCGAACCTCCGTCAGCAAAAAACTGAGTTAATTGCGGCAAAACAGCGTCGCTAGCATTGAGCGTAAATAACCCAGCACCGCGGCTTTTGGCCAACTGCACGATCTTAGAATTAAATTGCTGATATGCCATTTGATATTGTTTTACCAGCGAGCCCGTTATCTGCACATCAATATGGGTTGCTAGTTCACTGTCTTGCAGTCGCACATCACCCGTCAGCAACGGATGCAATTGTGGCTCTGCGTCCCACGGCTGAGTCACTTGCAATAAAAGCAATCGATGCCTAATACTCTGCAAGGCGGTTACTACAGGCTCGATGCCATCGTTATCAAAAAAGTCAGACACCACCACTACGAGTCCCTGACGCAACGGGTAGTTGGCAAACTCGCTCAACACCTTTGCCAACGAGCTTTTTTGCTGTTCGCTGCTTGCGGTCAATATCTCTGCCATGCGCATCATCTGGTGGCGACCAGACATAGGCTTATGTGCCAATGTGAGTTGCTCTGAAAATGGGATCAGAGTGACCGACGCATGTTGGTTGAGGGCTATCGCACTGAGTGCAAAAGCCGCTTTCTTGGCCGCTGCTATGCGCGATGGATTTTCGACAAACATGCTTGAGGACAAGTCGAGCAACAAATAAACTGGAAGGTTCTGCTGCTCTTCAAACACCCGCACAAACACGCGGCCAAGGCGACGGTAGATATTCCAGTCGATAGCGCGTAGATCGTCACCAGCGACGTAAGGCTTAAAGTCCGCAAATTCAAGCCCTTGACCTCTTGCTGAGGTTTTTTGTTCGGCGAGTCTTCCGCCTTTGCCAGCATGGACAACATTCAGGCTAAACTGGTGTACCTGCTCAATGAAATCCGCATCCAAAAGCGTGGTGTCGGTCGCTGAATGTGACGACATTATGCAAGCCCTTCTAGCACACTGCTAATGATACTATCGCTGCTAATCCCTGCCGCTTGTGCGCTAAAATTGAGTACCAAACGGTGACGCAATACTGGATGAGCAACCGCAATAATATCGTCTGGCCGCACAGATAAGCGTTTGTTGAGCAATGCTTTTACTTTACCCGCCAACATCAAACTTTGAATACCACGTGGCGATGCCCCCAGCGCTACATAGCTGTTCACTTTGGTGGAAGCATATTGACTCTGTGGTTGTGTGCCCATCACCAGACGAATGGCAAATGTCTTTGCCTCTTCAGTCACAGGTACACTGCGGACGATACGACGCATCTCATTTAAAACATCGCCGTTTGCCACCGCGTTGAGATGGATCTGCTCACCGCTCGTAGTGCGATCGATGATGGTGTGATAATCCTGCTCCGTCGGATAGCCCACTTCAAGCTTGAACAAAAAGCGGTCTAATTGCGCCTCTGGCAGTGGATAGGTACCTTCTTGATCGACCGGATTTTGTGTGGCCATTACACAAAATGGTTCGTCTAACTTGATGGTTCTGCGCCCCACGGTAACCTGTTTCTCTTGCATCACTTCAAGCAACGCTGACTGGGTTTTCGGGGTCGCACGGTTGATCTCGTCGGCGAGAACTAAGTTAGACACAATCGGTCCCGGCTGGAACGTCAACTCGTGGCCTCCGCTTTCGGTTTCCATCAATACTGACGTACCTTGAATATCGGCTGGCATCATATCGGGGGTGAACTGAATACGAGAAAATGGCAAGCTGACCGCTTTACTGATAGAACTCACCAGCATGGTTTTGCCGAGACCGGGAACGCCTTCAAGCAGCACATGACCCCCAGCACACAACGCCGTTAGCACGCCTTCAACAACGGCTTGCTGACCAACAATCATCGTACTCACTTCTTCTGCAATGGCGAAAAAGTTATCGGTAAAATACTGGCGTTGTTTTGCGAGATCAGTTAATGAATTCACCATTATTATTCTTCCTTAATGCTGTTATCTTTATTGTCTTTTTCGGCATGTACGTTGTGATAAAACTTGCTGAGTAACTTGATTTCCCATGGTTCAGCCATATGGTCATCTTTGACTGACAAGCTGTCTTCATTCTCACCTCGCCCTTGACTTGGCAGGCGCACGTTTGGTTGTTCACTCGGTTGCACATTACGCATCTGTTGCTGCTCAGGGCCGGGGCCAGGCGTGCCAATAAACTGATCTGGCATTGGTACGGATAGCATCAACTGGTTGATACCATGAGATTTTTTCTGAGCATCATCGCCCTGGTTTTGGCTGTTATTACTGTTGTTGTTTTGCTGAGAGCCACCAGACTGCTGTTGATTGTTCTTTTTCTTGGCACCACTATCCTGTTTCTTCTGTGCTGGCTTGCCTTGCTGTGCAGCGCTGCGACTGGCTCCCATCGCGCCTTTTTGATTGGTTTCGTCTTGGCGGTTATTTTCATCTTGAGCAGTTGCCATTGACGATACGCTATTTTCTTGCTGTGCATCGGCTTGCTGCTCTGCACCGCTATCTTGAGTTTTTGAATTGGCCTGGGCATCACTTTGGCTCTGAGAGCTCGCTGTTGACGCCGATGGCGTCATACTCGACAGCAATGGACGTTGCTCTGCGAGTTGTTGCCGTGGCGTAAGCTGGGGAGAGGAAGCCTTTGCGGCAGTCACTGTTTGCACTCTTGCCGCAGCACTCATTTGCGCTGAGGCAATACCGTTATCCGCGGCAGCGGCTCCACGACCATTGTTGCTGTCATTTTTGGATGATGAAGTATTCTTGGCCGCATCGGCTATTTTGCTTGACTGAGCTGTCGTCGCGCTGTCAACCGCGGCCGATTGCGTTTCGGTGAGGGATGTTGTCACCGCGGTAAGAGCTTGCTTACTGCTGCTGTTAACCACCAAAGAGGTGTCATCAGTGTTGGCGAACGCGGCACCAGATCCCAAGCCGTCGCTCAGTATCGGGCCGGTAATGTTGAACAGCGCAAGCAACAACAGCAACGCTACACTGATGATTACCGCAAATTTGCTGCCCCGTGTCAGTGTAATTTTGATGCTCGCTAACTTAGGTATTGGTGTCGTCAACGCTTGCGCAATTGCGCGTTGGCTATCTTCAATGGCGGCCAATTGAAAACCGCTTGGGGTTTTCAATGCTAAAAATTCATCGGCAATCTGCAAACGATCAGCTAAATGCAGATGATCATCGTAAAGGGCGAGTGCTTGTTTGCGACTGATGTGGTGACCAATGAGTTGATAAGTAAATGCACTGGCATATCCCAATAGTGGCACCAGTATCCACACCAACCAAAACCATACGAGTTCGGCCAAGCGAATGTTAATAAAAAATTGCGCTACCAGACCGCAAAATGATACCGGCAATAATAAATAGCCTGCAATAGGCAACGCGTGTTGATGCGCAAAGACTTTGGTGCGATGCAACAAGTTTTTTCTTCCTAAAACAACCAGTTGATCTAACTGTTGTTGTATTAGTTCCATACTTTTAACTGTCATCTCACACCGTTTTTTCTTCGGTCAGGCTTATCGATACTGCTATTTGACCTCAATAGGCTTGCACCAACCTTGCAACAACTCTCGTTGGTTAATTTTTTTCATATCACAGGTCAGGCTGGTGCAAGGTATCAATGCCTTAATGGCACCAAAGAAGGAATATTCACTCTTGGAGAAAACGCCTTGAAGAAGATCAATAAAACGCTTATTTCTGCCTTGATAACGGGATTACTGTTATCGCCACAATTTACCGCAGTTGCCACCGAGCAGCATCAAGCGGCATTTTCTAAAATCAATGTAGACTATCAAACATTTACGCTCGCTAATGGCCTAACAGTCATTGTGCATACAGATCATAGTGTGCCCAATATTTATCTCGGAGTTTGGTACAAAGTGGGCTCCAAAAATGAACCGGAAGGTAAGTCTGGTTTTGCGCACTTATTTGAACACTTAATGTTCCAAGATACTATTCATCGCAAAGGAGAATTTTTCGTTCCTTTCGATAAAGTCGGTGCTGTCGGCATGAATGGCACCACCAATTTGGACCGTACCAATTTCTATGAAACGGTGCCAAGTAATGCGTTAGATTTGGCGTTGTGGATGGAATCAGATCGCATGGGATATCTTGGTGACAGTATTACTCAAGCATTGCTGGATGAACAGCGGGCAGTCGTCAAAAACGAAAAACGTCAGGGTCAACTGCGTCCGGGATCTAAAATTTATGATCGTTTTTTAAAAAATTTTTATCCTAAAGGCCACCCTTACGATCATACCACTATCGGCTCGATGGAAGACTTAGATAGAGCATCACTTGATGATGTAAAGCAATGGTTTAAAGATTCTTACGGCGCATCAAATGCGGTCGTGGTCTTATCTGGTGATATTGATCTGAAAACCGCTAAAGAGAAAGTTTCTCATTATTTTGGCGACGTGCCAGCGGGTAAACCAATGGATCGTATCGACCAATGGATCCCGCAACTAGACCATATCAAACGCGATGTAATTTACGACCGCGTACCTAATGTTAACCTCAGCCGTGTGTGGGCGTTGCCGAACAGCAGTGCCAAAGACACTACCTTGATGGAACTGGTCGGTCGTACCTTAGCTGGTAGCAAAAATACGCCGCTTTACAAACTACTGGTTGACGACAAACAGTTGGCATTAGGCGTTAACGCCTCAGTTGATCCTAATGACGTCAACAGTACCTTTTCTCTCAGTGTGACGCTAAAGCCTAACGTCGACATCAACAAAGTGAACCAACTGATTGATGTTGCCATGCAGCAATATTTCAAAACAGGGCCTGAGGAAGAACAGCTAAAGGCGATTAACTTATCCAGTGAAATATCGCTGCTGCGTTCAATGGAAGACAACGCGCAACTTGGATCGCAACTGATTGATGGCTTAGTGCATCATGATGACCCGCTGTTTATTAACAAACAACGCGCATGGATCAGTAACGCCGATACCCAAGACGTGCGTGAAGTCGCGCAGAAATGGCTCGATAAGCCTTACTTTGAATTGCGCATTCTGCCAGAACCGAACACTCAGGCGATGAATGTTAAAGTTGACCGCAGCGAATTGCCTAAAGCGGGCAAGTTTGAAGGCAAAATTACCATGCCGCCAATTCACCAAGCGCAGCTAGATAACGGCATGAAAATCGTGGTGGCAGAGCGCCATAATCTACCGCTGGTTGAGGTTTCGATGCAGTTTGCCACCGGCGCAAGGGCTGATGCGCACTACACACCGGGTGCCGCCGAGCAGGCCTTCGGCATGTTGATGATGGGCAGTAACAAATATGATATGAGCGAGTTATCTAAACAGATGGATAACATCGGGGTCAATATCAACAGTGGTGCCGGTCAACAGAGCAGCAGTGTTAACTGGAGCGGTCTTGCCGATAATATGGATGAGGCATTTAGTCTCGCCAGTGAAGTGATACGTCACCCAACCTACCCTCAGTCTGAATTGAAGAAAGTCATTGAAGGTATTGATTCCAGTTACAATGGCTATGAGATGGACCCTATGCGTTCCGCCAGTCAAGTGTATGACAAAGCCATTTGGGGCGCGGATCATCCATTCGGAAAAATCACCACCCGAGACCAAGCGAAAGCGATTTCACGAGATGACATCCTGCGCTTCCACGCTCATGAGGTAGGCCCAAATAATGCCACGCTATACCTTGTTGGTGATATTACCCTCGACAAAGCCAAAGCATTAGCCAAGGAGTATTTTGGCGACTGGAAGCTAGTCACACCATCATCACTGGCGCCAATTACGCCAGCGCAAGGTACTGCTAAAATTATCTTGGTTGATGCCCCTGGAGCCGTTCAAAGTAGCATTAGTGTCGGCCATACTGTTGCACCATTCAACAAAGATACTGCGGCAACACAATCGTTGATGGACGCAGCATTAGGCCGTGGTTTTAATAGTCGTTTAAATATGAACCTGCGTGAAGATAAGGGCTGGGCCTATGGCTTTAGCGGTGGCATTCACAATTCACCAGAAGGCGAACGCGTCTTTACTGCCAGCGGTACCGTGCAAACCGATAAAACTGCAGCGTCTATGTTGGAAATTAAACGCGAAATATCTGATTACGTAGGCCAACGCCCAATTACTGCGGCTGAGCTACAACGCGATCAAGAGTCGGCGGTTCATTCAGTGCCACAAGGATTTACCAATAACTCGGCATTTATGGGCTCGATGATCAATTCAGATCTGTACCACTTGCCATACAACCGAGTGGAATCATCCGCACAACGTTTAGAACAAGTAACGCTGCCTGAAGTGCAAGCACTAGCTAAAAGCACCTACAAACCCAATCAGTTAACTTGGGTGATTGTCGGTGATCTTTCAAAAATTGAACAGGATATCCGAGGTCTAAACTTGGCGCCTGTCGAAGTATGGGATGTTTACGGCAACAAAGTTCGCTAGGCCACAACTCATTCGTTGCCATAGCAATGAGTGTGCTATTGCTTAGCATTAGATATTCCTTGACCTTTGCCTGATATTTCAATGTCAGGCTTTTTTTTAACTATTCAACTTAACAATTTTTCGTCATTGAATAAGCTCTGTAAGGTTGGTGCAAGGTTTATTCGCTATAAGTCTATTGCTCAATATTGAAACAAATTTGAAACAGATGATTAAAAAATAACAATTCGAGTCAACAACAGACTGATAGATGAATGAAGGAAGGTACCCGTGCGCACTAATAAATTTCCGCTATCCATAATAGCGCTAACCATAATGGGAATTACATCCCCAAGTTTGTATGCAGCTGGTGAAGATGACATTGAAGTTCAGTCATCTCAGAATCCATCTGTTGCAGCCACTAATGATAAAACTGCTAAACAATCAGTTTCGCAACCTAAGCTTAAAGCAGATGAGCGTATTCTGGTCACAGGTTCACGCTTGCAGAATGGTAACATAGTCAACAAGACGACAATTATCACCGAACAAGACATCAAAGAGCGTGGTGTGACTAGCGTAGAGGAGCTGATCCGTACCTTACCTCAAAACCTCGCCACGATTGGTGGGATGGCTAACACTCGCTTGAGGGGGCCTTTAGGGGTGGCCGATGGTTCGGCTCGAAATATGTCCTCCATTGGTGCTTTAGGCGTATCGGCGGCCAACTTGGGTGGTATGGGGGCTGGCCGCACATTGATTTTGGTCAATGGTCGGCGCATGGCGGGTGCCGCAGGGATTCAGGATGGTTTTGTTAACCTTAACGGTATTCCTCTTAGCGCTGTTGAACGAGTTGAAATCACTACCGACGGTGCGTCAGCCGTTTATGGTGCTGATGCCATGGGCGGAGTAATCAACTTCATTCTGAAGAGTGGTTACTCTGGTACGACTGTGACCGTTCAACACGAAGACTCAAATAACGGCGCGGATAACTCTCGATTTAGTTTATACAGCGGTAAAAGTTGGACCTCTGGTAATGTCTCTATTACGTTAGACTACTCAAAACGTAAGCCAATTATTAATGCTAAGACAGGCTACGTAACTAATAACTATGCCCCCTATTTTAACGATGACCCATATTATGATCGTCGTTCTTTCGGTGATGGTAATCAACCAGCGTTTATTGACAACTCAATTTCCAATTACAATCCAACAACTGGTACCTATGACACATTAACCCAAGCCTACACCGTGCCTGCTGGGTTCACTGGCCAGCCGACAATGGATGATATGATGCTTGTTGGGGGCGATGCTCGACGTGATTTTGTGCCACGTATAGCTGGACCCGATACCGAATCCAAGAGTGTAACTCTGAGTTTTGAGCAGCGTTTAACGGAGCATCTGACCATTAATGGTAACGGACTTTTTACGCGTCTGGAATCATCACAGAATCAGATTGATGCGACGGCTTTGAGCGTTAATATGGCTCCAGGACAAGCGTACAATCCTTTCCCAGCATACGCACTTTCCTCTTTTACCCCTGGTGTAACAGCCGCTTATTACCCAGCAGATGAACTCGCTTCAGGTGAATTACCATACGGTTATAGCGATAGTACCAATGATAGTTGGAGTGCTAACCTTGGGCTGACTTATGAGATTAGTGATGACACCAAACTAGACTTTATTTACACAACGTCTAGGTCAACAACTTCAGGCAGTCGTTATGGTTACGATTCTATCGTTAACATTAACGAAGATTCAACCTCGCCAAATGGTTGGAGCTGTTACAACTTTGACCTATCGCGCGGCATCTATACTGGCGATGAACTTGCGTTCTATCAAGATCTCTTCAATCGTCAATGTACGGCGCTGACCAGTGCTGATCCGAATATTGCATTTAACCCGTGGAAGTCGTCAGCAGATGGGTCTGGCGGTTCTATCAATGATTTCTATTATAGGCACTCACAAGAGCAGCGCGGCTCTCGTCTGGAAAACTATGAGCTCCGTTTAACTGGCGCATTGTTTGAGTTACCAGCGGGTAAAATCAGCTACGCTATCGGTGGTGAGTACAATGATGACGGTGTAAACAGTAGAGAAATTAGCGCTATTACAGGGCCGATTCCACATCGTACTCGTAAAGGTTATTTTGCCGAAACTAGCATTCCTGTTTTTGGGAGTAAATTTAACTTCCCTATGATGAAGTCACTTACCTTCAGCTTAGCCTTACGCCGTGATGAGTACAGCACCGAAGGTGTAGTGGGTACAGTAGATGGTGTTAACCCTGACTTAGGTGGCGAATTTATCTATGGTAAAAACACTTTTGGGCGTAATACGCCATCATACGGCTTTAACTGGCAGCCAACTGATGAGTTAACGCTACGCGCGAAATGGACGGAGGGCTTTAGAGCGCCGCCAAACACCGAGCTCTTTAGTGTAACAGGAACAATGGCTTACTCGACAACGATTTCTGGAGATCCGTTATATGATTGCCGAGAGCATGATGATTGTGACGTAGACTATGGAGGTTCTTACTACGGTTACGACGTACTGCGAACTACGGCACCTAACCCTGATTTACAGCCAGAGACATCAAAACAGCGTGCATATACTCTATCTTGGTACCCCAAAGGGTTCTTATCTGGTTTAACGTTGGATGTTACATACAATAACACCAAAATTAAGAACGAATATGAGAACACGGGAGAGCTAATTCGTTTACTGCCTCAGGATGAAGTTTATTTATTGGAGCAATATTATCCGCGCGATGAAAACGGTAAAATTACCGAAATGCGTAACATGACTTTCAATTTATCAGGCTCTGAATATTCTTCTGTTATTTATGACTTAGGTTATTTTATTAATACGTCTTTTGGTACATTTGAGCCGAAGATTACGTACCTCAATAATCTTAAGGCTGATCGACAATCGATCGCAGGCAATGAACCAGTATCAAACCTTGGTACATTACAGGGCGTAGATGATTACAAGTTAACAGGCTCGCTTCGCTACAGCTATGGAGATTTGGTCGCTACCGCATGGGCTTATTACACCCCAAGCTATCTGAATGACTATGAGACGATTATGTCTGCTGGAACAATCACTAACCCAACTTACATTAAAGAAGTGGGGTCAATGACAACCTACGACCTAACCTTGTCATATCAGTTAACACCAGACTTACACTTAAATTTTGCAGGTCGAAACATTTTCGATACCAAGCCACCATTTGTAGTAGTAGGTCAATTGCCATATGACTCAGCGCGCTATAACGTAGCCGGTCGCACGTTATCACTTGAATTGCAATACGAGTTTTAAGTAGTAAAAAGTGCCCCATCATATTGGGGCGCTTTTAAAAACTGACAATGTCTAGTTGAGAGATATAGAAGATGCGGTTATTACTCATCGAAGATGATGTGAATGTCGCTGAAACATTGGTGGCATATCTGGAGAAGCATGGCTTTGTAGTAGACATCGCCGCAACGCTGTCAATAGCAAAGACTGCGGTTTTAGAGAATCAATTTGATTTAGTGCTACTTGATCGCCTCCTGCCTGATGGTGAAGGCATGTCACTGTTGAGCTTTTTTGCTGAAGAGCATCGTCCACAGCGGGTGATTCTGCTAACTGCTTTGGGGGATGTTGATGACCGTATCCGTGGGCTCGAATCCGGTGCCCACGACTATATTGCTAAGCCTTTTGAACCGAGAGAGTTGCTTGCCCGTATTAGTAACGCGTTAAGGCAACCCATCAAAGCTGTTCGTGAGTTCAAAACATTTGGCCCACTTAAATATGATGTTGAAAGCCGTACATTTTCGATAAATGACGTCGCGCTGACTTTGAGACGAACAGAGGCGTTAGTGCTTGAAGCCTTAATGATGCGACCAGGAAATCTAGTAACCCGAGAAACTCTGGAATCTAAGGTATATGGATACGACAAGTTTGTTACATCCAACTCATTGGAGTCACAGCTCAGTAGATTGCGTAAGCATCTTTCATTAAAAACAAAGGCGGTTAGGATTATCACCATCCGAGGCGTTGGATATAGCCTTGCTGAGACCTAATTTTTAACAGGTCAGGTTGTTGTAAGACTCGAAACTCAATATTAGATAAAATTTCTGAATAATTATTAACATTATGCAATCTGACTCATTGATGCAGGCAAAGAAACAAGCTGCAGAATTTAAGTATGTATTTGAACAAGTTTTCACTGAAGTTAGCAAAGCTGTTGTAGGACAGAAACAGGTTGTCCATGGTGTTCTGACAGCAATTATGGCTGGTGGACACATTCTGTTGGAGGGGGTACCGGGACTTGGTAAAACCTTGCTGGTCAATACATTAAGCCAAGCGATCAATGCTGATTTTAGTCGTATTCAGTTTACGCCCGACATGATGCCCGCTGATATCGTCGGCACATCTGTGCTTATTGAAAATGCCGATGGCAAACATGAATTAGCGTTTCAGCAAGGTCCAATTGTTGCCAACCTAGTCCTTGCTGACGAAATCAATAGAGCGACGCCTAAAACACAATCTGCCTTGCTGGAAGTGATGCAAGAGAAGCAATTGACGGTTGGCCGCTCCACCATTGTAATGCCGGAACCATTTTGCGTAATGGCTACCCAAAACCCATTTGAGCAAGAAGGTACTTATCCGTTACCGGAAGCCCAACTAGATCGTTTTCTATTTAAACTTGTTGTTGGCTACCCAACAGAGCAAGATTATCGCGAAATTATTGAACGTACGACTGGGGAGCAAACGATTCAAGTTAATGCAGTAACTAACGGTGAAACCATTAATCGTTTAAGACGTGTTGTTCAGCGGGTACCTGTATCTCAAGTAGCTAAAAAATACGCTGTTCGCATAGTTATGGCTACGCAACCTAACAGCGAGTATGCTTCAAAATTAGTCAACTCTTATGTTAGGTTGGGAGCATCGCCTAGAGGCATACAAGGCCTTATGCTAGCGGCGAAGGTAAGAGCACTGTTAAATGAACGTTTTGCTGTAAGTTGTGATGATATACGAGCTGTGGCTATTGATGTTCTGCGCCATCGGATTGTATGTAGTTTTCAGGCTCAGGCGGAAAATATAACGGCGGATGATGTGGTTAGAGATGCCGTTGAAAATGTAAGAACGCCTTGCTTTTAAAATGTCCGGAGAGTAGCACTTCATGTTCTAAGGAAGGTGCGAACAAGTCTTCGCGACACTCTGGATTGGTAAGCAATGGCAGTTCAAGGCCGCTAACTGCGGGCATGCTGGAGCATAAAAGAAATGCGTGAGCTTACAAATTCCAGTAGGGCTTGGCATACAGCGTCATCTGCGACGTTGCAATTTTTGAAAAGGGTTCACCATTCTCGGCAAACTGCGCCCTGCATCTGAAAGCAGTATGGCAACGCAGCGCACGCACGGGACTTATTCGCCCCGTCCCTAACATCATCGGTCTTCAAACAAAATTAAAGTTGGTTAGATATGACGTTGAAGCTATTTTCTCAAATCCATCGTTCAATGATTGGCCAGATGTTGATCTTATCCTTGCTCTTTATTACAGCAACTATTTACTTCATTGCAATACAGCCGCTAGGTGATGTTGAGATTAAAGCTCCAGACCCTATGTACTTTACGGTTGAAAAAATACGACGTGAATTGAGAGATTTCATCGACACCAAATTTGAGGGAAAATCCAACTCTGAAAATTTTAAGTTTTCTGATGAACTCAAAGGCTTTTTAACACTCAATCCTGATTTTCGCTATTACATGACCATCGGTGATAAGGTCTATAGCAGTGGCCAACCTCCAAAGTTTTATCATCAAATGCAACTAGATGAGTTGGACGGAATCAACAATAAATTCGATAACGCACCTCTGTGTTCCTATTTTTATAAAGACATAACTAATGGTGATGATCATGGATATGTCCAGTATAACTATTGTAATAACCAGCATTTTTATCTTGAGTTTTATGGAGTCGTAAATCCTGAGGTTCCAGTATCAGATACTGTCTTTGGATATTATAAAAGGATGGTGGTTGGTGCCAGTGGAAATCTGATTATTGCAGCTGCTGGCGTATTTTCTATAACTGCTTTAATATTACTTTTTAATTGGCGACTAATGAATAAATTGGCTCGGGTTGCTTATTCTTTTGATCCAAAGAATCTTAATCAAAAGCTGCCTGAGAAAGGGCTGCCAAATGAAGTGTTGCCACTTATTCAAGCTGTCAATGAGATGCTTTCCAGAATTGATATAACTCAAAAACAACATAATTTTTTCCTATCAACAGCTGCTCATGAAATGCGAACTCCATTAACAGTATTGCGTACACGAATAGAAATGTTGGATGATTCACCGTTGAAGGATAAACTGATTGTTGACACTCGCCGACTGGTGAGTTTGGTTAATCAGTTGTTGCGATTAATGCGTGTTGGTGGGCCTAAGTCATTTGATGGCGAAATCGATATAGTGCAATGCTGCCAACGCGTGATACGAGAACGTGCCATATTGGCTAAAAATTCAGATGTAGAACTGAGTTTTGAAACTGAGGTTATGTCTTATGTTGTGCCAGGCGATGCAGGACTAATGGAAATAGCTATTGCTAATTTGATTGATAATGCTGTGTCGTTCTCAATACAAGATAGTACAGTTTTGGTTTCATTAGATGCGTCTGGTATATTGTCTGTGCGAGATTATGGTATAGGCATTCCACCGGATAAATTGCAGTCTTTGTTTGTACCATTTGCTAAATTCCCCCCAAATCGTAATGGTCATGGTTTAGGACTTGCAATTGTCAAGGCGATTGTACAGCTGCACTCTGCCACTGTAGATGCTGAGAATATTATAGATGGGGGTGCACAGTTCAATATTCGTTTTTCTCCAAGGTTAGATTAATACAAGATAAGCCCTGAGAGAGCATCTCATAAATCTCCTAGTGCATAGCTACCTTTTAAAAGCTGACTAGCTAGTTCAATCACTGCTGCGAAAAGATCTTGAACGGTCATCTTGTAGTCTGGCCGCCTGAGGACTTCCAAGCCTAATCGAACGGTAGACAAGATATGTCGATTTCTCACTAGGGGCTTATTCGCCCCTTCCTTAGGCCAATTCCAGGGCGGGAGCATGAGTGCTCACTATTTCATCAGGCTGATGATTAACTGGTCTTCGTATCATTTTGAACAGCACAAACCGTATAATTTCAAAACGAAAATTGTTTACATTCCGATCGGTCTTTGTTTAATAAACGTTCGCGATCTCACCCTGAGGTCAGTTCAAGGACAGCCATTACGATCAGTGCTGCTGAAAATATATTTAACACCCACATAATCATATACGATATTTGGTTAAGGCAAACAGTAGATGTTTTGAGTAAATGAGTTATCTTGTGATATCCATAACCACTTAATCCACCGACCCCCAATACAATCGACCAATAATTACCAAAATCTGTTTTTAGGTAGACAGGGACTATACCAGCCAAAGCAATTATTGTTAACACTACCCCCTGTATTAGCCATGCAATATAGTTATTCCTATATAAAGGCTCCGTCCACTCATTTTCCTTGGCACTGTCGTATAGGTGTAATATTACAGCTACGGCAGTTAAATTATATAAAATAAAATTTAGCATTATTTAATTTTCTTCGTCTGTGTTACTAAAAACGCATCATAAGTTAAGTGAAAACTTAATTATCCACCGTGTTACTAGTATTTTCAACGGTCATTTTTTAGAGTGGAATTAACTTGTATTTTGTTTAATGTTTGTAAAGGTACTGACAATCGCCGTTCTGTCCATTTTTAGAAGTTGAATAACATCATCTGGTATTTCTTTAGCAAAATACTCACTGCTAAAAACAACTAGTTCTATTAGGGTGGGGACTAATTTGACAGCCAATTCTGTTGGTGTGTAAATAAACTGCTTGGCATTAGATGGGTCTTTTTCTTTTTTTAAAAAACCGTTTTCCTCCAAGCATTTCAAACGGTCAGCAAGAATGTTGGTAGAGATATTCTCTTTAGCTGCTTTGAAATCCTTAAAATACCGAGCGCCACAGAAAACCGCATCTCTAATGAGCAAGAGTGACCACTTATCCCCTATGAGATCAAGTGCCAAGCTAATAGGGCATAGAGAACGATGTTTCAAAGCTGCATCCTCACAGTGATTAACAATGTCGGAAATGCTACCCAGATCACTTGTACGATACAAGTGATCTGGGTAGCATTTATAAAAATCACTTGCATTATGCAACTAAATTAAACCGCATATTCATAATATAAGCAGTAATGAGGAATTTTTATGATAACTATTCATCACTTATGCGTTTCCCAATCAGACCGAATTGTATGGTTAATGGAAGAACTGGACCTGCCTTATGACATAAAGTTTTATCAGCGCAAAGCGGAAGACAATACCGCACCAGATGAATATCTCGCCCTTCATCCAGCGGCTACATCACCTATCATCACAGACGGCGAACTGACCCTGTGTGAGTCGAATGCGATTGTCGAATACATAAGCCAAAAATATGGTAATGGTCGCTTTGTTATCCCACCAACTGATGAAAACTATGCTGATTATCTGTATTGGATGCAATTTAACAGTAATACTATGTCGGTCTTTATGTCGGAATTGGCACTTAAGGAGTCGGCAACGGCCAATAGTTCGGCGAAAAAAGTAGTGTTGCGGCGGCGCGAAGGCTACTATCAATACATCAATAGTCATTTGGGTACACATCAATATCTTGCGGGAAACAACTTTAGTTGCGCTGATATTATGTCGGTATTTACGCTGACAACACTACCTCTATTCGGTGGTAGAACAGTTGATGATCTACCAAATGTGCAACGTTATTTAGCCGATATTCGTGCCAGACCTGCTTATATCAAGGCGATGAAAATTGCTTGGCCCAATACTTAGTGAACTTTGCCTACTATAAATTTGCAGTTTAACGGGAATGGCATGATGTCTGCGGTAGAGTTTACGCTGCGCATATAACACTATTGCGGTAATCAAAGTGAACGTTCCCCCTCTACACGGTATATGGGCTGTTTAAAAGCACTACAGATGAACGAATTGGCGGGCTAACGTCGATGCTAATCCCGCCATTGCCGCTTTATCTTTGATAAAGCGGTTTTTGATACAATTAAGGCCTCTGCTTAACGTTTTTTTCTATCTCGTCCCAGCGGCGCAGCAACAAACTGGCGTTAACACCACCAAATCCAAATCCGTTTGATAGTGCGTATTCAATATCCATACTTCTTTTCATTAATGCTACAAGATTCAATCCCAGCGCCGCATCATCTGGATTGTTGAGGTTTAATGTAGGAGGGACCACTTGGTCTCGTAACGCGAGTAAGGTGAAGATAGCTTCTACCCCTCCGGCAGCCCCTAACAAATGGCCGGTACTGGATTTAGTCGATGTAATAGCTACTGCAGAAGCTTCGCCAAAGACAGCTTTAATTGCAGCAAGTTCGCCCTTATCACCCACTTGAGTAGACGTCGCATGAGCGTTGATGTGTGCTACTGCTTGTGATGAGATCCCAGCCTGTTTTAATGCTTGTCGCATGGCTCGCTGGGCACCATTACCATCCTCTGGGGCAGCGGTTAGGTGGTAGGCATCTGCGCTAGTTCCATACCCAACAATTTCAGCTATAGGCTGAGCGCCTCTCGCCTTCGCATGCTCCAATGATTCAATCACCAGTAACCCCGCACCTTCGGCCATCACAAATCCATCTCGGTCTCGGTCAAAGGGACGAGAAGCCTCTTGAGGACTATCGTTAAACCCAGTCGATAAAGCGCGAGCAGCAGCAAAACATCCAAGTGTAACTCGATCGATAGCGGCCTCTGTTCCCCCGCATATCGCAATATCCGCCTCACCGCTCCGAATAAGCCTAGCTGCATCACCGATAGCCTGAACGCCCGCCGCACACGCTGTTACCGGTGCGCCCAGAGGCCCTTTGAATCCATGCCTGATGGATACCTGACCTGCCGCCATATTGGCAAGAAAGGAAGGTGCTGTAAACGGCGATAGGCGACGAGGACCACGGGAATCTGTGGTACGAATCGCCTCAGCAATCGCGCCGAATCCACCAACTCCCGACGCAATAATCGTGGCAGTTCGTTCTTGCTCCTTTACCGCTACTGGATGCCAGTTTGCTTGTGTTAGCGCTTCATCTGCTGCAACAAGCGCAAACTCAATGAAACGATCCATCTTTTTACGTTCTTTAACCGGAATAACACGATCGGGGGCATAACCTGCTAGCGGGTCTTCTTCCAATGTAGGGACTAAGCCACCCACGGTCGTTCCTGTTCCATCAGCGACACCTTTCGGTAGATGTCGAATTCCTGATTGCCCATCTAGCAATCGTTGCCAGACCCTATCGGCACCAACACCTAAGGGGCTTACAACCCCGACACCGGTAACAACAATTCGCACTTCGTTGGTTCTGTTCATTATTTCATCCCAAATGTTTTTCTGATCCCTTTCTCTACCGGAGCCGCTGGCATGAAACGGCGCAACTTCCTCAGTAATGAAGCTTCACCTTTTGGTGTATGGCGCATTTTCCACGCACCGAGCGCAGCATTAACGACTGTTGCGGCAACATCATCCGGGCGTGGTGCTTTATGCACGTTCTGTTGTATCGCCTGAGAGACAGTGTCACGGGTTGAGTTGTATGCCGAGATAGGGGATGCAACAACTGGAGCATTAATATCAAGGTTGGTTTTGGTAAACGAAGGCTCGACAAGTGTTACACGAATACCAAATTCTCGAACTTCATGATCTAGCGTTTCAGACATGCCTTCAACAGCATGCTTAGACGCTGAATATAGCCCCATGTAAGGCGCAGGAAGGAATCCCAGTAGAGCTTATATTCACTATGCGCCCCGAATGCTGTAGCCGCATATGAGGTAGCACCGCTTGTATCGTGCGGAGCATACCCCAGACGTTGGTATCAAACAGTGTCTGACCTTCTGCAATGGAAGATTCCTCCATTGCACCTAGTAGCGTGACACCCGCGCTGTTAACAAGCACATCAATGTGTTTAGCTTCGGCAATGATGGACGCAATCCCACGTTGAATAGAACCTTCGTCCCGAATATCCATTTCGAGCAATTCTACGCCTTGAATCGGCTCAGCTTTTTCGAGATTTCGAACGGTGCCAAATACTTTACACCCTCTTTTAAAGAACGTTTCTGCCGTTACGCGTCCTATTCCCGACGAAACGCCCGTCACTACGACAACTTTAGCGTTACTTGACATAATAATTTCCTCTCAAAATGCATACGTTAATCACGTAAACCTCAGCTACTTTGGCTAGGTCTAATCTTGAACCAGATGGAATACATAGCTGGCAGGAACACCAACGTCAGGATTGTCCCGGCCAACGTGCCGCCAATCAGCGTGTAAGCCAGTGTCCCCCAGAACACCGAATGAGTGAGGGGAATGAAAGCAAGAATTGCAGCCAGCGCCGTCAGTATCACTGGGCGAGCACGTTGCACTGTAGCTTCAACGACCGCATGGAATGGATCTAAACCGGATGCTTCGTTGTGGTGGATCTGTCCTAGCAAGATCAGAGTGTTACGCATCAAAATACCGGACAATGCAATCAAACCGACCAGAGCATTGATACCAAACGGTTGCTGGAACAAAAGTAGTGTTGGCACCACGCCAATAAGCCCCAAAGGACTGGTTAAAAATACCATCACCATGCCAGCAAATGAGCGTACCTGTATGATCAGGATCAGCAGAGTCAACGCGATCATAATTGGAAATATCGGCAACATAGCGACGCTGGCTTTGCCGGACTCCTCAATAGAACCCGCTTCCACAATGTGATAGCCGCTAGGCAATTTTTGTATAATAGGTTGTAATTGCTGAGTAATGACATGCGATACATCCGGCGGCTGTAAACCTTCGGCAATATCACCGCGTACCGTCATCGTTGGTACCCGATCTCGGCGGCGCATGATCGGCTCTTCCTGTCTAATCTCAACGTTACCCACTTGAGATAGCGGAATACGTTCACCATGAGCTCCTGCCAGAGTGAAGTTTTCTATTTGAGACGGATCAAGCCGAGTTTCACCCGATGAGCGAGCGACGACCTGAACAGTACGAATATCTTCCCGTACACTGGTTACTGGTACACCGTTTAACAAGAACTGTAACTGTTGGGCGACGCTACTGGAGTTCAAACCTAAAGCCTGAAGCCGATCCTGCTGCAATGAAAAATGTACGGTAGGCACACGAGTTCCCCAATCGGTGTTCACAGTGCGCATCATGGGGCTTGCTTTCATCACCTGTTGTACTTCATTCGCAATGTCGCGCAATGTATCTGGATTAGGACCCGTCACTCGATACGCTACTGGAAATGGTGAATAGGGGCCGAATACCAGTTGAGTCACACGCACTCTCGCTTCCGGCGCTATACCATCAGCGATAGCTCGACGTAGACGATGTTTCAACACTTCGCGCTCTTCTTGGTTGTCAGTACGAATGACAATTTTGGCAAAAGAGGGATCAGGGAGCTCTGGCCCTACGGAAAAGAAGAACCTTGGAGCCCCTTGACCGATATAAGCGGTCACAATCTTGGCTTCTTCTTGTTGCGCCAACCACTGTTCAACTTTGGCGGTGGCAGCACTTGTCTGAGTGATAGATGTGCCATAAGGCATCTGCACTTCAACCAACACTTCTGGTCGGTCAGAAATAGGGAAAAACTGTTTCTTAACTACCGACATACCAAGTACAGCGATAACAAACAGGCTGACAACCGTCATCGCCACCCACCATTTTCTAGCGATAACACGCGCCAGTAAGTGGCGGAAACGGTTATAACGGGGTGTATCATAGATGGCGGCATGACCACCTGCGACTTTCTTCACCTCAGGTAGCAACTTGACGCCCAGGTAAGGAGTAAAGACCACCGCAACAACCCAAGATGCGATAAGTGCTATACCGACAATCCAGAACATATTGCTGGTATATTCACCGGCGGTGGAACGCGCAAAACCGTTGGGCATAAATCCAACCGCGGTAACCAATGTTCCCGATAGCATAGGGGCCGCGGTGAGACTCCAGGCATAGGATGACGCGGCGATACGGCTATAACCTTCCTCCATTTTCACCACCATCATTTCGATAGCGATAATGGCGTCATCCACCAATAACCCCAACGCCAGAATCAAAGAGCCGAGCGTGATACGGTCAAAGTTCTTCCCTGTCGCCAACATGACAACAAAAACAATAGCAAGCGTTAAAGGCACGGCCGCAGCAACAATAACACCAGGGCGCCACCCCATACTGACAAAACTTACCAGCATCACAACAGCCAATGCCGCGAAGAATTTGATCATAAACTCATCGACTGCCGCGTGGATATTAACTGCTTGGTCTGTCACCTTGGATAAGGCCATCCCCAGAGGCATTTCGGCATTAATTGCCCCCACTTCCTGATCAAGGGACTTACCTAAATCAAGCCCATTCCAGCCATCACGCATAACAATGCCCAGTAACAGCGCAGGCTCTCCGCCATTACGGACTATAAATGTAGCCGGATCTTCATAACCGCGCTTTACCGTGGCAATATCTGACAGCTTTAACGTCTGTCCTTTCACTACAATAGGGGTATCGCGTATTTTTTTTAAGTTGTCGAAAGCCCCGTCTAAACGAATAAAAACTTCTGGTCCCTTGGTTTCAACCGACCCCGCGGGCGTCAGCACGTTTTGATTATTGAGCGCTGCAAACACCTCCTGTGGACTTACCCCTAAGGTTGCCAAGCGTTCATGAGAAAACTCCACATAAATACGCTCTGGCTGTTCACCGATAATATTGACCTTTTTAACCCCAGAGACATGAAGCAGACGTTGGCGCAGTGATTCCGCATCACGAACAAGTAACCGTTGCGACTCGCCTTTGGCTTTGAGTGCATACAGCGCAAAGGTCACATCGGAATATTCGTCATTAATGAATGGTCCCATGACACCAGCAGGAAGATTACGAATTTCGTCGCCGATTTTTTTGCGGGCCTGATAAAACTGCTGCTGCACTTCCGATGGCGGCGTTTTGTCCAATAAAGTTAACGTGGTAAAAGCGAGCCCAGGACGAGTGAAAGTCTCAGTGCGGTCATACCATCGTAGCTCCTGCATCCGTTTTTCGAGCTTCTCGGCAACCTGCTCCTGCATTTCCTGAGCAGTAGCACCGGGCCAGGCGGTGACAATTGTCATCACCTTGATGGTAAAAGAAGGATCCTCAGCACGTCCTAGCTTGAAGAATGAGATAACGCCAGCAACAGAGATCAACAGTATGAGAAATAAAGTGATGGCGCGTTCACGTACTGCGAGCGCGGAAAGGTTGAAACGACTTTCGCTCATGGACGCGCTCCCTCTGCAACAGACCCAGAAGAAGAACCTGCAACACGCACCTGTTCACCATCACGTAATAGATGAGCACCAAGAGCAACAACTTGATCCCCCTGTTTGATTGGACCACTCACAAGCGCTGAATCATCGTCAAGATCTAAAACCGTAACGGGATGCCAAGAGACTTTGGCAGGCTCGCCATCGACACTCCAAACGCCTGTTCCTTTACCCGCATCAAACAAAGCACCAATCGGTACTTGCAACCCTGTTTTTAAAACGGAACGTTCTTTGGTTACGTTGATGGTTACGGTGGAGCCCAAAGGAGCGTCTTTCAGTTGTCCGGTAAGTACATATCTTGCTTCAAAAGTGCGAGTGGCTGGGTCTGCAGCATCGGAAAGCTGTCTGAGCGTGGCAACCGACGTCATATCAGGCCGACCAAAAAGCTGTGCCAGCCCAGGTGAACCCAATGCAGGACGCAGCGTTTCAGGTAACTGGATCACCGCTTCCCGAGCTCCTGCATGCGCAACTCGGACCACTATCTGACCGGCACTTACCACTTGCCCTGGCTCAGCAAGCGTTGCAACTACGGTTCCATCAGCATCGGCGACAAGATCCGTATAACGAGTAGCATTGATTGCCACTTCAGCTTGTGCGGCACGAAGTTGAGCCTGTGCTGTATCCGCAGCCGCTTTGACTTGATCGTAAGCTGAGGCAGATATAGCGCCAGTGCCGCGCAAATCTCGGTATCGAGCCTCATCTTCCGCTGCCTGTTTCGCCCTAGCCTCAGCCGCCACAACCGACTCTTGTTGGGCATGCGCAGCAAGCTTCAGGTCTACCGGGTCAAGTCGCATCAGTACTTGCCCCTTCTTCACCACTTGTCCGGTATCCACTAGGCGTTTTAGCACCTTACCTGATACACGAAAACCAAGGTCGCTTTCTATTCGAGCCGCTATGACACCAGTGAAAGAGCGGGATTCGGCACTAGATGCACTAATCGTAACCGTCCGCACTAGAGGCGCTTCAGTACGGGGATCGGCTTGCTTTTCTTCACCGCAAGCCGTTAAGACCAGCGGTAAAGCAGTGATAACTGCCATTGTAAGTATGTTGTGACGAGACATGCATAAGCCTCCATGAAGAACTGTTCAGGAGTGCAATTATCATTCTAGTGACCAAATTAGTCAATAGTCACAAATGTTCTAAGGTGCGAGGCTACGAAGAACCAAGTTGGAGAGCTGAATTGGAGCGTCCTCAATGAAGTCAAAGTTGTGTTGCAACATAAGGGGGTTCATATAAGGTCTCATGACTAGATAGATAGCTGTCGTCATTTCATCTAATGGTGTTTTGCGCTCAAAATCTCCCGCTTGACGCCCTTGTTGAAGGATATCTTGAAGCAGATCCTTGATGTTTTGCTCATAAGAAATAGTTGCCTGCCAACGTTCAGCGGCGGCTGAAGCAGCAATTTCATAAAGCTTTTGGTCTTGGGAAAATAACCGAAAGCTTGCCTGAACGATTTCTTTAAACATTCGACGCAGCTTCTCTGGCGGCTGGTCAACGTCTTCTATCGCTTTTCGAACGTCGGCCTCAATTTCACTTAAACAGTTTGTGCAGATACTTTCGCCAATGGCCTGTTTTGAAGAAAAGAATTTGTATATGTATGCTTTTGAAAAACCTATTGATTTCGCCAAATCTGAGACGGTTGTTTTACCGTAGCCGTAGCGGCTGAAATGTTCTGTTGCTGCAATAACAATCTGATCCCGCACATCATGATCAACAGGGCCTCGATTCAATGCAGGGCTGTTGTGCTCTTCACTCATAACCTTCTCTCTGACTTTCATACTATCGTGTCCGAATTCTAACGCGTCATGGTTAAATTGACAACGAGTGACCAAATGGTAATATAGTCACTCGTTGTCAATCTTCGGTAATAATATGCGTCTAAAACACTCATTCATCATGCTTACGGTAAGCAGTATGTTAGCTGGCTGTGCTGTCGGGCCTGACTACACTCCGCCGAAACTGTCTACCCCCAATCACTTTTATGGGCAGAACTCTATTGGCAAACAAGCAACGACGGCCGATGCTCAGCTACAAGGGTGGTGGAAAAAATTTGGTGACAAGCAACTGACTCGTTACATCGCCATTGCCCTAGACCAAAACCTTGATTTGGCTCAAGCAACGGCACGACTGGCTCAAGCCAGAGCAGGATTGGGGGCAGCAAATGCAGCTCTACTCCCATCCGGCAGTCTCTCTGGGCAGGCAGCTCGCGCCTATCAATCAGTAGAAACCCCTTTGGGACAAGTATTGAACTCATCCCCAAGTTTTGATCGTTATGGCAGCAGTTACGAAACCAACCTGAATGCCAGTTGGGAGCTAGATGTGTTTGGCGGTCTCCGCCGAGACAGAGAGGCGGCTCAAGCCGAGTACCAAGCAACTTCAGCAGGAATTGCGGCAACACAATTGGCCGTAGCCGCACAAACCGCCAGCATCTACGTCAACATTCGCGCCATACAAGCTCGACTCGACATCGCTCGAAAACAAGTAGAAACGCATCAGCAGATGCTCGATTTGACTAATCTCCTTTACAGCAAGGGATTAGTACCAGAGCGCCAAGTTCATCAAACACAAGCGATGCTCGCTCAATATCAGACGTCTGTTCCTCTGATGGAAGCAAGCCTTGAAACAACATTGAACGCACTAGACGTGATACTGGGGACACCTCCCGGATCACATCGCGCAGAATTTGCTGCAAGCGTTCCGCTTCCCTCAATCCCAAAGACTATCAACATGGGAACGCCAGGTGAATTGCTCACACGTCGCCCTGACCTCATTATTGCAGAGCGACATCTGGCAGCGTCAAATGCAAAAATTGGTGCCGCGATGGCCGAATATTATCCAAAATTTTCACTGAGTGGACTGCTGGGCAGTGCGACTTCAATATCCGAAGGAAATTTATTTGGCAACGGCGCTAATCAAGCTGCTGGCATCTTGGGTTTACGTTGGCGCTTGTTTGATTTTGGTCGAATTAATGCTCAGATTGCGCAGGCCAAAGGCCGTGAAGCAGAAATGCTTGCTGCTTATAGACTGGCGGTTCTGAAAGCCACTGAAGATGTCGAAAACGCGTTCTCAACACTGGCAAAACGGAAACAACAAACTGAGATGGTATCGCAGGGGGTTGACGCTCTTCAGCATGCACGTAACGCCGCATTTTCCGCATATCAGAAGGGAGTCGCCAGCAAGTTGGAGGTACTACAGGCTGATGAAAGTTTACTGCGAGCATCGGATGAAGAAACGCTGGCAAGAGCCGAGACCATAACGTCAGCAATAGCTGCCTATAAAGCACTAGGTGGAGGCTGGCAAATCGACTAAAATCCAAGGTGTCAGATTGAAAATAAGAAAGGAATTAAACCGCACAAAAAAAGCGAAGCTCTCTAAACTTTTTAAAGAGCGGTAAGCAAACTACCGAAAAGGATATCTAGTTGTGTTGCTTAAAGAATTTTTCGGCATTTGCAAAAAGCGTGTCACAGTACTTTTGCTGCTTTATGTGCTCAACTGAACCTTCATCCATAGATTCTAAAATGGCCTTAGCATCGTTGTATTCGCTTACCATTTGCTCAAATTTTGCATCATGGTAGTTTTTACGAGTTTTGCTTTGGGAACTATCTCGTTTTTTTCTCATTAAAACCTCTAAACATAAAGCGCCAACATGCCAACATGCCAACATAATATATTCTAGAAAATAAGGTGAATTAGCAAATAGAATGTATCGACTAATAATAAATGAATAGCCAATAGCTAGTTAAAAATTAAATCATCAATAAATCTAATTTAATCATAGCATTAGAGGCTATAAATTCTCACGTCATCGCCAAGAGTGATGTAAGAATGTATTTAAAATGGTCTTTTATAATGCAGTAACATTTGTAGCCTGGGGACCTTTTGCTCCAGATTCAACATTAAATGATACTTTTTGACCTTCAGCTAAGGTTTTAAAACCTTCTGAAATTATTGATTTAAAGTGTACAAATAAATCAGCATTACCACTATCTGGCGAGATGAAACCAAAACCTTTTGATTCATTAAACCATTTTACAGAACCTGTCATGTTAATAGACATATATACCTCGTTAATTATTAAAAAGTCGAAAACCGAGGCTATCCAATGGAATATAAAGAAAAAGTAGCTGCTGGAGTTGTATAACGAAATACTTCGAAAGAAAACTATAAGAAGACTTGGACTAAATTTCATCAATAGCTCATGTTTTAGAGCTGGGTGCACTATACACCTTTTAATAAAAATAGATAGTAATATTTATTTTTAAAAAATGACCACCATAGCCACTCTTTGTTAAGAGCGGTGGATTAGTCCCATTTCAGTGAGCGGGATGCGCTAAAGTGTCGGGTCAGCCCGTATTGTTCTGAACGAAGTCATCATCAACTTTTGTTGAGCAGAATGCGACGTTTTGAAAAGAAGGTTAAGAATATTAACCCTAGTATTCCAGAAAATAGTGAGGCAGATAATATTCCCAGTTTTGCAGCATTAACTTGCTCAGGATTATAGGCGAGATTGGAAATAAACATCGCCATAGTGAAACCAATACCAGCAAGTATTCCTCCACCTAGAATCATGGGCCACGGTAAGTCTTTGGGTAACGTTGCAAGACCCAGTTTTACCGCAATCCAACTGAATAATAGAACACCAATAGGTTTACCCAAAACAAGTCCAAGAAAAACTGCGATGGTTAGCGAGGTTGTAAAATCTGTGGCGGTAATTGGAATACCTGCGTTGGCGAAAGCAAATACCGGCATAACGACAAAGCCGACCCAAGGGTGAAGTAGCATCTCCAGTCGTTCCAACGGTGAAAGTGTTTCGCGTGCCGCCGCTTCGGCAGTTCTAAGTGCTTTACGATCAAGCGTATTACCGCTCCAGTGATCCCCTCGGGGGTATGCCACGACGCAATCCATTATCGTATGCAAACGCGCATCACTGACCCATTTAGTCGTTGGGGTCATTAACCCCAGTATGACGCCGGTGACCGTGGGGTGAATACCCGATGCGTCGACAGCCCACCAAATCCCACTGCCCATTATAAAAAAGAGGGTAATACTGCGAACCCCGAGCAATGCCATCACTTTAATGGCTAACAACCCCACGGCAACGAACGCAATAGCAAACCAATCAATTTGATGGCCGTAACCCAAGGTCACGACAATAATTGCACCCAGATCATCCACGATAGCCAGTGATAACATAAAGACCCGCAAACTTTTGGGGATGCGCGTTCCCAGCAAGGCCATACAGCCAATCACAAACGCTGTATCTGTGGCCATAACCGTGCCCCAACCATGTTGTTCTGGTTGGCCAGACAGGAAAAATAGAAAAACCAGCGCCGGAACTAACATACCGCCTATAGCGCCAGAGATCGATAACATCGCCACTCTTGAATCGTGCAACTCTCCTAGTACTAACTCGCGTTTGAGTTCAAGTGCTATCAGAAAGAAAAACAAGGTCATCAGGGCATCGTTAATCCAGTCATGTAAGGTGCGTTCAAGAACCAATGAGCCAATATTAATGCCCACAGGCGTATCCCATAAGTGACTGAACGATTGGCTTAACGATGAATTGGCCAGATATAGCGCGAGCAATGTAAAGCACAACAGGACAACACCTGCTGCGGCTTCAATTTCAAAAAATCGAGATAGCGGCTGAACTAATCTATCAATATATTCTTTGGGTAATTGCGTAGGATGCCCGCGTTTAAGAGCTGTCGACTTGCGATTCATTGTCACTATACTCCGATTTTTACGTGTTATTTTTGCTTCTGAAGCTAGGAAAGGTGCGAATAAGTCCTGGGCGTGCTCTGCGTGCGGATACAGCTTTCAGATGTAAAGCGCAGTTTGTCGCGAATGGTGAACCCTTAAAAACCGCAACGTGACAGATACCGTTGTATGCCACGCCCTAAGGGGATTTGTAAGCTCACGCATTTCTTCTGGTTCACCTCAATCGCCGATTGAAGGTGAGACGCGGCAGACAGGTAGATAGCCATTGTGGTGTGGAGCCGACGTTCAATCTCGGCGACTTAATCATAACCGAGTTCGCGATAAACCGTGATTTCAGACGTCTATCGCCGAAATGGTCATATTCACAATCGCGGCTGGGTAGCAAATATTTCAGTACGTTGTCTGGTTGGTTTTGACTCTTAATAAATGGCTACCCTTGCTTGGTGCTATATCATCAGCGCTCGTCATTCGGCAATGAACTCATCCAGCGGTGCAATTTGGCGCTGGCACTGATTGCCATAGTCATCCGTGAATTCAAACGCTGTAACATTTGGATAAAGAAGGTACTCCTCGCTCGCAACTCACCGTTGTGCGCCGCGTCTAGGCCGAAGCATTAAAATAATGGGCGTGTGAGCATCAATGACAAATTTTAATTCACCAGCGGTTTGTAGCCACATACCAGAATTATCCTTACGTGTTTAGTTCAATTCTGTAACCCAAACATTCACCATCATGTTGGCACCAAGGACTCCATGAAATGCACCAGAGATTGGTGGTACAGATTCTGGTAATCTCGCCACTGCGACAGGGATATGCTCAGGCCCGACAATATTACCTGTGCTTGGGTCAAAGCCTTTCCATCCCGCACCAGGAATAAACACCTCTGCCCACGCATGAGTCGTGCCTGATTGTCCCTGTGGGTTGCTGGTTGAATAGGAATACATGTAGCCACTGACGAACCTTGCCGCAAAGCCTAATTGTCTTGCGGCTGTTATAAAAAGCGCTGCTGAATCTCGACAAGAAGCTGAACAGCAAGATAGGGTTTGCTCAGCACTCTGCACGCCTTCTTCTTCTCTGCTTTGGTAGGATAAGGTGTGATAGATACGCTGGTTAAGCCTAATCAATAAAGCAATGGTTTGAATGGCCTCGCCAGATGGCCAAATATCGTTAATCCAGTTGGTTAGTATGCTACTTTCATTATCGTTAACCCACATATAAGGCGACAACAGCACACTATCGTTATTGTTGTAATGGAACGGATAGTCAACCGCATAATCGGCAACCAAAAAGTCAAAAGGGGACTGGTTGTATTGTTGAATAGTGATCTCGCTTTGCACCGTCAAAATTGATGTATTTTCAACGAATGTCGCAGTGGCAACTGAGTTGCCTTCCACATCCTGATGCCAGCGTAATACTGCGGACGGGGAAATGACTAACTTTGAACTTTCTATGCGCAGTTCATGTCCCTCTTTTGGTCTTAGCCGCAAGGTGTGTGGTTGTAGCCGAACCTGACCGTTAAAGCAGTATTGAGTATTGTGGACGATCTTATAACGTCTCATCTAGCTTCTCCAATTAATCGGCGGAGGCGATACACGAGCCAATATTTGTACTATAGGGCTCATTACATATCCATCCATCTCCCGCAGAATTAAGATGAGCATTATCAGGAATGATGATCAGAGAACAAAATTCGCCTTTTTTGCTATAACCTCTGTCGCATTGCCAATCATTGCCTTCATCGTTCACGTAAGCGTTTACTGGAAGAGCGATTTTGCTACATGAATCATCTCTTTTTTGATATCCACGCTCACATTGCCAAGCTTCACCTCGCCGATCTAAGAAAGCATGCTTAGGGATCCTTAATGCAACACAACTACCATTATTTTCCTTATATCCGCGCCTACACTCCCAGCCATTACCGTAGGTAGAATCTGTCGCATAGGCGTTGACGGGAATGACTATAGCCTTACAGCTATTGCCGATGGTTTTATAACCTTGCTCGCAATCCCAACCAGGGCCATAGGTTGATTCGTTCAATACGGCATATTCTGGTACCGCAATTTTAAGGCACAGTGCTGACTGTCTTTGCATACTGTTTTGGTTAGGCCTATATCCCCTATCACACTCCCAGCCCTTGCCATATAGGTTATCAACCATATGTGCATTCGCGGGAACCTTTAAGGCTTCACAGGAATCGCCGTTTTTTAAGAAGCCTCGATTGCATTTCCAGTCTGAACCATCTGAGGTCAGATACGCATTCGTAGGCAACTGTATTGCAACACAAGTATTATTATTTTTTTTAAATCCCCAACTGCAATCCCAACCCGGCCCATAGAGATTCTGGAAGGCATTTTTGGGTATTTGAGAAACATCCGTTTGTGCCCAAGGACTGCTGATAGACGCTGTCAGCAATGGCACAATGGTTACAAGATTTAGTAGATATGATCTAAATTTCATGTTTGTAATCCGTTCTAGTCAAAAGACGAAGCTGGTGGGCTTCTTGGCCGAGATGTATAACTTTTTGATACAAATGGTGAAGTTATGTTAAGAACTGACGTGCCGTAGTTGTGTTGGAAGCAGAGCGCTTCGCCAACACTGTTTATTTTTAAGAGACTCAATATCAAGTGAACGCTGCTGATTTCCAGAAGGTCGATGCGCGACTAATAGTTTGCACTCAGTTAGAGGCGATATTCTGTACTCTAATGCCCCTGAGACTCTATCAGCAACCGGCTAGGTGTTTGTATGCTACATATCAGTCGGTTGAGATGGTTTAACTTTTAATTCGATCACTTCTGCTGCAAGTTGTGTGGCTTTGGTAAACAAGCTTGATATTGCAGAGTTTCTCGGCCAAGTAAATTAGCTTCTCCGTGACGTAGGTAGTTAATGCGCTGCGGCTATGAGCGCTCATTGGTTATCACAATGGCCGAGATAACCAAGCGTTTAGCAATAAATGAAGTGTTTGTTGATACGGACATAGTTAGTTCCTTGAGTATAGACTCAGAGGAGGCAACAAGATCGTGCCGACCAGAAATTAGTCGAATGTCAACAAGAAGTCCCGCTAAGTGAAGTGCCGTAGGAAAGATATCCGTCGGCTGAATATGACGTTACACGTTAACACAATACTCAGTGAACTGATACAGGGGACGTCTGGCGAGGTAAACCATTTGGCTGAACCGCTAATATGGCCACTGTGTAGCGTTAGTAAAATAGGGGCAACAAGACTGCTCTGCACAGCACGAATAACTAATTGAATACGAAAATGTGGTCATTTTGTTTAATAAAATTATTTGCTTATCGTCGATATTGAGAGTCTGTTTTTGATGTGGGGGCTAAAGATTTAGTACTCTAGGAGGTCTTCATATTTCTGCATCAGTCAACGTAGCCATGTTCCTGCGTGCTTGCTGTTAACGGCATACTGCTATGGCTGAAAATCCCTATTTATTACAAAGGCTTGTTCGAAGCTTCACTAACACCGCAATTAACTGTAATCCTGATACAACGGTGTTCGCAAGGTGTTAAATATCACACTTAGGCAAACTCGATAAGCTATGCCTGAACTTGGTGTGAGCTTCACTATAAGATTTGGGGTTAGTGTCAGAAAACACGGCCATTGGTAACTTCACCACCACCTTAGTGATGCCCTTTGTGGTAGGTGCTGTTCTTTATTGTTGCAAAAGTGCCAGGAGAAGCGGATAACAGTAACACTGCCTTTCCTCCTTAACCAAGAGCTCTCTGATGCTCATCATTAAAAAGCAAAAACCGATAATCGGCAGCAATAAACCGGCTTTTATTTGAGGTTTATTTTCTATCCAACTGTTTAATTCTGGTCGGTGGATCGTGTAAGTCCAAGAACCTCGATTGCCGTCTATTTAGCCAAAACATCATGCATTTTCAAATGAATCAAGCGAAAGCAGGAGCTGCACGTGCTTATTACATTCCGCTGCAAAAGTTATGCTAATGTCACTATGTTCGGTGACATTGGACTGCAAATGATAAAAATGATGGGGCATAGTGGCACTGTACCCGGTGCTATTCTTGCACCAGATCTCTCTGATGCACTGTCTAAATTAACCTTGTCACTCGCGGCAGAAAGTACACTGGCTCAAGAAGGTGTATCTGACATTAGTGATGATGAAGAGGAATCTTTATCTGAACCCGCAGTCGGTACGAATCTCCGCGCTTTTCCATTAATAGAACTATTGAAGTCTGCGATAGATGCTCAATGCGATATCATGTGGGATGAGCAGTAACATCTTCCTCAGCCCCATCTGAGGTGTCTCATTTACATCTAAAGTTATAACTTGGCTTTGTTGCTCTTTAACGCATATTCCTTTGGTTGCGCCAGGGGACTGCATCTGCCTGTTTATCATAGATATCCGGAAAGTAAGCACAAATTTCGTTTGGTGGGTGAGAATATCTGCGTAGATTTCTGCCGTTCTGAGTTCGTTGTGATCAAGCAATCTGGAATGAGTAAACAAGCCTGATAGCGCGCAGGCCATTTTTATCTGGATCTCGTTTATGTATGCTGATTTTCATAGGTTTTTCTCATCTTGTGCGCCATATGTGCGCCAGAATTTATCTGTGGCGCACACGTGGCGCAAGAATCGACAAAACCCTTCAAATTACTTCCCACCCAATAAAACAAAATTATTTTAAAATCATAATGTTGTTTTGATTTGGTTTGATGCGTTTTACTATTTTACTTGCCGATACAGAATGTATAAATTGTATGTAAATCAATATTTTGTTTGTGTTTTGGAGTAAATACGGATCAATAATAACTAACCCCAATACACGTAAAATACTGATTATAAGATGGTATTACTCTACTCGATCTCGCCAGGATCTTCATCCGGAACGATGTTTAGATCCAAATGGAGTT
This sequence comes from Shewanella sp., assembly GCF_048265805.1. Taxonomy (GTDB): domain Bacteria; phylum Pseudomonadota; class Gammaproteobacteria; order Enterobacterales; family Shewanellaceae; genus Shewanella. The sequence continues at coordinate 2,465 of NZ_JBLXAT010000021.1, read as the reverse complement.
GATTAGCGCTGTTCAACCCGGCAATTTGCTTCAACTTGTCAGGAGTCTCTTCACTGAAGGTTGCGAGGTAGTAGTAGGGGTGACCATCGTCACTACTTACCAGGTCATAATCAACGAAGTACTGCTCTACCTCTTCAAGCGTCCAGTGAACCTCTCCGGCGATAGCTATTAGGAGATCGGTGTTGTCGTCAGGGTGGTTGATACCTTGGGGTAGAACTGACAGCTCTGCTGAGACGATCCCTTTATCCTTCCAGTTCCTCAGAATTCCTGACCACAAGTTAGCTCGCAGATTTGAGCTGGGCTGAAACCTAGAAGCATTCCAGTGGATCACGTCTCGATCCCCATTTTTCAGATGAAGTACGACCTGTGCTTTTTTACGCGCTATCAACTCATTTTTGAAAGCTGGCTCATCAGGAACGAAAGTGAGAGCAGGTTTGTTTCCAGTGGATTTCGACCCGCTATCCTCAACGGAGTCGAGTAAGCGCTCGATCACTCTCTCTGGCGTGTCGAATCCAACAGCCAACGCTTCCAATCTTCCGTACACATCATCTGAAATGCTAATAGTGACTGGCATCTTAATATCTCCATAGATTAAATCATATATAGAACTATAGATGATTTAATCTATAGATCAAGTTTTCTTCATGGAGTGAGACGATCCTTCATTTGTGTTCAACAAACCACCGTTTTATGAACATGAACTCAAGGTGGTGTTTTTGTCATTTTCAGAAGACGACTGCACCAATTGACGGGGCGTAACGCCAGATGTGCAGGCGACTCCTGACAACGCAATATCAGAAATCATCTGCACCAATCTCGACTATGCTCAATACTCGTGTGCACCAAAGCGAGGTGTGAGCATGGCGTCAGACACATCATTGATTGCCGAGCAAGGCGTGGCCACCCTGCCCGATGCGGCTTGGGCGCAGGCCCGGCAACGGGCGGAAATCATCGGGCCGCTGGCAGCGCTTGATGTGGTCGGGCATGAAGCCGCCGATGCCGCTGCTCACGCGCTTGGCCTGTCCAGGCGGCAGGTGTATGTCCTAATCCGCCGTGCCCGGCAAGGTGCTGGGCTTGTGACGGACCTGGCTCGCAGCCGATCCGGCGGCGGAAAAGGCAAGGGACGCTTGCCGGAATCAGTTGAGCGCATCATCCGCGAGTTGCTGCAAAAGCGCTTCCTGACCAAGCAGAAGCGTAGCCTGGCAGCGTTCCACCGCGAGGTCGCGCAGGCTTGCAAAGCGCAAAAGCTGCGGGCGCCGGCGCGCAACACCGTGGCTCTGCGGATCGCCGGCCTCGATCCGCTCAAGGCCACTCGCCGCCGGGAAGGTCAGGATGCGTCCCGCAGCCTGCAAGGTGTCGGTGGTGAGCCTCCCGCCGTGACCGCGCCACTGGAACAAGTGCAGATTGATCACACGGTCATCGACCTGATCGTGGTGGACGAGCGCGACCGGCAACCGATTGGCCGTCCGTATCTGACCATCGCCATCGACGTGTTTACCCGCTGCGTGCTCGGCATGGTCGTCACGCTGGAAGCGCCGTCATCTGTTTCGGTCGGCCTGTGCCTTGTGCATGTCGCCTGCGACAAGCGTCCCTGGCTGGAGGGTCTGAACATAGAAATGGAGTGGCCGATGAGCGGCAAGCCCAGGCTGCTCTACCTGGACAACGCGGCCGAGTTCAAGAGCGAAGCGCTACGCCGAGGCTGCGAGCAGCATGGCATCCGGCTTGACTATCGCCCGCTCGGGCAGCCGCACTACGGCGGCATCGTGGAACGGATCATCGGCACGGCGATGCAGATGATCCACGACGAATTGCCAGGGACGACCTTCTCCAACCCTGACCAGCGCGGCGACTACGATTCCGAAAACAAGGCCGCCCTGACGCTGCGTGAGCTGGAGCGCTGGCTCACATTGGCGGTCGGCACCTACCACGGCTCCGTGCACAACGGCCTGCTCCAGCCGCCGGCAGCGCGCTGGGCCGAAGCTATCGCGCGGACCGGCGTGCCAACCGTCATCACTCGCACCACGGCTTTTCTGGTCGATTTTCTGCCCATCATCCGCCGCACGCTGACCCGCACCGGCTTCGTCATCGACCACATCCATTACTACGCCGATGCGCTCAAGCCGTGGATAGCTCGGCGCGACCGCTTGCCTGCGTTCCTGATCCGGCGCGACCCGCGCGACATCAGCCGCATTTGGGTGCTGGAGCCGGAGGGGCAGCACTATCTGGAAATTCCATACCGCACCTTGTCGCACCCGGCTGTCACCCTCTGGGAACAACGACAGGCGCTGGCGAAATTGCGGCAGCAAGGGCGCGAACAGGTGGATGAGTCGGCGCTGTTTCGCATGATCGGCCAACGCTTCGCGCCGACGCTCGACGAACTGGCGCAGAACGGCAAGCTGCGCGGCCGCTTCATCGCCGTCCGCAGCATCCAGCGCCCGGCACAGCCGCGCCAGCGCGTCCAGGCC
>NZ_JBLXAT010000020.1:0-97990 GCF_048265805.1 Shewanella sp. | reverse complement strand
AAAGTCGATAAATCGTTTGTCGATATATCACTCTGAGAGTGCCCACACAGATTGCTTGATAATTTGTTAAAGAGCATTCCAACAGATAACTGTTAGAGGCTGCCGCGTCTTATCGCGAGTCAGTGGAAGCGAATTATAGGGACTGGATTTATTTGTGCAAGTGCAAATAACCGATAATTTGCAACTTTAAGCACAACCGCTCAGTTTTTAATCCGAACCCCATTATTTGGTCTATAAATTGTGCTTAACAGTATTATTTTTGCTGTTGTTGCAGGTAACGAGGCACATCAGCAATGGAATCAAGTACAACTGTTGCCAGTTGTTCACTCGCTTCGTCTATCGCTTTACCTGTACGCACCAGAATACATGTTGTCACACCCGCCGCTAACGCAGCACGCATGTCGTCAGCTTTATCACCAACCATCACACTCTGCTCCATATCGATTTTGAGAAAGCGTTGTGCGCTGACTAACATGCCCGGCTTGGGTTTACGACAATCACAATCCTGCTTATATTCACCGATACCTTCTTCTGGGTGATGTGGACAATAGTAGATACCATCAAAGTCGACACCTTTATCAGCGAAGTTCCAATCCATCCATTCAGTTAGATGCTCAAATTCATCTTCGCTATAGTAGCCGCGTGCAATACCAGCTTGATTAGTTACCACTACTAATAGGTAGCCTTGCTGCTTTAACTCACGACAAGCATCGAATACGCCTTCAATATATTCGAACTCATCAACCGTATGTACATAACCAGAGTCGACGTTGATGACACCGTCTCGATCCAAAAACACCGCTTTTTTCACGCTGTATCTCCCAAATTTATCTGTGGGCATTATAGGTAGTTGCCAATAAAATGCAGCCACTATCCGCCATAAAAGAAGTGATTTATCGAAACTTTTTTAGTTGGTTTCATGCTGAATTAATCAACCTATGTTTATCAAACTTTATTTATGGCAAATGACGGGGTAACCTAGGCGCATTGAACAGATCCTCAATAACACACCATATCCTGCTTGTTCAGTTCAGAACCTAGGTTTAGCGATATACACGTGCGAGTATGTTCGATCCACATCGAATATTAGTTAGCCGCGACGTCTAGCGTCGACAATGAGAGTATTTTTATATGCAGTACGCCACGATTACTGGCTGGGGTAAATGTGTTCCGCCCGCTACTTTAACTAACGACGATTTAGCTACCTTTATGGAAACCTCTGACGAGTGGATTAAACCTCGCACAGGGATTAGCCAACGTCACATTAGCCACGTTGATACCTCTGAACTTGCCTCTGTGGCAGCTAAGCGCGCCTTAGCTGCTGCGGGCTTAGAAGGCAGTGATATCGACATGATCATTCTGGCAACTGCCACTCCAGATACCTTGATTCCGAATATCGCCTCCACCGTTCAAGCGAACATTGGGGCGAACTGTGCAGCATTTGATATCAACGCCGCATGTAGTGGTTTTTTATATGCTCTGAGTTTGGCGACTGGCCAAATCAGAAGTGGTTCAGCGCGCAAAGTATTGGTGATCGGTGCTGAACGCTTGAGCTTTTTCATTGATTGGTCACGTCGAGAAACAGCAGTACTGTTTGGTGATGGAGCAGGCGCAGTGGTCGTTGAAGCCACAGATAAAGTTGAAGGCGTGCTGAGTTATGAACTCAACAACGACCCAGAAGGCCGTGAGATCCTTAAAGCCAGCTTCGGCTCTGGAATGGATCGCTACTCCGCCGACTCATTGGATTTCTTTATCCAATTTGATGGCCGCGAAATCTTCAAACGTGCGATTCAAGGCATGGCCAATCTTAGTGCCAAAGTGTTAGAAAACTGCGATATGGATAAAGATCAAGTTGACTTAGTGATCCCACACCAAGCCAACGAGCGCATTATCGATACGCTAGTACACAAGATGAAGATCGACCCAACAAAAGCTTTTGTGAACATTGCCAACTATGGCAACACTTCTGCGGCGACAATTCCAATTGCTATCTGTGATGCTCTGGAACAAGACCTGATTAAGCCAGGCCAGCATATCCTGTCATGTGCTTTCGGCGCTGGGTTAACGAGTGCGGCGATATTATTGAAATGGGGTGAACGTATCACCCCAATTAATGAGAGTGATGCCGAGCTGCCACCTTGTGATCAAACTGGGCTTGAGCTGATCAAACGCGCGGTAGATTACTTCTATCGTCACCAGAATAGCTAACCTGAGTGGCGAAAACTAAAGCGTCCAAAAAGGACGCTTTTTTTGACTAAAACCAAAATAGATAGTCATCTAGTGGCTGGCGTGACCAGTGGCTGAAGGACGTTTGTGCCAAGAATAGTTCACCACAAGCGGTGGCATCGATGAGCGCATTATGCGCGGCATAGGCGGGTAAACGGTAGCGACGTCGACAAGCATGTAAGCGTAAGCTGCCTTGCTCAATCACGTGACGATCCCGCATCAAACGACGCTGTTCTATCTGCAAAGTGTCAATCACGGGTAAATGAAGCGGCCGCTGATACACCTGTTGACTGAGTTTCGACAAAAACGCGATATCCAACATACCGTGATGAAAAATCATCAATTTGCCGTAAGTCATTTGCAGTAACCAAATTAGCATTTCTTGTTGCGTCAGCGTTGTTTCCTGCAATTGCCGGTCGACAATGCCGTGGATCGCCGCACTCTGCCCTACACTGCCAGCAATATTGACTAAGCGATGTTGCGCTTTTCCCAATAATAAGCGGCCGTGTTCGATAGGGATCAAACCGACAGAGATTATCTGATCTTGCTGCGCATTTAACCCGGTCATTTCTAAGTCAACAGCAACTAATGGGATATGTTCCAATGATGGTTGTTGCAGTAATAGCTGCAGCGCCGACAAGTAGTCAGCTAAACCATCATCCGCGCGCCACAGTTGATACTGCAAACGCCAGCGATTCCACCAGCCTGCCATCAAAAGCTCCGCATAAATTTAAGCCGCAACGCGGATTGACTATCGTGTACCACTTTAAATGCATCCCGCAGTTGATGCCGCATCAACGACGACAGCGCTTGTGGTTTAAGAAAGTTTGTCAGCGGTTGTTGTTGTTCGAACTGCTCTCCTTGGTTAGCTAAGCGCATGTGCGCAATAAACTCCAAGGCATCGGCTAAATTAAGCCCGTCTTTACGGTTCAGCACACCCGCATCAATACAACGCTTGATGCGCTTGGCGGTATTCACTTCCGATATACCCGCCGATAACGCGTATACACGCGCAATATCGTTAATTAAAGCACTACCACGGTGCTTTAAGTCGATACCTTTGACTTCGCTACCATCACGTTCCAATACAAATTTGCGAAAGAAGCCTAACGGAGGTGATTCCGTTAACGCATTGCCAGTTAATGCAGCGAGAAAGATATCGTTATCTTTCGTTCGCTTTAATACGGATTGCTGCAGGCTCTCAAACAAACTACTTGGGCCACATACCGCACGCATATCGAAAAAGATGCTCGCGTGCATCAAAGCTTTAGGGGCTGGACTCTCGACCCAGTCGAAGAACTTTTGCTGCCAAGCATCGTGAGACAACATCCATGTGGGATTTTGCGCCATAATGTTACCGGGGCAAAACATATAACCACATTCGTTTAAGCCACTGCACACTCCGGCGGCCAGCGCTTGAAAATAGTCTCGAGCTTGCTCGTCTGGCTCCTGCGCTAACAGCAAGCCATTATCTTGATCTGAACATGCGACTTGATCTTGCCGACCTTGCGAGCCAAACGCTAACCAACAAAATGCCATCGGCGGCTCACCAAGTATCGCCTGGTGTAACATGATAAGTTTACGGGTCAACGCATCCGTCACACTGGTGAGGATCCGCCCAATCTCTTCCGCTCGCGCATCGGCACTGATGAGGTTCTGTAACAGTTGTGGAATTTGTCGGCTCACGGTAATCAAATCGGGTAACTGCTGCTGTCGTTCAATTTCGCGAATCAGCAATAATGGTTGCGATGACTGACTTCTAATAATGTCGGTGGACGTCACCATGCCGATGGGCAGACCATTCTCAAGCACGGGGAGATGGTGAATGTTGTGCTCACTCATCAACAACATTGCCTCAAACACTAGCGCTTTAGCGTCAATAGACACCGGCATTTGGGTCATGGCTTGTTTAACGGTAACCTCACCAGTCAAACCTTCTGCCAGTACTCGATTGCGTAAATCACGGTCAGTCAGAATGCCAACTAGCTTGCCGTTATCCAGCACTAATGCTGACGACACATGTTGATTGCGCATCTGCCCAGCCGCGTGGGTCACTGTGTCGTGGCTGGCAACACTGAGCAACTCAGCCGAAATCAAGCTGGAAATACGATTGGTGGTGACCGAATCACGGTTTTTGAAACGGCGTTCATGACGTAAGCGTTTAGCGTAGGCGCGATTAAAAAAGCGATCGAAGTGACGATGTTGTAACCGCAGTCGATCAAATTCGGCAGGCGGCAGATGGTAAACCAAGCCATCTTCGAGAATAAGCACTTGGTTGCTGGCCCCCTCTCCCGACAATAATGAAGGAAAGCCAAAGTAGTCCCCCTCGCCTAAGCGATCGACCAACTCACCATCAGCGTCACGTACTTCGAAAGCGCCACTGCGAACGATATAAAGCATGGGGTTATTTTCATCAAGCGGTACCGCCACCGAAGCTTTGCTGTAATAGCCAATGGATAAGGTGCGACAACACTGCTCTAAGGTATCTAGCGGTAGCTCATTAAATGGCACCAACTGCTCGAGAAAACTGCGAATGGGTAACAGTTCAGATTCATCCATAGCCGTTATCGTTAGCTTTATTATCAGTCGCTTAATAATGGCTGCTGAACCATAAACCAACCACTTGTCTTTGGTCTAATGTCTACGGCTCAACCAAAGCAAACCGATTAAGAATTTCCCAAAATCTACCTGCCTATGTTGTTGTTCACACAATTATCACGCAATTTTTTAAGAGAATACTCAATTTAAGGGTTTCCTAATCGTAAAAGTCGCGCTAGTCTGCTCCTGTTTTTCGCATACTTTACAGCAACACCCGCGAAATTTTTCAATACCGCTAACATTATACAATCGCAGTACCGCATAACTATGGATATAACTCAGGATTTAGCTTCTCCAACGGGGGATAATACTCAAGGTGCTCGCGCTAGGCGGGCTGCCCTAGGCAGTTTTGCTGGAGCCGTCGTCGATTGGTACGACTTTTTACTTTACGGTATTACCGCTGCCTTGGTATTCAATAGCCAATTTTTTCCACAAGTTAGCCCCACCATGGGCACATTAGCGGCCTTTGCTACATTTGGTGTTGGCTTTCTGTTTCGGCCCCTTGGGGGCGTTATTTTTGGGCATTTTGGTGATCGTCTCGGCCGTAAACGCATGTTAATGCTAACCGTTTGGCTGATGGGAATATCCACCGCGTGCATCGGACTGCTCCCCTCATTTGCCACGATTGGATGGTGGGCGCCGGCGTTGTTGGTGACACTTCGTGCAATCCAAGGTTTTGCCGTAGGCGGTGAATGGGGCGGCGCGGCGCTACTTGCGGTAGAAAATGCGCCCAAGCATAAGAAAGCCTTTTACAGTAGTGGCGTGCAAGTGGGTTATGGTGTGGGGTTACTGCTATCCACTGGGCTCGTGTCACTCATTAGCCATTTCACCACTGAGCAGCAATTTCTGCAGTGGGGCTGGCGAATCCCCTTTCTATTAAGTGTGTTGCTAGTGATTGCCGCATGGTATATCCGCCGTGGCATGGATGAATCGGTAGAGTTTGCGCAAGTGCAAGCGTTATCCGAGCACACAACGCAGCCAAAGACACTACCGGTATTGGAAGCGTTGTGTCGTCATCCAGCGGCATTTCTACAAATTATCGGCTTACGGCTGTGTGAGCTACTGACGATGTATATCGTCACCACGTTTGCCCTAAACTATTCAACCCATAATCTTGGTCTATCACGCGAGCTATTTCTTAATATCGGATTATGTGTCGGCGCAATGAGTTGTCTTTCTATCCCCTGTTTTGCGTTGCTGGCAGATAAGTACGGTTGCAAGCGCATTTACATTACAGGCGCGCTCATTGGCGCATTAAGTGCTTTACCATTCTTTATGGCGCTTGAAGCGCGTTCGGTCGTGGGCATTATTACCTGCTCGTTACTGCTGGCCAATCTGGCGCATGATATGGTGGTGTGCGTACAACAGCCGGTATTTACGGAACTGTTTGGCGCAAGTTATCGCTATAGCGGCGCAGGAGTGGGTTATCAAGTGGCGAGTGTTATTGGCGGCGGCTTTACTCCATTTATCGCCACCGCATTAGTCACGGTATCAAATGGCAGCTGGCATAGCGTGGCAGCCTATCTGATGGGCGGTTGCTTGCTATCCGCTATTGTGGCTGCGACCATGAAACTCCACACCGTTACCAGCAAACCATCTCATATCAATGAAGACAGTTCAGCTGAACTAGCCACTTTGCCAACGCAGCTCGAAAAAGCCTGATTAAGATCGCAAGCAAAAAGAAAGGCGCATTTAGCGCCTTTCTGCTTTTTACGTTGTGATTAGTGACCCGAAGCTTCACCCGCACCTTTAGGGAAACGGATAGATTCGACCATCTCTTGCACTTCAGCAGGTACCTCGGCTGTCATCTTACTGACCACTATGGCAACCACAAAGTTGATGATCATCCCCACCATGCCAATCCCTTCTGGCGAAATACCAAACAACCAGTTATCAGGTACGTTCGCTGCTGGATTAACGAACTTGAAGTAGACAATGTAAGCCGCAGTGAAACCGAGACCTAGCACCATCCCCGCAATTGCCCCTTCCTTATTCATACGCTTAGAGAAGATGCCCATCACGATAGCTGGGAACAAGGACGAAGCCGCTAAACCGAAGGCGAATGCCACCACCGCCGCCACAAAGCCTGGAGGATTAATACCGAAGTAACCGGCAATGACAATCCCTACAGCAGCCGCTGTTCGCGCAAACATCAGCTCTTTCTTATCGGAAATATCCGGCATGAAATTCTTCTTCAGCAAGTCATGTGACACCGACGTTGAGATAACCAGCAGCAGCCCTGCGGATGTTGATAACGCTGCTGCCAAGCCCCCTGCCGCTACCAAAGCGATAACCCAAGCTGGCAAACTTGCAATTTCAGGTGTAGCTAACACCATAATGTCACGGTCAATACTCATCTCATTTGCTGATGCATCATCCAAAGTTCCTTTGGCGTAATACATCAAGCCATCACCATTTTTGTCATTCCACTTTATCAGACCAGTACGTTCCCAGTTTTTAATCCAATCGGGAGCGGCTTCATGCGCTACGCCTTTGCCGTCGACACCGTTGATGGTCTCGATCATGTTGACCCGAGAAAACACAGAAACCGCAGGTACAGTGGTATACAACGCAGCAATAAACACTAGCGCCCAACCCGCACTAGTACGTGCGTCTTTCACGCGAGGCACGGTAAAGAAACGCACGATCACGTGTGGTAAACCCGCAGTCCCCACCATCAGCGCAGCAGTAATTGCAAACACGTCGATGGTACTCTTATTGCCTTCGGTATATTCACTAAACCCAAGCTGGGTGGATAGTCCATCGAGCTTTTCAAGCAGATAGACCCCAGTATCATTACCCGCAGCATCGACCACGGTTGAACCGAAGCCAATTTGCGGGATGACATGACCAGTCATCATTACCGAGATAAAGATTGCCGGCACCATAAAGGCGAAGATCAGTACGCAGTATTGGGCCACCTGGGTATAGGTAATCCCTTTCATACCGCCGAGCACGGCATAGAAGAACACTACAGCCATACCGATGTACACACCAGTATTCACTTCAACCTCAAGAAAGCGCGAGAACACCACCCCAACGCCACGCATCTGCCCAGCAATATAAGTAAAGCAGATGAAAATGGCACATATCACCGCCACAACACGCGCAGTTTGCGAGTAGTAACGTTCACCAATAAAATCTGGCACGGTGAACTTGCCAAACTTACGCAAGTAAGGAGCCATACAGAGCGCTAACAATACATAACCGCCAGTCCAGCCCATCAAGTACACGCTGCCGTCATAGCCAACGAACGAGATGATCCCGGCCATAGAGATAAAGGACGCAGCTGACATCCAGTCAGCAGCAGTCGCCATACCATTCATTACTGGAGGTACACCACCACCAGCGACGTAGAAATCTTTAGTCGAGCCGGCACGAGACCAGATCGCAATACCGATGTAGAGCGCGAACGACAGCCCTACGATCAGAAAGGTTAATGCTTGAACGCTCATGTCGATGTCCCCTTAGTCTTCGTGTACGTTATATTTTTTATCTAAGGCGTTCGCTTTATATGCGTAGATAAAAATCAGCGCGACGAACACATAAATAGAGCCCTGCTGAGCAAACCAAAAACCCAGTTTAAAACCCATGAAATGTATTTCGTTTAAAGCGTCGGCAAACACGATGCCACAGCCATAGGACACGGCGAACCAGACTGCCAAAAGTCCTAACACTAGACGCAGGTTTTCGCGCCAGTAACTCAGTGCCTTCTCGTTGCTATCAAAGCCCATAATGACTTCCCCTTTTTACAATTAAGTCACATTTAATCTAGCAATAGCGAAGTGGGTCACAATCGCGACCTTAGTCTATGAAAAAGTTTACGTAAACGTAAGATTTTGTCATTTGTCATATTAATTAGTTAGTTAACGTTTAAGTAATACAATAGGGTCAAGAAAGGCGCTTGATGGAAATTAGACCAATGTCGATAGAAATTTATTGAAAAAGATACAAAAAAGCCGGTGATGTCACCGACTTTGCGCTGCTATTTATCCGTTAAGGTAATTCAGCTAGATAAACGACTAACTTTGCTAAACCTTGTGCATCTTTCGGTTTATTCACAATTAGATACTTACCCTTGACCAACAATGATGGCACGCCAGTAATACCTGACAACTGGGTTTGCGAATCATAATTTGCCAAGGCTAGTGAGATATCCGCTGATGCCAGTGTTTTTTCGATATCCGCTTTGGCTAACCCTTGCTGAGTAAAAAAACTTACCAGATCTTCGTCATGCTGAAACGGCAGATGTTGCTCGTGAATTCGCTGAAAAATTTCGCTATGAACCTGATTCACCACTTTAAACTTGTTGGCAATGAAATAGGCTTTTTGGCTCATGATCCACTGTGTTCGGCCAGCGCCAACAGGAGTGCGCTCAAAAGCCACTTTACCTTTAAGTAACTCAGCTGTAGCGTTAATTTGCGGATCTTGATGGTAACAATGTGGACAGTTATAAGAGAAAAACTCACGAACCACGGGGCCTTCAGCTTCCGGTATACCACTGACTACTTTGTAGTCTCTTCCCTCTTGGTACTCTCCCGCTTGGGATTGGGAGACTGCAGCGGCCTGTACTTGAGCAAACGCGGTGCTTAGCAGCAATATCGATAAGGTGGTGGTAATGAGTCGTTTCAACAACATGTAATTAGTACCTCTTCATGTATGTGGGAAAGGGAGAAAACTGACGACACTAATTCAGCAACGCTTTAGCGTCACGGTATTGATAACTGAAGTCAAGTTCAGAGCAGATAAGATCGCCGACAACTACTTTGCCGTCGCCTTGATTTGATGCGAGAAACTGCGGTGGTGGCAGTCCTAAAGAAGCTGCTGCTTGAGTGTAAAATTGATCTCTACGCACATGTGCTGGAGATACTAAGTTGTAGGTAGTGCTGCGCTGTTGGCTGTGCAAAATTTTCCGTACCGCCGTGATGCAGTCCTCTAAATGCACCAAATTCACCAGATTATCGCCGTTGGGCAAATCAGTTTTTCCCGCTAAAAAGCGACCTGGATTCCGCCCTGCGCCGACAAGTCCGGCAAACCTTACCGTGGTCACGGCTAAGTTATCGTGACGCAAAGACTGCATCAGTTGCTCCGCTTGTTGCAGCACCCAACTTGAGCTGCCGGGTTCAGCAGCAGCTAAATCCGCTTCTGTTAGCCAACCTTGCGTCTGTGGATAGGCCCCCGTACTGCTAATGTAGACCAATTTTTTAAGTTGACTCTGTTTGATCGGCTCTAGCAGCAGCTTGAGTTTATCTAAGTAGTCATTCTCGCCACGCCGCAATCCGGGCGGAATGTTCACTACCAAGGCGGACACATCGGCCAAAATACTGTGCAACTGCGCGGTGGCATCCTCATGCCCTAAATTTAATAACACGGCGTCGATACCCGCATCGCGCAACTGCTGTAATCCTTCCTCAGTTGTTTTTGTACCAATCACATCAGTACCGCTGGCAATTAAGGCTTTCGCTAAAGGAAACCCAAACCAACCGCAACCAATTACCGCAACTCGTTTCATTCACGCTACCCTTATTCGCTGTGCGTTCTGGGAATTGACCTTGAGTATTTAACTGGCACGCCAAGCAAACTATCTGCCTATGCTCGATGTCCCAACGGGCACAACAATTATCGATGATGGAAGGGCTCGGTTTTGCAGAGCGATATAATGTTGCCACTCAACAATACTGCCTGACGCCATTCCGGCATTGTTAAACACTCCCCGTACAGGTCAAATCTTCCCTAACAAATATAAAAACTTATGCCATCCTCAGCCTGCAGCGTCTTACTCGCACCGTGGCTAAGATCTGATGGCTTAATGGCGGCCTCAACCACCACATCCTCATCCATTAAAAAACGATATTCCGCATCGGCACCGTCAACAGTGCACGACCACACCTGTGGCTTAGTGGTTTCACTGGTGGTTAACATCACTTTGGCCACTGCACCATCACTCAACTGTACAATGGTTCCGGGAGGATAGATCTCCAACACTTTGACCAAGGTTTGGATTAACGTCTGTTGATGCATCCCCGCACGGTTTTTAAACAAGTGCCCCAGTGCGATTTGCGGTGAGATAATATCGTCACGCCAAAGCTGACTATCAAAATCATTAGCCAATGAAACCAACTGAATTGGCAACGCAATCTTATCGCCTTTCAAACCATCGGGATAACCTGAACCATCAAAAAATTCATGGTGATGCAGCACAATATTCAAGACGTCATCGCTAAACATGCCGCTTTTTTTTAGCAGGTCATAGCCAAAATTGGGATGCATGGCGAGAAAGTTCTTTTCCGACGCCGACAAGCCGCTGCGCTTAGTACGAATATCTTCCGGCACCCGCATTTTACCGACGTCATGCAATATGGCCCCGGTCGCAATTGCGCGTAGCAGCGTTTTTTCTAAGTCAAGATGATGCCCCATCACTAGCGCCAACGTGGCCACTGAAATACCGTGCTGTGTAATACTGGTGCGGTTTTCTCCCGAACTCACTAACGCCAAGCGCGGTTGCTCTGAGGCATAAAGCTGCTCGAGCATCATTTCGACTAATAGCGCGGCTTCACGTACCGCGCCCTCAGGGTCACTGACCAACTTACCCATCAAGGTTCGGCTTTGATTCATGGCATCGATAAATTGATTCTGGCTATGACGTAATGCCTTACGCGCTTGCCTGAGCGCTGCTTGTTGCGGCGAAGCCGTTTTTGATGGTGTAGGCACCACATCAACCTCTGGTTCGCTATCTTCAAGCAATTCTGCACCAGAAACGACATAGACATAGGGCACACCGAGATTTTTGATCATCTCTATCTGTGCCTCTGAATCAAGCGCCACTCTGTTAAATAAGAACGGATGTTCCGTCCAAGAAAGTGGCAGTTTTACTTTCAGTCCAACCTGCAACTTGTTAACCGGCAGTCGTAAGTATTTGGATTTAGCCAATCATGCCCCCAACATTGGCGACATTCGAACAGGACGTTCGAACTCTATGGATAATCCAAAATATAGTTCATTGATATGAAAGTGAAAGTCGAAAACGATTAGAAATAAACGCTTAACCGATGCTAACGATATCTACTCATGCACCTGCCAATCTCGCACATAGAGTCGCAAATGTCTTGAAGCCTGCACATATAACGCCGACCAAAACAGCAGTAAGCCGTCTAATGCCATCGACCATTCAAACATAAAGCCATTATGTTTAAGTCGAAACCACAGCAACACGGCGTCCACCAGCAACAAACCGCACAGCATCGGTCGCAGCTTTGAAAATAGTGGCTGTAGCCACGATGGGTCACGTCGGCGCTCACAGGTCACCAAGAACAACAGGAATACCGCCCCGACGCCAGCAGCCAATGACACCATGAAATCGATACGTTCAGGGAAAAATAGGCGGACTAAGCTAGCGCGGTCGTTGCCGTCACTTAATGACATAGCAAAGATGCACCAACCGCGAGCAAGAAATAACAACAGCAAATAGAGCAGTAATGGCGGGCGCACATGCCCTTTATCATCTAGCCAGCGAACATCTTCAAAGCTATACATAACTGCGTTTCATTCGGAAACAGGAACCTATTAAATGGGCATCATCGGCATCATTTTCAACTGAATAATACCCACTAAATCCCCCTATCACGCCAGAATTGAGATTAATTCGGCTTCATCTATCACGCGGATGCCCAGCTCAGTAGCTTTAGCCAGCTTAGAACCAGCGGCTTCGCCAGCCACCACGCAATCGGTATTCTTCGATACGCTGCCCGCAACTTTCGCACCGAGCGCTTCCAATTTCGCTTTGGCTTCGGTGCGTCCTAACGAAGTTAAGCTACCGGTTAACACCCAAGTTTGCCCTTTAAGCGGCTGTTCGTCTGCTGATGGCAACTCGATAGCAGGCCAGTTCACTCCAGCGTCGATCAGCTGGGCGATGACTTCAAGGTTATGGGTTTGTTCAAAGAAGTGCTTAACATGCTGCGCTACCACAGTGCCCACATCTTCCACTTCAATCAGTTGCTCAACGCTGGCGTTTTGTAACTGTTCCAGTGTTTTAAAGTGGTTTGCTAAATTCGCTGCCGTCGCCTCCCCCACTTCTCGAATGCCTAGAGCGTAGAGAAACTTAGGTAACGTGGTCGTTTTTGCCGCCTGCAGTGCGGCAACCAGATTATTGGCTGATTTCAGCCCCATACGTTCTAATGTTGTCAGTGTGGAAGCGCTAAGCCGGAACAGATCGGCAGGGCTTTTGATCAGCTCGCGATCCACCAACTGTTCGACAATTTTGTCACCTAACCCATCAACATCTAACGCTTTACGAGAAGCAAAATGCTTGATCGCCTCTTTGCGTTGCGCAGCACAGAACAACCCACCGGTACAACGTGCGACGGCTTCGCCTTCAACACGCTCAACCAAGGAACTACAGACTGGGCAGCTGCTCGGGAACACAATATCGCTGGCGTCTTCTGGGCGCTTCTCTGCCACTATCGCCACAATTTGTGGGATAACATCGCCAGCACGCCGTACAATCACGGTGTCACCCACTTTAACGCCCAAGCGGTCAATCTCATCGGCGTTATGCAAAGTAGCGTTGGATACGGTTACACCACCAACAAACACCGGTTTTAAACGCGCGACGGGAGTCACAGCACCAGTACGGCCCACTTGGAAGTCAACGCCTTCCAATACGGTCAACTCTTCCTGTGCTGGGAACTTATAAGCTGTCGCCCAGCGCGGTGCTCGCGCGACAAATCCCAACTGCTGCTGAGCAGCAATTGCATTGACTTTAAACACCACACCATCAATATCAAATGCTAAGCTCGGACGCTTTTCGAGAATATCTTGGTAATACTGCTGCACGCCGGCCAAATCGTCCGCTAACTTAGTTTCACTGCTGACTGGTAAACCCCAGGTTTTGAGCTGTTGCAGCTGACCATAATGGCTATCGGCCATGGCAAATGATTCCGGTTCAACAACGCCAAGCGCGTATGCATAAAATGCCAGAGAACGTGATGCGGTAATTTTGCTATCTAGCTGACGCAAACTGCCCGCTGCCGCGTTACGCGGGTTAACAAACACTTTTTCATTGCGCGCGCGAGCACGCTCATTTAACGCTTCGAACGCGGCACGCGGCATAAACACTTCACCGCGAACCTCGAGCAACGGCGGATAGCCTTCACCACGCAGTTTTAACGGGATCGAGCGAATAGTGCGGACGTTCTCAGTAATGTTCTCTCCCACTGCACCATCACCGCGTGTGGCCGCGCGCTCAAGCATGCCGTCGCGATACACTAAACTCACCGCTAAGCCATCCAACTTAGGTTCACAACAGTACTGCACTTGCCCTGCTCGTTCGGTCACACGGCGATGAAACGCAGTAAACTCCTCTTCGCTGAAGACGTTATCCAAACTCAGCATTGACCGTAAGTGTTCAACTTGCTCGAACTTAGCTAACGCGGCACCACCAACGCGCAATGTAGGTGAATCTGGGCGTTGCAGATGCGGGTGCTCAGTTTCTAATGCTTTGAGCTGCTGCATCAAACGATCGTATTCAGCATCAGGAATGGTCGGATTGTCATCAACGTAGTAGCGGATGTTGTGTTCGTTGATCTGTTGCGTGAGTGCGTCTAGCTGTTGTTCTACGGTTGCCATATCTCTATCCGATAAATAAAAGGCCGCTGTTGCGGCCTTAAGCTATGTGGAGAAGCCTGAAATTAGGCGTTTGCTCGAATGCGCTCTAAATAAGCCGCTTTGCTCTCGTTACTCCAGATGTTGCGTTCGCCATCTAGCAGTAGTGCATCGAGATCATCAGCCAATTGTTGGGCCGAATTGAGCATGTTGGAGAAGTTAAACAAGGCATCGCCGTAACATGGCAGTGTCATAAACAGCACGATCCCTTGCGTGGTAAATTGTTCCATGTTGTCTGGGTCAAATACCCCAGGCTTAACCATGTTAGCCAGTGAAAATAACACTTTACCGTGTCCGGCATTGTCCTCATGACGGTGAAAAATCTGCATTTCGCCATATTTGAAGTTAAGCGCTAATAAGGCTGGCAATAGCTCAGCACCATTCAGTTGTTGCCCTGAACGAGCCACTACATGCAGCGCCAAAACATCGCGTGGCGCAGGTAGCGGTTCATCATCTGCAACCTCTTCCACCACGTCTTCCGGCGTTTCTTCGGCCAAACCAAGCTCTAGTTGTGGTTCTTC
Organism: Shewanella sp.; assembly: GCF_048265805.1. Lineage (GTDB taxonomy): Bacteria > Pseudomonadota > Gammaproteobacteria > Enterobacterales > Shewanellaceae > Shewanella. The sequence goes on along the minus strand of NZ_JBLXAT010000020.1, from coordinate 82,985 downwards.
TTCCGCCACGGCTTCCTCTTCAATGCTCAGCTGAGGTTCATGACGATTAGCTTTGGGCGCACGAGTAGCGTTATGTTCACTAGATAATTCAAACGCAACGTCTTCTGGCATTTCTTCTGCAGTGTCAAACGGATCTGGATCGGCATCAGCAGGTTCAGCGACCATTTTAGGGCGCTTGGTAGTTTTCAGTTTTGGTGGACGGTCATCAGCGGTCATTTTGCGCACGCGCACTTCACCAATACCATCGGCATCAAAGCCTTCGCGATCACGGTTTTGACTGGCCTCGCGGTTGCGACCTGTCAGTGGTGAATCTTTAAGTCCCTTAGGCTGTTGTTTGCGGATAGACCAAAAGCCGTGAACAAGTACTGCAATAATGGCCACGGCACTCAACACGATTAAAACTGGCTGTAAATCTTCCATTGCTAACCTGTAATTCCTGTAATTATCCGGCATCTGCCATTGCGACGGCTTGTTCAATATTCACCGCCACAATCCGCGAAACACCCGGTTCATGCATGGTCACACCAATCAATTGATCGGCCATTTCCATAGTAATTTTGTTATGACTAATATAGATAAACTGAACGCTACTGGACATCTCTTGCAGTAATCGACAAAAACGATCTACGTTCGCGTCATCTAATGGCGCATCTACTTCATCCAACATACAGAATGGAGCGGGGTTTAGCCTAAAAATAGCAAACACCAATGATAAAGCGGTCAACGCCTTTTCTCCACCTGAAAGTAAGTGGATAGTACTGTTCTTTTTACCCGGTGGCCGCGCCATGATGGTCACACCTGTGTCTAACAGGTCATCATCGGTTAACGCTAAGTAGGCACTTCCACCGCCAAATACTTTAGGAAACAGCTCGCCAAGCCCCTGATTGACTTGTTCATACGTCGCTTTAAAACGACTGCGAGTTTCCCGGTCGATACGACGAATCGCTTCTTCCAAGCTGGTCAGCGCTTGCGTTAAATCATGATCTTGCTCATCAAGATAAGTTTTACGCTGCTTCTGCTGCTCATATTCGTCAATAGCCGCGAGGTTAATAGCACCTAATCGGCTGATATTATTACGGATACCTTCTAAATCTCGCTGCCGTTGTTCAACGGTCACGTCGGCCGTAATTTGTTGCGCGACTTCATCAACGCGCAACTGTTGCTCTGTGAGCAACTGCAACTGGGTTTCAGCCTGACCTTTTAAACCTTCGCGACGTAACTTTAACGTGCTGATCGACTGAGTCAAGTGCTCAGCCTCGCCAAGCTGTTGTTTTTGCTTGATTGCTATCGCATCGTATTGATTTTGTAAATCCGCTTGCTTGGCACGCGTTTGTTCAAGTTGCTGTTGTTGCGCCGTTTGGGTAGCGAGTAACTGCTGTAACTTTAGCTGTAATTCGGCCACTTGCTGCGGCGCATTATCGGTAAAGTTAACGGGCACCAACTGCTGCAGTTGCACGGTAAGCGCCTGATGTTGCGCATTAAGTTGTGTTACTTGCTGCTGCGCCAACGCGTGCGCGGTATGCACCTCATTTGCTTGGCGCGCCAGTTCACGGCTTTTACGCTCAGCGTCACTTAGCTGCCCTCTAAAAGTTTGCCGTTGTTGCTGCGCCGTTTGCAATTGCGCTTCAAGCCGTTGCGCATGTTGTTGTTGCTCATACAGCTCATCGTCTCCAGCAAACTGCGCTTCAATTAACGCCTCTAGCGCCATTTCAACATCAGTTATCCGCGCTTGAGTGGCGGAAATCTCCGCTTGTAATTGCTGACGCTGCTGCTGGGCATCGGTAACGCGCCGTTCCGCGGCTGTTAGCTCAACAGCTGTTTTTGATTGCTGTATTTGCGCTTGCTGCATCGCAGCCTGTAAACGCTTGAGCTGTTCAGTCAGCTCACGACTTTGCGATTGTGTCTGTTGCCACGTTTGCTGGCTTTGCAGCAACAAGGCTTCAGCGCTGGGCAGAGCGTGCTCAATTTCCGCCAGCTCGGCGTTCATCTGTACCAACGAATCACCACTGGCCGTATTGGCAGTGAGTTGAATTCCCTGCCCCAACAGCCGACCACTTTGGCACAAGATTAATTGCTGAGGTGTTAGCTCAGCCAACAATGACTGCGCCGCCTGTTCATCTGCGGCAAACTGCCAATGCGCCAACCAAGGGGCAAAGTTGGCTGGCACAGCAATTGGCCCCCATTGCTGAGTAGATGTCGCTACAAAGCCCGACTGCTGGCTATTAGCATCAGCGAGCCATGCTTGCTGTAATAGAGGTTTTAACCAATGTTCTACCGCCGCTTCCCAACCGGGGGCAATCGTCACTTTCTGCCACAGTTGCGGTAGGTCAGCAGCCTGCTCGGTCTGCTGCGCCGCAAGCCAATTGGCCAGCAACTGCTGGCGCTGCTGTAATTGACTAACTTGCTGCTTGGCCTCATCGCATTGATGACGTTGTGCCTGCTCGTCGGTTTGTACCTGCTGTAACTCGGCGTCAGCTTGCTCTAGCTGTTCAGTAACAGTGGCTAAACTCTGCTGCACTTGCTGCAGTTGCTGCTGCAGCGCATTCACTTCACTATCAGACTGTTCGCTCGATGCGGCCAGTTGTTGCTGCAACCGCTGTAGTTGCTGCTGCTCGCGCCCCAACTGCTGTTTGAAATGCTGCTCTTTAGTGGAAGCTAACTCTTGGCGATGTTTCGCTTCGCTGGCCACAGTACGTGCTCGCCGCACTTGCTCCGCCAACTGCTCCAGTTGTTCATCCAGCGTTTGCTGCTGCAACGTCAACTCGCTGTATATCTCTTCCGCTTGCTCAGCCAACGGTGAAAGCTCGGCCTGCCGCTCCGCCAAGCGAGTGAGCTGCGCGGAAGCAGTTTGCTGTTGTGTTTCGTTATCCGTTAATTGTTGCTGTAGCCGTGCCTGCTCTTTGGCTAATTGCTGATCACGCTCTTGCAAAAAGCTAATTTGCTGCTCGACCTTGGCTATCTCGGTATTGCTTTGATAGAACTGCGCCACTTGGCGGCTTTCGAGATCTTCAACGTCATCTTGCTGCAATTTTAGCTCAGTCAGTTGCAGTGCCAATTGCTCCGCCTGCGCCTGTACTTGGGCTAGCAAGGTGTCCAAGCGGCTAATTTCAGCACTTTCTGCTTCTGCTAACTGTTGCAGCTCGAGGTAACGCATCACTAGCAACTGTGCGTGCAACTGGCGCTCTTGCTGTTTAAGCTCGCGATAGCGGCGCGCAGCATTGGCTTGGGTGGTGAGTTTGTCTAGCTGTTTGCCTAATTCGGCGCGGATATCCCCTAACCGATCGAGATTATCACGGGTATGGCGGATGCGGTTTTCGGTATCGCGGCGGCGCTCTTTGTAGCGCGAAATACCCGCAGCTTCCTCAATGAACACTCTCAGCTCTTGCGGCTTGCACTCAATCAGCCGCGAGATGGTGCCCTGCCCGATAATGGCATAACTCCGAGGCCCCAAACCGGTACCCATAAAAATATCGGTAATATCTTTTTTGCGGCACTTTTGGCCGTTGAGAAAATAGCTATTATCGCCATCTCGCAACACCTGCCGTTTTAGCGCAATCTCGTTATAGTTGGCATACTGACCACCAATACGGCCTTCGCTGTTATCAAAGACTAATTCGACACTGGCGACCGATACGGGCTTACGGCCATGGGAACCGTTAAAAATCACATCGGCCCAAGAATCACCGCGTAGATTTTTAGCCGAGCTTTCACCTAATACCCAGCGCACGGCATCAATCACATTCGATTTACCGCAACCGTTCGGGCCGATAATAGCGGTGAGAGAATTTAGAAAAGGAATTTTGGTGGCATCGACAAATGACTTAAATCCAGCAAGTTTTATCTGTTTTAGTCTCATGGGTTGCCGAAGTGCCGCTTAGAGGAAATTACTTGATATTAACGCTAATCAAAGCCTGTTAGCGCCGATTTTTATTTGCAAATCACTTTAACAAAGCATCTGTATTTTGTAACCTTTTTTTAGTTTAACTGGGCGTTTTTTGCTTGTTTTCGCACGCTTGGTTACTCAAAATCGGTAGATATCACCATGTTGTATGGAAAGGATAAATTATGAACGTGTCAGCTCCCCCCGCCAAAAGCGGCATTCAGTATTTTATGGATGGATTTAGTTTGATTAAACAACCAGGGCTACGACGCTTTGTAGTGGTGCCATTGCTATGCAATTTGGTGCTGTTTGCTGGGGCGCTAATGTTGGCAATTAACTACCTTTCACAGTTGATGCAATCGGTTGATGCCTCAGTGCCCAGCTGGTTGGATTGGATCAGTTTTCTGCTCTGGCCACTGCTGATTATTGCGATTCTGATTGTGTTCTCATTTATCTTTAGCGCCATCATGAACTGGATAGCCGCCCCATTTAATGGCTTGTTAGCCGAAAAGGTAGAGCAGTTACTCACCGGCAAACCACTCTATACTGGTGGCGCGATGGACGCGGTCAAAGATCTACCCCGTGTGTTTGGCCGCGAGTGGCAGAAACTCAAATACTACCTGCCACGGGCGCTGCTGGTATTGATCCTGTTTTTTATTCCGGTGGTCGGGCAAACGGTGTTTCCAGTGGTGTGGTTTATCTTCAGCGCATGGATGATGGCGATTCAATACTGCGACTATCCATTTGATAACCACAAAGTCACTTTCGCCGACATGAAGCAGGCGTTATTACGCACACGTGGCAGCAGCATGAGTTTTGGCGTGGCCGTCACGCTGTTCTCTATGGTGCCGATTGTGAACTTTATCGTGATGCCAGTAGCGATTTGTGGTGCCACGGCGATGTGGGTTGATAAATATCGTGAAGTCTACCGCAATAACCGCATCGCGCCGGAATAACACACGTTAAGTACAACAACGCTCACTATTAGTGGGCGTTTTTTTTACGCTTTGGCAACAGATAACGCTCAGCAAACTGCTCCGCATTCATCGGCTTACCTAACAGATAACCTTGGAAGCGACGACAACCGTGTTTAAGTAAGAACTGCAGTTGCTCGCGCGTTTCTACTCCTTCTGCAATCGCCTCAATATTCATCGACTCGCAAATGGCGAGCATCGCCTGCACAATGGCAGCATCGCTTTCATCACTGAGAATATCGCGCACAAATGATTGATCAATTTTCAGTTGGTCAACGGGCAACTGTTTCAGGTACGCCAGTGATGAATATCCGGTACCAAAGTCATCTAGCGAGAATTGTATGCCCGCCGCTTTGAGTCGCAGAATTTTCTCTCTTGCGGCGTGAACATCCTGCAAAATAGCGCTCTCGGTTAACTCGATTTTGAGCCGATACGGGTCGGCGCCTGTGACCGATAGGGTCATCAACAACTCCGAGACAAAATTCACATGGGTAAACTGTTTGGCACTGACATTGATCGCTATATGGATATCGTGCGGTAGTTGCAGCATCTGCCACTGAACTAACTGAGCGCATGCGGCCTTGATGACCCACGCGCCGATCGACTCAATCAAACCGCTATCTTCAGCCACGGGAATAAACTCTGATGGTGGTACCGCACTGCCATCCTCTTTCGTCCAGCGTAGTAAGGCTTCAGCGCCAATTAATTTGCCATGCGCATCCACCTGCGGTTGATAGAACAAATGAAACTGCTGCAAGGCTTCGGCGCGTTTTAACGCCCCTTCAATAACATTACGATGAGCCAACTCCTGTTGAATGCTGGCATCAAAAAACTTAATGCCATCCCGTCCAGCATCTTTGGCTTTATACAATGCCATATCGACATGTGTTAACAGCGTATCAATGGACGTTTGCGCCCCCAGGAACAAGGCTCCGCCAATACTAACGGTGCAGCTGTAGTCTTTCAGTTCACTCGCTAAGCGGTACGGCCGTATGATGCGATATTTGATCTCTCGCGCCATGTCCATCGCCCGTTGCTGCGCGAGTGTCGGATCTTTACCGAGCTGACCAAGTAGCACGATGAACTCATCGCCACCGAGGCGCGATACCGTATCGTTCGGACCTATTACCCCGCGAATGCGTTTAGCAACTTCGACCAGTAACTTATCGCCCATACCATGGCCGAAGGTGTCGTTAAGGTTTTTGAAGTTATCTAAATCGGCCATCAATATCGCGCCATACTGACCACTGTTGCTGCTCGCGCTGAGCTCTTGTCGAAATTGCTCCATTAACATGCGCCGATTAGGCAGTTCAGTTAGCGGATCGTAATATGCAAGTTGACGGATCTGCTCTTCAGCTTGTTTACGCTCGGTTACATCACGCACCACGGCGACAAAAACCGCTTGGTATTTCATCATCCAACTATTCATCGATAGTTCGACCCGCCGCTCTGAACCATCTTTGCATAGCGCTGCTAGCTCAATCACGCTCTTAGTAAATGGTAGTTCCTTACCGCGCAGAACCTGCTCCATACCCTGTTGATGTTTTGCCCGTTGCGCATGTGGCACCAGCGTTGAAATCGAACGACCAAGGATCTCCTGCTCTTTATAACCAAAAATGGCTTCCGCACCGCGGTTCCAAAAGGTGATACGGCCTGTTTGATCGGTTTGAATCACCCCTTCTTGCGCAGTAGTGACTAAGGTGCGGTAGCGCATCTCGCTCTCTTTTAGCGCGTTATCCTTGGTATTAAGATGTTCCACCATTTGATTAAAGGCGCGGCTGATGGGCTCAAATTCGCCGGGCAGCGCTTCCAGCACCAATGTATCGGCGGTGACGCCATGCTCCATGCGTCGAATGGCATCATTAAGCATATTGAGCGGTTTAATCACATTGCGCTGGCTTAGATATAACAACAGCCATGCGAGAATACAGCCCGCAATCGCCAGCCACACAAATTGGCTGACGAAAAATTCCTCTAGGCGTTGACGCAGCATATCGGCAGGCAGCTTAATACTGACGATGCCCATCAAATCCCCGAGCTTATAGTCATAGCCGTTGGTGTAATGTTCACGAATAAAGGCTGGCGCATCTGCTTGAGCCCCATGGCACTCTAAGCAGCTTGCTTCGGCACGAATGGGCTGTGCATACAGGTAATAAGGTTGTCCGGCGCTATTATCAAATGACAAAAAACGCTGTCGCTGCTCAGGATGTTGGCGAAAGGATTGGATGGCTGACAGCTCAACCGCATCGGCTTGGTGAGCACTGTTCCGCGGATTATCGGACACATTATCGAAAGAAAAACCAGCGTCCTCCCAATGGCCGATCTCAGCTGAGATTTTACTGAGCGCATGTGCCGGTAGAAAACCTAGTGTTTGCTCATTTACCGCCAGACCACTGGCAACAAATTGCTGCTGATAGACACTGCGGGTTGCCATTAATACCGACTGCAGCCGTTTGGCAGAGTCTAATAATTCATGTTCGGCTTGCTGTTTGATGGTGTGATACATAAAAATTTGCATCACAACAAAACCACCAACAAACACCGAAAATACGGTAAGCAACAACTTTGTTCTCAGCGACATTGGTCCGTCCTTGTCGACCACTTCCGTCTTACCCGCCCCCACAATGGACATGAGGAAAGTTACCACTAACATTCAAGCAACTGCTGTTTTTTTGATTAGTGTTTGAACGCCAAAGTATCCTAAAAAACGTGCATTTTCATTAATAATTCTCACAATATTTAAGCAAGGTGTGACGCGTCTGCGCGACACGCTGAATGGTAAGCAGCAGTTGAGCGCAGATATCAGCAACAGTGGGCATGTTAGAGCGTGACCAAGTTAGCTCATGCAGTAATACGGGGCGTTTCTCATCCCCGTTCGTTGTAGGTAGGCAAACCTATTCATCTGCGGCTAACAGTTTTTGCAAAGGGCTCACCATTAGCGGAAACGGGTTCTTGCATCTGAAAGCTATGTGTCCACGCAGCTTTATTCATTAAAGCAAAAGCTTAACCAGATGATGCATGCGCCAAGTTAAGGGTATTGAAAATATTAATCTTTACTTAATTTATAATGCTGCGTGTGAGTTCAGAAATAAATAGTGTAAATCTAATAACCAAATCGAATATAGAAGAACAAAGATTCACTTCTCTTCATCGCTTTGGGCATTATCCTAAAGGTGTTAATTAAAGGAGCTATTGAGCTATGAGCAAAATCTTCGATGACAACTCGTATACCATTGGTAACACACCGCTGGTTCGTTTAAATCGTGTTAGCAACGGCAATGTGCTAGCCAAAGTTGAATCCCGTAACCCAAGCTTTAGCGTTAAATGCCGTATCGGTGCCAACATGATTTGGGACGCTGAGAAGAAAGGCCTGCTCACTAAAGACAAGGAACTGATTGAGCCAACCTCTGGCAATACCGGTATTGCGCTTGCCTATGTAGCAGCCGCCCGCGGTTATAAACTTACCCTGACCATGCCAAACACTATGAGCCTTGAACGCCGTAAATTGCTAAAAGCACTTGGCGCAAACTTAGTGTTAACTGAAGGCGCTAAGGGAATGAAAGGCGCGATCGAAAAGGCAGAAGAACTTCGCCAAGCCGATCCAAGCAAATACATTATCCTGCAGCAGTTCTCTAACCCTGCTAACCCAGAAATCCACGAAAAAACTACCGGTCCAGAAATCTGGAATGACACCGATGGTAAAGTAGATGTGGTCGTGGCGGGGGTAGGTACTGGCGGTACTATCACTGGTATTAGCCGCTACATCAAGAAAACCCAAGGTAAAGCGATCACCTCTGTAGCGGTTGAGCCAGCCGAATCACCTGTGATTGCTCAAACTTTGGCAGGCCAACCAGTGCAACCTGGTCCACACAAAATCCAAGGTATTGGCGCTGGCTTTATCCCTGGCAACTTAGATTTGGAATTGATCGACCGCGTAGAACCTGTGACCAGCGATGACGCAATTGCAATGGCACATCGTTTGATGAAAGAAGAAGGTATCTTAGTGGGTATCTCTTCAGGTGCCGCCGTTGTAGCAGCTAACCGCATTGCTGAACTGCCAGAGTTTGCTGGTAAGCAAGTCGTGGTTATTCTGCCATCTGCCGCAGAACGCTACCTGACTTCTCCACTGTTCGTCGGTCAATTCGGCGATATGGAAAACGTGCAATAAGCAGTGAGTTGATTTGCTGACAAAAAACCCGCGCTACTCAATAAGTAATGCGGGTTTTTTAATGGCTAACGTTTGGCTACAGTTTACGCGCCAACATAGTGGCGAATCTGAGCTTGATACGATTCCCCTGCTCGTCCAGTTTATGCAGCTCACCGACGTTTTCATTGTATTTCACAATATCCCAACCAGCATAATAGTTGAGTAATTCGTTCTCTTTGAAACAGAAAGGAAAGCCGACTGTACAGGGGTAATCGGCGCTGTCCATAGCCGACACAATTAAGTTCAACCCACCCACTTTAGTATGTTGCTGCATCTGGCTAATTAAATTTGGCACCGTTGCTGGCGGTAAAAACATCATGACAACGGTTGAGAGCATAAAATCATAGTCGCCTTCAATAACGAGGCTAGACAAATCTTGCTCCGCAGCGGCAATGTTACTGAGTTGCTCCGCGTCGATAATGCGGTTGAGATTGGCGATGCTCAAACTATTACGGTCATAACCCTGTACATCAAACCCTTTAAGGTTCAAATACAAGCTATTACGGCCGTTACCACACCCCAAATCCAACGCTTTGCCACCCTGTAAATACGGCATGGCTGCAATCACTTCAGAATGAGTGCGTGTCAATTGATGCTTGTAGGCATAGTAATCTTCAGTACTGCACCATTGCGTCAGTTGTAGTTGTGCATCGGCCGATGGCACAACATCGCTAAGTTCCGCTAACGCTAGCGGTGTTTGTTGGCTGGCGACGGTGAGTCTTTGCGGTTTACCCGCGACAGTCGCATCAATGTATCCCGCACTGATCTCAAATGTTAGCCAACTTGCTGCAGTCGTCAGGGCGAGATCAATCAGTTTTGCAGGTAACTCAGTGGCAGAAACCCTAGTGGTGAGATAAGGAACTAACGATGCTTGGGACATGGCAACCTCAAAATAGAATGGCATAACAACGACAAAGCCAGTCACGAAGACTGGCTTTGTACTACGCGAATGAATCAGCTTAGCTTATTCGCTTTGTTGTTCAGCTTCCAATACTTTGCCGGAACCGATCTCAATTTTGCGAGGTTTCATCGCTTCTGGAATTTCTCGCACTAAATCGATATTCAGCAAACCATTTTCTAAATGGGCACCAGCAACAGTGACGTAATCAGCCAACTGGAATGTCCGTTCAAAGCCGCGTTCGGCAATGCCTTGATACAGATATTGACGCTCTGTTTGCTGCTCGGCTTTAGTGCCTTTTACCAGCAGTTTTTCCCCTTCACTGGTGATTTCCAACTCATCCATAGCAAACCCTGCTACAGCCATAGTGATACGGTATTGGTTGTCACCTAACAGTTCAATGTTATATGGGGGATAGCCAGCATTACCATTGTTGGCGGCAGCGTTTTCTGCCATACGAGCCAGACGATCAAAACCAATGGCGCTGCGGTAAAGTGGGGTTAAATCATAGTTACGCATAATTCATATCCTCGTAAGCAATATGTTCAAAATAACGGGCCGATAGTTCGCGCCCTGACTGTTCACGACCGCCCAATGGCACGGTCTTTTGGGTTTGTCGTAGCGCTCTTCGCTGCCGACAATGAATAAATGGGGTGGCTCAAAACCTTTTCAAGTCATTTATTTTTTGTTTGAACACTTTTTAACCAAACACTTTTTATACTGACAGCCTTAAAGCTAGGGGCTGTTTATCTTTGCTGGTTGTTTTTGCAGTAGACAGAGCGTGATTTAGGCAAGGCAGGTGATGTGCCGTGGAGTTATTCTCCACAAATATCACCTAACGCTGAAAAAATGGCGCTCTGTCACTGCCCGAAGGGTTCATTTAAACGCATCCTGAACTTTGTTGCCTCCAGTTTGCTTAGTTGAAAAAGCGTCACTGGCTGCGCCTTGCTCATAATGCGTTTAACTTGAACAACAATTAAACACTAAAGATAAACAGCCCCTAGATATCACCAAATAGTTCTAATTAATCGAACTCAACAGCCCATATTAGCGGCTTTTTATATGCATAAATCGTTTATACACTAGTCACTCTTACAGCTACAAAGGTGATGTTATGGGATTACTACAAGCAGGCAAGTGGGTCGATCAGTGGTACGACACCGAGAAAACCGATGGCAAGTTTGTCAGAGAGAATGCCCAATTCAGAAATTGGATCACCGCCGATGGCAGCGCCGGAGCCACGGGCAAAGCAGGCTTTAAAGCGGAAGCCAACCGCTATCATCTTTATGTATCGTTAGCCTGCCCTTGGGCGCATCGCACGCTGATCTTTCGCGAATTGAAGCAGTTACAGCAGCTAATTCCCGTCACAGTGGTGGAACCGCATATGCTGGCCAACGGCTGGGAATTTGCCGGCCCGAACCAATCAGAGAACGCTCATCACATTGCGGGGGCGGAGGCCGATCCACTCTTTGATAAGTCGTTTTTGTATCAGCTGTATCTTGAAGCCGACAGTGAATACAGCGGCCGTGTGACCGTACCGGTGTTATGGGATAAACAGCAAAATACTATCGTTAGCAATGAATCTGCCGATATCATCCGCATGTTCAATAGCGCATTTAATGAACTGACCGGCAACACCACGGATTACTATCCCGCGGCATTGCAAACAGCAATCGATGAATGGAATGCGCTGATTTACCCTAATATCAATAATGGCGTTTATCGCGCGGGCTTCGCCACGCAGCAAACCGCGTATGAACAAGCGTTTGATGATGTGTTCGCCGCCTTGGACAAACTTGAGCAGCACCTGAGCCAACAGCGCTACTTAGTCGGCAGCCAGCTCACTGAGGCGGATTGGCGCTTATTTACGACGTTGATCCGTTTTGATGCGGTGTATTTTGGTCATTTCAAAACGAACTTGCGCCGTATCGCCGACTATCCCGCCATATCCGCTTATGTGCGCGAGCTGTATCAACAGCCTGGTATCGCCAGCACCGTGGATATTGAGCACATCAAACAGCACTACTATTACAGCCACGATAGTATCAATCCGACGCGGGTAGTACCGAAGGGGCCAGCGCTGGATTTCACCGCGCCGCACCACCGGGATAGTCTGAAGTAACCGTTTATCGAGTTTCTACAGCAATGCCATAAAAATCGGCCACTTGCTGTAGTTGCTCGTCATTTTCCAATGGCAACTGCCAACTGACTGAGCCGACATTGGCAACGATGAGATTGGCAGTGCCAATCAGCCGCAGATCGTCAGCAAACACACCTAACACCGCACCGGATGGCTGCAAGCGCACTTGCAGTTGCTGCGGCGTTAAGATCAATTTGGCGTGGCTAAGATTCAGCAACATAGTTGCTCCTTTGTGTGGCAATCAACCGATTAAAAAAGCCCGTAAATACGGGCTTTTTATCAAACCATTCGCACTGCTGTGCTTAGTGGTGATGACCACCCGCGCCATGGACGTGACCATGTGCAATCTCTTCTTCTGACGCATCACGCACGCCAGCAACACTTAGGTCAAAGGTCAACTCACGGCCAGCTAATGGATGGTTAGTATCCACAGTCACCATAAATTTACCCGCTTTCAGTACGGTCACTTGACGTTGGCCTTGGTCAGTATTAACCACTGCCACCATGCCGGGCTTCCACACTTTAGCGCCTTGCAGGTGTTTTACCGAAACACGTTGTTCAGCATCGGCTTGACGTTCACCATAGGTTTCACTGGCTGGCAGCGTTACAGAAAAGCTATCACCTTCGGCCTTACCTTCCAGCGCTTTCTCAATACCTACCATCATACCGTTGTAACCATGCAGATAAGCGATTGGAGCGCTACCTTCGTTGGTTTCCAGCACGTCACCTTGTTCATCACGCAGGGTATAGTTCAGTTGTACCACTTTGCCTTTAGCAATAGTCATGGTTGTTCCTTTAAGCCAGCAAAAAATTTCGCGCTAGTTTAGCAAAGGTCCACCGTAGGTGCGAGAAGATGCGAAATACAAACTAAACTATTGGCCAGCGCCCGGCACAATCGACAGATGCTCGAGTTGTTGCAGCACTGCATGATTTTTTAGCGCCAACTGGCACACACCTGAAGTGATTTTATGCGCTTGTGAACAATCGACACTCCAACTGCGCAGCAGGTAGGCAGCAAGTGCGGCATTAGATTGCAAAATCAACTGACCATCACGCATACCGTAGTCCAGCGCAATAGCTTCTGGGTGACGCAAACTGGGATGTGGTACCACCACTAGCTCGACTGGCGTAAACCACGCGGTATCGGCGGCTGGCTGCTCATGCGCCGCCACTTCAAGTTGTTCTTTGCGTACTTGCTTAATCCTTGTTACCACAAAATCCGTAAACTGCTGGTGTGTGCGGTCATAGGCTCTCACATGCCAACGCTGCCCATTGTTAATCAATCGATGAGGCACAATCTCTCGCACATTTTCACCCGATGAGGTCGAGACATAGCTAATCTGCAACGCTACGCCTTGCTGAATCGCGCGCATTACGGCTGCAATAATATCTGGCTGCGGATGAATAAGTTGCTGTGCATCAATACACACTTGGCTCGGCACTAATGGTTGCGATAAGCCATCACCAAAACCACTGGCTAAGCCACTGAGGATGGCCTGCGGGTTATGCTCAAACAGTGCACTGAATTGCGCTTGCCGCTGATAATGCCGTGTCGGGTGCACCAATTTGAGGTTGTTAGGCGCCAATTCACGATACAAGGCGAGATCACGGGTGGCGGCGGCTAAACCCGTAGCAAATTTGGTAATTAAATCTTGCCGACTGATCTGGCCGAAGTACTGCAAACAGAAGTCGATAAAGGCGAGGCGCTGCTTTTGCGCGTGATTGAGTTCGTCCAGACGAGACATTAACGGGCTTCCTTAAGGTGTTAACAATGGTGCAACCTTAACTAAAAGCCCATCATCTGGCAATCATTTTGATTATCAAGAACTCGTGATACCTAAAGCTGCAAAGGTATCATCGTCAGGAAATCCATCGGGTATCAAACCTTTACTTGCTTGAAACGCCCGTAAACTCTGGCGCGAATTGCTACCGAGAATACCGTCGGGTTTACCCGCATCAAAGCCCAATTCATTGAGCTTTTGCTGCAAGGTTTTTATCTGCTCGCGGCTACGCCGTTGTTGCTCTGGCGGTGCCTTGGCGAGTTTGCCCGCACCAACAATACGGTCGGCGAGATGCCCTACGCTGATAGCGTAGAAATCAGAACGGTTCCAACGTTTAATCACTTCAAAATTGTCGTAGCCAATAAACGCTGGTCCCTGATGTCCTGCCGGCAGATACAGCGTAGCGGTCATATCAGCCACCGGCAGTACACTGCCATTGGCTTCTTTCAGCCCAAGCTTTTGCCACTCGCTGAGTGACTTCGTCTGACCAATTAAATTAAAGTCGAACGCTTGTGGCAGTAGCACCTCCCTGCCCCAACGCTGATTACGCTGCCAACCTAGGTGCTGCAAAAAGTTCGCGGCAGAGGCTAAGGCATCTTCGGTGCTGTTCCATAAGTCAGCTTTACCGTCACCATCAGCATCGACCGCATAACTGGCATAAGCGCTAGGCATGAACTGAGTATGCCCCATGGCGCCCGCCCAAGAACCTTGCATTTTTTCCGCGGGGAAATCGTATTTCTGGCTCAGCTGTAACGCAGTGATCAACTCTTTGGTAAAGAAACTACTGCGGCGGTGGTCACACGCCAAAGTGGCTAACGAGTCCAATACCGGCATTTTACCTTTATAACCGCCGAAGTTGGTTTCCATGCCCCAAAACGCCAGCAGGTATTGCGCAGGCACGCCATATTGCTGTGACAGCTTGTCCAACAAGGCTCGATGCTCTGCCAAATACTCACGGCCCTTCTGGACGCGCCAATCGGTCACCCGCTGATTAAAATAACCAGCAAAGGTTGAAGTGAACTCAGGCTGTTTGCGGTCGAGTTCAATCACGCGATTAACCACTTTGAGGTTTTTCAGATGAGTGTTGAGAGTGGCGTCGGTAACGCCCTGCGCTTTGGCTTGCTCGGCAAAGGATTGCAAACATTGCGGAAAGTCCGCCGTGACCTGTGCAATCTCTTGTGTCACATCGGTATCTGCGGCATTAGCCCAGGTGGGCGCGGCGAGCATGGCCACGACCAAAGTCATCTTTTTGAACACTGACAGCCTCCTGTAAAAGTTCAGCGTCGTATCGGCCATCATCCTAACATTGCCTACTGAATTTTTAACTGCAAATTCGTGTTTGCGTTAACGATCAGTGTTTTTTTGAGCAGATAGAAAATCTACGTAAGATTTACTTGGTCACATCGCCGCATTCCGTATAATGGCGGCAATAACCTATTAAGGAATCATTAACATGAGTGAAATCTCCGCGGTACTGGCTGGCTTTATTAAAAACGCGCAGGAATACCAAACGTTGTGGGCTCTGCAAGACGAAGCTGGTGAAGGTTGGGTTGTCTGCGATTCAACCATGTATGAAGATACTGACGTTATGCCATTGTGGTCATCACAAGAGCTGGCGGCGGCCCAATGTAACGATGAATGGCAAGAATTTACGCCAACCCCAATCAGCATTGAAGAGTTCTTAGAATTCTGGGTTGAAGACCTGAACGAAGATGGCGTCACCATCGGTATTGACTGGCAAGGTGATGAAAACTGTGAAGAGCTGGAACCTATCGAATTCGCGAAAGCGTTAGCCGATATCGAAGCCGAGTAACTTGCTGTTTTGTCTGACTCTAGTGTGCTGATTGACATTCCGTTTGAGCATCGCCACATCTGCTGGTTTTGCGGTGAACCTTGCAATCAGCAGCTGGAGTATCCCTTTGCGGTAGCAGAATACCGCACCATTGATATTCCCAGCTGTAAAGAATGCCGCCTGCTTGCCCGCCAACAACTACTTACCTCTTATGCTGAATGCCGCGTTGCTGTCAAAGATGCGTTGATGAAACGCTACGCCAAGCATCTTGCTATTGGCCTTAACTGGACCAAAGAGGAGTTAGAAGAAGCGGACTTCACCTGCCGAACCTTACAAAGCTTTCAGCAAAGTGCATGGTTTATGTACGAAGTAGCGCGTGACCGCATCAATTTTGCTGGTTGGCCGATCAGCGTTAACGGCGTACCGCAACCAATCAGCATCAACGATACCGAGTTTCAGTTTGACGGGGTACAGTACAGTTCAGTATTTGCCGCCATCGAGCATTACTGCCGTCAACTGGCGTTAGATAAAGACTTTCTTAGCGGAGTGGTCGCGGTGGTGGGCAAAGCCCGTTTTGGCTATGCCGTGAGACTGGCGCGGATCCATATTGTCTCCAACGCCAAAGTCAAACGTACAGTGATTCAAGAGCTGCTCGATGATCAGTCGACAATCTGACGTAAGCGCTCTTGCACTACTTGCACCAGTAGATCGGGTTGGAATTTAGAGATAAACCGATCACACCCCACCTTTTCCACCATGGCATTGTTGAAACTGCCGCTGAGCGAAGTATTCAGGGTAATAAACAGTTTGGACATCCGCTTATCTTGACGGATTTCGTGCGTCAGACGATAACCATCCATTGATGGCATCTCCGCGTCAGTGATCAGCATCAGAATCTCATCCGTCACCGTTTTACCGCTATCCGCCCAGCTCTTAAGCAGATTCAAAGCTTCAGCACCATCATTGGTTTCTAACACCTCAATACCAAGCTGACCTAAGGTATCTTTTACCTGACGGCGTGCGGTGGAGGAGTCATCAGCAATCAGAATTTTCCGACCTGGCATATACGGTACTAACTGTTCATCCAGCACCTCTTCTGACAAGCGAATATCGTAGTTAATGATTTCGGCCAACACTTTTTCTACGTCAATAATCGACACTAAGGTTTGTCTGCCTTCATGCTCCATCCGCGTAATCGCAGTAAGATAGTGATTGCGACCAGCATTACGTGGCGGTGGCATAATATCTTGCCACGTCATATTGACGATGTGCTCCACCTTACCCACTAAAAATCCCTGCACCGAACGGTTATATTCAGTGATGATCAGATTACAGTCTTCGTTCATATCCATCGCACTAAAGCCGATAGCTTGACGGAGATTGATCACCGGAATTGACGTGCCGCGAATATTAGCCACGCCGCAGATACAAGGATGGCTACCCGGCATCGCCGAAAGATGTGGGACTTTCACCACCTCTTTGACTTTAAACACGTTAATGGCATAGAGCTGAGTTGAGCTAATTCGAAACAGCAATAATTCCAAGCGGTTTTCACCAACCAGTTGGGTACGTAAATCAACTGAGTCCAATAAATTTGCCATAAATGTTCTAGTCCTTCGTACTGCTTAGGGTATTTTATTGCATTAATTATAGTGCGTTAGCCTGAGTTGCATATTGAGCCAATGCAAATTTATTCGTGTCTAATCGACTAACCATAATGCAAAATAGGTATTAAATCACGTGGAGAATCAACATGATGAATAGAAATATAGCACTTTTTTTACGTGGTGCATTGTTGACTACTGCAATATTTTGGCAGATGGGATGCACCATAATCGACAATAAAGTGGCTGTTGTGCAACCTTTTGACGCCAATCAATATCTTGGCAAATGGTATGAAATCGCTCGATTAGATCACTCATTTGAACGTGGCCTTACTCAAGTCACTGCCGAGTATCAGCAGGACGATGATGCCATCAAAGTGATCAACCGCGGCTACGACCCCGAGGAAAAAAAATGGCAAAGTGCCGAAGGTATCGCCTACTTTACCGATGGCGAGCAAACCGGCCGACTAAAAGTGAGTTTTTTCCGGCCGTTCTATGGTGCCTATCAAATTCACGCCATTGTTCCGCAGCAACCAACCGCTGATGAACAATACCAAGTTAGCTTAGTGATCGGCCCAGACACTAGCTACATGTGGATTTTAGCGCGCACGCCGCATATTGATGAATCCATCAAGCAGCAATTGGTCACCAAGGCAGCAGCACTAGGTGTCGATACGCAACAACTGATTTGGGTCGACCAATCACCACAAACACATTAATCCAACGGTTGTTCGGCGGGCTTTATTGCCAGAGTAATGCCCGCCAATCCCGGCAGTTGCTGCGCTTTCTTCACTCTAAAGCCCACCGCCTCTAGGCATTGTTTTAACTCGGCATGATTAAAGCGGTTTTGCTGTGGGTGCTCGAATAAGCGCTTACTGATAGGGTTACAAATAGCAGCGCGATACAACTCTTCAATCACAAACGCCCCACCGGGTTTAAGCACTCGAAATACTTCAGCTACCGCAGCTTGCCAATCGGGAATATGGTGGAATACCGCAAAGTCACATACCAATTCAAACGCCGCACCGTCAAACGGTAAACGGGTGGCGTCCGCTTGAACTACCTGCAACCAAGGGCTATCCGAGTAGCGTTGCGCAGTGTAGGTCAACATCTCTTCATCGAGATCCATCGCGGTAATTCTGGAGGCGCCAAAACCATTACGAATTAATTGAATCCCTTGACCAAAACCACAACCAATCTCTAATGCGCTATGGATGGGCGGTATATTATTGTCAAATAATCGCAGCAATAATGGCTGTTCCACCGAGCGTTGTACCCAATGTCTCAAGGGGTGTCTAACAACCATGCGTTCCAATCTATTCAACTTCATAACGGCTCCTGCAGCTAGTTGATAATGGCTTTCGCTATATCAGCATATGGTAAAACGATGACGAGTAAATGTCATAATTGCAATATAGGTGATCGGCCTTGACGTGGCCTTCGTAATCAATAGCATCTCATTCACTTGCTTGGCCATTTGCATCGCTATGCTGACGCTACCATTGTTCCCGTTACCCATTTGTTTGATGCCGGAAGGATTGGCTGAATTACGCATTTTTGAACCGCGCTATCAACGCTTAGTCACCGAAGCAAGCCGTAATGGCCTCGGCTTTGGCGTGTCGCCTTTTGACGCAGCCAGTCAACAACTGTTTGATGTCGGCTGCATTGCGGAAATTGTCGACTTTAAACGTCGCGATGATGGTCTGTTGGGCATCATGATTAAAGGAAAACAGCGATTTCGATTAGTGAGTTTTACCGTGGAAAGTGACGGTCTTAAGCGTGGCAATGTAGAATTGCTGCCAGCGTGGCCGGAACACTCAATCCACACGCCCAAAGAACAGCAACTGGCGGAGTTACTGACACCGCTATTACCGATAGCCTATCAGGCTAATAGTAAGTCGCAGAGCATGACGTGGATCTGCCAGCGTTGGTTGGAGATCCTGCCAATCAACCTACAAGCAAAACAGCAACTGATGTGTCAGAAGGATGCCAATATGACCCGAGAGCTATTAAAACAACTGCTGCAGTGATCGATACATATTGCCACTACGTATATGGATGTATTGCTGTGAAAATATGGCGGAAATACTGCCACGTATTCAACTAGGAACTAACCTTATTCCATGAGCATTCGCACTGGCCACAGTATGACGACGAGTAATGACTGCGTTGAACCGCAGCAACAGCAGTGGCTGAATCAATTGCTGCAGCGGGTGGCAACAGATCAAGATAAAGCAGCCTTTACTGAGCTGTTCGACTGGTTTGCGCCTAAAATTCTCGCCTATGGTCAACAGCGACTGCGCTCACACGGTCTTGCCCGCGATTTGCTACAAGAAACCATGACGTCAGTCTGGACCAAAGCGCATCTATACCATGCTGACAAAGGTCAAGTAATCACTTGGGTGTTCACCGTAATGCGCAACCAATGCTTCGATATGCTACGCAAGGTGCAGCATAACCGCGAAGATTGCTTAGGTGACGATATTTGGCCGCTGATAGACAGCCGAGAAGCGGTAACTGAACAGCTGTCAAATCGCGAACAGATAAACCAGTTAATGAAATATCTCGGTAATTTGCCGACACAACAACAGCAAGTAGTCCAAGGCATCTACCTCAGGGAACTTACCCATCAACAACTCGCACAAGAGTTGGGGCTTCCCGAAGGTACAGTAAAATCGCGCTTACGCCTTGCCTTAGCTAAACTTCGCAGTTATATGGAAAAGCACCATGATTAAGCACCATCCATCGGCTGAGCTGATCGCTGCACATGCAGCTGGCGAGCTATCTGCCGCATTATCTACCGCCATTAGCGCCCATTGTGAGCTCTGTGACCACTGCCAACAATTACTGCTGGATGTGGAAGATGAGTTAGCCTTTGCCCTGTTTGCGGCGCCTCACACAACTGACACGGCGCCCGCCAAAATTGATGATATCTGCCATGACATCATTCAACAGACACCAACAGCTACCGCTGTAGAGCATACCGCTCGTTATGTCTGTATCAATAACCGCAACTATCGGTTGCCCAGCGCACTGCAACATACCAAGTTACAACCTTGGCATCGCTTTGGCCCCATTAGTCGCATGCGCTTTGAGTTAGAACAAGTTGATGGCTCCAGAATCAGCTTGTTACATATGGAGGCAGGTGGCAAAATCCAGCACCACACCCACCAAGGGCAAGAGTTCACATTGGTGCTAGCAGGCAGCTTTGCTGACGAAGATGGCCGTTACCAACAAGGGGACATTGTACTGCGCGATGGGCAACATCAACACTCACCTCACAGCGAGCAAGGCTGCCTATGTTTAACGGTCGTCGATGCGCCGTTACACTTCACTAAAGGCTTGAGCCAAGTGCTTAATCTTTTTGGACATTCCATTTATTAAAATGATAACCGCAAGACATTAATAACAATGTCATAAAGTTATGGTGATCTGTACGCCGTGAAGAAACAATTGCATACAGCTTATACACATGTTACGCATATAGTGCTTGCTTGGAATAAATGAATGTGATAGCTTCTTTTCACCCAAAAGCTTCTTTAGCATGAAAAACTAAGGATATCTTATAGTTAAAAATAAGTGCGCCAAACAGCGCGATAACAAAAGGAGTGTGGCTCATGTCATACAAAAATAACGGACATGAAATTACAGTGAACTTCCCTGTAGATTCAATTTCTATCAATAAAAACTCAATTGCCTTTACTGACAAAAAAGGCAAAAAGATGCAAACCTTCTCTCAACGCACCGAAGCCCTGAATTTTATGAAGTGGCTGGTAAGTGCCAACAAGTAACAACCCACGTGCCCATTCGGTACTCCCAACCATTACCATCGTACCGAACACCCTACAGATTGGACTAGCATAAGCAGCAATCGGGCATCCTAATTTGGTTCAGGCAGTATTCCCTCGCGGGAGTAAGCCTGACCAAATAGGCAAAACCCGAGATTGCCGCAAGCTGCAGCAAAACTCCATGACTGAACGTAAACCGAATACCCAACAAGCTATGCAACGGCTGATCAGCACCATCGAGCAACAGATCCCGCTCAATATTGCTGAAGCGGCAATGTGCCATGGCAAATGCTGTGGTTGTCCAAAGAAAATGCTAGAGATGCTCGATAGCGAGCTCAGTTATTGGCGCTCGGCGGTGCAAGACATCACACCTGGGTTTGACGACCTAAAACAGTTAGAAAAACTGGCACGACGCACCCACCGATTATTTTGTAAAAACGGCTTGATTACCCAGTAAATAACTCAGGATATTTGCGGCGATAACGCGGCAACATGCTCTGATTTCCCAATATCCCACCTTGATGTATATAGACGATCGGTGAGCTTATCTCTGCGACAACCGATTTGAGACAGAGCCAACCGAGCGGATCATACAGCAATTCAAATTCAATCCCGGTTTGATTCATTTGCTGCCAAGCTATCAAAAACTCACGGTAGCATTTGCCGAAATGATAGCGCTTCGCTGGCGTCACTATCGTCGGGTGATAACGAACATTGGCGCATAACTGATAGAACTGCTTACGCAGATAATCATCGCCGCCCACTACTGCGCAAGTCATTACGATGATCGGTAGCTGCATCTCACAAAATGACTTTTGTAAAAACAGTGCGGTGGTGCCCGTTCCCGCGGGTAAAAATACCACCAGTTGCTCAAGTTGCTGGCTACGCCACCACGTGGCAATCTCCGCCGCCAGTTGCTGGACGCCAAATTCCGCCTCAAGTGCACGTCCACCTTCTGGAATAAACAAGGTGTCTTCATGCTGTGCGGCCAGATGCGCCAACATCGGCTCCACTTCCTCGCCGTTTTTACCAGCGGTATCAATAATATTCGCGCCAGCGGCTAATGCTGCCGCATAATTGCCCAATGGCTGGTCACGCAGACTCTGAGGAATGTGATTAACGTAATAATCAAGCTGCCAGCCTCGTAGCTGTGCCAAGCTTGCTAACGAATACAAAGAGTTCGCTTGTACCGAGCCATGTCCCAGCACCCGCTTAATATGGCTAAAGGGCTGCTGTAAGTAATAGGCAAACTTACGTGCTTTATTGCCAGAAAAAGCCGGATGCAACAGATCATCCCGCTTTATAAATAGCGACACATTATCAATCTGATGGCATTCGACAGGCGTTTGCGACAACTTCATCATTCAATACATAGCAGTTAAGGTGCCGCCGATTGTAGCGAGCTAAGTGCCATGCGAACAAGTATTCACTGTTTCTCATAACACGCTGCTGCTATATAACGCCGCTAAAGGTTGCTAGTGTGCCATAGGATTGGCCACAGTTACCCACCAATAGCGATAACGGTCCTTTGAATGTGGCGACAGTGGAATGAATGGTTAAGAAGAGGCTTCATCGCAGAATATCGACAAATAGCGGCGCCATGATCATCCCTCGCAAGGGGTGTAATCCTTCAACTATTGGCTAAAAATGCTAATTCAAGCACGATTCGCCATTCAACCCCCCCCATCCACTTGATATATAATAATTTTTAACTTTGGCACAAATCCCGCATTGTCCTATCAAACATTTATTTGATGGAGCATTACATGTCAGCCTTACGCCTTATATTCAATATTGCGTGGTTTTTACTTGGTGGTTTAGTGATGGGACTTGCATGGTGGTTAGTCGGCCTACTATGTTTTATCAGTATTATCGGCATCCCGTTCGGCCGCGCGTGTTTTGTTATTGGCGAACTCGCATTTTGGCCATTCGGTCAAGAGCACGTGAGCCGCAACGAACTTTATGGCCGCGAAGATATCGGCACAGGGCCATTAGGCTTTATGGGTAATGTAGTGTGGTTCTTGCTGTTTGGTATTTGGTTGGCTATCGGCCACTTGGTACACGCCGTGGGATGTTTCGTCACCATCATCGGTATTCCGTTTGGCATCCAACACATCAAACTGGCGCTGCTGAGCCTGACACCGATTGGTAAAACTATCGTAAACAGTCGCGCAAGTGCTTAATTTCTCGAATTAATGAGGTATAGCTTATATACCTCATTACTGTTTTGTTTATGCTTTGCAGATCTAACTTGTTAAAATGTAAGTAAATTTCAGATTATCCCCGCGTGACCACTATCACACAAATGCAGAATACCCATCTTCGATCACTTCGCCCCAAAAATTGATCAAATTTTAATCAGATTATTTTCAGTAACTTACAGCTTTTCCACTAGAAAAAGGTCTAATAAGCCAACTGGTCATACCACATAGGCCGAAAACAAGTTTATTATGTAATTAACTTTCAGAAACGACCAAACAGAACAGGTCGTGGACAAGAATTCAAATATTAAAATTACCGAGGGAAGAAACCATGAAAAAATTAACTGTAGCAGGCATCGCCATGTTAGCAGCTCTGGGTTCAGCAAGTGTTGTTGCTGATTCCCTGCAATCTAACGTTGAGTCACTGCAACTCCCATTAACCCTGGACACCGGCGTTCTAACTCGCGCTCAGTATACTCCAAAAGGTGTGGAATACTACATCACTACTGACGTTAAGCAGAAAGAGCTGACCGAGAATACCACAGCTAGCGCATGCGCTAACTTGGCTCCAGAAGCGCTGGCTAAAGGTGTTACTTACAACTACTTTAACCAAGCTGGTTACTTAATTGCTAAAGTGAACGTTGCTAGCGACACCTGTGGCAAATAAGCAATGCTGACCACAGAAAAGGCTCCTATATGGAGCCTTTTTTATTGCTTTTCATAAAGATAACCCTCCTATCAGCCAGTATCGCCGCAGCTAAAAACCGTCATTTTACCCAACTCATTTTGTAATATAATTACATAAATAACTTTCAGCACAGTTTTGTTCATTTATTCAGTGTTGGTTTGCCGCTTGCTTTGCCCATTTACTTGTGAAAAACCAATAACTCCGTATGCTATTAATCGTAATTAGCTGACAAAATAGAGGTATGCAGTGAAATATTGGCTGTTTAAATCTGAGCCGGATGACTTTTCGATAGATGATCTGGCTGCCAGTGATAAGCAAACCACGTTTTGGTTTGGCATTCGCAACTATCAAGCGCGCAATTTCATCCGTGATGAGCTGCAACCTGACGATCTGATTCTGTTTTATCACTCAAGTTGTGCAGTCCCCGCCGTGGTGGGTACCGCGATAGTGGTGAGCGAAGCACAAACCGATAACACCGCATTTGATCCACAGTCACCCTACTTTGATGCGAAATCCGATCCGAGTAAGCCACGCTGGCTCGGGGTCGATATCCAATTTCAGCGCAAATTTGCTACGCCAGTGACACTGCGATTTATTAAGCAAGATGAACAACTGCAGCGAATGTACTTAGTGCAAAAAGGCAATCGGCTCAGCATTCAGCCTGTCACTGAGGACGAATGGCAACGAATTCTCACGCTAGGCGGAGCACAATAGCAAACTGAGCGGCGAGATATACTCGGTGCTAACACAGTGATGGTGCGACAGCCGTTGCCGTGTGACTTCATCAATACTCAGTGGGTTGCCAACGTTTATACATGAAAAAACGGCGTTCTCTCAGAGATACGCCGCTTTGTTTCTAGCCGAGCTAACAAGCGTTAGATCTTGTCTGGATAGATTGGCTGGATGTCCACTGGTACATCACCTAGGCTGGCGTTAACAGCACGCACGCCATCATCAATGTGACCATATTTTGCTAAGAAGGCTTTAGCTTCATCATAGTTACCGTCACCCTGTACCACGACTACGTCATGTACTAGGTCAGTAATCGCTTGCTCTAGTTTACTGAAGTCAATTTTGTACAAACCATCAGCTTGGCGAGTCAAAGCACCTTTATCGACGTAGTAGCTATATTGGAATGCCGCGCCGATACCATGTGCTTCATGCACACCAAAGCGCATAGAGCGGAACAAGCCAGCCGCATAGGTTGCCAACAAGTTGTTTTTCTCAGCAACAGGCAGTTCACCTTTTTTCATCAAGAACAGAATGTTATAGGCGCCCATAACATCGGCTTTGCCTTCTTCTAGGCCGGAGTACAACTCCTGTAACTCAGCCGCTACGGTCGTAGGTTTGCCATCTTTAACGATGGAACCAGGGCCTAACGAGTGCGATAACTCATGGAATAGCGTTTCATAACCAAAATATTGCTGATCGAGTAACTTCGCTTGCTCTGGGATCAGAATATGTTGCGCCATTGGTTTCATAATGCGTTCAAATTTGGCCGCCATCACATTGTTTAACAGTACCTTTTTAGCGCCTTTGGCTTCACGCACTTTTTCATCGTTCGGCAAGTTAAACGCAATAGTTTGTACACCGGGAACGTTATCGCCACCGCCTTGAATTTGATCCGCTACTGCGATTGGTGATTCGAAGCCACGCTTAAAGTTTTTGTAACTATCGTCTACTGGCAGGTTCGCTTCCATATCACGCAGATACTTTTTGAAACGGTCAAGCTTGGCTGACGCTTCTGGATCTTTGATAGTCACAAAGGCTTCGAACGCGGTTTTATAGCCAAATAAGCCATCGGTGTAGTTTTCGTACGGGCCAATCGCCACTTCGATAGGTGTGTCTTTTAGATCCATCCACGCGATTTCAGACGCAAAGTAATCATCGGTGCGGAACGCATGGGCACGTAACACTAAGAACTTTTTCAGGCTTGGGTTCGTGGTAATTGCTGCCGCGTCTTCCAATAATTTAGCCGCCGGCTCTAACCATTTGGCATAGTACTTAGAATAAGGAATAGCGACCAGCTTATCGCCATCACGACGGATCACTGTATATAAGCTAGTGAAAGCCGCCTTGTCTTGTGGATGCTTGGCAATCCAATCATTAAATTCTTGTTTGGTGATGTCTTGCGGATAGAACCCCGCACCTGCTGGATTTTCTTTGTCGCCATAGAAAGGACGACCTGCCGCTAAGCTATCCCACGGACCAAAATGCTCATCAAACATATTTAACAGCAGGTCTTTGTTTTCCGCATCAGACGCTGCAATTTTTTGGCGGATCTGCGGGTTTTTTTCGTTCACCTGACGCAGATAGATTTCACTCATCAATTTTGCAGCTTGAATGAGTTTGTTGACGACCTGTTTTTCTTCCCCGCTGAGAAATGCCGTTTTTACAGGCATGGTCACTGGCACAATTTTATCGCGCTGCAGTTGCAGGTTGTAATTTTCGGTGGTGGGTTCGGCGAGCGTCATAGCGCTCGGCAGCGCCAGCAATCCCGCCAGCGTGAGAGAAATAAGCGATTTTTTCATGGATAACTTCCTTAATAACGGCACCTTAAGGTTTCCGCCACAGTCGTTTCTACGTTCTTATAATGGTAAAGATGTGACCCAGAGTCACATCGCAGCGCCTCATTATTGAGAAGCCACTGTCTGCTGTCCAGTCACATCCCGCTCGATTAACCAAGTTTAATGGCCAACGCCATGACCGATGTGAATTAACATTTCAATATTTGGTGAATTTTTATACAAATAACCGTCAACAACGAGTTAAAAATGATAATACTTGTATGCAATTGTAAATTACGGCGTTTTTTTCCGCATTCAGCAGGCATAATACGCCTTTAACCGAAATAGCGCGTTCCGATCACTTGCAAGATCCAATATCCTGCTACGGTTACAAAAATTTCAACAACACAACATCATATTAATTTTTCAGCTTCGAACGAACTGTCAGGGAGGCGAAAGTGCTACGCGATTTAGCAATGAAATACAAACTTGGTCTGGGCTTTGGCGCCGTACTCGTGTTGACCTTGCTTGTGGGCGGTATTGCAATCTGGGCAATTTCAACGATTGAGGCACATAGTCGCCAACAGGAAATGGTGTCTAAATTTAGCCAGATGATCACCGAGGCGGATGGCGCAGGTCGAGAGTTCGTTAGCAGTTTTGACTTCAAATACGCTGACAAGTCACTCGCTCGCTTAGAAACCGCTGTGGGCATGATCAACGAAACCAAAGACAGCATCAACGATGAAGCGCTAAGCGAAATGATGGTCGAAAATCTAAAAATGATTGAAGACTATAAATTGCTGTTTGGCGATGTACGCGATGGCGTACAAGAAAAACAGAAAACCGAAGCTGGCTTAGTCAAAGATGTGCAACGAGCTAATCAAGCCGTACACAACCTTGATACCATACTGGCTAATGAGTCTGCCGAAATCCACACAGCCAATCTGACCGTTGCTCGTGACTTTTATCAAGCACGTTATCTGTTGGCATCAATGGCGGTGATAGACGTCTCACAACAGTCGGTTGATGCTGCCGTTGAGCAATACAATACCAGTTACGAGCAACTGCACGGCATGTTAACCAACGAAGACCATGTAGCTGCGTTGGAAGAGGAGCAAGGCGCGTTTGAGGATTACTTGGACAAAGTCACCGACGTGCACGACATTCGTGACATGCTCAAAGACGATCAAGAAACCTTGAGCGGCCAAGCACAACGTTTGTTAGATGTTGGCACCCAACTGGCTGATGAGCTGCAAAACCGTCGTGATCAAGTCACTGAGCGCGTTTATATCGCCGTAGTAAGTGCCTTAGCCATTTCGGTCATTATCGGTATTATGGCCACCACCATGATTACCAGCCGCTT
The DNA here is from genome assembly GCF_048265805.1 of Shewanella sp. Lineage (GTDB taxonomy): Bacteria > Pseudomonadota > Gammaproteobacteria > Enterobacterales > Shewanellaceae > Shewanella. The sequence goes on along the minus strand of NZ_JBLXAT010000020.1, from coordinate 55,162 downwards.
AATTGGCCCACTGAATGAGTCGCTGAACCTAGCGAGACGCATCAGCTCTGGCGATTTAACTAAAACCCACATCAACCCACGCAAAGATGAATTTGGTCAGTTGCTGGATGCTATGGACACCATGCGCGATAACCTGCGCGATGTGGTCAGTCGCATTCAAAACAGTGCTCATCAGGTGTCATCATCTGCCACCGATTTGTCGGCCGTGACCGAACAAACCAGTGCGAGCTCCAACCGTCAGAAACAAGATACCGAGCAAGTGGCTACCGCCATGCACCAAATGACGCTGACCGTAGCTGAAGTGGCTCGTAACACCGAATACGCCGTTGATGCTGTACGCCGAGCCGATGACGAAACCACCAAAGCGAACCAAGTGGTACTTGATACTGTGGCGCAGGTGCAAGACCTAAGCAAAGAGATGCTGCAGTCTTCTGCGTCAATGAGTGCCGTGGTAGAAAGCTCGAACCACATCGGAACTATCATGGATGTGATTAAAAGTGTGGCAGAGCAAACCAATCTGCTGGCACTTAACGCCGCCATTGAAGCCGCGCGGGCGGGCGAATCAGGCCGTGGTTTTGCGGTAGTTGCTGACGAAGTACGTAACCTTGCACAACGTACACAAGAATCCACCACTGAGATTGAGCAGTTGATTGTCCGTCTGCAACAAGAGGCTGGTACAGCAGCGAAACAAGTGAACAACAGTGAAGCCACGACAAACAAGCTGGTAGAACTGATTGAGAGCGTTGGCGGGGCGTTAGCCAACATCACTAACTTGACCAGTGAAATTCGCGATATGGAGCAACAGATCGCTACTGCCGCTGAAGAACAAAACAGCGTGGCAGAAGAGATCAACCGCAACATTATGCACGTACGTGAAGACACCGAACAAACTGCCGCTGCTAACATTCAAACGGCCCAATCTAGCCAAGAGTTGGCTGGCTTGAGCAAAGAGATGCAAAAAGCGGTATCGGGTTTCCGCGTGTAACGACAAACCGTTTAAAAAAAGCGGTTGTGGGGTTTTCACCACAACCGCTTTTTTATATTTTGACGGTTGATCATGCTACCAACCAAGCACGATCATAACCGTTAATCAATTAATCCCGTTGAACGTACCAAAGTTGAGCACGCAGATAAATATCGCACCTCTGAGCAACGGCAAGCAGACGGTATTTGAACATTCAATAGCCTAAGTTGCCGAAAACTAACACCAGCCCACTGGTTCCGCCAAAGTAAAAACCTTGTTACAACTTTAACGCAGCAATGCTCGTCAGCGGCAAGGCCGACATGTTAAGTATGTGCTGCCATTGCGCTATCGAAACGAGGAACGAATGAAAGCCAGCTATCCCCTTTTTGCCACCAGCATTCTGCTTGCACTCGGATGTGCGACAGTGCTGCCAACCCATGCCGCGGACAAACAACAAAGCATGACCGCCGAGCGCCCTGGGCTCGTCCGTGTGAATCCATTTTTTCATCCTTGGGGCACTTATCTTGACATCCCCGACTTTGCCCGTATTCAAACCAGTGACTACCTGCCAGCATTTCAGCGTGGTATTGAAGAGCAGCGTTTAAACATTAACGCTGTTCTAGAAAACCGCGCGCCAGCGTCGTTCTACAACACCATTTTAGCGATGGAAAATGCCGCACCACTGCTGCAAAAAGTCTCGTTGGTGTTTTACGGTCAACGTTCCGCTAACCCAACGCCAGCAATTACCGCATTATCTAAAGAGCTAGCACCGATTCTCTCCAGCGCGCGCGATGATATTTATCTGAACGACAAGTTGTTTCAGCGCGTCAAAGCCGTGTATGACCAGCGCGAGACGCTCAAGCTCAACGAAGCACAGCAACGCTTGCTAGAAGACACCTATCTGAGCTTTAGCCGTGGCGGTGCCAACCTGAATCAGCAAGACAAAGAGAAATTCCGCGGCATCAATAAAGCGATCAGCGAGTTGAGTTTGACATTCCGCGAAAACATTTTAGCGGACACCAACAAATTCAAATTAGTGATTGATAACAAGGCCGATTTGGCAGGTTTACCGGACGATATTATCGCCACTGCCACAGCCACCGCCCGCAGTAAAGGGCTTGAGGGTAAGTGGGTGTTTACCATTCAAAAGCCGTCATATATTCCGTTTATGACTTATGCTGACAACCGCGAGTTGCGCCAGCAGATGTATCAGGCGTACACCACGCAAGCCGATCACGACGACGAGCACGACAACAAAAAGCTGTTGGCAAAAATAGCCTCAATGCGCGTCGAACGCGCCCACCTGCTCGGCTATCGCAGCCATGCCGATTACGTGATGGAACAACGCACCGCCAAGAAGCCAGAAAACGTTTACGACCTGCTAGATAAACTGTGGCCAGCCGCATTAGCCAAAGCCAAAGATGAAAGGGCACAAATGCAGGCGATGATTGATAGCAGCGATAACCATTTCAAATTAAAAGCGTGGGACTGGCGCTATTACGCCAACAAAGTTCGCGCCGAAAAATACGATTTTGACGAGCAACAAACCAAGCCGTATTTCTCACTAAATAACACCATCAAGGGCATGTTCTACACAGCTAACCGCTTGTACGGCCTAACTTTTGTCGAACGTGATGATCTGCCAAAGTACCATCCAGATGTGCGCACGTTTGAGGTACACGATAAAGATGGCAGCGTGTTAGGCATCTTTATGGGTGACTACTTCGTCCGCGACAACAAGCGCAGTGGCGCATGGGCCAGCCCATACCGCAAACAGCAGATGAAAGACGGTCAACGGGTACCACCAATCGTGGTCAACGTGCTTAACCTCGCCGCACCGATTGATGGCAAGCCGACACTGCTGACTTTTGACGAAGCCAGCACCGTCTTCCATGAATTTGGTCACGCACTGCACCACATGTTGTCCAACGTGCAATACACCTCACAAGCGGGCACTGCAGTGCCGACCGATTACGTGGAGTTTCCGTCACAGGTTAACGAAAACTGGATGACCCAACCCGAAGTGCTGGCGCAATTTGCCCACCACGTCGATACCGGCGAAGTCATTCCACAAGCGTTGGTTGATAAAGCACTGGCCGCAGGTAAGTTCAACCAAGGCTTTAATACCGTGGAATACTTAGCCGCCACTAAACTCGATTTAGACTGGCACAGCCTCACTGACACTAAGTTGCGTGATGCCGCCAAGTTCGAACAAGCATCGCTGAAAAAAATGGGCTTAATTGACGAAATACCGCCACGTTATCGCAGTACCTACTTCGGCCACATCTTCTCTAGTGGTTACTCAGCGGGTTACTACTCTTACATTTGGGCGGATATTCTCGGTGCCGACGCGTTCGAAGCCTTTAAAGAACATGGCATTTTCGATAAAGCCACCGCTGACGCGTTTCGCTACAAGCTATTGTCGAAAGGTGGCAGCCGCGATCCGATGCAGATGTACCGCGATTTTCGTGGTAAAGATGCTGACATCAAACCGCTGCTGGAAAGCCGCGGCTTGCTGTAACGCAACACAAAATAAGCAATCGTTGACAGATTGAGATAGCAAAACGCTGGCGTCCGATGGGGCCAGCGTTTTTTTGTTCCTAAAGGCTATGCGCTGATCTTTGGGCATTCCACTAACTTGGTTGTCGAGACTACGCGCTAGCGCTGTCAGATCACAGCCACTGTTTCCGTGGTGATGTGTTGCCTAACCGACTTGGCAATCTCATAGGGGTTGGCCTGACACACATACAAACCAATCTGCTCATAGCCCCCCATCAATTGGGTTTTCGGCAAAAACTCCACGTACAAGCCGCAGCCGGGGCCGTTGTTGATGATCATGTTATAGGCGGGCATTAAGCCCATTTGCGTCATCATGGTGATAATGGCGCAAATCGCCTGCTGAATACCGCGCGCGAGCTGAGTCAGTTCCTCGTTATCCAGTTGGTGCAGATAACGTTTGTTGCTGTCTTTAAAAATCAGCAGCATATCTAACGGACGTTTCATAAAGTACGGCACCATGAGTTGCACTGCACCGTAATCTTTAATCAGTAACTCTTTGGGGTTTTCCTCAATCATAAACCGGCTAAATGAGCGTTCATGGCGTTTACGAAAACACAAATTATTAAAAAAGTGCTGCGGTAAAATATTGCTGTAGGCAATTTGTTGGTGACCATGGCTTAGCGAGGCGCCAGCGCTACTGCCGTAGTTTTTGATAATCGAGACATAGCCACTCACCTGCCGCTCTCCAATCTGCTGGCCCGATTGCGCCATAAAATCAGTGGGTTGATGCAGCAAGGAAGATTCCACTGCGGCCAAGCGTTGTAAGCAGATCCGCGCATCGGCTAATGGCAGATTGTGCCAGTCACGGTCATGCAGCGATGACGTCCACTGTAATAGATGGAAACCGTAGGATGCGCGTCCATGGTGGTACGGGTCTTGATGCTGAAAATAATCCGGCAACTCCTGCGGTACATATTCGATGGGATGAAAAATCGGGTACAGGTTTTTGCTGATAAAGGTAAAACCTTCGCTTTGTTCGGCAATGTCGAGAATATCGGCACTGTTGCCCTCGCATATTGGGCACGGTTTGTTATCCGCAACAACAGGCGCGACAGCGGTAGTTTGCGGTCGTTTCGCACGGGCGGAGTTATACACCACCAAATTGCCATTGCGAGGGTCGATTTGACACACGCCGTCAGGGGCAAACAGTTTAAGCTGCTGATCATCGCTGATGTGTCGCAGTAAGTGTTCAAAATCCAGTTGGGTAAAATCCTGCGCCAGTGCTATTTGGCGCGCTAAAGCGAGAGAAAATGCTTGCGTCATTGCGGGTTCCCTATACCACCCACGGGACTATGGGCTGAATCAAGTATAGGAAATTATTCTGCGCTGACAGCGATGTTCACACACCGTGCACAATCCGCTGCCGTATCTGCAATGTAAAAGGGATAGCGTTAATGCTATCCCTTGGCGGTTACTCACTCGTTGGCTTGGTAAGCCTGCAAAGAGCGATAATATTTTTCTGGATACAGTTCAAACAGGAATTTCTGCTTAGTTAAGTGCGCCAGCTCCAAATATTGCTCATCAATATCACTGGAGAACCCAGTCACTCCCGCATCAAGCCAAGTTTGTTGCAGCGTTTTATGGATAAAGCACACGGTTTTACCCGAGTTCATCGTTAAGTGAACCAGCTGCCGCTGCTCGACTGGCACCTCGGCAAAGCGGTAGTCGAACCGCGTTGGTGTGAGCGCTTTATGAAACGTCAACACGCTATAGCCGCTACGTGCTGCGCCCATTGCATCGGTCAAATTGGCCGGTGAACAGGTCACGCCAAGCCCGGCATCAAATGTTAGCGCTTCGGCTAAATCAGCAGTGATAAGCATGCCATTGCGATTACAACTGCTAACGTCAGGGAGACGTAATGGGTCACCGGCTAACTGATGCAGTAACAGCGCTTTGGTTTTGCTGTTTACCTGTTCGTTAGGCGCAATCGCCACAGTGGTATCGCCCGCATAAAGCTCGTCGTCATCCTGCCCTTGCCAGTAAAAGTGATAACCGCTCAGTATGCCGATCTCTTCGCCACTGGCAGGATCATCGGTTAGCACGCAATCCACATTAGCAAAGCTTAATGGCTCGTAGTCTTGCAAAATGCCGCTGCAATCTTTCATTTGCGTAATTCCTTATATCAATGTGGCCTATACCAAGGCTGCCAGTTGCTGTTGAAAATCCTTTAGCAGTGCGCGCAGTGCTTGTTTGGCCTCAGCCGATAAATCGGCGACTTCAACGTCGTATTTTTTGGCGAGTGGCAGCTCGCCACGACGGCAAGCCTGCCCTAAAAACAGCTGCAAGCAGATCTGTTCGAGAATACGTTTGCCTTTGCTAGGGTGGATGGTGAGCAGTTTGATAAAGCGTAATTGGCGCGCCGGATCGCGCTCGACTTCAATCAACGGCAGCAAAGTACCGATAAAACTGTCGTAGCTTTCAAAATCAATAGCATAGTCTTTAACAGCAACTTGATATTCAATCTGCTGCGCATACTCCGCAAAGCTGATTTCACCGTTGATAAATTGTTGGCTGACACGATTGAGCAACGCCAACCGAGCTTCTCGCGTTAACACTTTGGGGACGACCGCCAAAATCTGCTCGTCGCTGACGCTATCGCACATAATCACTAAGTCGCGGGCGCGAATGCCCTCTTCTCGCTCAGCGTCAACACAGGCACGCACCGCGACCAACTGTTCCCCTTCTAAGCGCAACACCGCATAGTGCCAAGCCTCAGGATCGTGCTGGGTATGTTCGGTGACGATAATCGGTAACTGATATTTTTGAGGGCAAAAGTCGCTATAGCCAGCAAACAGCACTTCATCTTTGGCGAAGTGTGCGGCAAAGGCTTTTTCATCGGTATGCGATACATGAATGTTCAGCAACGCTAACACCTGTTGCCATTCATCGGCGAACGGATAAACAAAGTCCTCATGTAGCGTGTGCACATCCGCATAAAAACGTTGATACACTTTAGGTTTTACGCGACGAAGCGCTTGGTTATACGCCGTTTGCTGGGTCGCATCTGCTTGATAATATTGTTCAATTAAGCCCGAATATTGCTCGGCATCATGTTGCTGTGAAGTGCGTACTTTAAAGGCAAATACCCATTCCGGCGCAACCTTGATGGTCTGCAACGCGGCGTAAAAGGCTTTTTCCGCTTGTTCATCAGCAAACTTGCCAAAGAAGCCAGCATATAATTTGGCAAAGCTCACCAAACTCGCTATTGGTGCCAATTGCAGAGCGATGGCGATTAACCGTGCAGATAGTGGCGTACCACCAGCCAATTCGCGCCAAAAGCAGGTACGCAGCACAATGTGAAAATCTTTCACTGAACCAAAAATATGGTATTCAGTTTGTGCCTCCGCGCTCGAGTGATAGGAACGCCCTAAACACTCATCGAGCACTGACGCCATACTGGACACTTGCGCAAAATCCCCGTCACCCTTGAGCCACGTCATTACCGATTCTGGTAAGGTTTTCTTATCGGCGAGGTGATAATAGTCACTCAGCTCTGCAGCAACCTGTGCTGGTAATTTATCATCGACAAAGGCAGCCAGTTTGGCGGTGTACTCATCATCAATGCCCTGCTCGCTATCAAGCGCCAGCAGAATAGCGGCCAACAGCTGATCTTGATATTCATCGGTCAGCGGCCATTTGGCGGGGTTACATACATGGCGCCCTTGATCATGTAAATTGCGAATGTCGCGCAAATTATCGGCATCGACAAATGCACTATCTTCGAGGCTTTCCAACAACTCATTGATGAGTTGCTGTTGGCTGCTGTTCAATGGCGTATCGATGTCTTCAGTGCTGTTACTACTGTGATGGGCTTTGTCCGCAGAACTGGTGAAATAGGCGTCATATTCACTTTGCAGTAAAAATGCGGTCTCCTCTAATACCAACTGTTGATAAATCAGCTTAGAGACAAGTTGCTCATCAAACAGGTGGAAAAAAATATCCAGCACGCCGAGGTAACACTGCTCGCGCGCTTTGGTGTGATCCCGCTTATCAAGCAGTTCTTCAGCGAGCGGCTGAAGAATAAAATACAGCTGTTTAGCCACTGCTTGTTGTTCTGACAGATCACTAGCGGATACTTCCTCCTGAATCTGAGCCAAAAACGCTGGGGCATATTGCTTAGCGTGCAGCACCACCAGCACGCGATCCAAATTAAGCAGGCTGTTATCCGCCAGCAACTCGGCACGACGCTCGCCCGTTAGCACATAGCGCCATAGCGCCTCGCCGTTGGGCAGATAGTAGATAAATGGTGCCAAGTCGAGTAACGCTTGCTGCGGTGCAAACGGCAGTAATTCCCACGCCAGCGCCTCGGCTGGCGTTTCATTGCCGGTGCGCGCAGGCGTGGCGCTAGATTCCTCACTGTCACATTCATCTACATCATCAGCCGCCTCTGGTGCAGCAGCTTTGCGGCCAAACAGTTTGCCTAAGCCACGTTTGATAAAACCGCCCGATGCCGCTTCAGCCTCCGCTTTCATGCGCGCACGGTAGTTATCAATACCCGGCCAATTACGGCGATCTTTATAGTCATTGAGCGCCACAGATTGCTCAGCATTCTGCAGCAGTTCATCGAGCTGCATGATGGTCATGATCAGCGTGTCTGCGGCATTGCCGATAGGATTGTGACGGAACACCGACACCTTAGTCTCTAGCGCTTGCTGCTCGGCTAAATGGGCGGTTAGTTCATCGACGAGGATCAGTGCATCGTCTTTATCCATGTCGATATAAACAAACAACAATCGCCCATTAATGATTTGCCAATCCGAAGTGTACAACTCGATAGATAGTTGCTCTGTAAGGAACTCATGCAGATCGGTAGGGGGTAATTTGCCGCAATCCATCACCACAAAACAGGGATCATCATAACTATCCAATGTTTGCAGGGTTTGCTGAACGGGCTGGCTTTGTTGTAACAGGGTGACAAGTTCGCGATAGCGATAAGACATAGTGACAATGACTTCCTTTCAATAATCAACAGCTTGACGCTAGAGACGCCAAATGAGCGCGAATAATAACAAATACGAAACAAGCCTGTCGAATTCAAGCCGCGTTAAATTGTGAGAAATTTGAAATAAACCAGAGATGAAAGCCAGATCTGCTGCGCACGAAGTTAAACGTAATAATGTCGCGCCGTTAGCCGATGGGGTAAGCGCTGACCATTTTGCTGCCGTGACCACTAACCAGCTGCGGGCAGATTTTAGCATTCCGACCAATAAGACCATGCGCTTAGTAGCGCTAAAAGCGTTTCGGTAGTTCGATAAATCCAACCAACTACGGCCACAAAAAAGCCAACCTCACTGGGTTGGCCTTTCATTGGCTAAACAGCTGGCTTAGTACAGTTCAAACAGCGGCTTGCCGTTGCTATCAAACTTCACTTCCAACATACGCGCATGGCGGTTTGGATCATACAGTGGGTCAGCTTTGATCTCTTCCAGCGGACGCTTGTCTGACTTAGGCACTACCGCTGGGTCACCCACAGCCGTTTCATAATCACGGGCGTGGTAAATACACATTGGCGTAACGCCGTCTTCGGCAATGGTAAAGCTGTTGTGACCAGGGCCATAAATCTTCTTGTCGTAATCGGTACCCAATACTGGCTGGCGGGTTTTCTTCCAAGAATTACGGTCAAGCAGATCAGCATTTTCGTCCGCTTCCATGTAGCCCATGCAGTAACAAGCACCGGTAGCACTGGCAGAGAAGGTGATAAAGATTTTGCCATCGTGTTTCAATACAGCCGGGCCTTCGTTCACCCAAAAATCGACACGTTCCCAATCGTAATCTGGGGTAGTCAACATAAACTGTACGGTTTTCAGTTTGATCGGCGATTCCATTTCTGCCAAATACAGGTTAGATGCCGCAAACTGGCCGCCCGTTTTCTCTGCCCAGCAGAAATAACGTTTGCCTTGGTTTTCAAAAATGGTGGCATCCAATGAGAAGTCGATAAACGATTTGTTATCGCCATCGGCCGCTTGCATCATGCCCAGCTCGACCCATTCATCATTCAATGGATCTTGGCCTTGGCACTCAAGCACATAAGGACGCAGCGCCCAAATATCATCTTCTTCACTGGCGGCAAAGTAGACATACCATTTGCCATCCAAGTAATGAATTTCTGGTGCCCATACGTGGCGGCTCATTGGGCCGGAATCGTGCTTAAACCACACATCAAAGGTTTGTGCATCTTTTAAACCTTCGAGCGATTTAGATCTTCTCAGCTCGATACGGTCATAAGTTGGCACAGAGCCAGTAAAATAATAAAAACCATCGGTATGTTTATACACGAAAGGATCGGCGCGTTGTTCTACTAACGGGCTGTTTGTTGCTACTGTCATCGGTCAACCTGTTTGCTGATGGGTTAATTGCGCAATTGTATTACTTTTAATGCAACACTCAAAGTAGTAGATGCATTTCAATAGCTTGAGATGGTGCAAACTTAATCACAGTGCGAACTAACTCACAGGTGGTTATTCCCCGAGGGTCGTTGCCAACACGCCGTGTATGCGAAAGCGCACTCCGCCCTAGCGCAGCAGGCCACCGAAAAACGGCTGCCACTGTTGCCGCCGCTGCAACGCCCGCAAACGCGCAATACGGGCATCGGTATTAGGATGCGTTTTTAACAGTTCAGGTATCGCATTGCGTACACCGGGTAACACCATACGCCGCAACCAACCCTGCTGTTGCCATTCAATTTTACTTAGCGCTGAGGCTAAGCCGCTGGGGTCGCTAGTTAATGCCACGGCGTTTAAGTCAGCATCGTATTCACGCGTGCGTGACAAGGCTAACTGGGCCAAGGCGCTAAAGGTTGGTGCAAACAGTAATAGCAGAATCGCCCACCAACTCAGCGTGGTCATGCCCAATAAAATCAGCGGCAAATTGATCAATAGCAGCAGTTGCCCCAGGGTGGATAACAGCGATGTGCCTTGGCTCATCATCTGCGCCAACTGCATGACCTGCAGATCGTTGTTGCGTATATGGCTAATTTCATGCGCTAACACGCCGGTTAGCTCACGCCAATCCAATTGATTAAGTGCGCCCGTAGTAACCGCAATCGCTGGTTGCTCGGCGCGGCCCACCGCAAAAGCATTAATTAATGCATTGTCCAGCAGATAGAGCTGCGGCGTTACGGGTAAGCCAGCGCGTTCACTCAGCTCAGAAACGCTTTGCCACAACGCGGGTGATTGCTGTGGGTACAGCGGCCGTGCGCCATAACGGCGCATGATGGTTTGTGGTGAGATGTTGTTGGTCCACAACGACAACAGTAAACCGACCACCAACAACACCACTAAACCAAACGTGCCCGCCAACAACCAGCCCAACAGCGCTAAAAATCCGGCCATGAAGCACAATAAACTCACAGTCTGTAACCGATTGCGCTGGGCGTTTTCATACCAACGGTCGGTATCAATTCGGCTAACTACCATGTATTCCTCCCCAATGCTCAGGACACTCGTCGCTGTTAACGGCTTTGCCCCCAACCTGCTCGCGGTAAAAAATCTGTTGCCGCTTTGAACGCTTCATAGGCCTGTTTAGCCTTAGCTGATGTGGCGGGTGGCAATACCACATTTAGCTCAACATAAAAGTCGCCCGGCTGTTTGGCTGGCAGCCCTTTGCCAGCCAAACGTAAACGGCGGCCGTTGGCGGAGTTTGCCGGGATCTTCAGGTCGATATTGCCAGTCGGCAGCGGCACACTCACCTGCGCGCCAAGTGCAGCCTCCCACGGCGCGACGGGCAAACTGAGATAGACGTCTTTACCTTCTACTCGGTACAGTGAATGCGGCTTGAAAGCGACTTCCAGCAATAGATCGCCCGCCTTGCCGTTACCTAAGCCCGCAGCGCCCTGTCCCGCCAAGCGGATGTATTGCCCCGCCACCACACCTTTAGGAATGCGCACATTCAAGGTTTTAGGTTGGCCTTGTGCATCGGTTATGGTCAGCGTGCGAGTGGCGCCGTGATAACTGTCGGCAAGGTCAATTTGAATTTTGGCTCGCACATTATCGCCGTGCAGATCGAACGACTCGAACCCGCGGCGACTGCTACGGCCAGCACCAAAACCTTGCCCCCCGAAAAAGGAGCTGAAGATATCTTCAAAATGGTGCATGTCTGGCCCGGCTTGCTCATATTGCTGTCCGGCAAAGCCATCCGCTTGCGCGTGCCGTGCCGTTTGCCAATCCGCACCAAACTGGTCATAAGCTGCACGTTTTTTAGGATCGCGCAGCACGTCGTATGCCTCGCCCAGCTCTTTAAAGCGGGCTTCAGCATCAGCGGCTTTGTTAACATCAGGATGGTATTTACGTGCCAAACGTTTGTAGGCTTTTTTGATCTCTTGCTCGGTTGCGTCACGAGCAACGCCCATGATTTGATAATAATCTTTGAACGCCATAATGCTCTCTGCCTTTGCCCTGTTGAAGTTAAAAGTTGCTCAACTTCAGTCGTCTTAACAGAACGGCTGTTGCACTATTTATATGGGTGTTAGCAAAGAGATTTCAAGAGGCTGAGACACCAAATATTAGCCACTTTCTGGCGCGCAATTTAGCGCCAAAGGTGCAGGCATCGGCAGTGCATCTGTCGCAGTAGTTATCGAAGATTACGCCGAACTAAAATCAGTGATGTTCCACTACTAAGCGACATTACTGCTGAATGTCATTCAGCCTTTAACAAAAAGCCCTCTTACCTTTGGTAGAAGGCTTTTTTCGCAATCGCGCATCGATTGCGGTGATGCCGGATTTTTTGGTCATTCCATATTGCGACCTTACTAACGCCGTTTTAAGTGGCGAGTAATAGCTTGCTAATATGTGTAACGAAGTGGAACCGAGCAAGCTGTTATGAGTCCGACTTGAAAACCCTTGTTATGTTTTGCTTACTCGTTACGTTGCTCAATAATATTTCCATCAGCATCCATGATTGTAATACTTAGAGAGTCGGACATACTCACGTTAATATTATCAACGATTCCAATACAAATATTATTAAGAAACTCTAACATGTACTCTTGCGTGGTACTTTCTGGAGTTAATTTAACTGATGTTATATTTTCAGCTTGCGCTACTTTCTCTGCACCAGACTGAAGCCCAAGAGGGCTCACTATAATTCCACCAGAAGCCCCTGCATCAATAATTCGATATGCTAAAGCTCCTATTTTTTCTTGAGATTGCCTGCTTGTTGTATATCTACGGCATTCGACGATTACAAATCGATCATTACCTTCAGAAAAACCTTTTCCATCAATCTCCCAGCTCGTTCCACTTCTATTTCCTGAGATAGTTTCCTTTCCGCTAAAACCTTCTAGCTCGAAATTTTCTGAAAATTGATTTAGTAGGTAAACAGCTACTTCTTCATACGTTTCCCATTGAGCTTGAGACATACATACTCCATTGTTTGATTTAGAAACATAACGCCTGCCTTCAGCCGCCCGCTTGTAGCGAATGACCGGAGGGAAGTAGCGGAAATCGGGTCGACTGCAAGGCATTGTTATATTTCACTTTTTCCAGAACATCCAAGCAGGGGTTTTTGACGTTTCTTTGAGTTCTGGGCCGGGGATTGATTGCTTTTGCTCTAACACTTGGAAGGGTAGTTCGCTTTCATTGGGAAGCGCTTGATCATAGCGATAGCCTACATAGGCCCTTGCCATATCTACGGGAATATCAAATATATAATCAACCATTCCCTCGTCATCTTGAGCTTGCTCTTGGATTTTTTTTGATTTGATTCCCTCGAACTCACCAGGCAAACTGCCCCTTGTTTCTAAGTGCTCTAGTGCCTCTTGCGCATTGTGAACTACGCTCCAGACAAGCTGACCCGATTTATAGCCAGATGCCATGCTGACCATGATGCCTTCGTGAACTTGGCAAGCAACCACATCACCAAGAGATGAAACTCTTGATACGGATTCTTCTTCTAGTGCTGGAGCCAGAAAATCGTTGAAGTGAACCAGGTACCAGCCATTAGGCAGCTCCACGCCAGCTATCGGAGAGTCAGGAAATTCCTCGCGCTCTCCACTGGGTGAGAGGGATAGCATTTTGTGGATTGCCGCAGGTTCAGAATCTTTTACAGCAATCCATCCGATCTTAAATCCCATGATGAGTTTCCTTGTGAAATATAACAGTATATTAGACGACATGATGTCGTAATTTCACACGGAACCATGTCGTTTTTCGTAAAAAGTAAATTCTCAATTTAAGCGCATACCTCACTGAACACAATAGAAAAATCATCAACCAGCATTAAAGCTTTCCGAATGAATAACGACATTTTCGATGCAGTTGCAGAAAAAATGACATGGGGAAACATGGGTAGCATTGTTCATTTCATTTAGTCACAAACACCCAGCAATTCACAGGATAACGCCGAGATTACCCAGCACAGACAGGCTTGTGGCCGTCCGAGGCATGGCCGTTCACGCACATCCATGTGCTCCACGGCATTAGTACATCCTGTACGTCGATGCCGAGGCCGAGCGCTCAGGGATGAGCTTGCAGCGTGCCACAAGCATGCCTGTGCATGAGGGCGCTCTAGGACGTCCTGTCCTTCGCGCCATTAGTGCATCCATGCACGTCCCCGCCGCAGGCGATTAACCACAATTAAACCATCGAGCGAATTCGCAGTCGCCTGAGCCACAAAAATGGCAAGCAACCTCCCCTAACTAGTCTGAAATTGCCAAATTTCAGACATAAAAAAACACTCGCCGAAGCGAGTGTTTTTCAGAAAAAGCGTCAACTATCGCAATTGCTTAGTTAACTAAACCACGGCGTTTCAACAGTGCATCAACAGTTGGCTTATGACCACGGAAGTTGATGTAATCTTGCATCAAGTCGTGGCTGTTACCTTGTGACAATACTGCTTTACGGTATTTTTCGCCGTTTTCGGCTTTCAGGCCGCCCATTTCCATCATGTGTGCAAATGAGTCTGCGGCAAACACTTCAGTCCACAGGTACGCGTAGTAACCTGCGTTGTAACCACCTGAGAAGGCGTGGCTGAAGTAAGTTGAACGGTAGCGTGGCATGATTGGCGCGTAGTCCATACCGTGTTTTGCCAGTGCTTCGGCTTCAAAGGCTTGTGCGTCTTTGATTTCGGTGCCTGGTTTGATTGAGTGCCATTCCATATCCAACAGTGCTGCGCCCAAGTATTCAACGGTGTTGTAGCCTTGGTTGAAGCTAGCTGCAGCTTGGATTTTCTTCAGCAGTTCAGCTGGGATTTGCTCACCAGTTTTGTAGTGTTTGGCGTAGTTAGCCAATACTGCTGGGTCCAATGCCCAATCTTCGTTGGCTTGTGATGGGAACTCTACGAAGTCACGTGCAGTAGAGGTACCGGCCAAGCTTGGGTATTTCACTTGTGAGAACAGACCGTGAATACCGTGACCAAATTCGTGGAACATGGTGATCACTTCATCAAAGGTCATCAGTGTTGGTTGACCTTCGGCTGGTTTTGGAATGTTCAGCGCGTTGTAAACCACTGGTTTTTGGTTGTTAAGGAAGTTTTGGGTAACAATTTCGTCCATCCATGCGCCACCGTTTTTACCGGTACGTGCGTATGGGTCAACGTAGAACAGGCCAATAACGCTGCCGTCTTTATCGTGTACTTCCCACGCTTTGACGTTTTCTTCCCATACTGGTAAGTCTGGACGTGGTGTAAAGCTGATGCCGTACAGTTTGTTCATGGCAAAGAACAGACCGTCGTTTAGTACGGTGTTGAACTCAAAGTATGGTTTGATTTGGCTTTCGTCCAAGTCGTACTTAGCTTTACGTACTTTTTCAGCGTAGTAGTTCCAATCCCAAGGTTGCAGTTCAAAATCACCGCCTGTGGCTTTGATTTCAGCTTGGATATCAGCCGCTTCTACTTTAGCTTTTGCCACAGCTTTGGGTGCTAGGTCATCCAGAATGCCAAATACGGCTGCTGGGTTACCGGCCATTTGGTCAGCCAGTTTGTAATCAGCCCAGGTGTCATAACCGAGCAGTTTTGCTTTATCAGCGCGTAGCTCAGCTTCTTTGATAACGATAGGACCGTTGGTGTCTTTGGCGCGGTTAGCTGAGGTTTCCCAGATTTTCTTACGCAGTTCGCGGTTTTCTAGGCTCATCATGATAGGTTGGCGCGTCGTGTTCACCAAAGTGATCATGTAACCTTCTTTGCCTGCGGCTTTCGCTGCATCGGCCAGTGAAGCTATTTCATCGTCGCTCAAACCTGCCAGTTCCGCTTTGTCAGTGACTAAGATGGTGTCGTCTTTGAATGACTTCAGAATGTTCTGACCAAATTCAGTAGACAGTTTAGACAGTTCACCATTGAGCTCACGCAGTTTGGCTTTATCTGCATCAGACAGTTGCGCACCAGCACGTACAAAATCGTCGTAGTACTTAGTTACCAGACGTTGCTCAACGTCACCGAGGCTCTCTTTCGCGTCGTATACGGCTTTTACGCGGGCAAACAGTTTGGGATCCATGTGGATGTTGTCTGAGTGTTCAGTCAGACGTGGCATGATGTCGCCTTCAATTTTCTGTACTTCGTCGTTTGACAACAAACCAGAATATTGGAAGAAGGCGCGTACGGTACGATCTAAGATCTCACCGCTTTTTTCCATCGCTACGATGGTGTTATCAAAGTTAGCAGCTTCGCTGTTATTGATAATCGCTTGGATCTGTTCGTTGTGTTGTTTTAAACCTGCATCAAACGCGGGTAAAAAGTCGCTGATTTTGATTTTGTCGTATTGTGGTGCTTCGTAGTCCAGTGGGCTTTTTTTCAGCAGGACGTTTTCAGCAGTAGTAGGCGCAGCAGCTTTAGTTTGTGCAACAGGTGCTTTAGTTTCTGCTACTGGGGCTTTTGACTCACCACAGGCGCTCAGCACCAGTGATGCACCAATTGCTGTCGCAATCATAGTTTTACGCATCTTGACTCCGTTTATTATGGCAGGTTACCGCTTCATTATAGGCTTCAGTGCCGTCACTACAGTTGGCGGTAATCCAAGGTTAGACCGCTGCAAACCATAGCAATATTCGCCGCCAAGAAACAACTCAGAGTTGTAAGAATTTCTGCGTTACACTAATAAATCGCCGTTTCGAGCAAATTGCCGACATTTCTAGCGCGAGCCATGATGCTAACTGATTTAATTACCGCCAATTCTGGCTTTTGTTACAACTCCGGCGGCTTTTTTAATTCACTCTTGCGATGACACACGGCAAACTATGCGCACCCAAGATTCCACCAAGAAAAACTGTTTAATGGTCCTGAATAAACCCTCAATGCTTGCTGCACTGACACTACTGGTTGGTAGCAGTGTGGTATTTAATGCTGCGGCCGCAGCCACTGAAGTGAAATTACGTGTGTTGGAAACCTCTGATCTGCACACCAATATCATGGATTACAACTATTACGCTGATACGGTAGATCCCACCATTGGCTTGGCTCGTACTGCCAGCTTAGTCAAAGCCGCGCGTGCCGAAGCCACAAACAGCGTGTTGGTTGATAACGGCGATTTGTTGCAAGGCAGCCCAATGGGCGACTACATGGCGCACCACGGCATTGATAAGGGCGAGATTCATCCAGTGTACAAGGCGATGAATCAGCTCGGTTACGCCGTAGGTAACATTGGTAACCACGAATTTAACTACGGTTTAGAGTTTCTGCATCAGTCACTGGCAGGCGCGAAGTTTCCCTATATCAACGCTAACGTGTATTGCGATGCCGATGAGTGTTGGGATGGTAAAAAGCGCGGCGAACACCTGTTCACTCCGTACATTATTAAACCAACTAAAGTGAAGGATGAAACGGGCCAAGAGCATACGCTTAACATCGGTTATATCGGTTTTGTGCCGCCGCAAATCATGCTGTGGGATAAGCAAAACCTGCGCAATAAAGTGCGGGCAGATAGCATTCTTAACACCGCACAGAAGTTAGTGCCAGAGATGAAAGCCAAAGGCGCGGATATCATTATCGCGGTGCCACACTCTGGTATTGGTTCAAGTGAAAACCCCGGCGATCCAAACGCAGAGAACGCGGTCTATTCGCTCACTCGCGTAGCGGGTATCAACGCCATTTTGTTTGGCCACAGCCACTCTATCTTCCCCGATCCACGCTACAAAGATCTGCCCAATACCGATATTGCTAAAGGTTTGATGAACGGCATTCCTGCCGTGATGCCAGGCCGTTGGGGCGATAATATGGGGCAAGTTGATTTCACCTTAGCGTTGGAAGACGGTAAATGGCGAGTGGTTGATGCTACCGCTAAATCAGTACCGATTTACGATAGCACGGCGCACAAGTCGCTAGTGGCGGCTGATGAGCAAGTGCATCAAGCGGTAGCAAAAGAACACCAAGGCACTATCGACTTTATGTCACGCCCTATCGGCCGTGCATCTGGCAATATGTACAGTTTTTTATCACAAGTGCAAGATGACCCAACGGTGCAGATTGTGGCTGACGCGCAACATATGAAAGTTGCACAAATGCTGCCCGCCGAGTTGAGCAACATGCCGGTGTTGTCTGCTGCTGCACCATTTAAAGCCGGTGCCCGTCAAACCTCGGCTAGCGATGCCAACCAATATATTGAAGTCAGCAAAGGCACGCTGACGTTTAAAAACGCAGCAGATCTGTATCTGTTCCCCAACACCTTGGTGGCGGTAAAAGTGACAGGTGCTGAGCTGAAAGATTGGCTGGAGTGTTCTGCTAACCAGTTCAACCAGATCGACCCGAACAGCAGCGCACCACAGCCGCTGATCAACTTCAATCACCCAACCTATAACTTTGACGTGATTGATGGCGTGAGTTACCGCATCGATATTACCCAACCAAGCAAGTTTGACGATAACTGCCAAGTGGTTAACCCGAACGCGTCACGTATTACTAAATTGGCGTATCAATCTGGTGACGGCCATATGTTCACTGGCAAGGCACTGGATAAGATGGAGTTTATCGTCGCGACCAACAACTACCGTGCCTTTGGTGCTAAGTTTGCTGGCACAGGTGCTGACCACGTAGTCATGGAGCTGCCAGACACCAACCGTAAAGCGTTAGTGGATTACATCAGCATGATGTCACAGGCTGACGGGCACGGCGGTTTTAAAGCGACCGTAAAACCTGAAGCTGATTACAACTGGGACTTTGTCGATATTCACAGTGCAACACCGCTGGATATTCGCTTCTCAACCCAAGACAGCGCCAAGGCCGAGAGCTTTATTAAAGCTAACCACCGCCGCCCGATGACTAAAATCGGCGTTAAAGAGAACGGTTTTGCGGAATATCGCATCGACCTCAGCGGTAAGTAAACGCTTAGCTAAACCGTAAAAAACGCCCTAGTTATCGATTGGGGCGTTTTTATTTAGGCAGATAGACTTGAGGCGAGATGCCACTCATCCCCACCTTATACGGGGCATCCGTCTTGGTGTTTACATGCAATGCATCATACTGCTGCTGCGATTGGCACACTTGCTCAAAGTTGTTTTCGGCCCAATGGCTAACCCGCTCTATGGTTTCGGCAAAGGACAATCCCAGTGGGGTTAATTGGTATTCCACTGTTAACGGCATAGTGGCAAACACTTGTCGCGTCACTAAACCATCGCGCTCCAGCCACTTTAGCTTTTGCGACAATACTTTTTGTGAAATTCCCTCCACTTGTCGCTTCAACTCGCTAAAACGGCGTGGGCGTCCATCCCGTAATAGACCTATAATGAGCAGAATCCAACGCTCTGCGACACGGTCGAAGAACACGCGAGTAGGACAATTGCGTGAGTAAACATTGTAAGTCATTGATGACTCCATGGTTTCCTCCAAGTAACTAACGCACCTTTTGGCCACTGATTGTAAACCTGGTTTCTAAAATATACTATGACACCAACTCATTAGGTAGCTGCCCACCATTGGACGGCCTCAATATGGTTCGTAACTAAGAGAGGAATATATGGCAAATACTGTAGTGGTTTATTTTTCTGGATATGGTCACACCAAACGCGTTGCTGAATATGTTGCTGAAGGCGCTAAAGCACCGCTGATTGCTATCAGCCCTGAAGGTGATATTACCGCAGAGGATTTTGAAACGCTGGGCAAAGCCGACGCTATTATCTTCGGTGCCCCGACTTACATGGGGGGCGCACCTTGGCAATTCAAAAAATTTGCTGATGCCACTTCAAAACCTTGGTTTACCCAAGCGTGGAAAGACAAAATCTTTGGTGGTTTTACTAACAGCGCCAGCCTTAACGGTGATAAACAAGTTACACTGCAATATATGCAAACCTTAGCATCACAACATGGTGGTATTTGGGTAAGCTTAGGCGTACTACCGGCTAACACTCAAGCCGCAACTCGCAATGACGAAAACAACCTAGGCGCCTCTGTTGGCGTACTGGTGCAATCGCCCTCTGACGCTGGCGCCGAAGTGATCCCAGAAGGTGATTTGATCACCGCCCGTAACTACGGTGCCCGTGTAGCGGCCATTGCTGCAAAATTTGTTGGTTAGTTCGCTAGGAGCTGTTGATCTTTAGTGTTTAGTTGTTGTTCAAGTTAAACGCATTATGAACAAGGCGCAGCCAGTGACGCTTAGTCAACCAAAGTCTACCGCCAAATAAAAATCCGAGTGTTATTAAGCACTAGGATTTTTTATCTTGCTACAACTGCCTGATTAGTGGCTTTGTTGCACGCGATGGGCAAAATCCTGCTCAGCAAAGGCGAGCAATTCATCTGCCGTGCTGATCGGCGCACTGGCCTGTAACAACTTTAAACGACCAGGTTCGGAGAAATGGGTAAAGTGCACCTCTTCGTCATCTTTCATCACCACATAATCGCACTGATCATTGGCGGCACACCAGATAACGCGCTCCGCGGTGGTATGTTCTCGCATTGATTGTTCAACAGTAAATTTGCTGCTCATGCTAACCCTCATTCTGTCATTACAGCTTGAGGGCTATTGTATAAACCCCGAGGGTTAGCAGGTAAGCTACGCTTAGTTACAAAAGGTGCGAGATCGCTTTTTTATGGCTACAAATAGCGAGACCAGAGTTGAGTCACTTGTGGGTTCACGCTGCCATTATTCTCCTCTGTACTACCGGTGATAACCTCCGCCGGGTTATAAATGTCCGGTAGGTTAGACAAATCTATGGTGGTTGAACCGTGAAAGTCCGAACCTTCTGTATTGTCTCCCTGATTGGCGACCGTCACGTAGCCATAGATCTTGCTGCTACCGCCGCTAAAGAGCAGATTACCAGCAATCACGCTACCATAAACTTCGGTAGACGCCCCCAGTGAGATATCACCGCCTTCAAATTCATCGTTAACATAGCCTCCTGCGATGAGGGCCACGTTCGCCAGAGCATTATATTCGAGTTCGTTAACTGAGCACAGATTTGTGGCATAGAAGGTCAAGAAGTTGGTGGTTTTACAACTTGCCTCATAACCAGCGAAATTAATCGATTTAATCGTATGGCTACCGCTAGTCATGATATTCTGAGTAGCAATTATGGTATCAATGTAAGACCCCACGCCAATATCAACCGAACCATTAAACCATAAAACCGCAGGCACAAACTGTTTGCCATTAAGTTGCCATTCTTTGTCTTTGCTTACGTATTTAAAACAGCTGTTACTGTCTGAATAGCCAACGCAGACCTTCTTGTGGCAGGTTGACTCTGAGTAAATTGGGCCGTCACAAAGATAATCTTGTTTATTTCCGTTACCTGTAAGGTAATAGTTACCATTATTGATGCCACTCATGTTGCGTACTTGCACCAAAATGTTCCCCGCCGCATCCACGTCAAATGCTAAGTTTGAGGCTGATCTGAGTGGCCAAGCATCGACTCGTAAAGCCTGTTGTTCAGCTGGCTTGAGAAGTGTAATCGGAACCTTAAGCCCAGATAGGCGACTCACCTTAACTTGGTTATTCCATTCAGGGTAATTGATGTCTCCACCAACTTGTCCACTGTCAGCACTTCCATTACTGGATTCGGTGAAATTGCCCTCAGCCAGCACATTGCCAATATGGGCATTGATAGCATCTATGTTCCCTTGGGTATACACTTCACCAGCATTAGTTCCCGCTTCCATCGTCACATTACCTATGGCAGTTAACCTGCCAGACACCGCTGCACTGCTGTGAAGAACAACATCACCATTGGCTTTGGCTGATAGCGTATTGATGCCGCCAGACATACTGATTGAACCCATTGCATTCACAGTACCATAGGCACCACTGCCAGTGAGCGTTACATCCCCCTCAGCGGCCACCGTGCCAATATCATTTTGTGCGCCACTTAAACTGACATTACCCGTTGAATACAACAAACTAAAACCGGAAAGACTACCACCGCCATCAACATCACCTTCTACATAAAATGACGTATTGCTATTATCGCCATTCACGATATTGAGATCGCCCCCGAGATCAAGCCCGCCTTTAATGATAACCGCGTTAGTGAGTTCATAAGTCACTAATGACTTACCGGATTTAACACAAAATATACTTTGCACACCTGAGGATGTCTTGGCAGCAGTACCAAAAATATCCAAGGTTACTTGTGTGCCATCAACGCAAGTAGTCGCTAGCGTGGAAATAGCAACTATACGACCACTTAAACCGGATTCAGATGGAAAAGTGATGGTTTGCCCTACCGATAACAAGGTCAATTCGTTGGGATCGGTTTGATAGAAAAACTGACGCATCGCTTCGACACCTTCCCAAGCCCGAATCTGCGCTTGCGTGACTGCATGCGCGGTGGTACCAGCTTGTTGTGAAGATTGAATGTAACGCATGGCGCCGCTGACCATCATCACCATAACAATGCCAAAAATGGTCAACATAAGAATGCCAGCAAAACCTCGCTGAACACGTATCTGCATCAGTGGTCCCTCACCTAATGACTAAAATTGATTAAACACGAACGCCAAGGTGTATAACTCACTGACTGGCTCCAATTGAGATCAACTTGCAACCCCGCTTTGGTGGCTGCATCACTTTTCAGTCCCGCAAGACTACTCACTAATGAAGGCAGCATGCTACTTGGCAGCTCACTATCAAAAGGCGAACACTTGCTTGGATTTATTGATACTTCAAAACGAACAGCGCCAGTGAGCACGTTGGGTTTAATGATTCGCGTAACTGTCCACGTTTTGTTGGCCCATTGGTTAGCAATTGGATGACAATTGCCAGAAGTAACCAGTTGGTAAACCGCAAAACTTGTTGAATCAGATAGCAATCCGCGACAAATATAATCAGCGGGCGCATCACTTAACCCACTATTTTCTTCCCAAAATACCGCATTTCCCTCTTGAACAGAGTGATTGATGGTCAGTGGCGTTCCAGCGGGCAACAAAGCGCTACTTCCAACCTCCGAGACCAATGCCACGCCAGCTACCAATAAAAACTGGCTACTGGTTGTTGCATCACTGATACCAAAGCCAGCGTTTTGCAATACCGATTGCATGGTTAGCAAGCCAGACATATTTTGCTGATTTCGAATAGAAAATGTTTCACTTCCCGAATTAGGATTGTAGATATGAAACACAGCAGATTTATAAAGTGCCATCATGGCTAATAGCGCAAATGATGTCACCAACACCCCAATCATCAGACTGATTAAGGAAAACCCACGTTGTTTAGCTGTGAAAGGAGGCATGTCCATACGCTCAATTGTTGATAACCATATCATAATGGCCAAGCCTGTTATCCGACACTGTAATGTTCAATTTAGGAAACGAAACCGTTTGACTAATATCGCCAACAGTTACCGCTATCTGCTGGTAGTAACAGTGCTTAGAAAAACTGACATTGCTAGTTGACTGTAAATCATGATTCATAATCATGATATCGCCTTGACTATCCTGACCAGCAGAAGAGCAATCACTTTGAATGCCGATAGACGCCAGTTGCCCTCGCAATTCAGCTAAAACGATATTTTGTACATGATCGCCAACTTGTGCCTTCATTGATGCCGATAACGTATAAGCGACCCCAAGCCCCGAAATGGCAACTAACAAGATGCTAATCATCCCCTCTAATAAAGAAAAACCTTGTTGCTTACTCCAAATATCCATCGACATTATCGCTTCCTTTGCTAAGTGAATACTGTGTTGATGTCACACAGTTAGCCCCAGCAACAATCCCTGCTGTGGGTAATCCAGACGAATTAAATACGATACACTGAGTGTTTGCTTGCGCTATTGTTGCGCTATCCACGGCCAAATCGGCCAACCAGTTTGGCTCTTGACAATCTAAGGCCGTATAATCGCTCGGCTGAACGCATAGTTGCTTATTGGCAAGAACCAATATACTGGCGACACCGTTCGATGACGCGCCATTGGACAACGCCTCAGCACGCGCTCTAGCGTAACCTTGCTGCATCATTTCCACCGCAGCATGAAGTTTTTGCTTTCCAAGCCAGCGAGCCGTGAGAGAACCGCCATAAAGCGCTATAATTGTCGCCACAACTAAAGTGACCATCAACTCAATAAGTGACAGCCCACCTATCCGCTTTACCATGATGAAAATCCGCACGCTTCTGTTGCAGTACGATTGTTCTTGTTATCCAACGTCAACACACAGCCAGCCAAATTTTGCTCTCCTGTGGCTTTCAGCAGGTAACTCGTACTATCGCTCTTCAAACTATATTGAAAATATTGAGACTCAGATGGCGACCATCCAGTAAAACTGCTAGCGCTGGCGACTGTTCCCGCTGCATTTGTTGGATATTGCAACTGATTTTTGTAGATAGATTCCATCTCCATGGCCAACCCCACCAAATCAGTGCTCGCCGCTCGTGCACGGCTGGTGATAATAAAATATCGATATGATGGCATTGCGATCGCGGCTAAAATTGCCACAATGGCCACCACAATCATTAGTTCTACTAATGTGAAACCTCTGCAAAAACGTTTCACTTCCATTTGTTAAAACCTTCAAGAGACAATAGGGATTTTTGTTAAAATACTAAGAATAGATTTTAAAAGCGAGTGAATTCTCCAACAAAAATGCAAATAAGAAGCTAATTTAGTTGAATAAATAGAGCGGCAAGCAGCATGCCATTACCTCTAATATGCGGTGCGCGCGGCAACAGCAAAACATATTTAGTTAATGAGAAGCCGATTTATCCTGCGTGTTTCATCTCGACATATCCCCAATCGGTCTGAAGCCTATCTAGATTTAAGCAAACTAAGCTAATGTATCGGAATGGGGACTATTTGGATACGCGATTGCATCACGAATCTGCGCAGCAATCTTCTCTAATTGCGGCGTTTCCACGGGTACAGTAGCGTGCGCGCCCGCCATTTTGAGCGGCCCTGGCAGCAGATGAAAATGCAGATGCGGTACGGTTTGTCCAGCATAACTGCCGTTATGTTGGAACACGCTGCTGCCATCAACACCCATAGCCTGCTCAAGTGCTTTACCCACTTTTTTAATGGTAGCTAATACCGCGGTAGCGGCTTCGTCCGGCAGCTGGTACAGGGTCACCACCTCTACTTTGGGTAACACCAACAGGTGCCCCGGCATTTGCGGCATGATATCCATAAACGCCAAGGTATGTTCATCTTCATATACTTTGATAGCAGGTAGCTCGCCGCGAATAATGCGGGCGAAAATATTGTTAGTGTCGTAATTTAAATCCATGATGCAATTCTCTATTTTTTGAGTTGCCACAGTGTTGCAGAACTCAACAGAATTGAACAGCATTGCTGATAACAACTTAAATCAGCGCGTAAAAGCGGTTAAGCTATGCGCCATTATCATTTGGCAATGATTTGAGGACGACATCATGGCGACCATTCGTCAACTGACACATACTAACGGCTTAGAATATTTGCAGATTAACTCTGCCCGCAGTGAAGCACGGATCTTTCTGCAAGGCGCTCAAGTCGAGCATTTTAAGCCCACCGGCAAAGCCCCGTTATTGTGGGTATCAAGCGCCGACGAATATCAGCCGGGTACTGGCGGTATTCGAGGTGGCATTCCGGTATGTTGGCCATGGTTCGGTAACCATGAAAACAGCGATTGGCCTGCCCATGGTTTTGCCCGCAACAAAGTATGGGATTGGGTTGGTACTCAAGTTGAAGATGAAGTGGTCAGCCTCCGTTTCACCTTGGCACCGGCACAATTTGAGCGCCAATACTGGCCGCACGACACCCGCGTTGAACTGGAAGTGGTGTTGTCAGAGACACTGACACTCAAACTGACCAACATCAACCTCGGCAATAGAACCGTTACCTTCACCCAAGCGCTACATAGCTATTTCCCGATTGGTGATATCCATCAACTGCAAGCCAGCGGCTTTGCTAATGCTAAGTATGTTGAATTTGGCGCAGGGCCCTATCCGCAAGAGGATGATAGCGTCAGCTTTGATAAAGAAACTGATCGCGTCTATACCCAACTAGGAGCTGTACAACAGTTGCACAGCGTCAACGGCACGATTGAAATCAGCCGTAACAACAGCCAATCAGCGGTGCTGTGGAACCCTTGGATAGAAAAATCACAACGGTTATCACGCTTTAACGATGACGATTACTTACAGATGGTGTGTTTAGAAGCCGCCAATGTGCGCGAAGACGCGGTAAATCTGGCGCCGGGTCAAAGCCATACGTTATCCACCAGTATTCGCTGGTTGGATTAATCACGACCACCGCAGTAAGGAGTCGATTGCGCGTGCTAAAAAGGATGTTGCTTTGGGGAAGTGTTAGCCTCGTACTGCTACTGGCGATATTGGTAGCGACGGTTGCTTATCTACTGCAACATCCGCAGTGGGTGCTGAAACATGTCAACCAAGCGTTAGCGCCCTACCAAATGCACATTCAGCAAATCCGCTGGCAGTTGCCGGATATGCGTACCTTGCAACTGCCCGAATTAGTGCTCGACTATGCTGACAACCAGCTCAGTTTTAACGACATTCAACTCACGTTGAAACAACCTTTATCTGTGTCCCAATTATGGGGCTGGTATCAACAGCAAGATAGCCATACGCTGCAGCAATCGCTGGTCAATGCGATTGAATCAGTAAGTTATCAGGATGCTGTTATTGAGTTGCCCATCAACCAATTATTGCCATCCACCAGCACTGAGCCTTTATGGCTGCCGATTGCAGGCACCATACCGCATATCGATTTCGGCCCCACTCAACTCAGGTTAAAAGACACCAGTCAGCCGCTGGGGTTACAACTGCGACAATTGACGTTTGATGAATCGGGCCAGTTAACCAGCGAGTTAGCCAGCCTCAACAGTGATACGCCGATATGGCGCTTACAAGGTATGTTGCCACTGCATGGTACGGCAGATTGGCAACTGCAGACTCAGGTCAACTTTGCCCCGCTGTATCAGGTGCAACAACAGTTGGCCGACAGCCAAGAGGCAGAACCACTATTAGTTGCTTACCCTTGGTTAGCACCGGACTGGCTCGTTGCTGGCGCGAAAGTCCATGGCAACATCAGCGCTGCGGTAAATTTATCACGCAAAACTGGCGCACTTGCGGGCGATGTGTGCTGGCAAGCACCGGCGATAAGCTTTCCGCAAGCGGCAGACACGGCTATTCAACTGCAGGGCACGGCCAGCGCTAGCCAATCATGTCCTCGCGATGCCATTGCCCTGCATTATGCCCAACAGGCAGATGGTAGCGAGATAGCACTAGCACCGTTGCGTCTGAATGTGTCTCTGACCGAGCAACAACGCACAGCGTGGCAACAGTGGTTACCAGCTGCATCATCAACACTTCCTGCCGTGGAACAAGCGCTGACGCAACTGCATCAGCAACTGTCGCTGCCCAATCAAACGTTACCGAATAACCATGATGTCGGTGTGCAATTCGATGTCGCGCAAGGGGTGCAACTGCGGCGTAACGCCAATAATGATTGGCGAGCGACGCTACCTACATTGATGATAAAACCAAGGTTATTCCAGTGGCTCAATGTCAATGATGTGGCAGTGCTGACATTAGCGTTTGAACAGACTCAAGCCACCCTGCCAGCGGCGGATCTACAACAGCTGTCTTTGCGCAGCGCTTACCAATTCAACTTAGCGTTGCCGCAAGGCTTGAAACTAGATAGTGGCAGTTGGTCTGCCAGTGGCAGCGCCTTAGCATTACAGTTACCCGGTGAGTTGAGTTGGCATGGCAGCAACAACCAAGCCGAGCTATCACTGGCCGCAGATGCCGCGCTCAGCGTTGATAAGCTCATGGCGCAGTTCGGTGCGCAGCACTTTAGCATGGCGCATTTACACACCGCACAGCAAGGCGAGGCAAAAGCCCGTTGGCACAACGGCGTATGGCAGTTTAACTTACCAGCGACATCGCATCGGTGGCAGCAAATCCAAGCCGAACTGCCACCGCAAAAATTGAGTTTACAGCAGTTAGATGCCAGCCTTGCGGCGATTAGTTCACTCACGCTTGATAGCCAACAAGCGCTATTACCACAGTTAACTCAGCAAGCGCTTAAAGGCGAACTTACCCTAGCGCTTGAGCTGCCGCATATCTCCACCACCAAGAAATCGCGCTTTGGTGGTAACAGTGATGAGAGTTTGCTTAACCTAAGCCGCGTGAGTTTAGCGCAACAGCTTGATTGGCATAACAGCCAGTTGCACAGTCAGGAAACGTGGCAGATTGATAACGTCACGTTGCATAGTAAACATCAGCTGGCGCTGCAACCCCATGGCTACCAGATGCAAGCCAATTGGCAGATGCAAACCGCTTTGACGGCGCTGCAGCAGATTGCCGCCAAAAACTTCCAGCTAGAAGACAACTGGCAAATCACGGGACAGAGTCAGTTTGATGCGCAAGTTGCGCTGTCACAGCAGGGGCGGCAACTGGCGTTGGATGTTGATATGCAACCTCAACTGATTGGTGCCGCGGGGCAATATCTGCAACTACCATTTGCTGATCTCAACCTCAGCGCTAACTGTCACTATCGTCTCCGATTGGCCGCCGATACGCTGGACTCCAGTAATATTGGCTGTCAGCAGTTTGCCCTCAACGCCAGCAGTTTTAACCCCGGCTTACAGTTGAGCCAGATAGATATTCGCGGCCGTGGCGACTTAGTGCCGATGGCACTGAACACAAAAGTAGACAGCTGGCTACTACCCGGCGTCAAAGACGCCAAATTGCAGCTGCGCGCGTCAGCGGCGGCTCTCAACGGCATGATCATCATTCCCGATTTTAATCTCGATCTGCAAGGTAAGTCCCGCGGGGTACTGCTGGTGCAAGGCATGGATATTGAGCAATTACTCGCGCAGCATCCGCAAGAGAGCATCAGCGCCACCGGCATTTTTGACGGCGTACTGCCCATGACCATGGAAAACCGCCAAGTCAGTATTAGCGGCGGTCACCTCGCCGCGCGTAATGAAGGTGTCATTGAGATACACAACACCCCCGCCATTGCACAGATGCGCCAAAGTCAGCCATATCTCGATTATGTGCTCGATTTTATGCAGCACTTACAGTATCAAGAAATCTTGGGCAAACTGGATATGAATGGCCTAGGCGACACCAATATTGAGTTAAAAATCAAAGGGCATGGTCAAGGCATCGATCGCCCAGTACACTTAAACTACTCTCACGAGGAAAATCTGCTTCAGCTATTGCAAAGCCTCACTATCGGCGAACGCTTGCAATCAGGGCTGGAAGCATCGATGCAGTAAACACAGGGAGCTGCAATGAAGCTATTGAAACACGTATTAACAGTGGCGCTGGTGCTTGCCAGTTATACCTTGGCAGGATGCACACCTACGGTAAAAATCGAGCCACCTGATAAACCGATCGTGATTAATTTGAACGTTAAAATTGAGCATGAAATCCGTATCAAAGTGGATAAAGCGTTAGACGATCTGCTGACCAACCAAGAGCTATTTTAGAGCGACTCACGTGGTAAGGAACCGATAATGAAACTACGACTCATCACCTTTTTAACAGCGCTTTCATTGAGCTTTGCCGCCGCCGCATTGGATTTACAACAGGCGAAAGATCAGGGCCTTGTGGGCGAACAAGCCAACGGCTATTTGGCACCGCTACAAACCAGTGCTGACGTGACCGCGTTAGTAAAAGAAGTGAATGCTAAACGTACCGCCGCCTATGAACAGATTGCCGCCAAAAATGGCATCAGCGTCACTGACGTAGCCAAACTGGCAGCAAAAAAGATTATTGAAAAAGCTGAAAAGGGGCACATGGTACAAGATGGCAGCGGTAACTGGATTAAGAAGTAAGCCGCAGCGATAACCTACAACGCTGATAATTGCGGCAAACATTCCGTTACTGCATGAATCTATGGCGTTAATTCATGAGCCATTTAGCTAAAAATCCGTAGAATTTGTGGCTCTGAAGTGCTTTTATTTGGCCTCCTCGCGTATGTGGAGGCTTTTTTTTGCCTGCAATTTAGCGACGGTTACTTTTCCGTCACGGTGATATTATTCAGCGCCGTTTGTTCACTCTCTAGCCCAGTACCCGCTATGGCGATTTCAACCGCCGCACGAATCGAATAATGGCCAATCACTGGCTTAGGTTTAATAGCACCAATTTGGGCTAAATCCGCTTCAATAAAGCAGCCCGTACCGTGAGCAATCTGTTGCAACGTTTCATCCATGCGTGGCAGCTCTAATTGATAATCAGCGGTAGCTTCACAATTGCCAGCATCATCGTTGTTGGCAGGGTTTGGCACCAGATCGCATGCTGCTAAGAAGAGTAACAACAATACACCTACTAAATTTTTCACATCATTGTCCTTGATCCAAACGCTTTTGCCAAAACTCTGCGATACCGGTATCCGCTCGCAATTGATATGGCGCAAAGCCCGCTTTGACGTAAGCTTCACGAGCCGTGAGGTTTTGTGATAACACCTCAAGAGTAATCTTACAACATCCTACAGCTTTCGCATGTTGCGCCGCTACCGCTAGCAATTGTTGACCAATGCCCTGCCGCCGCATACTGCTGTGTACCACTAAGTCATGAATATTAAGAATAGGTGCGCAGTTGAAGGTAGAAAACGCTAAAAAGCAGTTGGCTAAACCAACAGCGCGTTCACCTTGGTATGCCAGTAAGCTCAACGCTGTTGGCGTAGAGGCTAAGGTTGGTAATAACTGTTCAATCACACGATCAGGCAGTGGCCGCGCCCCACCCATGGGATCTTTGGCGTAGTGCTGCATTAACTCCAATAGATCTGCCCCCTGCTTGGGGTGGCGATAATTAACTTTTACGATGTTAATTTCAACGTTACTCACAACCGCTCCTTCTCGCTTGATCGTCACGGTTAGCTTACTGATGAACTAAGCTCCGCATCAATCCCTTTAACCAATTTAACGACGCCAAGCCCTCATGCACGGGATGCCAGACACAGTTAAGCTGGTAGTTGGGCATATCGGCTGGCAGCGCCACTTGTTGGAGTAAACCGCTAATACATAACATGGCCGCCACCCGCTGAGGCAAAACTAACAGATGATCGGTTTGGCTGACAATCGCCGCCGCCGACATATAACTTTGGCTGTTAACTGAAATCTGCCGCGCTAAGCCTTTGCCCTTTAAATAACGATCGATTATCGATTCATGTGTGCCCAGCGGCGAATGAAACACATGCGGTGTATCCACCAGCTGCGCTAACGTGAGTTGCTGTTTGATGGTCGGATGATGACGACGTACCAAGCCAGCCAATGGTTCGGTAAGCCACGTTTCCCGCGCCAGATAAGCAGGCACCTGCATATATTCGTCAAAGCCGAGCACTAAATCGATATCGCCATTGGCGAGTTCGGCCTCAGGGATTTTTTCGCGCAAGATCTCAATCTCAATATGCACACCGGGGGCAAGTTGTTTGAGCTTGCTAATCAACGGGGGGATCAACACACATTCAACGTAATCGGTAGTGCTAATCACAAAGCGGCGATTAGAACTGGCAGCGTCAAATTGTTCCGGTGCATCTAGCTGTTGTTCCAGTAATTGCAGTGCCTGCTGCACGCCAGCGTGCAGCGATAACGCACGCTGTGTCGGCAGCATCCCTTGCGGTGAACGCACCAGCAACGGGTCGCTAAATGCCTGCCGTAAACGATTGAGCGCATGGCTCATGGCAGGTTGACTTAGGAAAATACGCTGCGCGGCGCGCGTGACGTTACGTTCAATCATTAAGACATCAAACGCCAACAACAAGTTGAGATCTAACTGGTGCAGCTTCATTAGGGGCTATTGACCTTTTATGTGTACTTTTTATTCCGCATTAGGGGCTTACGGCGCATGACGATATGACGCATCAGCGGTAAGGCCGAATTCTCACTCTGGCTACTGCAAAGATGATGAGTCAAAGGTCAGCCGCTCCAAATATTCACCGTGCAAATAGTGAGATTAATATTATTCATTTGATGGATTTTGAGCAACTCCTTAAACTTTTGTTATGCTTGGGCAGCTCGCCCTACCCGTCCATCAACACTGGAGATGAGTTCATGGCAAAAGTTACCGTCGCTGCGACCCAAATGGCTTGTTCTTGGGATATTGAAGCCAACATCAACAACGCCGAAAAGCTGGTGCGTCAAGCGGCAGCCCAAGGTGCGCAAATTATTTTGATCCAAGAGCTGTTTGAAGCGCCTTATTTTTGTATCGACCAAAGCCCTGAACACTTTGCTTTGGCACAAACCGTTGAAGACAGCAAGTTGATCAAACACTTCCAAGCTGTGGCGAAAGAGCTGGAAGTGGTACTGCCACTGTCATTCTTTGAACGTCGCGGTAACGCCCACTACAACTCATTGGTAATGATTGATGCCGATGGCAGTCTGCTGGACGTGTACCGTAAAACCCATATTCCTAACGGCCCTGCGTATCAAGAAAAGCAGTTTTTCACCCCTGGTGATACTGGCTTTATGGTATGGCAAACCCGTTACGCCAAAGTCGGTGTGGGCATTTGCTGGGATCAATGGTTCCCAGAAACTGCACGCAGCTTGGCATTGATGGGCGCAGAATTTATTTTCTTCCCAACCGCTATCGGTTCAGAGCCAGCATACCCAGAAATTGACTCACAACCCCATTGGACCCGCGTACAGCAAGGCCATGCAGGTGCCAACTTGGTCCCCGTCATTGCCTCAAACCGTATCGGCACAGAAAAGAGCAAGTTTATTGAAGGCCTAGAGATGACCTTCTACGGTTCTTCATTCATTGCCGACCAAACTGGCGCGTTGGTTGCTCAAGCTGACAAGACCAGTGAATGTGTATTGGTGCATGAGTTCGATCTGACTGAAATCGACAAACAACGTATCTCTTGGGGTTTGTTCCGCGATCGCCGTCCAGCGATGTACGAAGCGGTATTGACCTCAGATGGCGAAACCAGCTGGTAAGGGAATAAGCAGATATGTCTAACACCCTGCACAGTTTGCCGAAACTCACTGGCTTTTATATGCCTGCCGAGTGGGCACCACAACAAGCGGTTTGGATGATTTGGCCATACCGCCCAGATAACTGGCGTGAAAACGCCAGTATTGCTCAACGTACGTTTGCTGGCGTTGCTAAAGTGATTGCTGGCGCCACACCTGTATTTATGGCGGTGCCTGCTGCACAGATAGCACAAGCACAAAGCGTTATGCCAGCGGAAGTGACGCTGGTGCCAATGGAAAGCAATGACTGCTGGACGCGCGACTCAGGCCCAACCATGGTGATCAACGATGAAGGCGAATGTCGTGGTGTCGATTGGGGCTTTAATGCATGGGGCGGCCTGCAAGGCGGTTTGTACTTTCCATGGGATAAAGATGAGTTAGTCGCTAACAACATTCTTCAGCATCACGGCTTTAAACGTTATGTCGCGCCGTTGATTCTTGAAGGTGGCTCGATTCACGTCGATGGTGAAGGCACCGGTTTGACCACTGAAGAGTGTTTGTTAAACCCTAATCGCAACCCAGACTTGAGCCGCGAACAGATTGAAGAGTACTTAAAACAGTATCTCAACGTGGAAAAAATAATCTGGTTGCCAGAAGGTGTTTACATGGACGAAACTGACGGCCACGTAGACAATATGTGCTGTTTTGCCCGTCCAGGTGAAGTGATCCTGCACTGGACCGATGATGAAAACGACCCGCAGTATCCGCGTTCTAAAGCCTCATTAGATGTATTGCAAAATACCACTGATGCCAAAGGACGCACACTAAAAGTACATCTGTTGCCACAACCAGGCCCACTGTGCTGCACCGCAGAAGAAGCCGCTGGCGTTGCAACAGGTACGGGTGTGCCACGTACCGCGGGTGAACGGTTAGCGGGTTCTTATGTGAATTTCTTAATCACCAATAACCGCATCGTTTATCCACTGTTGGACGAAGCGATGGACGATATTGCTGCTAAAAAGCTGCAAGCTATCTTCCCTGAGTATGAGATTGTTGGCGTACCCGCCCGCGAAATTCTGCTCGGCGGCGGTAACATTCACTGCATTACCCAGCAGATCCCTAAGGGCTGTTGATCTTTAGGGTTTAATTTTTGTTCAAATTAACCGCATTATGAACAAGGCGCAGCCAGTGACGCTTAGTCAACTAAGCAAACGGGAGGCAACTAAGTTCAGGACGGGACAGCTAAACGACAAAAGCCGATGATATTCATCGGCTTTTTTAATGGCAGCACCCGCCACGTAATCGAATTATTGATGTCACAGACTCACTACAGTTACTGATGTTCTTGCTCGTGCGCCCCGCCAATCACACGGGTTTCAGCATGCACATGCAGATGTTCATGCGGGTGGCGATGCATGACAGCGTTACTCAACTGCCCCGCTTCCAACATCACGGCCCGCGTGGCTAAACGCTCCAATACGCGGCGATCGTGCGACACCACAATCATCGCTTGCGGCAGACTATCGAGATGACGCAGCAAACGCTGTTGTGCAGCTTCATCCAAACCGTTGGTGGGCTCATCGAGCAACAGCACTTGTGGCTCCATCGCCAGTACCGTGGCTAATGCTATCATGCGTTTTTCACCGCCAGATAATCGATAGGTAATACGCTCGGCAAAACTCTCCATCCCTAGCGAGGCCAAAACCTGCAACGCCTTCTGCCGTGCCTCATCGGCCGATAGCCCGAGATTTAGTGGACCGAAAGCGATATCTTCTAGCACCGTGGGGCAAAATAACTGGTCATCAGAATCTTGAAACAAAAAGCCAACCTGCTTGCGCAGTTGCTGAAAGTCGCGCTCTTGCCGACAGTGTTGGCCAAAGCCTACGATCTGTCCGCCTTGTGCAGCTTGTAATCCCACTAATGTCCGCAGCAAGGTAGATTTACCCGCACCGTTGGCCCCCACTAATGCTAAGCGCTCTGCGGCATAGAGATCGAAACTGACGTTGCTCAACACTTTGCGGTTGAGGTAGCCGACCGATAATTGATGTACTGACAACAACGGCACTTTAATCACTGCAGCGGCGTCCATTTAACTCTCCAACAACAGCTGCAAGCCAAGCGGCAACAGCGATAACAACAGTAATAAGGACAACGCGACACTATCAGCCTTTACCCAACGTAACTGCTGGTTAAGATACAAGCTGCCATCAAAACCACGACAGCGCATCGCATCAACAATACGTTGCCCCCGTTCCATGCTGCGCACCAATAGCATTCCCATCATCCAACCATAACTGCGCCAAGTGTGCCAATTACTCGCTGGCACAAAGGCTCGGGCTTTCATGGCATTACGTAAGCGCTGAAACTCCTCGCCCAACACTTGAATGTAACGCACGGTCATCATAAATAGATGAATAAGCTTGGGCGAAAAGCCCAATGCCGCAGCGCCATAACCTAAATTGATTGGCTCGCGAATCGCCAGTAACGCCAGTAATGCCAGCACCACTGCGTTGGCGCGCAAGATAATCGCCAGGGCTTGCAGCCCACCTTCCATCGAGGCCGTCATCCCCCAAAGGCTAAACCAAGGTTGACCACTGATAGAAAATGGCAACAGCACAACTAACAGCAACATAAAGGTTTCAAACGCCAACAAGCGTTTGCCGACTGAGCGCCATTGTGTACCCGCCAACCCATTGAGTGTTAGCGCGATGCCTAACAGCAGTGCTAAAGCCGTTAACGAATGCAGCAGTACCGCCGCTAACGCAAACACCCCCGCAGTGAGCATGTTAACCCTCGGGTCAGTTTGCGATAACCAACGCAACTGATGTTGCGCTTGTAGTTGAGAAGCCAGCATCAGCGTTTACGACTCTGCCACCACAGCGCAATGCCGGCGATGCCAAAAATAAATCCGAGGCCACCAATCACATCTGATAACTTAGCGCGAGATTCCGCTTGTTGTAACTCCATCCTCAGTGGGCCGATCTCTTTAGCTACCGCAGTTTGAATCGCGTCGGTCAATTGCGCGCAATCAACGCCCTGAGCCGACGCTGTAGATGGCGGCTCGGCGAGAATATTGAACGGCTTGGCCGGCAAGCTCGTTGGTTGCTTGGTGGTCTTTGGCGTAGCAGCGGTTTTGCCACTGGTAACCTCTGCTGCGGGAATTTGCCAATGCGCCACATGGCCATCACCCGTGTTGGCTTCAATCGCATAACCCTCGCTGTAGGGTACGGTGACACGGAAACTACCATCCGCCTCGGGGTGCAGCTGCGCCAGAGGTTGCTGCTGGCGACCAAAGATCAAGATGTTGGCACCACCCGCTGCAATACCGCCAGCAAAATAGGCATTGCCGACAATCTGTTGTCCTTCCATCCATGCAAACACTTTAAGTAGGTGCGCTGATGCGGACGAGCTGAGCAGCAACAGCACCAGCGGCAGATAACTAAAGCACTTCGACATTGGTCTGCTCCTCCGCCAGTGGTTCGGTCTGCGTTTGCCCTTGAAGTAACATCTCAGGAGCCACTTTGGCAATAAAGCCCACGACAATAGCGGTGATCAACATCTCAACGATTGCCAAAGGCAGATAAGTGATTGCAATAATCTTGGCCGCTGATGCATAGGCGGCAGAGCTCGCGACCAATGACAAACACACCATGGTGCCAGTACCAGCAACGCCAATTAGCCCCGCAGCACCACCCCATAGATAGATCTGCTTACGTTGCTGAGCCAGAACCGCATGTGCCAGCCCGTGGCGAATCAGACCGCCCACCATCAACGCTGGTAGAGCCATATTCACGGCGTTAACGCCCAACACCAGCGGGCCACCAAAGCCAAAAAATACCGCTTGCAGCGCCAGCGCCACCACAATGGCGGGAACGGCTGTCCAGCCTAATAACAAGCCCATCAATCCGTTAAGGAGTAAGTGGACACTACTTGGTCCAGCAGGCACGGCCACTAACGAGGCCACAAAAAAACAGGCGGCGAGTACCGCTGCATGAGGAATTTTACTGTAGTCGAGCTTTTTCACTGCATAGCACAGCGCGGCTACCGCCACGATACCACCAGTCATCAATACTGGGGCAGAAACCACTCCTTCGGGAATATGTGCCATGTCAGTGCCCTACTTCATGTCTCGCGCGTTAACCCAAATCAGCCCGCCCTGCTCTACTGGCACTAATTTACCCTCTGGGTTTTTCATCGGCTGTTCGCCTTCGACCAGCGCCGCAAAGCCCCACCAGCCAGCGCGAGGCATCACGTAACTGAACGTTCCGTTAGCATCGGCGTGTACCACTTGAGTCACGTAAGGATCTGATGGTGGGGTCACCGAACCATCGTTATGCCACTCCACTTCCACCTCGGCAAATGGCACGGGTTGACCGTTACGTTTCACCAGCCCCTGAAATAAATTACCAGTCCACAGGCCAAAAGGACGAGTTAACGGCACAATCTCGGTTGGCAAACCAAGCTCTGAGTCCCAACTATCTTCCATGTCGTAAGCATCAACCACTACCTTGGTGTAATGCACAATCATCTTGCCTTCGGCGGGTTCCCAGTAGGGCTGAGGTTCAACATAAAACAGATAGTCACCGGGGCGTTTTATCTGATATTCCGCAGTAAAAAACTGCTGCTTATCTTGCTGCTGCGCGTGCAGGGTGGCGAGCAGATCTTGTTTACCCATCGGGCCTACCACGCCAAATTGAGTGGGGTGCACGAGGTTCATCAGTGGTCCTTGAGACATTGGATGGGTGAACTTCATACTGAATTGCAGTTTGGCTTGTTGCGGAGTTGCAACAATATCGGTACTGGGCAGTAATTCTAAAAAGTGCGCACTAGCGTTGATTGAACAGCACATTAGCGCCAGCAGTAATGTACGACCATAGCTGGTTTTAGATAACAACGGCATGTGGACCTCGGTTACCGAGTCAAAAAGGCTCAAGTTATTACGAAATGAATAATCGTAATAACGATACCACCACATGTTGGTCGAAGCACTTGCCCTGTGGGGATTAACGTGAGGGATAAATAAGAATGCTAACTAGCTCACAAACTCGACAAAGGCCCAATTGCCGTCAATCACAATTTTTCTTCGAATAAGCGGCAGCAAATTACTTACGTTCATGATAAAAAGGTAAACAATCTGTGAGTGTATTCACGGAGGCCAAAAGTGAGTTATTGGTAATATTCGTAAGTCATCGCTGCACTTGATTTAATCCCTTAATCCATAATAACGCTGGCTTCTCGCTCACCTGACAAAAGGAGTAAAGGAATACTCAATGAATGCTGATTGGTTCGCTTACATAGTGGTTTTCTTAGGGCTGCTGTTACTCACGCAGAGCATTAGGCCTGCGGCGCTTATCTGTAAAAATGATGATGCCATCGGTTGGAGGGCATTGATCGCTCTGCTGATCTTATTTTTAATCGGCTACAGCCTGTTTTTGGTCAACCTGTTTCACAGCAAAATTGATACAACACTGCAGCTTATCTCACTGATGCTACTTGGTGGGGCAACGTTTGTGGCGATTATCATTCCACAAGCGCACAAAACCATTCTAAAAATTGAATCGATTGCCATTACAGAGCGGCAAAATTCCCTCACCGATAGCATGACTAAGCTCGCTAACCGTAAGAGCTTACTTGAGCTTCTCAGCGCCCTGTCTGGTGGTAACAAGCCGTTCTCACTCTTATTCATCGATTTAAATAACTTTAAGCAGATCAATGATGGCTTGGGGCACTACTATGGCGACCAATTTCTGATTGCGGTTGCTAAGCGGCTGTCTAGCATCATTCCTGCGTGCGCCAATCTGTTCCGTATCGGTGGCGATGAGTTTGCTGTGGTTTATCGTGAGTATCGCGAAGATAAACTGATCGCACTCATCGATAACCTGCACGCGAGTTTATTAGCGCCGATCCAAGTGAACACGCACTCGATGAAAACCTCTGCCAGTATTGGCATTGCCTGTTACCCAAAACACTCGAATGAAATGTTCGACTTAGTGAAAAAAGCGGACATGGCGATGTATGACTGTAAGAGTCGCCAGGGCAATTTCACCTTTTACAACGACAACATCGGTATCCGTGCCGAACGTAAGCTAGCGTTATCGCAAATGTTGTCTGACGCTGTACAAAAAAGTCAGTTTAAGTTGTTCTATCAGCCAATTATTAATGCGGAATCAGGGCAAACCTTGTATGTGGAAGCACTGCTACGCTGGCCTCAAGCCAACGGCAACATTCTTTTGCCTGAACAATTTATTCCTATGGCGGCTAAAAGCACCTTAATCAACGCTATTACCTATTGGGTGATTGAGCAAACCTGTGCCGATCTACCGCGACTAAGAGCGCTCGGGTTTAACAATCGCGTCCATATCAACCTCACCGCTCGCGACCTACAAAGCGACACCTTAGTGCAACAAATTCGTGCGCTCAAACAACAAAATAAGTTGAAACCACATGATTTGATGTTTGAACTGACCGAGAGCGACTTAGTGGAAGATCTTAGCAAGGCAAAGCGCGTCATGCATAAGATCAGTCGTATGGGGTTTGAGTTCTGCGTGGATAATTTTGGTACAGGATTTTCATCACTGGTGCTACTTAGGGAGTTGCCAATTTCGCAAATCAAGATTGATCGTTCGTTTGTAAATGACTTTTTGGTTAACGAAATTAGCCGTTCAATTATCTGTCATATTATTGCACTGGCGGGTGATCTTAATTGCAGCGTTATCGCCGAAGGTGTTGAAAACGAAGAGAATGCGGCAGAGCTTATTCGCTTAGGCGCGGAGTTGCATCAAGGTTGGCTCTATTCAGAAGCACTGCCACTAGAAGCATTACCCGCGGCGACGCCAGCAACCGATAGTGACAGTACCTTATTAGTGGGATAGCAAAGCCTCAGTGGTTACGCTGAGGCCGCACTCATACATAACGGCTAAATTGGATTATCGATATCCACAAAATAGTGCTGCAGACCAAATTTATCTGCCAGATGCTGACCTAACG
Source organism: Shewanella sp. (assembly GCF_048265805.1). Lineage (GTDB taxonomy): Bacteria > Pseudomonadota > Gammaproteobacteria > Enterobacterales > Shewanellaceae > Shewanella. Next base: position 15,443 of record NZ_JBLXAT010000020.1, on the reverse strand, counting down.
CTTCAATACCATAACGCTCAGTCGCATGATGCCCCGCAGCAAAATAATGCACGTTTTGCTCAACGGCACTATGGAATGTTCGCTCTGAAGCTTCACCACTAATAAAGGCATCAACGCCAAGTTCATAAGCGGTATCAATATAATCTTGCGCCCCACCGGTACACCACGCCACAGAACTTATCATCTCTTTCGCTGCCGCTAAGTGAATTGGTGCTCGACCAAGTCGTTCGGTGATACGCGCGGTAAATTCTGAGGGAGTGACTGGCGCGGTCAGCTCGGCACACCACAACAGATTTTGCGGCACTTGCTCAACAATTCGCACATTTTCAAAACCAATCACTTCGCCCAAGCGGGCGTTATTACCAATCACTGGGTGACCATCTAACGGTAAGTGGAAACCAAATAGGCTAATATCGTGGGCTAATAGTGCCTTAATGCGGCGTTGCTTCATACCAACGATGGTCGCGGGTTCGCTTTTCCAAAAAAAACCATGATGGACTAACAAGGCATCAGCACCTAACTTGATGGCACGCTCGATCAGTGCTTGGCAAGCGGTCACCCCTGTCACTATGGTGTGGATCTCATCCTTACCCTCAACCTGAAGCCCATTCGGCGCATAATCTCTAAAACGTTCACTCTGTAAATAGTCTTTTAAATAGGCGTCAAGCGCTTGTCGCTGCATGTAGGACCTCCCCTCATCAACAATGTGTGGCGCATAGTACCACAATCCTCTAAAACCGCTGTTTTAGGGTAAAATTTGTGTCAATCTAACGTTTTTGCGCTCGTTTTTGCGCTCAAATTGGACTTTCACCCAGTTTGCTCTATAAAATCCTTCGAACTTTGAAATCAACATTACAATAAATAGGCCTAATTCAATGACCAAACTGACTAAAGAAGATGTCATCAGCCAATTGGAAGCAGCTCTTTCAAAGCGCGAGGGAAAAGCTATCAGTATCGAACAAAGCGGTAGCTGGTACAAAATCGATGGTGAAAAATCGGTTCGCTTCGCGGAGTTAGAACAGATGTTAGCGGAATTGGATGCGCCCGAAGCGACGGTGCCAACAGCGGCAGCAAAAACCAAGACCACTAAAGCGCCAGCGGCCAAAGCAAAAACTGCTGCACCAAAAACTGCGGCCAGCAGCAACGGTCAAGGTAAAACACCTAAGCAGTTATGGCGCGAAAAGCTGTCACAACAGGGCGGCAACAAGTTACCACGTGGTTTCTGATCCGTCATGACTTAGATGTGAACGTCAATACGGCGTTTACATCGCCTTATCTACTCGCACGCCTTGTTTAAAATACACGACGCGAACTTTGTCGCCTGATTGCAACGGCATATTTGCTGCGGGTTCTTGCACTACCATCACCTGCTGTCCATCATCCTGCTGAATCATCAACTCCTGCAACGGTATCTGCCGCGCGCGCACATCATTGGATTGGTAATGTCCAATGCCACCACCGACTAAGGCACCTAATACCGTGGTGATATCTCGGCCATGACCACTGCCGAACTGATTACCAATCACCCCACCGAGCAAGGCACCACCAAAGGTTTTCCAACCACGGTTTTTGTCCCGTTCCAATTCAGTACGAGAAACATCGCGAATCGATGTAAGTGTGCCATACACAACGTTTTCAACAGGCATAGCCTGATTGCGGGGAAACTGCTCCGCTTGCGCTATGCTATTGAAAAGCGCTAACGTTGACAGGCTAACGACGAAGATTAATATTTTCCACATATGCTGAGTCCCGTTAACTTAGTGAACCAACTCTGAGTGACCCTATAAAACTGTGAATACTCTCTCTTTTCTGCAAGGTATTGCTGACCCGTTTCCGGCGCCCGAGTTGGCTTTAACGGAACCGAACGGGTTACTGGCAGTGGGTGGCGATCTGCATCCTCGACGATTGTTATCAGCATATTACCAAGGCATTTTCCCTTGGTTTAACCACGAAGATCCTATTTTGTGGTGGTCACCCGACCCAAGAGCCATTTTCCTCCCTGATGAGGTAAATGTCAGCCGTAGTTTACGTAAGTTTATCAAAAAATCACCGTGGCGGTTTACGATCAACCATGCCTTTGCCGATGTAGTTGCGGGCTGCGCCATGCCACGCGAGCAGCAAGCCGGAACCTGGATCACTGGCGAGATTCGACTCGCGTACCAACAGCTGCATGAAATGGGCCGCGCCCACTCGATTGAGGTATGGCAGAATGAACGTCTCGTTGGTGGCCTTTATGGCATCAATGTCGGCCAAGTGTTTTGTGGTGAGTCGATGTTTCACCGCGAGAATAACGCCTCAAAAGCGGCGTTTGTGATGCTTAGCCAGCACGTAAAAGCAGCAGGCTATCAACTCATTGACGCCCAAGTGATGAACCCTCACCTGCTATCATTAGGGGCAAAAGCGTTAAAACGCGAGGATTTTATTAGCCAACTACAGCAACTGCGCGATGGTGTTACTGCCGCTCACTGCTGGGATAAGCAAGAGGTTACAATTGCACTCTGAACACCAGACCGTTGATGTTGGTCTAACCCAAACATTTCCATGTAGCTACCTCGAAGACAGGCAGGAACAACTGCTGGTGATCAAAGAACCTTTGATGCAATCACAACTGTTTGAACGCTTGCTCTCGATGGGATTTCGCCGTAGCGGCAGCATGATCTATAAGCCCCGCTGCCCGCAATGCCAGGCATGTCAACCGATACGTATTCCTGTCGTTCGGTTTGTGCCATCGAAACGACAAAAACGAACCTTGGCGAAAAATCATGACATTGAGATTGCAGTGAGCAATCAATTTCGTGATGAACACTACGCCTTATACGAGCGTTATATCAGCGCACGCCATTATGACGGCCCGATGTATCCGCCAACTTTAGCGCAATACCAAGGTTTTGTAGGCTGCGACTGGATGCAATCTGCGTTACTAGAACTACATTTGGACGGCAAACTTATCGGCGTTGCCGTGACCGATTTACTGCAAAATAGCTTGTCAGCCGTATACAGTTTCTTTGAGCCAGATCTCAGCCAACGGTCATTAGGCAGTTTTATGATTTTGCAGCAATGCAAATTGGCAGCGTCAATGAATAAAGCGTTTCTTTATTTGGGATATCAAATAGATGATAACCGTAAGATGAATTACAAACGCCTTTATCGACCCTACCAAATTTTGACCCAAGCTGGCTGGCAAAATCAGGATACGTTACCCTAAACACCTTTACACTCGAGGAAAATTACGGCATGATACGGCGGTTTTTATTTCCTAGAGGCTAACAGGACAAAAATTTAATGGCGAAAGAAGACAGTATTGAGATGCAAGGGACGATCCTTGAAACCTTGCCAAATACGATGTTTCGAGTTGAGCTGGAAAACGGTCACGTTGTGACTGCACATATTTCCGGTAAAATGCGTAAAAACTACATCCGTATCCTGACTGGTGATAAAGTCACCGTCCAACTTACCCCATACGATTTGAGCAAAGGCCGTATCGTCTTCCGCGCACGCTAAAATCCATGCCAACGTAATAACTGGTCACTGCTGGTGCATAGCATGAGCAGAGGGGATTATTCTTTATAGCCTGTTAAGATGCCACAATAAAAATGGCTGCATATGCAGCCATTTTTTATGGATGAGATTTACCGATTAAGAGACTTTTTCAGGGGTACCTACCTGAATATTCAACTCACCATCAACTATATCTACTTTCGCTACGCCGCCGAATTCCAATTTACCAAACAGAATTTCATCAGCTAACGGCCGTTTCAGCAAGTCTTTCACCACACGCGCCATTGGACGTGCACCCATCGATTTATCGTAGCCTTTCTCAGCCAAGAACGTTCGCGCTTCGTCGGAAACGTCCAGCATAACGCCTTTAGCATCCAGTTGGGCTTGCAGCTCAACCAAGAACTTATCAACCACTTTCGCGATGATGGTCATATCTAGGCTGTTGAACCAAACAATGGCATCAAGACGGTTACGGAACTCCGGTGAGAACACGCGGTTGATCTCTGACAACGCATCGTGGCTGTGATCTTGCTGTTTGAAGCCGATCGATTTTCTCACTGTTTCCTGTACGCCCGCGTTGGTGGTCATCACTAAGGTGACATGACGGAAGTCAGCTTTGCGGCCGTTGTTGTCCGTCAGCGTACCGTGATCCATCACCTGCAACAGCAAGTTATAGATATCCGGGTGTGCTTTTTCGATCTCATCCAACAACACCACGCAATGTGGGTTCTTAATGACTGCATCGGTCAGCAAACCGCCTTGATCGAAACCAACATATCCAGGAGGCGCACCAATCAAACGCGACACAGTGTGACTTTCCATATACTCGGACATGTCAAAGCGTACCAGCTTCATGCCAAGGCATTGGGCCAACTGGTTTGTCACTTCTGTCTTACCTACCCCTGTTGGGCCTGCAAACAAGAAGCTACCCACAGGCTTATTGTCATAACCTAAACCGCTACGCGCTAAACGGATGGCCGAGCTAAGGGTCTCAATGGCTTTGTCTTGACCAAAGACAGTCATCTTCAGATTACGCTCAAGATTCTTGAGCACATCTTTCTCGGTAGACGATACGGACTTCTCAGGAATGCGCGCCATCTTAGCAATAACCGCCTCGATTTCCGCTTCACCGATGGTTTTCTTACGTTTGCTTACTGGCAACATGGCCATGCGCGCGCCCGCTTCGTCAATCACGTCAATCGCTTTATCGGGCAGATGACGGTCATTGATGTGGCGGTCAGACAAACGTGCCGCGGTCGCTAACGCAGCTTTGGTATAACGGATATGGTGATGCTCTTCGTAGCGTGATTTCAGCCCTTCCAAAATTTTGGTCGTTTCTTCTACGCTAGGTTCATTGACATCAATCTTCTGGAAACGCCGAGCGAGTGCGCGGTCTTTCTCAAAAATGCTTTGATATTCTTGGAAAGTCGTCGAGCCCATGCAACGTAGCTTGCCGCTAGACAATAGTGGCTTAAGCAAGTTGGACGCGTCCATCACACCGCCAGACGCGGCGCCCGCACCGATAATGGTGTGAATTTCATCAATAAACAGAATCGCTTGTTTATCGGCGGTTAACTCTTTGAGCAGATTTTTCAACCGCTTCTCAAAGTCACCGCGATACTTAGTACCAGCCAGCAATGCGCCCATATCGAGCGAATACACAGTAGCATCACGAATAACGTCCGGCACTTCGTCAGAAACAATGCGGTAAGCCAGGCCTTCGGCAATGGCAGTTTTGCCCACGCCAGCTTCCCCCACTAATAGCGGGTTGTTTTTGCGGCGACGGCAAAGAATTTGAATACTACGTTCGATTTCGTCATGACGTCCAATGAGCGGGTCAATTTTGCCTTGAGCAGCTTGCTCGTTAAGGTTGGCAGCAAATTGACTCAGCATGCTGCGATCTTCAACGGTTTCCGCTTGCTCTTCAGACGTTTCATTAGCGGCATTGTCTTCTGACTCATCATTATTTCTGGCGAAACCATGAGAGATGTAGTTGACCACATCTAGGCGGGTCACGTCATAACGGCGTAACAAGTAGACGGCTTGTGATTCCTGCTCGCTAAAAATCGCGACCAACACATTCGCGCCAGTCACTTCATTACGGCCTGATGACTGCACATGGAATACGGCACGTTGCAGTACGCGTTGGAACCCTAATGTAGGCTGAGTCTCACGTTCGTCAGTAACGTCAGAAATCACAGGTGTGGTTTGCGTAATGAAGCTGGCAATATCATCACGCAACTTCTCGATGTTCGCACCACAGGCGAGTAAAGCATCACGCGCGGCGGGGTTATCAATCAACGCTAACAATAGATGTTCTACGGTCATGTATTCATGCCGTGCATCTCTGGCCTGCTGAAATGCCAAGTTTAACGTGACTTCCAGATCTTTATTCAGCATAAGCACCCCCTAACTTCAGTGATTGCTATTTTTGTTACGCTTTCTCCAAAGAACATAGCAGTGGGTGCTGATGTTGTCTGGCGAATTGATTCACCTGAGCCACTTTGGTTTCTGCAATCCCGAACGGATAGAGTCCGCAGACGGCCTTTCCTTGGTGGTGGACCAATAACATGATGTCAGTGGCTTCCTGATGATTCTTATTGAAAAACAGTTGCAATATCTCAACGACAAAATCCATTGGAGTATAGTCATCGTTGAATAACATTACCTTGTACATTGGTGGTGGCTGCAGTGCTTCTTCAACGCCGTTCTCCACCGTTTCAATCTGACCACTTTTTCCCATAATTCAATACTAGTATCTCTATCACACTTCAACCAACCACTCTAATAGAATGATTCGATATCTCGGTGCGATTTTTCACTGATGATGAATTCACTATACGATCAACTTAAGGAAGTTGTCTAAACCAAATAGTGCCGATTAATCAATAATTCTGATTAACGCGGGGCGATTGACAGCAGCTGGTTATTTTTGCAGCGAGCGAAGTGTGATTTAGGCAAGACTGGTGCTGTAAGGCTTTCGAGCAACAAAGTCTACCACTAAAAAATCGACCCATAGGCGATCTAACCATGAGGTGGCTAGCCTTTGGTTAACGCGCGACTACTCAACACGCAGTTGCTAACTCATCTAATTGACATAACATTCAAACTGCCCTGACAAATCGACCCTCGTCTTTACTCTACATATTGTTCGAAAATGCATTTTCAAGGGCAGACACTACTTTTTTTTACCGAACAGCGTGCTTATTATTCTTTAGTCTTATAAATGTTGTAATTATGTTAATTCATGCTTGACATAAGCGAGTGAGAAACTCATTCTGTCACGGTTAGTAGATATTTCGTACAACGGAATATCGGTGTAATGGGAGCAACAGTAGAAGGAAGTAGATGTATGGCAAGCGGAACTGTGAAGTGGTTCAACAACGCCAAAGGTTTCGGGTTTATCTGCCCAGATCTAGGTGGTGAAGACGTTTTTGCGCATTATTCAACCATTGACATGGATGGCTACAGGACTCTGAAGGCAGGTCAACCTGTTCAGTTTGAAGTTGAGAAAGGACCTAAAGGCATGCATGCCTCGTCAATTTCTCCTGTCAAATAACACCAGACCAAAATTCAAATAAAAGGCGGGAAGTTCCCGCCTTTTTATTTGCTTCAAATTTGTGTTAACAGCGGCAAGATTTACCGCTGTTACTCTACAACATCAGTAGGCTAACAAGCCATTCAATGTCGCACTGGGGCGCATCGCCGCAGCTGATTTCGCGCCGTTCGGACGATAATAACCGCCCATATCCACTGCGCAGCCTTGTACGCCATTTAGCTCAGCAATAATCTTATCTTCTTGCGCGACTAATGCGTTGGCCAAGTCAGCAAAGGCTGCTTTTAAATCACCATCTTCCGTTTGAGATGCCAGCGCCTTAGCCCAATACTGCGCTAGGTAGAAGTGGCTACCGCGGTTATCAATCTGGCCGACTTTGCGAGAAGGTGATTTATTGTTATCCAAGAATTCACCTATCGCGGTATCTAGACAGTCAGCTAATACCTGCGCTTTGGCGTTACCCGTTGTTTGGCTCAAGTGCTCCAGTGAAGCACCAAGGGCTAAGAACTCACCGAGCGAATCCCAACGCAGGTGGTTTTCTTCTTCGAACTGCTGCACGTGTTTTGGTGCACTACCGCCCGCGCCAGTTTCGAACAAACCGCCACCATTCATCAACGGCACAATAGAGAGCATTTTCGCACTGGTGCCCAGTTCCAAAATAGGGAACAAGTCAGTCAAGTAGTCACGTAATACGTTGCCAGTTACCGAGATAGTGTCCTGTCCTGCTTTCATACGAGTGAGCGAGAAACGTGCGGCATCTTTTGGCGACAGAATGCGGATGTCTAAGCCGTCGGTATCTTCCTCTGGCAGATAAGCGTTCACTTTAGCAATCACTTGGGCGTCGTGAGCACGTTGTGCATCTAACCAGAATACCGCTGGCGTGTTACTCAGACGGGCACGACGTACCGCCAGTTTCACCCAATCGCGGATTGGCGCGTCTTTAGCTTGGCACATACGCCAGATATCGCCCTGCTCCACTGAATGTTGCATCAGCACATCACCTTTCTGGTTGATGACTTTCACTACACCGGCAGTTGGAATTTCAAAGGTTTTATCGTGACTGCCGTACTCTTCGGCTTTTTGCGCCATCAAGCCAACGTTAGGCACAGTACCCATTGTGGCTGGATCAAACGCACCATGTTCCTTACAGAACTCGATGGTTTCTTGGTAGATACCGGCATAGCAACGATCGGGGATCATCGCTTTCATATCTTTTAACTGACCATCCGGGCCCCACATTTGACCACCAGCGCGGATTGCTGCTGGCATTGACGCATCAATGATCACGTCACTTGGCACGTGCAGGTTGGTGATACCTTTATCAGAGTTCACCATTGCCAGTGGCGGTTGTGCCGCATAAACCGCGGCAATATCAGCTTCAATCGCTGCTTTTTCTGCCGCTGGCAGTTCCGCAATTTTCGCAACCACATCACCAAAGCCGTTTTTCACATCCACGCCCAGTGATTTGAAGGTCTCGCCATATTTAGTAAACAGCGCTTTATAATAAGCTTTAACTGCCAGACCAAACATAATTGGGTCTGATACTTTCATCATGGTGGCTTTCAAGTGCAGCGATACCAAAATATCCTGCGATTTCGCCGCTTCGATTTCTCGTTCGAAAAATGCCTGCAATTTTGCCGCACTCATTACTGATGCGTCGATGATTTCGCCCGCTAACAGTTTTAAATCCGCTTTCAAACGGACGGGGGCACCCGCAGTTGGCTCCAGCACGATATTGACACTATCAGCATCAGCTAACGTTACCGATTGCTCGCTAGCGTAGAAATCGCCATCGTCCATGTGCGATACGTGAGTTTTGCTATCTTTGCTCCAAGCGCCCATTGAATGTGGATGCTTACGCGCGTAGTTTTTAACTGATAAAGGCGCACGACGATCAGAGTTACCTTCACGCAGCACAGGGTTTACTGCACTACCTTTGATCTTGTCGTAGCGTGCTTTGGCTTCTTTCTCTTCAGCCGTTACAGGCTCTTCAGGATAGTTAGGCAGATCGTAACCTTGTGCTTGCAACTCTTTAATACAGGCGCGCAACTGCGGAATAGAAGCACTGATGTTCGGCAGTTTGATGATATTTGCTTCTGGCTTAGTGGCCAGTTCGCCCAACTCAGCCAGATGGTCACCAATTTTTTGCGCATCAGTCAGACGCTCAGGGAACGCGGCAATGACGCGGCCTGACAGAGAGATATCGCGTGTATCCACCGCAATACCGGCAGGTTTAACGAAGGTTTTGATGATTGGCAGCAATGACAAGGTGGCCAGCGCAGGCGCTTCATCTGTTTCCGTGTAGATGATAGTTGGGGTTTTGTCAGTCATTTTCAGTCCTATGCGTACATGCAAGAAACAAAGTAGGAACTACGCCCCGAGAACTTGGTCATAAATATTTATGATTTAAGATTCAATAAGTTAGATATATAAAACACCTATCAACTGCGGGGTATAGATCACATTTTGGCAATCATCATAGTGCATTCTTTCAAAGATTCAAATTCCGCATTATGCTTTATCGCGCTAGACTATTGTCCGATTGAAATCCCTTATTTAAAACGAACCAGCGAAAGCACCGATAAGCATGCCAGCCAAAAAGCCCGCAATAAAATCAAAAACTAACCGTAGTCACTCCCAACGACCAACTATCAATTCGTCAAGGGCGCGCGCCCGTCCAGCGTCCTCTCGTCGTCGGCAGAGCAAACCACCAAGCCTTACAGATACTCGTGTGATGCTGTTTAACAAGCCGTTTGATGTGCTGTGTCAGTTCACTGATGAACAGGGGCGGCAAACATTGAAAGATTTTATCGAGATTGAAAATATCTATGCTGCGGGTCGGCTTGATCGAGATAGCGAAGGATTACTGCTATTGACCAATAACGGTCAACTACAAGCGAAACTCACCGCCCCCAATAAACACACCTACAAGACCTATTGGGTGCAGGTGGAAGGTGATGTCAGTGATAGCGCCATCACCGCACTTGAAACAGGCGTCGAGCTAAAAGACGGCATGTCCTTGCCCGCGACAGTAACACGTATCAGTCCACCAAATGTTTGGCCACGCAATCCGCCGATTCGCGAACGCGCCAATATTCCTACCACTTGGCTGGCAATCTCCATCCGTGAAGGGCGCAACCGTCAAGTGAGACGCATGACAGCGCACGTAGGTTATCCAACCTTGCGACTGATCCGCTTTAGTATCGGTAACACATCATTGCTGCAACACGGTGCCATGCTTGCTAATGGCGGCTATTGTGAACTGAGCCAAGCCGAGATTGCGCAACTGCTACAAAGCTAACTAATAACAAGTGAACAGGACCCTATCATGGCCGAAAAACAACGTTATCGCCCCAATGTTACCGTGGCATGTGTGATTGAAGCTGCGGGTAAATTTTTATTGGTTGAGGAATGGATCAACGGCGAGCAAAGATTCAATCAACCGGCTGGGCACTTGGAAGCGCACGAAAGTTTAGTGATGGCCTGTGAACGCGAAGTGCTAGAAGAAACAGGCTTGACTCTCACCCCCGCAGCGTTGGTACGTATCGACCAATTCTCCGCCAGTGCCGATTTAGCCTTTCTGCGTTTTACCTTTTGCTGTTCGTTAACTGAGCCGCAACCAACACAGCCACAAGATAGCGATATCAGCGCCGCTCACTGGCTAACGTATGATGAAATAACTGCACGGCACGCCCAACTACGCAGCCCGCTCGTGCTCGATACCATTGATGCTTATCTGCGTGGGGAAAAATTGCCACTCGATTACTTAAATTCACGCTTTCTGACATTAGCTCCAGCGGCCGATGCGTGCTAGAATACGCGCCCTAATAAAGTCGGGCGATTGGTCATTTTTAAGAACAAACTGTTCTGGCCTGTTGCTATTAATATTTGCTGTTCAATGGTTGTTAGCCTCATATGAATTTTACTGATCCCAATCCATCCGCTAAAAAAGTCATCGTCGGTATGTCCGGTGGTGTTGATTCCTCAGTCTCTGCGTATCTATTAAAGCAGCAAGGATATCAAGTGGAAGGCCTGTTCATGAAGAACTGGGAAGAAGACGATGACACCGAATATTGCTCAGCGGCTGAAGATTTGAAAGATGCGCAAGCGGTATGTAACCGTCTGGGGATCAAACTGCACACAGTTAACTTTGCTGCCGAATATTGGGACAACGTATTCGAATACTTCTTGGCAGAATACAAAGCGGGTCGCACACCTAACCCCGATATCATGTGCAACAAAGAGATCAAATTTAAAGCGTTTCTCGACTTTGCTGAAGATATTCTCGATGCCGACTATATCGCCATGGGCCACTATGTGCGCCGCGGTGAACTCAATGGCAAAGCCACGCTGTTACGCGGCGTCGATGGTAACAAAGATCAAAGCTACTTCCTCTATACTTTGAGTCATGAGCAAGTGGGTCGCAGCTTATTCCCAGTCGGTGACTTAGAAAAACCTCGTGTGCGTGAAATCGCACTTGAGCAAGGTTTGGTCACTGCGGCGAAAAAAGATAGCACCGGAATCTGTTTTATCGGCGAGCGCAAGTTTACCGAATTTCTCAGCCGCTACCTTCCCGCGCAACCCGGTGTGATTGAAACCGTGGACGGCGAAGAGATTGGTAAACACCAAGGGCTGATGTACCACACCCTAGGCCAACGTAAAGGCTTAGGTATCGGTGGCATGAAAGACAGCAACGATGATCCATGGTACGTCGTTGATAAAGATTTAACCCGTAATGTGTTGATTGTTGCACAAGGCGGCCATCACCCGCGGTTGATGTCCAACGGGTTAGTCGCCAATCAACTTGATTGGGTTGATCGCCAAGGCCCGGAAGCAGGTAGCCGTATCACGGTGAAAACCCGTTACCGCCAAGCCGATGTGCCTTGCCAAGTACAATATAACGAAGCCGGTGAATTATTAGTCAGCTTTAATGAGCCTGTGGCGGCGGTAACACCTGGGCAATCAGCAGTATTTTATGACGGTGAAGTCTGTCTTGGCGGTGGCATTATTGACCGCTTAATCAAAGAGTAAAGGACGCAATGGATAGTATCGAAAACAGAACCATGGCGCTGGCGGCCACGCTGCAAGCCATCGCCCAAGTTCAGTATATTGCTCGGCACGGCGAGACCGACGAGCAACAGTTGGCCGCCGCGCTCAATACCATTCTAGTGACGGAACCCGACTCCATTGACGATATCTATCCCGACAAACAAGTGTTGGCTAACGGCTTTCGCTGGGTGCTTAATCAACTCGGCGATAGCCAGCAAAAAGATGTGGAAATCACCCGCTATCTCGTCGGTTTGCTATCGCTAGAGCGCAAACTCAGTCGCAATAATGGCGCGCTCAATGTGCTGTCAGAGCGCATCAATCAGGTTCATCGCCAACTGCAACACTTTTCAATTACTGATGAACAAGTCATCAATAATTTCGCCAGCATTTACAGCGACGTGATCAGTAACATTGGCCCGAAAATCCAAATTTCTGGCAATCCACACGTGCTGAAACAACCTTTAGTACAACATAAAATCCGCGCCTTGTTGCTTGCAGCAATGCGCAGCGCCGTGCTTTGGCGTCAGCTGGGCGGTAAACGCCGTCAACTGGTGTTCACCCGTAAAGCGATTGTCGATGCGGCGACAAAATTTCTTACCCTACATTAAAAAACGAGTTCATCAAGGAGCTTACAATGGATCTTTCCGCACTGACTGCTATCTCCCCGGTTGACGGGCGCTATGGTAGTAAAACCACCGAGCTTCGGGGGATATTCAGCGAGTACGGTCTAACCAAGTATCGCGTACAGGTCGAAATTAACTGGTTGAAGCTGCTGTCTAGCTGCCCAGAAATCGAAGAAGTGCCACCATTTAGCGAAAGCGCATTGGCACTGCTGGATAACATTCGCGACAACTTCAGTGTAGACGACGCACAGCGCGTAAAAACCATTGAAGCCACCACCAATCACGATGTGAAAGCGGTGGAGTACTTCATTAAAGAAAAAATCGCTGATAACGCTGAACTGAGCGCTGTTGGTGAGTTCGTTCATTTTGCTTGTACCTCTGAAGACATCAACAACCTGTCACACGGGCTGATGTTGACCGAAGCGCGCGATCACGTATTGCTGCCATACCTCAACAAAATCCTTGATGGCGTAAAAGCGCTGGCACACAACTACAAAACCGTGCCATTGATGTCACGTACTCATGGTCAACCCGCCTCACCTTCTACCTTAGGTAAAGAGATGGCGAACGTTGCTGTACGTTTAGAGCGTCAACTGAAGCAGATTGCTAACGTCGAAATCATGGGCAAAATCAACGGTGCCGTAGGTAACTACAACGCTCACTTGTCTGCCTATCCAGAAGTTGACTGGCACGCGCTGTCACAACGCTTTGTGACTAGCCTAGGTTTGAACTGGAACCCATACACCACCCAGATTGAACCGCACGATTATATTGCTGAGCTGTTTGACGCGGTTGCCCGCTTCAACACCATTTTGATCGACTTCGACCGTGATATCTGGGGCTACATTGCACTGGGTCACTTCAAGCAAAAAACCATTGCTGGCGAAATCGGTTCATCGACTATGCCGCACAAAGTTAACCCAATCGACTTCGAAAACTCTGAAGGTAACTTGGGGATTGCTAACGCATTGATGCAACACTTAGCCAGCAAACTGCCAGTATCTCGTTGGCAGCGTGATCTGACTGACTCTACTGTGCTGCGTAACTTAGGTGTCGGGTTTGCTCACTCACTGATTGCTTATCAAGCCACATTGAAAGGCATCAGCAAACTGGAAGTGAACGAACAACATCTGCGCGACGAGTTAGATCACAACTGGGAAGTATTGGCAGAGCCAGTACAAACCGTGATGCGTCGTTATGGTATCGAAAAGCCATACGAAAAGTTGAAAGAGCTGACTCGCGGTAAACGCATTGATGGCGCACAGCTGGCCGCCTTTATCGACACGCTGGAGCTGCCAGAAACGGTGAAGACTGAGCTCAAACAGCTGACGCCTGCCACTTATATAGGCCGCGCTGAAGCCTTCGTTGACGACTTGAAATAAGCGTCACGGAATAAGATCTTGGGCGGGCACTTTTAGTGGCCGCCTTTTTCATTGTAGGAAGAAATATGTACCAACTCACGCTGGATAAGCAAGATTTTCTTAACAACATCTGGCAGAAAAAGCCGATGATTTTCCGTCAGGCGTTTAAGAACTTCGCCGACCCAATCGCTGCCGATGAACTGGCGGGCCTTGCTTGTGAAGAGGAAGTGGCCTCACGTATCGTCGTGACCCAAAACGATGGCAAAGATTGGCAAGTGGTCAATGGCCCATTTGAAGATTACGACCAATACGGCGAAGAAAACTGGCAGTTGTTGGTACAAGCCGTAAACCATTGGTATCCCGAAAGCCAACCTTTGGTGGAAGCGTTCCGCTTTCTGCCGGATTGGCGCTTTGACGATCTGATGGTGTCATTTGCCACACCGGGCGGCGGTGTTGGCCCGCATATCGACCAATACGATGTATTCATCATTCAAGGCGAAGGTCGCCGCCGTTGGACGGTAGGTGACATCGGTAGCCATCAACAACGCGGCGGTAACCTCACGTCACCGTTGATTGAAAACTTCAGCCCAATCATTGATGACATTTTGGAACCCGGTGACATGTTATACATTCCACCAGGCTTCCCACACCAAGGTTTTACCCTGACCTTAGCGCTGTCATATTCCATCGGTTTCCGCGCGCCAAGTCAGCAAGAGCTGATGAACCAACTGGCAGATTATCTGATTGATGAAAACGTCGGCCATCGCCGCTTTACCTCAACAACCGATACTGCAGGCAAAGGCCTAGTGGCAGAAGCGCAACAACTCGGCATGATGGCGTTACTTAAGCAGTTGGCAGAAGAGCCGCAATACTACCAAACCATGTTGGGTAAACTGCTCAGTCAAAACCGTTTTGAGTTAGATATCTGCGAAGGCGAACCCGTCACTGCCGACGACCTCAATGATGCCATTGACCAAGGTGCAGTTCTCAAACGTATTGGCGGCTTAAAAGTACTGCTGCTGGAAAACGACCTGCAACAACGCTTATTTATCAATGGCGAAGCATTTGCGTTTGACGCGCAAGATGCTGAACTGGCGCAGCAATTGAGTGACAACACTGAATTTAGCGGTGCGGCACTACAAGCGCTAAATCAATCGAGCAGTCTGCAACCCCTATTGCTCTCGCTGCTAGAAAAAGGTTGGTTCTACTTGGCTGATGCGGACGAGTAAACCACAAGTTCAGCCAGCGTTAGGCAAATAAAAACCGCTCAAATGAGCGGTTTCAGACTGCTGACAAAGTCCTGGACGTCAATCTAGGACTTTGATCTAATGAAGTGAGTTGATTTGAAGGCTCACG
>NZ_JBLXAT010000019.1:0-101213 GCF_048265805.1 Shewanella sp. | reverse complement strand
TGGTTATTTGAGCCCAGAAAACTTTGAATTAAAAAATAGTGCTTAGCAAAGTGTCCACTATTACTGGATCAGATCAAGCTGTTTCTAACAATAGTTCTATATTTCCAATAGAACTTCATTCAGTCTATCGCATTAACTGAGTTTAGTCGTACACCTTTTAAACTTGAAAACACAAATTGAGCTTGAACCTAATAAGCACAAAAGCGAACCTCTCGGTTCGCCTTTCAGTATCCAATCGATACAACCAAGCTAAATGGCGTTACTGCCGATGCTAAGGCAAGGCAGCGGGGGATTTTCGCCGCGCAGTTTACTGGAGTAAATGAGCAGCGGAAATCTTTCGCTAACGCCGCGTTAGCAAGGCCAGTAGCCATGAACAGGCTACTTATAATCTTCCATCGGCACACATGCGCAGAACAGATTTCTATCCCCATAAACGTCATCAATACGGTTTACCGTCGGCCAGAACTTGTTGGCACGTACCGCTGCGCTTGGGAACACCGCCAGTTCGCGGCTGTATGGGCGTTCGTCAAACGCTGGGTCCATGATATCGGCCATCGTGTGCGGTGCATTGTGCAGTGGGTTGTTGTCCACAGGCCACTCGCCTGCTTCTACTTTGGCGATTTCGCTGCGGATGGACACCATAGCGTCGATAAAGCGATCCAGTTCCACTTTTGATTCTGACTCGGTTGGCTCAATCATCAGCGTACCCGCGACTGGGAAACTCATGGTTGGTGCGTGGAAGCCATAGTCGTTCAAGCGCTTAGCAATATCCATTTCGGTCACGCCAGAGGCTTCTTTCAGAGGGCGCAGGTCGATAATACATTCGTGCGCGACGCGGTCGTTACGACCACGGTATAACACTGGATAGTGCTCAGACAGCTTTTTGGCTAAGTAGTTAGCGTTCAGCATGGCGTTTTGGGTCGACAGACGTAAGCCTTTGGCGCCGAGCAGTTTGATGTACATCCAGCTGATTGGCAGGATGCCCGCGCTACCGTATTGCGCCGCAGAAACTGCACCGTTGTTGTCGCTTTCTTTGCCCAGTTTCACCACCGAGTGACCGGCAACGAACGGTGCTAAATGCGCTTTAACACCGATAGGACCCATGCCTGGGCCACCACCGCCATGCGGAATTGCAAAGGTTTTATGCAGGTTGAGGTGCGATACGTCAGCGCCGATAAAGCCCGGTGAGGTAATGCCTACCTGTGCATTCATGTTGGCACCGTCCAAGTACACTTGGCCGCCGTGTTGGTGAATGATGTCGCAGATTTCGCGTACGGATTCTTCATACACACCGTGAGTCGATGGGTAAGTGATCATGATACACGCGAGGTTGTCGGCCACTTCGACAGCGCGCGCACGCAGGTCGTCTAAGTCAACGTTACCTTGCTTGTCACATTCAACCACCACCACTTTCATCCCCGCCAGCTGCGCTGATGCCGGGTTAGTCCCGTGGGCAGAGTGTGGGATCAAACATACGTCGCGTTGGCTTTGGCCGTTGGCGTCGTAGTATTTTTTAATTGCTAGCAGGCCAGCGTATTCGCCTTGCGCACCTGAGTTAGGTTGCATGCAAACCGCGTCATAGCCTGTGATTTCCACCAGCCATTGTGCCAGTTCATCCACCATTTGGGTGTAACCAGCGGCTTGTTCTTGCGGGCAGAATGGGTGCATGTTGGCAAATTCTGGCCAGCTGATCGGCAGCATTTCTACGGCAGCGTTCAGCTTCATGGTGCAAGAGCCGAGCGAAATCATCGAGTGGTTCAGCGCCAAGTCTTTATCTTCTAAGCGCTTGATGTAGCGCATCATCTCAGTTTCGCTGTGATACTGATTGAAGGTTGGATGGGTCAGAATCGCATCATCACGCAGCAGGTGTGGCGGAATAGACAAGCTACCGTTAGCCACAATGTCGCTATCGAGTTTAACCACATCCAAACCATGCCCTGCGCCAAGGATGACATCAAACAGTTCAGCGATATCAGCGCGGGTGGTGGTTTCTGCCAAGCTCACGCCCAGCGTGCCTTCAGCATCCACACGCAGGTTAACTTCAGCTGCGTTAGCACGGGCGATAACCGCGTCTTTGTCTGCCACGCTAAAGGTCAACGTATCAAACCAAGTGTTGTTGCTTACGCTCACGCCTTTGGCGGTCAAACCAGCCGCCAAAATATCGGTCAGGCGGTGAATGCGCTCAGCGATGTTTTTTAGACCTTGTGGGCCGTGATATACCGCGTAGAACGAGGCCATGTTGGCCAGCAATACTTGCGCAGTACAGATGTTAGAGTTGGCTTTTTCACGGCGAATATGTTGCTCGCGCGTTTGCATGGCCATACGCAGCGCACTGTTACCGCGAGTATCTTTTGATACGCCGATGATGCGGCCCGGGGCGGAACGCTTGTGCGCGTCTTTAGTGACGAAGAAGGCTGCGTGTGGGCCACCAAACCCCATAGGCACACCAAAGCGTTGGCTAGAGCCGAAAATTACGTCGGCGCCAATGGCAGCAGGTGATTTCAGCATGACCAGTGACATGATGTCTGCCGCGACGGTGATAACCGCTTTTTTCTCTTGCAGCTTGGCAAACAGTTCAGCAAAATCGCCAATCGCACCGGTTTTGCTGGTGTATTGGAACAGTGCACCAAACAACTCGTGATCAGCGGCGGTGTTAGCTGGGCCAACCACCACGTCAAAACCAAAACATTCGGCGCGGGTTTTCACTACGTCGATAGTTTGTGGAAACACATCATCGGCCACAAAGAAGATGTTGGTTTTTTTAGCTTTAGAGACGCGTTTTGCCAATGCCATGGCTTCAGCCGCGGCGGTAGCTTCATCCAGCAGCGAGGCGGAAGCTAAGTCCAGACCGGTCAAATCCATCGACATCTGTTGGTAGTTCAAAATCGCTTCTAAACGGCCTTGGGCAATCTCAGGCTGATATGGCGTGTATGCCGTGTACCAACCTGGGTTTTCCAGCACGTTACGCAGGATCACGTTGGGTACTTCAGTACCGTAGTAACCCATGCCGATGTAGCTTTTGAATACCTGATTTTTAGTCGCAACATCGTGCAAATATTCAAGGCCAGCGGCTTCAGTGCAGCTGTCATCCAGCGCCAATTCGCGGTTCAGGCGGATGGCACTTGGTACGATTTGCGCGGTGAGATCATCTAAAGATTCGGCGCCCACATAGTTGAGCATCTGCTGCTGCTGGTCAGCATCAGAGCCGATATGGCGGCGGATAAAGAGATCGTGTTGCTCGAGCTGAGCGAGGGTTTGCTTGGTCATGTGACTATTGTTTCCACTTGTCGCCGATGTACACCTTGTAGGGGGAGGCTAAGCATCGGTCACTATTATGTTCAAACAAACGAAGCCCCGCGAAGGGGCTTCGTGCGCACCGACGATTACTCTTCGTCGATGACGGCCTGATAGGCTTCAGCGTCCAGCAGGTTTTCCAGATCGCTTTCATCTGAAGGCATTACGCGGAAGAACCAGCCGTCGTTGTATGAGTCGCTGTTTACCAGCTCTGGGCTATCTTCCAGCGCTTCGTTGACTGCCAATACTTCACCAGAGATAGGTGCGTAGATGTCAGACGCCGCTTTAACAGATTCTGCCACAGCGCAGTCATCGCCAGCGCTCAGGGTATCACCCACTTCTGGCAGTTCTACGAATACCATGTCACCCAACAGCTCTTGCGCGTGTTCAGTGATACCTACGGTGTAGCTGCCGTCAGATTCTTTACGAACCCATTCATGTGAAGCGGTGTAGAGTAGTTCGTTAGGAATGTTGCTCATTCTTGTCTTCCTTTGCCTTAATTCAGAATGCTTGTTTGCCGTTGCGCACAAAATTGGGTGCGATCACTTTCACAGGGACGCGCTTCTTGCGCATATCCACTTCGGCACTATCTCCGATGGTGTTCGGAACACGTGCCATCGCAATAGAATAGCCCAATGTGGGTGAGAATGTACCGCTGGTAATAATGCCTTCGTGCTCTACACCGTTATCATCGGTGAAATACACAGACATGCCGTGACGCAGTACACCTTTTTGTTCCATCACCAGCCCAACCAGTTTGTCGGTGCCAGTGGCTTTGAGTTCCGTCAGTGCAGCACGGCCGATAAAGTCGCGGTCGCTGGGTTCCCACGCGATGGTCCAGCCCATGTTGGCCGCTAATGGATTGATGGTTTCATCCATATCTTGACCATACAGGTTCATGCCAGCTTCTAAACGCAGCGTGTCACGCGCGCCAAGGCCAGCAGGCTGTACGCCCGCATCCAGCAGTGCTTGCCATAGGTCAGCCGCCTGCGCTTCTGGCACCATGATTTCGTAACCCGCTTCACCAGTGTAACCGGTCGTGGCGATAAACAGTGAACCCGCTTGTACACCAAAAAATGGCTTCATACCTTCAACTGCCGCGTTTTGCTCGGCGGTAAATACGGTAGCTGCTTTCGCTTTGGCATTTGGGCCTTGCACGGCGATCATGGCAAGTTCTGGTAGCTCAGTGATGCTGACATCAAAGGCGGCGGCTTGCTTGTTGATCCATGCGAGGTCTTTTTCGCGAGTGGCGGAGTTAACCACCATGCGGTAATAGGTATCGGTGAGGTAGTAGGTGATCAGGTCGTCAATCACACCGGCATCTTCGTTAAGCATGCCGCTGTACAGTGCTTTACCACTGACTTTGAGTTTAGCGATATCGTTCGCCAGCAGATAACGCAAAAACGCTTGCGCTTGGTCGCCTTTAATATCGACTACCGTCATGTGCGACACATCAAACATACCTGCGTCTTGACGCACGGCATGATGCTCTTCAATTTGAGAGCCGTAGTTCAGCGGCATATCCCAGCCGTGAAAGTCGACAATCTTTGCATTAGCTTCTACATGCTTAGCGTAGAGAACAGTTTTATTAGCCATTGTTATCCCTTCTCTGTCGGGGCTTGCGATGTTCTTATCCTGCTGATACAGGGTCAAAATGCTCATCGAGTATAAACTGCGGCCGAATTTGTTATACAGGTTAAATTTCTAATCCGAGATAACATGCATTAGTTTTACTTATACATAAGCCTTAATAAAACCCTCTAGTGAGTGCGCAACAAGCAAAATAAAAGCCCAAAATATTATTTTATTTTGGGATTTTATGCGGATTTAGGAATTTAAACCAGATTTTCTAATTAGGCCGACACAATGACGGTAACTTAAATTTATGCCCCATGGCCTGTTGCATGAACAGTGTTTTCATTCCTGAAACACTATTAACGAGGTTTAAGCCGATATCGCGGATCGCTTTCTTCACCGGATTATTACCTAAGAACAGCCGATGGAAGCCCTCCATTGCGGCAATCATCTCCATTGCTTCCGCTTTGCGCCAGCGTTCAAGCGTACGCAGGTTTTCGTAGGCGCCGATGTCTTTATCTTCGCGGTGCAGTTTGCTGATCACTTCCACAATCGCCCCTGCATCTAAAAAACCCAAGTTTACCCCCTGCCCCGCTAATGGATGGATGGTATGGGCAGCATCACCAGCTAACACGAGGCGGTGTTGGGCAAAATGACGGGCAAAACGCATGCGCAGCGGATAAGACTGGCGCTCGCTTTGCAACTGGCATAAGCCGAGCTTGCCATCAAAGGCCGCCGTCAGCGCCTTGTTAAAGGCTTCATCATCCAGCGCGAGAAGTTGCTCAGCTTTCTCCGGTGGCACTGACCACACAATTGAGCATAAGTCGGCTGCAAACAGTGGCAAAAAGGCTAGCGGGCCATCGGCCGAAAACGCTTGGCGAGCACAGCCGTTGTGCGGCAATTGGGTTTTGATGGTGGCAACAATGGCTTGATGGTCGTAATCCCAAAACGTTAGCGGAATTTGGCACTGCTGGCGCACCCACGAGTTAGCGCCATCGGCCGCAACAACCAGCGCAGCACTTAAGCTGTCGCCACGTTCAAGGGTGATCCATGCTTCGCGTTCGCCAAATGCCAACGTGCGCACCTGTTCATTTTCCAGCAGGGTTACATTGGTTTCATCATGGGCACTTTGCGCTAAAGCGTACTGGATTGCGTCATTTTCGATAATCGTGCCGAGGGAATTTTCACAGATATTGGCGGCATCGAACTGGATTGCGCCCATGCCATCTTTTTCCCATACGTCCATTTTGCTGTATGGCGCGAGCCGCTCGGCGGGAATATTTTGCCAAGCGCCCAAGTTTTCTAACAACGCTTGGCTGGCTTTGTTAATGGCGCTGACACGCAGCCGCGGGACACCGCTGACCGGTGCGGCGGCGCGGCTATCAATCACCACCACTTGCAGGCCAGACTTAGCTAAGCCACACGCTGTTGCTAAACCAACCATGCCACCGCCAATCACAGCTACATCATAACTTTGGGTTTTGAACATGCTTAGCTCCTTGTCCACAAAATGCTTTGCTGCCGCCCTTGCCAGCCCATCGCCCGTTGCGCTACCGGCGCTTTCAATGGCGGAAACCACGACAACATGCGCAAGCCAAGATTACGTCCAGCCACCAACGGCCAATGTTGATTGGAGAACCCGCGCACTAATAATGCGATATTGGCGATGGTCTCACGACGATCTTGTGTACGGCTTGCTAGATAATCATGGATCACTTTTACGCCGCCGACATCCCCATTTTGCGCCAATGCTACGCCGACCACGTCAATTAACGCCATGACATCACGCAAACCTAGGTTAAACCCCTGCCCGGCAATGGGATGTAATGTCTGTGCGGCATTACCTATATAAAGGGTACGGTGATACGCCGGACGCGGCATTTGCGATAACGCCAGCGGATAACTGTGGCGCTCGCCCACTTTGACAAACTCGCCTGCGCGATTGCCAAAGGCTTGCTGTAGCGCCTGTAAAAAATCTTCGTCCGCTAACGCGAGGTGTTGCTGCAGTAACGGCGTCGCCATGGCCCACACTAACGATAAACGCGGTTGGCCTTCGCTATCCGCCATCGGCAGTAGTGCTAATGGGCCGTGTTCAGTAAACCGCTCATAAGCCATATGCTGATGCGGTTTACTGCAGGTGACATTAGCAATAATGGCGCTTTGCCCAAATTCGTCCACAGCTAGCGGTTGCTGTTGCAGTGTGCGCACTTGCGAGTTGAGGCCATCGGCGGCCACCAGCAGTTGGCAGGCAATTTGGCGACCATCATCCAGCGTTAAGGTGTGCTGCCGCGCGGTGCTGTTGATAGTGGTTAAACTGGCTGGGCAGTAATAAGTGATATCACTTTTTTGCAGTAAGGCTTCCAACTGCTGGCCGACACGGGTGAGTTCCACCACTTGCCCGAGCGCATCAAGATGAAACCGCTCGGCGTTGATTTCAGTCATGCCAAAATGGCCGCGATCAGACACGTGGATATCGGTAATGGCGGTGCCCAACTTGGCCAGATGCGGCCAGAGCCCAATCTGTTTGAGGGCAAAAATAGACCCATGTGCCACGGCGATGGCGCGGGCATCAAAACCGGAAGCTTGTTGACCTGATTGATGAGCCTCAATCACGGCGATACGCAGTGGTTTGCCTAAACGTTTAGCTTGCTCGGCGAGGCCTAAGGCGGCAATCGCCCCCACCATAGCGCCGCCGACAATGGCAATATCCACTTGCGTCAAATTGGCGTTCAAATCCATTGTTGTTATCAGGCCAGTGCTGCTGACCTGTACTCCTTAATGCAAAATACCTTTATCTTGCTCGGCGTTTGCCACCGCTTGTGCGTGCAGCACAAACTCAGTAAAGCATAAGATGGCAGACATGCGGACAAACTCTAACAACTCTTCAAAGGCGCTTTCGCTCTCTTCGTCATCGCCGACGTTCAGATCCACTTGGGTGATCTCGGCCAAATCGCGGATCACGTCACGCACATCGGCAGAAGATTGGTTCAGCTTTGGCTGCACCACGGCAATACCGGTAAGAAAACTCTGGGTCCACAACGATAGTGCTTCTAAGCGGGTTGCTAGAGGTTCCTCTTCCTCTGGGAGCAACAGGGTGAAGCCAAAATCAGGATCGGCTAAACGCGTTGCGACATCTTGATGCATCTCTTGCAGTAATGCATTGAGTGCATCTGGCAGTGCCTGCCCGTCGTTCATCAACTCGCGCATCGGCTGCTGCCACTGTTGTTCGGCCGCGCCGCCACAAATAATACCGACTAAAGCGCCGTGCACTTCTACAGGATGTTGACCGATTTCAGCACTGTCTAACTGTTCGCGCAGCTTGTCGATCTGTAATGAAGGAGGAGTAGCCATATCCAACAATCTCATTGGTAAAAAATACTCGGCCAATGCTATCAGAGTTGCCCACACTCACCAAGGGAATGAGCGCACAACTGTTCGCTCCACAGCTGTGCTAAGTCAAAACTTAAGCGTATTATGTGGTTTGTTAGCTAACTGTTCAGTGAAACGTCAAACAAACAATAATTAATTAACGGTTCAGCTTGGTAGCTTGCACTTTAAAACAATGGCCTTTATAGTCCGCCTCAAGAGCAAGGCAAACGGAAGATTGTCAAAAAATGAGTACTAATGCTGTTGATATCACCCTAATGGGCCGCAGCTACTCAATTGCTTGTCCCGCTGGGCAGGAGAAGGCTCTGAAACTGGTGGCGCATAATATTGAGCAGCAGTTAACCCAGCTTAAAAGCCGCACAAATAGCCTTAGCCGTGAAGATTTATTAGTGATGGCGGCACTAAATATCGGCCACGAATTGTTGTCCGAAAAGACGAAAAATCAAGAATATATGGAACAGATGGATGATCGCATCCGTGTGTTGCAGTCGACACTAGAACAAGCGCTGGTTGAGCGCAGTGATAGACACGACTAAAATAGAGTTATGAGTGATTCACTCAACAAGTTTTGCTCCCTGGGGTGTTCGCCTGCTGGTAATGTCCCTGTGCCGATATCTATGACCAAAGGGTTATTGTTTTTACTGACATTGAGCATGCTCGGCTTGACCGAGAAGCCTTAGGAGGTAATCAGTGACCCGACCTTGAACTTCTGGTTCAAGGGCTTACGCCGGTAACGGCACCCTGGGGAGCACCCTAATTCAATCGGCCTAGGGGCTGTTTATCTTTGCTGATTGTTTTTGCAGCAGACAGCGCGTGATTTAGGCAAGGCAGGTGATGTGCCGTGTAGTTATTCTCCACCAACAGCGCCTAACGCTGAATAAATTACGCGCTGTCGCTGCCCGAAGGGTTCATTTAAACGCCGCCTGAACTTTGTTGCGTCCAGCTTGCTTAGTTGACTAAGCGTCGCAGGTCTCGCCTCGTTCATAACGCGTTTAATTTGAACAAAAATGAAACACTAAAGATAAACAGCCCCTAGTGATTTCACTGGCCGATTTTTCATTTCTACACGGTGCTGATGATAGTGCCGCCGCTTTTTCACTAAGTTGTCCGCACGCCGTTGCCGATAAGCGCACCGTTCCATTATGCTGTGTAGCATTATGTTTAGCGGAGATCCCCCGTGACTGAACTGGCAGGCCATGCCGTCATCCATAATGCGCGCTTGGCGCAATGCAAAACCCTTCGGCAACAGATACGCCATCAGCGCCGCGCCTTAACGCCTGAGCAACAACAACAAGCCGCCGAGGCAGCATCACAGCGGCTGCTGCAATTGCTTGATACTCTGCCCAGCATTCGCCAAGTTGCCCTCTATTTTAGTTGCGATGGCGAACTGGATACCACGCCGTTATTTACTGCCTTATGGCAACGCGGTATCGCCACTTGCTTACCGGTACTGCATCCGTTTAGCCATGGGCAGCTGTTGTTTTTGCAATATCACAGCGCCAGCCAGATGGTGCTCAATCGGTTTGGCATTGCCGAGCCGAAACTCAATATCGGCGAATTGGTGTTACCCGCGACACTCAATCTGATTGTTACACCATTAGTGGCATTTGATGATGCGGGGAATCGCATGGGCATGGGCGGCGGTTTTTATGATCGCACCTTAGCCAATCCGGCTATCAAAGCGCTGGCAGTAGGCTATGCTCATGATTGCCAATATCGTGCGCAGTTGCCTATAGCGCCATGGGACATTCCGTTACCGATTATCACCACGCCAACACGGCTGATTGATAATCGCTAAAATAGCAAAAATTTGATTTGCGTCACATATTTGTTGCGTGTAGGCTGAATTCCTTGCCGTAGGCGCGGTTTGGTTATCGCTTGTTGATGCCAAGTTACGGCCCATTCAATACCAATGGAGAGGTTGTTATGTTTAAACGTTCAATGCTCGCGCTGGGATGCTCAGCGTTGCTGTTATCTTCAGCTGCTATGGCGAAAGACGCGCAAGTCAGCGTTTCGCTTTTGACTGCCAGCGGTGAAACACCTATCGGCACCGTTGAGTTAGCAGACTCAGCTTATGGTTTAGTGCTCACACCTCATCTTAAAGAGTTAACTCCCGGCGTTCATGGTTTTCACATTCACCAAAACGGTAGCTGTGGCCCATCTGAAAAAGATGGCAAAACTGTCTTAGGTGGTGCAGCCGGTGGTCACTTTGATCCAGACAAAACGGGTAAACACGGCTATCCGTGGACCGATAACAACCACAAAGGCGATCTGCCCGCCTTGTTTGTGACTGCTGATGGCATGGCACACACACCAGTATTGGCACCACGTTTGAAAGTGGCTGACGTAGTTGGTCACGCGCTGATGATCCACGCTGGCGGCGATAACCACTCTGACGATCCAAAACCACTGGGTGGCGGCGGTGCACGTATGGCTTGCGGTGTAATTCAATAGTCAACTACGCCAACACCACATCAAAAAAAACGCCGCTTCAATTGAGCAGCGTTTTTTATTGCAGATATTTTATTGGACGTAGCTTGAGTCGATTACTCGCTGGTAACTGACTGCTTCACTTTGCCAATGAGCGACATCAGCAGCAACACCACCGCACCAGCAATAATGCCTAATAGCGCATTCATCAATACCGGCAGTAACATATGCAGCAAACCACCGACACCGTCGACAGCTGACGCTGCTACGGCTTGCTGTTCAATCCACTCACCAATGACATGAATCCCATGGGCAATAATGCCTCCACCAACCATAAACATGGCGGCGGTACCCACCACGGTAAGTAGCTTCATCAACTTGGGCGCAGCGCTGACTAATAGCAAGCCCAAGCGACGCACTAAGTCCCACAGGCTGCCTTGCCCTTGGCGTTCACTTAGATACAAGCCTGCATCATCCAGTTTTACAATGGCGGCGACTAGCCCATACACACTGGCGGTAATCACCACAGCGATGATCACTAACGTGGCAAGTTGAGTAACAAAGCTGCTGTCAGCCACAATGCCCAACGTCAGCACGATGATCTCGGCCGAGAGCACAAAGTCAGTGCGAATTGCTCCTTTGATTTTGCTTTGCTCCCAAGCTTCAAGCCCCCCCGCTTTTTTGAGTCGTTCCTCAGCATCCGCCTCAGAGTGCGGCTCTGCTTTATGAGTGAGTTTGTGCCACAGCTTCTCAAAGCCTTCAAAACACAAAAACAAACCGCCCAACATCAACAACGGCATAATTAACCACGGCACGAACGCGCTAATTAGCAGTGCGGCAGGCACCAATATCGCTTTATTGCACAGTGAGCCTTTAGCTACCGCCCATACCACTGGCAACTCGCGCTCGGCGCGAAAGCCCGTCACTTGCTGAGCGTTAAGGGCTAAATCGTCCCCCAGTACGCCAGCCGTCTTTTTGGCGGCAACTTTGCTCATTAACGCCACGTCATCAAGAATGGTGGCGATGTCATCTAGCAAGGTCAGCAGACTTGCTCCTGCCATGTGGTCACTCCTTTTTAAGTCACAGTAACAATCGATTAAACCAGTTTGAGTCAGCAGTTTAACTTAGTCATTATGGCTTTGCTGAAGGATTTTGCAGCAGCTAGCGCGCTTGATTTGCCGCGTGCTGCCAAATGCGGATTTTAGTTCAATCGTTCAGTGTTGTTGGCCGCATCGCCCGCTACGGTGTTTAGCGTGAATAACCGACAAACCGCATGACGGCTATTCATTTCGGTAAATTTAAGTTGATTGTTCAGCAACCGCTGCAGTAATCACAGGATGTGGCTATAATAACGCCCGTTACTCTTCCATCCTTGTCAATCTGGAACCCATAATGACCCAAGATGAACTGAAAAAAGTCGTTGGCTGGGCAGCCCTAAAATACGTTGAAAAAGACAGTATTGTAGGTGTTGGTACTGGCTCTACTGTCAATCATTTCATTGATGCTCTAGGCACCATCAAAGCCGATATTGAAGGCGCGGTTGCCAGCTCAGAAGCCTCTGCCGCCCGCTTGAAAGCCCATGGCATTCCTGTTTTCGATTTGAACTCCGTTGACCAAATGGATATCTACGTCGATGGCGCGGATGAAATCAATCCGTACATGGAGATGATCAAAGGGGGTGGCGCAGCCCACACTCGCGAAAAAATCGTTGCGGCCGTGGCGAAGAAGTTTATCTGTATCGCTGATGCAAGCAAGCAAGTGGATATTTTGGGTCAATTCCCGCTGCCGGTTGAAGTCATTCCGATGGCACGCTCTTATGTCGCACGTGAATTAGTCAAATTAGGTGGCGACCCTGTGTATCGCGAAGGGGTGATCACCGATAACGGCAATATCATTTTGGACGTTTACAACTTCAAAATTGACAACCCAATCCGTATGGAAAATACCATCAACAACATCACGGGTGTGGTTGCTAATGGTATTTTTGCGCTACGCCGTGCAGACATTGCCCTGATTGGTACCGATGACGGCGTGAAAACGATTACGCTGTAACCGCCGCTCGCGCGATAAAACATTGCCAAAGAGACACAGCCGCAGCCGCTCGCTCGCGGCTTTTTTATTGCGCCGTTGCCAGTTGAGCGGTTATGCAGGAAAGAACATGGCTAACCAAATGGTAATATCATCGGGCTGAGTCCAGCTGACGCGGTGGCGGCAATGTGCGGGCAACAACACACTGTCGCCGACTTGTAGCGCGATCTCAGTGCCATCGGCATAAGCGATACGTGCTGCACCTTGTAGCAATATGACCCATTCATTTTCCGCCTGATCATACCATTCGCCTGCAGGAGTGATTTGGCCTTGGGACATGATGCGTTCAAGACGCACATTGGCACTATTGATCAGGCTATCAAACTGCTCTGCCGCCAACGCTGACGGCAGTGGGTGCAGTAGATTATGTACAGTAGGTAATGGCATTACGACTCAAACGGTGAATGCACGTGGCGGTTATCAACCATAGTGATAAAGCCTTTCGACGGCGATAACTGTAACTTTAAGCTGTAGCTAAACGAGCGGTTAATATCATCCGCAAAGCTGACATCAAAAGCATAACGATATTGGCTACATGCCTGCGAAGCTAACCATTTTTGAAATTCAGCAAACTGTTGTTGGCCTGCTTCCGTCAATTGGAAATCGTAGCGGTTGCGTGACTGCGTCACAAAAATCCAACTGCGTTCAGCCTGCATCATATCCATGCCGACCAAAGCGAGCGGAAACTCTTTGCGCACTTTACCTTCAGCTGACTCAATTTCAGCGCCAAGGGTAATGGTTCGTAGTTTAACAAAATCATCCACCACTAAACGGGCACGGATGGAGTTAGGGCTAATACCGACAAAATCCTGTTCGTCAAATGTCACTACGTGACTGCTATCCTTATCAGACACTGATGCACATCCTGATACCAGCAATGTCAGCATCAACAACATGTATTTCATTACTTATCTCCTGTCTGACCGCCGTAAAAAGCACGCTATCTGTTCAGCAGCAATGACCACTTAAAAAAATAGTGCAATTATTTAAACATTTTTTTTACATCAAAGTTCCACAAAAAGATATTTTTTTAAAAACAACGATTAAATACATAGCCTATATCACCCAATGTGGTGGGATGTCCTAGTGCTTTAGCTTTAAATTATGAAGGGTGTAACAAAAGTTACAGTTACATGGAATAAAGATGGCTGCTGCATCACATAGCAAACGAAAAAGCCGCCATAAACGGCGGTTTTAAAGAAGAGTAATAACAGCGTAAAACGGGATTACTGCGCTTCGAGCTGATCAATCAGCAATTGCAAACTGATATTGCCACGGAACTCATTGATATCTAACTTATAGACCGCGCGCACATGCTGTACGCTAGCATCTGGCCACACGGTTAAATCGACATTGAAGGCAATGCCGTCCACCATCACACTGCCGCATTCACTTTCAAGCACTAACTTGAGGTGTTTTTCGCCCACGAGCCGCTGCTGTAAGACACGGAAATAACCATCAAATGTCGGTTCTGGAAAGGCTTGTCCCCACGGGCCGCCATCACGCAGTAACTGGGCAGTATCAAGGGTGAATAGCTCCAGCGGCAGTTCGCCATCGGTCAGCAACTCGCCCGCCAGATCTTTCTCAGACAGTTGGCTGCGTACCGCCGCGTCATAGGCTGCGGCAAAATCGCTAAAGGCTGCCTTGGCTAACGTTAGCCCTGCCGCCATGGCATGACCGCCAAACTTTTTGATCATGCCCGGATGGCGCGAGTTAATCAGCTCTAACACATCACGCATATGCAAGCCGGGAATCGAGCGCGCTGAGCCTTTAATTTCCGTCTCACTCGATTCCGCAAAAGCGATCACTGGTCGGTGATAACGCTCTTTAATCCGTGATGCCAAAATACCAATGACCCCTTGGTGCCAATCGGCTTGATACAGGGCGATGCCCCACGGCATATCTTCTTTACCAAACTCTAACGTGCGCAACCGCTGCAATGCTTCTTGCTGCATACCGGCCTCAAGCTCTCGCCGCTCTTGGTTTAAACCATCAAGCTCACTGGCCATGCGCCGCGCCGACATCAAGTCATCGCACAATAGGGTTTCAACGCCGAGTGCCATATCATCCAAGCGCCCTGCGGCATTCAGCCGTGGGCCAACGGCAAAGCCGAAATCGGAGGCGACTATTTTTTCCGGTACCCGCCGCGCCACTTCCAGCAAGGCGGTGATCCCCGGCCGACAAACCCCAGCCCGTACCCGCTTTAGCCCAACATCCACCAGAATGCGGTTGTTGTTATCGAGCGCGACCACGTCTGCAACTGTGCCCAGCGCCACCAGAT
This sequence comes from Shewanella sp., assembly GCF_048265805.1. Lineage (GTDB taxonomy): Bacteria > Pseudomonadota > Gammaproteobacteria > Enterobacterales > Shewanellaceae > Shewanella. The sequence continues at coordinate 86,158 of NZ_JBLXAT010000019.1, read as the reverse complement.
CGAGCAGATGTGCCAAGTTAGGTTGCTGCATGCCACGAGCGGCAAAGTAATCGCGGCTGCGCAGTTCAGCTCGCAGCGCCGTCATCAAATAAAACGCCACGCCGACCCCCGCTATCGATTTAGAAGCAAAAAGACAGCCGGGTTGGTTGGGGTTAACAATGGCATCCGCCGCCGGTAATTCGGCGCCCGGCAAGTGGTGATCGGTAACAATCACGGTCATGCCTGCCGTTTTCGCGGCTGCTACACCTTCAATTGAAGAGATACCGTTGTCGACGGTGATAATCACCTCAGCGGCTTTCTCTTTGGCCACCTCAACAATTTCAGGGCTGAGGCCATAGCCAAAATCAAAGCGGTTGGGGATCAGGTAATCACAGTGGTAATAACCAAACATCCGCAGCGCTAATAAGCACACCGAAGTTGAGGTAGCACCATCGGCATCAAAATCGCCCACAATCACCAAGCGCCGCTGCGCCGTCATCGCATCCGCCAACAGCCGAGCAGCCTCGGTTAGCCCTTTCATGGTGCTCGGGCTGAGCATACGCTGTAGCACTAACTCACATTCGTCAGGCGTGACGCCACGGCGAGCGTAGAGCTGCTTGAGTAGTGGATGCATTTGTGATGGCAGGTGGCTGTCATCAACCTGAGGGCGGCGCACAATGGTATGGATCACGGGGAAATTCTTCTACAACGGATAAACAAATAACAAAAAGGTGAGCACGATACTCACCTTGTCAACATAGCCACTCAGCTTAGTTAATGCGGCTCAGCGCTTGGTTAAGTTGTTCTGGCGGTACGTACCCTGGCAGCATGGTGCCATCTTCCAACACCAGAGATGGCGTACCATTAATACCAAAGCTCACACCTAAACGATATTGCGCAGGAACATCAGCGGCACAAGTGGCAGAAGGTACTGATTTACCAGACTTGGCATCGTCCATCGCTTTCAATGGATCTTTAGCACACCATATAGATTCCATCTCATCAGCCACTTTTGACGGTACGCCTGAGCGCGGGTACGCCAAGTAACGTACGGTAATGCCTAAGTCGTTATAGTCTTTCATCTGCTGATGTAACTTGCGACAGTAACCGCAAGTGATATCGGTAAACACAGTAACGACATGTTTTTCATTCTTCGCTTTGTAAACCAGCATTTGGTCTTCAAACGGTTTAAGTTTTTCCAATCGCGGTTTTGCCATCGCGGCTTCGGTCAGGTTGTTCATACCGTCAGCCATATCGTACATGGTGCCTTGCAGTAACTTGCTACCATCTGGCGAGACGTACAAAATGCCGTGGCTAGTCACGGCTTGCAGCAAGCCTGCGACTGGAGACTCAGTTAAGCTAGTGATTTCAATACCTAAGGTCTTGGTCAGCTTTTGTTGTAACGCGGTAAGGTCTTGCGCTGGCGCGGCAAACAACATTGGGGCAACTGCGAGGGATAAACACAGAGTAACAAGGTGAGGCAATTTCATTTTACGTCTCTCTTTAATACGTCAACCAGCAAACGGCTGACGTGCAGGGAATTGAGGCACACTAACGCTTATATTGGTGTAAAGCAACCGCCAAAATATGAGCAAATATATTACTCCCCCTCATACTAGCCGCGTGGATGGAATTGTGCATGCAACTGCTGCAAGCGCGCCTGTGCCACATGCGTATAGATTTGCGTGGTCGAGAGCGAGCTATGCCCCAGTAGCAACTGCACCACCCGTAAGTCAGCACCGTGATTCAGTAGATGAGTGGCAAACGCATGACGCAAGGTGTGTGGTGATAATGACTTTGTGATACCAGCGCGTAAGGCATACAACTTAATTCGGTGCCAAAAGGTTTGTCGCGTCATCATGCGGCTACGCAGTGACGGAAACACCACATCACTCGCGACATCGCCCAACAGCAATGGCCGCGTATGTTGCAGATAACGGCTGACTTCATCCAGCGCCACCTCGCCCAGCGGCACTAACCGTTCTTTACCGCCTTTGCCGGTGACCCGCACTAAACCTTGGCGCAAGCCTAGTTGCTCCATGGTCAAACCAACCAACTCACTCACCCGCAGGCCGGTAGCGTATAGCAATTCCAGCATCGCTTTATCACGAGCTTCAACCGTGTCTTCTGGCTGAGGTTCCGCCAACAAGGCATCGACATCCGCTTCGGTGAGCGTATCGGGCAATTTACGCGCTAACTTAGGCGAGGCTATGAGCGCCATCGGGTCTTTTTCTATCTGTTTACTGACCAGCAGAAAACCATAAAAACGCCGTAGGCTACTGAGTAAACGCGCTTGCGAGCTGGCTTTGATACCCTCATCAAATCGTTTACCCAGATAGTCTTGGACGATATCGCGCGCGGCGTCGATTAACTGCACGCCACGCTGCTGCAGGAACGCATCAAAATGTTGCAAATCGGTACGGTAAGCAGAAAGGGTGTTGTCACTTAACCCTTTCTCAGACCACAGATCATCGATAAAGGCTTCGACGATCGGGTCTGGTTGATACACATTGGCAGGCAAAACTGCACTCCATTTGCGTTCAGCAACGAAATATTACTGAGCGTGAGTTGTCGCTGGGCGGGTATTGTGGCCAATGATAATGCAAATCAGCACACTGACCAAGGTAGGAACTAACCACGCCATACCCTGATCGTACAGCGGGAACTTAGACATCACGGGAGCCACCCATGCGGCAAAGTCGACAACAGCTTGGCTCAAAGCACTGGTGTCATTCACATCAAAGGATTTCATGGTCTTAGCGGCAACTTTTAGGCCATCAAAAATACCAAAGAACAGCGCAACCAACAGCGAGACTCGGTGCGTCAGTTTCGGACGACGGAAAAAACGCTCAAGGAATGTCACCAACACCAAGGCAATCGCGACCGGATAGACCATCATCAATACTGGAATACTGATAGTAATCAAATGGCTTAAACCGACGTTAGCCACCACGGCGCAGACGATACTCAGTGTCACCACCAACACGCGGTAAGACAGTCCCGGTAGCAGTTCACTAAAGAAATCAGAACAGGAAGTCACCAAACCGACAGCCGTCGTCAAACATGCCAAACCCACCACCAAAGCCAATGCCAGATTGCCGTATACCCCGAAGTATTGGTTCACATAGTTAGTGAGGATCTGCCCGCCGGTCGTGGCACCTTTCCCCAATTCCCCAGCGGTAGCGCCAAGGTAAAACAGTGAGATATACACAAACGCCAAACCTGCGGCAGCAATAAAAGCAGCACGAGTCAGATAACGGGTTTGTAGCGTCACATCATCGACGCCTTTTTTACGCAGCAAGTCGATAATCAACATGCCGAACATCAGCGATGCCAAGGTATCCATGGTGCTGTAGCCATCAACAATCCCCTTCGAGAGTGGATGGCTGGCATAGTCTTCTGTCGGCGCGGGCATGGCACCACTGGCGAAAACAATCACAGATACGGCTAAGCCAATCAACAGCACAATCAATAGTGGGGTAAGGAATTTACCAACGCTATCCATCAATTGGCCGGGGAACAACGCCAGCAACATCACCAAGGCAAAGAAAAGCAGGGTAAAAAGCAACTGCGCTTGATTGAGTGCCAAGTCCCCAAGATGAATTAGGGCAGTGCTATTTTCCAAGAAAGGTTTAATGCCGATATCATAAGCCACAAGGCCCGCACGTGGCGCGGCAAATGCGGGACCGATAATGATATAGATAGCAGACGCCAGCAGCATGGCGGCCACTGGCGGCAGCATGCGCATCACCTTGCCTTTAGATTTTGCCACCGCAATCAAACCTGCGAGCGGTAATCCTACCGCAGTGATCAGAAATCCCACCATGGCGTAAGGCGTATTGTCGCCCGCCTGAAATCCTGCCATTGGCGGGAAAATCAGGTTACCCGCGCCTAAAAAGAAGGCGAAGGCCATAAATCCAAGGCCAATGATATCGCCCGCAGTTAATTGCTTATTTTGCACAGTTTGCCTCTAAAGTTATTATTTTTTATCCAGCTTCATTCATTTTGAGGAAAATGCCCATAAATCCAGATGACACGCAGATTTATCGCTCGCTTCCCATATTGGCGGCGCCGTCATTTTTATTAAATGGCACATCTAAAGAACGGTCTGATTTCTCGCCATATCGTTGTTACCCCGATATTACCGCCCCACTATTACCAAAGCCTTACCTGTCGAGCAATAGCGAAACACGTAAAACAATTGCAATTTCAAACAACAAAACGCAATGAACTCGGCCAAATTCACACTAAAGTGCAGCTAACCCACTGCTATGGCGCGATAAACTTGGTTACAATATTGCACTCATTTTTCAGCTAAGGATTTTCTGTGCCGTTCACCTTTAAACAATTTCACATCGACGACACAGATTGTGGCATGCCCGTCAGTACCGATGGTGTTTTACTCGGCGCATGGTCGCTGGTTGCTGGCGCACAACAGATCCTCGATATCGGTGCTGGCAGTGGTCTACTGAGCTTAATGGCGGCACAGCGTAACGCGCAGGCTCAGATTGATGCGGTAGAACTGGATGATGGTGCCGCGGCAGCCTGTCAGCGCAATTTTGCGGCATCGCCTTGGGCGGCACGTCTGCGGTTGCACCATTGCAGCATCCAAGCTTTCAGCGCCGCAACCACTGAGCGCTACGCATTGATCATCTGTAACCCGCCCTACTTTGCTAGCGGCCCATTAGCCAGTAACCAAGCGCGGGCACAAGCTCGCCATACCTTGAGTTTACCCTTTGCCGAGTTGATGACCTGCTGCCAGCAGCTGTTAGCCGCCAACGGCGTGGCCTGTTTTATTATTCCAACGCCAGCATTAGCGGACTTTCAAGCTACGGCCACCACAGCGGAGTTTAGCTACCAACGCGCGGTAGCCGTCAGCAGCGTCACAGGAAAAAACGCACAGCGACAGTTAGTGCTGCTTGCTAACCATGCGCCAACCCAGCCTTGGCTCAGTACCCCATTTGCCATTTGCGATCAGCACGGCGAGTACACGCCAATAATGCGCCAGCTCACCCAAGATTTTTATCTTAAACTTTAACGTTAATCCGTTTGCTTAAATGCTGTTACCGCAAGCGATGAACAGGTATACTGCCGCGCGATTCAATACGAGAGTATTTGCATGCTATTTGAAGAGTTCGATTTAGATCCAGCACTGCTGGATGCCCTAAAGGCGATGGATCACCAGACGCCTACCAGTATTCAGCAACAAGCGATTCCATTAGCGATGGAACAGCGCGATCTGCTGGCGCACGCCCCTACAGGTACCGGTAAAACGGCTAGCTTTTTGCTGCCTGCGCTACAGCACCTCATTGATTTTCCACGTCGTCGTGGTGGTCAAGCGCGAGTTCTGATCCTCACGCCAACCCGTGAGTTGGCCAGCCAAATTCACCGCTATGCTTGTCACCTTGCTAGTGATTTAGACCTAAACATCGCCATCATCACCGGTGGTGTACCTTATGCTCCACAGCAAGAAACCCTCGCGGGTAATGTCGACATTTTGGTCGCCACCCCTGGCCGTTTACTGGAGTATCTCGACAAAGGTAACTTCAAAGCGACCGACGTTGAGATCATGGTGATTGACGAAGCCGACCGCATGTTGGATATGGGCTTTACTAAAGTGGTACAAACTCTCGCGATTGAAGCGCAGGAATGTAAGCAAAAGATGCTGTTCTCCGCCACGCTGGAAGGCTCTGGTGTGCAGATTTTTGCCAACACTTTGCTGAATAATCCCGTCACAGTCGCCACTGAACCACCGCGTAGCGAAAAGAACAAAATTCATCAGTGGGTGCATCTGGCGGATGACAAAAACCATAAGTTCGCACTGCTTTGTGCCATTTTGCAGAGCGAAGATGTGACTCGCGCCATAGTGTTTGTCAAAACACGCGAAACCGTAGCGAGCCTAGAAGGTTTGCTACAACAAGCGGGTATTCCGGCGGCGTTTATGCGCGGCGATATGGAACAGAAAAAACGTTTCCAAGCCTTAGGCCGTTTCACCAAAGGTGAAGTAAAAGTGCTGCTGGCGACTGACGTTGCCGCTCGCGGTATTGATGTGGATGATATCAGCCACGTGATCAACTTTGACATGCCGCGCTCTGCCGATATTTATGTGCACCGTATTGGTCGTACCGGTCGCGCGGGTAAGAAAGGTACTGCTATCTCGTTAGTTGAAGCCCATGATGTAGGCATTCTAGCCAAAATTGAGCGTTATACCGAACAACGTCTAAAACGACGTGTCATTGAAGGTTTGCGCCCAAATAACAAAGAAGCCAAGGTGCCAACCAAGAAGAAAAGTAAAGAGAAGGCTAAAAAATCAGCAAAAGCCAAGAAATCTAAAAAGTGATTAATTAGAAGTAGATAGCATGTTAAAAGGGCACAGATTGTGTCCTTTTTTACGATAAAAACTTGCAACATTTGGTCACTTATGTGGTTTGACACATTTTCTTTACAAAAACCAATTTATTGCCATTAGCGCTTCTGGTAACTTAAGCGCCAGAATTGGGCTAGCTAAACACATGGAACGAACTCCGCTATGAATCTTTTTCTGAGACGGGTATTACCGCCGATCTTGTTGATTGCACTGACTCTATTAGTGATCATTGCGTTATTTGCCACCAAAAAACCTCCGGAAAAAAAACCGGAAGAAGAAAGCTTGCCGGTGGTGAATGTTATTCAGGTCGAACCCGACACAGAAACCCTGTCGGTTGCCTCCTACGGCACCGTAGAGCCCAAGTACCGCACACTATTAGTCAGTGAAGTACGTGGCCGTATTCAGTCTATCTCGCCGCTCTTTGTTGCTGGTGGCATGGTGAAAGAAGGCGATGAGTTAGCGGTTATTGAACCGTTTGACTATCAAGCTGACCTCAAACAAGCCCAAGCCAATCTGGCACAAGCACAAGCCTCACTGGAAGAGGAACGTGCCCGTGCTGAAGTCGCTAAGGTTGATTTCCAAGGTTTTTCGGGCATTCCGCCAGAACTAGGCCTACGTAAACCGCAATTGAAACAGCAACAAGCCAACGTTAAGTACGCTGAAGCTGAGCTAGCTCGCGCCCAACGTAACTTAGAACGTACCGTGATCCGTGCCCCGTTTGATGGCTTAGTAACATCTCGCGATGTGGATTTAGGGCAATACGTGACCGCGGGCAATAACTTGGGTGAACTGTACGACACCTCGGTGGCCGAAGTACGTTTGCCACTGGCCAACAAAGATCTGGCCTATATCGAATCGGCTGACAACCCATACACCGAAGTTACCCTGTTGGCCGAATTAGCTGGCAAAAAGGTGAAATGGGTGGCCAATATCGTTCGCAGCGAAGGCGTAATCGATGCTAATAACCGCATGGTTTATCTGGTGGCCGAAGTACAAGACCCTTACCTGCGTCATACCATTGCCCAAACCGGCCAAATGTCATTGAAGTTTGGTAGCTTTGTTGATGCGGAAATCCGTGGTCGTACCCTGCCTAACGTTGCCAAATTACCGCGCTATCTGGTGCGCAATAATAAAATTGCCGTTGTGGATAAAGACAACCGTATTGAGATGCGTCCGGTGAAAGTGGTGCGTACCGATATGGAAAACGTCTACATTCAAGACAGCTTAAAAGCAGGCGAACGGGTCGCGAAAACCACCTTGATGAATATGGAAACCGGCCTGAAAGTAAAGGTGTCAGGTGACGCCAATAACGCCTCGCTCACGCTTGATGAGCAACAGCGAGATTTGGCGAACGCAGGGAACGAATAATGGAAACAGAGAATAAAGAAACTGGCATTATTGCCTGGTTCGCACGCAATAGCGTTGCCGCTAATCTGCTGATGTTTCTATTGGTTATTGGTGGTTTGTTTTCAGCGTTTACCATCAATAAAGAGGTGTTTCCCACCTTTGAGTTGAACTACCTCAGGATCAGCGTGGCCTACCCAGGTGCCGCGCCGCAGGAGATTGAGGAAGGCATCAACATCAAGATTGAAGAAGAGCTACGCGATGTGGTGGGGATTAAGAAAATCACCTCAGTCGCCAGTGATGGCGTAGGCTCGGTGACCATTGAAGTGGCCGACGGCTATGATCCGAAAGATGTGCTCGATGAAGCCAAACTGCGCATCGACTCGATTTCAACCTTCCCTGCCAACATTGAACGGCCAGATATCTTCCGTATTCGCCCAGAAAACAATGTCATTTGGGTGTCGGTCTATGGCGATATCGACCAACACGAAATGAAAGAGCTGGCAAAGCAGATCCGTGACGAGTTAACTGACCTCCCCGCCGTTACCCGCGCCAGCGTGGCTGGCGTGCTGGATTATGAGATCAGTATTGAGCTATCAGAAGACAAGCTGCGTGAATATGGCCTGACCTTTTCCCAAGTTGCCACTGCGGTACAAAACTACTCGATTGATCTGCCAGGCGGCTCAATTAAAGCGCAAGATGGCAACATTTTGCTGCGTACTAAAGCCCAAGCCTACACCTATGACGATTTTGCCAAAATTGTAGTCAGTACCCGCGCTGACGGTAGCCGCATTATGCTGCCCGATGTCGCCACCATTAACGATGGTTTTGAAGAACGCCTAGATTACACCCGCTTTGACGGTAAGCCTGCCGCGATTATCGAAGTCACCAGTATTGATGACCAAGATGCGATTGCGATTGCCGACCAAGTTAAGGCCTATATTGCCAAACGCAAAGCCACCCTGCCAACCGGCGCACAACTGGATTATTGGGGGGACTTAACCCACTACCTTAAAGGGCGTTTGAGCATGATGTTGAACAACATGCTTTATGGTGCTTTTTTGGTATTCATCATTCTGGCAATCTTCTTAGATTTGAAACTGGCTTTCTGGGTGATGCTGGGTCTGCCGATCTGTTTCCTCGGCGCCCTCGCGTTGATGCCGTTGGAGTTCATCGGTCTGTCGATCAACATGTTGACGTTGTTCGCCTTTATTTTGGTGCTGGGGATCCTCGTGGATGACGCAATTGTCATTGGCGAAAGTGCCCATACCGAAACCGAAAAGTATGGGCACTCAGTAGATAACGTGATCCGTGGTGCCAAGAAAGTCGCCATGCCTGCCACCTTTGGGGTGCTGACCACCATCGCCGCCTTTATTCCGATGCTGATGGTGCCTGGCCCCATGGGGATCCTTTGGATCTCCATCGGCTTGATTGTGATTCTGTGTTTGACGTTCTCGTTAATTGAATCCAAGTTGATCTTGCCTGCGCATTTAGCGCATATGAAACCAAGTAAAAACCCCAACAGCTTTATGGCGCGTAACCGCCGTAAATTTAACGATAAAGTGCAGTACTTCATCGACGTGAAATACCGCGGTTTTATGGAAAGACTGATCCCCAACCGTTACACCGTGATGATGCTGTTTACCTGCCTGCTGTTTGTTTCCATCGCTATGGTAGCCACAGGCAAGGTACGCTGGGTGTTCTTCCCTGATATTCCATCTGACTTTATTCAAGTTAACCTTGAGATGGATGAAGGCTCGTCAGAGCAAAACACCCAAAAAGTGGTGATGCAGATTGAAGACGCGCTGTATGCCATGAACGACAAGATGATCAAAGAGCTGGGCTATCCAGTGGTTAACCATAGCTTTATCAATATGGATAGCCGCACCTCAGCCTTTATCTTCGCTGAGCTGACCAAATCAGAAGACCGTGACGTTGATGGCAACACCATTGCCGAAGCTTGGCGTAAGCAATTGCCTGAACTGATTGCGGTGAAAAACCTCAGCCTCAATGCCAGCACCAATGGTGAAGGCGGCGATATCTCCTTCCGCCTAGTGTCGAGTGACCTAGAGCAGTTGGCAGCAGCGTCTGATGCATTGAAGAAAAAACTGTCAACCTTCGATGGTGTGCATGATGTCGCCGATAACTTCTCGTCCGGTAGCCATGAAATCAAGCTGCAGATCAAACCAGAAGCCGAAGCGCTTGGGTTAACCCTGTCAGATTTGGCGCGCCAAGTACGCTATGGTTTCTACGGCTTTGAAGCGCAGCGTTTCTTGCGTAATAAGGAAGAGATCAAAGTGATGGTGCGTTACCCGCAAGAGCAACGTACGACCATAGGTTACTTGGAAAACATGATGATCCGTACTGCGGATGGCAACCAAGTGCCGTTTAGTAGCGTCGCCAATGTGAAACTGGGTGACAGCTACTCGTCGATCACTCGTGTGGATGGCCGCCGCGCGATTACCATTACCGCCAACGCCAACAAAGACAAGGTGGAGCCATCCAAAGTGGTGAGCGAAATCACCAAGGACTATTTACCTGAGTTGGAAAAGCAGTATCCGCACATTTCAACAACGTTAGACGGCGCCACCCAAGATGAAGCCGATGCGTTAGTGGGTTTAGTGAAAGGTTTCGTATTCGCTATCTTCACTATCTATGCGCTGATGGCGATTCCGCTGCGCTCCTACAGTCAACCAATTATCATCATGTCGGTGATCCCGTTTGGTATGATTGGCGCGCTGTTTGGTCACTTAGTGTTGGGCTTATCGATGTCCATCCTCAGCTTGTGCGGCATTGTCGCCTTAGCGGGCGTGGTGGTGAATGACTCGTTGATTCTGGTCGACTTTGTTAACCGCGCACGCTCAGAAGGGTTCTCGATGCACGACGCGGCGATTAACTCAGGCTGTGAACGTTTCAGAGCGATTATTCTGACCTCGTTAACCACCTTTGTTGGCTTGATCCCCATTATCACTGAGAAGAGCTTACAGGCACAGATTATGATCCCAATGGCGGTATCGCTGGCCTTTGGTATTCTGTTCTCCACTGTAGTCACGCTGATTATGGTGCCGCTGTCTTACCTGATTTTGGAAGATTTGAAGGCAGGTTTCCGCCGCGTTGGCCGTGGGTTCCATCGGTTATATGTGTACTGGTGGAAACCGGAACACGAGCATTAATTGCCAGCCCAAAACGCTGTTCACTGTTCAACACCGCTCTGTTTAGTCACTGAGCGGTGTTGAACTTATGCACAGTTTGACCGTGACAACATTTCGCAAAGATAAGGTTAGTTAAACTCAACATATTGACGTTTTCGAGCCTGATACTCCCATGAACCATGAAGCATCGCCATGCACTTTGGTGTATGACATCCGTAATAGTCGCTATCTCAACATCACCGGCCGCTGCACCTTACGCTGTCAATTTTGCCCAAAACACAACGGCAGCAAGCAAGTGCACCAATATCAACTGGCATTAGACCATCAACCCAAATCCAATGAAATACTCCCGCTGCTGGGCGATGTCCAGCAGTTCGATGAATATGTCTTTTGCGGTTATGGCGAGCCCACTCTCAATCTGCCGACCTTGTTGACGGTCGCACACGAAATTAAGCGGCAAGGAGGTCGTGTTCGAGTCAATACCGACGGCCTAGGCAATCTGTTCCATCGCCGCAATATTCTGCCGGAGCTCGCTAATTGTGTGGATGCGCTGTCGGTATCGCTCAACGCCAACACCCCACAGTTGTATCAAAGCCACTGTCAACCAAGGCTGCGCGGTGCTTGGGAGGCGGTGAATCAATTTATTATCGACGCCCCACGCTATATTGCAGACGTACAAGTATCAGCCATTGATGGACTGGAAGGCGTGGATATTCGTGCATGCCAGCAGCTTGTGGAACAGGCGGGTTGCAAGTTTAAACATCGCCAGTTGGATGTGGTTGGTTAGCATGGTGCGAACAACTCTTGGCGACTCGCTAGATATGTCAGCAATAGCAGTTCAAGGCAGCTCAGCCAATTGATGAATACTCAACCGCATAGCGGCACTGTTGTGCTGAAATTTTCGTGTTAACATAGCTGCATATTTATCCTTAACTTACGGCTTCATGTTCAGTAAACATCAACGACTCAAGGACTCACCACTGATCCCGCTATTGCGTGGCGTACAGTGGTCTCGCCAACGCTTATTAGCTGTCGTCAGCCAATTGAGTATGTTGGTGATTACCATAGTGCTGATCACCAATGTTGTGATCACCTTAGGCGAGCGTAAGTTTCAAGAAGAATGGGCGGTGCAGCGCTATAGCGAGCTGCAAACGGTCGGCACCCTACTGGCCGATAAAGTCTCTTTCCAGCAGTTTCGTACGCAGATGTTTGCACGCTCTGAGCAACTGCAGCACTTTCTTAACTCACCGGGCAAGCAGGAGCAACAGCGGCTAATCAGCAGTTGGATTGCGCTGAAACGCAATATCCCTGAGTTGATGGATATCGCCTTCTACGACGTGGCGGGTAAATTCAAACTCTCCAGCGGCAATATGTTTGGCAATGCCCCGCTGTCGGCCGACACCATGAAGAAAGTGAATCAACTCAGTGAACACGATATTTTGGCGTCGACCATCGAGTTCATCCCTTATGAAGATCGACTAGAACCGTACCAGATGCAGATTGCTCGGTTGGAGAATCCGGATCAATCGTTGCGGGGTTATCTGGTGACCTACAACTCGCTAGAACTGATGCTGCAAGCCATTAAACCGGTGTTTTCTAGCAATGATTCGCCGTTACTGCTGCTCGACAGCCAAGGCCAGTTGTATGCGGGGGCTAGCAACCTATCGCCGCTGGCTGGCGTGCCTGATACCTTAGGCATCAGCTTACGACAAACCTACCCAGAACTTTGGCGCGATCTTGCCATGAACAACTTTGGTGAGTTTCATGGCGATAATGCGGCTTTTGTTTACCTGAAAACGCCGTTAGGCGCGCAAAACAATAACAGCCACCAATATGTGCTGTTGTCCTATATTCGCAACCAAGATATTACCCAACGCTTTGAGGAGTGGCGTAATGTACTGCTAATTTCATCGGTACTGATGACCTTGCTGGCCGCTGCGGTGATCTTGTTAGTGCATCTGTATCGTATCGAACAGCGCTCTCGCGCCAGTGCTATTGAGTTAGCTGATGGCTTATTCCGTGGTGATACGGGTTGTTTGTTAGTGAGTGCCGCTGGTCGGATTGTTTGCTCGAACGCCCGCGCCGCCGCGATTTTAAAACTGAATCAACAAGATATTGAGAGCCGTAACCTTCAGAAACTCTTTGAGCAAGATGAGCGTTGGTATCAACAAGTGCAGCAGCATCTGCTCAAGGAAACCGCATGGCGCGGTGAAATCCAGTTGCAAACCATAGATACACTCTATTTGCGCGCCAACATCCGCCTGACTGGCGAAGGCGATACCATCTACACCTTGATCACCTTTGACGATATCAGCGAGTTAAAACAGGCACGACAAGATAATCATTTGAGCCAACTGCTGAGTGATTCTGCAGTGGCGACGGCGTTGGTCAGCCCAGCGGGTCAACTGATTAAAGTGAACGAGAGCTTTGATCATCTGATGCAGTTACATGGCCGTACCGACGTCAGCTTAGCGCAACTACTGAAAAACGATTTCGAAAACCAGTGGGAACGTATCTTGCAGTTGATCAATCTCCATGGGCATTGGCAAGGGCAGATCCTCTGCGATGAATATCGCAGCGGCTGTTTGCAAACCACGCTGAAGGGCTGTGTGGATAATGAGGGTGAGCTGGATTATCTGATCTGTACCTTAGAGCAGGCCAGAAATGAACGGCTGAATATACGCCGCGATATCTCGCCCTACCGCAGCTCGGTGCTCAATGAACTGCCAGCGCTAGAACGCTACTTTACCGCCATGAGCGAGCAAGACCGCCATAGCAGTTGCTTGATGCTGCTTGATATCAGCCCTAGCGGCATGTTGAGCCATTTGAGCGAGGTAGAAAAACTTGAGAGCCGCCAGCAACAGGTCGAGATGCACTTACTGCGCGACTTGCCACGAGGTTACCAGATGTCGAACTGGCAGTTGGGGCAAATTGCCATTCTGCTGCCAGAGAGTACGCCAACCGCTGCACATCACTATGCGAAAAATACGTTGGAAAGCTTAAACCATCACGGCCTAGCAGATGGCATTTGCATCGGCATCGCCGCCTACAATGATGGACAGACCTTGAGCCAATTCATACTCAATGCCGAAGTGGGATTAAAACGCGCGAAACAAAATGGTGCAGGTAATATCTGCCAAGCGTTTACCACGCCGTCAGACAGCAACCAGGCATAATGCCTAGTTGCTGTTGACCTCAATGGGCATGTTGGCAGAAGGTTCTGTGGAATTTAGGTAAGGTAGTGATGCACTGTGTGGTTATTTTCCACCAACAGCGCTAGGCACAGCGCCGTTAACTCTCCGTTATCGGCTCTGATTGTTGATCCAACCTTGCGGTGGCACTGGTATTGTCGGTGACCAAATCATCAATCAACGGCACGTTTTCCGGCAAGTCACTCATGGTGATTTCGACAATCTGACGTCGGTTAACGGTGATCTTATAACGGGCATATTGCGGCGGTTGTTTCAGGCGCTGACACACCACCACTAAGTTGATCTGATAGCGGCGCTCCACTTGCTCGGCAATAATCTCACCGTCTTGCTCACGGTATAACTCGTCTTTGCCCTGCTCCAGAAAATCCACAAATGGCACCAAGCTAAACACCACCTGCTCTTGAATACTGTTATAGCCGGTGAGAAAGTCGGTATCTTCTACTCGGGTAGAGATGCCGTAATGCAAAATTTCGGCGTCCACTTTGTTTTGGCTGTGGCGACGCTTGAGGATCTCATTGACCGCGTCGGGAAGATCTTTGCTCTTCACAAACTCCAGCCACACCAACTGCCGGGCAATTAAGCTATGGGTAGTCGTATCGGTGAGAATGCGGCTCCAACGTGGCCGTCCTTTTTGTACAATACGCCATAGTGCATTACGCACATCATCTTTAAAGATTTCACGGGCGCCGTAAATCAAGGCCAGCACGAACACCATCGCTAACGTCAGGCCGTTGAACACGCCCTGCGCCTTGATGATCAATGACGACACCACTAACATCACCAACGCCGTGGCAAAGCCGGTAGTAAGCTTTTTCAGGCCAACACCGAGTGTTTTCAAATCCTCTTTTAGTACCACCCCTTGCTGGATCAACCGCCGCAGTAATAGCATTTTGTTGGCAATGCGGTTGGGGTCTTCACGGGTACGTTCAGAGTTATAGTTGTGTGATTTACGGTACGCTTGCTCCTCGTGACACAGCTGTAATACCCGCTCTGACACCTTGTGCTGCATGTCGCGCTTACTCAATAGTTTGAGTAACTGCTGCTCGGTAAACCATGACAGATAGTTATCCGCGTTTTCAAAATAGTGGCGCCATTTTTCATCGGCTGGTGCGCCACGCCGAAAGCGGCGTAACAAGGTGCTGGCATGTACGGTAAACTCGTTCAAGCCTTCAAAAAATTGCGCGTCCTCTTCAATACGCGCTAACTCGCGCGCATCGTTTTCCATCGCCACCGCATATTGGTAGGCGAACAGATTCATATACAGACGGAACTCTTCTAAAGTGCGTTTCTTCTGGCTGACAAAACGTGATTGCACCAGCGGTAGGTGTAACCCTTCGGAGTAATACGCTCGGCGACCTTGGACGCCACTGAAATAATACTCTTCTTCATTGAGGCTGTTGGGACCAATGCCCATCTCTTTGGGCAGCGAAAAATACAGGTCAAGCTTGCGCTGTTCACCACGGGCAAGTAGGTGACTGAATTTAATTGAAAGTTCTTCTTCTTGTTTAATGCGCAGTTTTGACAAGGTCGGGCGTATCCTATCCAACTAATTGATTTGATTGGCTTAGAATATAGCGAATTTACCAGATAATGGAAGCCGAGATTAGTTCTGTAAGCGGCAGCCGTAAATAGCGTTACCAGGTTGGGTACGGATCACCGCGTAGTGTTGCAGCTCGTCAGTATCGAGCATCTCAATCACCATCGGATGCGATGCTTTATTGGTAAGGTTTAAGTTACTGATGTAAGACAGATAATCCATATGTGACGGCTTAACATCTTGCAGCAGTTGCTCATCTTTATGGGTGATACTCATATCATAAGCCGTACCCGCTGGCCGACGCGTGATTGAGCCTTCCAATTTAACGCTACCCAGCGGCTGCCCATCGGTAGAGAAGTAACGATAGTTAAGCACCACATTGTGGTGCCGCGCCTGTAAGTCCATCAACATGAAATATTGGTGTGAGTTGCCGCCTTGCTGATGATCATAAAGTTCCGAGCTACAGTTAAGCAAAAGCTGCGTTTCCGGTTGCTGTTGCCCAATAGATAAGCGCACGACGGCTAAGGTGACGGCTAACAACAACACCAGCCAGATCCAGATTTTATTCACAGAGATTAACTCCCGCTAACCACTGTTGATTGAAAAAACCCATATGACGGTCGACGTCACTGGCTTTGATATTGCGCAGTAAAAAGTGACCATCTTTACTGCCTTTCATGGTCACGTTCATAATCTGCTTTTCGTGGGAGATAGAGAGATACACTTGCTGCCATACCGTGGCACGACATTGCAGCAACGCCGACGCTAAGATCGTCGCTCGCGATTGCAGAATGTGGTTATTGGTACGGGAGTTCGCAAATAGCAGCAGTTGCACCTGCTGACCGGAAGCCAAGGTGAGATTTTGTTGGGCTAACGGCATGGCCACTTCACCCGCGGGGAAGTGCTTGAGAAAGTACACACTCAAGGCCAACATCAACATCAGCAGTAATGATACCCCCAACATTTTAGGGGTCCCGTTGACTCGTTCTTCCAACATAAACTTGGGTGTACGTGGTTGCGATATTGACTGCAACATAAGTTAATGACCGTCTATGCCCTAAAAGGTATTGCTGATGAAACCACGTTATTCGCACAATAATGCGTACCACTTAGCTCAGCAGTGTCTTACATCACGCCCGAAGAAACCGCTGGTAATTGCAGTGCATTATAGGAAAAGCCGAAATAACTAAATGTGATCTTCTTAACCAAGCGTTTCGAGAAGGGAGAAATTGGCCGATCAAAATGCAAAATAGTGATCCAGCCCCAAGGTTGCTCACGCGATAGGTGAACAAAAAACCTTTAAAAGCATATAACTAGAGAGTCTAGCTTATAGCTAATGTAGTAACAGCGCGCAATCACAGCACCACAACACTGGCAGCACCACCAGCGGCAACTCAGCGTAAAATGATCGCGCTAAGTTGCCTTGCTTGATTTATCAAACCATCATTACGCCTCAGCCTGTGCCACCTTTTGTGCCTGCTGTTGCAGCTCATACATGGCACGGTAGCGGCCATGTGGCAGTGCCATGAGTTGCTCATGACTACCTTGTTCCAACAATTGCCCATGATCGAGCACCAAAATGCGATCGGCGTGACGGATCGTCGATAACCGATGCGCTACTACAATCATGGTGACTTGCCGATGCAGATGACTCAACGCCTGCTGCACCACCTGTTCAGTTTCACTATCTACGTTTGCCGTCGCTTCATCGAGCAACAACACCTTAGGAGAACCTGCCAACGCCCGCGCAATGATCAACTGCTGACGCTGCCCTGTCGATAAGCGCAATCCGCCCTCACCTAGCTCCGTCTGGTAGCCGTCGCGCATCGCGGTAATGACTTGATGTAAGTGAGCCTGCTTCGCGGCACGTTCCACCGCACTTTGACTCAGGCCGCGCCCCATATCGATATTGTCGAATATGGTACTGGCGAGAATAAACGGCTCTTGCGGGATCAAACCGACACCTTGTCGCAAACTGTCGTGGCTGTACTGCTGCAATGGCTGCCCATCGATACAGATTTCGCCCACTTGCGGCTGGTAGAAGTTCAGCAGCAAACTTAGCAACGTGCTTTTGCCACTACCGGTATGGCCGACAATGGCGTAAAACTGCCCCGCTTCAATCTCGACATTGATATCTTGCAACACCGGTTTATTGGCTTGATAGGCAAATTGCAGTTGCTTAATCGACAACTGGCCGCGAGTAATCTGCGCGCTATCGCTAGGCGCCTCGGCAGCCGCGGGCTCTTGCAGCAACTCGTAAACACGATTACCTGCCACAATAGCTTGTTGATACAAACTAAAACGCTGAGTGATCTCCACCAGCGGTTCGGTGAAACGGCCTAAATAGTTGAGATACGCATACAACACGCCGATTTCGGCAACACCTTGCACCACTTTGAGGCCAAAAAACCACACAATGCAGGCCAGCACCAAAATGCTCAGAAAGTTAATTGCTGGCCGTAGTAGCAAAGAACCGACGGTGACGGCTTTGAGGCGGGTGCTGTAATAACGGTTATTGATGCCATCAAACTGTGCCAGCTTAGCGTGCTGTTGGTTAGTCGCTTGAATGACCGCCATGCCGCTGATCGACTCACTCACCGTGGCGTTAATATCGGAGCGGAACTGACGACTGTCACTAACCACTTTCACGCTGAAGCGTTGATACAGATAGATCAGCCCGATCACCGTTGGCAACAATGCCAAGGCAATGAGCATCAGGTGCCAATCCAAAATCGCCATCGCCACCAAAATACCAATGAGCAAAATGACGTTGGATACGACGTTGGAGAGAAACTGCACATAGATGTCTTTAATCGATTCGGTATCGTTGGTAATGCGGCTGACCAACTGCCCAGTGCGAGCATAATCGAAAAATGCCATCGGCAGGCTCAGCACATGCTTAAACACCCGCTGCCGAATATCCAATACCGCTGTTAGCGCCATATCCAAAAAGCGCATGGTTTGCTGGTATTTGAGTAACGTGCCAGCCACAACGGCAAAGATGAACAGTGCCACCACACCCACAATCGGCCATAGTGGGTAATGCCCCGGCACAATGAAGTCATCAATAAACACTTTACTGAGCATTGGCCCCATCACATCAAACACGGTAGCCACCACCACCAATAATAAGGTTTTGGCAAAACGTACTTTGTCAGCAAACACATAACTCATCAGCAAGCGCAAAGCGCCGCCATCGTCACCGTTGGCTGTTGTTGCTTTAGCGTCACGAGGCATAACTACTCTCCATCGCTTGCTCCATCTGTTGATAAGCCGCCATACGACCATACCAACCATCACTTTGACTTAACTGCTGATGGCTACCGCGTTCAACCACCGCGCCATGGGACAGCACGAGGATCTCATCCGCTTGCTCTAAAGCAGACAAGCGATGGCTGATGACCATGACACTCTGCTGTCGCTGCCGCAGGTGGCCGATAATCTGTTGCTCGGTTTCTACATCGACCGCCGATAGCGCATCATCCAAAATCAAAATTGGTGCGCGACTGATCAACGCTCGGGCAATGGATACCCGTTGCCGTTGGCCGCCGGATAACGTTACGCCACGTTCACCCACTAAGGTGTGGTACCCCTCTGGAAATTGCTCAATATCGTGGTGAATGGCTGCCAATGTCGCCGCCTCGTACACCTCTTCATCGGTTGCATCACTGCGCCCCATGCGGATGTTTTCCAGAATGCTGCTGCTAAACAAAAAAGAATCTTGCGGCACATAGGCATAGCTACCGCGTAAACTCGCCAGCGGCAGTTGCTGAATTGGCACACCACCTAACAGGATGCTGCTTGCGGGGGATTCCCAGTAACGCATCAATAACTGAATAAGCGTGGATTTACCACTGCCTGTTGCCCCAGCAATGCCCACAGTATGCCGCTCTGGCAGGGTGAAACTCACCTGCTGCAAGCTTGGCTGCTCACTCTCTGGGTAAGCAAACGTCAGCTGATTGACTGCCAGTTGATAACCGTGAGGCTGCTGCGCACCGTTATCACTGATGGTATCAGGCAGATACAGCAGCCCATCTAACCGTTCAATGGCCGCATTACCCCGTTGGATAATGTTCATCAGCCAACCGAAGGCAAACATCGGCCAAATCAGCTCCGACAGATACAAGGTAAAACTGGTGAGCTGCCCGACGGTGAGATTGCCCGTTTGGATCTGCCAGCCCCCCGCCAGCAACACAATGAGCATAGCGGCACCAAGACTGAGCTGAATAATCGGCCCGAAGAGTGCTTCAGAACGTTGTACCTTGTAAGTGCTGTCTGCCGCCCGCGCAGCAATGGCATCAAACTGCTGCGTTTCAATGCTTTCGCGTCCCATGGATTTGATCATGCGGATGCCAGCCATCGCCTGCTGCGTTTGGTCGTTCAGCTCAGAAAAACGGTCGAGTGTATCTTTAAACTGCGTATGGATACGCTTTGACAGACGATAGAAAGCCACCGCCATAAAGGGAAATGGCAGCACCGCAAAGGCCGCCAAGCGCCAATCAATAAAGACAAACATCATGATCAGCACCAAAATAAAGGTCAAAATGCCATCAAATCCTGACAGAATGCCTTCCCCAGCGGCCACTTCAACGGCGTCGATATCATTGGTGGCACGCGCCATCAAATCGCCAGTGGAATGCGCGTTATAAAACGCCTGCCCTTGCTTGGTGAGCCGCACATAAAAGTGCTGCCGCAAATAGTTACCCAGCCTATAAGAGGTGCCAAACAACATGCGGCGCCAACCGTAGCGCAGCATGTAAACCAACAAACCGCCCACCGCCATACCAACTAGATAAAGTTCAGTGGCAGATTGCTGTTTGGTGGCTAACAACTGATCAATGGCCTGGCCTATCAGCTTTGGGATCGCCATATTGATCAAGCCGACGCAGAAAAGCATCAGCATCGCTAAGGCGTAGGTGTGCCAGTAACGTCGAAAGAACCATTTCAGATGTATAAATAGCTGCATGTCACAGGATCCGACTACTAAGTGACCCGTCAATGTATGCCGTAGCATCACACTGAACGCTGGTAAGAGTTATGAGCAGCGCAGCACATCGTGCAAAAAGCGTCACCATGGCATCAAATCAAGATGCACCAAAGCATGCAGATGGGAAAAACTGCCGTAGCAAGCGCTGGGCTTACTGAAGAAGTGCTTGTTGCTCACGAGTTTCACCGTGACTCATTGTCTGAAAAGACAGATGAATACGACAAATGCGCGTAACGCTAGGCGATATTCTAAAAGGAATTACCACTGATGGCTATCTTGTACGCCATTAATGACATCGCTGACAGTGATGAATTTTAATCACATTAAGCCGGTAATCGAGGTTACCGGCTGACCAAACCAACCACGTTGCTCAGTTAAAACAGATGATGGTTGAAGTAATAATGCACGATGATACTGACGATATAACCGATAGCGACAACCGGTGTCCATTTAAGATGTGCCCCGAAGGTGTAGATACCACGCGCTTGGCCCATCAGCGCGACGCCAGCCGCACTACCAATAGACAACAAGCTACCACCGACACCCGCAGTCATGGTAACCAGCAACCACTGACCAACCGACATATCAGGGCTCATAGTCAACACCGCAAACATCACAGGAATGTTGTCCACAATGGATGACAGTACACCGATAGCCACGTTAGCGTAGGTTGGGTCCCAGTGACCATATAGAGCTTCAGATACCATGGCCAAGTAGCCCATCAACCCTAAACCACCCACGCATAACACCACACCGTAGAAGAACAACAAGGTGTCCCACTCTGCCATGGCAATGCGGCTGAATACATCAAATGGCACAAACTGATCGCAAGCACGCAGGGCTTTTTCATCGTTGGCTTTAGAGGCTTTTTCACGCAATTTATCGATGTTCTTATCAAAGCTCATGCGCAGGAAATAGCCGTACAGTTGCAGTAAACCAAGGCCAGTCATCATCCCTAGTACTGGAGGTAAGCCCAGTAAAGAATGAGCACAAACTGCCATAGATACGGTGACGAGGAACAGCACCACTAAGCCCAAAGCCCCAGGCTTCATGTGCACCACTTCGCCCTTAGCATGAGCTTCAGTGTCGTTAACGATGAAGAAGCTCATAATGGCCGCAGGCACGACGAAATTCACCAGCGAGGGCACAAACAGGTCAAAGAACTGGGCAAATTGCACCATACCTTTTTGCCACACCATCAGTGTAGTGATATCGCCAAACGGGCTGAACGCCCCACCAGCGTTGGCGCCAACAACAATGTTGATACAAGCCACGGTAATAAATTTCTTATTATCGCCGCCCATCTTCATCACCACGGCGCACATCAGCAATGCCGTGGTTAGGTTATCGGCAATAGGTGAAATAAAGAACGCTAGAAAGCCAGTGATCCAAAATACCTGCCGCAAAGTGAAGCCTTTGTTCACCATCCACGCACGCAGTGCATCAAACAGCTTACGTTCCTCCATCGCGTTGATGTAGGTCATCGCCGCTAATAGGAACAAGAATAACTCGGCATATTCCAGCAAATCGGCTTCAAAGGCGGCTTCAGCCACTTCCGACATGCCATGCTGGGTGTAAATGTAACCGAGTAGCCCCCAAATGATGCCAGCTGCAATCAGCATCGGCTTAGATTTACGCAGGTGCAGTTTTTCCTCAGACATCACCAAACCATAGGCGATGACAAAGATCACTACTCCCAAATAACCTACCCAAGTATGGGTAAGCGCCAAGCGTTCACCTGCCTCTTCGGCGGCAAACACTGCTGGAGAAATCAATCCTAGCAAACTCCCCCCGAGGACGCCCAGCCCACGGTTCATACGCTTCAACTTCATTTTGATTGTTCTCTTTTTTATAAGAATATACTTATTAAGCTAGCACAGTCGATTGGTCAGAAATGTTGACCAATCGCCAAATTTGGCCACTTCGAGAAAACAGATAAACCTGATGCAGGGAGGAAACAACTTTTTTTAGAGTGGGATTCAAATGGTGCGAACAAGATCACAAAGGCACTCGAAAGTGCCTACTGGAGTGATCACAAATTTGCGATTTTTGGACAATAATTCAGCAGATTAGAAAGAATACAACAAGGTCATATTTGTTTCAGTATCGGTGCTTTTAATGTCATCAAGTGGATCACTGTTGTAACGCACAATGACAGCAAACTTCATTGACAGGGCACCGACAATATTGGCGGTGATCGATGTTTCAGAACGGGCGTCCAATTTGTCGCCATAGTCAGCCACAAACATCTGCTTAAACTTCGATGTTTTACTGATCTTAGCTTCGTAGTTCAGTACGCCGTGCACCACCCAGCTGGCTTCACTGCCATAACCTAACTCTTCGCTCAGCTCATCATCTAAACGTTGATATTGGTAACCAGGACCGATCTCACCATCCAAGAAGCTATTAGCACCTTGGTACAAGCGGTAACCAAAACCGGCTGCGGAGTTGATTTTGTAGTCATAACCGGTAAATGGGTCAACTTCATAACTGCCGGTAGCAAACAGATAACTGTGAGTACCTAAGCGATAGTTACCTTGTGCCAAGCCTAGATAGCGCTTCGCAGTCACTTCTTCATCATCTTCTTTATAAAGACCTTCAAGCAGATATTGGTTTTCCCAATTACCGATCTCATGCTTCATATCCAAACGACCTTTGATGGATGTGGTATCGGTATTACCTGTGGTCAAGGTCGCGCCGAGTTCAGCGTTTGCCCCAAAAGTGGCTTCACCTTCGACGAAATCCGACTGCGCAAATGCAGCTGGTGCCGCCATTAACATAGCGATTGCCAGTAGCGTTGGCTTCATAAATATCTCCGTTTGCTCACACTGTTCCAAAGTTAAAACGCCGCACATAGTAACATTCAACACCAAAAAGCGTGAAGAAAAGCACATTTTTCTGCCATTTCTGCGATATTCGCCAACAGTTACTCCATCACTTCGCCACCAATAAGCAACGCTTGTTCAGAGATCTCTGGCCAAAAAGAAACGTTTTCACACCACAAAATCCCTATTAACCATTGTGCAACTTTTGAACATATTTATCGGTAGCGAAAAACCAAGAGACAGGCGTAGAATAGCCGCCGCATTTAACGCTGTAGTTTGACTGCGCCCGCAACTCAAACATACCAAAGGCCTGCTGACCTTTGCAGATAGTTTTGCAGCGAGCAGAGTGTGATTTAGGCAAGGCAGGCGATGCACCGTGTAGTAACGCGCCACAATCAGCCCCAAGTGCCCTTTCAAAGATTTTTATTTCGGGATCCCGATAGAGACTAACGCTGGACTTCACATGACACACCAAGCCCAACAGGGACCAGGTTCGCTATTTTCGCTGACTTGGCCGCTTTTTATCGACATTGCACTGCACTTTGCCACCGGCGCGATGAACACTTTTATGATGGGTCAAATCAACTTTGCCGATGTGGCGGCTCTGGCCGTTGGTAACCAAGTATTTGACTTGGCCATTACCGTGTTCAGTTTTGTCAGTATCGGCTCTAGCGTCGTATTGACCCAGTATCTTGGGGCCAAGCGCTATGATGATGCCAAGGTGGTCATCCACAGTGCGATCAGCTTTAACCTATTGATTGGTTTACTCGCGGCCATTGTGATTTTGAGTGGCGCAGGTCCGATCCTGCAAACCATGAATTTACCCGCACACCTGCTGGGTGATGGCGAGTTGTACCTGACCATTATTGGTTTGTGTCTACTGCCAGAAGCCGCCGCCTTATGTTTGGCGGCCACCTTACGGGCTCATGGTCATACTCGTCAGGCGATGTATGCCACCTTGCTAGTCAACTTAGTCACCTTTATTAGCAACTTAACCCTACTGTATGGCTGGTTTGGCATTCCGCAATTTGGCGTTGCAGGGGTGGCAATCAGTACGGTTGTCGGCCGCATAACAGGGATTGTGTTCCTAGTCTGGTTAGTACAAAAACGCGCTGGCATTCAACTTGTGCCTACATTACTGCTACGTCCAAGCAAAGATAAACTCCGCAAAGTGCTGCATATTGGCTTACCCGCTGCGGGAGAAAACTTGTCGTGGATGCTGCAGTTTATGGTGATAACCGCCTTTGTTGGGCTATTAGGTGAAACCTCGCTAGCAACGCACTCTTACTACTTCCAAATCTGTTTGTTTATGATGCTGTTTGGTATCTCGATTGGCTTAGGTAATGAGATTATCATTGGCTATCTGATCGGGGGGCGTCAGTTTGAATCAGCCTATGCGCGCTTACTTAAAACGCTCAAGCTGGGTATTGGTGTTACCTTTGTGGTGGCGCTGTGCGCTTCGTTTATCGGCCGCCAAGCGGTGAGCTTTTTTAGTGATGACCAAACCATTATTCAGCAAATTTCGATGCTGTTTCTGATCAGTATCATCATGGAACCTGGCCGCACCTTTAACTTAGTAGTGATTAACGCACTACGTGCCACTGGTGACGCGCGTTTCCCATTGATGATGGCGCTGTGCTCTATGTGGGGCATTGCGGTGCCGCTGGCTTATTACTTTGGCATTCACTCAGGTATGGGCTTGGTCGGGATTTGGATCGGCTTAGCTTGTGATGAATGGGTACGCGGCCTGGCGATGTTGTGGCGCTGGCGCAGCCGTCGTTGGCAGAGCAAGTCGTTGATTGACGACAGCACGCCGTTACCGCAATAACCTGCTTGCAGCAATAGAAAATCCCAGCCGAGGCTGGGATTTTTGTTGTACGAACCACTGATGAATTACTTCACAATCACCATTTCATCCAGCAGGTTGTCGGCATGGTCAACATACTTCATCACCCACAACATGTAGCGACTGTCTAACTGAATCGAGCGGTTGCTGTCATCGTCGTAGTTCCAGTCACCAATGATGCTCTCGTACACGCCATCAAACAGCAGACCAACCAGTTCGGCGCGACCATTCATCGCAGGGGAACCTGAGTTACCGCCGGTGGTGTCCAACGTCGACAGGAAGTTAACCGGTACGGAGTCGAGTGATTTCACGTAGAAGTCACCGTACTGTTTGTCTTTGATCAGCTGCAGCTCAGCCTTTGGTGCATTGAATGGCTCAACCCCAGTATCTTTTTGAGTAATACCTTCTAGGGTCGTAAATGGCACAGCGTACAAACCATCTTTTGGCGTATAGCCTTTCACATTACCGTAAGTCACCCGCAGGCTTGAGTTTGCATCGGCGTACACCGGCTTACCTTTGCTACGGTTGTAAGCGATGATAGCTTCCATATACTGCGGTCTGACTTTCATCAGATCGCCATCAAGTTGCTTCGCTTCATTACGTTGTTGTTCGTTAGTGTCGTACATTGCAACTGCGTATTGGATCATCGGATCTTTTGAGGCTTTAAAATCGGCCACCGATTTATTCATCCACGCCAGACGAGTCGCTTTGTCATCAAGCTTAGTGTTACCAAAAACGGCATCTAACTTCTTGTGCAATTTAGCAGCATCCACGCTGTTTTCAATGCCCCAGAATTTATCCAGTGCGGCAAAGTGCTCGCTCGCTGGCAACTTGGCATAACGATTAAGTAGCTCAAATGCAATCGCTTTGGCAACAGTGGCATCGTAGCGACGGTCGATACTTTCCAGCATATTTTTGACGCGGTTCAGATCGCGCTCTTGATAACCGGGCTCACGTTCCATGTCTGGCTTTTGTTGTTCATGCGCCAGACGATACAAACGCTCTGCGACAGATGGCATAGTGGTGTAATAGAAGTAACCTAAAATCAAGTCACGCGCTTGATGCTCGTCGCTCTTCTTCACCAAGCCATCGAGTTCAGCCAATACTTCGCCATATTGTTGCTTGCGAGCTTTATCAGCGTTGATCCATTTAGTCAGCTCCGCTTCAGTGGCACGACGATCTGCCAACATAGTAGATTTGCCGTAGAACTCAATCATTGAAGTGAAGTTTTTAGCGTAGTTATTGAGCCCTGCCAGCGTACTTTCATATTTGATACGCGCATCACTGCCTTCAGGCGAGCTCTGTTCAATCAACGCAATTACTTTTTCACGCAGCTCTTTAGCCGCAGGATAGTAATACTCGAACTGATGCTCAACTTCATCAGCGGTGCGATAACGGTTGGTGCTGCCGGGATAGCCCGCCACCATCACAAAATCACCATCGCTAACGCCTTTGGCAGACACTTTCAAAAAGCTTTTTGGCTCATACGGCACGTTATCTTTGGAAAAATCAGCAGGCTTGCCCGCTTTATTGACATAAGCACGATAGAAAGAGAAATCGCCAGTGTGACGCGGCCACATCCAGTTATCGATATCACCACCGTATTTACCGATGCTTTCCGCTGGGTTATACACCAAACGTACATCACGAATTTCCAGCTGCTTGACCAAGTAATACTCTAAACCGCCGTGGAAACTGTACACTTGGCAGCGATAGCCATCTTCTTGCTCACAATCAGCCACCAGCTTTTTCTCTGCCGCTTCAATCGCTTTATAGAAGGCATCGCCTGTAAGTTTCGCAGTACCTTGGTTCACTTTATCGGTCACGCTGGTGACTGACTCAGTGACATACACTCGCGAGCCCGGTGCAGCAGGCAGCTCTTGCTCGAACGTTTTTGCTAAAAAGCCATCACGTAGGATGTTGTTCTCTGGCGTGGAATTGTATTGCGCCGAACCATAAGCACAGTGGTGATTAGTGACCACTAACCCCTTTGGAGATACAAACGAGGCAGTACAACCACCAAGGCTGATCACGGCGTTCATTGGAAATTCTGTCAGCTTCGAAATTGATGATGCATCAATCTCCAGTCCTTTGGCCTTCAGAACATCCGCCATTGCCGGCAACTGATGGGGCTGCCACATGCCCTCATCGGCCTGCGCAGCAAAACATGCTGTTACCGCTGTGGCGATTAACCATTTTTTCATTCTGTTGTCTTCCTTAAATCGAACGGAACAATGCAAAGAAATTGTCGGTGCTAGGGGCTGTTTATCTTTGCTGGTTGTTTTTGCAGTAGACAGAGCGTGATTTAGGCAAAGCAGGTGATGTGACGTGTATTCTCCACAAATATCACCTAACGCTGAATACATTGCGCTATGTCACTGCTCGAAAGATGCAAAAAGCCGAGCACGAAGGCTCGACTTTATCACAAGGTATTAACACAGCCTATAAGCGGAAAAACTCGCTTACAAATGGGGCTCTAGCTGCCTTGTACCGCGGCGTATATCTGCGACACGATGATCAATACCGCACAGATACACACTAATATTAATGCCGGTTTTCCACCGATAACTTGATAGCCATCAGTAGTTGCCGCCCGCTGTTTCAGTGCAATGGCAACGGGCAGAATCAAGGAGATCACCACCAGCGGAATCGCGGCAAAACCGAGCAATGCGATAAAGCCTTCCGGATAAAACAAGGCACACACCAGTGGCGGCACAAAGGTCAGCAACCAAGTTTGCGAGCGGCCAACCAGCGTTTGACGTGCGCGGATCAGCTCAGCGAGAAAATCGTACAGACTCATGGTCACGCCAAGGAACGAGGTTATCAGCGCCAAATCCGCAAAGAAACCAACAAACTTACTGATCATTGGCCGCTGAGTGATCTCTTGCAATGCACTGATCATCGCACCGAGTTTGCCATCAAAACTGGCAATCGACTCACTGCCGACAGTACCTAAGGTCACCAGTAGCCACAAAATGTAGCAGAACAATGGAATGGTAGAACCAATCAATAACACTCGGCGCAGTGTGGGGGCATCACCATCTAAATAACGCACCAAGGTCGCAATACAGACATGGAAACCAAAGGAGGTAATCACCACCGGAATCGCCGCTAACCACACCTTGTTATAACTTTCAGTGGCGGCATGGTGCGCTAATACCTCTGAATTTACCTCTGGCAGCAAAAAGGCAATCACAATCACCAATAGCACCACCATTGCAGAAAACAGCAGCCGTGAGAGTTTATCAACCCAACCTACGCCTAATGCCGCAAAAATACCGAGGAACAGGGTAAACAGCAGCACCGCGGGCGTATTCGTTAACTCCAGTGCAAACCACGACTTAAACTTCAGCGTCAGCAGCTCGGCACCACCGGTTAAATAGGCCGCCGTTAACGCAAACAGCAAACTAAGAAACGCGGTGCTTTGTATCAATTGACCGGTTTTACCCAGCGCTTTGCCGGTGACCACATGTAAATTGTCACCCACGCCGGAACGTAAATTCACTTCTAACATCAGTAGGGAGGTATAAGCAGAGATAGCCCAACAGCCGAGCATTAACACGATGGCGGGATAAAAGCCGAGTGCCGCTGTCGCTAACGGCAAAGCAAGCATCCCCGCACCAATGGCCGTCCCAGCCACGATTGCGATAGATCCAAGTATTTTTAGGTTCACAGAAGCTGTCCTGTCTTATTTTGTTATTGTTAATTGTTATTGCGCAGTTTGGGGGGCGCATTTTTGTTATTTCGGCGCAGAGCAACGCTGTCATCGCCAAGCTTCACGGCCGATGGCCAACCACAACAGGTAAACAACCTGTAAATATAGGTCAGAACAGTTAGGACATTATCAGTTCAAGTTACCCTGAGCAATACATCTATCGCCCAGCTCTTGGTTCAATTGCAGTTTCTGCAATTGAACTGCATTGAATCTTTACCTTTGGTTGAGTTTGTTAAATCAGTCGTTATAATGACGCCACTTCTTAGGGGAGTAGCTGACTCAAGTTTCGGCTTGAGGGTATATGTCAACACACTTGGCGATCGCCATGGCATATACAGCAAACGTTAGATTTGCCCGGCAAGACCTGAGCATAGGGCATCACTCGTTAGGGGTGATGATGCGCTATGCCTGGTTGTTAAATCACCCCTGAGGAATGTCGTTTGGAAGCTCTTTTCGCCTCAACCTTCGCTGTTGCAATTGCTGAAATCGGTGATAAAACTCAGCTGTTAGCACTGTTGTTAGCGGTCAGATTTAGAGACAAAACCGCGATCATCTTAGGCATGGTTCTGTCTACCATTATCAACCATCTATTAGCTGCTTATGTGGGCGAATGGGCCTCGAGTTGGTTATCACCAGAATTGGCTCGCTACATTATCGCTGCGAGTTTCTTTGCTATCGCCCTGTGGGTACTTATCCCCGATAAAGCCGATGATGAAGACCACCGTTTCTATCGTTATGGCCCGTTCTTGGCCACTTTTATATTGTTTTTCCTCGCTGAAATGGGCGATAAAACCCAAGTAGCAACTGTGGTGCTTGCCGCCAAGTACCAAGCATTAGCTTGGGTAGTTGCTGGGACCACGCTCGGTATGATGTTAGCCAACGTACCCGTGGTTATCGCCGGCAGTATGGGAGCGGGTAAGTTACCGATGAAGTTGATTCATCGCACCTGTGCGGTGATCTTTTTTGTGTTGGGTGTTGCCACCCTTTTGTGGTCGTAAGCTGAGCCTACGTGCCAAGCTGCGCTTGGCTTTTCTATACCGCTGCGCGGTAACAAGCTAACGCCTGTCAAAGTCGTGGAACGAGCAGTTCCACACCAGAGGATAAGGGGGCTAGACGGCTTCGCCCCCTTATCAATCCCCCTGCCGCCCCACGGCGCAAAACGCTACGGCGCTTCTGGTTTGCCATTTTCGCAAATCGCTCTGATTCGGAATCCATTCCTCACCATCGCTTCTCGTCGTCCTTGACTCGATTGCTCAATGGCTGCCCAACGCACCTACACTGCGCCGAAGGGGAATTGGTGCGGCATGATAGTTCAGAGGATTAACTGAGTTAAAATTGGTGGGTGCTGAGATGGTCACCTCGGTCTCGGCATCGCAATGTGCCATGATTTGGGTGTACTAAATCTGACTCGAGGTGACCAATATGGAATATAAACTCATCAGCATTGATTTGGCAAAAACTGTCTTTCAAGTTGCTGCATTTAACCCTGATAACACTATCGCTTTTAATCGCAAAGTTTCGCGCTCAGCATTGCTTGATACGCTGCGGCAATGTGCGCCCACACTCGTTGTAATGGAATGTTGTAATGGAATTGATGCCTGCCCAAATTTTCCTGCTATTTTCAGCTTTTAATATGGTAGACAATCTTCAGCACTTCTTTTTAGTTAATCCAAAACATAGCGCAACTGATACTGATGTTCGCTGTTTTGCTGGATGATATCCATCGTACCACTGATGTTGCTCAACTCCCCAGTACCGGAGCCTGGCAGAATATAGATCTTCAGTGTTTGCTCATCACCAGTCATCAAACCGCTATGCACTAAGGTAAATGAACCCTGTTTATCATCAACGCTACCGACAAACTCCTCAATTGCAGAATACGCTGCCGCACCGTTATCAATGCGTTTACTCAGCATCTGCCCTACACCACTGCCACTCATTGCGCCGTGATACAGCTTACGCAGGACCATCCGTCCTGCGGGGGCATCACTGTCTTGTTGCGGTTCAATATTCACGTCAAAACTGCCAGAAACCACTAATGTTGTCATCGTTGACTCCTTGTGGATAGGTTGCACCTCGGGACTTTCGGCGGCGGTAGCCGTAAACATCACACCGCCCAAACTTAGCACAGCGATACATCGCAACATAGCTCCATGCCGATGCGATAGTGTCGCGAAAAGCGGATATGCTGGTGACTTTAAGGCTGACATCATGCTCACACTCCTTGAATAAACCTTCTACCAAATCGCAGGCTGAATCGCCATTGATGACCTCAGCGCCAACATCACCGATGTTTATCTTGTGTGGATTGCCCCACCTCCGTTCTCCCTGCAAGTTAATGGTGAAGTTGTACTCTCAGCGGGCTGAGCGCTTAAGCATAGCGTTAAAAATGTGCAATAAATAGTCACACGCTGCGTACGTAGCGGTGACAAAGTGAAGGGAAGAACTGGCCAAAATTGGTGGGTGTCTCAATTTTATTTTGTCCTTCTCTGAAATGTCTAAAAGCTGGACAGACATACAGTCATATTGAAATCATGACGATTTTCACCCCAACTTCGTGCGCGTTTTCACATTTCAACATGAGAAAATTCCATTAAAATCATTCAATTATAAAACCTATGGGTTAGATAATAGGTTTGGGAAACGCGCATGCGCGTTTTTCCAGATGGTGAATTTAGTAAAATGCTGATAAGTTCATTACATACATATAGTTAACTGTGCGCGTTTTCACTAGTCCAATGAGATAAACGCGCATGCGCACGAATAAGCTGTTGAACTAAGCCGCTGCGCGGAGCTTAAAGCGAACCACTGTTCCACACTTACTCCTAGGGATAATCCCT
This sequence comes from Shewanella sp., assembly GCF_048265805.1. Lineage (GTDB taxonomy): Bacteria > Pseudomonadota > Gammaproteobacteria > Enterobacterales > Shewanellaceae > Shewanella. The sequence goes on along the minus strand of NZ_JBLXAT010000019.1, from coordinate 54,354 downwards.
CACCTAGGAGGTCTACCATGTCATCACTTCTGCAACAGTTCCATGACGAGATTAGTTTACGTGGTTACTCGGCCCGCACGCGTAACGCTTATTTGTACGCCATCACCCAACTGCAGCACTATGCAAACCAACCGCTCGATAACATTACGGATGAGCAGCTTACGGCTTATTTCCGTTATTTGAATCTTGAGCGACATCATTCCAGGGCCACCTTAAAGTTACAGCTTAATGGCATTCATTTTTTCTATGAACATGTCCTAAAGCGTGACTTTACGATTCAGCTGAGTTTACCTAAACGTCCGCACAAGCTGCCGCAATTGCTTAGCTGCCAAGATATCGCGGCATTGCTGTGTCACTGTAAAAACCTGAAACAACGCGCTATGTTGGCGCTGTGTTATGGTTGTGGTTTGCGTGTCAGTGAGCTAACCCATATTAAGGTTGCTGATATCGATGGGCAGCGGCAGTTACTCAAAGTGTGTCAAGGCAAGGGAGCCTGCGACCGCTGGGTGATACTCTCACCGACTTTACTCACCCTGTTGCGTCAGTATTGGCAAGCGTATCATCCCGTCGAATGGTTGTTTGCCTCGACCTATCATGATGTGGTTTATCCGCTGCATGAGTCGACCTTTCGTAAAGCGTTAGCGAAGGCGGCCCGCTTAGCGGGTATCACTAAGCCATGCAGTCCACACAGCCTAAGGCATGCTTATGCGACCCATCAATTGCAAGCGGGTATGCCCCTTCATCAATTACAGGCCCAACTTGGGCATCACAGTATCAAGTCTACCGAGCGCTACTTGCATTGGTCGCCGGAATTAGGTCATCAAGGCTGTGATTTGCTAGCAAGTCTTGGGGGGATGCCATGGCAACCACCTACCATTTAAGCGATATCCTTCATCAGCACTTAGCCCACTACCAACAGCAGCATAAACTGACCGAGCAGCAAGCCTTAGTCTGCCAGCATATTCAGCAGTGTCGCACGCAAACCTTAGGCATACAGCACTGGCGTTGTGATACTTGCCAGTATGAGCAGCAGGTGTTTTGCTCCTGTGGTGACCGGCATTGCCCTCGTTGTCAGGGAAGGCAGACGCAAGCGTGGATTACTACGCAGCAGGCGCAAGTCTTGCCTTGCCGCTATTTCCACTTGGTCTTTACCTTACCCCACGAGTTGAACATCTTGGCGCACTATACTGCCAAGCCGTTATACAGCGCCCTATTTGAGTCTGTGTGGCAGACGCTTGCGCAGTTTGGCATGAAACGGAAACACCTTCAGGGGCAATTGGGTTGCACTATGGTACTGCACACGTGGGGGCAAACCTTGAGTCAACATATCCACTTGCATTGCTTAATCCCAGGTGGGGTGGTGACGTCAGCGGGGGATTGGCATGGCGTGAAAACGGATTATCTGTTTCCGGTTAAAGCCTTGTCCACCGTGTATCGGGCCAAGCTATTACGGGCACTGCGACAACGCCAGCTGGCTATTCCAGCGGCTGACACCTTAATGGCAAAACCGTGGTGTGTTTACAGCAAAGCGTGTCTAAGCCGCGCCGAAACCGTGGTGGAATACCTTGGGCGTTATACCCGTAAAGGCATGCTGCATGAGTCAAGAATTGCCGAAGTGACCGCAGAGCATGTCAGTTTTCGCTACAAAGACTATCGTGACGGTCAGCAGCATAAGCAAATGCGGCTAAGCTGTGATGAGTTTATCCGCCGTTACTTATTGCATGTGTTGCCCAAAGGGTTAATGCGAGTCAGGCACTTTGGCTTTTTAGCCAATGCTTGCCGCCGCAAAAAGCTCGCGCTTATCCAGCGGCAACTACGTAAGCCGCAGGTGGTATTGGCGAGTCCTTTGATTAAGGAGGACTGTTGGTGGTCATGTCCGCAATGCCAGTTAGGTCATTTGCGGTTTATTGGGCTGTTAAGGCCGCAGGGATTAGTGATGATTAACACCCAAAGTCAGCCAGTACGCATGTCAGGATAACCACGCCCTCAAGACGTCGCGTAATGACCGACAGCGAAAAGCAGCCAGCCTTATGGGATTAAGCCGATGAGGGGATGTGGTGCGAGAGTTAGCCTGAGTCTGGGCTGGAATGCAGTGGACCACGCGCCTTAGTCAGTCAAAAGTGAGCTTGAAAGAATGAGAAAGCTAAAACGATATCAAGTGATTACCCATCAAACTGTATAAAAAACCGCTACCGCAAAAAAGCAAATCCCTATAGCATCATCTATACCAATTGATATGGATGTGGCAGCGGCCAAGTCCAACAAGCGATTTATGCCCTGCAAACAGCACAGCGCATAAATACTAAGACGTTATAAGCACAAGGAAGTTTAGTTATGAAAAATAAATTTGTTTACTGTTTAAAAATGGCAATAGGTATTTCTATTGGTACAGCTATATATCAACTATTAATTCATTCAGAGTCTGCGTTTGACTTCTACAGACCTGCTTTTGTGGGGGGATTTTCATTCGTGCTTTTATATATTTACTATTCAATAAAGTCTCGTAAAAATGGTTAATGTGCGTATAATCGGGTAGCCGGAGGTATTTAGCCTCCAGCCCCCACACCACCCTGCATGCGGCTCCGCACAGGGCGGTTCATTTAGAACTCCTAACCTGTTATTTGGCTAGGATAATGAACTGCAATCCATCCATCTCTTAGTGAATACAATCCAGCTTTCTCTAGGTACTCGTTACTCAGCGCTTGCTGTATGCCTGGCGTTTTCGAACTACGCCAAGGGCCTTTACTTGTGATCCCACAAGTAACGGCAGCTTGGATCCTCACACCTCGTTTAAGTAGGTTCTGCACCTTAGTTCGTGGTTTCCGCCACTGACGCCAATAGCACATACGCACTCGACGACGGATCCAGTGGTCTAAATTGACACAGCCTTGGTAAGCGTTGGCTATGCCAAAGTAATTGATCCAACCTTGCATATATTGCCGCAGTTTAAACAGTTGATAGCTCATGCTGACTCCCCAATTGCGGTTCGTCAGTCGTCGTATCTTTTGTTTGAAAACGTGCAACGTGTTGGCATGCCATTGGATCTTTCCTCGGTTAAAGGTGAAGCCAAGGAACTTGCTTTGACCTACCTTAACTACTTGGCTTTTATGCTCGTTAACGATCAGTTTTAGCTTCGTACCAAGATAATGAGTAATACTCTTGAGAACACGTTCTCCCGCCCGTTGAGACTTCACCAAGATGATAAAGTCATCAGCGTAGCGGGCGAAGTGATGTCCTCGGCTTTCCAATTCTTTATCCAAACTATCCAGCATGATGTTTGATAATAAGGGGGAGAGTGGGCCGCCCTGAGGTACACCTTCGAAGCTTGCTTCAAATTGGTCGTTGACCATGACGCCCGCTCGCAGGTATTTGCCAATAAGCGCCAGCAGACGCTTATCCTGCACCTTACTCCTTAACTGAGTCATCAACAGATCGTGGTTGACGCGGTCAAAGAACTTGGACAGATCAACATCAACGGCAAATTTGCGCTTCTGTTTGATGATATCCCTGACTTGTAGTACCGCCTGTTGGGCGTTTCTGTTCGGCCTAAAGCCGAAGCTATTCACAGAAAAGTAGGGGTCAAACAATGGCGTGAGCATTTGAGCGATTGCTTGTTGTATCACACGATCAATCACGGTGGGGATCCCCAATTTGCGTTTACCGTCACCGGGTTTATCGATCTCGACACGCCTGACCGCTGCGGGTTGATATTCTCCTCGCTCAAGCTGAGATTTACACTGTTGCCAGCCGCCTTGTTGCATCCAGCGCGGGAAGGATTCGATGGTCATTCCATCAATGCCCGCCGCGCCTTTATTGGCTTTCACTTGTCGCCAAGCTCGGTGTAGATTCTCAGGTTCGAGTAGTTGCGAAAATAGATTGCTGCTGAAGGCTGGTTGCTGGCTAATACGCTGTTGATAGTAATCGTCTGGCGACGTAGTGAGTACCGACAAGTTTGGCAAGACTCCTCCTTCTTCTATATGTTCAGGCCTTCACCATATCCCATCCATTATGATAGGCGTTGGGCTACTACGCCGTCTGCTGACTTCTGCTTAATCACATGCCGAGTTGCCCCGTCATGCGCTATCGGTTTTCATCTGATTCGCTCTTTCCAGTCGATGAAATTGAAAAGCCAAGGCACTTGTAGACCAGAGCCTTACTGGTTAATAACCGATCGCATGCTAAGCAGATCTCCCCAGATAAGAACATGAACTTTCTTTGCACTGCTGCATCATTTACGGTGGCCGTTAGATCACGTGGTTTCGTCGTCTTGTGCCAACTCACCTTCAGCCTACGCCTCATATGATGTTCTTGTTCATCAGCTCGCAAATTTGCTCGCGGCTTCCTTCAGACCGCCCCTCACGGGTAAGCCCTTGCCATTCGCTAGTAGTTAACGTTTAATAACAGCATGTTATCGAACGGTGACCTTCCTACAGAGGACTTTCACCTCATTAGTTCATGCCCATGCTGGGCGTACACAAGCAAAGGCAGCATCGCCCCTGCGGGGCTGGACCTCGCTACGCTCGGCCGCTGCTTTGGGCGTTATGTGTAAGGAGTCATGATCCATAATTTGGTGATCGTAGATGGCAGGAAGCTGAAAGATTGGAACTCTTTTCATCGGGAGTTTTCCAGGGTGTTCGGCTTTCCCGAGTTCTATGGCAAAAACATGAATGCCTGGATTGATTGCATGTCGTCGCTTTCTGATCCAGAGGATGGGATGAGTACGGTTACCTGCGCTAAAGGGCAAATGGTCATACTTCAGGTCGAACATGCAGCGGAGCTAAAAGCCAATCACCGAGACCTTTATGAGGCGCTCGTCGATTGCTCAGCCTTCGTGAATTGGCGACTAATTGAGGTTGGCGAGCCACCAGTTTTGGCTCTGTCGTTCAATGCCTAGCAACCCACATAACCATGCCAGGCACGGTGACGTCTACTACATTGCGGCTTTGCCTCCATTCCGTAGCCGCGCATGCTGGCGGCGTTAACCCATAGTAATATTTATCCGAAACTTTCTAGTCAGAGATGAAAATCTAACAAGCTTTTGTCCATGAGCAATTCAACGCTACGTTTCAAATAAAAAGCCACTTCGACTCGTACAACCGAAGTGGCTTTGCTGGGCGATTATTTTAGATCAAAACGGTCGGCGTTCATCACTTTGCCCCACGCGGCGATGAAGTCTTTGACAAACTTCTCTTGGTTGTCGTCCTGCGCGTAAACTTCGGCATAGGCGCGCAAGATAGCGTTTGAACCAAACACTAAGTCGACCCGCGTAGCGGTCCACTTCACCGCGCCAGAGGCACGCTCACAGATGTCATAACTGTTGCGGCCCGTTGGTTTCCAGCTATAGGCCATATCGGTCAGGTTAACGAAGAAGTCATTGGTTAACGCACCAACACGATCGGTAAACACACCATGGTGACTGCCACCATAGTTAGCGCCCAATACCCGCATGCCACCGATTAGCACCGTCATTTCTGGGGCGGTTAAGCCCATCAGTTGCGCTCTATCGAGCAGCAGTTCTTCTGGTTGCACCACATAATGTTGTTGCTGGTAGTTACGGAAACCATCTGCCAACGGTTCTAACACCGCAAAAGATTCGATATCGGTTTGCTCTGCGGTGGCATCGCCACGCCCTGGGGCAAACGGCACTTCGACAGTAAAACCTGCGGCTTTGGCGGCGGTTTCAACACCAAGGTTACCAGCTAACACTATGGTATCAGCCACACTGATACCTGCGTCGGCGGCGATTTTCTCCAACACGTTGAGCACTTTGCTCAACCGTTGTGGTTCATTACCTTGCCAATCTTTCTGCGGTGCCAAGCGAATGCGGGCACCATTAGCGCCACCTCGCGCATCGGAGCCACGGAAGGTGCGCGCACTATCCCAAGCGGTAGCGACCATTTCAGCCACGCTGAGGCCGCTGGCGGCGATCTTGGCTTTTACTGCAGCCACATCGTAATCACTACGGCCTTGTGGCACGGGGTCTTGCCAAATTAAATCTTCGGCTGGCACATCTGGGCCGACATAGCGCGATTTCGGCCCCAAATCACGGTGGGTCAGTTTGAACCAAGCGCGAGCAAATACCTGTTCAAAGTAGGCTTGATCATGATAGAAACGCTCGGCAATCTTGCGATATTCAGGGTCGACTTTCAGCGCCATATCGGCGTCAGTCATCATAGGGTTATGGCGAATGGCGGCATCTTCGACATCGACCGGTTTATCTTGTTCGGCAATATCTATAGGTTCCCATTGGAAGGCCCCTGCGGGGCTTTTTCTTGATTCCCATTCATGTTCTAGCAGCATTTTAAAGAAGCCGTTATCCCACTGTGTTGGGTGAGATGTCCATGCGCCTTCTAGACCACTGGTGACGGTGTCACGGCCGATACCGCGTGACTTATGGTTGTTCCACCCTAGGCCTTGCTCTTCAAGGTCGGCGCCTTCCGGCTCTGGACCGAGTTCGGCGGCATCGCCATTACCGTGCGTTTTACCTACGGTATGCCCACCGGCAGTTAATGCCACGGTTTCTTCGTCGTTCATCGCCATGCGGGCGAAGGTGACACGCATATCTTGCGCCGTTTTAAGTGGATCAGGCTTGCCATCCACCCCTTCTGGGTTAACGTAGATCAGCCCCATCATCACCGCTGCGAGCGGATTTTCGAGGTCGCGCTCGCCGGAGTAGCGGCTGCCGTCACTGCCCGATGGTGCCAGCCACTCTTTTTCAGCGCCCCAATAGGTGTCTTTTTCAGGATGCCAGATGTCTTCGCGGCCAAACGCAAAGCCGAAGGTTTTTAACCCCATAGATTCATAGGCCATGTTACCCGCCAGAATAATGAGGTCGGCCCAGCTGAGCTTGTTACCGTATTTCTTTTTGATGGGCCACAGCAAGCGGCGTGCTTTATCTAAGTTGGCGTTATCTGGCCAAGAGTTCAGTGGTGCAAACCGTTGATTACCCGTAGCACCACCGCCACGGCCATCGGCGATGCGGTAGCTCCCGGCAGAGTGCCACGCCATGCGAATCATTAAACCGCCGTAGTGCCCCCAATCAGCAGGCCACCACGCTTGGCTTTGCGTCATCAGTGCTTTGAGATCTTGTTTAAGTGCGGCGACGTCGAGAGACTTTAGAGCTTCGCGGTAGCTGTAGTCAGCGCCATAGGGATTGGATTTCGTGTCGTGCTGATGCAGGATGTCCAAATTGAGTGCGTTTGGCCACCAATCCATCACCGACTTGTCAGAAGAGGTCATGCCTCCGTGCATCACCGGACACTGTCCTGATGATTTATCACCTTGATTTGCCATATTGTCTCCTCTTAGGCTGATTGCCCTATATATGAATCAACATCCACAGATATCTAAGGGTAGAACAACTACAGCTGTACCTCGCCCTATTTGTTGCTCAGGGCTCAGCCAGTAGCTGCGAGGTGAAACGCTTAAAGTGTACCCGAGTGTTACTTTCTTAGACCTTACCGATGCGGGATCAGCGGAAATTCGAAGATTAAATAAAGGATAAGAAGCGCGCTAACTGATCTTGATGATGCTAAAAGGAGCTAAGGGAGTCCCGCGTGATCAACACAACGACGCAAAGGCCGTCCGTTCGACACTATTTAGCCCGCTCACATTTCTCAAAGCTAAAGTGCTCGCCGTTAATCCAACGCAATCAATAATGACAAAGTAATTATCAATGGTTAGCAAAGATAAACAATATTGACGAGGCGAGTGAAATTAGCCAAAGTATCCGCCCAATCTTTTTCGCCAAGGAATGACGATGAAATTAGTTAAAATGATGTTTGCTGCGGTACTGTTGATGGCCTCTGGGTTTGCCCTGGCAGGTAATCCCATTGAAGATCTGAATAATGTCGCGGTACCCAGCAAAATTGACGGCACAGTGCTGACATTTGAAGAAGTACGCGCCGCCATTGTCCGCGGTTGTAAAGATCGTGGTTGGAAACCAGAACTGGCATCTGACGGCGTGATTAAAGCGTCGATTCTGGTGCGCAACCGCCACTACGCTGAAGTGAACATCCCGTTTGACAGCAAAAGCTATTCCATCCAATACGCTAATTCTGACAATCTGGACTACGATGCGGAAGACCACACCATTCACCGCAACTACAATAAATGGGTGGTTTACTTAAGCCAATCGATTCAGAAAGCGTTTGATATTTGATTAAAGCTAGCACCGATGAGTACGGCTATTCGAGCAGTACTCATCGTTAACCACCGTCCAGCACCCACTTTCCCACGCCATCATCCGCATTATAAATGCTGACTTAGCCAAGCTAGGTAGCAGCGGTATGGATTAGCCTAATACCGTGTTACGCCGCCGATGCTTGATCTGACCGTTGTTGTGCTAATTGCTGTTCAATACGATCCATAGTGCGACGATACGACAGATAAGCCACCACGCCTGCCAACGCGTTGCCGCACAGCGCCCCGATAAACAGCCCCGTCAGGCCATTCAGCTGGGCGCCCAACCACAAACATGGCAGGAAGAACACAAATAGCCGCAATGCCGAAATCAGCAACGCGCGGTAAGATTTACCCAAAGCATTAGATACCGACACCACCAGCATGCAGATACCGAGCAAACCTAAACTCACGGGCACAATGGTCAGGTGCTGGTAGAGAATGTGGCTCACCTGCTGGTCGCTGGTCATCAGTTGCGCCAACGGTCCCGCCGACACATAGGCGATGGCGGCAATCACTAACTGCAGTACAAAAATAAACTTCACCGCAATACCCACCAGTTGGCGGATGCCTTGGGTATCGGCCGCCCCTAGCATACGACCGACCATCGGCGGCACCGACATGGTTAACGCTAACACCACCACAATCGAGAAAAACTCAAACCGAGAACCCAGCGCCCATGCCGCCACCGCAGCAGTACCAAAGGTCGCCAGCAGTTTAGTAGCCAGCATGGAAGATAGCGGCGGGATCAACTGACTCAACATGGCTGGCCCCATGATATGACCGATATCCGCCAAGCTACGGCTGACGTTGATATCTGACCAATCAAAATGCATCCAATGCTGGCGATAGACTTTGGGGCTTACCAACAGCACCCCGAGGCCAAACGCGATACAGGTGGCAATGGCTGCACCGTTGATGCCCATATCTAGCGTAAAAATAAATAGCGGGTCGAGCACCAAGTTAAACAGGCTAGTGAGCATCATCATCACGCCCGGCAACATGGTGTTGCCGTTAGCGCGACAGATGCTATAGAGGAAGTACAGCACCGCACCGATCCACGCGCTGATAAGCCAGTATATCCAGTAGCTATCAATCATCGCATGGGTGGACTCTGGTGCACTCAGCAGCGCCAAAATGGGGTAACGCAGCAGGTAGATCACTACGCAAATTGCGATAACCCCAAGGCTACCTATAGTGATCACTAAGCCGCCAAGCTGTTTAGCGTAACGCGCTTTACCTGCGCCTATCGCCTTGGCGATCACCGAGGTGGTCGCAATCCCTAAACCTACTTGCAGGCCAATAATGACCATCTGCATCGGCATAGTGAACCCTTGCACCGCTAACGGCAATACGCCCAGTTGACCAATGAAGGCACTGTCGACCAATTGGAAGCTCATGAGCGAAAGCACGCCAAAGACCATCGGCCAAGTCATATTGTACAAACGCCTTGCCAAAGAGAGTTCAGCGTTGAGGTGATGAGACATAAAAATCCAGAATACAGCTGCAGAAAAACACGCGAGGCGGTTTTTGCGTCATTGTTCAGCCCACAACAATGGTAAACCGCTATTTAGCCGTACATGATAACCTGCTTAAGCAGCAAAAAAACCCCTAATCGTACTTCAAGGTGGCGAATATTAGGCCACAATGGCGGCTTAAGCTGCGAATCGACCAATGACTAAGCACTCGAATTCTACGGTATAGCTATGTCACACTACGATGTGTCGGTCACCAAGGAGATGGGCCATGTTGTCACTTATGCGGGATTATCTACGCTTATTGTTGTTTTGTACTGGGGTGTTAGCGGGGATTCAAGTGCCCGGCTTTATCGATCAATACCAGAAAAGCTTACAAGCGCATTTAGCCGAAGCGCAGCAGCAACTCGCGGGCTTTCAGCGCGATGCTGACCGCTATTTTGGCGGCGACCTGCAGCAGTTGATTAATCACTACGCCACCAGCACCGATCCGGTGTTTAGCGCTGGCGGTGGTAACCTAAAAGACTTAGTGACACGGCAGCAGCAGTTGCAACAAGCGTTGCACAACTTCAATGGCCATTTCTGGCAACCTTACCAACAAGTATTACTGCATCCAGTGAGCGATATTCGCCAAGAGGTGTGGCAACACTTCAGTTATCAATTACTGTTAAAGCCAGAAGCAATCGTCTTTGGCTTGCTCTCCGGCTTGTTGCTGGCAATGTTGATTGAAAGCTTGTTGGGTGCCCTTTTCTGGTGCACTATCAAAGGTCTACGCCGCCCACGGCCGCGTCCTCAACCCTAAAAATTTCGGAGTATATTTATGATTGCAGTAGGTCAACGTATTCCCGACGCCGTGCTCAGTGAACTCACTGCAGATGGCTTAGTCGAGCACCAAGTCCGCGAACTATTCGCTCAGAAAAAAGTGGTGCTGTTTGCCGTGCCGGGCGCCTTTACCCCCACCTGTTCCAATGCTCACCTGCCGGGATTTGTTGCCTTGGCCGATGAAATTAAAGCCAAAGGCGTCGATTTAATTGTGTGCGTGGCGGTCAATGATGCGTTTGTGATGAAAGCATTGGGCGAGCAACAAAACGCCAGTGAATTATTGATGCTGGGTGATGGCAACGCCGCCTTTACCAAAGCACTGGGATTGGATTTAGATACCGGCAGCTTTGGTGGCACGCGTTCGCGCCGCTATTCAATGCTGATTGAAGATGGCGTGGTGCGCGAGTTTAATCTGGATGCACCGAAAGCATTTGAAGTGAGCGATGCTCACACCATGTTGAGCATGCTCGGTTAAGCAACAACCTCGGGGCAGTTCGCGAGATAACGGCACAGCAGCTGCCGCCCGCGATGCACCGCCCCACTACCGCAGTGCTAGCTTGCTGGCGCCCACTGCGGCAACCACACCTTGGCACACAGGCCGCCCTGCGGTCTGTTGCTAAGTTCTACTCGGCCTTGATGCCGCGCCACAATACGACGAATAATCGCTAATCCTAGTCCTGATCCCATACTGCCACGCGCCGTATCGCCTTGGGTAAATGGCTGAAATAACTGTTCGACTTGCTCGGGCGGAATACCGGGGCCGTTATCTTCGACGATGAAATAGCCTCCGTCTTCGTCGCTGCCACTGCTGATCTGAATCCAACCATTGCCGTAACGCCGTGCATTTTCAACTAAGTTACTCAGCACCCGCTTAATCGCCACCGCACTGGCGTTCACTTGGCAGCAATCACCCAGTTGCAAAGCGATATCGGTACGATTTTCAGCATGAGCCACCTCTTGAATAATGGCGTTAATATCCACGGCACTGCGGTCTTGCTGGCGGTCGTTGCGAATGTAAGCGATGAACTGGTTGATGATGGCGTCCATGTCTTCAATATCATTTACAATACCATCGCGCAGGTAGGCATCTTGCTCGCTCATCATCTCCGACGCTAGTCGAATACGTGTGAGCGGCGTACGTAAATCATGGGAGATCCCCGCCATCAACAAGGCGCGGTCTTGCTCCAACTGTTTCATGCTGGCGGCCATCTGGTTGAAGGTATTGGTTACTTCCATGATTTCTGATGACCCCGCCAACGGCAATGGCGCTGGATATTCGCCGCGCGATACGCCTAAGGCCGCATGTCGCAAGCGCCGCAGCGGTCGGTTTTGCTGCCGTGCAAACCACCAGCCACCGGCAACACTGAGCGCACCAATCACAATTAAGTACAAGTTGAGCGGTGATAGCGCTTCTTCATTCCAACCGTCTAACGGTACTTGGATCCACACCGACGGCGCTTGCGGCGGCTTAATCCAAATCTGCAATCCGTGATGCTGTGAAATGCGCACTTCCGCTGCACCGCCAAGGTATTCCGACATCTGCGATGACAGAAAACCGTAATAAGTGGTGTCATCAATGCCCGCTTCGCGCGCTTGTTTTTGGTTGAAGATCTGCATTTCGCCGCCATGCACTTTGGCGTTCAATGCATCCACTAAGGTGAGATGTTCGCGGCCGATGTCGACACCATCGGCAAACAGTAGATTGATTTGCCGCGCTATCAGCTGGTTAATTTGCTGGTAGCTCGGCTTAATAAAATAGATGGTGACCGTGAGGTACGACACCAATTGATTGATCAGCAACAAACAGGCAATCAAGGTTACCGTTTGGCTAAAGGCACTACGGGGCAGCAGATATTGCCACCAACGACGCTTCATTTACGGGCAGCACCGTCGGGAACAAACACATAACCCAAGCCCCACACGGTTTGAATATAACGCGGATTGGCCGGGTCTTTTTCGATGAGGCGACGCAAGCGCGATACTTGGACGTCAATCGAGCGTTCTAGTGCTGAGTAATCACGGCCGCGGGCTAAGTTCATCAGTTTATCGCGCGATAGTGGCTCACGCGGATGGGTGACTAACACTTTCAGTACGGCAAATTCGCCACTGGTGAGTGCAATAGATTCATCGTGATGATACATCTCGCGCGTCGCCAGATTGAGACTAAACTCGCCAAACTCCACCAGCTCTTCTTGTTGTGATGGCGCACCGGGGATCTCTTGCGCTTGGCGGCGCATTACGGCTTTGATTCGCGCCAACAGCTCACGCGGGTTAAACGGTTTTGGCAGGTAATCATCGGCGCCGAGTTCGAGGCCGATAATGCGGTCAACTTCATCGCCTTTGGCGGTCAACATCACAATCGGCAGCGCGTTGCCTTGCTGGCGCAAGCGGCGACAAATGGAGAGACCATCCTCGCCTGGTAACATCAGATCCAGCACAAGCAGATGGAAGTTTTCCCGCTCCAATAAGCGATCCATCTGTTCAGCATTGGCAGCAGCGCGGACTTGAAAGCCCTGTTCCATCAGATAACGCTCCAGCAACGCCCGCAGTCGCATGTCATCATCAACTACCAGAATTTTCGAGGTTTCTTGTCCCATGGAAATGTCCTTCAAGGCGATATCGGCGATATGTAGCCGACTATTGTTACATCATTTGAGGCAACTTTTTGTTGTTAATCGCAAATTTAGCGGTTAACCAGACAAAAAACTACCCCGTACTTTGTAACAGCAATTTAAAAGCGCCTCAATGCCGCCATCTTGCGCTGCCAGTCACAGCCGATGTACCGACGCAGCGCACCTTGTTTACACGGACGCGAGATCAGCCGCAGTTAGGCTTACCCCTTTGATTTGCGCGAAGATTTGCTCACCCAATTGCAGTTGCAGCTCATCCAATGCCCAACGGGTAATGTTGGCCCACAGCACTTTATCGCCCAGTTGCAACTTAAGGCTGACATGCTGCGAGTTATCTTTGCCATCTATCGCCGCCAGCTTCACCGGCAGCACGTTACGGATACTGGTGGCATGTGGTCGCTCACGGCACACCGACACTTGATTGCTGTGCACCCGCACGCGGTATTGGCTGTCCAATGGCAACAACTGGTTGACCCAAATTGCCGCGCCATCGGCCACCGCCAGTTGGCTCATCTCATACGCTGACATGGTGTTGATCACCTTAGCGGACAGCAACGAACTTTGTTCCTGCACTGACTGCCATGGCCGCAGTAATGGGCTATCCCACACGGTTTCCAGCGGGCCGTTGAGCACCATGCTACCGTTGTCGATCACTAACATGTGATCGGCTAGCTGTAGAATTTCATCCAAGCTGTGGCTCACATACACAATCGGCAGCTTTAACTCATCGGCGAGGCGTTGCAGGTAAGGCAGCAACTCTTTCTTACGCGGTAGATCGAGCGAGGCTAACGGTTCATCCATCAACAACATCTCTGGCTCGGTAAGCAACGCACGCCCAATGGCGACACGCTGTTTTTCACCGCCAGATAAGCCAGCGGGATATCGGCTGAGCAATTTTTCCAGTCCGAGCAGTTCAACCACGGTATCAAATTGCGCCTTGCTGGCACGGCGTGGCCGACCATAGTTGAGGTTGCCACTAACGCTGTAATGCGGGAACAGACGCGCATCCTGAAATACAAACCCGGCGCGCCGTTGTTCAGGGCGCAAGTTGATGCGCCGACGAGCATCGAACAACACCCGCTCGTTTAACTGTACACGGCCGCTATCCGGTGTGGCTAAGCCACCAAGAATATTCACCAGCGAGGTTTTACCGGCACCAGAACGGCCAAAGATGGCACTAACACCATAAGTGGGTAATTCGGCATTCACTTGTAGGTGAGTGTCACCTAACTGCTTGGTTACATCGATAGTTAACATTGACCATTCGCCCTCAACTGCACGCGTTTACCCAACCATTGCGATGCCACTAATGACACTAGGGAGATCACAATCGCAATCACACACAAACGGGCGGCTTGAGCTTCTGCACCTGGGGTTTCAATAAAAGAGTACATTGCTAGCGGAATGGTGCGGGTCTCGCCTGGAATGTTCGACACAAAGGTAATGGTTGAACCAAACTCCCCCAAACAGCGAGCAAACGCCAGCACCATACCGGAGACAATTCCCGGAGCGGTAAGCGGCAAGCTGATGGTAAAAAATACCTTGAGCCGCCCCGCACCTAAGGTACGAGCGGCCAACTCTAACCGCGTATCGACCGCTTCGAACGCTTGGCGAATAGCACGCACCATCAGTGGGAACGCCACCACGGCCGCCGCTAACGCCGCACCACGCCAGCTAAAACTAAAACTAATACCAAGATATTTATACAGCCATGCTCCCAGCCAACCGCTGCGTCCCATGCTGACTAGCAACAAATAGCCCACCACCACTGGCGGTAACACCAGTGGCAAGTGGATTATCCCATCAAGCAACGATTTACCGGGGAAGTTACAGCGGGCCAATACCCAAGCTGCCAATATTCCCAACGGTAAACTGGCGCACACCGCCGTGAGTGCCACTTTGAGGCTCAATGTCAACGCCACGACTTCATATTCGGTAAGCAGGGACATAGATTACTGCACCTTGAAACCGTATTTAACGAAGATAGCTTTGGCGGTATCGCTGGTGAGGTAATCATAAAATGCTTTACTGCCAGCAGTAGGTTGAGCTGAGATCAACGCCGCTGGATAGGCAATTGGCTTGTGGCTGCTAGCAGGAAACTCCGCCACGGTTGCTACGGATGAAGACACCAGTGCATCAGTGGCATATACAATGCCCACAGTGGCTTCGCCACGTTCAACTAAAGCTAATGCTGCACGTACGTTATTCGCCCGCGCCAACAGCGGTTCACTCGCGGCCCACAAACCGAGGTTTTCCAACGCTTCTTTAGCGTAACGGCCTGCGGGGACGTGGTCAGGGTCACCCACTGCCATACGGCTATCACCAACCAGTTGCGGGATATTGAGTTTTGCGTCAATGGTCACATCTTTCAAACCACGGCTTTTAGGCGCAATCATCACTAAAGAGTTATGCAGCAGCGTGATGCGGCTAGCGCTATCTACCGCTTTTTGTTCTACCAGATAGTCCATCCACTTTTGGTTAGCCGACAAAAACACTTCAGCCGGTGCACCTTCAGCGATTTGACGCGCCAAAGTAGATGATGAAGCAAATGAGAAACGGGTATTGGTATCGTGCGTTTTATCAAACACTTGGCCGATGTCGGTCAAGGCATTGGTTAATGACGCGGCGGCAAACACCGTCACTTGTTCTTTGGCTATAGCGGCAAAAGAGATAGAGGTGGCTAACATGGCCCCTAACAGCAGTTTTATTCCAACTTTCATTCCTGTCGATCCTTGTGAGTGTAGTTAAGCAATCGATATATACTAAACTATATAACGTTGAACAAGCGACCATTTCCCGTTTTTTGATCTGCAGTAGCCATTAGTAACTGGATCTAGGACAATATGACCATAGGGGCTGTTTATCTTTGCTGATTGTTTTTACAGCTGGCAGCGCGTGATTTAGGCAAGGCAGGTGATGTGCCGTTATTCTCCACCAACAGCGCCTAACGCTGAATAAATTGCGCGCTGTCGCTGCCCGAAGGGTTCATTTAAACGCCTCCTGAACGTTGTTGCGCCCAGCTTGCTTAGTTGACTAAGCGTCGCTGGTCTCGCCTCGTTCATAACACGGTTAATTTGAACAAAAATTAAACACTAAAGATCAACAGCCCCTAGCAATGAATGGACTATCACCTTTATGGATCTAAAAGCGCTTCTCACACTCAATGATGGGCAAAAGCTGTTTGCCAATCCTCGTCGCATCAAGTTATTACAACATCTGCAGCAAACGGGCTCGATCAGCCAAGGCGCTCGTGACGCAGGCATTAGCTACAAGGCCGCGTGGGACGCGATTAACGACATGAACATTCTGGCTGGACAAGAGGTCGTGCACAGCGAAAAAGGTGGCAAAGGCGGTGGCGGTGCCAAAATCACTCCGTTTGGTGAGCGTTTGTTGCAGCTGTATAGCTTGATGGATCAGATGCAGGATATGGCACTTAAAGCCCTCGTGGATGCGGCAGTGCCGATGGGCAGCTTGCAAGAGCTAATGGCGCACTTCTCGTTGGAGACCAGTGCCCGTAATCAGCTGTTGGTTGAAGTCACCGCGCTGCAAGGTGATAGCCTGAGTGACAACCTCAAACTTCGCTTACAAGGTGGGCAAGAGGTGGAAGCCTCCATTACCCACACCAGCACCGCTAAGCTCGGCTTAGTCGTGGGTAAAAAAGTTATCTTGCTGTTTAAAGCGCCGTCGGTGGCTATTCGTCTACACAGTGAAGATGACGGCAACAACCATTTGCGTGGCGTGGTTACCAGCTTAACCACTGGCGAACAACGCTCAGAAATCGCGTTGGATATCGGCGGCACCGACTTGGTGTACGCGTCGGTGAAAAATGAAAGTATTGCCGGTTTTAACTTGGCAGAAGGCGACTACTGCTACGCCAGCTTTACCCCGTCTAATGCCATTATCGCCAGCATGAAATAAAACACTTAACCTGCAGCCAAACAAACACCGCCAACTTGGCGGTGTTTGTGTTTAGCGGTATTAATTCAGCTTAGCGGTTATTGCAGTTCACCGTGTTTTTGCTCTGAACTCACGACGACATCATCAGCAGCCACTTCCGCATGTTGCGCCGCCACACCATTGGTTTTCTTCGGCTTATGCTGGATCGCTTGCTGGGTAATGGCGACAGCCTCATCAACAAAAACGCAGACGAGTAATGATGTTAAGCCAGCGGTGTTTGATAGCTGATTTTATTGATAAACCAGACTTTTTCACCATCCGGCGTGCGCACCACGGCTTCGTCGTCGACCTCTTTTTTGATCAACGCCCGCGCCATCGGCGCATCAATCGACACATATTGTTTATGCCCATAGATTTCATCAGGGCCAACAATACGAAAGACCTTCACTTCGCCCTGCTCGCTCTCGACCTCAACCCAAGCCCCAAAAAACACTTTACCCTCTTGCACGGGGGAATATTCGACGACTTTAAGGGCATCCAGTCGCTTGCGTAGGAAGCGCACACGAGAGTCGATCTGACGCAGTAAGCGCTTGTTTTCTTTGTAATCAGCATTTTCTGATCTATCACCTAAGCTCGCCGCCCACGCCACTTTTTTGGTGATTTCGGGTCGGTACTCGCGCCATAGATGATCGAGTTCTTTGGCTAAGGTGTCATAACCTTCAGGAGTGATTAGATCGGTTCTCAACGCTATTCCTAACTCAAGTGTTGCTCGCGCCAGCCACGCGGCAAATACAGATAATGGCGTAATATACTGCCATTTGCTCAGCGTTCCAACGCATGCGGTCGTAGTGGCCGCTGTTTACTTAGCCTAGTTTAGATAAAACTGAGGAAGCGCGTGCGATGCTGATGGTTAAGCAGCGCAACAGCCTCGACCAGTGCCCCAGTGATTTTTTGTTCACGTCTGGCGAGCATCGCTGGCAACTCATCATCTACGTTGTCTTTCGCACGGTAGCGCTTGAGCAACGGCCCATATAAGGTTTGTAGGCCATGGTCGTCATCAAACTCCTGCCAATCATCTTCATATTTATTGGCTTGATGCACTACTTGAATACGGGCGAGATACTGGTACTTCTCATCAATTTTGATATCTGCCAGCCAATCACAAAACGCTTCAACTTCTGCCGCTGACGCTGCAGCGAAATGTTCACCATCAGCCGAAAACTCTTGAAAACACAGCAACAAGGTTTTGGATGGGAATAGCGTCAGCAGCAGTTCAAATAAGCTGAGTAACTGTTTTTTCTGTGGTCCTTTAGCGACTTTTGCGGCGTAAACCATTGAAGCGAGTGCCATACCCATGGCGTCAGACTCCAGTAGATGAGTACGCATTTCATCACGATTTTGCTCGTCATCATCGTCAACGCGGTCATAGGCCAATAACTGCTGCGCGGCAGCCAATGCATCAGCTTTGGAGACACCGCTGCTGGCTGGTGCAGATTTCGCTTTAAAACGGGCCAACAAGCCCCCCGATGCAGCGGCTTGGCCGGCCACATATTGCTTAATAGTATCAAGCAACGGCGATTCACCATCTTTGCCAGCCTCAAGCGCCATCTCGTGGTAGCACCGTTTATAAAGCTCTTGGTAATAAAAATGCCACAACGGTGCGAGTTGGCTATTGGCAAACAAACCATCATCTTCCTGTGCCAAAATATAGGCAACCGCCAGCAGCTGCGAACCGCGGGCAAACTCCTGTTGATTAAGGGCTGGTACGACGCCACGAATGTCTGCTGGAGTATCGTAATAGGCGCGTTCGATAATCGTCGGCAGCATCTCGGGCAACAGACTTTTATCCTTTTGATAAAAACGATAAATCTCGTCCAATTTGCGCAAACCGAAGGTACTTTGCAGCGGTTCATTAATCAGTTCATATAAAATGTCGCGAGTTTCATTTGCGCTGAACTGTGCCAGCGTAAAACGCCTTACTGCCTGTTGCATACTACACAGTTCAAAGTCGTCAACAATAATGGCTAATTCGTCAGCGTTAAGCTCTTTTTTGCCAAACAGCCGTACCAGCACATCAAGCAGACGCAGGCACTTCTGATCATTTTCATACTCACCTTCATCTTCTAAATCGTAAATATCGGGGTTTTGATAGACCACTAAGAAGCGCTCAGCAATGTCGTCGAGGCTGATGTCATGACGCAAATCAGACGACAACTGCATGTCTCCTGAGCCAAAATAGTCAAAACGTTTATAGATGAAGTGCTGATGCTCAAAGGCTAATTGTCTGAGATTCGTGGGCTGTAACTCATCGAGAACGTCGGCATCGCGATTGTCTTCAATGTAGTTAATAATTTTCTTGCCGTTATCGAAACACTCCAGCAAGAAACTGCGGTTAGTTTCATATTCATTGTCATCATCAGGATCATAAGGCTGATAGAACGGATTATTGACAATATCAGCGAGCGTAAGCGTGTCGTTAAGAATGGGCGCATCGTAGTAATATAGCTGCACCAACGGCACATCTTGGATGGCAGAAAAAATCGCCTCTTCCAGTGACTCGCTGATAGCCTCAATGCTGTGACCATGCAGCATAAAATCGCCAAATTCGCGCTCTTCGGCTTGCTCTTCAGTGAGCCATTGACAACATTCCGCATAACCCGCTTCTTCTGGCTCCATGCGCTGGTCGCATAGATACTCAAAATCACTATCTAGCCACCCAAGCGGATGATATTTATGTCCTGCCAACGCATCATTTGCTAGTGGCATTGGACGCCGCTTGAAGGAAGCAAGCACAGCCCGCTGATAATATTGCCAACGCTCGGGTTGGCGTAAAAAGCAATACAGCAAGCGGGGCACCCGCTCGTACCCCTCGTTATAATTCGATGTGATACAGCTAAGCAGATAGCGAAAACGGCAACTGGCCAACACATCGAGCATCAAATCACTATAGCCATACTTTTCAAACAGATAGAGGATAAGGTCACAGCCGTGGTAAGCAATCTGATCAAAGTAGGCATCATGTGGATAGTATTCCCCCAGCAGATAAGCATACTCAGGATATTTTTCCGCAAGTAACACCAAAAGGTAGTTGCCAAACAAAATATCGCTGGTAAAGAACAGCTCGTTAGAGCTGTTGACCTGGATGCAGAACGCCACCAGCTGTTCACATATCTCCACCAACAAAGGTTTCAAATCGTCATGGGTTAACGCCTGTTGAAACACCACCATGTGAGATAGTCGCAGAAACACGCCGTTTTCGAGTACGTAGGCTTTATCTTCCTCAGTGAGTTCTTCAGGTGGCTCCGGCACAAAGTTGCTGTTGTTAATAAACAGCATCGCCTCGTATTGGCGACGGTCGAGCAAATCGGTGCGGATAAATGGCTTATTGTCGTGGCGAATAAAACCACCGACATTACCGATAAGTTCACCTTGTTGATATGCCGCCTGTAGTTGGGCTTGGAATGCCGTCAGGGCATGTTGCAGAGAAACTTTATCGTCGAGATTAACTTGAATTAACAGCTGGTCCATTGCTTACTCGTAGGTATCGGTTAAAACACTCAAACACGGCACATAGCACGGCATTTGAGACGATAGAAACGCGTTGGGGCCGCAGTCATCACCGCGAGCAGGTCACTGACAGCGCCGTGGTCGGCTAACATCAGTCTCGATGCAGCCAACATCATTTTGGCAGTCATCGCAGCACCATAAAAAAATGGCCGTAGCAGACAGCTACGGCCATTTTTTTATTGAGCAGCTAATTGTGGTGAATCAATACGATAACGTCCAGCGTTTTCTTGCAAAAGTTTTCACCATGAGTAACAGGCAGTTAAGTACTGCTAAGGAGTTATGAAACTAACAAACACGGCTGAAATGGCCGTAAACGCTCGCAAATTCTCGCGAGTTCATTATCATGCACGCCCTCTGATGACTCTGAAATATTTCCTTACATCCTTAATCAATAGGAAGCAAAGTTCATGGCTGTACGCGCATGGCGCACTCTGTTCGCGCTTTTTTGTTGTCTCCTCGCAACACTCACCTCTGCCAATTTTGCCCAAGCAAAAACCTCATTAACCCTGAGTGCTTACAATGATTATTTGTGCAGTGGTATTAGCCAGACCAACAAAAACCCTGCGGTTCAAGCCAGCCTGAATTGGATCGGTGATAGCGGTTTTCACGCTAGCGCCTACGCTAGCCGCGTCGATTTTGATGGCGTTAATGTCGAGGCAGATGTCACTGCGGGTTACTTCAAGCAACTGAGCGATAACCTGAGTTACGATGTCGGTGTAACCCAGTATTCTTACTTCGGCACTCACGGCAGCGACCAATTCAACTACACCGAGTTCTACGCCACTATGACGTATGTTCACAGTACGATAATCGGTTTCTACACGACGGATTATGCTGGTGCAGGCGCGCGTTATTACAACATCAAATTGGTACAAACTCTGCCGCTGACTGAGCGTTGGTCACTGTTGGGCGGTATCGGTTATTCAAAATCGCTGGATATGGATAAATGGTCACAGGAAAACCGTGCAGGCTATAGCCACTGGCGCGCTGGTACACATTATGCGGTTGATGGTTATGAACTGTCGGCTGAGGTTCAAGGCACTAGCCTCGACCATGTGGGCGATACTCGTTTGGTATTTGGCGTGTCAAAAACGTTTGAGCTCTAATGGGCGTGAGCAGCTAGATAACGGGGGAAGGATTCTCCTGTCGCTTATGCCATAACATCACCATCCAGTTTTCACTCTCGATTCGCTTCGTTCCGGCATCATACTGGCGATACTCGGCTGCTATTGGGTCATTCAATAGGCTGGGATATTTAATGCGGACTTTATGCCGTAAGGTGAGTCACAGGAAAGCTAGATTGCAGCATGGAGCGGGTGAAGGGAATCGAACCCTCGTATGCAGCTTGGGAAGCTGCCGTTCTACCATTGAACTACACCCGCGCAGGAGTCAGCGTGACGCTGTGTGCATAAATTACTGCAATGCAAAAAATTGTCAAGCAGGTCATTAAGTTAACGTCACGCTAATGTTGACTACTGGTGATTTAACGCGCTGAACTACCCTTTATAAACGGGCAGAATGTTAGCCATCGAAAGCAGATGGCAGGTCGCCGTTAGCACACCGAACAAAATCACGATAACAATCAATGCCGTGCCACCCGGTACGCGAAAGCCTTTAGCCTCGGCAAACAGGAGGCGTGAGCGATAGGCCATCAGCGCCGGCACTATCACCGCCCAAATCGTGGCCGCCAAGCCAGCGAAGCCAATAGCCACTAAGAAACCATTGGGAAACAACACTCCCATAATGGTTGGCGGCACAAAGGTCACTAGCGAGGTTTTGGTGCGCCCGATGCGGCTATCATCAAAGCCAAACAGGTCGGCGACATAGTCGAATAGCCCTAAGGTCACCCCAAGGAATGAACTGGCAACGGCCAGATTCGCAAAGAGTGTCAGCATGCTGTTCATCAAATCACTGGCAACCACGTCCTGTAGTGCCCCCACTAGCACGCCCATATTGCCGCCGGCACTGATGATGCCACCAAAAGCGGAGCGATCGAGGTTACCCATCGTCGCCATCATCCAGCCTAAATAAATCACTAAGGCGAAGAAGGTGCCAAAGCTGATAGCTTTAACAATCTGCTTGGGTTGATGACCATAATATTTAACCAGTGAGGGCACGTTACCGTGAAAGCCGAAACTGGTGAGGCCGAACGGAATCGCCGCCCACAAGTATGGCGAGAACACTTGCTCACCATCAGGTCGCCACAATTTGACAGGGTCGATTTCCAACCATAGGTTACCAATCGCCAACACAAAGGAGATCACCATGCCGCCAATCATCACTGTGGTAAAACGATCCACCGCTTTGGTGGAGATCATCACAATGGCCGCTAACACGATGGCAAAGGTTAATGCTGCTGCGCTGGGGGGAAGATCCACGCTAGTGAACGATAGTGCGTGATTAACAATCGAACCACCACCACTAATATAGGCATAAGTGAGGATGTACAGCACAAAGGCGATAGATGCGCCGTTAACCACACGCCAGAACTGGCCAAGGGTTTTGCGCGTCAAGGTGTCAAAACTGGCACCCGGCTCAAAATGCAGGTTAGTTTCCAGCAGTAGCAGCCCCGACATCCACATGCAGAACCACACACCGATTAACATTAACGCCGCATAACTAAACCACATACCGGCACCAGTCACCGGCAAGGAAAACATACCAGCACCGACCGTGGTGCCAGCGATGATCATTGCCCCACCGAGAAGCGAACGTGGCTTCTCTGGGCTACTGCTGTGCTTCATCAACTCTCCTGTTGGATTTCCGCACTGGCAACGATGGTTTCACGCACTTGGGGGGTCAATAATTGGTTAACCAAATCGCGCACCGCAGAAATCTCGTCCATATTGTTGTTATTGTTGAGATATCCAAGCTCTTTCAGTTTGATACTGAGCATGGAATACAACTTCTTGTCGTAAAACTCTGGTGCGGTAATACCGTGCAAACGGCCTAAACGGCTGGCAAGCAGGTGGCTCTCTAGCTCTAAGTCACCACGTTCAATGGCGGGCTTAGCGGCCAGCAGATTGAAGATGATGGCATAACGTTGCAAGGTTTCGCTCATCACTTCTGCCAACAAAGTTAACGCTAGCTGGCCCTCTTCGGTGACCCGCCATACGTCAGCGTCAGCACTGATATAGCCAAAGGCCTCAAAGCGAGCCAGTAACTCATCGGCAAACGCTTGCGCATCTTTCAGCCCCATAAACAGCTCTGCTTTGAGCAATGGGTAAAGACGTTGCAGTACCAGAGTAACCTGTTCACGATTACAGCTTTCAGAACGAATGAGGCAACATGCCAACAAAGATGGAATCGCAAACAAGTGAATGATGTTGTTTCGGTAATAAGTCATGGTTACCGCAACATTTTCATCAATGGACACTATATCGCCAATGCCATCATTTTGAATACAGAATTTTTTCAGATCTAACCCTTGCTGCAATAACGCCGCCGCATCGCCTTCGGGTACCGAGACAAACTCGGTATATGGCACCTGTTTCAGCAGGTCGAGATAGAAATTAATCTGGTTTTCTAACTTGCGACGTTCCAACGCATTTTGCTCAGTGGCTAACAATACTGTGCTGGTTAAGGTCACGGCGGTAGCTGCAGCAGCATTGTTAATGCGCGTCATTACGCGGGTTGCCAAGTTATTCACCGCTGGAGTCAACCAAGCGGGCTTTTGGTCGAGTTCTGGATCTTGCAGCTCACGCCAATCGGCTTGTTTCTCCGTCAGGAACTGCTGCAGGTTGATTGGCTCACCAAAGTTCACATAACCTTGGCCGAAATTACCCAGTTTGCGCACGGCACCCAGCACCTGCCACACCGACTCTTTTTTCTTCTCTTTGCCGCGCAACTCTTTTAGGTAAGTGGCCACTTCCATCACATGGTCATAGCCCAAATACACCGGCACTAAAGTGACGGGACGTTCAATACCGCGCAAGACCGAATGCACGGTCATCGCCAGCATACCGGTCTTCGGTGATAACAAACGGCCAGTGCGTGAACGGCCACCTTCAGTGAAATATTCCACTGAGTAACCTTTGGCAAACAGGCGGTCGAGGTACTCTTTAAACACCACGGTATACAGTTTGTTACCGTTGAAACTGCGGCGAATAAAGAACGCGCCACCACGGCGGAACATCGGCCCGGCAGGCCAGAAGTTAAGGTTGATGCCCGCGGCGATATGTGGCGGCACCATACCTTGAAAATAGAGAATGTACGACAGCAGCAAGTAGTCCATGTGGCTGCGGTGACATGGCACATAGACGATCTCGTGGCCGTCATGGTGCAGTTGACGGATCTGCTCTGCACCTTTGATGTTGATACCGCTATACAGCTTGTTCCACAACCAAGTGAGTAACCGCTCCGACACACGGACTAAGCTATCGGAATAATCGGCGGCAATCTCATCTAGATACGTTTCAGCCGTTTTTTTCGCTTCTTCAATCGAGATATGTTTGGCTTCAGCTTCTTCTGCAATGGCGTGGCGAATGTTTTCGCTACGCAACAACTCGCTAAACAACCATTGACGATTCGGCAGTACTGGGCCAGTCATCACTTTGCGTTGACGGCGAAAATGCACCCGCGCTACGCGCGACAGCTTATGGGCAATGGCTTCATCAGTACCGTGGTTATCAGCCATAAGCCGCACTGATACCGCATTAGCAAACTGGACAAAGTTGTCTCGTCCCAGAAACAGGATCATCAAAAATTTACGTAACCAGCTAGGGTTTTCCCGCTCAAACACCGCGGCACGCATAGTGTCATCCTCTTTCCCAGGAGTGCGTCCCCAGTAAAGGCTAACAGGCACTAGCTGCACATCGAGATCAGGCTGCTGTTTATGCAAATTCAACAGCTTAGTAAAAGTGCTGAGGTAATTAGTATCTTGTTTACGACGGCCAAATAACGGTTTGGCACCTTCAAGGCACATAACGCGCGGTAACTGAGCGGCGCCTATCGTTAGCGGTTCATAAGGGCTTGGCAAACCGAGCTGGTCGGTCACATCTGCTAAAGCCGCCTTATCGCTCCATGATTCGATTTTCATCACGTAGACCACGGGGCGCTCACCATCGAGGTTAAGATCGGCAAAAGGATCCTGCGGCACCGTAATAGTATGTACCAATTTACGTTGCAGCCAGCGAAGCGAAGATGTCCAGATGGAGGTGTGTTTCGACATATCTCAAAAGTAAACGTCAGTAGATAGCCTTGTAGAATACCAGAATCCCCTGTTACTTCACTAATTCTGCACAAAAATGGTTAATAGTTGCGCTAGCAAAAATACTGTATATACTGACAGATACTGTATAAAAAAACAGGATTTATCATGAGACCTCTGACACCAAGACAAGCACAAATCCTTGAGCTGATTAAACGCAACATTTCTGAAACTGGAATGCCCCCTACTCGTGCGGAAATAGCCCGTCGCTTAGGATTTAAAAGTGCTAACGCAGCCGAAGAACATTTAAAAGCACTAGCCAAAAAAGGCTGCATTGAAATCATGCCCGGTACCTCGCGCGGCATTCGTCTGCCACAAGAGGAAATTGTCGATGAAGAACAAGGCCTGCCGTTGATTGGTCAGGTGGCTGCCGGTGAACCCATTCTGGCGCAAGAACATATCGAGCAGTATTACCAAGTTGACCCAATGATGTTCCGTCCTAACGCTGATTTTTTGCTGCGTGTCCGTGGTGACAGTATGAAAAACATCGGCATTTTGGAAGGTGACCTGCTCGCCGTGCACAAGATGCAGGAAGCACGTAATGGCCAAGTGGTAGTCGCGCGAGTCGAAGAAGACGTCACCGTTAAACGCTTTGAACGCAAGGGCAACGTGGTGTATTTACATGCCGAAAACGAAGCGTATCAACCGATTAAAGTTGACCTAAGCGAACAATCTTTCACCATTGAAGGTTTAGCCGTGGGCATTATCCGTAATGGAGACTGGCTATGAGCATGTTAATCGGTAATGCCCCTCGTCATCCCGGTTTGTGGCAAGACAATAGCGACACTATGGTGGAGCTAGGTGTGTCTAACCTGCCATCAAGCAGTAACGGCCGCCGCGAACTGCAGCAACTGAGCGCCCAATTGGCACAACTCAGTCAACAGGGCCGTTGGATCGTGTTAATTAATCCTGGGTTTAGCGGTTATAAAACTCTTTTGGCCAATGCCGGAGTGAGAATGGACCGCGTACTGCAAGTACGTGCCCGTGATGAGGTTGAAGCCTTATGGGCCACCGAACGAGCCTTGACCAGCGGTACCACCAGCGCAGTTGTGAGCTGGGTTGATCAGCTAGACCACAAAGACAAGCGGCGGTTGCAGTTGGTTGCTAAAAGTGCCCGCGCAGTAGGCATCATACTCGAGACCCACACCACCACTGAGCTGCAATCCAGCTGTTGGTTGCAAGCCGTACATTAAACGGCCCTCAAACAACAACGCCGTACAGAGTCAGAGGCTGTACGGCGTTTTTGTATGCGAAGAGTCAGAGGCTGTACGGCGTTTTTGTATGCGAAATACCTAGGCCGTTATTCCGTCATCCACGTTCCTGGTTTTGGAGTAAAGAACACCTCAGTAACGTCCGGCTTTGGACAGTCTGCTCGGCGCGCATCAGCGGCCAATAAGAACCAGTGTTCGCGATGTGCTTCGCCCATGTCTTGCCCTTTGCTTAGGTCAAAACAGCTGAGCTGTGCATCGGCCGGCACCAACAGATAACGCTGCTCGCCCTGCTGCTGCCAATACCACGCATTGCGTTCTTGTTCTGCAAGCGGCGCAAGATAACTGAAGTGAGTAATATCCACTGTCGAGAACAGAATAAACTGCTCTTTAAAATCGATAAGGCCTAACTGTCCTTGCTCACCTATGGTTGCGGCAACTCGCTCAGTCACATCTTTCGGGGTGCGCATATGTTCGAGCAAGCTGTACCCCCAACTGCTGCTAATTGCCCAAACAAACAGAGTAATAATGCCCATCTGTAACAACGCCAACTGCTTGCGCGCTAGCACCAATAACGCCAGCCAGCCAATTGCCACGGTCAGTATGAAGTAGCCCACATGTGCGAGGTCATCAGTATAGTCCGCCAGCTTTCTCACTAACACTGGATGGTCGCGCAACGCCGCAACCGCTAACGCCAAGGTAATGCCACCTAACAACCACAGTAGCCCTTTAACAAGCCGCTCAAACCAGCGACACACGGTAGCCTGTTGCAATGCAGCAGTAATGGCCAAACACGCCATCGGTAGCGCAGGCAGAATATACACATTGCGTTTGCCAGGGCTAATGCTGAAAAACAGCACTACTAACGCTACCCACAATAGCAATATGGCAATGCGCGGGTCAGCTTTTATGGCAGTTACCAGCCTACGCCAATACGCAATAACCAGCAGCGGTAACGGCAACCACATCCATGGAATGACCGAGACAATAAAGTAATACCACGGTTTAATATGATGCCAAGCGGCCACATAGCGTTGGCCAGTTTGCTTGAACAAAATATTGTTCATATAAGCTAAGTGTTGCGCATCACCTGAGCTCAACACCGTCACCACCATGGGCACCAACCAACAACCAATCACAGCTAACATGACCAAAGGTCCTAGCGCCGCCCGCCACTGCCAACGTTCACGATATAAGCCACTACGCCAAGTATAAAGTGCGATTGGCAGCAACATTAGCAACGGCAGAAAGCCAACACCTTTAGTGATGATCCCCAGCCCCATAAATGCCCAAGAGACGAAATACCAACGCCAGCTCGGCCCAACAAAAAAGTGCCGAATTAAACCGTAACAGCCGACAGTAATCCAGCACATCACCATGGCATCAATTTGTGCATTCTTGGCTTGAATAAGGAACTGAGGCACCAACAACAGCAGTAGCGCCGCATTACGCCCAGTACGTACATTCCATAACCGCGCGCCAAGGTCGAACACCAACATAGTGGTTAACAAACCACACAAGGCATTAGGAATTAAAAACGCTAGCTTTAGATTGCCAATCACTATGTAACACAGTGCGATCGACCACATAAATACCGGCGGCTTGTCTGGATAAAGCTCTCCGCCACGGGAAGGAAATAACCACTGACCACTGCTAACCATTTCACGCGCCACTTCTACAAAACGTGGCTCATCCGCTGGCCAAGGTGAGCGTAACCCCAGTCCTAGCAACATGATCAGCAAGGTGAAAATAAACAACGCCCAAAAGGTGCGACGATAGTCATTCGAGTCAAAATACGACGTCAACAAACTCATGACAGACTCTCTTTTTCTTCGGCAAGAATATTCGCCACAGAGGGCTGTACTCGACAACGATAGAGATAGGTGCCAATGATGCTAGAGGCCAGCAACAGCACACAACTCAGCAGCAACGTAAGGTGATCAGAAAAACCAATCCCCGCGCCAGCGCTGGCAAAAATAAAGGTTTGCGGCACATAGCCAATGGCACTGCCGAGGAAGAAACCACCAGCAGGTGTACGAGTTGAGCCAGCCAGTAGATTGGTCACTAGATTGCTGCCGAACGGTAGAAAGCGGATCACAATGACCTTTAACCAGGTTTTGTCACAGATAAAGGCTTCAAATCGCAGCAACCTGTTACCAAAGTGTTTTTTGATGAGCGCTTTCACGGTAAAACGTGCTACATAAAAGCTGACAGCACAGCCCGCTAACGCCGCTAACAACGCCATACCTGTGCCATAAAAACTGCCAAAGGTGTAACCGTAAACCAGCGCAACCAACTGGCGCGGTCCGCCCACTGAGGTAAACAGCACTGCACTGGCAAAAATGATCGCATCACCACCGAGGCCATCTTGGTTAATCAGCGCGGCGACCCATTGCTTGTCTGAGAAATGCGCAAAACTGCCACTTTCCACCATCAACGCCAATAGCATAAAGATCATGATGGTAAATAGCGTCTTACCCAGTTGCTTACTACTGAGCAGTGTTACTCGTTTCAATTTGTTTGATCTCCGCTATTTTCGCGCGCCGAATCAGCCACATCACCCCAAGAATATCGACAATCCCAACCCAAGCACGGTTCCAAGCGGTGTACTTGGAGACGCCCACTTGTCGGTCACGGTGGTTCACTACAGAGATATGCACTTCGCCGCCCATACGCCGAACTAATGCGGGAATATAACGATGCATATGGTTGAAATACGGCATCTTGATAAAGGTTTCACGCGGGAAAAGTTTGAGACCACAGCCTGTATCAGGCACGCCATCTCGTAGCATGGCATTGCGGATTTTGTTGGCGATACGTGATTGAAAACGCTTCCAAGCGGTATCTTTACGATACTTGCGGTAACCCGCAATACAGAAATCTGTGGCTGAAATCTGCTGCGCTAACGCTATGATAGCGGGAATGTCTGCGGGATCATTTTGACCATCGGCGTCTAAGGTAACAATCCAGTCGCCTGCGGCTTGGCGCACACCGGTCCATATGGCGGTACTTTGTCCCGTACTCTGCTTATGGATAACCGCTTGTGCTTGGCAACCCAGTCGATTGGCCGTATCAACCACCTCGGCGGCGGTGTCATCGCGACTACCGTCATCGACGACAATAACTTCAAAAGGTGTCAGCGTATTGAGTGCTTGAAAAATCTCAATAATTAGTGGTCCAATGTTTCCTGCCTCATCTTTGGCGGGAATAACTACAGATATCAATTCTTGCTCCTAAAGATTCAAATTTGCTACCAGCAACAGACAGCGACACGCTAGTGCCGAAGTCTTATCAAAAACTTAAGAAGGCAATAAATATTATCGGGAGTATATGACTCCCGATACACAGCATTTTTGCAGACTTGTTAATTATAAATTAACAAATTGTGTTACGCCGATAAAAATGTTTGGTTCTACTACGCTAACAACCTATTCAGCCAGCCACTGACCATCTGCTTGCGGTCGTACCCAAGCTTGGCTAAACCAGTAATAGCCCGACTTGATCTTACTTGGTGCAGTACAATTGTAGCGGGAGCGCCCCGCTGGTAATGGTTTTACCGCACGAATAACAAAGGTGTCACTATCAACCCAAGTTGGCAGTTGCTTACCCTGCCCTTGAATAAAACACGCCAATTCTTTGGTGCGAATATCTTTGGTATCAAGCTTCACCCGTAACTCGGGTTGGGTTTGTGACACACTCAGCTCAGGATTACTCGGCGTTTGACTCAACACTGGCATGTTGAGTGAGTGCAGTTTGACCTTGAGACTGTCCATGTCGGCATAGGCCCCAGCCACCGGAAAACGTGGAATAGCAGTGAGCGGAGAATAAAGCCCCGCCGCACCGCTTTGTTGGCCTAAAGCGCTGTAACCCATCTGCTGTAACAGCTGTTGCAGCGCGGTATTATATTCTCCATACGGGTAGGCTAAGGTTTTCACACTCTGACCGGTGTGCTGCAAAATGGTTGTCTCAGTGCGTTGGAGGTTATCTTTGATGCGCGCTAACCATTGTTGTTCGGACTCGTTGTCCAAGCGGCGGATAAGATGTTCATGCCCCCACGAATGGTTGGCAATAGTCGCGCCATTAGCCGCCAGTTGCTTAAGTTGTTGCCAATCCATCATCTCACCAAAGCCCTTTTCAATCGGCTCAATGGCAACAAACAGGGTGTACGGATAACCGTACTGCTGCAACACAGGAGCGGCATTATCGGCAATGCTGCGATAACCATCATCAAAGGTGATAGCCACTGAATTAGCTGGCAGATCTTCTCCCGCTTTGATGGCATCAATCACTTGCTGTAACGGCACCACATTAAAATGTTGATCGTGCAGATACTGCATCTGCTGCTTAAATTGGGCAGGCGTTACACTGGTCACCGCCGGTGAGGTTTCAGAAACATGGTGATACTGTAGAATAACCGCGGCTTGCGCAGTTGAGATGAACGCTACAAGCAAACCGATGAGCCACAACACTCTGTTCAACACCATATAAGAATCTCCAACAACGAATGAATATTTGTCCGACGCTGACTGATCGCTCTCGCCACAAAAAGTTGCTGGCATTGGCCCTACCGATGATCTTGTCCAATATCACCGTACCGTTACTGGGCTTGGTGGATACGGCGGTGATCGGTCATCTGAGCCAAGCGGCCTATCTCGGCGGCGTCGCCGTCGGCAGCACGATTATAACATTGATGTTATGGCTGATGGGATTCCTGCGTATGTCGACAACGGCGCTCGTCGCGCAAGGTGTCGGTCGCAAAGACCGCGAGCAACAACTCGCTATTTTGCTGCAGTCGAGCACGCTAGCATTGTTGATTGGCGCGTTGTTTCTATTGCTGCAGTGGCCCATTTGGCAACTGGCGATGCAGTTTAACGATGCCAGCGCGGAAGTGATGAACTATGGCCACGATTACTTTGCTATCCGTATTTGGGGCGCGCCGTTTGCCCTGCTCAACATGGTGTTGCTCGGCTGGCTAATGGGACGGCAACAACCCAAAGCCGCCATGTGGCAGTTGATTATTGCCAACAGCTTGAATATCGGGCTCGACCTGTTGTTTGTGGTCGGCTTTGAGTGGAATGTTAAAGGTGCCGCGGCAGCGTCAGTGATTGCCGATATTGCTAGTACCGCTATTGCCGTGTTCATGGTTAAGCGCTCCGCAGCCTCCATGGGCCATGTTGATTGGGCAGGGCTGTGGGCTAAGTTACGGCTAGCGCATTTCAGCCGTTTATTGCGGCTGAATCGCGATATTTTTATCCGTAGTTTATTCCTACAACTCACGTTTGCTTTTATCACATTTGCTGGTGCCAGCCTTGGCGATACCACGGTGGCCGCCAATGCGGTAATGCTGAACTTGCTACTGCTGATCTCGTATGCGCTAGATGGCATCGCCTACTATGCCGAAGCGGAAGTCGGTCGTGCCGCAGGCGAGCATAACTATCATGAGCTGCACGCCACGGTAACGCTGGCATTTTATTGGTCAGCCGCCGTGGCATTGCTGTTTTCATTACTATTTTGGCTGGCAGGTGAACAGCTGATTAGCTTACTCACCTCAATAGACCAAGTGGTTGCCAGCGCCAGCGACTTATTACCGTGGATGACCGCCCTGCCGCTGTTATCGTTTGGCTGCTATCTATTTGATGGCGTATTTATTGGCGCAGCAAAGGGGCGCACCATGCGCAATAGCATGATGGTCGCTAGCTTATTGGTGTTTGTACCGCTGTGGTGGTTCAGTCAGGCATGGCAAAATCATGGCTTGTGGCTGGCGCTGTCAGGTTTTATGTTGGCACGAAGCACCACGCTTGGCGGGTATTACTATCTACAGCGGCAGCAATTCTTACAAGAATAAACCGTCGCTCAAACAACAAAGGCGCCGCAGCGCCTTTGTTAAGTATCATCCAACAATGATTATTGGAATGAATGCTCACCGTGTTGGTGATCGGTCACGTCTTGTACACCCGTCAATTCACCAGCGAAACGTTCCAGCATCTGTTTTTCAATGCCATCTTTCAGGGTCACGTCCACCATTGAACAACCGTTACAACCACCACCGAATTGCAGTACCGCAACGCCAGCTTCGGTGAGTTCAACCAACATGATGTGACCACCGTGGCTAGCCAGCTGTGGGTTGATTTCCGATTGAATCATATATTCAATACGTTCACGCAGTGGCGCATCGTCAGAGACTTTACGCATTTTAGCGTTTGGAGCTTTAAGCGTCAGCTGTGAACCGAGTTGGTCGGTGGTCAAATCGATGCTAGCTTCTTCCAAAAATGGTGCACTCTTTTCGTCCACCATGGCGTTAAAGCCATTGAATTCGATTTCGATGTCATCAGGCTCTACTGCGTCCGGTGGGCAGTAAGAAACGCCGCATTCAGCTTGGGGCGTACCTGGGCTGATAACAAATACACGAATGTTAGTGCCTTCTGGCTGGTCAGCCAGCAGCTTTACAAAGTGAGCCTGAGCTGCTTCAGAAATACTGATCATGAAAACCTGCTCCATCAGGATAAACCTGAGTGAATTAGTAAGAATTGTTCCTATGATACTCCTGATAAACGCTGCTTTGTAGCCCCATCTACTAACGAATGCATATATGTTAGTAAGAAACAATCTCGCTCAAAGCGTTGCGATTTTGGGGGCTTCCGCTCGTGCCAAGCACCACACCTGAATACTTGGCGCTGAGGTTCTTAACAGTCGCGCAATCTCATTGACGGTGCTGCCGGTGGTCACAACATCATCCACCAACGCGATGCGTTGATATGGTGATGCCCGAGTTAGCGCAAATGCGCCCGACAAATTCTGCCGCCGCTGCTTACCAGTCAGTTGCGCTTGCGCCGGTGTGTTGCTAGTGCGTGCTAACAGTTTATCGTCCAGCGGCAACTGCAATTGCGCCGCTAAGGTGTTGGCAATCAGCCACGCTTGATTGTAACCGCGATGGGCGAGGCGCTGGCGATGCAGCGGCACAGGTAGCACGACTTGTGGCAACTCTAACAACTCGGCAGCGACTAAGTGTTGAATGCGAGCCACTAACGCAGCCGTTAATGCCGGGAGTGCCGCGAACTGCGCTTGATATTTGATGGCGGGGATCAGCGGCCCAAGCATGCTGTGATAACTGGCTGGTGCCACCACTTTAATCGGCCGATGGTGCAGACAGCTGCCGCAGTATTCCGCGGCAATGGTCAGTGGCTTACCACAGCCAAGGCACACCTCAGATTGATAGATACTGTTTGCGACACAGGTGGGGCAGACACCGCGATGCGGCGCGGCAATGGTCTGATGACACAATAAGCAGCGGTTAGGTAAACTAGCACCTAGAATTGCGCGGCACCGCTGCCAAGACAGGCTAACCATAACTCATCCTTGAGCGTTGTAATGAATTCACCAGCGTTATTTATGCAAGCATCCGGCGACGGACACCCCCTAGTGCTGCTGCACGGCTGGGGCATGAACAGTAGTATTTTTACTCCTTTGGTCGCCCAACTGCCACAATACCAATGTTTACAAGTCGATCTGCCCGGCTTTGGCGACAGCGCACCGCTAGATGGTGGCTTCGATGCATGGGTCGATCAGCTCGCACAGCATCTGCCTGAACAAGCGATGGTGCTTGGCTGGTCACTGGGTGGCTTACTAGCCACACGTTTAGCCCAGCGTTATCCCACAAAAGTGGCAGCGCTGATTACGGTTGCCTCCTCGCCCTACTTTCTGGCCACAGCCGAATGGCCAGGGATTCCGGCCAAAGTGCTACAGCAGTTTACGCAGCAGCTACAGCAAGACCTCCCTAAAACTATCGAGCGTTTTCTCGCATTGCAAGCGATGGGTAGCGACACCGCGCGCGATGATATTCGCCGTATCCGTGAATTGGTACTGGCGAAACCGCAGCCAGATGCCACTGCGCTGGCGGACGGGCTGGCGATGCTGCGCGATATCGATTTAAGGGAAGACGCAGCCACCCTGCAACTGCCATGGCTGAGACTGTGGGGCAAACTCGATGGGTTAGTGCCGCATCGCGTGATTACGCAGATGCCAACCGCTGACAACATCACCGATGCC
The DNA here is from genome assembly GCF_048265805.1 of Shewanella sp. Taxonomy (GTDB): domain Bacteria; phylum Pseudomonadota; class Gammaproteobacteria; order Enterobacterales; family Shewanellaceae; genus Shewanella. The sequence continues at coordinate 19,319 of NZ_JBLXAT010000019.1, read as the reverse complement.
ATTTTTGCCAAAGCCTCGCACGCGCCGTTTATTTCTCATCCGCATGAGGTTGTCACCGAAATTCAGCGTTGGAGCACAGCAACAGGGTTGATTTAACTTAGCAATTGGCTAGAATTTGACCATCAGCTGAGGATTTCTGCATGCAAGTTGTCTCTAACTACCCACAAGTACCGATCGCGACCACCAATGCCGCGACCGATGTGGCGCGCGCAGAAAACTTACAACGGCCGACGGTGATACCGCCGCAACAGCCAACGCAGAATCACGAAGAGCGTAGTCTCAATTCGCAGAATGAGCGTGCCAATGCGCACGCACAGCAACAAGCACGACTGGCCGATACCGTGCATGCACGACAACAGTCCAATCAACAGCAGCAAGAGCAAGGCGCTCAAGAACAACGCCAACAGCAACAAAAGGCCCCGCTGGTACAGTCCTATTCGCTCAGTAAGCCAGCGCTAGAACGACGTGATATTCGTAGCCGCGTAAACCTCGAACGCCCTCAAAGCCAGCAGCCGCTCGAGACTGACGAGAAATCAGTAGCAACTACGCCACAGCCCAACCGCTTCTACCGCGAATTTGCACAGCGCATTGGTGAATTTTATCAGGCGCAAACCCGACCATTAGCCGACGCAGAGGTGGATGCTTCAGCTTAGGTGTAACGCTGTTGCTGCATAAAAAAGCCGACATGATGTCGGCTTTTGTCGTTTAACGCAGTTACTTTTTCAACTTGGCGAAGGCCTCAGCAAAGGCGTTGCCCATGGCGGCGTTCACTTGTTTGTTCTCTGGTCGTTTGGCTGGCCTACCATTCGCTTTCGGTGCTGGTTTGCCAGACGCTTTCGCCGCCGGACGCTCATTGCGGCTAGGGGCTTTTTCGGCCGGCTTTTCATCTAAGCGCATCGTCAAGCCAATACGACGGCGTGCAACATCCACATCCATCACTTTCACTTTCACCACATCACCCGCTTTGACCACGGTATGCGGATCACTAACGAACTTGTCGGTGAGTGAGGAAATATGCACTAAACCATCCTGGTGCACACCGATATCGACAAAGGCACCAAAGTTAGTCACGTTAGTGACCACGCCTTCCAAAATCATCTCGGGACGCAGATCTTTAATCTCTTCTACGCCCTCTTTGAAGGTCGCGGTTTTAAACTCACCACGCGGGTCACGGCCGGGTTTATCCAACTCTTTAAGGATGTCGGTAATGGTCGGCACGCCAAATTCGGCCGTGGTAAAGTCGCTTGGATTAATGGCATTCAGCACGCTAGAGTTGCCAATCAAGGCATCAACTGGGCTACCTTTAGCTGAGGCGATATGCTCCACCAGCGCATAGGCTTCCGGGTGAACCGCCGAAGCATCCAGTGCATTGCTACCATCACGGATGCGCAAGAAGCCCGCAGATTGTTCAAACGCTTTTGGCCCCAGACGTGGCACTTTAAGCAACTCTTTGCGGCTGTTGAAACGACCATTTTCATCACGAAAATCAACAATGTTCTGCGCCAATGTACGGTTGAGTCCAGCCACTTGGCTCAGCAATGGCGCTGACGCCATGTTCACATCAACCCCCACACTGTTCACGCAGTCTTCAACCACCGCTTCCAACGAGGCAGATAACTGACTTTGGCTAACATCATGCTGATATTGACCGACCCCAATAGATTTTGGCTCAATTTTTACTAATTCAGCCAATGGATCTTGCAGGCGGCGGGCAATAGAGACTGCACCACGCAGGGATACGTCCAAGTCAGGGAACTCGTTGGCCGCCAGCTCTGATGCGGAATAGACCGAAGCGCCCGCTTCGCTCACGACCACTTTGGTCAGACTAGGCATATCGGCTTTCACTTCGGCAATGACATCGGCAGCCAGACGATCGGTTTCACGCGAGGCGGTACCGTTACCAATGGCGATCAATTCGATGCTGTGCATTTTGACGAGGTTCGCCAGCGTACGCACTGACTTATCCCATTGATTTTGCGGTGCATGAGGGAAGATGGTGGTATGTGCCACCAGCTTACCGGTGTCGTTTACCAGCGCCACTTTCACGCCGGTACGCAATCCAGGGTCGAGCCCCATCGTTGCTTTAGCCCCTGCGGGGGCGGCCATCAGCAAATCACCCAAGTTGCGGGCGAATACTTTAATCGCTTCACCTTCAGCCAGTTCACGCATCTGACCAATGAATTCGGTTTCCGTCTGCAAGGCGATCTTGATGCGCCAAGTTGCAGTCACCACTGTGCTCAACCAACTATCAACGGCGTTAGTGCCAAAACTGAGGCCTTCATGGGCGGCAATGATCTGCTCGCAGTAGCTGCCGCTGCCTTCGCTATTAGGATCGGCGTTAATGGTCAGCGACAATATGCCTTCATTGCGACCACGCAGCATCGCCAACGCTCGGTGCGACGGTACAGTGGCTAACGGCTCGCTGTGCTCAAAGTAATCGCGAAACTTGGCGCCCTCCAGCTCTTTGCCTGTCACCATTTTGCTTTCTAGCACGGCGTTATCTGCAATGTAGCGGCGTACTTTAGCTAACAATTCGGCATCTTCGGCAAAGCGTTCCATAAGGATGTAGCGCGCACCATCGAGCACCGCTTTAGCATCCGAAAAGCCAGCTTCCGCATTGATAAACGCGGTCGCTTCTACTTCCGGATCAACAGCTGCATGACCTGCAGCCGCCAACAGTGTGTCCGCCAGCGGCTCAATACCGGCTTCAATCGCAATTTGGCCTTTGGTGCGGCGTTTAGGTTTATAAGGTAGATAAAGATCTTCGAGGCGCGTTTTAGTATCGGCATCGTTCAAGGCTTGTCGCAGCTCAGGGGTGAGTTTGCCTTGGGCATCAATGGAGGTGATGATCACCTGCCGACGTTCATTTAGTTCGCGCAGATAACCTAAACGGGAGAACAGGTTACGCAGTTGGGTATCGTCCAAGCCACCGGTGACTTCTTTACGATAACGAGCAATAAAAGGCACGGTCGCGCCTTCATCTAACAAAGTAATGGTGGCAGCCACCTGCTGCTCACGAACTTGCAGTTCTTGAGCAATAATCTCGGCAATATTATGCATAGTGCGAATCGTCTGATTTTGGATTTAACGAAAATTGCGCCAACAATAGCACAGGCAAGTTAAAAGTTTTACGGCTACGCCAGAATTACGCCACAAGGTAAGCGTTCATTACACACATTCCTATACTGTTTTACAAAAATGTACATAAACACTGGACAGTTTTTAGCGCGATTCTTATACTCGCCGCCAACCACGCAGATGAAAACGATTTTCATTTGCGTATGATTTATAACACCCTATACCGTAACAATTATTGTCTTAATACCGCCATGCTCAACCATAGGAATGATAATGAAATTCGCCCCTTCGCTCGTTGCTTTATCAGTGCTATCAGGTCTTTCTAGTCAAGTTTCCATCGCCAAAGATGCGGAGATGGAAACGTTAGTGATTACATCAAGCCGCATGGAAAAGCCGCTAAGTGCCATCCCCAATACTGTCACCGTGATTGATCAAGCACAACTGCAACAACAGTTAGCCGCGACTCGCGATCTGTCGACGATTATTGGTAATTTGGCACCAAGCTTCTCACCCAGCCGACAGAAGATGACCAATACCGGTGAAACGCTGCGTGGTCGTCAGCCCCTTATCATGATCGATGGTGTGCCGCAGTCAAATCCACTCCGTAACGGAGGGCGTGCAGGCCAAACCATCGACCCTATGATGATTGAGCGGATTGAGATTATTCATGGCGCCAACGCGATGCACGGCTTAGGAGCACAGGGCGGAATCATCAACTACATCACTAAAAAGCCTAGCGGCCACAACGAAAGTCGCGTGAGTTTTGATGTTTCGGCCCCCACCAGTTTTGCGGCTGACAGTCTGAGTTTTGGTGCTAACTACGCGTTTTCAGGCACCATTGGCGATGTGGATATGTTGGGCTCAGCCAGTTACCACAGTAACGGTGTCTACTATGATGCCAATGATGATGTTATCGGCGTTGATTCCACCCAAGGTGAATCGATGGACAGCCAGAGTAAAGACTTCTTTCTCAAGTTTGGCTATAACTTCGGTGAGTCACGCTTAGAATTCATGGTGAACCATTTCAATATTGACAATAATGGCGACTGGATGCCAGTAAAAGGCAGTTTTGCCAACAATATCGCCACGTCAGCAGTAAAACAGCGGCAGCCATGGCAAGCGGCGAACAATGAAGTAACTACCAGTAGTTTAAGTTACAAACACAACAATCTCGCAGGCCAACAACTGGAACTGCAACTATTTAATCAGAATTTCCAAGGTGTCTACGGTGGCGGGTGTTTTGCTAGTTTTTACGACCCAGCGTTTGACGGCACAACGGGCTTAACCAGCTGTGACACTGGCAGCAATGGTGAAAACTATTTCTATGATCAGTCGCGTAATAAGTCCAATAAGTGGGGCCTTAAAGCGTCATTGATCGCCAATAATATCGCTGACTCAGGTGTTGATCTCGCCTATGGTATTGACCTGTTCCGTGACACCACCGAACAGGATTTAGTGCAAACAGGCCGCTCTTGGGTACCGGAAACCCGCTACGACAATATTGCCCCGTACGCGCAGTTGAGCTTCTCACCATTAAAACAACTGACCATTTCGGGTGGCCTGCGCTACGAATATGCCAAGCTGATTGTGGATGACTATAAAACCTTGTGGGCTTCAGGTGACAAGCAGATCGCCGGAGGTAAACCCGATTTTAACCAATCATTGTTCAATATTGGCTTGAGCTATAACTTCACCCCATCTTTGCGGCTCTATACCAGTTACAACCAAGGCTTTGGTATGGCTGACATTGGACGAATCCTACGTGATGGCGCTAGCTTTCCGGATACTGGAGCCAGTATTGAAACGTCGCTCACACTGGAACCGATTGTCACAGACAATTACGAATTCGGCTTGGATTATCAACATGAGCTGTTAAGCACCAAAATTGCGCTGTATCGTTCCGAGGCGAAACTCGGAGCTCGTCTGGCAATGAATGCTGACGGTTTCTACGACGTCAAACGCGAAAAAAGCGTTATCGAAGGGATAGAGGCCAGTGTGACCGGTTATCTCACCGACAGTGATGATCTTGGGATGACCCTAGCATTGCAACAAGGTGAGTACGATTCAAACGAGGATGGTCATATCGATACCGACCTTGACGGTGCCAATATTGCGCCCAATCGTCTCAACCTGTTTTGGGAGCACAGATACAGCACCGACATCAGCAGTCGCATTCAAGCCAACTATTTTATGAATCGTGATTTTGAGACGGCAAGCGGTGACCAATATGCTGAATTTGATGGCTATGTGACTGTTGATGCGTCATTCAACATGCCGCTATATCAAGGTAACTTAACGTTGGGAATACAGAATCTGCTGAATCGAGATTACTTTGGTTACTACGCGCAAACAGTGCCCAACGACAACCGTTATTTTAAAGGCATGGGCCGTACGTTCAGCGTAGGTTTCAGTTTGCCCTTTTAAATAACCACAGACTGAATAAGGCCGCAATATCGCGGCCTTATTCATTGTGCCCCGCAGTGCCAAGATTCACCACTAGCAGGGGATTCATTGCCACAATAAAAAAACCGGCGCCTGAGCACCGGTTTTTACATTAATCGATGTGATTAGCCTTTTGGATAGAAGTGAGCAACACCTTTGTGGCAATCCACACAAGTTTTGCGTTTTTCTTCAGGCTTTTTGAAGTTCATTTCATGCATACGTTTAGCGATTTTCTTCATGCCTTCAGGCTGATTTTCGAAAATGCGAGTATGGCAATGCTGACAGTTTTCAGAATCGTTAGCACGGAATTCAGCAAGTGCTTTATCAGCTTGTTCTTTACGGTTTTCATTCAACCATTCTTGAGTGTTGAAACCATCGATGGTCAGGTAACCATACAGGTCTTTAGACACAATGATTTTTTTCACTAAGTATTTGATAGGATTGTGTGGCAAGTGACAATCTTGACAGCTAACGGTGATACCTTGCGGGTTGTTACCGTGGGCAGATGCCATCAACTCCTTCTGAAGTGAATGGTTGCTGTGACAAGTCATACAAAACGCGTCTTGGCTAGTCGCATGCAAGGTTTGTTGGGTTGCGAAATAACCAATCACGCCGATCACAATACCGATGACCAGCAGAGACAGGATAGAAAACTTCGCGCTAGGTTTGAATAGTGCACGCCAATTCATCACTCTTCTCCAAAATCTTTTTTAATTATCACTATCTGAAATAGGGACCCCTTTTTAAGGGTTTCGATTATAAACCAACTTTTGTTCATGAATCGGGCGTTAAAAATCGAAAATGAGACCTATCTCTAACTCTGCTATAAAATAGACTGATTATCGCTAACAGACGGCCGAGATTAGTTTTTTCCTGCAACCAATCGCCATTACTGCACTACAATTCTAGGTTAGATTCATTGATCGTGAACAAGGAATTACTGATTCACGTTGATTTTATTCTGCCCACTCATAGTACAGATTATCGACGGCAACTGAGGGAAATATGCGCATATTCCATTATTTGCATATTTAATGCGTTTTGTGAAAACGATCATTTTTAAGTGATTGCTAAGCGCTCATCATTTCATTTAATGTATAAAAGCTTGCTAAGGACCCGTTCTATAATGAACTCATCCAAGGTAAGTACGCAGACACCGATTAGGAATGTTCATTGATATGTTTAGCATGAGTCGTCGCCTTAAGATCGTATTGCTATTGCTCGCGTTTGTCGGGCAAGGGCTGCTATCGAATGGCCATATGATGATTGCCACAGCCAATGCACAACCTATGGAGCAAATGATGATGAACCATCATCAATCTATGAGCACCGCTACCCACTGTGACGAAGTTGACATGTCCACTTGCTGTGATGGCGAGCAGGCCAATAGTGTGCTTCCCGACGTGCCTTCTCATCATTGCTGCAATGGCAAAGGGATGTGTAAAGGGCAATGTCAGTGCTTAGTCGTTTCGGTTGCTGGATATCTCATGTCTGCCCCAAATCCCACTGGTCATCCATTGCCAGAGGGAATAGTCGCGACTCCTGCTCCTCATTTCTCCTCCATTGCTGCCAATCCAGCCTTTAAACCACCAATAGCCTGATTGCTACGGCACACGTGTGCCTAAAATTTACCGTAACTCAATCCTATATGTTTGGCTTTTTGGGTGTTGCTGCGCTTAATTCACGCGTTGGCAATAATGCCCGTTGGAGAATACTCATGAAATCTTATTTATCACTGGCGTTTGCTGCGCTGCTGGCTATGGCTTTTGCATTTAACACTGCCGCGGCAGAGCAACAAGCGACTGAACATCAACATCAGCATGCCAATGCCGCTGAAGTCTATCATTGCCCAATGCACCCTGAGGTGACCGGCAAGAAAGGTGATACTTGCCCGAAATGCGGCATGACCTTGGTAAAAGCCGACGCAGCGGTTTACCACTGCCCAATGCATCCAGAAGTGACTGGTCACAAAGGTGACAATTGCCCTAAATGCGGCATGATGTTAGTGCCAGCTAAAGCGATGGAACACAGCGATATGCCCCATCACGACCACGACATGAAGCAGATGCCGCATGACGATATGACACATATGCACCAACAGTAATCAGGCACTTTGGTGACATTGAAGTAGAGGAATGAGGTCATGAGTCGTAAACACCACACGCATAAAATGACATGCCTATTTGCCATGGCATTAACCGCAGCGCTGCCACCAGCAGCGCCTTTGCTGGCAGCCACTGCGGGCGATACCAGCCCAATAGCCAACGCGGTGCAGTCCCATGTGCACGGCGAATATTATTGTCCAATGCATCCGCAAGAGCGCAGCGACAAACCAGGTCGCTGCCCAATTTGCGGCATGTTTTTAGTAAAAGATGATGACAATGCCACACCGCAGCAAAACGCAGCAGTTACGGCAGGGTCAACCGCTGACAAAAGCTCAGCAAACAAAGCGCAAGATGAAGGCAAAACCTATACCTGCCCGATGCATCCGGAGGTGATTACTCACGAGCCGGGGCGTTGTCCCATTTGCGGTATGTTCCTAGTAGAGAAGGAAGATGGCGCCAAGCAAGTGCAGATGGAACATGTCGACCACCAACATGACGCAACAACAGCGAACGCGGTATCGACCCACAAATTGGTGCCACAGGCCGATAGTAACGGCGGCGGCACCATCAAATATGTTTGTCCAATGCATCCGCAGATTGTGATGGATGAACCCGGTACCTGCCCGATTTGTGGTATGACACTGGAAAAAGTCGAGATGGGCGGCCAGCAAGACCAAGTGCAAGTCAACGTTTCTGGCGGTATGCAGCAAGCGCTCGCACTTAAAGTTACTAAAGCACATCACCAAACCATGTGGCGCTTTGTCGATACCGTCGGTGAAATTGATTACGACCAGAGCCAGATCACCCATATTCACTCACGTGTCAGTGGCTGGGTAGAAAAACTCTCGGTGAATGCCGCTGGTGAGCAAATCAAGAAAGGCCAACTGCTGTACGAACTCTATTCCCCAGAGTTGGTCAATGCACAAGATGACTACCTGCTTGCCGCAGATAGTTTGCGACAACACGGTAATAACAGCCGCAATAGCGAATTGCTACGTAAGGCGCAAACCCGTCTGGAGCTACTTGGCATCAATCGCGCACAGATCGAAAATCTAGAGAAAACCGGCAAGACGCTGTTTAGAGTGCCGTTTTATGCCGAGACAGACGGCTATGTGACAGAACTGAACATTCGCGACGGCATGTATCTACAACCCGCCACCGAAGTGCTCTCTATGGTAGATCTGCACAAGGTGTGGGTCATTGCCGATGTGTTTGAAAATGAGCAAAGCTGGCTGCAAGTGGGCCAAGCCGCCGAAGTGAATATTCCAGCAATGGGGATTAAAGGCTTAGAGGGCAAGATTGATTATATCTACCCAGAACTTGATCCCGTCACCCGCAGCTTACGTGTGCGCGTGGTGCTCGATAACCCTAGCGTCAAGTTACGCCCCAATACGTTGGCGAAAGTGTCCATCTACGGTGGCGCCAATAAAGATGCGTTAGTGGTGCCACAAGAAGCGCTGATCCAAACCGGTAAAGCCAACCGCGTGGTGGTCAAAACCAGCAACCATGGTTTTGTTGCCAAACAAGTCACCACGGGCATGATGAGCCGTGGCCAAGTGGAAATTCTCTCCGGTATTTCCGACGGTGATGACGTAGTGATCTCTGGCCAGTTCCTGCTGGACTCAGAAGCCAGCCTCAAAGGCAGCTTGTTAAGACTGTCCGCTCAACAGCCACAGGAGGCCACCAATGCTGAAGACCATCATTGAGGCATCCATTCGCCAGCGCGTAATGGTATTAGTGCTGGCAGTGATTGTGATGGCGGTGGGCATTCATGCGCTTAAACAAACGCCGCTGGATGCGTTGCCGGATCTGTCAGATGTGCAGGTCATCATTAAAACTGAATATCCCGGCCAAGCGCCAAAATTAGTGGAAGAACAGATCACCTATCCACTATCCACCGCAATGCTAGCGGTGCCGGGCGCTAAAACTGTACGTGGATTTTCCATGTTCGGCGACTCTTATGTCTATGTGATTTTTGAAGATGGCACCGATATCTACTGGGCTCGCTCTCGCGTATTAGAATACTTAAGCCAAGTGGGCAGTCGTCTGCCCGATGGGGTGCAACCATCACTCGGGCCAGATGCATCAGGCGTGGGTTGGGTTTACGAATACTCGCTGGTTGATCACAGTGGCAAACTCGATTTGTCACAGCTGAAAAGCTTGCAAGACTGGTATTTAAAACTGGAACTGCAAAGCGTCGCAGGCGTGTCGGAAGTGGCCACTGTTGGCGGTATGGAGCAAACCTACCAAATTATCCTCGACCCCGACAAAATGGCGCTCTACAAACTGGATATTGCCAGCATTCGCAACGCTATCAACAAAGCTAACAGTGAAGCGGGCGGCTCAGTGGTTGAGATGGCGGAAGCTGAATATATGGTGCGCGCCAAAGGTTATCGTCAAACTTTAGAGGACTTTCAAGAGATCCCACTTGGGGTTACCAGCCCAGCGGGTACACCGCTGCTGCTGAGAGATATTGCTAATATCCGCAAAGGCCCCGCCGCTCGCCGTGGCATTGCTGAACTCAACGGTGAAGGCGAAACCGTCGGCGGTATCATCGTGATGCGTTATGGCGAAAATGCCTTAGCCACCATCGAAGCTGTTAAAGCCAAGTTGACTGAGCTGCAGGCCGGTTTGCCGCAAGGCGTGGAGGTGGTGCCAACCTATGACCGCTCAACCCTGATTGAAAACTCGGTCGAAAACTTAGTGCATAAAGTGATTGAAGAGATGGTAGTGGTCAGTATTGTCTGCTTACTGTTTCTGATGCACGCTCGCTCAACCTTGGTGGCGGTGATCACTTTGCCAATGTCGATTCTGATGGCATTTATTGTGATGAACCACATGGGTGTCAACGCCAATATCATGAGCTTAGGGGGCATCGCTATTGCCATTGGTGCAGTGGTGGACGGCGCCATTGTGATGATCGAGAACATGCACAAGCATCTCGAGCATTTTCAGCATGAGCACCAGCGACGCCCTAACCTTACCGAGCACTGGGCAATTGTGGCCGAATCGTCTAAAGAAGTCGGGCCAGCGCTGTTTTTCTCACTGCTAATCATCACCTTGAGCTTTGTGCCAGTATTTGCGCTAGAAGATCAAGAAGGCCGTCTGTTCACCCCACTGGCTTACACCAAAACCTTCGCCATGGGCGCCGCCGCCATTCTATCGGTTACCTTAGTACCGATTCTGATGGGCATGTTCATTCGCGGTAAAATCCCATCCGAAACCAGCAACCCACTCAGCCGCGTACTAATTGCTGGCTACAAGCCGTTGCTGTCACTGGTGCTACGCTTTCCGAAACTCACCTTAGTGTTAGCCATTGTGACGCTAATCAGCGCTTGGTATCCCGCCACTCGCATGGGCAGTGAGTTTATGCCGGACTTAGAGGAAGGCGATCTGCTTTACATGCCAACCACCCTACCGGGGATCAGCGCAGGTAAAGCCTCACAGCTGCTACAACAAACTGATCGGTTGATTAAAACAGTGCCCGAAGTAAAACGCGTCTTCGGTAAAGTAGGTCGCGCCGATACCGCCACTGACCCAGCCCCGCTGACCATGCTGGAAACCACCATCATGCTCAAGCCTAAAGATGAGTGGCGCGCAGGCATGACGCTGGACGATATCATTGACCAGCTGCAGCAAACGGTGAAAGTCCCCGGCTTAACCAACGCCTGGGTGCAGCCAATCAAGACCCGTATCGACATGCTCTCCACCGGTATCAAAACCCCTGTCGGCATTAAAATCACCGGGTCTGACATCAATGAGCTGCAAAGTATTGGCGCACAGATTGAAGCGCTGCTGATGCAACAACCACATACCCGCTCTGCCTATGCCGAACGTGTGGGGGGTGGTCGTTACATTGATATTACGCCGAAATTAGATGTGGCCTCGCGCTACGGCATGACCTTAAGTGATATTCAAGACGTGGTGCGTTACGCCATCGGCGGAATGGATGTGGGTGAATCGGTACAAGGTGCGGAACGTTACCCCATCAACTTACGCTATCCACGTGAGCTGCGTGACAACATTGAGAAACTGCGCGATCTGCCTGTGATAACCAAATCGGGTAACTACCTGCCGCTACGAAATCTGGCCGATATCGAAATCACTGACGGCGCACCAATGCTGAAAAGTGAAAACGGCCGGTTAATCTCTTGGGTTTTTGTCGATATCAAAGGCACCTCAATTGGTGAATACATCGATACCGTGAAACCGATATTAGCGGCTAATGTGAAACTGCCACCACGTTATAGCTACGCATTTGCGGGGCAATATGAATACATGCAACGCGTGACCGCCAAGCTAGAGCAAGTGGTGCCGATGGCATTAGCCGTCATCTTCATTTTGCTGATGATGACCTTTGGCTCCGCTCAACAAGCGGCCATTATTATGCTGTCGCTGCCGTTCGCCTTGGTTGGCAGTACTTGGGTATTGTACGGCTTAGGTTATAACTTCTCCGCCGCCGTCGCCGTGGGGATGATTGCCCTTGCGGGGGTTGCCTCCGAGTTTGGCGTAGTGATGCTGGTTTATCTCAACAATGCCATTAAGCATCGACAAGATAACAACCAATATCATGCCGTGAGCGACCTTAAAGCCGCGCTGATTGAGGGAGCCGTGATGCGTATTCGCCCCAAAGCGATGACCGTTGCCACCATCTTCTTTGGTTTGTTGCCGATTATGTGGGGCGCAGGTTCCGGTAATGAAGTCATGCAGAAGATTGCCGCGCCTATGGTCGGCGGTATGATTACCGCGCCCATTCTGTCGCTGTTCGTGCTGCCCGCAATCTATTTACTGCTGTATGGCCGCAAGCTACAACAAGACTAGCGTTAAGCTCAGCACATAAAACAAAAAGGATTCCCGCGGGAATCCTTTTCTATAACCAAATTTGCTGTTAATCGTTACTGCCAGTTTCTGACTTTTTCTCACGTGCCAACAGCTCTTTTGCTGCGTCTAACGGAGATTTGCCTTGGTACAGCACTTGATAGATCTGCTCAGTAATCGGCATCTCTACCCCTAGGCGACTCGCCAGAGTAAACACCTCCTTGGTGTTGCGGTAACCTTCAACCACTTGGCCAATCTGAGTTTGTGCGGTATCCACGTCAAGCCCTTGGCCCAATGCCATACCAAAACGGCGATTGCGTGATTGGTTATCGGTACAGGTGAGTACCAAGTCGCCTAGGCCAGCCATCCCCATAAAGGTCGAGTCTTTGGCGCCGAGCGCCACGCCTAGACGAGTCAACTCTACTAAGCCACGAGTGATCAATGCAGTTCGCGCGTTAGCCCCAAAACCAATACCGTCAGACATGCCCGCACCAATGGCGATAACGTTTTTCACCGCACCACCAAGTTGCAAACCAATAAAATCATCATTGCCATAAACACGTAAACGCTTTGGACTGTGCAGCAGTTCGGCGATATCCGCGGTAAACGCATCATCAGTACCGGCGACCGAAATCGCGGTGGGTAAACCAGCGGCCAACTCTTTAGCGAACGTCGGGCCAGATAACACCGCGAGTGGATATTGATCACCAATCACTTCACACGCGACATCTTTCAGCAGACGCCCAGTGTGTGGCTCCAGCCCTTTGGTGGCCCAAACGATGCGAGCATCAGGACGCAACAAAGGTTTGGCCTGTGCCAGCACATCAGCAAACACGTGACTAGGCACCACAATCAGCAAGTTGCGTGAAGCCGCCACCGCCTTAGTTAAGTCAGCTTCCATAATGAGTTCATCAGGGAATGGAATCCCTGGTAAAAACTCTTCATTGCAACGCGCTTGGGCCAACTTGGCAACATGGGCTACCTGATGTCCCCAAAGTACGGTGCGGTGGCCGTTGCTGGCCAAAGAGATGGCCAGTGCAGTGCCGTAGGAGCCAGCTCCTAGTACGGTAATTTCAGCTTCGGTGGTCATTGCGAATTACGCTTCTGCGTTTTCAGAGGCTGCCGTAGCTTCAGCTTGGCGAGACTGAACATATTGTGCAAACAGCGCATCAAAGTTCACTGGTGCTAGGTTCAGCTGTGGGAAAGTACCACGAGATACTAAGCTAGCAATGGTTTCACGTGCATATGGGAACAGCACGTTCGGGCAATATGCGCCGATTGAATGGGCCATTTGTGGCTCAGTCAGACCAGAGATAGTGAAGATACCTGCTTGTTGAACTTCACACAGGAAAGCAGTTTCTTCGCCCAAAGTAGCGGTTGCGGTCAAAGACAGGATCACTTCGTATACGTCATCACCCAGTTTTGAGCTGCGAGTATCAAGATCCAATTTAACTTCTGGAGTCCATTCTTTTTGGAAAATGGCAGGGCTATTTGGAGTTTCAAACGACACGTCTTTGATATATACGCGTTGAATGTTGAATTGTGGGCCTTGAGGTTCGTTGTTTGTAGCTTCAGCCATAATGCTTTACCTATTCTTTTTCGATGCCCTACTGGGCTATTTTTGTCGAGGGCATCTGTTACGCGGAGTCCCGGTCATCATCCCTAATTAAACTTAACAGTCATATGGTCGCGGTTACTTCTTGCGACTAACAGGCATATTGGCCGCCTGCCATTCCCCCATACCGCCTTTGAGGCTGTATACCTGTTCAAAGCCATCTTTTACTAAAATTTGCGCAGCTTGGGATGAAGTCATGCCAGCATTGCATACCAGTATGATGGGTTTAGATTTGTGCTTTTCAAGGTTTGCGCGGCTATTTTTGATATCAGCCATCGGCATATTGACGGCGTTCACAATGTGGCCTTTACGAAATTCATCTTTACCACGCACATCAATCACTACAGCTTCTTCCTTATTAATCAGCAAGGTAGCTTGTTGAGTGTTAATGGTTTTTACTTTTGAAAACGCCATTTTAAATGTCGTGACAATCAATGCCCCGAGTAACGCAATCCACGCGACACACAACATAGTATGAGCGTGAAAAAAATCGATATATTCCTGCATTATTACAGCCTGTATTGAGCTTGCCCCAGAATGATAAGCGCTGAGTATACCCATCCCCCAGCCAGATTGCAGCAGTTAAAGCGCGGCTTTTCTAGGACGATCAAACCGCAAATAACGATGAATTCCATCAGCACAATCGGTTTGATGGCGCTATTTCGGCCACTAAAGCTGTAGTAATATTTAATCAATAAAGAATTTTTCAATTACATCTAGGTATCAATTATGAAGGCAATTAAAGGTCCTCTGGCGTTATTGATTCTCGACGGATGGGGTTCACGCTGTGAAACCAGCAGTAATGCTGTGTTCCACGCTAAGACTCCCGTGCTCGATAGTCTTGCGCAAAAATATGCCCACAACCTTATTTCAGGCTCAGGCTTGGACGTGGGGCTGCCTGATGGGCAGATGGGTAACTCCGAAGTTGGCCATATCAATATTGGCTCCGGCCGTATTGTGTACCAAGAATTGACCCGCATTGGCAAAGCCATTGACGACGGCGAATTTTTTGATAATCCAGCCTTAGTCACCGCGGTAGATACCGCGATTGCTAACGATGGCGCGGTGCACATTATGGGCTTGCTGTCTGCTGGCGGTGTCCACAGCCATGAGAGCCACATCGCAGCGATGTGCCAAATGGCCGCCAAACGCGGTGCTAAAGCCATCTATCTGCATGCATTCCTCGATGGCCGCGATACGCCGCCACGTAGCGCTAAAGGCAGCCTAGAGCAGTTCGACAAACTATTTGCTGACCTAGGGGTGGGCAAAATCGCCTCCGTTGTTGGCCGATACTACGCCATGGATCGCGACAATCGCTGGGATCGAGTTGCTCAAGCTTACGAAGTGATCACTGAAGGTAAAGGCAAACACGCCGCGGATTCAGCCGTGGCGGCGTTGGAAGCAGCTTATGCCCGTGACGAGAACGATGAGTTTGTAGCCGCCACCACCATCGGCGAAAAAGTTGAGTTGAATGACGGTGATTCACTGATCTTTATGAACTTCCGAGCCGACCGCGCGCGTCAAATCACCCGTGCGTTTGTTAATCCAGACTTTGATGGTTTTGTTCGTAACAAAACACCAAAAGTAAATTTCACCATGTTGACCGAATACGCGGCAGACATTGATGCCCCTGTCGCCTTCCCTAAAGAAGATCTCGTAAATACCTTCGGTGAAACACTGCAAAAATTGGGCATGCGTCAGCTACGTATCTCAGAAACTGAGAAATACGCGCACGTCACCTTTTTCTTCAATGGTGGCCTTGAAACACCATTTACAGGTGAAGATCGTATTCTGATTAACTCCCCGAAAGTAGCGACTTATGACCTACAACCTGAGATGAGTTCAAAAGAACTGACCGATAAGTTAGTTGAAGCCATTGAATCATCTCAATATGATGTCATTATCTGTAACTATCCTAACGGGGATATGGTCGGCCACACTGGTAGTTTTGACGCTGCCGTAAAAGCCTGCGAAGCGGTAGACCATTGTTTAGGTCGAGTGGTTACGGCACTGGAAAAAGTCGGTGGTGAATGCATCATTACTGCTGACCATGGCAATGCTGAAAAAATGGTGGATGAAACCACTGGCCAGCCACATACCGCGCACACAAGCGAGCTCGTACCGTTCATCTATGTTGGTCGTAATGCTGACATCGACAACGGCGGCCGTCTGAGTGATATCGCCCCGTCAATGTTGACGCTGTTAGGACAGGAAGTACCGGCAGAAATGACCGGCAAGGCTATCATCCACGTTAAAGAGTAACCACGCATCCGTGATTATTAACGCTAAAGTGAAAGCCAGCATTGTTGCTGGCTTTCTTATTTTATCCAGTACGCTGGCACATGCCTCTGATCTGAATAAACGTCAGTCGGAGTTGCAGGCTATTCAGCAACAAATTGCCTCTGAACAGCAAGATCTGCGCAGTAACAGCCAGCAGCGCGATAAATTACTGCAGTTACTTAAACGTGACGAACGCGCCATTGGTGATGCCGCTAAAAAACTCAACGACACAGAAAATCAATTGAGCACATCGCAGGCCAATATCAAAAAACTGAACGGCCAAGAAGCGGATCTCACCAAGCAGCAAAATGAACAGCAGCGCGTATTAGCCAAGCAGCTCAAGAGCGCCTACCTAGCAGGTAATCACGATTACAGTAAAATGCTATTGAATCAGCAAGATCCAGCCACCGTTGAGCGGCTACTCACTTATTATCAATATCTGAATAAAGCGCGCATTGCCGCCATTGATACCCTAAAACAAACCCATAAAGAGCTGGTCAAAGTACAGCAGCAAGCTAAGCAAGAAAATGAGCGCCTTAGTGCTCTGGCCATCGACCAAAGGGCACAGTCAAAACAGCTTTCTGCCGAACAGCAACAACGGCAAAACACCTTGGCCCAATTGCAGCAACTCATTGATAAAAAAGCGTCTGGTCTGGAGCAACTGCAGATAGAAGAAGCCTCACTTAAACGTGTCATTGAGCAAGCAATAAAAGCCGCCGCCGAGAACCCAGCTATGGAAGGACTAGCCAAAAGCAACGGTAAGTTGAACTGGCCAACCAAGGGCAGCCTACGTAATAGCTTCGGCAGTGCCCGTTCCGGCAATATACGCTGGAAAGGAGTGGTCATTGATGCCGTTGAAGGGCAAACAGTATCAGCGCCAGCATCAGGTAAAGTCATCTATGCTGATTGGCTTAAAGGCTTTGGGTTATTGATGGTCATCGACCATGGTCAAGGCTTTATGAGTCTCTACGGTTATTCTCAAGCCTTGCTGAAAGACGTTGGCGATAGCGTGAAAGCCGGCGAAGAGATAGCGTTAGTTGGCCGCTCAGGTGGACAAAATCAAGCAGGGCTATATTTTGAAATTCGTCATAAAGGTGAAGCAGAAAACCCAGCTAAATACTGCCGCTAAACGTAGGCTTGGCTTGACAGCCCTAGGGCGGTTACTGGTATAACATACACAGATAAGGATCGCCGCCAACAAGCAGTAACGATAGCGGTAGCCAAATCATTTTAATAAGACTTAATCTATAACAATAGTGCGCCGACTTTTACTTGGGGTTGTATTAGCCCTCGCCAGCTTATATTGCAGTGCTGGACAACTGGCTATTATCATCGATGATATTGGCTATCGTCACACCGACGAGGATACCCTGTCTCTTCCTGCCGGCATTACCTTATCAGTGCTCCCTCATACACCTCTTGGACGTAAACTTGCCGAGCAAGCCCACGCAAAAGGCCATGAGATTATAGTTCACCTGCCTATGCAAGCCTTAAACGGCAAGGCGATGGGGCCTGGTGGGTTGAATAACCAAATGGATGAAGCACATTTCAAGCAAGCCGTAGCAGATGCCATTAAAAGCGTGCCTTACGCCAAGGGCAGTAATAACCACATGGGTAGCCTACTGACACAGCTAGACCAGCCTATGCAGTGGTTAATGGAAGTATTACGGGGAGAAAACTTTTACTTTGTAGATAGTGTCACTACACGCTTCTCAAAGGCCAGCTATGAGGCGCAAACCTTTAATGTGCCGTTACTCAAACGCCAAGTGTTTTTAGATAACCGAGTTGACCAGCGCGCGTTGAAACAACAACTTGCCACAGCGCTGACACTGGCGAAACAACAGGGACAAGCGGTACTGATTGCTCATCCCTATCCAGAAACCATTGAGTTTCTCAAACACAGCCTCAAGCCAGAGTTACAGCAACAAGGTGTTGAATTGGTCAAAGCCTCGGAGCTACTCACCTTACAATTCGCTAAAGAGCGCTCCAAAGCAAGTAACGATAAAGAGCAACTTTAGCTGAAACGAGCCGCACTCGCGTCGCTGTTAGGTAGCAAGCCATGCAGTTCGTTACCATTAGCGACAACATCCGCTAAGGTGTAGCGATCCAATACATGCAGATAAGCGTTTACCGCATCAGCTAGAATCCCTTTAAGATGACACGCTGGCAGTAGCCGACAATAAGGCTTGTTGCAATCAACAGGTTCAAGTGAATGCTCAAGGTCGCGCACCAGGCGCCCGATATTGATTGCTGCGGGCTCCATCGCTAAGCGAAAACCACCGGCTTTTCCGCGAACGGTCTTTAAATAACCCGTCTTACCTAAATGATGCACAATCTTAGACACATGGTTGGGTGATAACTCGAATACTTCAGTGATCTCCGCAATACGAAATAACCGCTCACGAGCAGGATCTAGCGCCAAATACATCAGTGTCCGAATCCCCAAATCTGTATACCGCGTCAGTTGCATGTGCCCGTCCTATTGAGATGTTTGTTGCTCTAATAGCGTGATGATTTGATAGGCTTCATCATTGCTATGTCCACAAACATCTTCGGTTGCTGAAAACTGCAGACATACGTCAGGGCGCTCAGGCTGCCCAAATAGTTGGCAGAGGTTATCGTCATCTAACTGCACACAACGCACGCCAGCGGGCTTACCATTAGGCATCCCGGGAATGGCACTGGTAATTGACGGCGCTACACAACATGCGCCACATCCGACACGGCAGTCCAACGATAGTTACCTCTAATAAGGGATTATAACGAATATAACAGCATGGATTGATATTCAAATCACAGAGCGATAATAACACCACGATGCGAATATCGTTGCGACCGACAGGAACACAAATTCAATAATGCAGAAACAAAAAAGCCTCGTCGCATGACGAGGCTTTAATGTGTTGGCGGAGCGGACGGGACTCGAACCCGCGACCCCCGGCGTGACAGGCCGGTATTCTAACCAACTGAACTACCGCTCC
>NZ_JBLXAT010000018.1:0-101607 GCF_048265805.1 Shewanella sp. | reverse complement strand
AACTCAGAAGTGAAACACAATCGCGCCGATGGTAGTGTGGGGCTTCCCCATGTGAGAGTAGGTCATCGCCAGACGCCTAATTTAAAAAAGGCCATCCTAAGGGGTGGCCTTTTTGCTTTACGGCATTCCAATCAGTAGCATCGGGTAACCGCTACGCGTAACAGGCATGGTCCGATCTGTCGCTTGAGCTCATGAAGTATTAGAGCCTGCGAGCATCATTACCTTGCCCTTTTATGAGTAATCTATAGATACAGACTTCCATAATGCCTAGTTCCGTTAAGGTTTCTTAGTGTTTGGCTATTCGTCATCTTTATCAAATAAAGCAGCTATTCAATATGTTACAATGCGGGTTCTTCGCGTAATTTGGCTAGGGTAAAGAGCATGCTGACAAAGCTGTTAGTGACATTATTAGTGGTAGTTATTGGTTGGAAAGTGATAGCTAAGCGCCAGTCCGCTAACCAAATAGTCAATACCTCACCCGCGCCGAGTTTCTATAATAAGAAGGTTACTGCAACAGTAGCGGTGGTTTTATTGTTGGTTGCGGCCATCATTGTCGGTTGGCAGTGGTGGTTGGGCTTTGAGCAAGTGCAAGTGACCATAGGGTCGCCACAACATGGTACTACTGAGACCTATACCGTTCGTAAACGCGATATTAGTGACAATAAAATAGTGACTGTTGATGGTATCACTATCAGGTTATCGCAGCAGGAACGGGTGGAAATTGCGCCTTAGTTTTAATATTTTTGTATTAACTTTTCTTTCCGAATTAATCAGTTAAACTAGCAGCACTTCGTACTTCCACATCTTCACCTGCTGCTAGGAGGTTTTATGATCACAGCTTACATTTACCAGCATCAGCAGCTTAAAATCATCGAACTATCTGCAGAAGATGCCATTCCAGAAGATACCTTGTGGCTTGATCTTTATCGGCCAGACGATAGCGAGCGTGATTGGCTAGCTAAGTATTCGGTGGAGGAAGTGCCTGACGAAGAAGATATTAACGAGATTGAGGCTTCGGCACGTTTCTATCAGAATAGCGACGGCCTGCACATCAACTCACTGTTCCCACAGCGGGTAGGGCAAGACGTTCGTGGTGTAAACGTATCATTTAACTTACGTACTAGCTTCCTACTGACCATCCGTGAAGAAGATGTTGGCTTGATCCGTCTACTTCGTAACTATCTACGATTAGGACGAATCGATGTCAAGACGCCACAGGGCCTGTTCCTTGAGTTGTTTAACCTCAAAGTAGAATATCTATCAGACTTAATTGAAGATGTGTATACAGTGCTGGAGAACGTAAGTCAGCAAGTGTTTGAAAGTGATGAACTTGATGACATCTTCCGCATGATTACCCTGCAGGAAGATTCGAATGGTAAAATTCGTCTAAGTTTGCTCGATACGCAGCGCTCACTACGTTATATGCAGAAATATTACCGGCATGAGATGCTGGAAGAGGAGATTAAAGATATGCGTGAGATGCTATCGGATATCGAGTCTCTGATGCCACATAGTCAATTCATATTTGATAAATTGAACTTCTTGCTGGATGCAGCCATGGGCTTTAGTGGTTTACAGCAGAATAAGATTATCAAAATCTTCTCGGTTGCCGCAGTGGTGTTTCTGCCTCCGACGTTGATTGCCAGTAGCTACGGCATGAACTTTAAGCATATGCCGGAGTTAGATTGGTTTGTCGGTTATCCGTTAGCGATTGTGCTTATGTTGGCAAGTGCCGCAGGCACATATCTGTTCTTTAGGCGCAAGGGTTGGCTCTAGCCTTTACGTTGACATATCGCTAAGCGCCTATGGTTAGGCGCTTTTGCGTTTAAAGGGCAGTACCTGCGCCATGTTATTACGGAAGTGTTCTGGATCTTGCAGCACTTGTGCGAGCGAATCAAACTTGTTGCGCATGAGCGTCACTGTGGTTATGCAGCGCTGATATGGATTTGAGCAGCGGGCGAGTTTATGGGTTAGGTGTTGGTTAACGGCACGCAACTGCCATGCGTTTTTGCCAGCGCTACTGATGAGTTCTTCAGATAAATTCTGCTGCAGTTTATCGAGCTCTTCTGGTGAATGCTGCGCCATCCACATCAAGGTATCAAAATCAGGTAATTCAGCCATAGTGCTCCTCCCATCCTTGGTTGTCTTGGAGCATAAGCTCCGCCTTTATTTAAGCGTAGCTGATTTTTACTATTGAGCATATTTTCTTCTATTGCGTCTCGCTGCCGAAGTAATAGCTAATTCGTTCCCGTGGATTGAGGTATTTGTAGATCTTCTCCGGTAGGGCATTGGGTTGTATGCAACGAGTGATTTGTAACCCTTCTGATTCAAGATCAATTATCGGAGCTTGATCTTTGGGCACCATTGGGTCGTAGACCAGAATCCTTGGCAGAAGCAGTTTACTTAGATTGACTGACATGACTATGCCAAACTGTCCGGATGTGAGTTCAACTACCGATCCTGGTGGGTAAATTCCTAATAGCTTGATCATCTTTCCAATGAATTCTTGATTTAGCTTTCCTTTAGAATATTTATATAGGTAGCCTAAGGCTGCATAAGGTGTGCGAGCAACTGAGTTGGCAACGGTAGGATGACATAGCACATCATATTGATTAATCGCTGCCGCGAGTTGGGCTATTTGAGAGATATCTTCAGCCTTGAGTCCCCTTGGCGAGCCTGTACCATCAAGGTATTCATGGTGATTCAGAATCACTTCCATCGCTTGCTCTGGGAAGTCATTGGCCAGTTTGATGAATTCTTTGCCAAGTACTGGATGTTGATTCAATAAATTCTGCTCTGGTGCGGTAAGGGCTTCCTGTTTTCGCAATATCTGGCTTGGCAATTTCAGTTTACCGACATCGTGAAACAAGGCGCCAAGCCCAATAAATTCGATATCCTGGCGCGGCCATTCAAGCTCCTTCGCTACAAGCATTGACAGTACTGCGACGTTGAGCGAATGGTAATAGATGCCATCATCTTTTTTCTGATCAGACATCAGGTGCAGCACAAGGTTACTTGATGCAAGTAACTCTTCAGTGATATCGGCGACGAGCTCTTGTGCTTCTTGTACGGCATTGAGCGGACGTGAGCGTAATTTGTTTATAAGACTGCGCATTCGTGCCAAGGAACGATCAAAACTCTCTTCGGCTTTGTTAAGATCTCGACGCATTTTTCGCAGGACTTCAATTTGCTCGGTCTTGTTATGCTCCATCTGTTGATGCAGCTGTTCAAGCTCTGTTACATCGTTCGCTGCTGTGGCCGCTTCAGCTGGCGTTTCTAGCGGCGGTACATCACTTTTGTCGATATCCACATAAACCGAATCAATGCCTAGTTTTTTTATCAGTTCAATCTGTGCTTGCTGCTTGAGCCGAAAACTGCTGAAAAGAAAGGGATGATCTTTCCATGCGACCGGCAGTCGAACATAGTTTCCGACTTGTAATTACTGTACTGAAACGAAACGACTATTACCCATAGGCCACTATTTTTTGTTAGATGGTAAATAAATGTTTGCTTGCATTATGTATCTTTACTGCATAGGAGCGTTGATGTCAGCATACGCTCATCATGGATTAACAATATCTCTACAATGGATTTTATCGAAGTTTTCCCTAACGCAATATCCGACCCCCTTTGTGATCGGTTAATCACGATATTTAACGCTCATCCTTCGGTTGCCGCGGGGCAGACTGGCCATGGCGTTGATCGGAGTAAGAAATTTAGCTTCGATCTTACGTTGGAACATCACGGTGAACTCGCCTCTATTCGCGATGAACTATTAACAGGCGTGTTTCCCTGCGTTTGCCAGTACTTCGATAAATATTCTATGGCGCTTATGGGCGCTGTATCTGTCCAAGTTGCCGATTTATCGGGCCAAGTCGTTACCTTATACAATGAAAATTATGGCACATTGGGCGCAAATCGCTTGGATAGCTTGGTTAAGTATCTTTATCGTAGCGGTAACATTAATATCCAAAAATATTCTCAAGGGCAGGGTGGTTATCCGCATTGGCATTCAGAGCAGTATCCTCAATTGGGGCAGAGTGAGGCGCTGCACCGAGTCGCATTATTTATGGTGTATCTAAATGATGTTGCGGAGGGGGGCGAGACTGAGTTTTATTATCAGCAGCGTCAAGTTAGGCCAAGTAAGGGCACTGTCGTTATCGCGCCGGCTGGATTTACTCATACTCACCGTGGCAATGTACCTATCAGTAACGATAAATATATTGCCACGTCATGGATAATGTTTAATCGGGCAGAACAACTATATCGTAGTTAAAGCAGGGGAATCGTAATTCTGAACAAGGCACCTTCAAGCTCGGACTGTTCGATGGTTAAGGTGCCGCCGTAGCTGTCCACAATCTCTTGGCAAACGGCTAAACCGATCCCTTGACCAGAAGAGCGCGTATCTGCACGTACACCACGCTGAGTAATTTTTTCTCGGAGCGACTCATCGACACCAGGACCGTCATCTTCAACAATTATCTCGAGAATGTTTTTATATTTAGTCGCTGTTACTAGTACCGTAGAGATACATAGCCTGAACGCGTTTTCCATCAAATTGCCGACGAGCTCCATTAAGTCCCCTTGTTCACCAGGAAAGGCTAGCTCGGGGCTGACGTTAGCGGTAAAGGCTACGTTTTTGTCCCGATATACCTTGAAGAGCATCTGTGACAATTGATTGATTAAGGGCTCAATCATAGTGGTTTCTTTTTTAAGCCCTTTACGGCCTAACATGGCGCGCTTCAGTTGGTATTTTACCAAATGGTCCATCTGGCTTACTTGCTCCATCACCTTTTCCGCCATCTCTTTGCGGTTGAGGTTTTGGTCATCAGTAATGGCATGCACCGCCGCTAACCGAGTCTTTAAGCTATGAGCAAGGTCGTTCATTGCATTTTGATAGCGCTGTTGTTGTTCACCCGATTGACGGATAAGCTCGTTGAGCGCTTGCGTGATGCCTTCTAGCTCAACGGGATAGCCCTTAGAAAGTGACTGATTACGGCCTTGAATAATCGCCTTAAGTTCATTGCGCATACGGCCAAGCGGCTGCATGCCCCAATAAGCGGCACTGACTAGCAGTAGCAATGCTAGCGCGAGTACCAGTGCTAGACGCAAATAGGTACGCTTGGCAAATTTGCTCGATTCCTGTTGGATTTTCTCCGCATCTTTCAACACCAATAAGTTGTAGTGAATCGATGCAATATCAACAGAAAGCAGGTAAGCAAAATAACCTCGCTGGTCATTCATGCTTAAAAAGTAAGGGGGAATGTCATCGCGAATACTGTTAAAGCGTTCGCAAATATCAAATAAGCCACGATCCACCGCTAAGGCAGAGGTCCAGATCTGCTTGAACTGGTCGTCACAGGACGCCATCACATAAGACTGCTGGGTATTGTTCTCTTCCAGCCAAGCACTGGTATCTGGGATCAAGTCATGCTCGCGCAACTCTGCTGCTACTTGCGGGATCTCAGCGATAAGTTTCGCTGTTTCTTCGTTATAGCTGTTTTGCGCATGTAGAATGTTGACCATCCATGCTAAGCCAAAGCCTACCAACGCGATAATTGACAAAGATGTCAGGAACATTCGCGTAAGTAGGCGTTTTTTCGGTCTCATGGCTATTCGCATGGGAGGTTAAATTTATATCCTTGGCCGCGAATGGTGATGATAGGATTCTCAATACCGTCGCGGGTAAGTTTTTTGCGGAGTCGGCTTACCATCACTTCAATGGTATTTGGGTCACCTTCTTTATCACCGTAGATCACATCTAGCAGGCGTTGCTTAGCAACAACCTCATGATTGTGGCGCATCAGATATTCAAGGATCTGGTATTCAAATGCGGTGATATCCATCAACTCACCACTCATAGTCACCTGTTTGGCTGCCAAATCCAGCGACAATTCGCCACTGTTGATTACAGGTTTAACAAAGCCCGCACTACGACGCACTAACGCATCTAATCGTGCCACCAGTTCCTCTTTCTGGAAGGGTTTCACCAAGTAATCATCTGCGCCAGCATTTAGGCCCTCGACTTTGTCTTGCCAGTTAACACGCGCGGTTAAGATCAAAATAGGCGCTTTCAGTTCGGCGTCGCGTAACTGCTTAATCAATGAGATGCCGTCTTGGTCTGGCAACCCAAGGTCGACAATAGCAACGTCAATAGGGTAATCAGTTGCTTGATAAAATCCTTCTTTCGCAGTGGCGGCTACCTGTACTTGGTTGCCTAGTTCACTCAACTGAACTTTTAAGTGATGTGACAGTAATGGGTCATCCTCAACAACTAGTATTCTCATAATGTCTTTGTCCTTTATTGTTGCGGCATCAGTTTATGGTGAAATCATAGAAATTGCCAATGGCAGTTATCTTAAATTCCAGTTACTTAACTGTGGCTGACGCGTGTGGCAGAAATTATGTACATCCATTTCGTGTAAGGGCAACTAGCCCGTGCGATGGCTGTTCACTCCTATAAATAATTGGTATCTTGTTAGCCATCTTATGACAATTATGCTTGCTACCGCTCATGCGCGCGGCAGTAGTTAGATTATTTTAAAAGTGAGATGGAGCCCCGCCGTGAAAGGACAGATTTTAAGAGAAATGAAAGTGCTGCAGGCGATTGAACCTGCATTTGAAGTCGAACGTCGAGTGGCGTTTCTAAAGTCCAAGTTGCTAGAAGCCAAAAGTAAAGCCTTAGTATTAGGGATTAGTGGCGGTATCGATTCTTCGCTAGCTGGTCGCTTATGTCAGTTGGCTGTCGAGGCGCTAAATGAGCAAGCAGGGTCTGCAGACTACCAGTTTATTGCAGTGCGTTTGCCATATTTGGAGCAGCGTGATGAAGACGAAGCACAGTTGTCGTTGCAGTTTATCCGCCCTAGTAAGATTGTGACGGTGAATGTCCACGCTGGCGTTGAAGGGGTACATGATCAAGTGCTGTCGGGAATGAGTGCCGCTGGGGTTGAATTACCCTCTGCCAGTAAAGTCGATTTCGTCAAAGGCAATGTAAAAGCGCGTATGCGTATGATTGCTCAGTATGATATTGCGGGCTTGATTGGTGGGTTAGTTGTGGGCACAGACCACAGTGCGGAAAATATCACCGGTTTCTATACCAAGTGGGGCGATGGCGCTTGTGATATGACGCCATTATTTGGTTTGAATAAGCGTCAAGTCCGCCAAGTAGCTGCGTATCTTGGTGCGCCTGAAGTTTTGGTTAATAAGGCGCCAACCGCAGATTTAGAGTCAGATAATCCCGGCCTTGAGGATGAAGTCGCGTTAGGGATCAGCTACGATCAAATCGATGACTTCCTTGAAGGTAAAGAGGTGCCTGCCGCAGTGGAAGATAAATTGATTAGTATTTATAAGGCGACGCAGCATAAGCGTAAGCCCATTCCAACGATTTACGATTAATTGTTTATCGTGAAGAAAATGCCGCTAACAATCGCGGCATTTTCTTTGGCGCGGTGGATTTATCATTTTGATAATCGTTGTCTTAGTGATTCGATAAGTGCGTTGGGGAATTGACGGTAATCAAAATAGGGCAGGTGCCAGTGGCCACTATCATCTTGTGCTAAACGCTGTTTGAGGTTATTCACTAACGATTTACCACTCATTTGTTCCGCTATCGCTTGGCCACTATAAAAATGTAACTTAGCTGTTGAGTGCAGTGTTGGCTCATCGCAGTAAAAGCAGCATTGTTGCAGCAGACATGTTTGTAAAAATTGTCGCCAATCACTCGTATCATCAAGTATTTTGGCACTAATGACCCAAATTTTTCGCCAATGATTGCTGTTAGCCGTCAGTAGTTGTTGCATTGCATCTTGTTGTTGCCAATGCCATTTGTTGGGCACAACTGGAATATGGGGTAAATAGACGCAGTTACTGGCATGCGGATTACCGATGATCATTAAGGTTCCGTTTATGTTGTGGAGTTATGGTTGGTCAATATTTGCTTACCATCACAAATTCTACATTAAAAGTGACAAGCGGCGGCGTTAGTTGTGTTAGTTGACTAGACTTTATTTTAGCGGCTTGTGTTATTACCGATTTAAAAGGAGGTTGAATTGGAAGAGAACATTCGATACAGCTTGATGGCTAAAGGCCAACGACACCCCTTAGGGTTCTTCGTCAATGGCTTGTTTTACGAACAGCTTAAAAGCAACAGTCGGGCGAAAGGTTATGTCGACGCGAGCGGTTTTTTCTATCCTTCTGTCAATAAAGCAGATCCTCGAAGTCGTATTCCTACCGCTAAAATTGACGGCTTAACCTTTACGCGTTTGTCTGATATTGCTGAGTTTGATTTAGTGAAGTTTGAAGCCTAAAAGCAAGCAAACTCATTAAGATAAAAAAGCCACTTAGGGTGGCTTTTTTATTGTTTTGATAATGGAAGGTAATGCTAGCGCTCCGGCAAAGTGATATTGAGCTCTAACACAGACAAGTTGTCATCATTTTGGTCCAGCGCGACCGAAACTTGATCTTCGTCCACATGTACATATTTGCGGATCACTTCGATGATCTCTTGTTTCATCAAAGGCAGATAATCTGGGTCACCACGCTGCGAACGTTGATGGGCAACAATAATCTGCAAGCGCTCTTTGGCCGTGGCGGCAGTGTTGCTTTTCTTCGTGCTTCTAAAATAGTCGAGTAAGGACATAGTTAGCTACCAAATATACGTTTCAAAAGACCTTTTTTCTCTTCAGCGACGAAGCGCAATGGCACATCGGCGCCTAATAAGCGCTCTACTGCGTCGGCATATGCTTGGCCAGCATCGCTCTGCTGATCAACAATCACTGGCACACCAGAGTTTGACGCTTTAAGGACTGACTGCGATTCAGGGATCACACCAAGTAGCGGAATCGCTAAGATTTCCTGCACGTCTTCAACGCTCAACATCTCTCCGGTTTTTACACGAGTAGGTGCATAACGCGTTAGTAATAAATACTCTTTTACTGGCTCTAAGCTTTGTTCTGCGCGACGGCTCCGGCTTTGCAACATCCCCAAAATTCGATCCGAATCGCGCACTGAACTGACTTCAGGGTTGGTGGCTACAATCGCTACGTCGGCAAAATACAACGCCATCATGGCGCCAGTTTCAATCCCCGCAGGAGAGTCACATAAAATGTAGTCGAAATCTTTACTAAGATCTTCCAACACTTTGCCGACACCTTCTTTGGTTAAGGCATCTTTATCGCGTGTTTGAGAAGCTGGCAAAACAAACAATTTGTCGCAGCGCTTGTCTTTGATAAGTGCTTGGTTGAGATTAGCTTCGCCATTAATCACATTGACGAAGTCATATACGACTCGACGTTCACATCCCATGATGAGGTCGAGGTTACGTAAACCGATATCAAAATCGATAACAACCGTTTTGTGTCCCTTAAGTGCGAGTCCGGTAGCAATAGCGGCACTGGAGGTGGTTTTTCCAACGCCGCCTTTACCTGAAGTGACCACAATAATTTGTGCCATATATGTCTATCCTTCGTCTCTGCCTTATAGCGGCAGTGCTTCTATTATTAATGATTCACCGTCCAAGCGTACGCATGCGCCTGAACCGTTAGTGTGTTCTTGTATATTGTCAGACAGCCAATAATTGCCAGCAATTGATACTAGCTCAGCAGATAATGTCTTAGCGATAATAACGGCATGGTTATCGCCTTGAGCACCTGCCATTGCTTTGCCTCTTAGGGTGCCATAGATATGGATACTACCATCGGCAATCACCTCAGCTCCATTGCTTACCGCTCCGAAAACAATTAAATCAGCATTGGCGGCGTAGATCTGCTGACCTGAGCGCACATTCTGTTTAACTATTTTGGTAGTTCGCGGTAATACTGCAGTTTTAGCTGGCGCGCTTTGGCGATCTTTTCCCGATTTTATCAGTGGCAGTTTCAATGCGGCTGCCATATCGGCCTTGGCTATGCCTGTCACCCCTACGACAAAAAGGTTACGTTGGCGAAGCGCTTGTTTCAGCGCTTCAAGATCAGGCATATCATCAGCAACCTTGGCAAGGTTTAACACGAGAGGCGCATTAACAAAGAATTGCGGTGCTTGAGCCAGCTTAGCGTCTAACTCTGTTAGTAGGCGATCGAGGTCTTTACTGTTGATGTGAAGTACGGACAATGTGAAAGACGATCCTTTCAGCTCCAACACGGCTTTTTGCATCCTGGCGAAGTGCTCCGTAATTTGAGTTCTGCACTCATTAACATGCGGTTACGATGGTCGAACATGTTATAATGACGGCATTTTACTAGCAAGTTTAAAGCTCAGGAATTGGTGTACTTATGATCTGTGCAGTGTATAAAAGTCTCCGAAAAGCGGATACCTACTTGTTCATCAAGCAAAAAGAGAAATTTGATGATGTGCCAGCGTCTCTGATGGAGGTGTTTGGTACACCAAAATTGGTGATGTTGCTTCCCATAGAAAAACGCGATCATTTAGGCTTTGCCGATATTAATAAAGTCAAAGCAGCTTTGGCTGAGCAAGGTTTTTATCTGCAATTACCGCCACCTCAGATAAACTTGCTTAAGGAACACCAGCAGTCAAACGGCGTGTCATAGAGATGTTTTTTGAGGGGAACAGCATGAGATCGAGATTAATGGGCATTTGGTGTGCTATCGGTGTAACAGTGTCTTTGTTACTGCCTTTGCAAGCTAGTGCCCAAAGTTTCGAGCAATTCTTACCATCGCTGTTGACCCAAGCAAAAAATGAAGGTGTTGACGCCAAGTTAGTCGATGAGCTTGGTGCACAAACAAAGTTATTTCGACGTGCAACGGTGAAGCAGGCCAGTTATGCCTCGTTAGAGCAATATATTCCAGCGATGGTATCAGATGCCAAAGTAAATGCAGCGACTCAGCTTTATCAACAGCATAAAGATACGTTCTTGAAGTTATCTCATCAATATGGGGTTCAACCACGGTTTATTTTGGCGCAATGGGCTATGCTTGGCGCTATTGACCAAACGGGGACTGGAAACGGTGTTTATCCACTGTTATCTGTTGTCGCTTCATCGGCCTATGAAGGGGACGAGTCTGCTGCAAGGGAGTACGTCGACGGAGTAAAGCTGATCGCTGATGGGCGTTATTCTTTTGATACCTTACTTGCCGATAGAGATGGCACTATCGGGCCACTTAAGCTGCGTGCCAGCATGTTGTTGGGTTGCGCGGTTGATGGTGATACCGATGGCACTATTGATATGTGGCACAGTGCTCTGGATATCTATGCCTCTGCTGCAAGTTGTTTACATGCCAATGGCTGGGATGATTCGCAGACGTGGGGACGCCAAGTTAAGGCGCCTGCAGCGTTATTAGCCGATACCGGTTTTGCTATTCAAAAGACTTTTGATGCTTGGCAAAAGGCGGGGGTGACCCGTTACGATGGCGGTGAGCTGCCTAACCGCAGCGATATGCAAGTTTCATTGCTGATGCCTGATGGTGCAAATGGGCGACAATACATGGTGTATCAGAACTATCGAACCTTATATGCGCTGCATGCCGATCACTACCTAGTATTGGCGATGGTGCACCTATCTGAGCGACTTAAAAAGCTCGGTGTTGAATAAAAGATTGATATAGAAGTAAGAAATTGATGAAACCTTTCTGGGAAGTAAAATCCCTGTCAGAAATGACCGCTGAAGAGTGGGAATCGTTATGTGACGGTTGTGGTAAGTGCTGTTTGAATAAGTTAATTGATGATGATACTGATGAACTGTTCTACACCAACGTAGCATGTAAGTTGTTGTCTAAAAAAGATTGCCAATGTTTGCATTACAGTAACCGCTTTCAGTTTGTGCCTCAATGCACTGCAATTACCAAGGATAATATTGCCCAATTGACTTGGCTGCCTGATAGCTGTGCCTATCGCCGTTTACATGCAGGACGAGGCCTTGCTAGCTGGCATCCGTTGATTAGCGGTGACAAAAAGCTAATGCATAAGAAAGGGATCTCGGTAAAAGGCAAAATTGTGAGTGAAGCGAAAGTGCGTGAGGTGGAAGATTACATCGTGGTTTGGCCGCTGCTGGATATTGAATAAGCGCAGGCTTGGGCGAGCTTTCGGACAAGAACTAATGCAGTTGCTCTAAATGCCAAAGCACAATAGTGGCGCTGTTTAAGCCATTCAACACTCTATGACACCTAATTTTAAAGCTAAGGTGGTAACGCTCTCGTGTGCGGGTAGCGCTTGAGCCAAATAGATGTTGTCATAAAGAAGTCCTCTTTATGACAACGTATTTCAGGATGGGATACAAATAAGTAAAAAGCCTGAGACAATCTCAGGCTTTTTATTAACGTTGACGGCTTAGTAGCGGCAGCAGAAACAATAAGAGCACTGCTAAAAAACCAACAAAGATGACAATCATCCATTGCGCCATGGTGACATTAAGAAATGTCCAAGGTACATCAGTACACATGCCTGTTGGCATAAACACGGATGGCAACCATTCATGCAAAGGCATCCATTTCGGAAAGTCAGGCATAAAGGAGCAGGTTGCAAATGGATTGGGGTTGGTTTGCATCTGATCAAGCTCGTACGCCAGCTTAAGTCCCCAACCAGCACTAATTGCCCACACCGCGGCGGCTAAGACTCTGACTAGCCAGACAGTAGGCGCAAGTAAACCGATCACTCCAGCTAATACTAACCCGAGTACCGCAACACGTTGATAAATACACATAATGCAAGGATCTAGCTTCATCACGTACTGAAAGAATAACGCTGCCAGCTCTAACGCCATACCGCTTAGCAACAATATGCCCCAACTGAGTCGAGATTGTGTAAATCCCTTAAACATCGACAACATAATATCTCCATAAAAAAACGCCCATTTACAGCGGGCGTTTTTGTTTGACTTGAACTTATTCTATTAGTTCCAAAAGCTATTAGTGAGCTACAGCTCCTGCTTGACTCAATGCTTCTTTCGCCGAGTGATGCAGAATCACGTGGCTATCATAGAAGTATTGTGTCGCAGATTCTAGGAAACCTGATTGCACAGTAATGATACCGACAATCGTCAGTACAATCGTATATGGCAACGCCATTAATACCATGCGACCGTATGACAGTCTAATTAACGGTGCCAGTGCTGAGGTCAGCAAGAACAGAAACGCAGCTTGGCCGTTAGGGGTAGCGACTGATGGCAGGTTGGTACCGGTGTTGATAGCCACAGCTAGTAAGTCAAATTGGTCACGGGTAATTTGACCGTTAAGCAACGCAGCTTTGACTTCGTTGATGTACACAGTGCCTACAAACACGTTGTCACTTACCATGGACAGAATACCGTTAGCTATATAGAAAATAACTAACTGGGTATTGCCTTCATGGTTAAGTGCCCATTGGATGACTGGGGCAAACAGGTGTTGATCAATGATTACGGCCACAATAGAGAAAAACACGGCTAATAACGCAGTGAATGGCAGTGCTTCTTGGAATGCTTTACCGATAGCGTGTTCATCGGTGATACCATTGATAGAGGTGGTTAAAATGATAACGGTCAAGCCGATCAAACCTACAGACGCCAAGTGCAATGCTAAACCTACAATCAGCCACACTCCCACTAAGGCTTGTACAATCAGCTTGATATTGTCTTTGCTGGTGCGGTTTTTATCTTCATGGTCAGCAAAATCTACCAGAATCTTGTGCACGGCATCTGGTAATTTAGCGCCATAACCAAAGATATGGAATTTTTCAACCAGCATGCAGGTTAAAATACCGCAGATGAACACAGGGACTGTGACGGGCGACATGCGGATAGCAAACTCGCCAAAGTGCCAGTTAGCCTGAGCAGCGATGATCAAGTTTTGTGGTTCACCCACCATGGTGCATACGCCGCCTAATGCGGTACCCACACCAGCGTGCATCAGCAGATTACGCAAGAAGCCGCGGAAATCTTCCAATTCCTGTTCATTCAGTTGGTCGTTGCCATCATCGTTATGGTCATGATCATCAGTAAAGCCTTTGCCTGATGCCACTTTGTGATAAATAGAGTAGAAACCGACCGCGACGGTAATGATTACCGCAATCACGGTTAGTGCATCTAAGAATGCCGACAAGAAGGCTGAAGCTAAGCAGAACATTAATGATACGGTGAGCTTAGAGCGGATCTTGGTAATAATCTTGGTGAATACAAACAGCAGTAGTTGTTTCATGAAGTAGATACCAGCCACCATAAAAATCAGTAGCAGTAACACTTCTAAGTTTGCTTCAATTTCATGCAGTACTTGCGATGGACTGGTCATGCCAATGATGACAGCCTCAATGGCAAGGATACCCCCTGGCTGCAGCGGATAGCATTTTAATGCCATGGCCAACGTAAAGATAAATTCAGCTACCAATAACCATCCAGCGGCAAAGGGATGGATGTTGAAAACAATGGGATTAATTACCAGAAAGCATAAAATTGCTAGCTTGTACCACTTGGGTGAATTCCCAAGAAAGTTGCTTATAAAAGCCTGCCCTAGCGACATCGGCATGTTTTCTTCTCCAAGTTGTTGTATATCGTCAAAAAGCGCATATTTTTGTCATTCAATCAGTCTAGCGCAAAGCTGATATCGCTGTCATGGCTAAGCCGCGTAGCGTAACTAAAAAACGCGACATCTGCTCAAAAATGCGATAAATGAGCTTGAAATTGCATCATTATCGGTGTTTGTGCTTTAGTTCATGCAAAGTTGACTATTGTCACATTAACAAGAGGTTTCCATTTTTTTTGCCTCTGGTATGATCAGTTGCATAAATTAATGGCTGTGTTGGAAAATCAGGCTAATGATCATCAATGCCAAAGGGCCGGCAAGTTTCGCAGAAAAATATATTGTTCGTTCAATTTGGGAAAATAAATTTCCGCCTGGGTCAATTTTACCCGCTGAGCGTGAACTGTCAGAGTTAATCGGCGTAACTCGTACGACGTTGAGAGAAGTGTTACAGCGTTTAGCGCGTGATGGTTGGTTGACTATTCAACATGGTAAACCTACGCGTGTGAACAACTTCTGGGAGACTTCAGGACTTAATATTCTTGAGACAATTGCAGATTTGAACCCAAAAGGTTTTCCGCTGCTGGTGGATCAACTGTTATCGGCGCGCACCAATATCAGCGCGATTTATTTCCGTGGTGCATTACGTAATAGCCCACAGATTGCTGTAGACGTGTTGGCCGGATTGCATGACCTTGAAGATAATGCGGAGTCATATGCAGAGTTTGATTATAAACTGCATCATACATTGGCTTTTTCGTCCGGTAATCCGCTGTATGTGCTGATCCTTAATGGCTTTAAAGGGTTATACGCTAAGGTTGGCCGATACTATTTCGGCAGCTCAGAAGCGCGTCACTTAGCGTTGTCTTTCTACAGAGAGTTAGAAATTCTTGCTCAGCGTGGTGATTACAGTGAAGTGCCTGCGTTGATGCGTACCTACGGCAAAGACAGTGGCATTATGTGGCAAAAGTTACGTGATGATATGCCGCTCGATATGGCGCAAGATAATCAATAGAACACATTAAAAAGACCGCTGAAAAGCGGTCTTTTTCTATTTGAATGCTTTAATGGCCGTTATGCAGAGGCTTTCACCTCAGGACATTGGGCGATAACCTTAACCGTACCATCGTCATTCTGTTGCTCTAATGTTACTTTAAATCCCCACAGGCGATAGAGATGCTTAATCACTTCATTACGACTGTTGGCGAGTGGGATACCTCGGCTAGGGATATATCTCAGCGTTAATGAACGGTCACCATTCACATCAACATCGTAAATTTGAATATTTGGCTCGTTGACCGACAAGTTATATTGAGCGGACAAAATCTGTCGGATTTCTCGGTAGCCTTGTTCATCGTGGATAGCGGAGATACTTAAATGCTCCTTACTCTCGTCATCTAACACCCCAAACAGTTTGAATTTGCGGATCATTGTTGGCGATAGATACTGGCTGATGAAGCTTTCATCCTTAAAGTTCTGCATTGCAAAATGCAAGGTATCCAACCAATTACTGCCTGCAATATCTGGAAACCAGTAACGGTCTTCCTCAGTAGGCTGCTCACATATTCGGCGAATATCGCAAAACATATTGAAGCCCAACGCATATGGGTTGATGCCACTGTAGTAGGGGCTGTTATACGACGGTTGCATGACCACGTTGGTGTGACTTTGCAAAAATTCCATCATAAAGCGGTCGGTGAGTAGTCCTTCGTCATACAGGTGATTAAGAATGGTGTAGTGCCAAAAGGTTGCCCAGCCTTCATTCATCACCTGAGTTTGACGTTGCGGATAAAAGTATTGACCTAACTTGCGTACAATACGAATGATCTCGCGTTGCCACGGCTCTAGTAGTGGCGCATTTTTCTCAAAGAAATACAGAATGTTTTCCTGTGGTTCACTCGGAAAACGTTTTTTTTGCTTCTCGGCTTCTGCGGTGGGTTTGCTTGGAATAGTGCGCCACAAGTCGTTGACTTGCGATTGTAGATATTCTTCGCGTTCTTTTTGACGCGCTTGCTCTTGGGCAAATGAAATTTCGCTTGGACGCTTGTAACGGTCGACACCATAGTTCATCAATGCATGACACGAGTCGATGATCGCTTCTACTTCACGCGAACCATACTTTTGTTCACACTGACGGATGTAGTTTTTGGCAAACACTAAATAATCAATAATGGAGCTGGCATCTGTCCATGTTCTGAATAGGTAGTTGCTTTTGAAGAAACTATTATGCCCATAGCAAGCATGGGCCATTACCAAAGCTTGCATAGTGATAGTGTTTTCTTCCATTAGATAGGCGATACATGGATCGGAATTAATCACAATCTCGTACGCCAACCCCATCTGCCCACGTTTGTAGCCTTGCTCAGTTTCAATAAAACGTTTGCCAAACGACCAGTGCGTATAACCAATAGGCATCCCCACACTGGCATAGGCATCCATCATCTGCTCAGCGGTGATGATCTCAATCTGGTTGGGGTAGTAATCCAGCCGATAATGATCTGCTACGCGCGCTATTTCAGTTTCATATTGCTCGAGCAAATCAAACGTCCATTCAGGGCCATCACTCAGTGGTTGTCGCTTTTTGGATTTCACCATAACACTTCCCCTTAAACAGCCTGTTTCTTGAAAAGCTCTCTAAACACCGGATAGATGTCTTCCACTTGGCGAATATTGCGTACCGCCATGTTGTCAAACTTTTCAGTTAACTGCTCATATTCGCGCCATAGCGTCTGATGAGGTCGATTGGTGATCTCAATGTAAGAGTAATAGCGCACCATCGGCAGGATCTGTTTTTCTAATATCTGATGGCAGAGTGGCGAATCATCCGCCCAGTTGTCGCCATCTGACGCTTGTGCGGCATAGATATTCCATTCGTCCGCAGGGTAGCGGGCTTGCTGAATTTCATGCATCAACTTCAATGCACTCGATACAATGGTGCCGCCGGTCTCCTGCGAGTAGAAAAACTCATGCTCATCAACTTCTTTTGCTTGGGTGTGGTGGCGAATGTAGACCACTTCTAAATTCTTGTAAGTTCGAGTGAGAAACAGATACAGCAAGATATAGAAGCGCTTAGCCATCTCCTTAGTTGCTTGGTCCATTGAGCCAGAGACATCCATGAGGCAAAACATGACCGCTTGGCTGGTGGGGATTTCCCGCTTAGCAAAGTTATTGAAGCGCAAATCAAAAGTATCAATAAACGGCACTTTAGCGATTTTGGCTTTTAGCGCTTCAATCTGTTCTTGTAGCGTTATTATCAGCTCTGCGCTGGCACCTGCGGTACCTTCAAGTGTTTTTAGCTCCTCTTCTAAGGCACGCAATTGGCGTTTTTTATCAGCGCTCATTGCGGTGCGCCGTGCTAATGATGAACGCAGTGAGCGTACAATGTTGATATTGGCTGGGACGCCATCATTGGTAAAGCCGGCGCGGTAGGTTTGGTATTCCACCAACTTGTTAAGACGATTACGTTGCAGATTAGGCAGCTCAAGATCTTCAAATAACAGCTCTAGATATTCATCTTTAGACACTTGAAATACGAAGTCGTCTTCGCCTTCACCACTGTTGGATGCTTCACCTTGGCCTGCGCCACCACTACCTCCTGCTGGTGGACGTTCGATTTGGTCGCCACGGGTAAATTGGTCATTACCTGGATGTACGCGTTCGCGCACGCCACCTTGACCTTGGTGGAATACGGGTTCGCTGATATCCCGAGTAGGAATACCTATCTTTTCGCCCTTATCGATATCCGTGACGCTACGACGAGTGATGGCATCACTCACCGCTTTTTTGATCTGTTGTTTATAGCGGTTAATAAACCGCTGGCGGTTGACCGTACTTTTGCCTTTGGCATTCAACCGTCTGTCGATGAAGTTCGCCATACGCACCTCCCAAAGCAAACAGCGGGTTCGGCACTGTGCTGAACCCGATTAGGGACTACGAGGACTTTCTGACTCGCAGATACCATTCAGATAGTAGGCGGACCTGTTTTTGGGTGTAGCCCTTTTCCATCATACGGTTGACGAAGTCATCATGTTTTCGCTGATCTTCAGTCGATGTTTTGGTGTTAAATGAAATGACTGGCAGCAAATCTTCAGTGTTAGAGAACATTTTCTTCTCAATCACTGTGCGCAGCTTTTCATAGCTAGTCCAGTTAGGGTTGTTACCGTCATTATTGGCGCGAGCACGTAAGACAAAGTTAACGATTTCATTGCGGAAATCTTTGGGATTACTTATCCCAGCTGGTTTTTCAATTTTCTCCAACTCTGCGTTAAGTGCCGCGCGGTCAAACAATTGGCCTGTTTCTGGATCTCGATACTCTTGATCTTGGATCCAGAAGTCGGCATAGGTTACGTAACGGTCAAAGATATTTTGACCATATTCGGAATAGCTTTCCAGATAGGCTGTTTGGATCTCTTTACCGATGAACTCGATATATTTAGGGATCAAGTAGCCTTTTAGGTGCTCTAGGTAACGGTCGGCGATGTCGTTTGGGAACTGCTCTTGCTCAATTTGCTTTTCCAGTACGTAGAATAAATGCACTGGGTTAGCTGCGATTTCAGTTCTATCAAAGTTGAACACTCGCGACAAAATTTTGAAGGCGAAACGGGTGGACAGGCCAACCATGCCCTCATCTACGCCAGCGTAATCTTTGTACTCTTGGAAAGATTTCGCTTTAGGATCAGTATCCTTCAGACTTTCGCCATCATAGACACGCATTTTAGAGTAAATGGATGAGTTATCTGGATTCTTTATCCGTGACAGGACACTGAATTGCGCAAGCGTTTCGATGGTTCCTGGCGCACATGGAGCCGCCGCTAACTCAGAGTTGCTGATGAGTTTTTCGTAGATTTTTACTTCTTCCGACACACGTAAACAATAAGGCACTTTAACGATGTAAACCCTATCAAGAAACGCCTCGTTGTTTTTGTTGTTCCTAAAGGTACTCCATTCGGACTCGTTTGAGTGGGCCAAAATTATGCCGGAGTAGGGCAGCGCAGATAATCCCTCGGTACCGTTATAGTTACCTTCTTGGGTGGCTGTAAGTAGTGGATGTAGCACTTTGATCGGCGCCTTAAACATCTCCACAAACTCCATTAAGCCTTGGTTTGCCAGACACAGTGCCCCAGAGTATGAATAAGCGTCTGCATCGTTTTGCGCATAATGTTCAAGTTTGCGGATATCTACCTTGCCGACGAGGGCAGAGATATCTTGGTTATTCTCATCACCAGGTTCAGTTTTGGCTACCGCAATTTGGTCTAACACCGATGGAAAGACTTTGACCACTTTGAACTGGGAAATATCACCGCCGAATTCATGTAAACGTTTAATCGCCCATGGCGACATGATGGTTTTTAAGTAGCGCAGTGGAACGTCATATTCTTTTTCTAACAGCTTGCCATCTTCTTCTGGATCAAATAGGCAGAATGGATGATCGTTTACTGGGCTACGTTCACCGTTAGCCGATAGCACGTAAATGGGAACATGTTGCATCAATGCTTTGAGTTTTTCGGCCAAAGAGGATTTACCACCGCCAACGGGTCCCAACAAGTAGAGTATCTGTTTAGACTCTTCTAAGCCTTGAGCCGAGTGTTTGAGGTAAGAGACAATCTGCTCAATGGCTTCTTCCATGCCATAAAAGTCTTTGAATGCAGGATAGCGTGCAATAACGCGGTTAGAAAAAATACGGCTGAGCACCGGACTTTTGGAGGTGTCAATAACTTCTGGCTCTCCAATAGCGATAAGCAGTCTTTCGGCTGCGGATGCGTAAGCGGTGCGATCTTTTTTGCATATGTCGAGAAACTCTTGAAGTGAATATTCTTCTTGTAGTTTCTTCTCATAGCGTTGCTGGTAATGTTCGAATATACCCATCTTAAACCCCCTAAAACGCCAAGCTTATCTTTGGAAGGAAACTCGTTTTTGTGTTTACCTCTGTTTAATCTTAGACACTTTTTTGTGGTGTTTGTCAAAAAAATGGAGAAAAAACAATAAGAAATAGTTGCATTAGCAACTGTTGCGAATGAAATGATCGGCGAATTGATGGCAGGGGAAATGAGCAGTAGCGGTAAAGAAAAAGGAGCCCAAATGGGCTCCTCAGCAAGTATGAACTATTGCATTAAGCAAAACTTTTGTTCACAAAGTCCCAGTTAACCAGTTCCCAGAAGTGAGACAGGTAGTTAGGACGTGCATTACGATAATCGATGTAATAAGCGTGTTCCCATACATCAACGGTCAGCAGTGGAGTCACACCTTCAGTCAGCGGACAACCAGCATTTGAGGTGTTGTGGATAGCAACAGAACCGTCAGCTTTCTTAACTAACCATGTCCAGCCTGAACCGAAGTTGCCAATAGCACTTTTAGTAAATTCTTCTTTGAATGCTTCAAAAGAACCGAACGCTGTGTTGATTGCATCAGCGATAGCACCAGTTGCTGCACCGCCGCCATTAGGGCTTAAGCAGTTCCAGTAGAAGGTGTGGTTCCAAACTTGAGCAGCGTTATTAAATACGCCGCCAGTTGAAGACTTGATGATTTCTTCAAGAGACTTACCAGCAAGATCAGAACCTTCAACCAGTTTGTTCAAGTTCACCACATAAGTGTTGTGATGCTTGCCATAGTGGTACTCGATGGTTTCTTTAGAAATGTGTGGTTCCAGTGCGTCGTTTGCATAAGGTAATGCGGGTAATTCGAAAGCCATAGTAATCTCTCCATTGACTTGGTTAATCATTCTTGACGTTGCTCACTGCGATACATTGTACTGATTTTTTTGTGATATGCATCATTGTTTGTCGTCCATCGCTGTTACGCAACATTCGAAAATAGCGATTGAGTTGATGCTCTTATACTATTAAAACCACATATAAAAGCCATACAAAATGTAGGTTTTTGTTCCGCTGCGCAGTATCGTACAATGGTATATGTCTTGTGCTAAGTGCTCAACATTCAGGAATCAATATGGAAACCGTAGAAAAAATCAAACAACAAATCACAGAAAACCCAATCATCGTTTACATGAAAGGGTCGCCTAAATTGCCAAGCTGTGGTTTTTCTTCGCAAGTCGCTCAAATCATGATCAACATGGGTGAACAGTTTGCCTATGTGGATATTCTGCAGCACCCAGACATCCGTGCTGAACTGCCTAAATATGCAAATTGGCCGACTTTCCCACAATTATGGGTTGAGGGAGAACTGATCGGTGGATGTGACATCGTCGCTGAAATGTATCAGAAAGGTGAGCTACAGACGTTAATTAAAGAAACTGCTGAAAAGTATAAAAAAGAAGCAGAGTAATTTAATACTCCATGAATATTAAGGGCCTCAGGGCCCTTTTTTTATTTGTTTTGTTTTTGTAGTTGTACCTTAAAAAAGTAACATTTCTCATTTGGTAACGATCTACGCATAGGTAAAGGTTAAAAAACGAGTGTTAATAATTTGTCAAGCAAAGAATTATTAAACTTAAAGCGTTTCTTAATGGGTAATTATAAAATCTATTATATTCATGACGTTAAGTGTGTTGCTCATATTTTAAGCTGATATGCTGTTAAAAGATCAATATGTTCTTTACATTAATTTACAAAGAAACTTGTGTTAATTAAATGTGCGGTATTAAACGCGATGCAACTTCTGAAACTTTGGGATATTTGCTTTTTTAGTTCGATATTTAATCTTTTTCATGGTTTTTATTGGGGGTAAATGTTTTATTAAACATTTTCACTAAACAAAATAAACAATAATTAAACACTTTATTCGCTATGTAAAAAAAATGAGAGCATTGACGATTCTTGCCTGTCACGACAGTATCTACCCCCAGCACAAAAAGTGCTTTGAATAAATATTAGATTTGGTCAGCTTACTGCCTAGAGACTAATAGCCAAAAATGAAGAAGTAAGGGAGTTTTGGATGCTTAAATTCAACAAGCTGTCGTCGGCCGTTAAATGGTCGTTGGTAGCTGCTGCAACAGGCAGCAGCTTTGCATCAGTATCAGCTATTGCAGCTGACAACGGTGCAGACAAAGTAGAACGTATCGAAGTTACAGGTAGCCGTATTCAACGTCAGGATATGGAAACAGCTTCTCCAGTAACCTCTATCAGCGCTGAAGCGATTACTGCGCAAGGTTACACCTCTGTAGACCAACTGCTGCAAGACCAAACCTCAATGGCTGGTGCGGCTCTGGGGGCTACTTCTAATAATGGTTCAGGCGGTACTGCACAAGTTGACCTACGCGGTATGGGCGCACAGCGTACTCTAGTATTGTTGAACGGTCGCCGTATGGTGAGTTCAGGAACTGGTGCTGATAGTGCAGTCGACTTGACTACTATCCCTGTTGCCATGATCCAACGTGTAGAAATTCTGAAAGACGGTGCTTCTGCAGTTTATGGTTCTGACGCAATCGCTGGTGTAGTTAACATCATCACCAAGAAAGATTTTGAAGGCTTCCAACTGGATGCTAAATCTTCAACTACCGATAAAGGTGATGGTCAAACTTACGAACTGAGTGGACTGTATGGTTTCAACACAGATAACGGTGGTAACTACACCATCGGAGCAGCATTCTCTAAGCGTAACGGCGTAATCCAAGGCGATCGTGACTGGGTGACTCCAGGTGCGAGCTCATTCATCCCTGAAGGGACTTTGGGTGGTATGCGTGCAGCTGCTGATGGTACTTGGTATGATCGAGACTACGGTTACGACTACACCCAAGACAGCTACTTCCAAACACCATCGAAGCGCTACAGCTTGTTTGCTAACATGACCCAAGAGTTGGGTGATGACATGGTGTTGTCTGGTGAGTTGTTGTACACCAAGCGTAAATCTAACCAACAGATGGCGGCGCAGCCTGCTGACTTAGATTTGGCTGTTTGTACTGCAGATGTCACTAGCAACTGTATCACTTTAGATTCAGGAATGACCGCTGCGGGCATTACTGCGGAAGATGGCGTAGTTAACTATCGTCGTCGTACCAACGAAGTTGGTCCGC
This sequence comes from Shewanella sp., assembly GCF_048265805.1. GTDB lineage: Bacteria > Pseudomonadota > Gammaproteobacteria > Enterobacterales > Shewanellaceae > Shewanella. Next base: position 78,201 of record NZ_JBLXAT010000018.1, on the reverse strand, counting down.
GTATCTATTCTCAAGATACTGATACCTACCGTGCTTCTGTTGACCTGCAAGGTTATACAGATATCGGTAATGGTATGACTTGGGACGTTTCCTACACTTACGGTAAAAACGAAGCAACCAGTGGTACCGCTAACTCTATCAATGCTTCTTGGATGTCAAACGCCATTTACGCAAACCAAGATGCATGGTTCTACGGCGGTGCAATCCCTGCGGATGACATCAATGCTATCAGCTACATGGAAACCAACAAAGGTAGTAACGAACAGCATGACGTTCAAGCTAACCTGAGCGGCGATCTGTTCCAAGTAAGCGCTGGTGCAGTAAGCTTCGCAGTCGGTGCAGAATACCGTTATGAGAAAGGTTCTTACGATCCAGATCCAATCATCGTAGCTGGTGAAAGTACAGCAGCGCAACAAGACCCAACTTCTGGTCACTACGATGTAATCTCTTTCTATCAAGAAGTTAGCGTACCGTTCACTGAAAAGCTGACTGGTGACTTTGCATTCCGTTACGACGAGTACGACACGTTCGGTAAAGCGACTACTTGGAAAGTGGGGCTGACTTACCGTGTCACTGATGACCTGATGTTGCGTGGTGTGACTGCAACTGGTTTCCGTGCACCTAACGTAAGTGAACTGTTTGGTGGTAACTCAGGTTCTTACGATTACCTGACAGATCCATGGGGTAACGAGCAAGACGCACAGATCCTGACTAACTACTCTTCAGACCCAGATCTGAAACCAGAAGAGTCAGAATCATTTACTGCTGGTTTGGTTTACTCTCCAAGCTTCTTGGATGGTTTCTCTGCAACTGTCGATTACTGGAAATTTAACATCACTGACGCGATCACTCGTGTCGATGTTCAAGATAACCTGAATGCATGTTTCGGTGGCGACTCAGCGGCGTGTTCAGTTATCAACGTTACTGCTGATGGTAACCTGACTAACCTGACCGCGGCACTGACTAACGTTGGTACTGTGAAAACTAGTGGTGTTGATATCAACGTTAACTACAAGTTTGAAGCTTTGGGTCTGGACTGGGCCATCAACAACGACGCTACTTACCTGATCGGTTATGAGCAAGACGGTGTTGACTACGAAGGTACTGTAGACGGTAACTTTGGTGGTTATGCTAAATGGCGTAACAACTTAAGCATCACAGTTTCACAAGATGACTGGAGCGTAATGTACTACAACCGTTATATCGACTCTATGGATGACGAATATAACGACGAAGGTGTTGATTACGTAGATACTGCAGATAGCGTGTTCTATCACAACATCGTGGGTACTTACCACTTTACTGATAACCTGAGCTTGTCTGCCGGTGTTAAAAACTTCACCGACGAGAAGCCATCATGGGTATCTAACGGCAGCGACGGCGGTACTTCTCCAGAAGTTTACGACGTAGTTGGTCGCCAAATTTACGGTAACGTAACTTACAAGTTCTAATTTAGGTTAGTGCTTAGTGAAAATCCCCAGCTTGCTGGGGATTTTTTTATCTGCGGTATTCAATCTGGTCAATATGTGCATCATTGTAGGCAGAGCATAAATACTTACTCTGCGTTTCTTGGCTTTGCTCATCATCGCTCACCGTTCATAAAATCCGCAGAGAACGCCGTTCCGCTTGTATCTCTGAATAACAGCGTTAATGCACTCTAAAAAAAGGTAGACGCTGTTGCGGACGATTATGCTTACAGGTGTTATGGGGTTGCCGTTGGGGGGCGACTTAAACGAATGTATGTTGAGGAATGAAGAGTGAATCGGGAAAGATTAAATTAAGCCACCCGGCAGGGCAGGTGGCTGATACTTTATCGACTAGGTTTAACCTAAGCCATGCTCAGCAGAGCTCATCTGGATCAATTCGATTTTGTAGCCGTCAGGATCTTCCACAAACGCGATTTCAGTGGTGCCACCTGCAACTGGGCCTGGAGCACGCACTACCTTGCCGCCTGCGGCAGCAATAGCTTCACAGCGTGCATAAATGTCTGCTTCGCCGATGGCGATATGTCCAAAGGCATTACCCATATCATATTGCTCTGTGCCCCAGTTATAGGTCAGTTCAATAACGGCCACGCCTGATTTTTCATCACCATAGCCAACAAACGCTAAGCTATATTTATATTGTGGGTTTTCTGATTGGCGCAGTAATTTCATGCCCATGACTTGAGTATAGAATTCGATGCTACGCTCTAAGTTACCCACGCGGATCATAGTATGTAGTACTTGAGACATTACGACAGTTACTCCTTAGTTTTGTCGTGTCAGACAAACAACGGCTGACATCATTTTATGGCGATAAATTAATCATGTTCCCTAGCGCATTTTTATTTAAAAAGCATGCTTCTTAGGTCACATTATTGCAAATATTTCGTTGAATTAAATAGGGGGTGATGAATAATGGATTCAAACCTAGCCTAGCTAAAAAGCGGAGACAAGTATGGCATCGGAATTAAAATGGTCGTTGGGTACCGTAGCGGCGATTGCAGTGATTTTTGCGATTATGATTGCACAAATTTTCTAACATCACGTTATCGCTAAAACAATAAAGCCGCTCAAGAGCGGCTTTATTATTGCTACTCATCCGGGTAAATTTTGTCTTTAAATTCACATAGATCCTCAATAATACAACTACCACATCGCGGCTTTCGAGCGATACAGGTATAGCGGCCATGCAGGATCAGCCAATGGTGTACGTCGACTTTAAATTCGGTGGGAACCACCTTTAACAGCTTGTTTTCCACTTCCACTACGTCTTTGCCAACAGCAAATTTAGTACGATTAGCTACGCGGAAAATGTGGGTATCTACTGCAATCGTCGGCCAGCCAAATGCGGTATTCAGCACCACGTTAGCGGTCTTACGGCCTACACCAGGTAACGACTCCAACGCTTCGCGGTTCTCTGGCACTTCGCCATCATACTTATCGAGCAATATTTGTGATAGAGCGACCACGTTAACCGCTTTGTTGTTATACAAGCCGATAGTCTTGATGTATTGCTTGAGTCCGTCTACACCCAGCGCCACAATCGCTGACGGTGTATTAGCAACAGGAAACAGCTTATCTGTCGCTTTATTCACACTTACATCGGTTGCTTGGGCTGACAAGGTAACAGCCACTAACAGCTCGAACGGATTGCTATAGTTCAGTTCGGTCTTTGGATGCGGATTTTCCGCTCTCAGGCGTTCTAATATCTGACGACGTTTATCTTTATTCACAAGAGATCCAATTAATTCACTTTGGTAACGCGAGCACGCTCCACCGGCGCTGTTATCGTTTTAGGTTGTTTCTCTGCCAGCTTTTTATCAATGACGTTTTTTAGCGCGATAAGCAGCCCCATACCGAGGAATGCGCCCGGCGGTAACATCGCTAATAAGAAAGAGGTATCGGTATGCCATAAATCGATGCGCAAGCCCGCTGCCCAAGGTCCTAATAATTGATCTGCACCATCAAACAGCGTTCCTTGGCCGAGAATTTCACGAATTGCGCCGAGGACGATTAATACTAAGGTAAAGCCTACGCCCATCATCAGGCCGTCAAAAGCTGCCTTAGCCACGCTATTACGCGAAGCAAAGGCTTCTGCGCGGCCGATGATGACACAGTTGGTCACAATCAAGGGTAAGAAAATACCCAGCGACAAATACAGTCCGTAGGCGTAAGCGTTAATCAGTAACTGCACGACTGTCACTAGGGCGGCGATGATCATCACAAATACGGCAATGCGGATCTCTTTGGGGACAAATTCACGGATCAATGATACCAGCACGTTGGAGCCAATCAACACCACCATAGTGGCTAAACCTAGGCCTAAAGCATTGGTGACTGTGGCGGTTACTGCCAGTAGGGGGCACAGTCCAAGGAGTTGCACTAAGCCTGGGTTGTTTTTCCATAGTCCTTGAAAGGCTATCTCGCTATATTGGCTCATTGTTTTCCCTCCTCACATGGGGTGGAACTCGCATAAATTTGCTGTTTGTTGGCCACAAAGTAACTTAGCGTATTGCGCAGTGCTTTGGTGTAGGCGCGAGGGGTGATTGTTGCACCGGTAAATTGGTCAATGGCGCCACCATCTTTTTTGACAAACCATGCTTTAAGATTGTTCAGATCAAATAACTTACCAGCAAAACCATCAACCCAAGACGATTTACGTAAGTCGACTTTATCGCCAAGACCGGGCGTTTCTTGCTGCTCAAGCGTACGAACACCTAACACAACGCCTTCATTGTTAACGGCAACGATAATATGAATATTGCCGTTATAGCCATCCGGTGCAAAGGTTTCCAGTGCAGCAGCTTGAGGTTCACCTAACTTGGTGGCGACGTACACCGGCATCGCATTGCTAGTGCCTAATGCGTCAGGTGCGGTGATCAAACGGCATGAAGCGGCAAGATCATTGTCATGAATTGAATCAGGAATAATCTGATGCAGTGTGCCTAACAGCTGCTGCCGTTGCTGATAACTAATTTGAGGGGCGGTAAACAAGTTTACGCCAGCTACAAGCGCTGAACACACCAAGGCGAACCCCCCCAGCAATAAGCCATTTTTTAACATGCTATTTTTCACTATTGCCTCTCAGATTAATCGCGGTGACCGTAGGTACGAGGCTTGATGTAGTAATCAAGCAACGGTGCGGTGAGGTTCGCCAGTAATACAGCAAAGGCGAAAGCATCTGGGTAGCCACCGTAACTACGGATCACGTAAACCAGTACGCCGATCAATGCACCGAAGATTAGTCGTCCTTTATTGCTGGTCGCTGCTGTCACAGGATCTGTCGCAATAAAGAAAGCACCTAACATGGTGGCACCGCTAAATAGATGCAGTAGTGGACTGATATGCGTTGCTGGTTGCCATAACCAGCCTATAGCGGCACACACGGTTAACGCACCCAACACACCTGCACTGATGTGCCAACGGATGAGTTTAAGCTTTAACATGACTAATCCGCCCAGTAGATAGGCGAGGTTAACCCAGAACCAACCTGCACCGGCGATCCCATTGAACGCCGGTTTTTGTAGGATTTCGCTGATCGAGTGGCCTTGTGATAAGTCGGTCCGCAGCGTATCGAGAGGGGTCGCCATGGTAAAACCGTCGACACTGAGCTGGAAGCTGTCAGCAACACTGATCTGAGTGCCCGCTAGAATCACGTTTAAGCTTTCAAAAAAAGCAGGCGCATGAGCGGATGCACCCACTGGCGCAACCCATGAGGTCATTTGCACGGGGAAGGCAATCAAAAGTACCACATAAGCTGCCATCGCAGGGTTAAATAGGTTGTTGCCCAATCCACCATACAGCTGCTTAACCATAACAATCGCAAATGCGGTACCGATAACGGTTAGCCACCATGGCGCCAACGGTGGAACCGCAACACCAATCAACAACGCAGTCAGCAACGCACTGTTATCACTAATGGCGCTGGCGGCGGTGCGCTGGCGTAATTTCATTACTGCACTTTCGGTCGCAACTGCTGTAAGCATGGCGAGCAACACCTGAAACAGTGTGCCCCAACCAAAGAAGGCAATCTGAACCGCAAAGCCGGGAAGGGCGCAAAGTAGTACGCGTTGCATCACGGTACTGGTCTGTAATGGCCGAATAATGTGGGGAGATGATGCGATTTTAAAGGCCATTAGTCTTGGTTCTCCTTATCAGCGAGTGCTTTCTTGGCTTTAGCTTTGGCAATCGCCGCAGCAACGCGTGCTTTTTTGGCATCCGCTGCTGTTGGCTCTGCTGAAGTTTCTGCTTGAGGGCAGACTTCAGCCGTGGTGCTAGTATGTGTAGGCTCGGCAGCGCTAGGTGAACCCTGTTGCTGTTCACCAGCTTCTGCGGCCGTGGCGTCGGATTGTTGCGCTTTCTTGGCTTTTGCTTTCGCAACTGCGGCGGCGATACGGGCTTGTTTGGCATCCACTTCGGTTGGCGCTGCTTTGGTGTTGCTGTCAGTTGACGGGGGCGCTTCGGTGTTGGCGGTAGATGATTCTGCCTCAACACTCGCTACCGACGACTCTGTTTGCTGTGCCTTCTTAGCTTTTGCTTTCGCTATTGCGGCGGCGATACGTGCTTGCTTGGTATCCACTTCGTTTGAAGTTGCTTCCGTATTGGTGTCAGGTGACTGAGTGGCTTCGGTATCGGCGGCAGATGATTCTGCCTCAGCACTCGTTGTCGACGAGTCTACTTGCTGTGCTTTTTTTGTTTTGGCTCGGGCGACTGCGGCGGCGATACGTGCTTGCTTATCACTTGCTGGTTTCTCTGCGCTTTCGCTCGCGGTTGGTGTCCTGCTAGCTTCTGCTGGCACTGCCTCGCCAGCTTGCTGGGCTTTTTTGGCTTTAGCGCGCGCAATAGCGGCAGCAACTTGTGACTTTTTATCGTCAGCGGCAGCTGTGTCCGTTGAATTGGCTGCAGCCGTGTCGCCGGCTTGCTGTGCTTTTTTAGCTTTAGCGCGAGCGATGGCGGCAGCAACTTGTGACTTTTTATCGTTAGCGGCAGCAGTGTCCGTTGAATCGGCACCAGCAGTGTCGTCTGTTTGTTGAGCTTTCTTGGCTTTAGCGCGCGCGATGGCAGCGGAAACTTGTGATTGCTTATCATCGGTCGCTGCAGTTGGAGTATTCGCCTGTTCGCTAGTCTCTTGTTCCGCCTTTTTGGCTTTTACACGTGCCAGTGCAGCAGCAACGGCATCCTTTTCATTGCCACTCATGCTCGCTTTGCGGCGTTCAGCCGCCTCACGCGCTTTGGCTTCACGTTCCTGCTTCTCTTGCTCTAAGCGGGCGATGCGGGCTTCGTAACGAATTTTTGCCTGATCAGCTTGTACTTTGTCAGCCTTCGCTTGGCGAATAGCAGCTTTGGCTACGCGATAGTATTCCACTAAGGGAATATCAGATGGGCAGACGTAGGCACAACAACCACATTCAATACAGTCCTGTAAATTAAACGCAGTCGCTTTGTCGTATTCCTGTGCTTTGGCGTGCCAATAAAGCTGTTGCGGCAGTAAATCTGCTGGGCATACTTGGGCACACTCTCCGCAACGGATACAAGCGCGCTCTTGCTGTGGATGGGTAAGCTCAGCGCTGCTTGGGACCAGTAAACAGTTGGTACCTTTGAGTACGGGCACGGCGGCATCGAAGAGGGTATAGCCCATCATCGGTCCACCAACAATCACCTCGGCAGTGTTGGTATCTTTGATGCCGCACTGGCGTAATACGTGATTGACTGGGGTACCAATTGGCAACCAGTAGTTGGCGTTTTGTGTCAGATTACCGCCCGTCACCGTAACAACGCGTTCGAGCAGCGGCTTGCCTGCCAACACTGCATCGCGAATGGCTAGAGATGTGCCGACGTTATGCACCACTATGCCGAGTTCTGCAGGAATAGAGCCCGATGGTACTTCTTGTCCCGTGAGGATCTGGATCAATTGTTTTTCACCGCCAGACGGATATTTAGTGGGAATAACGCGAACACTGGTCAGCGCTTTTAACGTATTGTGTTGTGCTACGGCGGTAGTCATGCTGGCGGCGGCTTCCGCCTTATTATCTTCAATCGCGATGACAATCCGCTTAGCATGCACTAGGTGTTGAATAATTTCGATGCCAGCGACAATCCCCTTGGCGTGTTCACGCATTAGGCGATCGTCAGAGGTAATGTATGGCTCGCACTCCACGCCGTTGATAATCAGCAAATCGATAGTATTCGCTGGGTTAAGCTTGATGTGGCTAGGGAACATGGCGCCGCCCATGCCTGCAATGCCTGCGTCACGAATACGGCGCAGTATTTGTTCTTTACTCAGCTCGGCGAGTGTAGCGGCGTCGTAACTCACTTCTTTATCGTCGCCATCAGCTGCAATAACACAGGTAAGCTGCGGTAGGCCAGAAGCATGATTGCTGGCGCGGGGCTCGATATGGGTGACTGTTCCTGAGGTTGGCGCGTGCACCGCACAATACATAGCGCCAGCCGCTTGGGTTAGCGCTTGGCCTTTGAGAACGTGGTCGCCAACATTAACTGCGAGCAAGGCACAATCACCTACCTGAGGTAGTGGTATCCAATATTCTTCGGCCAGCGGTAGCCGAGCAATCGCCGTTTGATTGGATAACTGTTTCATCTGCGGCGGATGAATACCACCAGCCAACGGCCATAGCGTGTTTTGATCAATAATGTCGATAAGATTCAAGAGCGCTATCCCCAATTACAAAGTTTTCACTGGAATGGCATTTAAGCGCCAATCCCAACTACGTGTGTCTTGTGCCACAGGGATCATATCGATGCAGTCAACAGGGCAGGGCTCAACGCATAGATCACAACCGGTACAATTGACGGTTAACACGGTATGCATCAGTTTACCTGCGCCAACAATGGCATCTACCGGACAGGCTTGAATGCACTTAGTGCAGCCGATACATTCCTCTTCACGGATATAGGCCACTTTCTTTATCTGTTCTTGGGCTTCTTCCGCTAAAGGCTCAGGTTCAACGCCCATGAGATCAGCCAGCTTTTCCATGGTGGCGGTACCACCAGGAGGGCAACGATTGATCTTCTCGCCGTTAGCAATCGCTTCGGCATATGGGCGACAACCTGGAAAGCCACATTGACCGCATTGGGTCTGTGGCAGCAGTGATTCAATTTGATCAACAATCGGGTTGCCTTCAACGCGAAACTTTTCCGCGGCAAACCCCAAAATGACACCAAACACTAAGGCCAGCAGTGTCAATAAAATTACAGCTGTTAACATCTGTGCCTCTCTATTATTTCACTAAGCCGGTAAAGCCCATAAAGGCCAGTGACATAAGTCCAGCAGTGATCATCGCAATAGCCCCGCCTTTAAATGGCGTTGGCACGTCGGCGGCGGCTAAGCGTTCACGCATGGCAGAAAATAGGATCAACACCAAAGAAAAACCGACCGCGGCACCAAAGCCGTACACGGCACTTTGCAATAAGTTGTGCTTTTCGTTGACGTTAAGCAGTGCAACCCCTAACACAGCACAGTTGGTGGTGATCAGTGGCAGATAAATACCTAAAGCGCGGTAAAGGGAGGCACTGGTCTTCTGCACGACCATCTCGGTAAATTGCACCACGACAGCGATCACCAGAATAAAACTCATAGTGCGTAAGTAAGTTAGGTCAAATGGCAGTAACAAATACTGATTGACTAAGTAACTTAAAATAGAGGCCAACGTCAGTACAAAAGTGGTGGCCATCGCCATCCCGAGGGCAGACTCAAGCTTGCCTGATACGCCCATAAACGGGCACAAGCCAAGAAATTTCACTAATACAAAGTTGTTGACCAGTACTGTGCCGACCAACAGCAATAAATATTCAGTCATTGCAACGCAATTTGGTTATTTCGCAAGACGCTTATTATCGGCATTTAGGCAGCGATAAACAACACATAGAATTCAGGGGTTAGCGTTATTTACCAACAGTTGGCCCGAAATAAACCAAATAATTGCGACAATAAAAACAACTTGTTGTATTGAGCTGTACCTAAGGTCTGAATGGGATTTTTAAAACTAGCAGAGGGGGAGTTGTTGGCGTAGCGTGGCTCCCCAGACTGGACTTGAACCAGTGACATACGGATTAACAGTCCGCCGTTCTACCGACTGAACTACTGGGGAACAGATTGTAACGCTTAAGATGGCTCCCCAGACTGGACTTGAACCAGTGACATACGGATTAACAGTCCGCCGTTCTACCGACTGAACTACTGGGGAACAGATTGTAACGCTTAAGATGGCTCCCCAGACTGGACTTGAACCAGTGACATACGGATTAACAGTCCGCCGTTCTACCGACTGAACTACTGGGGAACAGATTGTAACGCTTAAGATGGCTCCCCAGACTGGACTTGAACCAGTGACATACGGATTAACAGTCCGCCGTTCTACCGACTGAACTACTGGGGAATCGCAAGCGTCTCGCTTAAGAACGGAGCGCATAGTAAAACGCTCTTTGGAATGAGTCAACTCGCCTTTTCAAAAAAAGCCGCGAATTAGTTGTTGATTGCTTATCTTGTGCGCATAACGAATAAAATCGGCCAATTAATGACGAATAATGCATAAAAAATAACAGCTAAGCACAACTTCTATATCAATATTGGCACTACATATGTTGTTATTGAATTTGAAAAGATCAGCTGAATTACAGCATTGGGGCTAAAGCTTGAGCGTTTATCCCATAAAGAGAAATTTATCTTGCACCGAAGCAGGGCGTTGGCGATCGGCATTTATGTCGATCCTCGACTAATTAGTTAGAGGTAGAGTGAGCGTCTTCAAGATTTTTTTTGTAGAGAGGTGTGCGGTGGCAAAGGTGTCGATTTTGCAATCCCGCATGGCTACGGGGTTAGCGGTACTTATCCACTATTTCTGTGGATAACCTTGTGAGTTAAAGGTACAAATGGCACGCAAACCCTTGTGGAGACTGCGATAGTCTTAATTTGCGCAAAAATTTTTAATAAAAGCAAATTTAAATAATATCAATATGTTAGAAAAGTCAAGACTATGCAAAAGGCATTTGTTACATAACTGACTATTTACTGAAGATCGTTATTTCTGCGTTGTGCATTAAATTGGGGCAGTTTAACTGATTTTGGCGAAAATCAAGCCAAAGCATTGATCGCGATCATTTATGGTTGTTCTGAAATGCTAACAATCCTAGGCCAGAAATTTAGCGGAAGTTTGGCGTGGTGGTAGCAGTTATAACGGGAGCTGATTACAATGCTCCCAAGTTAAAAGGAGCTGTTACTGTGTCCGACACTGTTTTCAAACTTGAGTCCAATTATTCTCCAGCGGGCGATCAGCCTACCGCCATCCAACAATTAGTGGATGGATTAGATGCTGGTTTAGCCCACCAAACCTTGTTAGGGGTGACGGGATCGGGCAAAACGTTCACCATCGCCAATGTGATCGCCAACTTAGGGCGACCCACCATAATTTTGGCCCCCAATAAAACCTTGGCTGCACAGCTGTATGGCGAAATGAAAGAGTTCTTTCCCCATAACGCGGTAGAGTATTTCGTTTCTTACTACGACTATTACCAGCCCGAAGCCTATGTGCCATCCACCAACACCTTTATTGAAAAGGATGCGTCGGTTAACGCCCATATTGAGCAGATGCGTTTGTCAGCCACTAAGGCATTGTTAGAACGGCGTGATGTGGTGCTGGTGGCTTCGGTATCGGCAATCTATGGTTTGGGCGATCCCGATTCCTACATGAAGATGCTATTGCATCTGCGACAAGGCGATATTGTTGATCAACGCGATATTCTCAAGCGATTAAGCGAGCTGCAATATACTCGCAACGACATTGAGTTGGCGCGCGGCACCTTCCGCGTTCGCGGTGAAGTCATTGATATCTTTCCAGCGGAATCGGATAGAGATGCAATTCGCGTAGAGTTGTTTGACGAAGAGATCGATCGCCTGTCGCTGTTTGACCCACTAACGGGACATGTCACCAAAAAAATTGCTAGGGCCACGGTCTATCCTAAAACGCACTACGTAACACCGAGAGAAAAGATTCTAGCGGCTGCAGAGCAAATAAAGGAAGAGCTACGTGAGCGGCGTGAGCAACTGCTGCAGCTTAATAAATTAGTCGAAGTGCAGCGCCTTACTGAGCGAGTGCAGTACGACATCGAAATGATGATGGAGCTGGGCTACTGTTCTGGTATTGAAAACTACTCACGTTATCTGTCAGGTCGCGCCCCTGGCGAAGGCCCACCAACATTGTTGGATTACCTACCCGATGACGGTCTGATGATTATTGATGAATCACACGTTACCGTGCCACAAATCGGCGCTATGTATAAAGGTGACCGTTCGCGTAAAACAACGCTGGTGGAATATGGGTTCCGTTTACCGTCAGCACTCGACAACCGGCCACTGAAGTTTGAAGAGTTCGAAACGCTGATGCCACAGACCATTTATGTGTCTGCCACACCGGGCAGTTATGAGATTGAACGCAGTGACGGCGAGATTGCCGAGCAGGTTGTTCGGCCAACCGGATTACTCGATCCTGAAATCGAAGTGCGCCCAGTGGCGATTCAGGTTGACGACTTACTGTCTGAAGTAGCGAAGCGCGTAGCGGTAAATGAGCGCGTGTTGGTAACGACGCTCACCAAACGCATGTCGGAAGATTTAACGGAATATCTCGACGAGCACGGCGTTAAAGTGCGCTATCTACACTCTGACGTGGATACCGTAGAGCGGGTCGAAATTATTCGTGATTTGCGTAAAGGGATCTTTGATGTTCTGGTGGGTATTAACTTGCTGCGTGAAGGCCTCGACATGCCTGAAGTATCACTGGTGTGTATTTTTGATGCTGACAAAGAAGGCTTCTTACGTTCTGAGCGCTCCTTGATCCAGACCATCGGCCGTGCTGCACGTAACGTGAATGGTAAAGTCATTTTGTACGCCGATAGAATCACGGCATCGATGAATAAAGCGATGGGGGAAACCGCGCGCCGCCGTGAGAAACAACATCAGTTTAACCTTGAGAATGGCATTGTGCCGCGTGGGGTGGTGAAACGCATTACTGATGTGATGGATATTGGTGACAGCCGAGAGCGCGATATGCCAACGAATGATGACATTCGCGATGTTCGCCGTGTTGCTGAGCCAAAAGCGCGCTATCACGGTAACGTTGCCGAATTAACCAAAGAGCTCGCCGCAATGGAAGAACGTATGTATGAACACGCGCGCAATCTCGAGTTTGAAGAAGCCGCAGCACTGCGGGACGAAATTGCTGGCCTGAATGAGCAGCTAAAACGTATGGGATAGTTGCTGCTTAGTGCTATGCCATCAACAACGCCGCCGACTCACTATCTGCGGCGTTATTTTTATTAGGAAGCTAACGGCGGTGGGACTTTGTTAAATGTTTTTTGCCGCCGACCACATAAGACTTAGGCAAGCAGCGTAAGATGCCGCTTAGTCACTCCTCACAACCAGCGACTCACGCTAACCCAATGGTGCTTGGCTACATGCCAACGGGGCGATTAAACGCCTCTCGCACGGCATGGAATCTAAGCCTCGGTGGCCGAATGACCCACTAACAACACGTTTATTTTCTTGAAAAATTAAATGTTAAACGGCAACAGCAGCTAGATTTTATTTGACCAATAACCATAGCCTCGGAACAGGACAAATAGCACGATTCCGCTAATTAAACCGATGAGGTGGGCCTCTGTTGCTACGCGGGCACCAATCAAAGCGGTGACTTCGTTGCTCGCACCTAAGGTTTGTTCAGAAATGACTTTGGCACTGACGCCGATAAGCAATAGCCATCCCGAGCGCCAACCTCTGCCAATGTCACTTAACGCACCAAACACAAATAAGCCGTGCAATGCGCCGCTTAAGCCAACATAACCCAACAGCGACGGAACCCACAGATAAAGACCGATGCCTTGCATCAAGCAGAGCATTAGCAGCAATAGTAGCAAACCTCTGGCGCGATAATGCATGCGGTGGATATAAGTGACAACCCACAAGCCAGCGAGGTTCATCAACAGATGCCACCCGTTGGTATGCATTAAATTACCGGTCAATAGCCGCCATAGCTCACCATCAGCAATGTTAGCGCGCTGATAGGCTAAGCTTTCCGTTAAATCTGCGCCTTGTAGTGCTACGCATAACAAAGATAATCCAAAGATGACTCGCCACAGCGGTGGGAAGCGAGTCATCAAGCCGTTTACGCTCATGCGCGGGACATCTTCTGCTGCAGTTGTTGCTGCACCGCGGCTTGGTTATCGAGGTAGTGTGTTAGCCCTTGGTGACGTAGCTTACACGCTGGACACTCGCCGCAACCGTCGCCTTTAATGCCGTTATAACAGGTGAGCGTATGGTGACGGACTAAATCTAACTGGCCATAATGATCTGCCAGTGCCCAGGTTTCAGCTTTATCTAACCACATCAAAGGAGTGACGAGATTCAGCGGCCGATCCATGCCGAGCTCTAAGGCTTTATTGAGTGCGATAACAAAATCATTGCGGCAGTCTGGGTAACCGGAAAAATCGGTTTCGCATACGCCTGTGATCACCGCTTCGGCACCAATTTGATAGGCGTAAATGCCTGCCAGCGTTAAAAATAGAATATTACGACCGGGCACAAAGGTATTCGGTAATCCATTGTCCATCAGCTCATTTGATACCGGAATATTATCGCGGGTGAGGGCAGAGATTGCTAAATCGTTAAGCAGACCAACATCAAGCACTTTGTGGCTTGCGACCCCAAGTTTCGCCGCCACCTGTTGTGCCACCTCAATTTCGGCTTTATGACGTTGGCCGTAATCAAAAGTGATCGCATGCACTTCATCATATTGTTCAAGTGCTTGTACTAAACAGGTGGTCGAGTCTTGGCCGCCGCTGAATACAATAATGGCTTTACGTTGGTTGTTGGCTGTCGCTGTTGTCATATTGGCTAATGTACTTACTAAAATTGGCGCTAGTTTAGCGTAAAAGCCTGATAAGCCCTAGAGTGTGTTGATCTTTGGTGTTTAATTGTTGTTCAAATTGAGTGCATTATGAGCAAGGCGCAGCCAGTGACGCTTAGTCAACTAAGCAAACTGGAGGCAACAAAGTTCAGCCTGCATTTAAATGAACCCTTCAGGCCGCGATAGCGCGGGATTTATCCGTATCGGTGGAGAATGACGACACGGCACATCAGCTGTCTTGTCTAAATTGCGCTCTTCTTGCTGCAAAATAATCAACAAAGGTCAACAGTTCCAAGCCACAGCTGCATTGCGTTTAGCGCTGAAATCTTCTATAAAGTGCGCCGCAACGAAAAGAGGTTAGTACATGCAATATCCAGTCAACGAGATTTTCCAAACGATTCAAGGCGAAGGTCAGTGGACCGGTGTACCTGCGTTATTTGTGCGCTTACAAGGTTGCTCGGTCGGGTGTCCATGGTGTGACACCAAGCAAACTTGGGAATTACTGCCTGCAAATCAAGTGGAAAATGGGGTGATTTTTCAGACTGACGGCGAAATTGGCCGTTGGTCAGAACTCTCGGCGGCAAAGATTATTGAGGGCTTCACTAAACAGCAATTTACCGCCAAGCATGTGGTGATTACAGGCGGTGAACCTTGCATGTATGATCTGCGACAGCTTACCGAAGCGTTGCATGCTGCGGGTTATACCACGCAAATTGAAACCAGTGGTACATTTGAGGTGCAGTGTGCGGAAGCGACTTGGGTCACCGTATCACCTAAAGTCGCGATGCAAGGAAAATTACCCGTGCTGGCATCAGCACTGGTGCGCGCCAATGAGATAAAACACCCAGTCGCAACCGCATTACACATTGAGCAGCTTGATGAGTTATTAGCGCAAATTGATACCGATGGAAAAACCATCTGTTTACAGCCGATCAGCCAAAAGGCGCGCGCTACTGAGTTAGCCATGAAAGTGTGCATTGAGCGCAACTGGCGTTTGTCAGTACAAACACACAAATATCTACAGATCGACTGATTACTCGCAGCAGTCGTCATGGTTAAGCCAAGCTTGGTGAAGCAGGGTGAGAGCAGCATGAAACGACATCGGCCTAGTGTGGATGTCGTTTTTTATTGATGTTTTATCTGTTGGTAGACGTACTGTCGCCAACGAAATGAAGGCGCGACAATATGCTGACTATGTAATCGAGCAAAGATGGTATTAATAACAGCAAGAAGAAAAGCGTAGGAAATAACAAGAGAAAATGGTGGAGGGAGAAGGATTCGAACCTTCGAAGGCGGAGCCGTCAGATTTACAGTCTGATCCCTTTGGCCACTCGGGAACCCCTCCAGTGCTTATTCAAAACACATCATTACTAGCCGTTGCAAAATGGTGGAGGGAGAAGGATTCGAACCTTCGAAGGCGGAGCCGTCAGATTTACAGTCTGATCCCTTTGGCCACTCGGGAACCCCTCCAGTGCTTATTCAAAACACATCATTACTAGCCGTTGCAAAATGGTGGAGGGAGAAGGATTCGAACCTTCGAAGGCGGAGCCGTCAGATTTACAGTCTGATCCCTTTGGCCACTCGGGAACCCCTCCTCATTTAGCGGCGGCAATAGTATACATAGACAGATTTCATGTAAAGCCCGAATTTTAAAAAAACGCTAAAGTTCCTCTCCAACTGGTCGATTAAATAACAACAGATTGTTTTTCTGATGTTTTTTTATGCAAACTACGCCAGTCATTGTTAATGAGTTACAACTTGCACCTAAGCTGCATCAAGCCGTTGATCAAAATCATCGTGGTGATTTTGGTCTGCTGTTGGCATTGCTATCGCAAGATGCGTGTGATTGGCCACAATTCCATCTGCAGGATGGGGGCTCAACCGAACAGCAGTTGCACAAACAGTTTGAATTGCCCCCAACTGAGCCGCTTTTAGCTAATTTGGCGACTGATGCTGTGGTGACTGATAACAGCGCCACTTTTGCCGAGCAAGGCGCTACCGCATTTCGACTACAGCAGTGTTTGCGACCCGAAGCGTTAGTGATCCGTGGTGAGCATTCGATGGAAATGAGCGAAGTGATTGAAAATTTGGATCTGCATAGTCGTAGTCGCTATGCTGGCACCGCTATTAATGTACTGCCACAAGTGCCTGATTTTGCAGATCAGCTTACCGAACAGCGTATGTGGCTCAATAAGAGTATCGCAGCGTGAATTAAACCACAGTCTTTGCGCAGCTAATCAGCATATAATCACACCTATTACTGTTTACGGCTGGAGCAAGTCATGAAAAGTATCCAAGATGCACAAAGCAGTTTAGTCAACGATACCTGCGCTGAATGCGGTAGTTTTGTCGATATAGGTGCGGTGGTTGAAGAAGGTGACACCAAATTACAACTCAATTTAAGCGGTGATAATGCCAGAGCAGAAGCGGGGATGTTAGCGGAACAAGCAACGCAGCGTTTTGCTGATGCTGTGGTTGAATTACAACAACAGGGTAATGACGTTCAGCTTAATATTGAGTTTGGTTGTAGCGCTGAAAAGATGATATTTCAGCTACAGCACAATTTGCCTTAGCAAAACAGATACCTACTAAAAAGTGTTAAATGTAAGTAAATATTAAACTTATTGCGCCAACAGTAGGTGCTGTGTAATCTGCTGTGGTAATAAAATAACTTCCATAGGGCAGTGGGATATAGGTGATTGGTTTGGCAATAGGCGTTAATCGTGAGAAGTTTCAACGGTTACTGGAGTCGCTGACGAATTCTGAGGCCAAGCAAACCGGCAACTTTATAGAGACGGCTAAGTTAGCAACTCGATTGCTTAGCGAACAACTTGAAGTTAATCAGGTCAGCATTTGGTCTTGGTCGAAGGATCAACATATTCAGTTTGCTGTAGCGCGAGCAGGTCATCCTGTCGCATGTGAACGGCCAAAGCATCTGGCAGATATGGAAATGTATATCGCCGAGTTGCGTAAGCATTTGCATATTAATGCTAATGATGCAGCCAATGATATGCGCTTGATTGAGTTGCAGCGTGATTACCTTATTCCAAACGATATCGGTCGCTGTTTAGACGTCGCTATCCGTATCAACGGGCATATCGAAGGCGTGCTTAGTCTCGAACGTACCATGCAGATGCCTCCTTGGGATAACGCCGAAATTGATATCGCGACTCATGTGGCCGATCAACTGGCGTTAACCTTGGCCACCAATGACGCTTATCAAAAAGATGAAATGCTGAGCTTATTTCAGTCGGCCATCGATAATTCGCGCCAAATCACCATGTTGGTTGATTTACACCAAGGGCGAATTGAATACGTTAACGCTGCTCACGAATCAATTACTGGCATTGCCCCAGCGCAAATCGTTGGTAAAAGTCTGTACGAATTAGTCTACTTCAAGGAACATCCGCGTGAAGCCAAGCAGACATTATCGCAACTGTGTAGCGGTGATTATGTGCGAGGCATGTATTCATTCAACAATCTAGCTGGCAATGAAGTGTGGATTAAGTTTTTTGCCAGTCAGTTTGAAACCCCTCGTGGCAACCATTTTGCGCTGATTTCCGCTGAAGATTACACCGACATTCGCCAGAGTCAGCTAGAGCTCGAACATCTGGCATGGCACTGTAATTTGACCGGATTATATAATCGTCCTTACTTTACGCGTGCGTTGGATCGGATGGCTGAAGGTTGGCTTGTCATGGTCAATCTCATGGGATTTAAGCGGTATAACGACACTTATGGTCATGAGCAGGGCGATGAGATGTTGGTCGAGGTCGGCCGTCGGTTACGCAGTTTTGCCAGTTCTCATTTTGGTGATAATTACATCAGTGCGCGTGTGGGCAGTGATGAGTTTGCTTTGCTGCTGCATAGTCCTGAAGTGCCTGAGTTATCAATGGTAGTTAAAAAGCTGCATCAACAGCTGTCTCATCCGGTTTCTTTTGGTTGTGAATCGGTGGAAGTACGACCAGCAATTGCGATCGTCGATATCTCAAAAGTTGCTAGTACGGTGTCACCACTGACGTGTGCAGATATCGCCTTGCAAAGCGCTAAGAAAAAGCAAGGACAGCCCATCCAGACTTTTACTTCGACGTTATTGGATGCCTTTAAGGATGACGCGGAGTTGGAGCGGGATCTCAACCACGCCATTCGTACACGTCAGTTTGAACTCTATTACCAACCGCTAAAAGATCTGCAAACTCAACGCTATATTGGAGCTGAGGCGTTAATCCGCTGGCATCATCCCAAAAGAGGGGTGTTGTACCCTGGGGCGTTTATCGACCTTGCTGAGCAAACCGGGCTGATCAATGCCATTGGCTCATGGGTGCTGGAAGCGGCCTGTAAACAGCTGTACCTGTGGCAGCATCACGATATCAATCTATCGATGCATGTGAATGTGTCTGCGCGGCAGTTCTTTAGCAGCAACTTGTACGAACAGGTATGGGATTTGCTGAATCGTTATCCGTTGAAGCCTCGAAGTTTAATTCTAGAGATTACTGAAACTGAGTTGATGGAAGATATTCGTTATGCCACTAACTTGTGCCAAGAATTGGCTGAGTTAGGTGTCGGGTTAGCCATCGATGATTTCGGCACGGGTTACAGCTCTATGCGTTATCTCAAGCAGTTCCCGATCAGCAAACTGAAAATTGACCGTTCATTTATCACTGACTTGAACATCAGCCACCAAAGTCGTGAAATTGTCAGCGCTATCATTGCGATGGCGAAGGCGTTGAATATTTCATTGACGGCGGAAGGGGTGGAGAACACCGAACAGGAGACGTTCCTAACGGAAAATCTCTGCCATCAAGCGCAAGGCTTTTTATACAGTCCGGCGTTACGTGAAGCGGAATTTTCTATGTTTATAGAGAACGCTAAAGAGGCGGTGCTGCATTAAGGCTTTAGGCAGCACTGTTTGAATTTCTTACCACTGCCACAAATACATGGCTCATTTCGCCCTGGTATCTTCACCGGTAGTTGTTCCCCTGTGGTGTAGAACCATTGCCCTTGTTCGCGGCAGAACTGTGACACTTCATGAATGGCGCCCACCTGACCATTATCTTTAAACCATGCGCAGAAATGTACTTGCCCTTCGGTTTCATCTTGCTCACTACTCAACACTTGTAGGCCAAGCCACTGTTCAGGAGTCGCTTCTGCTAGCGCTTGCTCCGTGAGTTCGGCGCGATAATCCGTGGCATGAGTCAACAACAGATAATCGAATAACTGCAACACAAATGCGGTATAGCGCGAGCGCATCAACTGTTCGGGAGAGGTTGCATTGTGATGAATATGAAACGGTTGGCAACATTCGCCATAGCTTGAGCCGCTATGACATGGGCAGTTAGCGGCCGCAGAAAGTGACATGGTCATGAGGTAATGTTGAGCCTATGGGTTAATCGGGGCTTTTATCGGTGAAAATTGTTCGCCGTAATACCAGTTTGGTTTCGGTGTCGCATCGTAGTATAGCTTGGGCTCTGCACGGTTACTCACATCCAATACCACTTGCCATTGGTTCGTGGTCTGGTCAGCTTTTTTAAGTACCATAACTAACTTACCTGCAAACTCACTGATCGGCTCTTCGGTATCTTTAGGCGGATGAAAGCGTACCATGTAGTAGCAAATGTCAGTTACCTCATTGCCGTGACGTTGCCTATCGACTACACGAAAATCGACTTCTAGCGTAGCCCGGCGTTTTTTAACTCGATCAAAAAACTTTTGGTACAGCGCTAATACCTCGTCCAGCCCCTTAATAATGCCAATACTAGGTTGTTCCGGCACGTAAGTGGCATTTTTTGCATAGACAGATTTAAGTTGCTCAGCATCTAGCGCCGCAAACGCTGTGGCATACTGTCGATATATTGCATTCAAGGCTGCCTGATCTTGCTCTTGGTGCGTTTTAGCCCAGCTTGGGGCGATCATCAAACTGAGTAAGATGAAAGCAGTTAGTAGGAATTTCATTAAGTAATTCGAAGTTTATGCAGTTGTTGTCACTATAATGGATACGTATTTTAATCAGAAGATTGATTTATTTACAAAGTGTGTAGCCAAACTTGAGTCTGGGGGACGGGCAATGGAGCAAACTGACCGTAATCTTTTTCTGGAAGAGATGGCCGATGTGGTGCCTCTTAGGCACGATGTTAGCCAGCAGACTATCCGCAATGAGCCTTCAGCCGGACAGTTAGCACGAAAAGCAGCGGCGGAACTGAGTGAATATCATCAACGTCTAATTACTGATCTTACTTTAATCCCGCCAGTAAAGCCCGAGGATATGCTGAGTTTTAAACGTGAAGGCGTGCAAGAAGCTGTGTTTAAAAATTTGCGTTTGGGTCAATATCAAACGGCAGCGGAGTTGGATGTTCACGCAATGTCTGTCGTTCAGGCGAGAGATTACTTACTGTCTTTTCTACAGGCTCAGATCAAACGTGGTCATCGTTGCGTCACCATTATCCACGGTAAAGGCCACACGAGTAAGCCGTTTCCAGCACTGATTAAGTCCTGCGTGAACTATTGGCTAAGTCAAGTAGACGAGGTGATGGCTTTTCACAGCGCACAACGTCATCACGGTGGCTACGGTGCGGTGTATGTGATGTTACCTAAATCAACCGCTAAACGGATTGAGAGCCGAGAAACTAACGCACGAGGTGTGCGCAGGCGATAGATAGATTCAGCCGAGTATTTTGTTTGACATACTCTCAGCCACCAATTAATTTAAACGTATGTTTAAAATTTGACTGAGGGCGCTATGTCCGGCCGAATCGATACCAAAACCAAAATACTAGATGCCGCAGAAAAGTTATTCGCCGAGCGTGGCTTTTCTGAGACATCTCTTCGTCTCATCACCAGCAAGGCCGAAGTAAACCTGGCGTCGGTCAATTATCATTTTGGTTCAAAAAAAGAGTTGATCCGAGCGGTGCTTGCACGCTACCTCGATCAATTTATGCCGGCCGCCTCGGACGAGATTGCCACGCTACGCCAGCAAAAGCCTAATGCGTCGTTGACGGAAATCTTTTCAGCCTTAGTTGGCCCCTTGTTGGCGCTTGATCGTATTCGCAATGGTGGCACTCGCACCTTTTTGCAATTGCTAGGGCGTGGCTATATCGAAAGCCAAGGCCATTTGCGTTGGTTTATCACCTCACACTACGGCGAACATCTGCATCAGTTTGTGACTGCGGTGCAGCAAAGCGTGCCAAATATTCCTAAGGCGGACATCTTTTGGCGCCTGCACTTCACCTTAGGCACTGTGGTGTTCACCATGGGCTCTGCTGATGCGTTAATGGACATAGCGGCGGCCGATTTTGGTGAGCGAAACAACATTGAAACGGTTATTCGTAAAGTGATCCCCTACATTGCATCCGGCGTAGCGGTATAACTCCCATAGGTAACATTATGACTATTTTACTCGTTATTATTATCGCGTTGGTTGTCGCGTTGTTTGTTGTTAAAGAGCTACGTTTACGCTTTATTAGTGGCCCAACGCTGCGCTTTTTCCGCAAAGTATTACCGCCGCTCTCTGATACGGAACGGCAAGCAATGGAAGCGGGCGACATCTGGTGGGAAGCGGAACTGTTTCGTGGCCAACCCAACTGGGATTTGCTACACAGTTACGGTAAACCGGCATTAAGTGTTGAAGAGAAATCCTTTCTTGATAATCAAGTCAACACCTTACTTAAGATGCTTGACGATTATGACATCGTTAACAAACGCCGTGATTTACCACCAGAGGTGTGGAGTTACCTGAAGCAAGAAGGGTTTTTCGCACTGATCATTCCTAAAAAATTTGGTGGTAAAGCATTTTCTGCTTATGCCAATTCAACCATTGTTAGCAAAATAGCTTCACGTAGCCTAAGTGCGGCCGTCACTGTGATGGTGCCTAATTCGCTCGGTCCTGGCGAGTTATTAACGCATTATGGTACAGAGACGCAAAAGCAACGTTGGTTACCTGCACTGGCTGACGGCACTGAAATCCCATGTTTTGCGCTAACTGGCCCTGAAGCTGGTTCCGATGCTGGCGCGATTCCTGACATTGGTATTGTGTGTCGAGGGGAGTTTGAGGGCGAAGAGGTACTTGGCTTAAAACTCACTTGGAACAAGCGCTATATTACGTTGGCACCGGTGGCTACCGTGTTGGGACTTGCATTTCAAATGCGCGACCCTGAACATCTTTTGGGTGAGAAGGAGCATTTGGGCATTACTTGTGCGCTGATCCCAACATCGCATCAAGGTGTCAATATCGGTCGTCGGCATGATCCGCTGCATATGGCCTTTATGAATGGCACCACCCAAGGTGATGGGGTCTTTATTCCACTCGATTGGATTATCGGTGGGGCAGAGTACGCCGGTAAAGGTTGGCGCATGCTGGTGGAATGTTTGTCGGCAGGCCGCGGTATTTCGCTGCCGGCTTTGGCGACCGCTACGGGACATTTAGCTACCAAAACGACGACGGCCTACAGTTACGTGCGTCAGCAATTTGGATTGTCTATCGGCCAATTTGAAGGCGTTCAGGAAGCGTTAGCGCGTATTATCAGCAACACCTACCAATTGGAAGCGGCGCGTCGCTTAACCACGACAGGTATCGATCTCAAAGTTAAACCGTCTGTCGTGACGGCTATTGCGAAATACCATATGACCGAGCTGGGGCGTCAGGTGATGAATGATGCCATGGATATTCAGTCGGGTAAGGGCATTCAGATGGGGCCAAAGAACTATTTGGCTCATGGTTATATGGCCAACCCTATTTCGATCACCGTTGAAGGTGCCAATATTCTTACGCGTAGCTTGATGATTTTTGGTCAGGGCGCTACGCGTTGCCATCCTTACGTTTTAGCGGAGATGGAAGCGGCGCAAATGCAAAATGATGATGAAGCATTAATCCGCTTTGACGATTTACTGATGGGCCATTTAGGTTACAGTGCGCGTAATGCCGGGGCGGCATTTATGCATGCTCTGAGCTACAGCA
Organism: Shewanella sp.; assembly: GCF_048265805.1. Lineage (GTDB taxonomy): Bacteria > Pseudomonadota > Gammaproteobacteria > Enterobacterales > Shewanellaceae > Shewanella. The sequence continues at coordinate 54,859 of NZ_JBLXAT010000018.1, read as the reverse complement.
CGTTAGCCTCTGCGCCGGTAAGCGGTGATACACGACAGTACTATAAATGGATGGGGCGTCTGTCGGCGGCACTGGCTTTTGTTACCGATATTGCGATGTTGGTTCTGGGCGGCGACCTCAAACGTCGCGAGATGCTATCAGCCCGCTTGGGCGATGTGTTAAGTCAGTTGTATCTGGCATCGGCTACATTGAAGCATTTCGAAGACACTGGTAGACAGTATGATGACTTACCCATCGTTAAACATGCGCTAGAAACGCGACTGCAATTGGCAGCTAGCGCACTTAGTGGTGCTATCCGTAATTTCCCTAATCGTCCGCTGGCGTGGTTACTGCGTATGGTGGTGTTCCCATTGGGCAATCGCTTTACTGGCCCAACTGATGATTTAAGTAGACAAGTGGCGACTGAGATGCTGAAGCCTAGCCCAGCTCGTGAGCGGCTGACACATCTGGCGCCTGAGTTTGGTAAAGAGGATCACTCTGGCATTGCTGAAGTAGAGCAGGCGTTCCGAGCACTATACGGCTGCCGTGAATTGTTCTCCCGTTTGCGCACAGCGCAGAAGGCTGGCAAATTAGCTAAACATTTGCCGCCGGAGCAGCTCATCATTACGGCGTTCGAGCAAAAGGTGATTTCTGATGATGAAGCAAAATGCCTGCAAGCAGCAAATAGTTTGCGTTTAGCGGCAATCAATGTGGATGATTTTGACAGTCTCTAATCTAACTCTGTGTAAGCCATGAGGAAAAATCACCGCATAGTCGGTGGTTTTTTCTTTGCTGCAACCGCAGAAAGGCGGCGCTGGTGCATGATGGCATTTTATGCGGGCGGATAACTTGGCGATTGAGTTATTACGGGTTGCGGCTTAAAAGGCTAATAGGTGCGTGATGGTTTGGTTGGCCTCTTATGCCTGCGATAACTCGGTGATTGAGTCGTTACTGAAAGGCTAATCGGTGGATGAGGGCGAAGCATAAGGAACAGTATGAAAGGCTAGATAAAAGAAAAGGCACGTGCCAGACGTACCTTTTCAATCACAAGCAAGTAGCGGTTATGTCTATGGCACAATCAGTATTTTGCTGGTGTTGGTGCCGCCGATGGTTTCCATCACGTCACCTTTAGTCATCAGTACTAAATCACCTGATTCAAGGATACCGCGCTCACGCAGGCATTCTAATGCGCCACGTGCCACTTCTTCAGCTTTGTATGCTGTGGTGTCAAACTGCACTGGATAAACACCGCGAAACAGTGCCATTGCCGCTAAGGTGCGAGGATGACGTGTCAGCGCAAAAATTGGCAGTGCAGAACTGATACGTGACATCAGTTTTGGTGTAGCGCCTGATTCAGTCAACGCGATAATCGCTTTAACGCCTTCTAAATGGTTGGCTGCGTACATGGTGGACAGTGCGATAGTTTCTTCAACAGAAGAGAAGTGCTGATCTAAACGGTGCTTAGATACACGTGCAGATGGATGCGTTTCCGCACCCTGGCACACGTTGGCCATTGCTTTAACGGTTTCTTCTGGGAAGTCCCCAGCCGCCGTCTCTGCCGACAACATTACTGCGTCAGTACCATCTAATACCGCGTTAGCAACGTCCATCACTTCGGCGCGAGTTGGCATTGGGCTAGAGATCATTGACTCCATCATCTGGGTCGCAGTGATCACTACTTTATTCAGTTGACGAGAGCGAGCAATCAAGCGCTTTTGTACCGCAACTAGCGCGGCATCGCCGATTTCAACGCCGAGGTCACCACGAGCAACCATCACCACGTCAGACGCTTTGATCACATCATCCATCGCTTCTTCTGAGGCTACGGCTTCAGCACGTTCCACTTTAGATACGATCAAGGCTTGGCTACCGGCTGCGCGTGCTAGTTCACGTGCATATTCCAGATCCGCACCACTACGTGGGAAGGATACCGCCAAGTAATCAACTTCAATTTTGGCTGCTGTCAGGATGTCAGCTTTATCTTTGTCGGTTAGCGCCGCTGCAGATAAACCACCGCCTTTCTTGTTGATTCCTTTGTTGTTAGACAAAGGACCCGCCACTGTTACCGAAGTAATCACGCGACGACCTTCCACCGCTTCAACTTTTAGTTGTACGCGGCCATCGTCTAACATCAGAATATCGCCAACAGTTACGTCGTTTGGCAGTTGCTTGTAATCAATGCCAACTTGGTTTTCGTCGCCTTCGCCTTTGGCTAACTCTGCATCCAATACAAAGCGTTGCCCCAACTCCAAGTGTACTTTTTTATTATCTTTGAAAGTAGAAACGCGGATTTTAGGGCCTTGTAGATCGCCAAGAATCGCCACATGTTTGCCAAGTTCTTTGGCAATGTTACGTGCGTCAGTGGCACGTTTCATGTGGTCTTCCGGAGAGCCATGAGAAAAGTTCAAGCGAACAACGTTGGCACCAGCTGCAATAATTTTGCGCAGGTTATCATCCCGATCTGTGGCAGGGCCCAGAGTGGTAACGATTTTAGTTCTGCGGAACATAGTTAACTCCGTTAAGTTTAAAGAATCTGGAACGCATTTTATCATACAAAATGCAACGGTGTAGGAAACTTACAGACAAAAAACCGATCTGATTCAAAGTTTATTTTTGTGAGATTATACAAATTTGACAAAAAATGGGGCGGTAATTTTCCAATTACCGCCCCATTTTTAATCAATCATCGGCTTACAAGGGGTCGTTCTTTTCGATGCGTGATTCTTTCAGCGCCTCTTTAACCCGTTTCAGGCTCTCGCGGAAACGAGGCCCGCGGCGCAGGGTAAAGCCTGTTGCCAGCACATCGACGATGACTAGCTGCGCTAAACGTGAAGCCATTGGCAGATACATATCAGTATCTTCTGGTACTTCCAGCGTCACTGGTAATGTACATTCTTTACTTAGTGGTGAATTCTTCGCGGTAATACCGATAACAGAAGCGCCATTTTCTCTGGCGAGACGGGCTATCTCTATCAACGACTTAGTCCGACCTGTGTGGGAAATTAACACAACCACATCACCTTCAGTGCTGCTGATACAGCTCATGCGTTGCATGAGCACGTCGTCAAAACAAACTACCGGGACGTTAAAGCGGAAGAACTTGTTTTGCGCATCGTGAGCGACGGATGCTGATGCGCCCAATCCGAAAAAGGAGATTTTTTTCGCCTGGGTCAACACGTCCACTGCTCGATTTATCGCCGAATGGTCGATACTTTGACGAGCTGTATCGAGAGAAGCCATTGAAGATTCAAAGATTTTGTTAGTATAGGAATCTGGAGTGTCATCTTCCTCTACATGTCGGCTAACATAGGGAGTACCATTAGCAAGGCTTTGGGCGAGATGTAGTTTAAAATCAGGAAACCCTTTAGTGTCTAAACGACGACAGAAGCGGTTCACTGTAGGTTCACTTACATCTGCTAATTTAGCCAGCGTGGCGATGCTGGAATGAATGGCTGTCTGGGGCGAAGCCAGAATCACTTCGGCAACTTTGCGTTCAGACTTGCTGAAATGAGGCAGGTTCTTTTGAACCTTTTCAAGGGTATTCATACTATGTAACGTCCGCTGAAAATGGTTATGTAATTTTCTTAATTCTTTGATCACAAAGCTGTGAACAAGAATACAAAACGCACCTTTATTTAGTTGTTCGCGTGTGTTGAATGCAGCGCTAACAGACGTGAACGTCTTGATTTTAGGTCAAAAGAGCATATCAGACTTATTAAGGTTATGCCTAGATTCTATTTCAAAGGTTCGACTAATTACTAGGTGAAATTGGATATACGTGTTGTTATATTACAACAAATTTTGTATTCCGATTTCCTAATAGAGTGGTTACGTACACATCGACAGAGGTACGCAGCCGTTGTCACAATGGAGACAATAACGCTATGGGCAGAACAGCATCAGAGACTAAAGCCTGTGATTTCGTACTTTTCGGTACCAAAGGTGATTTAGCTCGACGCAAGTTGTTACCTTCTTTATATCAATTAGATAAAGCAGAACTGTTACATCCTGATACGCAGATTATCGGTGTAGCGAAAGATCAATTCACACAAGAAGATTTTATCGCCAAGGTGACTAAGTCTTTGGAAACGTTCGTTAAAGAACCTCTGTGTGAAGAAACACTCGAACGTTTCTTGGCGCGTTGCCATTATATTGGTGCTAATTTCACTGAAGCGTCGGAATATGCCGCATTTCATGAAGTTATCGATCAAAGCAAGCGGGTAATGGTCAACTACTTCGCCACGCCTCCATCGATTTTCGGTGATATCTGCCGTTGTTTGCATGAACAGGATCTGATCACTTCTGAAACTCGCGTTGTTTTGGAAAAACCTATCGGTTCCGATTTGGCTTCATCTAAAGTGATCAACGACCAAGTTTCTGCTTTTTTTAGCGAGAAGCAGGTTTACCGTATCGACCACTATTTGGGTAAAGAAACCGTGCAAAACTTGATTGCACTGCGGTTTGCTAACTCAATCTTCGCCTCTAAATGGGATAACCGCACCGTTGACCATGTGCAGATCACTGTGGCAGAAGAAGTGGGTATCGAAGGCCGTTGGGGTTACTTCGATAAAGCCGGTCAGATGCGCGACATGATTCAAAACCACTTGGTGCAAGTGTTGACCTTAGTTGCGATGGATCCCCCGGTGAACCTTGACGCCGATAGCGTGCGTGATGAAAAAGTGAAAGTCTTGAAGTCACTACGTCCTATCACTATGGACAATGTGTTTGAAAACACCGTTCGTGGTCAGTATTCAGCAGGCTTCCTGAAAGGTTCACCGGTCCCAGGTTATCTTGAGGAAGAAGGCGCCAACGTTCATTCAAACACCGAAACTTTCGTAGCGCTGCGTGTTGATATCGATAACTGGCGTTGGGCTGGTGTGCCGTTCTACTTACGTAGCGGCAAACGTATGCCGGTGAAAAGTTCTGAAATTGTTATCTATTTCAAAAATCCGCCGCACAATTTGTACCGTGATAGCTATCGTAACTTGCCACCAAACAAATTGACCATTCGTCTGCAACCGCATGAAGGGGTTGAAATTCAGATGATGAACAAGGTGCCAGGTCTGGAGCAAAAACAACGTCTGCAGACCACGAAACTGGATTTGAGTTTCTCTGACACGTTCAAAACCGAACGTATTGCTGATGCATATGAACGTTTGCTGTTAGAAGCGATGTCAGGCAATCAAGCCTTGTTCGTTCGTCGTGACGAGGTTGAACAATCATGGACTTGGGTTGACGGTATCATTCAAGCTTGGGAACAAAGCGGCGAGAAACCAAAAGCTTACCCGGCCGGTACTTGGGGGCCAGTCGCATCCGTTGCACTGATCACTAAAGACGGTCGTTCGTGGGATGAATAACAAAGGAGTGGTTCGATGATTAAGGAAGCTGTCTTTAAATCGTTTGATAGCCCTGAGTCGTTAGAACAACAGTTAGCTGAGCGCATTGCCGCTCAGCTACAGGATGCTATCGATAAACGTGGTACCGCAAGTTTAGTGGTTTCTGGTGGACGTACACCTACCGAACTATTTAACAAACTTAGCGAAAAGTCGATCGACTGGAGCGAAGTGTTCGTCACATTGGCTGACGAGCGCTGGGTCGCTACCGACGATGCAGACTCTAATGAAAACACGGTGCGCCAGTGTTTACTGAAAAACCGCGCCGCGAACGCCAAGTTCCGTGGTTTAAAAAACATGTTTGCCACAGCAGCTGCTGGCGTTGATATGACGACTGAACAGTTAGCTAATTTCCCACGTCCGTTTGATGTGGTGATTTTGGGCATGGGTAATGACGGCCATACTTGTTCATGGTTCCCTTGTGCGGCACCTGAACAGCTTGATACCGCATTAAATACCGACGCATTACTGTGTGCTGTGCAACCGCAAACCGCACCCTATGAGCGCATCACCTTTAGCCGCTGCGCTATTTTAAATAGCCGTCAGATTTATCTGCACTTAGTCGGCGAGCAAAAACTGGATGTGTATAAAAAAGCGCTAGAAAACGAAGACATTAAGGCAATGCCGATACGTGCAGTATTGGCACAACACACAACGCCAGTCGACGTGTTCTGGAGCGCCTAAGGAGTAATTCATGCATGCGACAATAACGGCAGTGACCGATCGGATCATTGCTCGTAGTAAAGAACATCGCGGCAAATATCTTGCAGCCATTGCCGAGGCTAAAGCCCAAGGCGTTTATCGTAGTAGCCTCAGCTGCGGTAACTTGGCGCATGGTTTTGCCGCTTGTTCAGCTGATGATAAACAATCACTCACGCAGTTAACCAAAGCCAACATCGGTATTGTGACTGCGTTTAACGATATGCTGTCGGCTCATCAACCCTATGAGCACTACCCAGACATTCTCAAGCAAGCTTGTCAATCTGTTGGCAGTGTTGCCCAAGTTGCTGCGGGTGTGCCTGCAATGTGTGATGGCGTCACCCAAGGGCAGCCAGGTATGGAGCTGAGTCTTATCAGCCGTGAAGTGATTGCCATGGCCACCGCCGTCGGTTTGTCGCATAACATGTTTGATGGCGCATTGTTATTGGGAATTTGTGACAAAATCGTCCCCGGTTTATTAATCGGAGCAATGAGCTTTGGCCACCTGCCGATGCTATTTGTGCCTGCTGGACCAATGCGTTCAGGTATCCCAAACAAAGAAAAAGCACGTATTCGCCAACAATTTGCCCAAGGTAAAGTGGACCGCGCGGCGCTATTAGAAGCTGAAGCGAAATCTTATCACTCAGCAGGTACTTGTACTTTTTACGGTACGGCTAACAGCAACCAATTGGTGCTGGAAGTGATGGGCTTGCAGTTACCTGGCTCCTCATTTGTTAACCCTGATGACCCGTTGCGTTTAGCACTCACACAAGCGGCGGCTCGCCAAGTGTGCCGTTTGTCGGCGCTGGGTACTGATTACACGCCAGTGGGCGAAGTGGTTAACGAGAAATCTATCGTTAATGGCATTGTGGCGCTGTTGGCTACCGGTGGTTCAACCAACTTGACCATGCATATGGTCGCTGCTGCTCGCGCGGCAGGCATCATCGTTAATTGGGACGACTTTGCTGAGCTTTCGGCCGTTGTGCCGTTGTTGGCTCGGGTCTATCCCAATGGCCATGCGGATATCAACCATTTCCACGCCGCTGGTGGCATGGCATTTTTGATCCGCGAACTGCTGGATGCGGGCATGCTGCATGAAGATGTTGCGACCGTTGCTGGTTTCGGCTTACGTCGCTATACCCAAGAGCCTAAGTTGATTGATGACAGCTTAGTGTGGGTTGATGGACCCACTGAAAGCTTGGATACCGAGGTGCTGGCTCCAGTATCTAACGCATTCCAGCCTAATGGTGGTTTAAAACTGTTGAAAGGTAATTTGGGCCGAGCAGTGATGAAGGTCTCTGCGGTGCAGCCTAAATACCGCGTTGTAGAAGCCCCAGCGATAGTTATCGACGATCAAGATAAGCTCAACGGCCTTTATAAAGCAGGCGAGCTAAATCGCGATTGCGTAATCGTGGTAAAAGGCCAAGGCCCGAAAGCCAATGGTATGCCAGAGCTGCACAAGCTGACACCAATTCTCGGTTCGCTACAAGATAATGGTTATCACGTTGCATTGGTAACTGACGGCCGCATGTCAGGGGCGTCCGGTAAAGTGCCAGCGGCTATCCACTTAACGCCTGAAGCCTTAAGCGGTGGTTTGATTGCCAAGGTGAAAACTGGCGATGTGATCCGTGTAGATGGCGAAAGCGGTGAAATTTCTCTGCTGGTGGATGAAGCGGAACTCGCTAAACGCGAAGCTGAAGAAGTCCCATTGCGTCATGTGCGTTATGGCATGGGACGTGAATTGTTTACGACCTTAAGGGCAAGCTTTAGTAGCCCAGAAACTGGTGCTCGTAGCACTAGTGCCGTTGATGAACATTACTAACCGTTAAGGAACAATAAGATGGCAAATAATCACTGGTCACTGCAGCCTCAGGAAGTGTTTAACCTGAGTCCAGTTATTCCTGTAATGGTTATTAATAAGCTTGAACATGCGGTGCCTTTGGCTAAAGCGCTGGTGGCGGGTGGCATTAAAGTATTGGAAGTGACGCTACGCACCGAGTGCGCTTTGGCTGCAATTAGTAAAATTGCGCAAGAAGTGCCTGACGCCGTAGTTGGTGCCGGTACTATTTTGAATGAAGCTCAACTTAAACAGGCCACAGACGCTGGCGCGCAATTTGCGATTACCCCTGGCGCTACACCGGCCATTTTGGCTGCTGGTAAGGCGGGCTCAATTCCGTTGATCCCAGGCGTAGCAAGCATCTCTGAGGTGATGGAAGGTTTGACTCAAGGTTATGACCATTTCAAATTCTTCCCTGCTGAAGCTTCTGGCGGTGTGGGTGCATTGAAAGCGTTTGGCGGCCCATTAGCTGGCGTGCGTTTTTGTCCAACTGGCGGTATTACACCAGAAAACTATCGTGACTATCTGAAACTTGCGAACGTTGACTGTATCGGCGGTAGCTGGATTGCACCTGTGAGCGCCATGGAAGAGGGCGATTGGCAGCACATTACTAAGTTGTGCCAAGAAGCCTTAAGCGGAGTTAACGCTAAGTAAATTAGTAAAGCTAGTAGACATTAATGATATAAGCGCCCGCAGTAAACATACTACGGGCGTTTTTGTTTCTTATCGCTGACGGGGAGAATTTATAGTCAGTGAATCATTCTCAGTTGCGCCACACACAACCGAGTTTTTCCGTCACTCAAAAGGAAGCATATGGCGATAGCAATTCTCTCTGCTCGAGTGAAAATGACACAGCTTTGTCAGGCTGACTGGCCACTGTTCAAAGCACTGCGTCTGGATAGCGACGTTACGGCATTGTGTTTTGATACGCCTACAATGGCAGAGATCCAAATGCGTTTTACTGCGCGTCTTCAGCCATGGCATGTTGATTCACCTCATTGGCTTTGCTTGACCATTCAACATCGCACCTCCGGCCAAAAGCTCGGAGTTACTGGTTTCTGTTTGCAAGATGGTATCGCGGAGGTGGGTTATTTATTGTTGCCTAGCAGTCATGGCAAAGGCTGCGCAACGGAGTCATTAAAAGCTCTGCTTAGTTGGGCGATATCAGACTTAAATATTCACCACTTTCGCGCCGTCGTCACTGAGGGGAATGAGGCATCTGCGCAGGTTTTGCTCAAAAATGGTTTCGTGCTGACCCGCGTTATACCTGATACGTACGAGATAGGCGGGCGCCTGTATGCTGACCATATATTTACACGAGGTGCTGGCGCCTAATTGCCATGATACCCCGTTAAATCCAAATGCTGAGGCCTCTTAACAAACAAGCCACACTCGGTGGCTTGTTACTTAACGGCGTGGCGGCTCGTCATCTTCGTCGTCATCGGGCGAACGGTTATCGGTTGGCTTTTTGCCATGCTTATCTTTGGCGCCGAATTGCGGCATTTTGAATTTAGCGCTGTATTTTAGCACGGCTAAATTGCTAAAAATGACACCAATAATCAGCAAAATAATTATGATCGCTTCAATATCCGACATACTCACGCGCCTTAATCTTCAACCATTAAACGTTCGCAGCGGGCGATATCTTCAGGTGTATCAACTTCAGTGGAATTGTATTTACTAAACGCCAGCTTAATTCTGTGTCCATGCTCCAATGCACGCAGTTGCTCCAGTTTTTCGAGCTGCTCTAGGCGGCCCATTGGCAAGGCGGCAAAGGTTTTAAGAAACTTGCAGGTGTAGGCATATACCCCTAAATGCTTGTAGATAGGGTAGTCTTGTACGTCACGCCCAAATGGAATACATGAGCGCGAGAAATACAGCGCAAACATATCATTATCAAACACCACTTTTACCTGGTTTGGATCTTGTGGGTCATCGTTTTCACCAAACTGGTATGCCAGTGTTGCCATCTCAAATTCACCCGGTGCAGCTTTGAATAGTGCAGCTAACTGCTCAAGTGAATCTGGGTCTGCAATCGGTTGGTCACCTTGCAGGTTAATGACTAAATCGTCGTCAGCTAAGTCTAGATGACTGACGGTCTGATTTATGCGGTCAGTGCCAGTGGCAAGATCGGCGTCAGTCATAACCACTTCGCCGTTAAAACCCCTTACCGCAGCGGCGATACGCTCATCATCGGTGGCGACGTAGATTTCATCAATACCTTTGGCGAGCAAAGCGCGTTCGTAAACGCGTTGGATCATCGGCTTGCCTTTAATCATGGCCAGTGGCTTACCCGGAAAACGTGAAGAGCCGTAGCGTGCCGGAATGATCAGGATAACTTTCATGTCACTATTCCTAAAAACAGTCGTGAATACTGGCGTTATTCTAACAGGCTGGAAAATTAATGGCTTGTGACGAGTAAAAATATTCGTTGCTTATCAGGCAAGAGGCGCTCAGATAAGCAACGGACATGAATTACTTGGCGATTTCACGCTCGCGCCAAGTATCGCCATCGACGGCGACATCAAGATCGGTCAACAAACCATTGTCGATGCTATAAATCCAGCCGTGCACTGCCAACTCTTGGCCGCGTGCCCACGCATCTTGCACTATGGTGGTGCTGACAACGTTCGCGACTTGTTCAATGACGTTGAGTTCACATAGCCGATCAAACCGACTACGTTCATCCAGCCGGTCAAGCTCAGCGCTGTGAATGCGATAAATATCTCGCAGATGTCCTAACCAGTTGTCGATTAAGCCATTACGTGTTGAAGACAAAGAGGCTCGCACGCCACCGCAGCCGTAGTGTCCGACCACCATGATGTGTTTGACTTTCAACAAGTCGACGGCGTATTGCAGTACGGAAAGACAGTTGAGGTCGGTATGAATCACTAGGTTAGCAATATTACGATGAACAAATACTTCCCCTGGCATCAAGTCAATAATCTGATTGGAGGGGACGCGACTATCTGAGCAACCAATCCACAGATATTCGGGGTTTTGCTGTTTGGCAAGTTCTCCGAAAAACGCTGGGTTTTCATTGCTGATCCGTTCAGCCCAACGACGGTTATTGTCAAACAGAGGTTTTAGTAGTCTCATTTCCTTGCCTATGCTACTGGGCAAACTGCCTGTAATTCGGTTGATAATACCAAAGGCGTATGTGCGTCTGGTCTATCCATTACGTAAAACGATAGCTTTTCATCGCATTTGTGATGCAGCTTACAAACCTGCCCTTGACGGCGCAGGAGCGACCGTTTGTACAAAGGTAGTCACCAACTGTTCAAGCTGTGACAGTATGGTCTGTTTGAGGGCAACATCGCTGTTAGCTAATAGTTGCTTCAGCTTTTCTGTATCGTATTGCGCTTGCAGGCGCGAGGCGGTAGGGAAATAGCTGTAATGCCATAACTCGGCACTGGTCCCACTGAGTCCTTGTTGAAATGGCCGGTAAAATCCGAAGCTGGTCGCGTGCTGCTCTAGCCAGCAAAACATCGAGTAGCAGGGACCACCGCTTTCATATTCACGATTGGTCAATTGCAACTCATTACGGCTGATGGCACTGGCATCGAACAGGTCGACATCTGTGCCCCAATGGTGTCTTGACATGGCCGGAATCGCAGACCACAGCAGTAGTGTGTCTAATCGTTGTTGATCACTGAAATGACTGATATCGACGGGTTGTGACGCGGCATCCAGCACCTTACGTTTGCCGGATGCTTTGTTATTCCAAATTTGGCATTGACGCTCAAAGTCACGAAAGGCGGAGCAGATATTTAGTTGTACACCATCTTGCTGCGCTGCGTGCTTCATTTGTTGAAACGCCGACAGCGCATCGGCATCGAGCCACAACTGTCGGCCATCATCATCGCTGAAGTGATGTAGTGATGAGTCATCAAGACCGAACAGCTGATTGTCGATAGCTGTTAGCATAGTAGCTTTTCCAAAATGCGCTGGTAACACTGCGCCAGTAGCTCTAGGTCGGCGATAGACACGCATTCGTTCACTTTATGAATGGTGGCATTCACGGGGCCGAGTTCAATCACTTGCGCACCAGTAGGAGCGATAAAGCGTCCATCAGAGGTACCACCAGAGGTTTGGGCATCGGTAGTGAGCCCAGTGGTGTCGTGGATGGCGGTCTTGGTGGCTTCAAGCAGTGGGCCTTCATCCGTCAAAAACGGTAAGCCGTTAAAAATCCAATGAATATCGTAGTCTACCCCATGGGTATCTAAAATATGTTCCACTTTGCTGATCAATTGCTCGGCGGTGACTTCAGTGGAGTAGCGAAAGTTAAACATCACCTCCAGCTCACCAGGGATAACATTGGACGCGCCGGTGCCACCGTTGATATTGGCAATTTGAAAGCTGGTGGGGGGGAAAAACGCATTGCCATTATCCCACGTAGTAGCCGCCAGCTCGGCTAACGCTGGCGCGGCTTTATGAATGGGGTTATCCGCTAGGTGAGGGTAGGCAACATGGCCTTGCACCCCTTTTACCGTTAGGTTGCCGGTGAGGCTGCCGCGGCGACCGTTTTTCACGATATCACCGAGTTTGTGGGTGCTGGATGGCTCGCCCACTAATGCCCATGTAATTTTCTCGTTACGAGCTTCAAGCGTATCGATCACCCGCGTGGTGCCGTTGATAAATGGCCCTTCTTCATCACTGGTGATCAGCAGCGCGATTGAACCTTTATGATTTGGATGCTGTGCCACAAACCGCTCAACCGCGACCACCATTGCCGCGAGCGACCCTTTCATGTCGGCCGCACCGCGGCCATGCAGATAGCCATCAATCACGGTTGGCGTAAATGGATCGGTATGCCAGCGGTTAAGGTCGCCTGTCGGAACAACATCTGTGTGGCCAGCAAAACAAAAAAGTGGCCCTTCTGTGCCGCGGCGTGCCCACAAATTAGTGGTGTCTTCAAACACCATTGATTCGCAGCTAAACCCCAGAGGTTGCAGACGGTCAGCCATCAGCTGTTGGCAGCCTTCATCCAACGGTGTTACCGATGGACGACTGATAAGCGCTTTGGCCAACTCTAGTACGTCATTGGTCATTTACCGAACCACTCCTTGTAATTTGCTTCTTTAAAGCCAATCAGAATCTGTTTGCCATCGGTCAGCACTGGCCGTTTGATCAACGTGGGGTTAGCCAACATCAACTCCCGAGCGCTGGTGGCATCTAGGGTATTCTTTTGGTCGTCGGTCAATGCGCGGTAGCTCGTAGAGCGTTTATTAAATAGGTTTTCCCATGAGGTCAACGCCAGCCAACCATCGAGTAGTTCGCGGCTCAGCCCTGAGGCGCGATAGTCATAGAATTGATAGTCGATAGCGTGTTTATCTAACCAAGTTACCGCTTTTTTTACGGTATCGCAGACTTTTGGCGACAGGCCATAAAGTGTTGAAGACATGATGATTCTGACTGTTTGAATACATTGGCGGCAGTATAGCAAATGTGATGCAGCGCACCAATGGCGTTGAGGCCGTTAGACTTCCACCACAAAGATGACGTCTTTACCGGCCTCTACTTGTCCTTGGTGCTTATTTAAACTGCGCACATCTTCCATGTTTGCCAGCACCACGGGGGTGAGTAAGCTGCTGACTTGTTCTTGCAGATACTCTAGGTCGAATTCGAGGATATGATCGCCAGCTTTTACTTGCTGACCTTCTTGCGCTAAGCGTTTGAACCCTTTGCCTCTGAGCTCGATGGTGCCCACACCAAAGTGCACGAATAGCTCCAGTCCATGCGGCGATTCAATGCTAAAGGCATGGTTAGTTTCGAAGATCTTGCCGATAGTGCCGTCAATCGGTGCCAACATGTAGCAACCTTTAGGATTAATAGCGATACCGTCACCGACAATCTTTTCGGCAAACACCACGTCTGGAACTTTCTCTATTGGTACAATCTCACCGGAGATAGGGGCATAAACTTTGATGCCTCCTTCGATATTGGGTTGACCTGATACCAGGCGCCGGATTCGGCTCATAAGTCCCATTGAAATAATGTCCTTGTTAGTATTGGTGAGTAACGCTCGGTAATGGAGCTCATTAGCGCTTAATTAGCATACTGAATTAAATCGTTGTCTGACAACTCATTAGCAACGATTCCAGCTCAGATATTCGTCTACAGGCTAGCGCTTGGCGAGCTAGATCACAAAATTGGGTGTATGCCCCTTCGCATAGTAAGGCCTTTACTTCTGGCATGGAGGCTGGGTTAACGCTCAGCTCATCTAATCCCATGCCCACAAGTATCGGAGCAATGCGCGGGTCACTGGCCATTTCGCCACATAGTGAACAACTTACATCAGCCCTTTTGGCGGCTGCGATGGTCATCTCTATCAGCTTCAACACTGCTGGGCTGAAGGCTGGATAATCGGCGGTGAGTTCTTGATTGGTGCGATCAGCCGCTAAGGTATATTGGGCTAAGTCATTGCTGCCGATGCTGATAAAGTCGAGTTTGTTGAGCATGCTATCCAGATTTAATACGGCCGCCGGTGTTTCCACCACGATGCCATATTGCAGTTCGCCAATCGCTTTTCCCTCTTCGGAAAGTTGCTGCTGGCATAATGCGACTTCCTGCAGTAGCTCATCCAGCTCCTCAACTTGTGTGAGCATGGGAAACATTAACCGCACCTTGCCAAATGCCGCCACCCGCAACACCGCTCTAAGCTGGGAACGCAGCATATTGCGGTGCAATAAACTATAGCGTACACCACGCACGCCAAGCGCGGGATTGTCCTCAATCATTTTGCTAGGCAGGCAGGCAAACTCTTTGTCGGCGCCGATATCGAGCGTGCGAATGGTCATGGTTTTGCCATTGAGCAGATGCAGCGCTTCATAATATTGGGTGAACTGCGCTTTTTCATCGGGAATGCGTGTTGCATCCATCAGCAGGAATTCGGTACGGAATAACCCAATACCGTCAGCACCGATATCAGTGGTACGAGCGATGTCATTTACGGTAGCAATATTGGCTAAGAGCTGTATGCGATGGTTATCGCGGGTTTGGCAAGGTTGGTCGCGATACTTTGACAACTCCTCTTTGCGGCGTTGTATGCGCTGTTGTTTCGCTAATAGTTGATTATTGGTCTGCTGGTCGGGACTGATGTGCAATAGGCCGGTGTAGGCATCGAGCACCATCGGTAAACCATCGGTTAACTCATCAAACTTGAAACCACAGGAAAGCAGGGCAGGTATACCCGCTGCCCGCGCCAAAATAGCGGTATGGCTAGTTAGCCCCCCCGTTTTTAGTACGATCCCTTTAATACGGTCTAACGGCAGTTGCGCAAACTCTGCCGGCGTGAGGTCTTCGGCCAATAAGATAGAATCGGGTGGGATCTTGCTGAGCTGTTGATCACCTACGCCGTTGATAACGGCAATAATGCGTTTGCCTAAACTAGTGACATCATAAGCACGTTGCGCCATAAGCGGATCATCAAGCGCCGCTAGCTCACTGGCTTGGTGCAGAAATACACGTTCTATCGCAGCGGTTGCCGACAGTTGTAATTCGCGGATGGAATTATGGATCTGTTGCCGCAGTTCATCATCTTGCAACAGCAGCAAGTCGGCTTCAACTAGGGTGTAAGTATCTTTGTTGAGATGTTGTTGTTCGAGGCTTTGGGTTAATTGCGCGCACAGCCGTTCAATTGCAACGACAGCTTTACGTTGCTCATGGGGAATACGATATAGCGGTAATAAGCGATAATCTAAACTGTTATCAAAGGGTTCAAATAGCACCGAAGTGCCTCGAGCGATGCCCGCTGAAACTGCAATCCCTTTATGCTCCATCGTGATTCCTTAGCTCAATGTCAGCAACAACTCTGCAACACGGTTAACGGCAGTTTCGGCGTGATCTCCCTGGGCAAAAACTCTAACTGTCGCACCTTTATACAGCCCCAATGTCTGCAGTTTGAATAAACTTTTGGCACTTGCTTGTTTGCCTTGGCATTCGACGATGACATCACAGTCAAACAATTTCGCTTCTTTCACCAAGAGTGCTGCAGGGCGGGTGTGGATCCCGTGTTGTGCCACTATGGTGACAGTTTTCTCATACATGATGGGGGTTATCTCCGGCAATTCATAACAGCTAGCGCCGCTGATAGCACGCTAGCATGCATCAGATACCGCCGAGATTCAATATTACGGCGGCAACAGATGTGTTTGAGGGGAACTGTCGGACACGAAAAAGCGGACCGGCGTCCGCTTTAATGTCGCTGATTAGGTTCTAAATTGTGCCAGCGAACTGGACATCTGTTTACTGATTTTGCTGAGGTCATTCGCCGCGCGGGTAGTCGTTTCGTTGGCGGCGACAGAGACTTCAGTCAGTTCGGAGATATTACTGATATTGCGGTTAATCTCTTCAGTGACCGAGGTTTGTTCCTCTGTCGCGCTGGCAAGCTGATGGTTCATGTCATTGATATCGGCAATTAGCGTAAGGATCTGTGCCATTGCCTCATCAGCTTTTGATGCTTGTACTTTGAGTTCTTCCGATTCTTTGTGGGTGACATCATTGCTATGCATCACACCATCGACGCCCGTTTGGATCTCACTGACAATCTGTTGGATCTCATTCGTTGATTGCTGCGTACGAGTGGCGAGGGCGCGTACTTCATCGGCCACCACGGCAAAACCGCGGCCGTGTTCACCGGCGCGTGCTGCTTCAATCGCGGCATTGAGTGCTAATAGATTCGTTTGCTCAGCAATGGTTTGAATAACATCCAAAATGCCACCGATTTGCGCCGAAGAGTGGCCGAGTGCTTGCGTTTGTTTCGCCGATGAGGTTAATTCGCTGGCCAAAATACTGCAGCGTTTCAGTGTTTGTTCAACCGTATGTTTACCCGCTAAGGCTTGGTCTTTTACGCTGGTAGCCATGTCGGCTGCATGCTGCGTATTGCTGGCCATTTCGCGAGTGGTCGCGAGCATTTGATTGATGGCTGTGGCTACGCTGGCCGTTTCTTGATGTACATGCTCCGCACTTTGATTTGATTCAGACACTGCATTGCCAAGTTGCTGCGCATCGACGCTGAGAGATTCTCCCAACGGTTTCATCTGCACCACGGCATCGCTAATCTTGGCGACGAATTGGTTAAATGCCACAGATAACGCCGACACTTCATCTTTACCGTCTGTTTGCAGGCGAGTGCGTAGGTCACCGTCACCATTGGCGATATTGTTCATGGCGTCGATGGCTGCACGCAGTGGGCGATTAATGGATTGATTCAATAGCAAGAAGAAGATAAATATCGGCAGTGCAATACAGGTCATAATGATCAGGTAGTGCCATATCACGGCGGACATGGTACTGCTGATGTCGCTGGCAAATGCGCCCGTCATAATAACCCAGCCCATGCTGGTATCTTTTAGTGCACTGGCTTGAATCGTTTCTTGTTGATTGGTGCCGCCACGATGCCATTTGAAGCTATCTGTTGCTTCACCGCTGCGCTGCGCTTGTTGAAACAAGGTTTGAAATGGTGTCTCACCGCTGCTAGTACGCAAGGCGCTGACATTTTTGCCTACGGTAGATTTATCGTTGCTATTACTAATAATAGTGCCGCTGCTATCGACCACTAAAAAGTAGCCGGCATTGCCATATTGCAGACCCGCAATGCCAGCAATTAGCAGCTGTTGTTGCTCCGCGGCTGTTAGCCCAAGAGGTTGTAATAACTGTTTTTGCGTGGCGTTAGACGACAATACCGTTTGTAGCAAACTACGGTTTTGCACCTGCTTTTGGTCAACCAAGTTGTTGTACTGCTCTTTGATCGATAATCCCGCGAAGCAGAAGGTGCCGACCGCTGCCAGCACTAACATGAGAATTAAGCGTTGCAGAATAGTTAACTGTCGCAGCAATGACATAGGTATTCCTTTTTTGTTAAGACGTACAGATGGCAACTCAGCTAGCTGTAGTATTTCACGACTAACGAAAATATACCTCAAACGAAGCAATTTTTGGGAAGCGCTTCACCTAAATCGATGGTTTTTCTAGCAATCAAACATTTGATTGGTCATTTAGCGTTGTCAATTTTTTGTTTGAAGTAGCATCATGATGACAATAAACATTGCAACTTTGCGGTTGCCGAACAATTATTAGAAGACGGCTTGCTATGAATCAACCAGACTATATGACGTCAAATATTCTTACCTCAGATGATATTTTGTTAAAGCTGTGTAATTCCGTGACACGGGTATTATCCAGTACCACGTCCAGCAGCATCGGCCATGCGGGCATGGTGCAGCGTATTAAGCAGACACATCTACGGCCTGATTTAGGTTGCTTTTCGATTTTCGATGGCGGCTTTTCTGGGCTGGTGGTGATCAATTTCTCTGCGGCGGCAGCGATTGAAATCTATCGACGCTATATGTTGCAGATGGGAATGCCGGAAGATGAATTGGCGTTTACTCACACGTCTGATGAAGTCGGCAATGTGATGGGCGAGTTGATGAATCAGATCTTGGGTGACTTTATTTCGCGCGTCTCCAAAGATCTTCAAACCTCAATTAGCCAAAGTCAGCCAAAAATGTTGACCATCAACAAAGAGCTGCGCTTATCCATTGATGCTAACTTAGATGAGCCCGTGGTGCGTCGCGTGTCATTTCGCACCCAAGAGAGCAACATTTTCTACCTTGAGTTCGCCATGGACAACACCCAATTTGTTAGTCTGGCCTCGTTTGAAGCGGAAGAAGACGTTGACCCAGATACCCTGATTGCAGCACATCGCGCCAAACAGCATACGACTACACCGGCGGCCACTAAGCCTGCGCAGGAATTGGATGACAGCTTGTTTGATGAGTTGGGAATCTAAACTGCCGAGCGCCGCTAGAATCAGCATTAATCTGAGCGACCTGAATTAGGTCGCTTTTTTATTGCCATTGCGACGGCTGCCAGTTGCTATCGCCAAATTAACTGCCTATGATGCCCGCGTTTTCTTGCTAAGGAATTACTATGTCGCGCGCTATCCTCTCTGCCGAACTTACTGAATTGATTACTGCCGCGTTGGAGCAGGTGCTGGTACAGCAAGCGACGCTCGATCGTGCCTATGCCAAAGTATTTGCCGGCAAACGTCTGGCGGCCATCGATCAAGCTGCCGTTACCAGCCACGTCGGCGCGGTACTGCGTAAGCTCAATCTCTATGCCGCATTGGCACATATCAATCTGCCGATTGTCGCGGGGCAGCTGCATTATCTATTTGCGGCATACTTACAAGCCAATGTGCTGAAATCGCCAACAATCAAGTCACTGACGGATCAAGTCACGTTTACACAGCGTCTCAATCTCTTGCAGGACAATAGTGCATTGCTTGACGGTTGTCCGGCTTGGTTGGAGGCATTGGGGCACGCACAACTTGCTGATAAGTGGCCTGCTGAGCGCGCCGCGTTAGCCGAAGAACCCACGCGGTTTGTCCGTGCTAACCTGCTCAAAACCGATCGTGAGCGTTTAGCCAAGCGTTTAGCAAAAGAGGGCGTCACCACGCAAACCGTGCGAGGTGTTGCCACAGCCTTGGAAATCACTGACCGCAGTGCGTTATTTCGTACCGACAGTTATCAGGACGGTTGGTTTGAACAGCAAGATGCTGGCTCACAATTGGTGGCGGATGCGCTGGATGTGCAGCCGGGAATGCGAGTGATTGATGCCTGTGCCGGAAATGGGGGCAAAACCCTCGCGCTGGCGGCGCATATGCAGGGCAAAGGGCGTTTGTTGGCCATGGATGTCGAACAGTGGAAACTCGATAACCTCAAAAAGCGTGCTAAGCGAGCTGGCGCGCACAACATCGAAACCCGCTTAATTGCTTCCAGTAAAACCATCAAACGCATTGCAATGAGCGCCGATCGGCTGTTGTTGGACGTACCTTGTTCTGGCCTCGGCGTGCTTAAACGCCATCCAGATACTAAGTGGGGTGACACCGCTGAACGTTTGCCTGTATTGGCGGAATTGCAAGCGCACATTCTTTCAAGCTACAGTCGCATGCTGAAAGTGGGGGGCAAAATGGTCTATGCGACTTGCTCCATTATGCCATCGGAAAATCGTCAGCAAGTGGATAAGTTCTTGGCGGAAAAACCGCAGTTTACCCTGCTCAAAGATGAGACGCTGTGGCCATCACAGCAAGGATTCGATGGTTTTTACTATGCATTGATAGCGCGTATTAGCGAATAATTTGTGTGCAATTTTTTACAAGCCATCACGCACACAATGTGCTTATACTGCGGATCTTATTGATCTTTAGGTTGTGTGCGTGTTGGAACCTGCGGTAACCATTCAGCATCGTTTACTTGATAGCGTGCCTGGCGTTGAGCTGGTGCAGGCGAATTATCAACAGTTCAGTTTTGACCGTCACGTTCATGATGATATTCACATTGGCGTCGTTGATATTGGCGCACAACGCTTCATGCACAAAGGGCAGCATTATCTGCTTGCCCCTAAGCGCATTTCACTGATCAATCCTGACGAAGTCCACGACGGGCAGGGCGTTAATGACAGTCACTACCGCGTGCAGCTGTTACGCATTCCCAGCGCAGCGTTAGCTGAATTTGCCCGTGGTTTAGGCGTAAGCCACTGTGAGCTATTTTTCCGCGGGCCGGATATCGAAGATGCGGCGTTATATCAGCAGCTATTGGCGTTGCATTATGGTCATCAACGTGATGAGGCAGCGTCGCAATTAGCGCAGGATAGCCGCATTACCGCTGTGCTCGCACATTTAATCCAACGCTACGCGCAACAAGCTACGCCGACAACGAAACTGCAGCCACTGTCGCGTGCTGAATTGCAGCGGCTAAAACAGTACCTGCTGGCCGACATCACCCAACCGCATCGTTTAGGGCAACTGGCGGCTTTATTTGATTTGAGTGAGTATCAGTTTTTACGGCGGTTCCGCGCATCTATGGGGCTGACGCCGCACGCTTATCTTTTAGCGCTGCGAATCGACTATGCACGACAGTTGCTCAAACAGCGCCTAGGGTTAAGTGAAGTGGCGACCTTAGCCGGATTTTACGACCAGAGCCATTTTACCCATGCATTTAAACGCCGCTACAACCTAACGCCAGCGGTGTATCAACAGCAATTGCGCAGCAGTGCAGTTTTTTACAAGACATAAACTGCAGTACTCATGAATACTGCGGTAAAAATAACGTTAGGGGTCAATTAATCATGTTGTGGGCGTCACTGCTATTTAGTTTTGCCATGGTACACCTAGCGGCCTTGGTTGCGCCGGGACCGGATTTTGCTTTGATGCTGCGTGCTAGCGTCAGTGGCGGCCGTCGCTATGCATTTTCGCTGGCATTAGGTTTGGCTAGCGCCATTATGTTACACACGGCCGTGGTGACCTTTGCCGCCGATTTATTGCAGCAACATCTGCCCGCGCTGATGCGTATTCTGCCGTGGCTAGCTGCTGCTTGGTTAGCGTATCTAGGCGTAAGTTGTTGGCGCGCGGCAGCGTCAATAACTGCCACTACGCCACTGGAGCCCGCGGCGGTGAGCATTAAAAATGGCTGGTGGACCGGCTTTATGACCAATGCGCTTAATCCCAAGGCGTACGTGTACTTTTTTAGTGTGATTGCAGGAATGCTGCCACACGCGAGCCCATTGGGATTTAAGTTCGCGTTGATTTTGCTATTTTTTACGCTGGCATTGCTGTGGTTTGGCTTTCTCGGTTGGGCATTAAATATTCCACGATTTCGCGATGGCTTGCAGCATCAGCAAGGGCTGATACTGCGTGGCAGTGGAGCGGTATTGTTGATTTTTGCAGCGCTACTATTGTGGCAAGGTTATATGCGTGTATTTGGTTAATGCGCTAGCGTTGTTCAACGCCATAGAGCATTTTCCCACGGCTGTTGCCGTACATTATTCTCCCTGCAAGGTGAGCAACAGTTTACGGCTACCACCATGGTCGCGGTGTTCACCTAGATAGATCCCTTGCCAAGTGCCTAACGCTAAACGGCCATTGGTAATTGGCAGTATGAGGCTAGTGCCTAATAGACTCGATTTTATATGAGCGGGCATATCGTCCGGCCCCTCATAGGTGTGGCGAAAATAGCGGGTATCTTCACTTACATTATGATTAAACCATGCCTCGAAATCTTGGCGAACGGTGGGGTCGGCATTTTCGTTAATGGTCAGTGAGGCAGAGGTGTGTTGCAGTTGTAGGTGTAACAGTCCCACTGACACCAACGGCATATGTGCTAAGGCCGTTTCCACTTCATCAGTGATCAGATGAAAGCCACGTTGTCGGCTGCGTAACTGCAGCATATGTTGTTGCCACATAACATCTCCTTATTCTTGTTCGGCACAGTATAAAAGGCTTCGACTGACGAACTCAACTTAGCGGTTTACCGTTCGGCTTGTGTTAGAATGCGCACCAGCGACAGATAATAAATGAGGTACAACATGGCCCGTGCAAGCGCTCGCCATATTTTGGTTAAAACCCGCGAAGAGGCAGAAAAGCTTAAGCAACGCATTGCTAAAGGCGAGGATTTCGGTCAGCTAGCGAAAAAATTCTCACAGTGCCCATCTAAACGCCGTGGTGGCGATTTAGGCGAGTTTGGCCCCGGCCAAATGGTGAAAGCGTTTGATGATGTGGTGTTTAAAAAGGCGGTACTGGAAGTGCATGGCCCGGTAAAAACCCGCTTTGGTTTTCATCTGATCCAAACGCTATATCGCAGCTAAATCTGTTATGGCGTCTGCGCGTCCTGAATTAGCTGACCGATATTATCTCGATAACTTTGAGTTATTGATTGCCGGTACACGCCGTTATCACGCCTTATTTCCTCCTGAGCAAGCACGGCAGTTAGCACGATTTCAGACACTGTCTGAGAATGGTCAGCGGCTGCTGGTACGCTTGCTTGGCCGTAAACGCGAGTGGTTTCGACAGAGTAAGTTGCGTTATCAGGACATCAGTAATATTCCACAAACGCTGGCTGAACTGAGTGAAGGCGAGTTAGTCGTTGGTACATTGCCGCCTTGCGACATCTGGTTACAACAGGTCTCTTTACCAGAATTGAAGCCGTTGCCGGCGATTAAAGATGCGGGGCTGCAACGGCTACCGAAGGCGGCGTTGGTGCAAGCTGTGTTAGATAATGGCGGTGATGGTTTGATTGCCGCGGCGAATCAACAGTTGCAAGAGCAGTGGTGGCAACTGCAGTGCCAAGGATTATTGCAGTTGTTGCAGTTACTGTACTTTGGTAATCGCAGCCAAGATCTCAGCCAGTTTGTGGTGAGCGAACTTGGACTACAGCGGTTTGAACCGTATCGTCTCGATGCATCAACCCAAAGTTTTCATCAATCAGCCGAATTGCAAACGGCACTTAACTTAGCGCTACTCGCGACTGAATGGGACGAACAGCAACGACACAAGCTCAGCTTAGATCCCGCCGATTTTTATCAACGCCTACCTGAACCTCAAAGCCATCCTCAATTAGAACGGCGGCGCCAGCGCTTACTGGCGCACATCGGTCGCAGTGCGGAGCGGCTGCAGTTGTGGGGGCTATCTATCGATTGTTACCAGCAATGCCAAAGTTGGCCTGCGGTAGAACGCTACAGCCGCGTGTTGTTACAGCAATTGAAGCTGGCACCGTCAAATGTGACTGCCACGCAATTGGTCGAGCAGCTTAATTGGCTGTGGCATAGTGCAACCAATGAAGCCGCACAGCAAGTTGCTCATCGCCTCGCCAAACGCAGCTTCGCTGTGGTAACCGAGCAACTACCACAATGTTCGTTAGCCGCCTTGGCTCAACCTTTAGTTGCCGCCAAACAGCTGCAAGGACAACAATACGCTTTGGTGCTTGAGCCAATCTATATCGCAGCGGCTGAGCGGGTAGAGCAGCGTACTGCCGCATACTTTGAGGCGCAAGGTTACCAAGTCTTTTTCTGTGAAAATGCCTTGTTGAACGGACTGTTTGGCTTGGCGTTTTGGGACATCATTTTTGCGCCCGTGGCTGGTGCTTTTCACCATCCATATCAGCGTGCGCCGCAAGATATGTATCAGGCTTCCTTTTACACACAAAGAGCCGCCGCAATCGAACAACGTTTAGCACAGCTACTTGCGGGGGATACTGAGATCATTTGGCAGCACTTTTTACAAAAACAGCAACTGCAAAATGATTGGGTCAATTGGACGTTGCTGAGTGAACCTTTGCTAAAGGTTGCACTCAATGCCTTTCCTGGGCAGTTTCTGCATGATGTGTTTCGGCGCTTACTGCAAGATCCTAAGCATTATCGTAGTGGTCAGCCCGATCTAGTGCTGTTTGCCGCCGATGGCACTTGTCGTTTTATTGAAGTGAAAGGGCCGGGCGATAGCTTAAGTGATCATCAAGGCTACTGGCTGCAGTTCTTAGGGCGGTATTTTCGTGCAGATCTGTATTACGTCGAATATGGCTGATGCCAAGATGCCTGCTAATGAGGCGATGGTGAATTTCAGGCACAAAAAAACCGACATCCAGTCGGCTATTGTTCGCGTGGTTGCGGGAGCTGGATTTGAACCAACGACCTTCGGGTTATGAGCCCGACGAGCTACCAAACTGCTCCATCCCGCGTCCGCGAATTTATTGATACTTTTTTGGTTGCGGGAGCTGGATTTGAACCAACGACCTTCGGGTTATGAGCCCGACGAGCTACCATACTGCTCCATCCCGCGTCCGAAAAAGTTTTGTTTTATGTTAATTGGTTGCGGGAGCTGGATTTGAACCAACGACCTTCGGGTTATGAGCCCGACGAGCTACCATGCTGCTCCATCCCGCGTCCGATTACATAAAACTACTTAGAGGAACTGGTTGCGGGAGCCGGATTTGAACCAACGACCTTCGGGTTATGAGCCCGACGAGCTACCAGACTGCTCCATCCCGCGTCCGTCTAAGTGGGGCGCACTATATAGTGACTGTTGGGCTAATTCAACTAAATTCCAGAATTCTCTGTTCAACTGGCTAAATACCCTGCAACTGTTGTCACAAACTGACCAATGAGACGCGTTTAACCGCATTTTCGAGAGTAAGCGGTGGCATAGAGGGTTACCTCAGCTGCTGGCTGTGCCGCACTTGTTGAGCGCAAAACCTAGGTATTGCCCACTGTCTGTTGGTCGAGCTTGCTTGTTTTGTGGCTGATATCGGGTGATTTAGGCAAGTTAGCTGATGTGTCTTGTCGTCTTTTTAGCGCCAGCAGTAGCTAACGCTGGCATATATGCAGCTCTGCTGTCCAAAGGGATCCTCAATGTCTTCTGCACTAGACGCATTCAATTTGAACAAAAAAACGAGCTTCAATGGTTGGCGACGCATAGCCACAACTCGTGGTAACAGACCATAATCTCGACAAATTTATCGCTATTTACTGCATTAACGGGCGATAAGTTTTCCCTTTTTACTATGCAGGCAGGTTATAATGCGCGGCTATTACCACTTGTGATGATTGTTAGATGCTGAATTGTTTTGCCGCTGCGCCGAAAGGCTTTGAATATACCCTTGCTGTTGAGTTAGCTGAGCTGGGGGCGACTGATGTAAAAGAGAGTGTTGCGGGTGTCTATTTCACTGCGACACAAGAGATCTTATACCGCGTCCTGCTTTGGAGCCGGTTGGCAAGCCGAGTCACAACGATTTTGCATCAAGGGCCATGCGAAACCCCTGAGCAACTGTATAACTTAGCTTATGCAGTGGATTGGCCAGCGCAGTTTGATAATCGAGCCACGTTCAGTATCGACTTTCACGGTATGGGCGGTTTTATCAAAAACACCCAGTTCGGTGCGTTGAAAATCAAAGATGCGGTGGTTGACCGCTTCCGCAACGCTGGCATGAATCGTCCCGATGTGGCGCGCAGCCATGCAGATATCCGTATTGATGGTTACTACCGTAACGGTCAATTGACCATTTCACTTAATGTCTCTGGCGCTCCATTGCATCAGCGCGGCTATCGTCACGGTACGGGGGAAGCCCCATTAAAAGAAAACCTCGCGGCTAATATGTTAGCCCGTGCGCAATGGGATAAAACCACGCCGATTTTTGATCCGTTCTGCGGTAGTGGCACGATTCTGATTGAAGCCGCGTTGATGGCGTGTGACGTCGCCCCCGGCCTAATGCGTGAACGTTTTGGTTTTGAGCACTGGCAGCAACACGACGCGGCGTTGTGGCAAAGTTTGCTGGATGAAGCCGGTGGTCGTGCTAGCCTTGGCCGTAAACGCTGTGAGGTGAAGTTTGCCGGGAGCGATATTGATTCCCGCATGGTCGCACTGGCTAAACGCAATGCCGCTAACGCTGGAGTAGATCATCTGATTGAATTCAACGTGGCAAACGTGCTGACTGCTGCCGTCCCGTTTGAACAAGGCTATGTGATCTCGAACCCGCCGTATGGCGAGCGTTTGGGCAATGTCTCCACGCTATTGCAGCTGTACTTCCAATGGGGCGAATTGCTGAAACAGCAGTTTGGTGGTTGGAAGGTGGCGTTGTTGTGTAGTGAGATTGAGCTGTTATCGGCGCTTAAGCTCAAAGCAGATAAACAGCTGAAGATGTTTAACGGCCCATTAGAGTGTGCCTTTAACATCTATACGCTGCACGCTAACAGTACCCGTCGCCAGCAAGATTCGTTGACCGATGGACACGAGTTGAGCGAGTTCGCCGCCTCGTTCGTAAACCGCATCAAAAAGAACATCAAGCCGTTAGACAAGTGGGCCGCGAAAGAGGGGATCGACAGTTACCGTATTTATGATGCCGATATTCCGGAATATAACGTCGCGATTGACCGTTATCCCGGTCATGTGGTGATTCAAGAATATGCAGCGCCAGCTAAAATTCCTGAGGCGGTGACACGTCGACGTTTAAGCGATGTGCTGCTGTCGCTTCCTGGTGCGTTAGAGATCGCTCCTGAACGGGTGATTCTTAAAACGCGTGAAAAACAGAAAGGGCGCAATCAGTATCAAAAGCTCGATACTGAAAAACTCGAGTTGACCACACTGGAGTACGGGGCGAAGTTCAAGCTGAACTTGACCGATTACTTGGATACTGGGCTGTTCCTCGACCATCGCCTGATCCGTAAGTTTGTTGGCGAAAAATCAAAAAATCGCCGCGTGCTGAACCTGTTTGCCTACACTGGCACAGCGTCAGTACATGCTGCTTTGGGTGGCGCAAAAGCGGTCACTACAGTGGATATGTCAAATACCTATTTGAATTGGGCCAAAGATAACTTTGCGCTTAACGGGTTGATGGGCAATCAGTATCGCTTTGAACAAGGTGATTGCTTGCAATGGATTGATGAATGTCAGCAAAGCTTTGACCTGATCTTTATCGACCCGCCCACCTTTAGTAACTCTAAGCGTATGGAAGATTCGTTTGATGTACAACGTGACCATGCGCAATTGCTGGTGAAGCTAGCGAAGTTGCTGAATAAAGGCGGCGAGATCATCTTCTCTAACAATAAACGTAAATTCAAAATGGATGAGCAAGCGCTCAATGCAGCAGGGTTAACGGTGCAAAACCTCGATGACCGCATGTTGCCGCTCGATTTTAAGCGTAATCCGCACATCCATAACACCTGGCTGATCACTTTTACCGCCTAGGTGCGACAAAAATAAGGAACATATTTTGAGTCTGGTTCGAATCAACAATGGGTCGCTAGCGTATGGCTATATTCCGCTGCTGAGTCACGCGGATTTCACCATTGAAGCGGGCGAACGTGTGTGTATTGTTGGCCGCAACGGTGCGGGCAAATCTAGCTTATTAAAAATCTTAGCGGGTGATGTGCTGCTCGATGATGGCGAATTTAACATCGCCTCTGACGTTAAAGTCAGTCGCTTACAGCAAGACCCGCCAAAAGCTGAAACAGGTACTGTCTATTCCTATATTGCCGCAGGTTTAGCGGAAGTTGGCGATTTGCTTGAGCAATACCATGAAATTTCCAGCACTATCGCGCAGTTTTCTGCAGATGAGCAAACACAAAAATTGTCGCGTATGGCCAGCTTGCAAGAGCGCATTGATGTGCTTAACGGTTGGCAGTTTGATACCCGTATTCAGCAAAACTGTAAGTTACTGGACTTAGACCCAGAAACTAAGTTGTCAGAGCTGTCTGGTGGTTGGCAACGTAAAGTGGCATTGGCGCGTGCATTGGTCAGTGAGCCTGACCTGTTGCTGCTCGATGAGCCAACGAACCACTTAGACATCGATACCATTGAGTGGCTAGAACAGTTCCTTGCTAACTTCCGCGGCGCCATCGCGTTTATCAGTCACGACCGTGGTTTTATTCAACGCGTTGCGACTCGTATTGTGGATATGGACCGTGGGGTAGTGACCTCATGGCCGGGCGATTATCAAACCTATCTGGATGGCAAACAGGAATGGCTGCGGGTAGAAGCGGAGCAAAATGCTCAGTTTGATAAAAAACTCGCAGAAGAAGAGGCGTGGATTCGTCAAGGCGTTAAAGCGCGGCGAACCCGTAACGAAGGTCGCGTGCGTGCGTTGAAATCGCTACGCATGGAACGGCGTGATCGTATTAATCGTCAAGGCCAAGCACAGATGGCCGTGTCAGATGCAGAGCGCAGCGGTAAGTTGGTCTTTGAGGTGAAAAACCTTAACTACAATCTGCCAGATATGAACCTCGTGAAAAACTTCAACGTGAACGTGATCCGTGGTGATCGTATCGCGTTGATTGGCCCAAACGGTTGTGGTAAATCCACCTTGATTAAACTCTTGATTGGGCAACTTGAAGCTCAATCTGGGGAAATCCGCACCGGTACGAAGTTAGATGTTGCCTATTTTGACCAGTACCGCGAGGTGCTCGATCCCGAGCAAACGGTGGAAGAAAACGTAGGTGAAGGTAAGAGTACGGTCACCGTCAACGGTAAAGACCGTCATATCCTTAGCTACCTGCAAGATTTTCTGTTTTCGCCAGCGCGAGCTCGCACGCCAGTGAAGGCATTAAGTGGTGGTGAGAAAAACCGCTTATTGCTCGCGCGGTTGCTTTTACGCCCTGCCAACTTAATTATTCTCGACGAACCGACTAACGACCTTGATATTGAGACCTTGGAGTTGTTAGAGTCTCTGCTCACTGATTTTCAGGGTACGTTGATTCTGGTAAGTCATGACAGGGCGTTTATCGATAACACGGTAACGAGCTCTTGGTGGTTTGCTGGTAATGGCCATTGGTCTGAATACGTGGGTGGCTATCAAGATGCGGTCGACCAAGGCGCAAGATTCTATCGCGAAGCTGCGGAACCAGTTGCTACTAAACCTGTCGAAAAGAAGACTTCTGCTGCCAAACCTGAAGTTCCAGTCGCCAAGTCGAAAAAGCTGTCGTATAAATTGCAGCGGGAATTGGAAGCGTTACCCGAGCAGATGGAGCAGTTAGAAGCAGAAATTGCGAGCTTACAACAAGCGATGAACGCGCCAGATTTTTATAGTGGTGACCAAACTGTCGTCGCCAGTAAACTGCAACAATTGGCGGATAAGGAACAACAGCTTGAAGCCTGCTTTGAGCGTTGGGAAGAACTTGAGTCAATGAAATAACTCAGCAATAACAATGGGAAACAATTGAATGAAGTTGAATAGTGCACTGTCGTTGGTCGCTTTGGGTGTGATCAGTGTATTACAGGTCTCGTCAGCACATGCTGCTTCTGTTTATGAGATAGTCAATATCGAAGACTATGATCTCAAAGGGACACTCACTGGCACACAAAATGGCTATGGTCAGAGCATCAACGCCAACGGTGAAGCTGTTGGTATTGCTAAAGGCCAATCAGACTTAACCGATACTGACGTTGAAACGCAAAACGACTCGATCGATAACAATACAGGTGTTGAGCCACGTGACAGTATCACCTATTCGATCTATCAAAATATCGAAGGTAACAACTTCACTTTCCATTCATTGGAAAATGATGCTGAGACTCCATGGTTACCTCGCTTTGAAACGGTAAATAGTAGCACGACCGATAGCGATAACTCAGTAGACAGTTATTTCTATGACATTAACAACGCCGGCGTGCGTGTTGGTGCCATGACTGCGCCAGAGCAGTCAACACCATATACTGGTAGCAGTGAAGACATCGACAACTGGTATTACCGTGCATACGAAATGCGCGGTTTTGTCAAAGATAGCGCCACAGGTGCTGAAGTCCCTTTAATGCCAGCGTATACCACTTACACTGATGATGATGGCGTATCGGTTGATTTGGGTGGCTGGTCGGTAGCGGCTAAAATCAACAATAATAACGTGATCACAGGTTATGCCAGTACGGCGCTGAGTTCAGCTAGTGATGACCGCGTTGATAGCTGTATTTCTGGTGCAGATGACGTACCGATCGATGTTTGTATCCAGAACTATCAATTCCCGAATGCCAGTAACGGATTGCGATATATTACCTATCAAACTCGTGCGTTTGTGTGGAACTACGCCAATGGCACTGCAACCGCTACCGAACTGCCGTTGGGGCTTGACCCAGGTAGTTCAACCCGTATTTTCCAAGCCCAAGGTCTGGGGATTAACGATAACGGCGTAGTGGTGGGGCGTTCAAACGTATATCGTAACGGCAACAGCGACCGTCTACGTTATGACGCAGCGTTTTGGCAGCAAGATGCGAATGGCAACTATCAATATCACTGGATCCCTGTGATTGATAATGATGATGTTACTAGTGCCAAAGCGGTAGATATCAACGATGCGGGTATTGTGGTCGGTAGTTATATTGCATACGTGGATGGCTACGAAACTGAAAAGTTCTTCGTGTATGACATCAATTCACCTGACACGTTGCCAACGGTACCCAACGATTTCTTCACTGGTACCTCAAACCTGACCAGCTATCCCAAAGATATTAACAACCAAGGTCAAGTGGTGGGTTCAATTGAAACCTCACGTGACTCTGATTTTGATGGCCCGCGCGACGGCTTTCTGTATGACGTGAATAGCCAAGAATTTGATGACGTAAATGATCTGCTGACCTGTAGCTCAAAAGGCTATGAGCAAGACAATAATGGCAATTGGGCTAAACACCAGTTTACCGTGTCTGATAGCTCTGGTGCTAACCTGACTTACAGCGCAGATATTCGTGTGGTTGAAGCAAACAAAATCACTGAAGATGGCACCATCGTAGGTACTGCGTTTGTACGTAAACCGGTTTATAAAACTGATAACTTGGGCAACTTAGTACTGGATGATGATGGTAATCCATCATTTGAATTGAATGGCGAAGGTCAACCTGTGACTAACTACCTACCGCGTATGGTGGTGTTGAAACCAACTAACAGCGGTACTGCTTGTGAAATCCCGGATGAAGACCGTGATGGTACAGCTGCTGATGGTAATTACGAGCGCGAAGGTGCTGCATTCTGGATGTGGTTGTTAACACTGCCGCTGGTTTGGTTTCGTCGTCGTAAATAATCGTTTTTAGCTTGTAAAAAAATCGGCATTATCTGCCGATTTTTTTTGCCCACCACTCAGTGAGTTATCTTTTTTGGTTAATTTGTGTGCAAAAATGCATTGATCTCAGCGCCAAAACGTTCTAATTCTGTAAGGGAAGCCTAGCGCTTCGGTGTCACATTAGAACTGAGGAAACTTGCATGAAGAGACAAAAAAGAGATCGGATGGATCGCGCTTTCTCCAAGGGGTTCCAAGCAGGCGTTGGTGGACGCTCAAAAGAAAACTGTCCCTACTCGAGTCTTGATTCTCGCTCTCAATGGCTAGGCGGCTGGCGAGAAGGGGTAGATGGACGAATTAACGGTATGTTTAATAAATAAAAAAATTGCCCTCCGAAGAGGGCATTTTTACAGCTGTACGCTGAATCTTAGAACGTAGAAGTATCGCTAAATACACCCACTTTCAAATCTGTTGCCGCATAAATTTCGCGGCCATCCACCTCAACTGTCGCATCGGCGATGCCCATAATCAGTTTACGGTTGATCGTACGTTTGATATTCAAACGGTAGGTAACTTTTTTAGCCGTAGGCAGTACTTGACCGGTAAACTTCACTTCACCCACGCCGAGCGCGCGACCTTTGCCTTCAGCCCCCTGCCATGCCAAATAAAAACCAACGAGCTGCCACATAGCGTCTAGGCCAAGGCAGCCTGGCATTACTGGGTCGTCAACGAAGTGGCAATTAAAAAACCACAGATCAGGATTAATATCGAGTTCAGCAATCAGCTCACCTTTACCGTAAGCGCCACCGGTTTCATTAATCTCAACCACACGATCTACCATCAACATATTGTCTACTGGCAGTCTAGGGGCATTCTTACCGAATACTTCACCGTGTCCGCAGGCAATCAGTTCTTCTTTATTGAAGCTGTTAGCTTTTGTCATTATTACAACCACACGTTATTAAGTTGTGCCAAGATTAGCGAACAGGTGTAAGCCAAACAAGTCCGATCAGCTGCTAATACCTGACGAGCTTCAACTTTCTCAGCAAACGAGTAAACCAAGTGCTGACATCGTCATCACTATTGCCCGCTAAGCCGTCTAAACGCAGCTGTACTAGCCCGTAAAGACTATCCTCTGGGAAATTGTCAGACTCATCAGCTTTACCGGTTTCTCGATTCATCAGCAGCTCCATAGCGTCGTCGACATGGGCAATTTCATAAAGATGAAATTTTCCTGCTTCAACAGCTGTGATGATCGATTGCGGTAGATTTAACTGCTGCACGTTGGAGCGAGGAATGATGACGCCTTGCTCGCCCGTCAATCCACGGCGGGCGCAGAGATTGAAAAAACCTTCAATCTTTTCATTCACGCCGCCAATGGCTTGTACATTACCAAACTGATCAAGCGCGCCAGTAATGGCGATACCTTGATTAATCGGCTGCTCGGTAATTGCCGAGATCAAACAGCAGTATTCGGCTAACGAGGCGCTATCGCCGTCGATCTCCTGATACGACTGTTCAAATACAATATTAGCACTCAGGTGTAGCGGTGCATCACGGCCGAAAATACGGTACAAGCAGGATGACAGAATCATCATCCCCTTGGCGTGAATATTGCCGCCTAGCTCTGACTTACGCTCAATATCCGCAACTTCGCCATCGCCGTAATGCACGGAGGCGGTAATTCGCGCTGGCTCGCCATACATATAATCGCCAGAATCAATCACCGTCAGGCCGCAGATTTGGCCAATAGTTTCGCCACTGGTAGGAAGATGAATAAATGCATCATCAACATTTTGCGCTGACAGCTGTTCTTGCGCATTGTGGCGTTGTTTGCGCTGTTGGCGCGCCTGATGAATATGCTCCGCCTCAATGGCGGCTCCCTTAGCAACGGCGGCCGCCTCGGTAAATAGCTGCATAAAAGGTTGGCTAGCAAAGCTCAAACGCTGTTGATGATCAGATAGCTCACACGAGTATCGCAATAACGGCGTAAGTGCCGATGGTGCAATGGTGGCATTAACTTCAGTCGCTAATGCTTGTAACCAACCGACATAACTGCCGAGGTGTGGCTCGGCATCAATCTCATCATTCACTTCGCCATACAGTGGGAATAACGCTTGGAAGCAGCGTTCCGCATGCAACAACTCACTGTAGTAGCCTGAATGGCCAATAAGAATGATACGTGCTTTGAGTTCATGCCATTGCTTTTGCTGAGTAAAGCCATCATGCAGCATGGCATCTAGTAACGCTTCCCACAGGTTAGGGCGGGTTAACAGCGCCTCAATATCGATAAATAACAATCCAGCCGCGGTGAGCGGGCTGGGCTGTTGCGCTGAGCCAAACAGTTGCGCTCGTGTGATGCGACCGTATAAAAACTGATAGCTTTGCTCGGCATACTCAGCGAGGGTACGCACTAACAGTCGTCGGGCAATGCTTTCAAAGTCCGCAATATACAAGCCTTGTTTGGGTAACGCGGCTTGAATGTCAAAAGCGGACAGTAATCTTGCTTGGCCAACTAACAGTGGATGAGTTGCCGCAACAGCGGGAAATGTGACAGCAGGAAATGTTGGCGCCAACTTAATGGTTGGAATTGGATTTGGTCTCATTATCGCAATGACAGTAAATTTCGTGCTGCAATTTTACCACAAGCCGCCGTTGTCTATTCCAATTATTGTGATTATTTCCACGTCGATGCGGATAAGCCGTTTGAACTTCATACAATAACGCTTAAGTTTTAGACGAAAGCGAAAAATTTTAAAAATAACGGTTTACAAGCTCGCAAGCTCCTTATACTATTTGCGCCGTTCGGAGGGGTGGCAGAGTGGTTGAATGCACCGGTCTTGAAAACCGGCATGGGTTTATAGCCCATCCAGGGTTCAAATCCCTGCTCCTCCGCCATATTCCGAGAAGGCCGCTAATATTTTTTAGCGGCCTTTTTCTTTTTGCCGATTCAGCATTATTTGCCGTTAAAGGGTTATGAGGCTCTTGGTTTTTGCGGCGTCATTCAAGGTTCATTAGTAATTTGAACACTTGCTTCAGTTATCAGGACAATCCGCTTTTATAATCGGGCGAATTCAGCTAAATTACCTGTCATAAATAACGGCGCTACGTGTATTTTGCCGCATACAACAGGGTGGATGACAGTTGATTTCTGTATATTTGGTCGATGATCACGAGTTGGTCAGAACCGGTATTCGAAGGATCCTCGAAGACGAAAAAGGCATAAAAGTCGTTGGTGAAGCCAACGATGGGGAAGCCGCCGTGCAATGGTGCCGCCAAAATGAGGCGGATGTCGTATTGATGGATATGAATATGCCCGGTATTGGCGGCTTGGAGGCAACGCGTAAAATTTTACGTTATCAGCCTCATGCCAAAATTATCGTGCTAACAATTCACACTGAAGATCCATTTCCGACGAAGGTGATGCAAGCTGGGGCTTCGGGGTATTTGACCAAGAGTGCCAAGCCACCTGAAATGATCCAAGCTATTCGCCAAGTGGCTTCAGGCCAACGTTATTTGGCCCCTGAAATTGCTCAAGCTCTCGCGTTGAGTCAATTTAATCAAAGTGATGAGAATCCATTTAAGTCATTGTCCGAGCGCGAATTGCAGATTTCGATGATGATCACCAATGGTCAAAAGGTCACTGAAATCTCAGAACAGTTGAGCCTGAGTCCGAAAACGGTCAATAGTTACCGTTATCGCTTGTTTGCCAAGTTAGGTATCAGCGGTGACGTTGAACTGACGCGCTTAGCCATTCGCTATAAATTGCTTGATACCGCGCAGTTGTAACAACGACAGTATTATCTGATATCTTCCCTGAAAGCGCCTTGAGCGCTTTCTTTCTCTATTATCACTCAATATCTAGTCATAGAGTTTTATATGTCGCAGCCGTTTAACGCCAAACAATTCCTACGTAATGTCACCTCCGCACCTGGGGTGTACCGCATGTATGATGATGCGGAGACGGTGATCTACGTGGGTAAAGCGAAGGATTTAAAAAAGCGTTTATCGTCTTATTTTCGCGCTAACTTGCCCAATGTTAAAACTCAAGCCTTGGTGTCACACATCGCTAATATCGATGTTACGGTAACGCATAGTGAAACAGAAGCACTGATCCTTGAGAACGACTACATCAAACGTTATATGCCGAAATATAACGTGTTACTGCGTGATGATAAGTCGTACCCCTATATTTTGCTGAGTCAGCACCGGCATCCGCGATTGGCCTATCATCGCGGGCCGCAGCGAGAAAAGGGCCAGTATTTTGGCCCCTATCCTAATGGTGGTGCCGTGCGTGAAAGTCTGCATTTGATGCAGAAGCTATTTCCGATCCGGCAATGTGATGATCTTTACTACAAGGCCCGTTCCCGGCCGTGTTTACAATATCAATTACAGCGTTGTAGCGCGCCATGCGTGGGCAAAATATCGGATGAGGCTTACCAGCAACAAGTACGCTTAGCAGAGCTGTTTTTGCGTGGTAAAGACCAGCAAGTGATTGCCAGCTTAGTCGAACAGATGGAGCAAGCGTCGCTGGCGCTAGCATTCGAACAAGCCGCACAATTTCGCGATCAGATTACCGCATTGCGCCGTGTGGCGGAGCAACAACAGGTGAGTTCTGCGCATGGAGATATGGACGTTATTGGCGTGCACTATGCCTCGGGTATCGCTTGTTTCCATCTGCTGTTTATTCGCGAAGGTAAGATTATCGGTAGCCGTAGCTATTATCCGCAGGTACCAGATGCCACCGATATGGCTGAAGTGCTACGTGCCTTTATGCTGCAGTTTTACCTTAACAGCGACGCCCATGGGAACGTGCCAAAAGAGATTTTACTCAGTGAAGAGTACGACGAGCTGGACGAACTTACCGACTTACTGCTCGAAGCTACCAGCCAGAAAGTGGCCGTTCGTACCAATGTTCGTGGTGATCGTGCCGGTTATCTGCGTTTAGCAAAAACTAACGCCACCAATGCGGTACTCACCAAGCTAACCCACAAAAATACGGTAGAGCAACGTTTCTTATTGTTGGAAGAAGCGTTGGAGTTCAGTGGCAGTATTGCCCGCATGGAATGCTTTGATATCAGCCACACCATGGGGGAAAGCACCGTGGCGTCCTGCGTGGTCTTTAACCGTGATGGCCCACAGAAGTCTGAATATCGCCGTTACAATATTAGCGGCATTACGCCCGGTGATGATTATGCGGCGATGAAGCAAGCATTAGAGCGTCGCTTTGACAAGGTGACTGCGGCGGGCAAGATCCCCGAGATTGTATTTATTGATGGTGGGTTAGGGCAGTTACGCATGGCACAAGCTGTGGTAGACATAAAGTTTGTGGGGCTGGAAAAACGGCCAATG
Organism: Shewanella sp.; assembly: GCF_048265805.1. GTDB lineage: Bacteria > Pseudomonadota > Gammaproteobacteria > Enterobacterales > Shewanellaceae > Shewanella. The sequence continues at coordinate 18,295 of NZ_JBLXAT010000018.1, read as the reverse complement.
TTGGTGGGGGTTGCTAAAGGTGAAAGCCGTAAACCGGGCTTAGAGACCTTGATCTTTGGCGACAGTGAAGCCAGCTTCTCACTTCCCGATGATTCACCCGCGCTGCACCTTATCCAGCATATTCGCGATGAGTCGCACCGGTTTGCTATTACCGGTCACCGCAATCGTCGGCAAAAGACCCGTAACACTTCTACCCTGGAATCAATACCCGGTGTTGGACCTAAACGCCGTAAAGCATTACTGCAATTTCTCGGTGGATTGCAGGAAGTAAAGAATGCCAGCGTTAACGAATTGCGCAAAGTGCCAGGAATTAGTGCGGAAATGGCACAAACCATACATGATACATTGCGAGCCAACTAAATTTGAGGCAAGATTAATCCGCGAATAATCAGTTGGTTCTATCATGCCGTTTAATCTTCCTATGGCCTTAACGTGGTTTAGGCTGTTTCTATTACCGATTTTCATTGTAGTGTTTTACCTGCCGTACCCGTGGGCACACTTCGCTTCTGCTTTTGTGTTCTGGCTTGCGGCTATCACCGACGCGCTCGATGGCTACATGGCGCGTAAGTTGGGCCAATCCACTCGCTTTGGCGCTTTCCTTGATCCCGTCGCTGATAAGTTGATGGTGACCACCGCTTTAGTATTGCTGGTTGAGCAATTTGATAGTCCGTGGTTGACCCTACCAGCGCTGTTTATGGTGGGGCGTGAAATTGTGATTTCTGCTTTACGTGAATGGATGGCGGAAATTGGTAAGCGCGGCGCGGTGGCTGTTAGCTGGATTGGCAAATATAAGACTGCCGCGCAGATGTTGGCCATCATTGGCTTGCTGTGGCAAGTTGATACTTGGATGGTCAACTTGGCTTACGGCTTATTGTACGTAGCTGCTTGGCTCACTTTCTGGTCGATGATGAGTTACATCAAAGCAGCGTGGAAAGATCTGATTGCGGGTTAATCAGTTTTTTTAGAACAATTAGTGCGCAAACAATCACTTATAGCCTTTTGGCGCATTGACACATTAGGCTAAAACAGTAGAATGCCCGTCGTGAACTTCGGTTCCTTCCTTCTTTTTGTTGCGACATTAGCTCAGTTGGTAGAGCGATACCTTGCCAAGGTATAGGTCATCGGTTCGAACCCGATATGTCGCTCCAATTTATTAGGCGCGATGGCAGAATGGCTATGCTGCGGATTGCAAATCCGTCGATCTCGGTTCGACTCCGGGTCGCGCCTCCATTTTTTCTCTTCCCCAATAATCCTACGTACCCCCAGCACTGCTCTATAATTATCGTTATGGTGTCGTTCAACTAATTGGTTGCTGATGTGACTTATGGGTTGATAGTAAATAGGGCTGTAACGATGCGGTTTATTTGGTTGCTGTTGAGTATCTGTTGTGTTGTTAGCTCGGCATTTGCACAGCCCGCAAATGCTGCCAAGGAGGCTTTGCACGAACAACTGCAGATGTTGACATTACTACCGCAGCAAAGTGGTTTATCTTCGTTGCCCGTAGTCTCTGAACAACGCAGGAGTGCTACCGAAACACTTTCGGAGGCTGAGTTACAGCGTATTCTTAGCCAATTCTGGTTTTCTCATGGTGTGAACCTGTCTGATAGTCGCCAGTTGCTGACAGATGATTTCTATCGGGTGAGTGCGCGAGTGACGCAGCTCTTAAGCTTAGATGAGCAGCAGTCGTGGTTACCTATCGCACCTGGTGGTTGGTTGCGTCCGGGAGATAATCACAGTGATATTCCGCTTATTGCTAACAGACTTGCGCTACTGGGTGACCTGAATGAAACACCGTTCGATTCATATGACTACACGCCAATCATCGCTGATGCTGTACGACATTTTCAACGACGTCATGGCCTAAAAGTGGATGCAGTGATCGGCCCTCAAACCCTTTACTGGCTCAATGTGACGCCATTACAGCGCGCAAAGTTGTTGGTTAAGGGGTATGTTGAAGAAACCTCCTTACGTTACAACTTGCCGGCACAATATGTGTTGGTCAATGTCCCCGCTTATGATTTGCAGTTTGTTGATAACAACCAATTGGTATTGCGCTCAAAAGTGGTGGTGGGCTTGCCTTATCGGCAAACACCGCTGTTGCAGAGTGAAATTACTAGCGTAGTGCTCAACCCCGCGTGGCATGTGCCGCGTAATATTGTACGGCGCAATTTGTTACCTCATATTCGCCAAGACAGTAGCTATCTTGAACAGCAATCCTACGATGTATATGACTATCAGGGACAGAAGGTGCCGTTGGCCGATGTGGATTGGTCAGCACAGGCGCACGGTCGCTTTCCTTATCGGTTGGTGCAGCGGCCGGGAGAGCACAATGCCCTTGGCCGTTACAAGTTTCATTTCGCCAATAACTATGATGTGTATCTACACGACACCCCAGAAAAAGCGCTTTTTAATAAAGATCAGCGCGCGCTGTCATCAGGCTGTGTTCGCGTAGAAAAGGCCAACGAGTTAGCGCAGTGGCTAGGTAAAAATCTGGTCGCTGATGGCAAAAAATGGCAACAGATGCAATATGATTACACAACAACTCAATGGTTTAAGTTACGGCAAAGTATCCCCGTATATATTGTGTATTGGACCGCATGGGTCAATGAGCAGGGCATTGCCGAGTTCCGGCCTGACATCTATAACAAGGAGTCTGAAACAACACTTGCCTACCAATCATCCGCGAATAGTAACTAAGTTAGCTTTTTGGGTGTTTCATTAAACTTTAGTCATCAAAGTGCGGTTTTTTATCATCTTGCTTGACCTCGGCAGCAATCATGGTTACTTTCTGAACGGTTTTTGATCGTTAAGAGGTAGATTGTCCGGTGTCTTTATCATGTCCAATTCGTCGCCAATTATTAAAAGGCATAGGTGGCGCTGCTGTAGTTTCATTAGTGCCTACTCAAGCATTCGCTAGTCGCTCAACGCAAGGAAGCCGATTTTTGAGTTTTTATAACATCCATACCGGTGAGCACCAGCAAGGTATTTATTGGGAAAAGGGCGGTTACGTGGGGGACACACTGGCATCGTTTAATAACCTGATGCGTGATCATCGCCAGAATATTGAAGCGCCAATGGACAAGCGCGTATTTGATATCATCTACCAGCTGCAACAGAAGTTAGACACCGATAAGCAGGTGCATGTTATTTCAGGTTATCGCTCGCCAAAAACCAATGCGATGTTAGCAGCCCGTAGTAATGGTGTTGCTAAGAAAAGTTACCATATGAAAGGTATGGCTGTAGATTTGTGTATTCCGGGGCTTTCGCTGAAAGATGTACGTGAAGCTGCACTGCAATTAAACCTTGGTGGCGTAGGCTACTACCCAAAATCAGGCTTTATCCACGTTGATTGTGGCCCTGTACGCCGCTGGTAGTGAATAGTGATTGTTGGCTGCGGTACATCGTGTTATTATCCGCGCGCATTTTCATAGGTTGCTGTTGGTCGAAAACGGTAACCCGTATTTACTTATAAAAGAGAGTATTATTATGTCTTATACAATTCCAGCTGCTATCCGCACTGAGATCGGGAAAGGTTCGAGCCGCCGCCTGCGCCGTGAAGATAAAGTACCAGCTGTTATTTATGGTACTGGTTCAGGTAAAGAGCCTGTATCAATCGTTATCGATCACAAAGATATCATCAACATCCAAACTAACGATGATTTCTACACTAGCGTTCTGACTATCGTTCTGGACGGTAAAGAAGTTGCTGTACGTGCACAAGCTATGCAACGTCACGTATTCAAACCAATCATCGAACACGTTGACTTTGTATACGCTTAATTAGCATTATGCATTGAAAGCGCCCAATGGGCGCTTTTTTTATGTCTGTGATTTGGCTCGTTATTCGCCCTTCGTGACGAGAACGGGAATTAACGGCGAAGGTGGTGCCAGTTCGCCACCTTCTTACTGAGTTAATGTTCGCGCTTAATCGTCGCTGGTATTGATATCAAATGAATAATATAAATCCAGTGATTGGCTGATGGTGCTGGATACCGATTCGAGATACAGCTGAGACAAGAGGTAATAACGCACGGTCACTTCATAGCCGGGGGTAAATACCCCCACACCATATTTGAGCATTAAGTCCTTGCCGATATAGCCGCTAATCGCCACTTTGCCTTCATTATCGGTATCGAGCTGCACATTGTTAAAGCCAAACATCTCTACCAAACTGGTGGCGGTATTACTGATATTGCTCATGGCAGAGCTACCGCCACTAAACTGCGTACCGAGTGAGATGGCTGCACCTACCATCATGCTGCTGTTGTCTGATGAGCTATCAAAACCTTTGCCCTGTAAAATATAAGACAGTACTTCTGCTTGCTCACGAGCGGGGTCAGAGAACAATGTGACTTGTGGCTTCAGTGCCGTACCGGTAATACGCACCCCAGCGACCAAGTCATCGTCTTTGATTTCTCTTATAGCTTCGATATTGAGCGATGGTACTTGTGGCGGGCCAATAAACTGCAACTCACCGCGGGAGATAGTCAGCGTTTGACTCATAAACTTATAGGTACCGTCCTTTAAGTTGATATTGCCATAGACTTGGGCAGGCTTACCGGCTGACTGCTTAAGGTTTACCGTGCCGGTTAACAGCGATTTAAGCCCATAGCCATCAATGGTGAGTTTGTTGCCTATCGAGACGTTAATATCCGCAGTCACTGGGGTTGCGGTTTGTTGTGCTGCTTGCTGGGCTTGGGCATCATCAAATACTACATCTTGCGATATGCTCACACCGCCAGCGGGGAGGGGCACGATGGTAATGGTGCCAGATGGAATACCAACCTTGCCAGTAATGTTAATGGCATCACCTAAATTGATAGTCAGATCCGGTGAAACATCAACAATAGCTAGTGGTGGTTGAATGACCGTTAACTGTTTGCCATTCACGCGAAGGGTGCCAGTGGGTTTTCCCGTTGGCCAAGCAATATCGCCGTTGAGCGTCCCAGTACCTTTACCCATGTGCCAGCCACCATCAATTGTCACCTGCTGACCATCAAAATTGGCGGTGACTGCCAGTTCATCAATTTTGGTTGGGTTGCTGCTGAGCACCAAGGCGCCCTGCTGTAGCTTCGCTTCACCACTCACTTGTGGCTGAGCCAATTGCCCCGACAGCGTCAAATCGGCAGTTAATAACCCTTCTAAGGTTTGAAACTGCGGGATGACTTGCTCAAAGAACTTAAGATTAAAGCGTTCCAGCTGCACTTGTCCCTGCAACGTATGTTCTGGCGCGGTGGCAATATCTACCGCAGCATCCACTTTGGCCATCTCGCCTGCATCAAATGTGGCTTTGGTATGGAGCCAATCCTTATCGAGAATCGCACTTATCTGTCCTGCTTGATAGCGCACGGTTTCACTGTTTTTGGTCTGTTGCGTATAAGTGATAACACCGGGCGCGAGATCCATCTGTATCTTCGCTGTTGGTTTGGCGTTGGGCGGTAGCTTGATGCTGGCATCCATGCTCGCTTCACCTTGCCACTGAATACCGGACGGCAAAAATGCTGCTAGCGCTGAGGCTGGTTTACCTGCATAGCTAAGCTCTATCTGTGGATTGGCGAGGTCAATAGCTTGTTTTAGGCAAACTTGGTTATCGGTGGTGGTGAGACAAAACGGCGCGACTTTGCCTTGTGCGGTGGTTTGTTGCCAGTCGACCATTAATGGATCTTGGAGCTGCCAATTGCCCGCTTGGCCAGTGGTTATCAGCTCATTCAATGTCAGCTGCAGTTGCTGCTGTTCGGCATTGTATTTATTGTTACCGCTGAGTGATACGCCGTTATCGCCTGTAAGTGCAAGTTGGAATTGCTGTTGACTCAGATCACCGTTTAGCTCGGCGTTGAGGCGGCCGATAAGTTGCTGTTGTAATTCAATCTCGCCTGTCTCGATTTTGACATCAAACTGGTGATTGTTGAACGGCTGGTAATGGCCATTCAGATCAACATCTGCAACTTTATAGTTTTGCCAACCCCCATTAAGCAATTTGCCATTCAAGTTGATTTGAGGCTGTTCGCTGGCGCCAGATACGGTGACTGTGGTGCTGAAGTTACCAAAGGCATCTGGTAGCCATTGGGCTAAATCGGGCACGGTAATTGAGCCATTAATATCCCATTTGTCACCCGCGCTGCCTTTGACGTAGAGGCGACTATTGAGCGCCGTCAGTGTCAGTCCATTAGAATGAATCGCCAGCGTGTCATCAGCTTGTATATCGCCCAGTAGGGCAAACGGCAGTTGATCCGCGCGGCCTTGTAAGGCAACTTGCGACACTTTGACGTGCCAATGTCCATCACGGTAATAGCCTTCGGTGGACAACGGTCCGGCAATATCACTCTCGGGCAAACGCAATGTTGCGGTATCAGCCGCTGACGTAACCAAGTGAATTGCGGCCAAGTTTAACTTAGAAAGCTGAGAATTGATTTGCCAGGCCAGCCCGTCAGCGTACGTCAGTGAACCATTCAACGCGAGTGAACCCGCTGAAGTGGCAACGTCAAAATCTTTCAGTGTCAGTTGTTGCTGCTGATGATTTAAGGCGCCACTAATCTCTAATGCCTCGACAAACGGGCTAAATATTTTGCCGCTAAGTTGTGCTTGCTGACTTGATAACGAACCTTCACTCGATAAATTGAGGTTTTCTGCGCGGTATTCTGGCTGATTAAATGGCCACTGCAGCGCTGTTGCGGTCAGCTCAACACGATAAGGCAAGGCTGCATTGGTTAAGTTGCTATGAGCGGTAAGTTGGGCTTGCTGGGTGCCATAAAGCTCGGCTTTCAAGTTGAGGTCGGCCAGGCTGCCGTCGAGTGAGAAGCGCGCATCTTGCACTATGCGTTCATCACTTTCCGGCATGTGGCTCATCGACACCTGCGCTTGCAGCGACAGCGGATAGTGTTCGCTTAAGGTCGCGTGGCCTTTAAGCGAGATTGCCCCGCTGTCATGCACCAGTGTCAATTGTCCGATATTAATGTCACTATCGGCAACGTCTGCGAGTAACACCAGCAGCGGAAAGTGTTCGGTCGTTTCGCCCAGTTTTAACTGTGTTTGCTCCAGCCTTGCCATCTCCACACTGATGGGAAACGGCAAACTGATGCTAGGTAATACAGCTAATGGCCATGCGTCAGAAGGCGGCTGTTCCTCGGTTGTAGGGGCGATGGGGTCAAGCATGAGTTGATTGCCGACTAAGCGCTCTACAACAAGACCGTCGTTATCCCAATGTGCGCTAAGGTCAATTTGTGCAGCTTGGTAATGGGTCTGATTAATACTGACATCAATATTATTCAAATTCGCACTACTGAGAGCAATGGTCACTGGCAGGGTAAAGCCAGCATCAGCATTATCTTCGGCTGCAGGCTCCGCTGGCGTTGTTTCAGTCTCTGTCGCTGCGCTCGTATAGTTTACCACGACATCATCAGCTTTGATTGCGTCAACACACACCGCGGCTTTTAGCAGACACCAAGGCCGCCAATTGAGTTGTAGCTGCTGCAATGCCACGCTGGTAGAGGCGTTTTGCCAACGAATATTTTCAAGGCTAAGTTCACTGTTAAGCGTACCGCTGTGGTAGCTCACCGTTAACCCTGGCACAAAACTGTCTGCCAACCATACGCCGAATTTACTGCCAAAAGGTGTGGATACCACTAAGGCAACCACCAGTAACAGTAGTAGCGGGATATAAACAATACTACGTACCAAGGCTTTGATAGCGCGCCGTAGCCCAACGGTGCCACGAGTGACTGGGTTGACGGTGCTACTTGGTTCGCTCTGGCTCATAGTTCCGTCCCCATCGTGAGGTGAATACGCCAGGTGCCGTAATCAATTTGTGGATGTCGAACCCCAAAGCCAACATCAAACTTAATTGGGCCTAATGGTGAGATCCAATGTATCCCGCCACCGACGGATACCACAGGATCAAACTGCCCAGTATCAAAGGCATTACCGCCATCGACAAAGGTAGCAACACGCCAACTCGGTGTGAGGTAATATTGATATTCCAAACTGCCAACGGCGAGATAACGGCCACCGACCACTTGGCGGCTGGGGATGCCATCGCTGTTGGTATATTCAATAAACGGACCGAGTTCTTGGTAACTAAAACCACGAATACTCTGATCGCCACCAGCAAAATAACGTAGCGATGGCGGAATATCGGCTAAGTCGCTGTCTTTCGCGAGGTTTACCCCTAAATCCAGCCGTGAAACAAATCGGTGCTTATCAAACAGAGTTTCAATCCATTTAAACTGTGCTTGTAAACGGGTGAGACGGGCATCTGAGCCAAGTACAGGGTCAGTATATTCCACGCTGTACAGCTGACGGAAACCCGACTTGGGATCTAAGCTGTTGTCGCTGCGTATCGTTTTACTAATACTGCTACCAAGGAGTAAAAACATCGGGTCGTAATATGTGTCTGACTGGTTATAGCTTTCTTGCAATACGTTCAATGAATAGGAAAATAACCAACCGCTGATGCGTTTATTACGGGCTACGCCTAAAAGCTTCTTGCGTGACTCCAATTCACCATCGTTTCGATATTCACCACTTTCTGCATCAAAGGTTTGGTTGACGCCGTATTTGTCCCATAACATCCCCGCTTTAATCTGTAATTGATCATCGAGTGGATCTGATAACGGAATGGTATAGGTAAACAACGCCTTAGGGCGTTCAGGCGACCACTCTAAACTGCTTTCCAGAGCATGGCCGTGGTCGTTAACTTGCGGGGTCTTCCACACTAACTTAATACGGGGTTCCAACTCGTTATTGCTGTTGTTACCAATGTCGGCCCCCAGACCCACTTGCACAGAGTGGTCAGCTTTGGGCGTTAGTTCCGCCTTAATTGGCACATAGTTATCTTCTAGCTTATCTAGCTGTGGCAGCACCTTGATTGAGGTAAAGTAACCCGTGTCCAGCAAGCGTTGGTTAAAGGCCGAGATGCGGCGTGTGCTGTAATTCGCATGCGTTTTAAACGGCACCAACTTGTTGAGTAGCTCAGGATCCAGTGTTGAGCCTTCAAAGTTGATGTCGCCAAAGTGATAACGGTTACCGGAGGCAAATTCGAGATTGATCTGGGCGGTATTGAGCTCGCGGTTGACGCGAATTTCGGCCTGTGTGTAATGCCCATCAAAATAGCCGCGAGCAAAGGCGAGGGCGGATAACTGGGATTTCACTTGCTCGTAATCACCATGATTGAGCGTATCTCCCGGTTTCATCTTGATTGAATCAAGCCAGTTATTGAACAAGCGATCTTCTAACAGCTCGCCGTTAACGCGAATATTGACCCATTGCAGGCGGGTCACTTCGCCGGGCGTTATCTCCAACTTGAGTTGCCATGGTCCATTAACTGGCCGTTCTAGAGATTGCTTTACTCGGCCGTGATAATACCCCAGCGATTGCAGTGCATCATCGATGTTGTCTTCCACGTTAAAGAGGTAGGCATCGCGCTGTGCATCAGTTGCTGGTAATTGGCCTAAATACGCTTGTACGTTGCGCCGCAGTGCACCATCCACCCCGGATATTTCTAGCGTCAATAGATTATCCGCAGCAAAAACCGCAAAAGAACTACAACTTGCGAGACACAAGCAAACAATTGAAATTTTGGCGCGTGGATTGTGTACAGACAAAAAGGACAACCATGGTCTATAAGAATTTTCCTAGCTAATATTGTGAACCGTAATGTGATAATCAGGCAAGTCACAGATTGTAATTGCCGAAAAAAGTCGCTACAAAATAGGCAGTTGTTAACAGGGATGCAAAAAATGAAATCCACTCTTAAAACCGTTGTTGCCGCATTAGCTTTGATGAGTTCAGGGGCAACCTTCGCCGCCGAGGCGCCATTTTCCATTGTTATTCATGGTGGTGCAGGTACTATTTCTAAGGCGCATCTAAGCGATGAACAGATTAAAACCTATAAGGCCAAACTGACCGACGCCGTTAACGCCGGTTATGCGGTATTAGAGCAAGGTGGTACTAGCCTTGATGCTATCCAAACTGCCATCAATATTTTAGAGTCCAGCCCGTTGTTCAATGCAGGAACGGGTGCGGTGTACACTTGGGATGGCAAGCATGAGATGGATGCGTCGATCATGGATGGCGCCAGTATGAATGCTGGCGCAGTGGCGGGCGTAAGTCATATTGAACACCCTATCGATTTAGCGCGGGCCGTGATGGAAAAGTCAGAGCATGTCATGTTGTCTGGCACGGGTGCAGAAGAGTTCGCGTTGACCCAAGGCTTTAAGTTGGTGCCAGCCAATAGTTTCGATACCGAGCATCGTTATCAACAACTATTAGATGCCAAAGCTAAAATAACCGCGGCTGAGAAACATGATTTTCAGGCGAAAGTAGATCCACTCGACCTAGACTACAAATTTGGCACGGTCGGTGCGGTGGCATTGGATAAGCACGGTAATCTTGCTGCCGCGACATCTACTGGCGGCATGACGGCAAAACGTTATGGCCGTATTGGTGACTCGCCGGTGATTGGTGCGGGTACCTATGCCGAAAATGGTGTGTGCGCGGTATCGGCCACTGGGCATGGTGAATACTTTATCCGTTATCAGGTCACGGGTGACATCTGCGCCCGCGTCAAATATCAACACAAGTCAATCATTGAAGCCGCGGATGAGGTGATTAACAACCGCCTAGTGAAGGCTGGTGGTAGTGGCGGTGTTATTGCGCTCGACGAGCATGGCAACGTCGCCACCTTGTTTAACACTGAAGGCATGTATCGCGCTAGCCGCAAAAGTGGTGAGCAACCGATGGTGATGATCTGGCGCGAAGAGTAATAAAGGTTAGCAGTTCCTAGGCAAAACTCCGCCACGTTAGCAAATGCCGACTACACTTAAGGTCGAGACATTTGCTTTCTTTGGGGGAAACATGGACTCACTAAAAGTCAAAGACTTTATGGATCGCTTTCCAGTAAAGCTGTCTGCCGACATGACCATTGCCGAGGCGGTGGAATTGTTGTTGAAAGAACATAAACCGGGAGCGCCAGTGGTGGCTGCGAATGGTCACTTGATCGGGTTTTTATCTCAACAAGATTGTATTGGTGCCATGCTAAAAAGCAGTTACTACTGTGACTTAGCCGATATGGTAAAAGATCGCATGCGCACTGACGTACTGTCGGTATCGCCAGACTATAGCGTGTTACTGTTGGCGGAACAGATGTTAGGTAACAAACCGAAAATGTACCCGGTGGTGGAACAGGGGCGGGTAGTGGGGGTGGTTGACCGCTTTCATATTCTGTCTGCCGTAAACGGCTATATGAAGCAATGTTATACCGCACCGGTCTAGTGTTATTACTGGAGCAGATTACGGGCTATGCAATAATTACCGCGCGTGCGTTACGGGGATTAGTAAGTTAACGCATTGCTTCGTTAGCTAACGTTGTCATGCACGCAGTCCGTTGCTTCGAACTGCTATTGCATACAAATCCAGAGTGTTGCCGAGATTTGTTCTTACCGTCCTTAGCCCTGAGTAGTATTCAAAACGGCGTATCCTTGGTAGGATCGTCGTTTTCGTTGTTACTGGATGTTGAGTTTTGAACGCCAAGTTGTCGCCACTGTCGCGCGAATTCCTAGACCGTTGTTACCAGCCTGATGCGGCCCGTATTCGTCGCCAATTGTTCAAATCAAAATCGCTCAAGGATGCTGATAAGAAAGCTGAGTTGTTGGCGGAGTTAACCAGGCGAGCAGAAGCCGCATTGGAAAAAGCCAATCAACGTATGGCGGCACGCCCGCAAGTGACCTATCCCGATGAACTGCCGGTATCGCAGAAGCGCGATGAGATTGCATCTGCCATCATCAGTAACCAAGTGGTGATTGTGGCGGGCGAAACGGGTTCCGGTAAAACAACCCAGCTACCCAAAATCTGTTTAGATCTCGGCCTCGGTGCTCGTGGCTTGATTGGGCACACCCAACCGCGGCGTTTGGCGGCACGTAGTGTTGCCAATCGGGTAGCGGAAGAGCTGCAAACCGAGCTAGGTCAAGCGGTCGGCTTTAAAGTGCGTTTTGCCGATGCTATTGCGCCAGAATCTTATATTAAGTTGATGACCGACGGGATTTTACTGGCGGAACTGTCGAATGATAAATGGTTGTCGCAATACGAATGTTTGATCATCGACGAAGCGCATGAGCGCAGTCTCAACATCGACTTCATCCTCGGCTACATGAAAGAGATCTTGCCAAAGCGCCCAGATCTTAAGCTGATCATCACCTCGGCGACCATTGATGTTGAGCGCTTCTCTAAGCATTTTAACGACGCGCCAGTGATTGAAGTCAGTGGCCGAACTTATCCGGTAGAAACCCGTTATCGGCCGTTATTGCAAGAAGACGATGACGACTTAGATTTGATTGAAGGCATTTTTAAAGCAGTAGATGAACTGTGCGCCGAAGGTCTCGGCGATATTCTGATCTTCCTCAACGGTGAACGCGAGATCCGAGATGTGGCTGACCAGCTGAATCGTCGCCAATTGCGTGATACAGAAGTGCTGCCGTTGTACGCGCGTTTATCCTACGGTGAGCAATCCAAGGTGTTTAAGCCCCACACGGGGCGTCGCATCGTGCTGGCGACTAACGTGGCAGAGACCTCGTTGACCGTACCGGGCATTCGTTATGTGATTGATCCCGGCACCGCGCGCATCAGCCGTTACAGCTACCGCACTAAAGTGCAACGTTTACCTATTGAACCGATTTCTCAAGCCAGCGCCAATCAGCGCCAAGGGCGTTGTGGCCGTGTTGGCCCAGGTATCTGTATTCGTCTGTATGATGAAACTGACTTTAATAATCGTCCTGAGTTTACTGACCCAGAGATTCTGCGCACGAATTTGGCGTCAGTCATTCTGCAGATGCTGTCCATTGGGTTAGGGGATATTGCGGGTTTTCCCTTTATTCAGCCGCCGGATGAACGCAATATTCGTGATGGCTTTTTGCTGCTGGAAGAGCTGCAAGCGGTTGGTCGTTATAAAGGTCAGCTCAAATTAACCAAACTGGGGCAACAGCTAGCCAGTATTCCGGTGGATCCCCGTCTCGCACGCATGGTGCTGGAAGCCAATAAACTGGGTAGCTTGCATGAAGTGATGGTGGTTGTGGCTGCGCTGTCGATTCAAGATCCACGTGAACGCCCAATTGAGAAACAACAAGCGGCGGATGAATCCCATCGCCGTTTTGCCGACAGTAAATCAGACTTTGTCGCACTGCTGAATCTGTGGAACTACCTCAAACAGCAGCAAAGTGAGCTGTCTGGCAGTCAGTTTCGCAAACAAGTTAAACAGGAATTCCTCGCATATTTACGTATTCGTGAGTGGCAAGATCTCTATGCCCAGTTACGCCAAAGTGTGCATGACCTGAAATGGCGTTTGAATAGTGAACCGGCCAATTATGAGCAACTGCATCAAGCATTGCTGGCGGGGTTGTTGAGCCAAATCGGCTTTAAAGACGCCAACAACGAATATTTGGGAACCCGTAATCGTCGCTTCTTCATCTTCCCTGGCTCGCCACTGGCGAAAAAAGGCCCTAAATGGTTGATGGCGGCTGAGCTGACTGAAACCTCGCGTTTATTTGCCCGTGGTGTGGCTTCCATTGAGCCTGAGTGGTTGGAACATCTCGGCGAGCATTTGATTAAGAAGCAATACAACGAACCACATTTTGAAGCCAAGCAGGGCGCAGTTATCGCTTTTGAAAACCAAGTGCTCTATGGCTTAACCGTGGTTAACCGTCGTCGGGTGCAGTTTGGTCCAATCGATCCGGTGCAAGCGCGTGAAATTTTTATTCGCAGCGGTTTGGCAGAAGGGCAATTAAAACTGCGTGATAAGTTCTTCCACAACAACTTGCAACTGCTCGAAGAGGTGGAAACTCTAGAACATAAATCTCGTCGTCGCGATATTCTGGTGGATGAAGATGTGTTATTTGCCTTCTACGATGAGCGCGTGCCAGAAGGAATTTACAATCTACCGTTGTTTAATGGCTGGTGGAAAAAGGCCTGCCGAGACTCGCCAGAGCTACTGAACTTTGACCGCGACTTACTGATGCAACGGGACGATACCCATGTGTCGGCATTAGATTTCCCCGATGTATGGCAGCAAGACAACCTGCGGTTACCGCTTAGCTACCGTTTTGAACCGGGTGAAGAGGACGATGGAGTATCGCTGCATATTCCAGTTGCACTGCTTAACCAAGTGGAAGACCGCGACTTTGATTGGTTGGTGCCGGGGCTGCGAGAAGAGAAGTGTGTGGCGCTGATCCGCGCGCTGCCAAAACCGTTAAGACGTAATTTTGTGCCCGCGCCAGATTATGCCAAAGCCTGCGTGCAGGCGATGCAACCGTTTGAGCAGTCGTTGTTGGAATCGCTTAGTTATCGCTTGTTGCGCATGAGTGGCACCAAGGTAACGAGTGAAGATTACGACATCGCCAGCATTCCCGTGCACTTGCGGATGAATTTCAAAGTTGAAGATGAAAAGGGCAAATTGATTGCCCAAAGTCGCGACCTTGATGCGCTAAAAGCCAAGCTACAGGGGCAGGTGAAACACGCTATTCGCCAGGTGGCCGATGAGGGCATTGAGCAAACATCATTGACGGAATGGAGCTTTGGCGATTTGCCGAGTGAATATCAGCGCAAGCGCGGTAACTACCAAGTTAAAGCTTATCCTGCGTTGGTAGATGAGGGCGGCGATGTCGCCATCAAATTGTTTGATGATCAGCAGCAAGCGCAGACGCAGCATCGCCAAGGCGTGCGTAAGCTATTGTTGCTTAACATTCCATCACCAGTGAAACATCTGCAACAGGCGCTGCCTAACAAAGCCAAATTGGCGATGTACTTTAATCCATTTGGACAAGTGCAGTTGCTGATTGATGACATCATTGATGCGGCGATACAGATGATTTTGGATCAGCAAGCGCTGGATGTACGCACGCCAGGGCAATTTGATGCTGCGCGTGATGCAGTACGCCAAGATTTGAATAGCGCCGCAGAGCAGATTTCGCTGAAAGTGGAGGCAGTTTTGACCGCTCATCAGCGCATTCGCAAACGCCTAAAAGGCAAAATCAGCTTAGATATCGCTTTTGCAATGAGTGATATTCAAGCGCATCTGGATAGCTTAGTGTTTAAAGGTTTTGTCGAAGCCACCGGTTGGCAAAAGCTAGATGATCTCAACCGTTACTTGAAAGCCATTGAGATGCGGTTAGACAAACTGCCTGTTGATCCTAATCGCGACAAGCTGCATCTGCTCAGCATTCAAAATGTCACTGAAGAGTACCAAGCCACCCTCGCTAAGTTGCCGAAATCGCAACCTGTACCCGAGGTGCTTGCCAACGTACGCTGGATGATTGAGGAATATCGAGTCAGTTGCTTCGCTCAAACGCTAGGAACCGCGTATCCGATCTCAGAAAAACGGATTCTTAATCAACTGCAGCAAGTGTGATTATTGGATGATCACCTTTGATTTGGCCATGTTTTATCAAGTGACTAAAGATCTGCGTCTGAACTTTGCTGTCCGTGCGCTGTCTTTAGAATAGTAATATAAGTTCTAGTCGAGACTAGTGGTAGTATATACGCCCCGAAAGCAACTTTCGGGGCGTTTCTATTGAAAGCGTCATAGACTCATAAGTGGTCATTTGAGGAGAGAAATATGCGCTTGTTACTTATCGAAGATGACACCAATATTGCTGAAACCTTAGTGGCTTATCTGGAAAAGAACGGCTTTGTGGTGGATCTTGCTCCAACGTTAGCCATTGCCAAAACGGCCGTGCTTGAAAATAGCTTTGATCTGGTGTTACTCGACCGTTTGCTACCTGATGGTGAAGGCATGTCGATGCTGAGTTTTTTTAATGAACATCAGCGGCCGCAACGCGTTATTTTATTGACTGCATTAGGCGATGTTGATGATCGCGTGCGGGGCTTAGAAGCAGGCGCGCACGATTATATTGGCAAGCCGTTTGAACCTCGTGAGTTGTTGGCGCGGGTGCGTAATGCATTACGCCAGCCAATTAAAGCACGGCGCGATATGAAAACCTTTGGCTGTTTGCAGTATGACGTTGAAAGCCGAGCCTTTAGCATTGATGGCGTGGCACTGAACTTACGTCGTACCGAAGCCTTGGTACTAGAAGCGTTAATGGCTCGCCCCGGTAGTATGGTCACGCGTGAAACCATAGAGTCTCGCGTGTATGGTTATGACAAATTTGTCACCTCTAACTCGCTCGAATCTCAGGTGAGTCGGCTACGTAAAAACTTAGCGGAACATACCGACAGCATTAAAATTCAAACTGTCCGTGGCATGGGCTATAGCCTCGTACTCGGTAGCTAGTACAATTTCTGCATCATATCAGGTTGGTGCAAGCAAATGCCCACATGATGGTTGCCAATCCCCAGCAATAGAAGATCACTATGCCACAGAATGCGATGCAGTCAGCTCAGAACGCTGCTGCCGAGTTTAAACAGGTTTTTGAATCGATTAGAACGGAAGTTGGGCGCATGATTGTGGGCCAGCAAGAGATTGTCGAAGGCGTTCTCACCGCACTGATGGCTGGGGGCCATATTTTATTGGAAGGCGCGCCGGGCTTAGGTAAAACCATGTTGGTCAGTGCACTCAGTAAAGCGGTAAATATGGAGTTTAGCCGCATCCAATTTACCCCCGATATGATGCCAGCAGATATTGTGGGAACCTCAGTATTAACCGAAACGGCTAACGGTGGTCATGAGCTAAGTTTTCAGCAAGGGCCGATTGTGTCCAACATAGTGCTGGCTGACGAAATTAACCGTGCAACGCCTAAAACTCAGTCCGCGTTGTTAGAGGTTATGCAGGAAAAGCAGCTCACTGTCGGCCGTACGACATTGAAAATGCCAGAACCTTTTTGTGTGATGGCAACACAAAACCCCATCGATCAAGAGGGCACATATCCGTTGCCTGAAGCTCAGCTCGATCGCTTTCTGTTTAAGTTAGTGGTCGGCTATCCAACGGAAGCGGACTACCACACTATTATAGACCGCACTACTAGCGGTGAACAAATCGATATCCATCCGATCACGGATGCTGCGACCTTGTGCCGTTTGCGTGATATTGTACGCCAAGTACCAGTGCCTCACGCCGCCAAAAGCTATGCCATTCGGTTGGTGATGGCAACGCAGCCGGGAAGCGACTATGCGTCCGCTGCGGTTAACCGTTATGTGAGTTTAGGTGCATCGCCGCGTGGTATTCAAAGTCTGATGCTGGCCGCTAAAGTACAAGCTTTGTTACATGGGCGTTTTGCGGTCAGTTGTGACGACATACGCCGCATTTCACTGCCGGTGTTGCGTCATCGCATAGTGACTAACTTTCAAGCGCAAGCGGCTAATGTCGATACTGCAAGCATCGTGGCAGAGCTGCTGGCAAATAGTGCGTTATCACAAGAACTGTAAAGGTTATGCCGTGCATTGGAGAAGGTGCGGCAGGAGTTTCGCGGTTTTATCAACCAATATATTAGAACCGCAGATAGTGATCTGCCCAGTGATTTTCCCCTCGCACTCGGATTTGATAATTTCATTCATCAGAACCCCACTTTCATGACTACTTCCGTTTTCGCCAGCATATCTACAGTAACGGTCCGGCCAAGTTTTACCAGCAGTTGCAACTAGACAAGTTACAACAAACTAACTAAGCGCATCGGTCAAATAACCCCTTTAATCCACTCGTTGGCATCGATGATGGCGTGGTGTTAACGGGTTACAGTACGATTTAAGCTTTTTACCACAGCACAAATTTGCTATACAGCAGGCTACTACTAACAAAAGCCAGCCCTAACCAACCTAAGCCCCGTGTGACCATCAGCGGTGCATGGCGATTAAAGTAGGGAAACAGAATCGCGCCGAGAGCCACCAACGGCACCATGCCAAATAACTTGCCCAGGTGGGAACTCGATATTGGCGCAAAAGGTGGAACGAAGACATAGATAACCCAGTAGACTGCATACAGCAACATGGCGGCAACCGCCTCTTTTACTGAGGTGTCCCCCTCGTTGTAACGAAAATAGAAGGATAACAATACGGCAAAAATTAATAAACTAATCAAAAAGTTACTCCGTTAACCACCCAAATCATTCTCGGGTTATCCATCAATTATCGTCACAGCTTCACCTTTTTGAAACGTGCCCGTTTCAATAACCCCACCACAATAGCAGTACCGCAATAGTGATTGGCCATGCGAGGAAGTAGCGACGCTGGCACAATATACCAAGCTGAGTGACCAGATAAAACAGCAGAATGAGTCCTAAATTGCCTAGAGTGTGTTGATCTTTGTTGATTTATTAGTCGCAATACATCGGTAGCCACATCATTACACACGCCAGAGTAA
>NZ_JBLXAT010000017.1:39308-103564 GCF_048265805.1 Shewanella sp. | reverse complement strand
TCATTTGATCACATGACAAGATGCGCATCTACCTTAATTTGATGATTTTTATCTAAATCATCAGGGGATTCCTCAGCGCTTAGCATCTAGCCATCCTCAAGGGCGCGAATAACTGCTGGCAGCTCGCTTAAATCTCAGTAATGATTTCAGCTTGTGGCAGGCGTGATTTAGGTAACTTGGCGTTGAAGTCGCTGTCATCACGATAACCCAAGGCCACAATCACGCTGGCGTTAACGCCTTGTTCACGTAACCCCAGCGCTTGGTTTAACGCTGTGGCATCAAAGCCTTCGATTGGGGTGGCATCAATGCCTAGTGACGCAGCGCCTAACAGCAAAGTGCCCAGTGCCAAATAGGTTTGTTTTTCCATCCAGTGTTGCGCATCCTTCAGCTCAAAGCGGTGCATATTGACGAAGAATTGGCGGCCTTGGTGCATCGCCGCTTTGCTTTTTTCATCAGTCACTCGGCCATCGGCGGCTTCTTGCGTCAACACCTGCAGTAGATGCTGCTCGTTCAGATCTTGTCGAGTACAGAGCACGATGACGTGAGACGCTTTGAGAATTTTGTCAGTATTGAAGGCAAAGTTAGCGGTGCCTTCGGCCACTTTGGCTTTGCCCGCGTCGCTGGCTGCCACAATGAAATGCCACGGTTGCGAGTTCACGGATGATGGGCTGAACTGCAACAAGGTTTTAAGCTGTTCGATATGCTCGGCAGGGATCTTTTTAGTGGGGTTATAAGCTTTACAGGTGTAGCGGCTTTGCACGGCTTTAATCAATTCGCTCATGGTTAACTGATGACCTAAAAATTGGGAAGCTCAATTCTACGAGCCGCAGCAATAAATGCAATTTCGTGATGTGATTTGCCGCAAACAAATGTCGTTGTTCAGTGAAAGCTGCACTAAATTTGTAATGACTCACAAAAGTGGGCTGATAAACCACAGCACGCGAGGCAGATTTGCGCTAGAATTCGCGGCCAACAGTTAATGGTGGTTCAACCATCATGTTCACCGCATTCTGCGGCAGATTTTCATTGGATATCACTCGGGGTCGTTACGATGATCGAAAAACGCTTTATCACTGCTCAGGAACTGTTGGAGGATTCTTTCCGCCTAGCAGCACAGGTTTACCAAAGTGGCTTTCGTCCACAATTCATTGTGGGGATTTGGCGCGGTGGTGCTCCGATTGGTATCGCGGTACAAGAATATTTTGACTTTAAGAAAGTTGAAACCGACCATATTGCGGTGCGTACTTCGTCTTACTACGGCATTGGCACTGACAAACAAAGCAAAGAGATCAAAGTGCACGGCTTGCACTACATTGTTGAAAACGCCGGCGCCGATGATGGCCTGCTGATTGTTGATGATGTGTTTGACTCTGGTCGCAGCGTGCATGCGCTGAAAGAGAAGCTGGCGCAAACCATGCGTTTGAACTTGCCAAAAGATATCCGTATCGCTTGCCCATATTACAAGCCCAAGAACACCGCGGTACCGTTGAAACCCGATTATTTCATTCACTCCTCTGATGAGTGGTTGGTATTCCCGCATGAAGTGTCTGGTTTAACCCCAGAAGAGATCACTGAAGGTAAAGGCGATCTGCGCAATATTCGCGATTTGTTTGTTTAATCGTTATTGCTAACTCATTGAATTAAGGAGCACTGCGGTGCTTCTTTTTTTATGTCTGTCACGCACTTCCGTTTGCCATGTCTACCACAATGCCGCGTTAATTGCATAAAAATGTTTACAAAAATACTACTTATTGATAACTGGGCTGCGGTATGATTTTTACCGTATCTCGAATGACGAAGTAACATTTTTTGCAGCATAAGGAATTTGTGCGTGAACGCTCAGGATAAACACTATCAGTCAGCGCTGGCAGCATGGCGCGCTGGTAAAGAAACTCGTGCGATTGTGACACCATTTGCTTTCAAACTTGCGCCAGAATTAGTCGGTATGCCACTGGCGCGGCCTTGGCGACGAGGCGTCGCCATATTGCTGGATCTGACGCTGGTGGCTCTGTTAAGTAGCGTGCCGAGTATATGGATCGCCTTATTGGCCGGCATTGGTACGTGGGTATTAAGTAAACGGCACGATCAGGTGGTGTCTGCATGGGCGCGGCGTTGGCTGCGGTTTGTGGGGAGCTTAGTCATCTTTGTGGTGGTGCTTGAGCTTGTCGGTACTTACTTAGATGATGAGAGCGATGACAGTAGCGACACCGAGCAAACAGTCAGCCAATTACAGCAGTTATCTCATACTGCGGCGATGGTCATTACCGCCGCCAAACTTGATGACTGTAGCAATAAAGTCTGTGTTGAGGAAAAGCTGCCGTTTATGAAAGAGCAGCTTGATGCCGTTTATCCTGATAAACCCGGCACGCGGCGAGAGTTAGTGACCTCATTGTTTGATGAGCTCGCGTTTCTTTCAGCGGCGGAGAAACAACAATATGCGGCGCAGTTGATGGCGGGCGTTGCCCCTCAAGCGAAGGACGCAACGGTTGCCAGCGAAGCCCCCGCAACCGAGCAAACCGAGTCTGACACTTCAAGTGGGAAAATCGCGCTGACGTTGCAGATCGTGGATGATGAGCCCGCACAACCCGACACTCCGGCCAGCGAAACCGTCACCGCAACGCCTGTGGCTACGGATAGTAGCAAAGCGGCTGAGCCAAACACTGTCATACCTGTGGCTGCGGATAGTAGTAAAGTGACTGAAGCAAACACCACTACGCCAAACACCGTGGGGGCTGAAGATGAGTCTTTATCGGATGCGTGTGTGGCAGCGCTGGCAACTGAACATGACAAAATGGAAACCTCGGTACAGCATTCAGTTATTGAATGGGCCAAGGGGATTATTGCCGATCTGGGGTTAGGGCTCAGTTGGGGCGCACTGTATTTCACGCTGTTTACCGCGTTACTGCGTGGTCAAACCCCAGGTAAAAAGTTATTGGGACTGCGCGTGGTGCGCCTCAATGGCGAACCGCTAACACTGTGGGGCGCGTTTGGTCGTTATGGTGGCTATGGTGCGGGGGTCACCACGGGTTTGTTAGGTTTCTTGCAGATTTACTGGGATAACAACCGCCAGTGTATTCAAGATAAAATCGGTGAAACGGTGGTGGTGATGAATGCCAAATTGAACCAGCACATAGCTGAAATTGCTGAGGCGGTGAAGAGTGAGACGGATGAAGCGCCACCAACACTGACAACGCCTGCATCGACTTAGCCCAAAAAAAGCAGCTCAAACGAGCTGCTTTTTTAGTACAAGCGAGTGCTTATTTGGTCATGCTAGCGCTGACCAGTACGCAACGTTGTTCCTCTTGGGCAATCTCTTGCAATGTACGCATGGTGATGGTCGACAAGTTAGGGTTAGCTTTAATGGCTTGCTGTAACTCGTTTACTGATGCATTGGTACAGTCGCGAGGGATCATCGCCGGTGCGTATGAACGCATAAATACTGCGCCTTTGCTGCTGTCAATCTTAGCCAAACTTTGCAAACGTGCTGCGGCGGTTTTTTGCTGCAGTTGTGCTTGCTCGGCTGGATAGAGGCTGTTCATGGCAATACGCAGTTTCGGGAATGGCTCCGCGTCGTTGACGATCTTATCAAACCACTGGGTTTTAATATTCGCGTCTGGGCGCACCACTTCGGCGGCAATCGCTGCTTTGATACCAGTATCTGACTGATCAGCTTTCGCTTCTGCTTGCAGCAGTTGTTTGCTGCCAGTAAAGTCATAACGGTTCAACTGATAGATGATGCTCCAACGCAAATCTTGGTCGAGCGTAATCCCGTCAACTTGTGCTTGGCCTAATAGCAATTGCTTGAGGTGTGATAGCGATACATCATCGCTAGCAAAACTCACGTAGGCATTAAACCAACGACGTTGCTTATCACTATTACCGGTGTTTTCCATCGCTAAGCGTAAGCTCATTTGTGCCATGGCACGTACCGCACTTTCACCGTAGCTTTGATGCAGCGGCTGCATGCTGGCTAACCAATATTTACTGGTATGCAGTGTGCCTAGCACTTGGCCAATGATGGTGTAGTCTTGTTCCTGTGGCAGGTTAACAAATACTGTATCGAGATAGTTGTTCAGCGGCAGGCTGCCGTTCATCACGCTATCCCACAGACTTTGCCACAGCATTGAACGCAAGAAGGGGTCGTTCACTGTTGACAGTTGGTTTTGCGCAGTGGTGAATGAACGTTGATCCAGTTGCACCTTAACAAAGCCCCAGTCTTCATAGTTTGGATAAACCAGATCGGGACACTCGCCGCCAATCAATCCTGGCACGTCAGTTTCAGCACCTTGATAGGTAACAGGCACTTTCTGCACTAGGTGCATTTCATGACGACCTTTCACCAGCAGCGCGACTTGTACTTTTTGCTCACGCAGTGTGCTTTGACCTGTTTCAGCAGGGCTTTGCAACAACTTAAAGCTGTCGATAGCACCATTGCTACAGGTGTATTGCGCTTGCAGGGTGTTCACGCCTTCAGTGTAGAGCCAGTCTTTGGTCCACTGATCTAAGTTGCGGTTAGCGGCTTTGGCTAAGCTACCGATAAAGTCCTGCAGGGTGGCGTTTTGCCATTGATATTGATGCAGGTAGTTTTGTACCCCTTTACGGAACACTTCATCACCCAGCAGGTGACGTAACTGCTTCAGCACTGATGCGCCTTTTTGGTAGGTGATGGCATCAATGTTATCGAAGGCGTTAGCTGTGGTTGGTACCGGGACTTCAATCGGGTGGGTGGTGACCTTGCTATCTTTGAGATAAGCACTTTGTTTGCCGCCAGCATAGAAACTGCGCCAAGCATAGTCAAACTCGGTGGCTTTGGCAGTCGCCATCGTGCCCATGAACGAGGCAAAACTTTCGTTTAGCCACAGGCCATTCCACCATTTCATGGTGACGAGGTCACCAAACCATTGGTGTGCCATTTCATGCATGATAACGCCAGCCAGCATCTCTTTCTGCGCGGCGGTCATTTCCGCTTTATAGAGAAAACGGCCTTCAGCGAAGGTAATCGCACCCGCGTTTTCCATCGCGCCGTAAAGGAAGTCAGGCACTAAGATCTGATCATACTTTTTGAACGGATAGTTAATGCCGAAGTAGTCATCAAAGAAACGCAGACCTGAGTCGGTGTATTTGAACCAGTCTTCAGGACGTACTTGGTTAGCGACCGATTGGCGGGCAAACAGGCGCATTGGATATTTGCCACTGTTGTCCTGCCACATATGGTATGGACCAGCGTGCATCGCGAAGTTATATGGGCTCAGCTTAGGGCTAACCGGGAAGTGCCACAATTTGCTGTCGCCTTGATCTTCCACTGAGGTTTCACGCGTGGCGCTGATCACTTGCCAATCTTTCGGCGCTGATACGGTTAAGGTATAGGTTGCTTTCAGATCGGGTTGATCGAACACTGGGAACATCTGCTGCGCAGCAGCTGGTTCAAAGTGAGAATACAGGTACACTTTGCCATCAACTGGGTCGACAAAGCGATGCAAGCCTTCACCGTTGGTGGAGTGGGCACGGTTGTATTCAATGTGGATCTGGTTGCTGCCACTGCTCAACATGGCTGGTCTAATCGATAAGAACAGACCATTGTAGTTGGGATACAGCGTTTGGCCGTTAATCACCAAGCGGGTAATGGTGGCTTTGTTTAGGTCGATAGTCAGTGGGGTACTGGTGTCGTTTAACTGAAAGCTCAGGTCGGTTGTCGCGCTAAAACGTTCACTACCATCTAAGTGGAAGTTAAGTTGATAGCTGACGTCGCTGACGCGGGCTGAGCGCGCCATCGCTTGCTGTTCAGTAAGGAAAGCTTGGCTTTCGCGGGCTGGAGGCGTCGCGGTATTGGTGGTGCTACACGCGGTAAGCCATCCCAGTGTTAGCAGCATCATACTGCCTTTAATCATCTGTGGAAGCGAGTTCACGCTGATGTCCTTTTTGTTAAACCGAAGATCTGTTGTCAGTGGCATAAGGTACGCTAAATCGGACGCTAGGCCAAAACAGAAGTGTTACAATCTCTCTCAGGAGCTTTTTACATTTGAAATATAAATGATGTTGTTTTTGTTTTTTTGCGGTGTTAATTTTAATTTTCAATCAACATGGAGGTGTTATGGGAATTAACGTTTTATCAAAAAGAGTGCTGCTGGGGCTAGTCGGAATGTTGGCGATAACAGCTACTTCAAACGCCACGGAGTTGGCCCTATCATCGCAAGAAATTGATAATTTTTTAGCTAACAATCCAGAGTTTCTTGCCCAAAAATCTTTTTCTGTACTGGTTAAGGAAGATCTGACCAACAATACTCGTATTTATTTATCTCAAAATATGGGATTGTTGCCGGGATCTAGCTCTTCGCTAAGACCTGTGCAGTGTGCAGGGGATGAAGTTGAACGCTGCACAACGGTTACTGAAGACGGTCGGATTGTTGAGCAATCTTGTAAATGCATTTAGCGGTGGATTGAATTTAATAGAAGGGCGCGGTAAATATCGCGCCCTTTTGTTGTTTATTCCGTTACGTTTATAGCCCAAATAGGGTCTTTGAACGCTCTTTGCGGATCTCTTTCTCGTCAGCCCATTCAATCAGCCCAGTTTCCAGATCCATCAAACGCATGGTCATCTTATAGTACACATCTTTGGTACTACCATTTTGTTTAACTATGCTTGAAAGGTTGCCGTACAACATGTACTGCGCACCGATTTGGCGGCCAAATTTAATGGCGGTTGATGGATCAACCATACCCGCGTTGTTTTGATAATCCAGTTGTTTACGTACCGCATCTACTTTGGTCATGTCGATAAAGCGAAACTTACCGGATTGCAGCAACTTAGTGCTGATTGAGTCAGTGACTGATTCAGTATCAATATGCTCAGAGGTCTTATTCTTAATCGAATCGACAAACAGAATAGGGCGTTGGTTAGCCGACAGCACAATCACTGACGGGGTGGTCAACATGCTATCGACCATCTTGTCGGTAATGGCTTGCAGATCGGTTGAACCGAAGTTTTCATTTACGGTTTCCACTGCGTTCGCGTCACCGTATTCTACTTTACTTTGACAGGCTGAAAGGCCTAACGCCATAGCGGCGATAAAGATCAACTTAGAAGGTTTCATATCCGTTCCTATATTCCGTACTCATAGCAATTTTGTGTAAAAACGCGTCAGATTGCCAGTATCGATAATCCACACCAAGGTTGTTCTACCTGCCTGAACTGTGACAGGTTGTTGGTAGTCGCCATAGTGCAGTTGATATTGGCCTTGTTCGGTAAAGTTATCAAGCAAATCTAGCTGGGCTGGTAGTGTTAGCCAACTGCGACAATCTGCTTGCTCGGTAACCACATTAAATATCTGCATCAACGCGTTGCCAAGTAAGGCACCTGTGCTTTCGCCCTGAGTTTGATGCGCTAACATGGCTTTGGCGGCTAAGCGACCTGCTTGTCGAGTATAGATGAATGGCAGGCGATCACTCAGTTCAGCCGCTTCTATCTGAGTGAATTGGGTTAATGGGGTAAAGCTTAGTGTATTACTGCCAAACAGCGTGGCCGGTACCGCAGGTAACAGCCCCGGCTCGCGATAGGTGGGCAGTGACAGACTGACCACACTGTTATCAATCACCAATGGCAGAGTAAAGCTGGTTTTTGGTGTAACAAAGCCACGTTCGAGCATTAAGACTACGCGTCCTTGGCTGGATTTTGGCTGTACAGGGTTACCCCAACGTTGGGTAAATTCTTCAAGCTGCGGCATACTCAGCGATTGTGCCAAACGCAATAACGCCTGTTGTAGCACCGGATTATCTGGCAGGACGTTGGCGGCTTTACGGTAGTCGATGTAGGCATCGTTAGGCTGACCGAATAATTCGTGCAGCAAGCCCGTAACATAGTAGCTGCCGCCATTGAGCGGTGTATCCCCAATCGACTTTAAGCGGCTGACTTCGGCGCTGATTTCACCATTATTCAGTTGTTGTGCGGTTTTACTCTGTTGATCCAGCTGTTGCTGCTGCAGTTGTTGCAGCTCGTTGGTGCGGCGCATCTCCACCTGCGCTGCGGTGCTATCGCCCTTGAACAGGTAATTGAGTGCTTGATATTGATGCAGCAAAATGCGTTCGCTGAGGTTGCCCTCATATGGAATCACTTTGTCATTGACCAGCAAGCTGCCGGTGTTTGCACCCACGTGCGATAAGCTGACTTTGGCACGTTCATCGAGTGCCACATAGCCGTTGATCGCGCGGTCATATAACGCAATACTGCCAGCAAAATCACCGGTAATTTGCGCCGCTCGTCCCGCTTCCTGCGCGTATAGCAACGGGTTAGATGATTTCATCTTGTCGGTCAGCTGCGGTACGACGCTGCTGGCGCTACCGCTATTAAGTTGCTCTTTAACTGACGCCATCTCGTTAGGGTAGCTGGTCAGTAAGCCGCTCACTGCACAGCCGGACAGGGATAATATGAGCCAGCCGCAACCCAATAACTTGGTGAGCGTTTTGGTGATGCCGTAGGACATTATCATGCTTCCGTTGCACGCTCTTTGAGGGTAATGCCTTGGAGATGATCAAACTCGTGTTGGAAGATCCGCGCAATAAAGCCTTCTAACCGCTCTTGGTACCATTCGCCAGACAGGTCTTGGTATTTGACTTCTATCGACTGATAGCGCGCCACTTGGCAACGCTGCTGTGGAATGGATAAGCAGCCTTCTTCGCCCATGACCGTTTGCTCAGACACTTGCAAAATTTGTGGGTTGATCACCACTTGGGGTGCCATAATTGGCGCGGTTGGATAACGCGGATTGGGATTGGATGCCATGATAAATAGCTGTAGCGAGCGATGTACTTGCGGCGCCGCTATACCGACGCCGTTTGCTTGCTGCATCGTTTGTAGCATCTGCTCGGCAAGCTGGTGCAGTTCATTATCAAATACGGTTACCGGCTCAGCTACCTGTCGTAATACTGCTTCGCCGTATGTCGCTATGGTTAACATGGCAAATCCTCCATCAATAATGTGGCGGCGGGGTTTCTTCTGCTTGAGTGGCCATATTGCTTGGTTCAATTGCTTTAAGCTTGGTGACGATCAATTGCAGTTGATATTGCTGCTCTGCCACAACACGATTCAGTGCAATCACTTCGCCGTTCAACTCTTCAATGGTGGCCTCTTGAAAGGCTAACTTGGTTTCTAACTCTTCAACACGTTGGTTAATTGGATCCATGCTGTCCTCGGTTATGGATGGTTCCATCGTTCCAGCAAACCGCTGCTACTGATGGCCTGAATACTATTATCACGCCATTGTGACACAGCATAAACCACAGCGCTCGGTGGTTGCGGCTTTGCAGGCAAGGCTACACGCTGACTGCGCAATTTTTCTCCGTTGCTGACTTGCCACAGCTGCCACTCGCGATCAGGGGTTCCCGTCAGTAGCTGAGTATCCTGTTGGATAAAGCGAGCTGCGGTAAAGTTCATTTGGCGACGTCGAATATTTAACTTACTGATACGCTGCTGCTTGGTAATGTCCCAAATGACGCCGTGGCCCGAGCTATCAGAGACAAAGGCCAAACGGCCATCCGCCGATAATGCCGTTTGCAGAATGCGTGAATCCATTGGCCACCGCTGTAATATTTTAGCATCGCTGGTGCGCCATAGGATCGCTTCGGCACCATTACCACCAGTAAGGGCTATGCGACCATCGCTAGAGAGCGCAACACTATTCACCTTTTCTTGGTGCCCCATAAACTTGAGTAGTCGTTGATGATCTGGGGCCAAGTACAGCACACTGGCATCTGTTAGCCCAATTAATAATTGACCATCATTTGCCACTGACACACTTTGTGCTTGGCCGATGATTTCCCACCAGCCGAGCGCTTGACCATCGCCAGTGTTCCACAATACCACTGAATTACGGCTGAGCGTGGCAGCGAAGTGGCTGTTGTTTGACAGCGCTACCGCTATCACATTGTCGCGGCGTTCGCCTTGCCACCATTGATACTTGGGTTGTTCTGTGCTCACATCCCATAAGGTGATCTGTTGGCTGCTGCTGATCAGCGCTAATGACCCATCTTCGGCTAATGCGGCGCTATATAGGCCACTGTTGTCGAGGTTGATAATCGGGTCTCCTGAAGGAGCGCAGGCAAATAACAGGCAGAAGATGGCGAGTGTGGTAGAAATTTTGAGCAATCGAAGCAAATTCATGAACTCTTACCCATTTTGCTGGTCTGTTGCCAGAGGTTCCATTTGCTGACTAGCCTCCTTTAGTGAGAATATCCCATTTTGTACAAACAAGTTAACTGTTATAGAGTGGGCCGCTAGTTACATTGTAGGTTACTCATAATTGCCTAAACGTCCTAAGGAAGAATTGAATGAAGAGCATGTTGAAATACTCATTGGTAGCCCTGGCTGTAGTTGGCCTGACTGCTTGCAATCAAGAAAAATCTGCAGAGCCTAACGCGGCAGCTGCCAAAGTAGAGCTGAAAACAGATGTGCAGAAACAGGGTTATGGTATCGGTGCTTCTGTGGGACGTTATGTAGCGCAACACGTTAAAGAACAAAAAGAGATGGGGTTTGATGTTGACCAAAACGCCATCGTAGCCGGCTTCACTGAAAGTTTGAACGGCAACTCAGCCATGACTGATGACGAAATCAAATCTACGCTGGAAGCGTTGGATAAATCTGTGAACGAAAAACGTCAAGCTCAAGCACAAGCTGAAGCTGAGAAAAACCAAGCCGCTGGTAAAGCATTCTTGGAACAAAACAAAGCCAAAGATGGCGTGAAAACTACAGAATCTGGTCTGCAATACGAAGTACTGCAAGCGGGTTCTGGTGATTCACCAAAAGCTGAAGACACTGTAAAAGTGAAATACACTGGCAAGCTGATCGACGGTACTGTATTTGACAGCACTGAGAAAAATGGCGGCGAGCCAATTGAATTCCCACTGAACCGTGTGATTCCAGGTTGGACTGAAGGGCTGCAACTGATGTCTAAAGGTGCTAAGTTCCGTTTTGTTATTCCAGCAGAACTGGCGTACGGCGAACGTGCCATGGGTGATGTTATCCCAGCCAACTCTACACTGGAATTTGAAGTAGAATTGTTAGATTTTCATGCGCCAGCAGCAACTGACGCCGCAGCACAATAAGCATTAAGCTTACGTCCTGCTAAAAGAGCACTTCGGTGCTCTTTTTTATTGGCTTAGTTTTACCTCGGAGTGGTCTGTGAGCCCGAGCCATGTCTGTTAACGCGGCTAGTGATGCAGAACGCAAAATGTCGTACCGCGAGTGAAACAGGCTAATTGAATAAAAACTGCCGTTTTGTGACGAAAATATGTTATTTTTGCCGCCGATTTATACAGCGTGCTGTTATTAAAATGTTTGAGCGACGGCACGTAACACGTTTTTAGGATATCTACCCAAAGGAATTAATTATGGCTCTGCCTACCAAGATCTCTTCCGGTCCCTCTATTACTGCTATCGTTGGCATCATCGTGGTTTTAGTGCTGCTTGGATTGAGCTTTAGCTGCTGGTATACCGTTGACCAAGGTGAACGTGGCGTGCATCTGCGTAACGGCAAGATTATTGGTACCGCTGCACCAGGCATGAGTTTTAAAATGCCACTGTTCGATAAAGTGGTGAAAATCTCCACCCAAACGCATACCGTAAGTTACGAACGTTTACAGGCATATAGCCGTGATCAACAGCCAGCAACTATTCGTGCCTCGGTAACCTTCCGCGTACCCGAAACTAAAGTGGCAGACGTTTACGCCAACTTTAAAAGCATCGATGCAATGGTTGAGCGTCTAGTTGACCGCCAAGTCCCAACACAGATTGAAAATATCTTTGGTCAATACACCGCAATCTCTGCCGTGCAAGAGCGGATGAAGTTTGTCATTGATGTCAGCGATGCGCTGAAATCGAGTATCAAAGGTCCAATCGAAATCACGTCAGTGCAAGTTGAAAATATCGATTTCTCTAGTGCTTACGAAAAATCTGTCGAAGATAGAATGCGCGCTGAAGTTGAAGTGCAAACGCAGAAACAAAACTTAGAGAAAGAACGCGTATCAGCGCAAATTGCGGTGACCAAAGCGCAAGCGGAAGCTGACTCACAACTAGCACGCGCTAAAGCGCAAGCCGAAGCGATTCGCATTAAAGGTGAAGCGGAAGCGGCGGCGATTAAGAGCCGAGCAGAAGCGTTAGCGAAAAACCAAAACTTGATTGAGCTGACTAAAGCCGAAAAATGGGATGGCCGCCTGCCAAGCACTATGCTGCCTAACAGCACTGTGCCTTACTTCAATACCAACAGCAATTAATCATCTTTGCTTGATGCCAGCCTCTCTGGCTGGCATCAATTCAGCGTTGCCGGATGTCTGACTCAGCGCATTAGTTGCAGCGTCACTCCTGGCGTCACTGCGTATTCCTCGACAGTCAATGACAGTAACTTTCTGATAATTAATCATTCTTATTTAAACAAATAATTCACCAGCACTTGTCATAGCAGTGATACTAATGTGGTATCGATTTGGTATTACGGCCATCTTGTGGTAGGTTGAAAAAGCAGCTAGCAGCTGTTTATTTTTTGTGCTTCCGTTCAATCGCGACAATAATCAGTTGAGACGTGAAGGAGTACATTGTCTTATTTTCTCTGTCATTTTTGGGACTCGTTTGCCAAGTCCTTCGCTGTCAGAACCTTTTTGGAATAGTAGTCGAACCAGGTCATTTAACTTAACTAAAATCTCAGCGTTGTAGGTTGAATAC
Organism: Shewanella sp.; assembly: GCF_048265805.1. Classification (GTDB taxonomy): domain Bacteria; phylum Pseudomonadota; class Gammaproteobacteria; order Enterobacterales; family Shewanellaceae; genus Shewanella. Next base: position 90,858 of record NZ_JBLXAT010000017.1, on the reverse strand, counting down.
CTGACAGGATAATCGGCTCATCTTACGGAGAAGATGTCTATGCAGCTACAACAACAGGAAGAACCGGGGCTTTATATCGCCCTGATCAGTATCCACGGATTAATACGCAGTAAAAATTTAGAACTCGGGCGTGACGCCGATACCGGTGGTCAAACCAAATATGTGGTTGATTTAGCTAATGCATTAGCCAGACAGCCCAATGTCGCAAAAGTTGACTTGATCACTCGTCGAGTGCTTGATGATAGGATCGATTGCGATTACTCCTCAGAGATAGAACCTCTTGACGCCGAAGGTGCACGAATTGTCCGTATCGATTGCGGCCCTGAACAATACCTTCCCAAAGAGCAGCTTTGGGAACACCTCGATGCTTTCACCGATAACTTACTAGATTTTTTCCATGAGCAAGACCGTATGCCTGACGTAGTGCACAGCCACTATGCTGACGCGGGCTATGTGGCGACCAAAATTAGCCATTTATCGGGGATTCCATTGGTTCATACAGGGCACTCGTTGGGGCGCGATAAGCGTAAGCGTTTGATGGCATCGGGCATGACCTCGAAGAATGTCGAAAAACGCTACAACATGGGGTATCGCATAGAGGCCGAAGAGCAGGTACTGGCTAACGCCTCGCTGGTGATTACCAGTACCCGTCAAGAGATTGAATCCCAATACGAGTTATATGATTTTTATTCGCCCGAGCGCATGCGCGTTATCCCCCCAGGAACTGACCTTAGCTTATTTCATCCACCAGAACTCGGCGAAACACCCACACAGATCACCAGTGCTGTACGGCGTTTTTTGGACGAGCCTGATAAGCCGATGATTTTGGCATTATCACGGCCTGATCCTCGCAAGAACATTGCCACGCTGGTACAGGCTTATGGTGAATCGCCCGAATTACGCGAGATGGCCAACCTCGTAATTGTGGCAGGTAATCGCGATGACATCCGCGAGATGGACAACGGCGCGCAGGAAGTGATGTCCGAACTGCTGGTGCTGATCGACTATTACGATCTGTACGGTAAAGTGGCAATTCCCAAGAAACATCTGCCGTCAGAAGTCCCTGCTATCTATCGTATGGCCGCTAACTCTCGCGGAGTGTTTATCAACCCCGCATTAACTGAACCCTTTGGTTTGACGCTATTGGAGGCCGCTGCGTCTGGCTTGCCATTTGTGGCCACCGAGAATGGTGGCCCGCTCGATATTGTAGAGAACTGCGAAGCCGGATTGTTGATCGACCCGCTCAATGCGCGAGCGCTAGGCAATGCGATGAAAACCTTGCTGCTAGATGGCGAAATGTGGCGTACATTTTCCGCCAACGGTATTAAAAATGTGGCGTTGAAATATAGCTGGAATGCCCATGCACGTGCCTACCTCAAACAGATTAAGCCGTTGGTGGCGGCGCATGTCCCACAGCAAGTGTCGCCTGAAATTGTCAAAGCATCGCGTTTATCAGATCGGTTAATTGTGTCGGATCTTGATAAGACATTACTGAGTAACCCCACCGGCTTGCGCGAGTTTTGTCAGATGTTGCGTGAGCGCCGCAAGGACGTGGCATTCGGTATCGCTACTGGCCGTCGCCTCGACTCGGTATTGAAAGTGCTGAAGAAATATCGCATCCCTAAACCCGATATTTTGATCTCTAGCTTAGGCTCGCAGATCCATTACGGTCGCGAATTAGAGCTAAGTACCGATTGGGAAGAGCACGTTGACCACGATTGGAACCCGCGCGCCATTCGCCGTATTTTGCGGCGAGTGGAAGGGCTAACGCTGCAGGATGAATCGGAGCAGAGTAAGTTCAAAATCTCCTTCCACGTGGCACCCGCCTACCAGGACTCATTGACCCGAGACAAGATCATGAAGCTACTGCGACAAGAGGAGCAGAGCGTCAATGTGTTCTTAACCGCAGGGCAAAACCTCGATATCACGCCCGCGCGCGTTTCTAAGGGATTAGCATTGCGTTATGTAGCATCGATTTGGGGCATTCCATTAGAGCGAGTGTTAGTCGCTGCTGGGGCGGGATCAGATGAAGATATGATCACCGGCAATACCTTATCGGTCATTGTCAGTAACCGCGCCCATGAACCGCTGAGTTCGGGCAAGCAGCAAGATCATACGATCTTCTATGCCACCCAACCCAATGCGTTAGGCATATTAGAAGCGATTGAACACTATCACTTCTTTGAAGAGGAAGCAGGAGTCTGTTGTGCCTGAACTACTGTGTACTGATTTAGATCGCACGTTGCTACCCAATGGTGAGCAAGCGGAATCGCCCAACGCACGCGCTATGCTGGCAAGTTTAATTGAGCGAGCCGGTATGCGACTTGCCTATGTCAGTGGCCGAGATATCGGCTTGATGCAGCAAGCCATTGATGAGTATCAACTTCCGATGCCGGATTTTGCCATTACTGACGTCGGCAGCATGATTTACCAACGCAGTGACGATGGCTATCAGCCGCTAGCAGCTTGGGTCAGTTATTTGCAGGCGGGGTGGCCAGAGCAAAATGCTGATTGGTTAGCGCGTGAGCTTGGGGATTTTGCCCAGTTGGAACTGCAAGAGCCCGCACGACAAAAGCCGTTTAAGCTGAGTTATCAAGTATCGCCCGCTGCGGAACTCACCAACGAGCTAGGCATATTAAAGCAGCGGCTAGCGAGTGTGCCGTATGCGGTTAATGTGGTGAGCAGTATTGATGAAACCGCCGATCAAGGGCTGGTGGATCTATTACCCGCCAATGCTGGTAAGCGTGCCGCTATTGATTTTCTCGTGATGGAATTACACCTCAAGGCTGATAAGGTGTTTTTCAGCGGCGATAGTGGTAATGACTTGGATGTGTTGGCTAGTCCTTATCCGGCCGTGGTGGTTAAAAATGCGTTGCCAGAGGTAGTGCAACAAGCCAAACGATTAAGTAAACACCAAAACGTCGAACAACAGCTGTGGGTGGCTCAAGGTGACGAATCCCTTGGACTCAATGGCAACTATAGCGCGGGTATTATTGAGGGGTTGTTGCACTTCTATCCGCAACTTCGACGATGGTTAACTGTGGAGCAAAGAGCAGAATGAACGAGTGTCTACCCATCTATATATTTGGCGAAGTGTTGTTTGATTGCTTCCCTGATAGTGAGCCGATGTTGGGCGGTGCGCCTTTTAATGTGGCTTGGCATCTGCAGGCGTTTGGTGCCAATCCTAAACTTATCTCCGCTGTTGGCGCTGATGAAGGTGGCCAACAGATTTTGGCTAAAATGCAGCAATGGGGCATGGATACTCAGAGTGTTGCCGTTGATGTACAGCATGAAACCGGACGTGTGGCCGTCACCTTCGAGGAGGGGGAACCGCAATACGATATCGTGTTGGATGCTGCGTATGATCATATCGATCCACGAGGGTTACCTGTGCCCAGTGGCGAGCATCTGTTTTACCATGGTACCTTGGCCGCTCGCTGTACAACCAGCCGCGAGTCGCTAGGGAAACTGCGCACATGGCCTGGGCAAAGAGCCTTTATTGATGTCAATCTGCGTGATCCCTGGTGGGAGTTAGACTGGGTTCGCTCTGAAGTTCACGGTGGTCACTGCGTCAAATTAAATCGGCAAGAGCTAATATTGCTGTCAGCCGCCGAGTTTGAGCCTCAAGACCAAGAGGCGTTAAAAGAACTCGCGCGTAACTTTAAGCTAGCCAACAACATTGCCAATCTGATCGTGACCCAAGGTGCTGACGGCGCATTCTTGGTCGATGAAATGGGCGAAATTGTAAGCCATAGCTTACCGCCACAAGCGCGTACAGTGGTGGATACCGTTGGCGCTGGCGATGCGTTTTCCGCCATTGTGATTCTCGGCATGTTGAATAACTGGCAATGGGAAACGGTACTTGAGCGGGCGCAACAATTTGCTGGCTTCATTGTAACGCAACAGGGCGCGGTGTCTGATAACCCCGCGATTTATGGAGATTTTAAATGCCTTTGGGGCATGCGCTAACTTTCTAGGACAAGGTACTCACTATGTATGAAGAGGTTTCCCATACCCTGCTGAACCGTATCCTCGATGAACTTAAACCTGCCATAGAAGCCAAGGATCTGCGCTTCTTCTACAGCCGGCTCGGGGCTAATTTTTACGCAATCTATTCATTATTCAATAAGTTATATGGTAACCGAAGTGATTTTGATGAACAGCTAAAGCGCTTAGTTGAGGTGATGGCACGTAACTACATTGAACGCGATACTCACCTCAAGCAAGTGGACCGCCAGCGTGAAGCCGACCATAACTGGTTTCTGCATCAACAATGGGTCGGTATGGCGATGTATGCCAATGGCTTTGCCAAAGACTTGGCTGACCTCCGTGACAAAGTGGACTATTTTGCCGAGCTTGGGGTCAACATGGTGCACATTCTGCCGATTTGCGAATGTCCCGAAGGCAAGAGTGATGGTGGTTACGCAGTGAGTGACTTTCGTAAAGTTGACTCGCGCATGGGTAATAACAAAATTTTGCAGCAGATTATTGATGGGCTGCATCAACAAGAGTCATTAATCGCGCTCGATATTGTGGTCAACCACACCTCAGATCAACACGTTTGGGCGAAGAAGGCGATGCAGGGCGATGCCAAGTATCAAAGCTACTTCTACATGTTTGATGACCGCACCATTCCCGACATGTTTGAACAAACCATGCCGGAAGTCTTCCCAGAAACTGACCCCGGTAACTTCACCTGGAGTGACGAGATCAACAAATGGGTGATGACGGTGTTTCACAAATACCAATGGGATTTGAACTACACCAATCCCGAAGTATTTATTGAGATGCTGGATGTGATCTTGTTTTGGGCCAACAAAGGCGTTGATGTACTGCGGCTTGATGCGGTGGCATTTCTATGGAAGAAAATTGGCACGCCTTGTCAAAATGAAGCAGAAGCCCACCAAGTGCTACAGCTGTTCAAAGACTGTTGTCAGGTGGTCGCGCCAGGGCTGATCTTTATCGCAGAAGCGATTGTGGCACCCTCGGAAATCATCAAATACTTTGGTGAGGATGCCGTGGTCGCCAAGGAATGCGATATTGCTTACAACGCAACGTTTATGGCGCTGTTGTGGGAAACCGTCGCTACCAAAAACAGCCGTTTACTCACGCAAGGGCTGAAAAGCTTACCCGCTAAGTTAGAGCGAGCAACGTGGCTCAACTATCTGCGTTGCCATGATGATATCGGTTTCGGTTTTGACGACAGGGATATTGGTCTCATCGGTTACAACCCGCCGATGCACCGCAAGTTCTTGGTGGATTATTTTACCGGTGAGTTTTCCAATAGCTCCGCGCGCGGACGCCCCTTCGGTAAGAATGAAAAAACGGGTGATGCACGAATTTCTGGCTCATTGGCATCGTTGGTTGGCCTGCAAGCTGGCGTTGAAGCGGGCGATGACTTGCTGGTGCGTAATAGTCATAAACACATAGTGATGCTGCACAGCTTAATTATGTCGTTTGGGGGCATCCCGCTGTTGTATTACGGTGACGAAGTGGGCACGCTCAATGACTACAACTACGAGCGCGATACAGATAAGTCGGCGGATAGTCGTTGGCTACATCGTCCTAAGCTCAATTGGGATGTGATGGAGCAACGCCACCAACCCGGTACTATCCAACACCAGCTATTTACCGATATGCAAAAACTCATCGCTTTGCGTAAGCAAACCGATGCCTTTGCGGATTTCAATAATCGTGAGCTGTTGGAATTAGGCAACGAAGCAATATTTAGTTACGTGCGTTACAACTATGCCAATCCGTCTGACAAAGTGGTGGTGATTGCCAACCTGTCAGCGGAGCCGCAGCGCATAGAGTTAGATATTCTGCGACAAAGTGCCTACGTTGATCCGTTGATGCTGGAAGATCTGTGGACCGGGCGGGCGCCGTCGGTGTTTTCCAACCAGCTAGTGCTCAGTGGCTTTCAATTTTACTGGCTAGTGCTCTCGCAACACCATCGCGGTTTTTAATCTGCATGGTGAATTTAAAGACTGATTTTTTATCTAAAAAACAGGAGTTACGATTAAAAGTTGCGCATATGACATAATATGTCTACAGTTTACATCCGCTAAGGGTTCGCTATGCATATGATTGTGTTATGTTATGCTCCCATGTGCATCGGATTGTACATGTTAGTAATTTAATAATGAGCGCAGAGCAACAAGCAACTGCCCAATGGAGAATGAAATAAATGGAATATTACATCGACGCATTTAAAAAATATGCTGATTTTACTGGCCGCGCACGCCGTAAGGCTTACTGGATGTTTGCCTTATTTAGCTTTATTGTTTCAATCATCTTGCAGGTGATTGATGCATCATTGGGAAGCGTATTGCTCGGTACAATTTATGGCTTAGCAGCGTTCATCCCAAACATCGCCGTGGCTGCACGTCGCTTGCATGATACAGGCCGATCAGGCTGGTGGCAGCTGATTGCACTTATCCCAATTCTGGGCTGGATCGTACTGTTGGTATTCTTGTGCCAAGACAGCGAGCAAGGCACCAACCAATTTGGTGAAAACCCAAAAGGTGATAACGGCGATATTGCTGCTACTATGGCATAAACGGCTAATTTAAGATTTAAAAGAAAAGGTAAGTCAATGACTTACCTTTTTTGTTATCACATTATGGATAGCGTTGGACTTTTAGCCGCCTAGATATCTATAATGCGCGTCCCAAATGGGATTAACATAGTTATTTAGTCAACCTTTTGTGGTGCCCGTACAGCACGGGATAATCGGGAAGTTGGTGTAAATCCAACACTGCCCCCGCAACGGTAAATGGTAAGAAGCCCACGCGCGCTAAGCGTTAAACCAGTGGGATTCGGGCGAACTGTCGTTCGCACAGCCAAAGTCCGGAGACCGGCCCTTTAGGTATTTCGCGTATTTCGGTGGGCAGATCGCGAAATGGGCTGGAATTTTCCTCGCCGTGGCCTCCATGCCCCGTTTCCCTTCAGGAGCAAAAGGAAATGGGATTCAAACTGACTTCTCTCGCTGTACTGTGTGCGACGGCGACTTCTCTGCCTGTATTGGCAGATACACAAACGACTGATGAACAGATGGTGGTTATTGGCCGCCAACTGGAAACGCCACTCGATCTCGCCGCTAATGTTACCGTGATTGATGCCAGCGAGATCGCCGCCTCGGGGGCCACGAACCTGACCGATGTATTGCGCGGTCGTGCTGGCATTCAGATCTCTGATAGCAACAACGGCGCAGTGTTTGCCATGCGCGGTTTTAACGCAGAAAGCGCTGCAAATAACACCCTGATTTTGCTTGATGGTCGCCGTCTGAATAACATCGACATTGCTGCGGCGAGTATTCGAGCCATTCCATTGAATCAAGTGGAGCGGGTTGAAATCCTTAGCGGTAGTGCTGGCGTGCTCTATGGTGATCAAGCAGTTGGCGGTGTGATTAACATCATCACCAAAGCACCAAATGCCGCTGGTGGCAATGTCACCTTATCCGCCGGTAGCTACGACACTTATGAAGGCCGTGCTGACATCGCAGGTAAAATCAGCGATGAATGGCGCTACTTTGCCGCAGCTGATTACAACGAAAGCGACAACTATCGCCGCAACAATGCCAATGAAACTGGCTCAGTAATGGCGCGCGTTCAATATGATGATGGCGAGCGTCAGTTCTTCGTTGAAGGTAGCTACTACGATAATAAACAGGAAACACCGGGGTCTTTAACGCTGGAACAGTTTGAAGCCGATCCTCGTAGCAGTTTCCAAGATGGCGATTATATCCACGAAACCACCGATGCTTGGCGGGCACATCTGCAGCAGCAGGTGAGCGAGCACTGGAGCTTAGCGGGCGATCTGAATTACTCAGATTCTTCTGTGAGCAGCGTCAGTTGGGGCAGCCCAGGTAAAAATACCCGTTCACTGCTGGAGCTTAATCCTAAAGCTTTGGGGCAATATCAAACCGATAACGGCCCACTAAGCATTGTCTTGGGTGCTGATTTACATCGTGGTAAAGCAGATTTTGACCTTTTCGGTACCGATCGTAATAACACCCAAACCTTGGCAAGCGTGTATTTGCAACAAACGGTACCGCTAAGCAGCACCTTAGAGTATGTGATTGGTGGCCGTTACGCCCACGTGAAAGATGAGCTGGTGGATGCGGCTGTCTATCCCGAGGGTGTTGATTTAGATGAGCATGCGCACGCGTTGGAACTCGGCTTGAACTACCGTCCAGTGGCAGGTCAACGTTTCTATGTGCGTGCGGATCAGAACTTCCGTTTTGCCAAAGTGGATGAACAGGCGTACACCTCTCCGGGCGTGATGGGATTGAAACCACAAAAAGGCCATTCTATTGAAGCTGGCTGGGATCTGGTTGCTAACCAATATCAGCTGAAATTGAGCCTGTATCGCTTGGCGCTGAAAGATGAAATTGTCTACGACAACAGTGCCGAAATGCCAGTAGGCGGTGCGTTTGCCGGTGCTAACATCAATGCTGACGAATCGCGTCGTTACGGCGGCAGTATCGTTGGTGATTGGCAAGTGCTACAAGGTTGGGATGTCGGTGCTGAATACAACTACATCGACGCGGAATTTACCAACGGCGACAACGACGGTAATGAACTCTCTTGGGTGGCTAAGCACTCTGGTCGCATCTACAGCAGCTATGATCTGAATGATGTGTGGCAGTTCTATGTCGAAGGGCAATACCTCGGCGAACGTTACCTTGAAGGCGATAACGCCAATATTGACGACCAGTTGGACGACTACTGGTTAGCTAACGTGGCAATTAATTACACTCGCAAGAACTGGAGTGCCAGCTTACGGGCCGATAACCTGTTCGATAAAGAGTATGCCAGCGCTGGCTTCTACAGCAGTTGGGGCAACAGCTACTACTCAGGTGCGGGTCGTGCGCTGCGTTTGAGTGTGAGCTATCACTTCTAACAATTTGTTGCGAAATCAATAAAGCCGCGCTTGTAAGCGCGGCTTTTTTTACGGCATGATGGCAGCTCATAAGTATTCCAAGGTGAACTATGCGCTGGGTTGTGCTGCTTCTGCTTACCGCTGTTGTCGGTTGTTCTAAGCCGAGTCTGCCACCGCTGGACACTAACGCCACGGTATTAGCGTTTGGCGATAGTTTGACGGCGGGTGTCGGTGCGTCAGCTGGTAAAGATTATCCGGCGCAACTGGCTCATCTTTGCGGTTGCCAAGTCATCAATGCCGGTATTTCCGGTGAAACCACCAGTGAGGGATTACAACGCTTACTGGAGGTGTTGGATGAAACCCAACCCGATTTAGTCATACTGCTGGAAGGCGGTAATGATATTTTGCGCAATCAGTCGTTGCCACAGATGCAACAAAATTTAGCCGCAATGATTGCCGAGGTCAAAGGCCGTGGCATTGATGTGTTGTTGCTAGCTGTTCCCGAAAAAAGCCTCTTTCTCGCGCCTTCGCCTATCTACAGTGAGCTTGCCGATGAATATCAGTTGCCACTGCTGGAGGATAATCTGACGCAATTATTACGCGAACCTAAGCTAAAATCAGATGCGGTACATCTTAATGCCGATGGCTATCAGCAGTTGGCGCAACAAATTTTCAGCAAACTGCAGCAAGAAGGCGCTTTTTCGGAATAGAGTATTACTAAAATAGATTTAATCATCTTGACCCTTAGGGGCGTTTTGTGGGTAAATTCCTGCCATACTAAGCAGGTTTGAATTACGGAAGAAACAATAGGTTAAGATCGCCATGACAGAGATCGAACAGCAGGTTTTAATTGAGGTACGCGCAATCATCGCAAATGAAGAACAGGTGATTGGCCGTCGTGCCACCTTGATTCCGCTGAAAAAGGCCATCATTGCTGATGGCGACATTCGTAATGTTATTGATATTGTCTCGACTGATCCTGCGTTAGCTGCTCATCTGTTGTGGCGCAGTAATAACGCGGCCGCCCCCACAGTGCAAACCGCTAATCGTACGTTGAAAGATGCACTGATCCGCCTCGGGCAAGTGAATATCTATCGCTATGCTTTTACTTTCTACCTTAAAGAACGTCTTGATGAGTTGCCGCAGCCGTATCGTAAGTTGGTACAGGGCTATTGGCGTTTGACTGAAAGTATTGCCATTGAAGCGGTGGATAGCTTGCACCAGATGCAAGGTGTCAATATCGACCCCGATGAAGTGCAAACCTTGGCGCTGTTTAGTGTATTTGGCCAGATCATTGCGCTCACCGCATTTGCTTATCTTAATGCAGATGCTGAGCAATGTTTCCCACTGAGCATCATTAAAAATCTGATTGATACTCAGCAGCAAACATTGACCTTGGAAGCGTTTGAATCGCTTGGATTGGATGACGATTTACAGCATGAATTTATGATTGCTCATAATTTGCGTCAAACCCGCGATGCCAATTCACCCGGGTTGGTGTTACGTCGTATTTTATCTATGCGTGGTTTGTTGCTTAATCCGCTGTAATCGGCGAGGCCGTCGCGTCGGCAATTAACTGCATGACGCGCTGCATGATTGGCTGCTGCAGTGCATGCTTACCCGCACGAGTAGCAGCAAACAGCGGCCGAAATAAGCCGTGTTCTCCTAAACGCACACTGGTTAAACTTAGCCCTTGAGCCTCAGTGAGCGACCAACTTGGCATTCCAGCCACTCCTTCACCACAAGCGATGCGTTGTAGTAATACGTTGGTTAGATCGCAGGTCTTTTGCGGCCCAGGGGTTACTCCCGCAGGTGCAAGAAAATACTGCACTAGGTCTAAGCGAGACAAGGGCACTGGATAACTGATAATCGTCTGTCCGGCCAGCTGTGCTGGCGTGACATAGTTTTTTTGCGCTAAGGCAGTGTCTTTACCAACCACCAGTTTCACTTCAAATTCTGATAGCTGTTCAAAATGCAACGCGCTGTTAGCTACTGGATCTGAGGTGAGTACCATATCCAGCTCGCCTTGCTCTAACGCATCTAACGCATCAAATGAATAACGGCTCAGTAGATCGAGACGCTCATCCGGAAACTGCTGATTAAACTGTGCCATCACTGGCATTAACCAGCGATAACAGCTGTGGCAATCAATGCCAATACGCAGTGGTGATTGGCTATCGGTGGCGGCTTTAAGTTGTGACTCAGTGGCTGCTACCTTTGGCAAAATATCTTCGGCCAATACCACTAACTTTAAGCCTTCATCGGTAAAAGCCAACGGCTTACTTTTGCGCACAAAGACCTTAGCATCAATGCGCGACTCCAACTCTTTTAGCTGATGTGATAACGCCGACTGAGTGACAAAGCATTTGCTGGCGGCAGCGGCAAGACTGCCAGTCTGCTTTAAGGCTAATACGGTTCTCAGGTGGCGCAGCTCAATCATTCCCATGCTATTGAATCCTGCTCATGTTGTCGTTGAAAGCAATTCGTTTGAATGTGTGCAGCCTACCACAATAAACTTCTAGACGTCCAGACGCCTAAAAGTTGAATTTTGGCCTTTACATTACCTATCAGAAGGATGGCAGCATGAAGTTAAATAGTTTGGGGTTCCCCCGCATCGGTCGCCAACGCGAATTAAAGTTTGCACTAGAGCAGTATTGGCGTGAAGAGATCAACCAGACAGAGTTACAACAGATTGCCGCCGATCTGCGTCGTACTCATTGGCAATGGCAAGCTGATGCTGGCGTTGAGCTGCTGCCTGTAGGGGACTTCGCCTTTTACGACCATGTGTTGACACTGAGCGCTACCTTTGGCGTGCTGCCTGCTCGACATCTGCAGGGCGATATCGATCTCGATACCTTGTTCCGTGTAGCACGTGGCCGAGCACCAAGCGGTACGCCAGCGCCAGCGGCGCAGATGACAAAGTTCTTCAATACCAACTATCACTACATTGTGCCGGAACTGACGGAACAGCAGCAGTTTAATTTGAGTTGGCCGCAGTTGTGGCAGGAAGCTGCCGAGGCGATTGCTCAAGGCCATCAAGTTAAACCGGTGATTTTGGGGCCGGTAACCTATTTACATCTGGCAAAAACCGTCGGCAGCAAATTCAATAAACTCGATTTGTTACCGCAACTGCTTGCCGCTTACGAACAACTGTTGGCTAAGTTTGCCGCCCTTGGAGTGACTTGGGTGCAGTTAGATGAGCCAATCCTCGCGTTGGAATTAGATGCCGAGTGGCAACAAGCGCTACGCAGCAGTTATCTACAGTTGCACAGCGCGCCAGTGAAGGTGCTACTTGCCAGTTACTATGGTTCGATTGCTCATCACCATGCGTTGGTCAGTGCCTTGCCTGTGGCAGGGTTACATCTGGATATCGTGGCAGAACCTCAACAGTTGGCGTTGTTTGCGGATTCATTAGCCGCGGGGCAGGTGCTATCTGCTGGGGTGATTAACGGCCGTAACGTGTGGGCCGCTGAGCTAGATCTGTTGGCGGAAACTCTCGCACCGTACGCCCATCAATTAGGTGACCGCCTCTGGTTAGCACCGAGTTGCTCATTACTGCATACGCCCGTGGATCTCACCGTGGAGCAGCAATTAGCTCCTGAACTCAAAGCGCTGCTGGCGTTTGCCAAGCAGAAGCTGGTGGAACTACAAGAGTTGCGCTTATTGCTGAATGAGCCGTTATCGTCAGACGCTAAAGCTATTTGCCAACGTTGCCAGCAACTGCGTCAACAGCGGCAGCAATCACGCGATGCTAAGGTGGCGGCCCGTTTAGACGCGCTCACGCCACAAGATTTCCAGCGTCACAACGTGTTTACGTTACGCCAGCAGGCACAGCAGCAAAAGCTGCAACTGCCGCTGTTGCCAACCACCACCATCGGCTCCTTCCCACAAACTCAAGCGGTACGGCATCTGCGTAGCCGTTGGCGCAAAGGCGAGGTGACTGCGGCGGAATATCAGAAGCAACTGCAGTTGGTCACCAAAGACACCATCGAACGACAACTGAAGCTGGGCATTGATGTATTAGTGCATGGTGAAGCGGAACGTACCGACATGGTGGAATACTTTGGCGAACAGCTCGCTGGCGTCGGCTTTACCCAATATGGTTGGGTGCAAAGTTATGGCTCTCGCTGCGTTAAACCGCCATTGATTTACGCTGATGTTAGCCGCCCACAACCGATGACATTGGACTGGGCGACTTATGCGCAGAGTCTTACCGATAAACCCGTTAAAGGCATGCTGACTGGGCCGGTCACTATTCTGCATTGGTCATTCTGCCGTGAAGATATTTCGCGTGAAACGGTAGCTAATCAGTTGGCATTGGCGATCCGCGATGAAGTGGCAGATCTGGAACAAGCGGGTATCGGTATCATTCAGATTGATGAGCCGGCATTCCGTGAAGGCTTGCCGTTGAAACAGAGTGACTGGCAGCACTATCTGGATTGGGCGGTGGCAGCTTTCCGTTTGAGTGCCAGCGCGGTACAAGATCAAACGCAGATCCACACCCACATGTGTTATAGCGAATTCAATAACACCATCGCCGCGATTGCTGCCATGGACGCTGATGTGATCACTATTGAAACCAGTCGGTCACAGATGCAGTTGCTGGATGTGTTTGAAGCGTTTGAATATCCGAACGAAATTGGCCCCGGTGTATATGACATCCACTCACCTAACATCCCGACCGAAGCCGAGATTGTCGCGCTGATGGAGAAAGCCGCTGAGCGTATCGGGTTACGCCAGTTGTGGATCAACCCCGACTGCGGTCTGAAAACTCGCCAATGGGAAGAGGTGGAACCAGCACTGCGCAACATGGTCAATGCTGCCCGTGAACTGCGCCGTCGCTTAGGCTAAGCAGCGCGGCTGATGGTGGGCTAACAGCTTGGGTGACGCTGACTATACTGAAAGGGTCACCCATGCTTGAGGAGTTTACTTATGAGTCATGTCTACAAGATTATTGAACTCACAGGTTCGTCGCCCATCAGCTCTGATGATGCTATTCGTAATGCTATCGCTGCGGCCAGTCAGTCATTGCACCATCTACGTTGGTTTGAAGTGATTGATAGCCGTGGTCATATTGAGGCGGGCATGATTGCTCATTGGCAGGTGACCATTAAAGTCGGTTTCACCTTGGATGCCGAGTAGCTTAGGCGTCCCGTGGTAAGCCTTTTTCGATAATACGTAGCAGGCGCTGCTGTTTGCGATCATCGCTCGGTGCCGCTTGCTGCTTTTGTCGTTGCTGCTCTAGTGCCCAATCGATGTGCTCTGCCACCAATTCACTCGCCGTAGTGCGTGTTTGTGCTAATACGGCCACTATTTCCGCGCTGTAGGGCGCATTGCCTAACGCTACCGCAATATTGCGTTGCCAGCGTTGATGACCGATGCGGCGAATCGCACTGCCTTCGGTATGTTTTAGAAAAGTGGCTTCATCCCATGCAAACAGCGCCAGCAACGACATCTGCTTCAGTTGTGGCCGAATGTGGAAATCTTCTTCCTCAGTTAACGGCGCATCACGGTTGACGGGACACACCAACTGACAATCATCACAACCATAAATACGGTTGCCTAACAGCGGCCGAAACTCCAACGGAATCGCACCCTGTAATTCAATAGTCAGGTATGACACACAGCGGCGGCCATCGACCACGTAGGGTTCGACAATGGCGCCAGTAGGGCAGGAGGTAATACAGGCTACACATTTACCACATTGATCCGCCATTGGAATATCGACCGGCAGCGGCAGATTGATCAGCAATTCGCCGAGGAAAAACCAACTGCCCGATTCTTTCGCCAAAATCAGCGAGTGTTTGCCCGTCCAGCCCAAGCCTGCTTTAGCGGCTAGCGGACGTTCTAAAATGGGCGCAGAGTCAACGAACGGCCGGTAGCCACTGTCGGGCAGGTCGAGTTCAGCGAGCGCTTGGTTGATCCGTTCGCCTAACTGCTTTAAGCGGTTACGCATCAATTTGTGATAATCGCGGCCGCCTGCATAACGGGAGATATACGCTTTGGTGGGATCTTGCAGGTTCTTGGCAAACCCAGCTTGTGGCGGCAGGTAATCCATCCGTACCGAAATAACGCGCACGGTGCCGGGATGCAGCTCGGCAGGACGCGCGCGCATCATGCCGTGGTTAGCCATGTAACTCATCTCACCGTGATAGCCTTTGGCTAGCCACTGCTGGAGTTTTGGCTCTTCGGCGCTTAAATCGATATCGCAAATACCGACTTTGGCAAACCCCAACTCCAGCCCCCACTGTTTGATATCGCGGGCCAGCTGATTGAGTAAGCTAGCGTCAAAGCTGGGCGGCGAGTCTGTCATCGGCATCGGGCTGCTGGAGAGTTAGGTGGGGCGCATCATAGCAAATTTGTGCTATGGAATGCAGTGCTAATCAGCGCTGCTAAAGCATTCGCGCCAATGCTATACTTGCCGCCGTTTTAGTTTTGGGAATCGATATGAGCCAACAAACTCCAGAATACCGCGAGCATGCATATACCGCGGCGGTAAATATCTGCGGCACTGTGTTGCCGATGGATAAATTGCCTGAAGGCCTGCGTGAAGCCTACGACAGCTTGTTTGATGAACTACTGGCCGATAACACGGCAACCTTTGAGGAAGCATGGATCAGCTTGCCAGCCAGTGCGACTAAGTTGCTGCCAAAAGCTCACTTCCATGGTTTCTTCATCGCTGCCGCATGGTTACAACTGAGCATGGTGGGTCAACAACTGGCTGAAAAGCAGGGCGATAGCGAGCAAGAGCTGTCGCAGCAAGATACTGATGGTATCTACGCGCGTATTGCGAAAGATGCGCTGCGTGAAAGTATCCGTAAGCTGAAAAAAGCCCGTACTGATCGCCGTTTACTGAACAGCATGCGCGAAGTGATTGGCTTAAAAGCCTAAGTGCTCGCTGGGTTAGCGACAATAAAAAACGGATGCCATTGGCATCCGTTGCAGACTGCTGACAAAGTCCTGGACGTCAATCTAGGACTTTGATCTAATGAAGTGAGTTGATTTGAAGGCTCACGCTTATGCTCAAAACTCCTGCACCACAACAATACCAGTTAGAAATGGTCACTCTCGAAGAGCTTGTGCCCAAAGACCATCTGGTACGTAAAGTCGATGCCGCCATCGATTTCGAATTTATCCGCGCTGAAGTTGAACATCTCTATTGCAAAGATAATGGACGCCCGCCGATTGACCCCGTGCGACTGTTCAAAATCATGCTCCTCGGTTATCTGTTTGGCGTACCGAGCGAGCGGCGCTTAATGCAGGAAATCCACGTTAACGTGGCCTACCGCTGGTTTTTACGAATGGGATTAACAGAGAAAGTCCCTGATGCCTCCACGCTTAGCCAAAACCGCATTCGCCGCTTTAATGGCACCGATATATTTCAACGGATTTTTGACCGTATCGTAGAGCAAGCCATTGAACAGCATTTGATAGGTGGCTACACCTTATACACAGATAGTACCCACCTCAAAGCCAGTGCGAATAAACGTAAAGCCATCAATCAAACCGTAGGAGCCAGTACATCCGCATACATTGCTGAGCTGGATAAAGCGGTAGAGCAAGACCGCATCGCCCATGATAAAAAGCCATTAAAGGCCGCGAAACCGAGCAGCAAAACCCATTCACAAAAAGTGAGCACTACAGATCCAGAAAGCGGTTTTATGACGCGAGAAGGCAAACCTCAAGGCTTTTTTTACCTCGACCACCGTACCGTTGATGGCCGATATGGCATCATTACCGACACCTTCGTCACGCCCGGTAACGTACATGACAGCCAACCTTACATTGCGCGGTTAGACCGCCAATTAGCGCGCTTCCAGTTAACCCCCATCGCCGTCGGCCTAGATGCCGGTTACTTTACCGCCCCCGTGTGTCATCTTATCCAAGAACGCCAAATCGCCCCCATCATCGCTTACCGTAGACCTAACGCCAGTAAGAACACCTTAAAGAAAAAGCATTTCACTTATGATGCCGAGACAGACACATACTACTGCCCACAAGGGGAAGTGCTTCGTTACAGCACCACCGACCGCCATGGCTACAAATTGTACCAATCAACTCCGAGCATCTGCCAACACTGCCCGCAGCGTACAGCCTGCACCAAGAGCAAACAGTTCAAAAAAACCCTCACACGACACGTGTGGGAAGAGGATAAGGAAGCTTGCCGAGAGCTACGGTTAAGTGGCGCAGGGCAGAAGATATACAAGCGACGAAAAGAGACGGTAGAGCGTAGCTTTGCCGACGCCAAACAGCATCATGGTCACCGATATGCGCGGTTTAGAGGATTAGCGAAAGTGCAAATGCAATGTTTGCTGGCCGCCGTTGCACAAAACATCAAGAAGATGGCCCTCGTGGCCTTTTTATCGCCTTTTTATCAGGGAAAATGCGTGTTAATAAGCCTTAACAGGCAGATTTCCCAGCTGGCATGAGCGAACACTCCACATCATCGTGGTTGGTGTAAAGATAAGAGCCAAGAAGAGCGTTTCCCATAACAAGCCTAATAAAACAAACCCCGGCTAAAAAACCGGGGTTTGTCATTAATCTGAAAGCGCCCATTGGGCGCTTTATTGTTATCCAGCAACCACCGCTAATGGTTAGTCACCTTTTAGGCGGCGATCCAACTGATCTTTCAAATTTGCTGGCACGCCTTTAATCATAATGGTGTCCGACACGGGATCATAAATCACCCGCTCCCCCAGATGGGTGCTATCAAAACTCAACGACACGCCGCCGCCAGTGCCAGAGAATTTTTTCAATTGGCGCAAGGTGGATTTATCCGCAGGAAACTCCTCTTCCAGCGCATATTCACCACCAGCAGCAAAATCGTAGAATGAATCCATACCAGATTCGGCCAACTCATCTGCCAAGTCTTTCAGCATCACTTCACTGCCAGCGTCGACTTGCTCGGTACAATATTCAAATACGCGATCACGGCAGGTTTGACGCTCTTCTTTGGTCATATCACTTTCGGCGACAAAGTCTTCTACCGCTTGCATCAACTGCTTGCTTTGCATTTTTGGGTTAACACCCTCAACACAACCCATAAAGTCGAGGAAAAAGTCAGCCACTTTACGGCCGGCGCGCCCACGCACAAACGAGATATATTTGCGAGAGTCTTCATCCGCTTGCCACTCTGTCAAATCGATACGCGCAGCGAGTTGCAAGTTCGCCAAATCCAAGTGCGTGTTTTGGCTAAGTTCCATGTCATCCAAAACGGTCATGGATGGTTTGGCATTAAGCAACGCCACAAACAGGTAATCACTGGCAAGGTAGGTATAGCATGCCAGCAGCAAGAAACCGCCTTGGCTGAAATCGTATTTTGACAACTCTTGTTGTAATAGATTACCCGCCAACGCCGAAAACTCGACAAAGCCTTGCTTCCCCAGCGTGTAATCACGTAATGCTTCTTTAAACGCAGGATTGGCTTCGCCGTCATCACCGTTAACGCCGAAAAAACCAAAACCTTTACCGGCTTTCGCCGAATAGCCTTGGTGTAATTCTGCCACAATGGCTTCAACCGCATTGCCGTTCAGCAGCGGTTGCGGGCGCAAGCGGCACGAGAGTTGTCCATCTTTATCTTGAATAATTGAGTGAATAATGGCTTGTTCGACGTGAATACTCATGGGCGTTAGTGCTAGTCCGTTGTAAATCCGTTATTATATGCCGCTAAGTCGTTAAAGAGTGAATTTTTTCAATATGGCACTTCAATCTAAATACACCAACGCTGAAGTTGAAGCTCTGATCGCCGAGCTGCTGGCAGTGTTAGAAAAATATCAAACCCCTGTTGATCTTAGCCTGATGGCGCTAGGCAACACGGTATCGCATCTGCTGACTACTCGTGTTAATCCCGAGAGTAAAGCGCAGCTGGCCGAGCAATTTGCTAAGGCACTGACACAATCTTTACGTTAACGAATAGCAATTTTCGTTGGTAACGCATTAAGATATCGAAATAAAAGCAAGAGATGGGAATCCAAGGTGGAGCGTAAAAAGCAACTCGTCAGGGATCAAGTATCAAGACTGGTAAACTGGGGTCACTGGTTTGCCTTTTTCAATGGCCTACTCGCTATGGTGGCGGGCGTGCGCTATTTGAGTACGGTAGGTTTTCCTGACAGCATCATCGGCTGGGGTTACTTAGCTATTTCTACCTTAGGCCACTTCAGCTTTCTTGCTTTCATTGTTTACCTCGTTTTTATCTTCCCTGTGACATTATTGCTGCCCTACTCGCGCATTCTGCGCGGATATGCAGCCATAGTCGCCACTATCGGTATTTGTGCCTTGCTGTACGATGCGGTTATCTACCGTGAATACGGCATGCACTTGAGCCCGTTCGCGTTTGATTTAGCCTTTGCCGACCTTAATAGTCTGCTGCAAGGGGTATCGGTGTTTGTCACCCCGCTGATTGTATTAGTGATCGAACTAGTGCTCGCCAATGCGCTGTGGAAACGTATCGACCGCATTCAGCGCCGTAACGTCGGCAACAAGTTAGTTGCCGTTATCGGTGTGTGCTTTGTCAGTAGCCATCTAGTACATATTTGGGCCGATGCCGCGGAAGTTACCGCCATCACCCGCTTTGATGATGCTTACCCAATCTCTTACCCAGCGACTGCTAAAACCTTTATGGAAAACCATGGTATTGATGGCAGCAGCTTATCATCACTGCCGTATGAGAAAAGTTTGCAGTATCCGCTGCATCCATTGCAGTGCAAAATGCCGCAACAGCAACATCCCAATGTATTAGTGGTCGCGATTGACAGCTTTAGAAGTGATCTCATTGACGCGCAAACCATGCCCTTCTTCCACGAGTTTTCACAGCGCAACACGCGCTTTACCAACCACTTTAGTGGCGGTAACCAATTCTATAGCGGTATGTTCTCCCTGCTGTACGGCCTGCAAGGCAGCTACATGGATTCAGTGGACTTAGATTTCACCTCACCGCTGCTGACGCAAACCTTGAAGAACGAACAATATCAAGTCGATATGTTTAGCGTGGCATCCAATGTAGATTCCGCTAAACCTAAAGCGATTTTTAACGATTTCGACATGCACTTAGCCGATGAATCGATGGGCAGTGCCATGGCGGATATCAGCAACATCGACAGCTTTAATCAATGGCGCCACCAACAGCAAGGCCACTGGTTTGCCCTACTCAACTTACGGTCAACAGAAGACTACGACACGCCAGTAGGCTTCCTTGGAGTTGAAACGATTCGATCAGCCAATGAGTTGAAACCAGCTCAAAAAGTCCTGTTCAACCAGTACCGCCAATCGCTCAACTTTGTTGACCAACAGTTGCAACGTTTGATTGAGTCACTGCCGCAGAACACCATCATCATCGTGACGGGCGTTAACGGCAAAGTGTTCACCAGTAATATGGATGAAGCACGCCATAACCTGTCGCCAGACAACGTAAAAGTCCCTTTGGTTATCCACTGGCCGGAAGCCAGCAGTAGCCAAGTTAACTATCGCAGCAGCCATTACGGCATTGTGCCCACGTTAATGACGCAGGTGCTAGGTTGTACCAACCCACCAAGTGACTACAGCGCCGGCCGCCACCTACTGCAACCAGATGACTCAACATGGTTGTACGTGGGAGATAACCGCGTGTTTGCCATCTACCAAGAAAACGAAATCACCGTGATTGACCGACATGGTAAATACCGCATCTACAACGAAGATTACTCGCAACGCCTACGCAAAAAGATGAGCGCGCCAGAGTTATTGGATGTCATGCGCGAAGGCCGCCGTTTCTACGGCCATTAGCACACACAAAAGCGGACGGACATAATCTAAGCAATTAACATATAACAAGATAATTGCTACTTGCGCAGTGTGGCGGCTCTTGCTAAAGTGCTGCCACGATAACTGCGCTGATGATGATTATCGTCACAACTCTCGGTGTGTAGCGCAGCCCGGTAGCGCACTGTCATGGGGTGTCAGGGGTCGGAGGTTCGAATCCTCTCACACCGACCAAATAAGATACTGAAAAGCCTAGCAATTTTAGCTAGGCTTTTTTGTTTAATACCCTCACCCGCGAAACTCTCGCGAAATTCCCGCAAAACCGCGCATCAAAAAGTGGCAAAAGTGAGCCTGATTCTGGACGCCGCTATAGGCCATAAATACAGCTAGTTATATCACACAAAAAGGTAACCTAAAGTGTAACTAAAAGGTATTCATATTACCTTTTATTGAGGTCACTTTTGCCGCGCCATAACTCTAGACGATAGTTTTACGCCAAAGGTGGTATTAACTATCTTTAAATTCAATTAGTTACCTTGGTTAATTTCTAGCAACCTCCGGAATCTGTTCTACACTCAAGATACGCAGATTTAAATTGAGAGGTTACTTTGATGTTCAATTCCCTACGTGCTCGCTTTACCCTGCTGTTTGCGGCTTTAGGACTGGCCTTAATCGCGTTGGCGGTTATCGATGAATTTCGTAGCAGTCATGCAGAGGATGCAACGGAAAAATTAGGGAATGAATTCAATGTGGCGATTTCGGCGATTTTAAACGCGGACAGAGATTTATATCAGGCCAAACTTGCTGAGCTACAGCTCATCACGTCAGCTGACACTGAAGCAAAGCAGCAAAGGCAGATAGATGCGATTAATGAGAACTTGCAGCAAGCGCAAGAACGTATGCAGAGTTTCCTATCACTCATGCAGAGCTACCCGCAAGTAGAGGCTTCGGTCGCGGGGTTTGATGCGGTGTTCAGCCAGTGGCAACAGGACACAGTTACCACTATTAAGATAGTACAAACAGGTAATACATCCGCTGCAATGGCGCATTATCTTGAAGACTCGAATAGCCATTTTTCGGCACTGCGAAAAATCTACAATGCCGCAGGTGAAGCGGCCGATTTGCAAGCACATCAAGTCAGCGAAGAAGCCAACAGCTATGCCGCGAAGCTGGGCGTGGCTGTAAAAACGATCACCGTTTTAATGGTGTTATTTGCCCTGCTATCTTCATTCTTTGGGCCGCGCTTAGTGGCTAAGGTGCTGGACGATATCACGCAGAAGATTAAAGCGTTAAGCCAAGGCGATGGCGACCTGACTCGACGCTTGAAGCCGTCCAATCTGGCGGAGATTGATCATCTGGTGGTTGCGACCAATGAGTTTATCGCGCAGCTACAGCAGATGTTTGCCACCGTGGTCGATCATTCAAGTTCGCTCAGTAATCAAGTAGAACAGCTAGATGAGCAATCGGGACAAACCAGCGAGTTGATTCATTACCAAGGCCAGTCGGTAGAGCAAATTGTCACCGCTGTTAACGAGATGGCCGCATCTGTGCGCGAGGTTGCCTCTTTGGCACAGGAAACCGCCCACGAAATTGATAGTGTCAGCGGACTTACTGATAACGGTGCTGAGGTTCTGCAAAATGCCGTCAATAAAATTAACCAGCTATCCACTTCGGTAGACAACGCCGTCAGCGTAATTCAGCAATTAGAAGTGACCTCAAATAATATCACCTCGGTGCTGCATGTGATCAGCGAAATTGCCGAGCAAACCAACCTGTTAGCGCTCAATGCGGCGATTGAATCAGCCCGAGCGGGTGAGCAAGGACGTGGGTTCGCGGTGGTAGCAGACGAGGTGCGAACACTCGCTGGACGCACAGAGCAATCCACTAAAGATATTCAGAAGATGATTGATGCACTGCAACAAGGTGTCAAAACGGCTGTCGCCTCAATTAAGCAAGGCGCGGGTTTGGTAGCTGAAAGCGTAGCACTGAGTCAACAAACTCATGCCGCGTTAGAGCAGATCCGCCAATCTACCGAGCGGGTGAATCAGATGTCTGTGCAAACCGCATCAGCAACTGACCAACAAGCCAACGTTACAGAAGAAATAAGCCGCAACTTGGTGGATTTGGCTGACCGCAGCCAAGCAACCATTTCAGTGGTAGATAGCAGCCGCAACGCCATTGGTTCGGCAGCTAGCCTTGGGCATCAGCTCAAAGATGTGGTGGTGAAATTTAAGGTATAACGCCTTGTTTATGGTAACGTAACGCTTGGACGTTTAGCCTATTGTTGAAATCATTGGCCCGTGGAATCATGCTCCACAGGTCAATTTTCTTTTATGGAAAATCCCCATGAGCCAGCGCAGCATTCGTAACCTGTTTACGCCGAAATCCATCACCGTTATTGGCGCGTCTAACTCCCCTGCTCGTGCAGGCTCGGTGGTAATGAAAAACCTGATGGCTAGCGGCTTTGAAGGGCCGATTATGCCAGTGAACCCAAAGGCGACCGCCATTATGGGCGTGCTGGCCTACCCCAATATTGAGTCTTTGCCGATTAAGCCCGATCTCGCCATTGTGTGTACCCACGGCGAGCGAGTACCCGCCATTATTGAAACACTGGCACAATTTGGCTGTAAAACGGCCATTGTTATCGCCTCGGGTATGAGCCAATTGCAAGATGAGCAGCAGCGTTCGTTGTGCGATCAGATGCTTGAACATGCTAAACGCTACGGTATGCGGATTTTGGGGCCGAACAGCTTGGGGATCATGCTGCCCAATCTCCACCTCAACGCCACATTAGCACATACCTCTGGGCTATCGGGCAAGATCGCGTTTGTGTCGCAGTCTGCTGCGGTATGTACCACAGTGCTGGACTGGGCCAACAATAAAGGCATTGGCTTCTCCGCTTTTATCTCGCTTGGCGATGCCAGCGATATTGATTTTGATGAGTTGCTTGATTATCTCGGCCGCGATTCGCGCACCTCGGCCATCATGCTCTATGTGGATTCTATCAGCGACAAACTGCGCTTTTTGTCTGCTGCCCGCGCAGCATCGCGCCACAAACCAATTTTGGTGATTAAGTCTGGCCGAAGTAGCGAAGGCAGCTTGGCGGCAAGGCACCACACGGGCGCAGATCAAGGTAATGATGCGGTATATGAAGCGGCATTTCGACGTGCCGGGATGTTGCGCGTCACCGATCTGGTCGAGCTATTTGCCGCGTTAGAAAGCTTGGCGCACTTAAACCCGCTACAGGGTGAACGCTTGTGCATTCTCAGCAACGGCGGCGGCCCAGCGGTACTCGCCGTAGATGAGTTGATCATTAAAGGTGGCAAGCTAGCGCAATTATCTAGCGAAACGGTAGCCAAGCTGAATCAAGTATTGCCCACCACCTGGTCGAAGCAAAATCCGGTCGATATCATTGGTGATGCAGATCCTAAACGCTATTGCGAAGCGCTGACCATTTTGATGGACAGCGATGAGCTAGATGCAGTGCTGGTGCTGCACTCCCCTTCAGCCTTGGGTGACGGTAACGCCATTGCCGATGCGTTGATTCAGACCGTTAAACAACATCCGCGTAAACATCGCGTAAACGTGATGACCAACTGGAGCGGCGAGGATTCCGCTTACCAAGCGCGGCGTCATTTTTCTAAAGCGGGTATTCCCACCTATCGCACGCCGGAAGGTGCAGTGCGCGCCTTCATGCATATGGTCGAATTTCGGCGTAACCAAAAGTTGCTGCAGGAAGTTCCACAAACATTTACCGCCAACGCCGACAGTGCCACCGCCCATCGGCTGTTACAACAGGCGTTAAATTGTCATCGCCAAGTGTTAGAAACCCATGATGCGCGTGATATTTTATCGGCCTATGGCTTGAATACCATCGACACATGGTTGGTTGCCGACGCCGATGCGGCAATTGCGATTGCCGACGAACATGGCTATCCAGTCGCGTTAAAGATTCAATCGCCTGATATTTTGCATAAGTCAGACGTACACGGCGTAATGCTTAACCTCACCAACGCCGACGAAGTACGGCAAGCAGCCGAAGCCATTACCAGCCGAGTGCGTGCCGCAAATCCTGATGCACGTATCGAAGGCATGATAGTGCAGCGCATGGCGCTCACCGCCGGTGCACAAGAGCTACGTGTCGCCGTCATCAACGACCCCGTGTTTGGCCCCGCTATTATGTTAGGCGAAGGCGGCTCCGAATGGGAACCGACGCGCGATGCCGCCGTGGCACTGCCGCCGCTAAACTTGGCTCTAGCACGTTATATGGTGATCCAAGGTTTAAAGACCGGCAAAGTGCATGACCGTCATTTGCCCAACGGCCTAGACATGATGGCGGTGTGCCGCATGTTGACGCAAATATCTAACTTGATTATTGATTGCCCAGAGATCGAACGGTTAGATCTCAATCCGGTATTGGCCTCTGGCACCACTATTACGCTACTGGATGTAAATATTCAGCTCACCCAGCAAGTTAAAGATAATGCAGCACGGCTGGCGATATTGCCATACCCGAAAGAGCTAGAAGAATACGCTACGCTACGTAACGGCTTGCAAGTGATGCTGCGCCCTATCCTGCCTGAAGATGAACCCAAGCATCTTGCGTTTGACAATTCACTCAGCGATGAAGACCGCTATAAACGCTATTTTGGTGTCCGCTCACAAATGACTCATGAAGAGATGGCGGTACTAACACAGATTGATTACGCCCGTGAGATGGCATTTATCGCCACTATTAAAGATGAAAACGGCGAAGATATTACCCTTGGCGCGGTGAGAGCCTCGATTGATCCTGACAATACCGAAGCGGAATTTGCCATGGCAGTACGCGGCTCACACCAAGGGATTGGCATCGGTAAACTGCTGTTAGAAAAACTGATCACCTATTTCAAAGCCAGCGGCACCCAAATTCTTACGGGCTTTACCATGTTTGAAAACCGTAGCATGGCTAACTTAGCCAAAACGTTGGGCTTTACCGTGACCTTCGACATGGAGGAACGGTTAATCCATATGCATATGGATCTCAATAGCGAGCAAGCAGAGTAGTTTTAAGATGCCAACAAATAGCAAAAGGCCGCCAGTACGGTCTTTTTTATCTGCCAGAGACTTGTATCCACAGCCTGTAGTCTGAGTGGTATAGATTGAGGCACGATACAGAAAAAATAACGTCTAATATCCAACAGGCAAGCAACGAAGTCTGTTGGGGCTTCAATGAAACATGTTTAGAAATAGAGAGTTAGACTGTCAGCAGCTTGGTGTTCGACATAAATGAGCGATCCAACGAGTAGGCAGCGACTTAAGTGGTTTGTGGTGTACACCTAGACCAAGACCCCGTTTAATACCATGCCGAGCATAAAGAATGCTATAGCCATGGCACCTGTGCGCAAGGCAATTACACAGAATGACGCCTGCAACGCAAATACCGATGGTTTAGCAGATGCACTTTGCCGGTAAGCTACATACGCCAAAATGACAGCACTTTTTAGAGAAGCTAGTTTTCCGGAAGCCCAAACAATGAAAGGCGCAAAGCTCGCGAAGATAAGAGCAAACGCTACATCCATGCCACCGAGATGAATGACAAACGCGATCTCTGGGAGAATAGCTGCGACGATAACCAGCAACATACCAATAACGGCACGCTGAACATTTGTTAATTCATCCCATGATTTGATAAATATCCTTTTTATTGGCCCGCGCGAGCGGTTACCCCATTAGACCATTAACAACACACACTTTGAATCGACTGTAGGTGAGTAATATATCAGTTTCCCATCAAATACATCATCAGAGGAAGTGATACTTTTCCTCTTCTTCTGTGCAGGAGTGGAAGTAACACGTAACAATCTCAACAACAATCTTTTTTAATCAAACTGCCATGTGTTCTTGGGATTATCTGGTTAGGGAATGAAGCTTTATCTCACCATAGCGTTGTTCACCACACTGCCACGATGAGAGCGGAGCTACTTCACCAGAGCGAAAACGTTTAAGCCTTACAGAACGTGGATGCTGGCGAGAAGTTAGCCCAAGGCCAATCGACAAGGAACTTGTAGCGCAATCAAATCGCTGACACAGGGTATTAGAGAGTTAAATTCGGTAAAAGGTGGACAGGGCTTAAGCATGATAGCCAAGATACTAAGTAGGAGATATTGATAGCGCCGACCACCAAAAATATTAGGCGAGTATTAGGTGGCGAATTGCAGGCATAAAAAAGAGGTTAGCTTTTATGCTTAACCTCTTAATTGCATTACTCGATGAAATGGTACCCGAGGCCGGACTTGAACCGGCACGCTGTAACCAGCGAGGGATTTTAAATCCCTTGTGTCTACCAATTCCACCACTCGGGCATCGAGTAATGGAGGCGCGACCCGGAGTCGAACCGAGATCGACGGATTTGCAATCCGCAGCATAGCCATTCTGCCATCGCGCCATCTTTGGAGCGACATATCGGGTTCGAACCGATGACCTATACCTTGGCAAGGTATCGCTCTACCAACTGAGCTAATGTCGCATTTGCCGTTAACGAGAAGTTGTCGTTGACTGCGGGATGGAATTCTACGGATTTAGCGTTAGGTGTCAATCAATGATTTAGCAAAAAGTGCCTTTTTTGCGTTGTATGCTGCCTATTTGTTCAATTTGGTATAACTTGTCAAATATTTTAGCAATTTCAGTAGGTTGTTATCGTAAAGACAAAATAGGCAGCGGCGAAATTACCACCGCTGCCCACGACAAAAAAGGATTGGAATTATTCTGACAACGGCAAGTTGATGAAGTTAAGCCCCAGCATTTTTTGCATCACGCCGACAACCTGACAGCTATAACCGTACTCGTTGTCGTACCATACATAGATATTGGCGCGATTCTCTTCAGCGATGGTCGCTTGCGAGTCCACTACCCCGGCATAACGGGAGCCAACTAAGTCACTAGAGACGATCTCGGTTGAATCGGTGTAATCAATTTGGTTTTGCAGCGGCGAATGCAGCGCCGCATTTTTGAGATAGTCGTTGATATCGTCTTTGCTTGTCTCTTTACCTAAGTTAAGGCTGAGAATGGCTAACGATACGTTTGGCGTTGGCACTCGAATGGCGTTCCCCGTCAGTTTACCTGCCAGTACTGGCAACGCCTTGGCAACGGCTTTGGCGGCGCCCGTTTCAGTGATCACCATATTAAGTGGTGCACTGCGGCCACGGCGATCCGCTTTATGGTAGTTATCAATCAGGTTTTGGTCGTTGGTATAAGAGTGAATAGTTTCCACGTGACCACTCAAAATACCGTAACCGTCATTGATGGCTTTCAATACTGGGGTAATCGCGTTGGTGGTGCAGCTGGCAGCGGAACAGATAACGTCTTCGGCAGTAATATCGTTATCGTTTACCCCATAAACGATATTTTTGATATTGCCTTTCGCTGGAGCCGTCAGCAGCACTTTTGCAGCACCAGGGCATTGCAGATGTTGGCCAAGACCGGCTTCATCTTTCCAAATACCGGTGTTATCAACCACAAGCGCGTTGTCGATACCATATTTGGTGTAGTCAACTTCGTTTGGCGAGTTCGCGTAGATCACTTGAATGTAAGTGCCGTTAGCAATAATGGCATTGTTTTCGATATCTACTTCTACTGAGCCGTTAAATGGGCCGTGTACTGAATCACGGCGCAGTAAACTGGCGCGTTTTTCTAAATCACCATCGCGGCCGCCGCGTAACACAATTGCACGTAGGCACAACTTGTTACTTTGGCCGCTGCGAGCGATGAGTAGCCGCGCCAATAGACGGCCGATACGGCCAAAGCCATACAGCACCACATTCCGTGGTTCCACTTCATCTTTACAGGCAATGGCATCAGCTAATGCTTGCTGCATGTAGGAAGCGATTTGGTCAGTGCTGTCGTGCTGCTGCCAGTATTTTACCGCCAATTTGCCAATGTCGACTTTGCATTGGCGTACAGGTAATTTGCTTAATGCTGCTATAAATGGATAGCTTTCTCGAAGACGCAGTTTTTCCCCAACAAAACGTCTCACTAACCGGTGGGCTTTGATGATTTCAATCGTAGAAGCGTTTAATAGTGGTCGGCCATAAACAACAACTTCTACGCCCTGGTTTCGGTAGAGTTTACCGATAATGGGCTGCATTTCCTCCGCTAATTCAAAACGTTCTTGCCAACTTTTCAGATGTTTGTCCGCGCTCATGTAGATATCCTTTAATCTCAGAATTCCAATTTAATCATCCGAATTCATTGAGTAACCAAAAGAAATGACCATAATTTTAAGATGCTCTATTCGGCAGTAGCGATTATGGCTGGCTATATCTTAATGAAAAGCTGATAAAGTGACCAGCAATAAATAAAAGCTAACTATGTAATTTTATTATATTTTTCACCTTCAGGAGCACTAATATGCAGCGCTATTTGGGGTTAATTACGTCATTTTGTTTCATATCCCTGCTTCAGGGCTGTGATAGGCTCAGTCCGACCGAGAGAATCTGTAAAAATAATCCCGAAATTTGTGAAGATTTGCATACCGATGGCTGGTGTAAAGTGGAACGCGCTAACCTCGTCAGCAACCGTTTGGCGGTAAAATCAGCGCAAGAGCAGCAGCAAGAGCAGCAGCAAGACAAACTGCTATACAATTTATTGCTTAACTTAGAGGCGTATAACAAATGCATTGGTCTCGCGGCTGGCGTGCAACATGTTAATAATCCCATCCGTACCAGTGTACGAGCACGCGCCTACGGCTTAAGTTCGCAATCATTGGCTGAGCTGCAGGCCAGTGTTAGCGATGCCAAAACCCCCTACCTTTCTTTTTACCAATGGACACATCGGAGTAACGAACAGGGCTTGCACCGTCTGCTCGAGGCGGAGAAGCAAGGCCAAATCAGCGATCCGCAGATCCTAACGGCACTGGCGGTTCATTATCTAAAAGTTCAACCAGAAAAAGCCCTATCGCTTTACATCGCCGCGTTGGAGCAAGTGTCACCAGAGCAGTTCCAACCTGATTGGCTGCTTGGGACAGCTACGGCTTTTCATTATTTAGGTTATGCTGAAGAGCGTTACTTGTTTGAGAAAGCTAATCTGTTGCTGACGGGGCGTAACGCCAATCAACAGCAGATGAGTGCATCGGTGGGCGGTAATCCAGCATTGGTTAAGCAGTTAGACGAGCAAGCAGAAGATTTGGTCGACACAATTAAGGATGGTGATTTTCGCAGCAGCCGGTGGGCCGAGAAGTTTCGCGCCATTGTTGCCCAAAGTGCCGCAAGCAGTAGTCATAGCAAGTAATATTACGTTTAAATTGCGTGATAAATCGCCAGCAAAACCACGCAGTTTAGTTTGACTAACGCACCATTTTGTCATACAAATAACTTGCCAACATTGTTAGTGTTTCTTAACTATTTTTCAGTTTCGGGAAGAAACCAAAAGAATGGTAGATGGATTGGCCAGATTTCGGGTTTTGTGGGCGATTGCGCTTGACTAAATCCTGCAGTTTTGTAATTTTACAACCAGTTTCTAAGTATATCTGAGGGATACGAAATGACTATCCGCGTAGCAATTAACGGCTATGGCCGTATCGGACGCAACGTATTGCGGGCGCTTTATGAAAGCGACAAAAAATACCCAATCGAAATCGTAGCAATTAACGACTTGGGCGACTCATCAATCAATGCTCACCTGACTAAGTACGATACTGTACATGGCCGTTTTAACGCTTCTGTTGAACATGATGATGAAGCTATCTATGTTAACGGCGACAAGATCCTGACTTTCTCTGAACGTGATCCAGCAAAATTGCCTTGGGGTGATTTGAAAGTGGACGTAGTGTTTGAATGTACTGGTATTTTTACCAGCAAAGAAACTGCGCAACCACACCTGACTGCTGGCGCGAAAAAAGTGATCATCTCTGCTCCAGCGAAAAACGTTGATGCTACTGTGGTTTACGGCGTTAACAACGACGTACTGACAGCAGACATGACCGTTATCTCTAACGCATCATGTACAACCAACTGCTTGGCACCTATCGCCAAACCGTTGAACGATGCACTGGGTATTGAATCTGGTTTGATGACCACTATTCACTCTTACACCAACGACCAACGTTTGTCTGACGTGTACCACAAAGACATGCACCGTGCTCGCGCAGCGGCACTGAACATGATCCCAACCAAAACTGGCGCAGCTGCTGCGGTAGGTTTGGTGGTACCAGAACTGCAAGGCAAGTTTGATGGTTTGGCAGTCCGTGTACCAACAGCGAACGTATCACTGGTTGACTTGTCGTTCATCGCTTCTCGCGATACAACTATCGAAGAAGTTAACGCTATCGTTGCTAAAGCAGCGCAAGCATCACCAATGAACGAAGTGTTGGCTATCAACGAAGAGCCATTGGTATCTATCGACTTCAACCACGTTGCTTTCTCTTCTAACTTTGATGCGACCCAAACTCGCGTGAAAGGCCGTTTAGTGAAAGTCATGTCTTGGTACGATAACGAATGGGGCTTCAGCAACCGTATGCTGGATAACGCTGTTGCGTTGATGAACGCTAAGTAAGTTAGCGCCCTACTCGAAAAAACGCCTGCTAGTCAGGCGTTTTTTTATGCCTGAATGCAGTGAAAACAGTTTCGCCGCTCTCGGCTGATTCAAGCCACTATAAACCTGCCACATCCGCAAATAATGGCGTTATGATAGCCTCTGACGTTGCCATTCAGGCACGGCAGCACTTTTGCTAAGGAGAGCGACTATGAACTACCCATTTAAAAATCTAGTATTTGAAGGCGGCGGCGTTAAGGGGATTGCCTACGTTGGCGCGCTGGAGCTACTGGAGCAACGACAGATCTTAGCCAACATTGTGCGCGTTGGAGGTACATCAGCAGGAGCTATCAATGCCGTGTTGATTGGCCTAGGTTATAGCTTAGAGGAAACCCGCCAGCTACTGTGGCAACTCGATTTTAATCAGTTTATGGATGACTCTTGGGGCATAATACGTGATAGCCAACGGCTATTGTCCGAGTTTGGCTGGTATCGCGGTGACTTCTTTCGGCAATGGATCGGTAACATCATCGCTGCCAAAACTGGCAGCAGCGAAACCACTTTTGCGGATTTAGAAGCGATGAAGGCAGAACATCCATTTAAGTCGCTCTATTTTATTGGTACTAATTTATCGACCTCATTCTCTGAGGTGTTCTCATACGAACATACCCCCACGGTGGCTATCGCCGATGCGGTACGGATCTCTATGTCGATTCCGCTGTTTTTTGCTGCCAAGCGCAGCCTGCGCGGTGATGTATATGTAGATGGTGGTTTACTGAATAACTATCCTGTCAAATTATTTGATCGCAAACGTTATCTGATCAATTGCCCTGTACGTGAACCCGATTATTATCAACGTCTTAATGCGAAACAACCGGTTCAAGCCGCTGAGCAGCGAGACTACGTTTATAACCAACAAACTTTAGGTTTCCGTTTAGATAGCAAGCAGGAAATTGCCGTCATCCGTGATCAGTCAGCCATTGAACATCGGCAGATTGACCATCTATTTGATTACACTTGGGCGTTGGTGCATACCGTGTTAGAAGCGCAGCAGAATACTCACCTACATAGTGATGACTGGGCTCGCACAGTTTACATTGATACGCTCGGAGTAAAAACGACTGACTTTGATATCGACGAGCAACACAAACAAGCACTGTTAGATTCAGGCAAGCAAGGGGCACAGTGCTTCATGGATTGGTTTGACAATGAGCAGCCCAAGCCGAATAAGCCCGAGTCTGCCTAACGTAAAAAGCCGCACTGAATTAACAGCGCGGCTTCTTCTTATTATGGTTAACTGGCGGTTAATGTGGCAGCTCGGTGACTTCGCTCAGCTCCTGATGCAGCCGGACACTTTCATCGCCACGCGGTTTAGTGAACCGTGCTAACGCCAAATACAACACTGGGGTCAGGTATAAGGTAAATACCACCGCGATGCCCAAACCACCAAAGACCACCCAACCAATTGCGTTACGAGCTTCAGCCCCTGCACCCGTCGATAAAATTAACGGCAAGCCACCGAGCAAGGTTGAAAACAGCGTCATGGCGATAGCACGTAAACGGATCTGCGCCGCCTTTTCTACCGCGTCGCGTACCGACAAGCCGCGGTCACGCAACTGGTCAGCAAACTCCACCAGCAAGATAGAGTTTTTCGCTAACAGCCCGATGAGCATCACCAAACCAATTTGCGAATAGATGTTAAGCGAGGTGTTGGTGAGATACAGCGCTAGCACGGCGGCAGCGATACCAAATGGCACGGTAAGCATCACCACAATGGCGCTGTTGACGCTTTCAAACTGCGCCGCCAATACCAGCAATACAATAATGAATGCCAGCACGTAGGTCAGCATCACGTCTTGCGCAGTTTCCTCAAAAGTGAGCGCCTCGCCTTGGAACAACATGCCGATATTATCTGGCAGCGTTTGATCCGCGAGTTCCCGCAGTTGGTCAACAGCTTCGTTCATCGCCACATCATCTGGCAATTCCATCTCAATGCTAATGGCGCGGCGCTGTGCGTGACGTTCCAACTCGGCCGCTACACCCTCTTCGCTGATAGTGGCTAAGCTCGACATTGGCACTAACACGCCCGACTGCGAGCCGACATACAGGTTCGACAGGTCAGTTGGGTCATTCACCGCCCCATTGTGGGCTTGCAGCATAATCGGAATTGACTGATCGCCCACGTTTAAGTCGGCAATATCATCCCCATTGATTGCTACCCGTAAGGTAGAAGAGATATCGCGCAGCGACACCCCCAACTCTTCGGCACGGCGGCGATCAATGTTCACCCGTAGCTGTGGCTGAGTGGGTTTATACCCAATATCCGGCGTGCCTAGTTCTGGCAAGTTTTCCTCAATTGCGCGGCTAAAATCGAGCGCTGCCTGATAAATAGATTCGTAATCATCACCGGTTAGCGCCAGTTGTAAACCGCCGCCCTGCCCGCGTAGGTTCAAACTGTTGGCACCAAAGGCACGTCCAGGCGCGCCAGGAATATCATTCAGTGGGTCGCGGATTTTGTCGATAATGTCTTGCTGTGATTCTTGCCGATCGTCCCAGTGCTTCAGCGGCACGGTAATAAACACAATGTTGGGGTCCCAGTGGCCAACCACAGAATAAATGGATTCAATTTCGCCTTTTTCGACAAACGGCAGCAGAATGTCTTCCATCTTTTGCGCTTGGCGATCCATAAAGTTAAGCCCCACCCCATCTGGCCCGCGGGCGAAAATACGAATGGTGCCGCGGTCTTCATTCGGCAGCAATTCGTTATCCAGCTGCATATACAATGCGGCCGAACCAAGCGCCGCAGCGACACAAGCGAAGAAGGTAAACCACGCGTGATTCAACACCCAACGCAGACTGCCCTGATACCAAGTCAGTAACCGCTGTCCAAGCGGGGCAAAAAGATTGCGTTTACCGTCATCCTCTCGTGGCAGTCGCGCCGTTAATGCGGGCACTAAAGATAACGCCACAAATGACGAGATAATCACCGCGCCAGCCAATACACCGCCAAACTCGCGGAATAAACGCCCCGCAGTTGATGGCAAAAAGGCGATGGGGATAAATACCGCCGCCAGCACCGCAGTCGTCGCCACCACCGCAAAAAACACTTCACGAGTGCCCACCACCGCGGCAGCACGCGCCCCCAGCCCCATCGCACGGCGGCGCTGCACGTTTTCTGATACCACAATAGCATCATCCACAATCAAGCCAGTGGCCAATACCAGCGCCAGCAAGGTCAAAATATTAATGGAAAAGCCCATCGCCCAAATAATGGCGACCGAGCCAATCAAGGCGACGGGGATAGATAGCGCAGGCACAATAGTAGCGTGCCAACGGCCGATAAAAATCCACAGCGTCAGCACAACCAACAGCACGGTGAGGATCAGCGAGGTGATCACCTCTTTGACCGAGTCCCGAATAAATTCGGCATCATCAGAAGTGACTAAAATCTGCAGTTTGGGAAAACGCACTTTGAGCCGTTCAACCAGCGCGAGTACTTCGTCAGAAATCTCAATGGTGTTGGAACGCGCTTGGCGAATAATCTCGACGCCGATAATCGGCCGTCCATCCAAGCGCACAATAGAACCCGCATCGGCGGGACCGAAATACACCGAGGCCACATCACCAATGCGAATATCACCCCGAATAACAATGTTCTCTACCTGCTCAGCAGTGACTGATGTGGCATCAGCCCGCACAATCAGTTGCTGATCGGTCGAGCGTAAACTGCCAGCGGGCACATCAAATGGCGCTTGCTCCAAGACAGTGGCGACATCGGTTACCGATAGATGGAAGCTGGTCAGCCGCAGCGGATCGAGCATTACGCGTAATACCCGTTCACGGTCACCGGTCAGCCGCACATCGGCCACGCCGGGCACACTCAAAAACTGCGGCGCTAGATCGACATCCACAATCTCGGTGAGTTCTTCTAGCGCAAGTTCATCACTGGCGATAGCCAAACTCACTACGCTAGTGGCATCGTTGTCGGCTTTAATCACCGACAACTGCTCAACATCATCCGGCAGCTCACGCTGTACACGGCTGACCGATTCACGCATCTCGTTGGCGGCGTTATCGAGATCAATCCCCGGCCGAAACTCGACCACGATGCGCGCATTGCCCTCTTCACTGTTAGCGCGAATACTTTTCACGCCGGTGACGCGCGCGGCAGCACCTTCGAGAATACTGGTGACTTCAGTGTCTACGGTTTCTGGTGAGCCGCCGGGAAAGTTGGCCCGAACGGTAACGACCGGTCGATCAACGTCTGGTAATTCCCGCACTTCCACACCATTGATAGCCGCAATACCGGCAATAATAATCAGTAAGTTGAACACGACCACCAGCACCGGACGTCGAATCGATAATGAGGGGAGATCGCTGGTTTGCAGGTAATGTTGCAGACTCATCGGTTACTCCTTCACCACGGCTACGGCGGCAGTGGCGTTAACCGCTTGGTGCAGGCGTAAGTTTTGAATACCTTCGGTGATCAGTTGAGTTTTGGTATCAAGCTCACCAGCAACCAATATGCGCCCTTTGAGACGCTGTTTGATCTGCACATCGACCCGCTGCGCTTGCCCATTTTCGACAACCCACACGTAAGCTCCCGTGGCGCCCCAAGCGAGCGCAGCTTCAGGAATTTTGGCGTAGGCGTCACCGACAATTTGTAAACTCACACGAAAGCTCATGCCGGGGCGGAAGCGATCGTCGCGGTTATCAATCACCGCACGGGCACGTACAGTACGGCTGGCGATATCGATACGGGAGTCAACTTGCTCAATGGTGGCAGGAAGTTCGGCGGCGCGGTTGTTCCATGGTCGCAATAGCACTTCGGTATTACTGCGCAGCAAAGCAAATGCAGTTTCCGGCGCTTGAAAATTCACGTACAGTTTGTCACGACTGTCGATGCTGGTAATGGGAGTAATCAGTGTGATGCGGTCGCCCACTTCGACGTCTGTTAGGCCCACATAGCCACTAAATGGCGCACGAACGGATCGTTCTTCCAGTTCGACTCGAGCTTCTTCAAGATTGACTTTGGCTAGGTCGCGTAAGGTGATGGCATCATCCAAATCGGTTTGCGGCACTGCGCCTTGCTGACGAATGTTAGTCAGTCGTTCAACGGTGCGCTCTGCATCGGCTAGCTGGATCTGAGCCCGCTCCAACGCCACTTGCTGGCGTCTTGCGTAAAGCTGCAGCAATACATCACCCGCCGCCACTTTGTCACCGGGATTGAAATTAACTTGTACCACCCGCTCTGCTACTGCCGGATAGATCACAACCGAGTGTTGCGCTTCCGCAGTACCAACCACATCAACGCGCGTGATCTCATGTTCAAAACTGACTGATTCAGTCACCACCCGCTTTGCCGCGGGATCTGCGGCAAAACTCGACCATGTCAGCACACTGCCCACGATAGCGAAGCCGATGGTGCCATTTAGCCTAAAAACGCGAGATAGAGGCATTATTCATCCTTTAACCGATACAGAGCGTTAGCCGTCTTAGTCATGTTCGATGTGTACTAACGATGAAACGCCCTCAGCCGCCGCAAGCTAGCAACGGACGAGTGCGTATCATCTCAATGCCTCTTAACGATTACGCGTTGCTGGCACTTTATTTAGCCTAGTGGAAAGAACTGAACTAAGTCGCTTTTTTCAATGCGATAGCTATACGCGAACAGTATTAAATTCAGGTTAAATTCAGGTGTTAATTCGGTAAATAAATATCAGGTATGCGCCGCAAAGACGCATCAAGACGGGAAAACACAGTGGGTTATTTAATTAGGCGATCCCAATATGGCGGCGTACCAAAATAGCCATCAAGAAAATCAATAAAAGTGCGCACCTTACTCGCTAACAGTTTGCGATGGGGATACACCGCATACAAGCCTAACGGCTCTGGCACATAATCACTGAGGACCATCTGTAACTTACCGCTTTTTATCGCTTCGGCGCAGATAAATGTCGGCTGCAGCGTAATACCTGCGCCTTCAATGGCACTTTGTACTAACACATCGCCATTGTTACAGAGCATCGCTTGGTTACCTTCCGGCCAAAACGGTGTCTTTTCCATATAGCTGTAACTTAGCAGTTGATGTTCGACCAAATCGTCAAGCTGTTGCGGAGTGCCATGTTTTGCCAAATATTCTGGGGCCGCGCAAAACACCAGTTCAATGGGTACGATGGCTTTAGCAATCAACGAGGAGCTTTTAAGTCTGCCTATCCGTAGTGCGATATCAAAGCCCTCTTCGACAATGTCCACTTTGCGATCATTCAACTGCAAGTCAACATTCACATGGGGATGAGCTTTACGGAAATCATTAATCAGCCGTGCGAGGTGACTGGTAGCAAATGATACTGGCGCACTAATACGCAGTAACCCGCGCACTTCATCTTGCAGATCGTTCAGCTGAGTGTCTAAGTCGTCAAAATCATCCAACACCTGCTGCGCCCGCTGAAAGTAACGCAATCCTGCCTCCGTTAAATGCACTTTACGGGTGGTGCGGTTAAGTAATCGAATCCCGACGTTTTCTTCTAAACGCGACACATATTTGCTAATCAGCTGTGGCGAGAGCTGTAACTTATCTGCGGCTTTGGTAAAGCTATTCTCGCTGGCCACCGTCACAAAAGCGCGAAGTACGTCAATTCGATCCATATCTGTCTCAGTTGATTATCAATACAGCGTTTATAATATTGCATTGATAGCCATCTTAATCTCCGCTACGCCACAAAGTAAAGTATCACCAACGTTAAGGGAGAAGCCCGAAACACTTGAATACTTTGGAATTTGGAGCGTCGACAATGAAATCTCAACTGATAACTAAACTGTTTGCCACACAAGCGGGTATCTCATCACTTATTCTACGTGTCCCTGTCGGCATTATTTTGATGGGTCACGGTTCGCAAAAACTCTTTGGTTGGTTTGGCGGATATGGCCTGCAAGGCACTGGTCAATGGATGGAAAGCTTAGGTATGCATCCAGGGGTATTGATGGCAGGCATGGCCGGTAGTGCAGAATTCTTTGGCGGCTTGGCGCTGGTACTTGGCTTACTTATCCGCCCTGCTGCTGCCATCGTGGCATTTACTATGTTGATGGCGATTTTAACCGTGCACATTAGCAACGGGCTGTTCCTCGCCAACAACGGTTATGAATACGCATTAGCCTTGCTAGTAGCCTTAGTAGCATTGGCAATTCAAGGCAGTGGCCGCGTATCGCTCGATAATGTCATCGCGCACCGCTTAGCACGATAAGAGCGCCTGTTATACCAAGGGCTTTGGTAACAAAGCCCTGCAATACCCGAGGAGTAGATGATGTTAGTAGATGGTGTATGGACCGAAGATTGGCAACCCGTACAAGCCAAAGATGACCAAGGCCGTTTTATTCGCCAAACCTCATCGTTTCGCCACTGGATC
Source organism: Shewanella sp. (assembly GCF_048265805.1). GTDB lineage: Bacteria > Pseudomonadota > Gammaproteobacteria > Enterobacterales > Shewanellaceae > Shewanella. Next base: position 52,324 of record NZ_JBLXAT010000017.1, on the reverse strand, counting down.
ACCCGCGACGGTAGCGCTGGGCCAACTGGCCATGCGGGGTTTAAAGCAGAAAAAGGCCGCTACCATCTCTACGTGGGTTATATCTGCCCTTGGGCATCGCGAACTTTAATGGCACGCGCGCTTAAAGGATTAACCGAGGTTATTGATATTGCCGTAGTTAATCCGCGCCTTTCAGACCAAGGTTGGCGGTTTGGTGGTTTTGCGCAATCTGCGCCCGACACGCTTAATGGCGCCGAGTATCTACACCAGCTATACACTAAGGCTGATCCACATTTTACTGGCCGCGCCACTGTTCCTGTACTTTGGGATAAACAAACACAGACCATCGTCAGTAATGAATCCGCTGATATCGTGCGGATGTTGAATACGGCGTTTATTGATCTAGTGCAGCAAGGCCCCGATTTATACCCCGCTGACTTAGCAGATGATATCGATAAGCTCAATGAATGTATGTACAAATCGCTGAACAATGGTGTTTACCAAGCCGGATTCGCTACCACGCAACAGGCATATGAGGAAGCGTACCACACGGTGTTTAACACTTTAGATGCGCTAGAAGCCCGTCTGAGTGACGGCCGTCAGTATCTGTTTGGCGACCGTTTCACTGAAGCTGATATTCGTCTGTTTGTCACCCTCATTCGTTTTGATGCGGCCTATTACGGTTTGTTTAAATGTAATCGAAATCAGATCAAAGAAATGCCGCAGCTCCATGGATATATGCTGCGAGTTCTAGCACTAGAAGGAATTAGCTCAACCATTAACCTTGAGCACATCAAAGCAGGTTATTACTCAATCAACGCATTGAATCCCAATGGTATTGTACCCATTGGACCACAGCAGATTTAGTTTCATACGCTAATGTTGTTTTAGCAGATTTTGGAGTTGTATATGAAAACGCCGACAATTACTTTTATCTCTCATGGTGGTGGCCCAATGCCACTGCTCAATGACCCTGCCCATGCCAACATGGTGACCCACCTCAAGGCGTTGGCCCAAAAATTGGGTAAACCCCGCGCCATTTTGGTGATCAGTGCTCACTGGGAAGAAAATGTACCGACTATCACCTCTGGTGCTAATCCTAAGATGATTTACGACTACTATGGCTTCCCACCTGAGACTTACAAAATCCAGTATCCAGCGCCGGGGGAACCACAGTTAGCACAGCAAGTGTACGATGCACTAGCTAGCGCTGGCATCTCAGCCCGTCTTGATCCACAACGCGGCTTTGACCACGGCTTGTTTGTGCCATTGATGCTGATGTATCCAACGGCAGATATTCCATGTATTCAGCTATCACTGATGAATAACTTAAGCCCAGAGCAACACTTGGCGATTGGTAAAGCGCTGCAAGCACTACAGTACGATAATTTGTTGGTGATTGGTTCAGGCTTTTCATTTCACAACATGCGCGAATTTTTTGGGGCGGATACCGCGGAGAAACGCGCCAAGAATGTGGCATTTGAACAGTGGCTACAACACACATTGACCAGCGCCGATTTAACTGAGCATGACCGTCAACAACAATTGGCACATTGGGCGCAAGCACCTTCTGCACGTTTTTGCCAGCCACGAGAAGAGCACTTACTGCCATTGCACGTCTGTTATGGCTTGGCCGAACGCCCAGCCGAACAAGTGGATGATGTGGTGATTTTGAATAAACATTCGAGCGGATTTACTTGGTTGGGTAAACAACTTAATTAAGTCAACTCGCGACGCTAATTTAAAGAAGGTGCGTACAAATATCCTCGCAACACTCTGGATTTGTAAGCAACAGCAGTTCAAGGCAAGAACTGCGGGCATGCTGAAGCATGGCAACGTTGGCTAACGACGCAATGCATAAGCTTATAAATCCCCGTAGGGTGTGGGCTGTTTATCTTTGCTGGTTGTTTTTGCAGTAGACAGAGCGTGATTTAGGCAAGGCAGGTGATGTGCCGTGGCGTTATTCTCCACAAATATCACCTAACGCTGAAAAATGGCGCTCTGTCACTGCCCGAAGGGTTCATTTAAACGTATCCTGAACTTTATTGCCTCCAGTTTGCTTAGTTGACTAAGCGTCACTGGCTGCGCCTTGCTCATAATGTGTTTAATTTAAACAAAAATTAAACACTAAAGATCAACAGCCCCTATTCTACTAAGTTGCATTTTCCATTCACTGCAAACTGCACCTGGCATCTGACGCGGTATACCAACGCAATGCACGCAACTGACTCGCACCGTCCTTAAGACCGTTACTCTCAGAGTTCCGGTCTTTTTTTATCTTTTGGCTCTAAAACTTATTCATTCACAAAGGATAACTGGCTAAAAAATATTATATACAGCGGCGGCTTATTCATTGTTCCCTAAATCAGATTGCTATGAACTTTGATGTGATCCTAATACAAAGAACAGTAAGTTATGTGAAGCACCTTAGAGAACAATAGCGAATGAATTTACGCGGTTAACAAAATCCAATATGTTATACATATGATGTTTAATTGAGTTGTAATCATATGAAAAAATCTCTTCGTTTTGTTTCTGCTGTCGCGGTTTCTGCCGCAGTTATGTTCATCGGTTTTAATGCATCTGCAGTTGAGTTACGCGGAAGCCATAAAGCTAATCACGTGGCCTGTAAATCTTGCCATACCAAAGGTATGCAACATGCTGGAACAACTGAAGGTTGTTTAAATTGTCATGAAAGTTATGACGCGGTCCGTGCATTGACCGAAAAAAACCATCCTGAGTTCGAAGTTAATCCGCATATGGATGGTCATTTAGGTGAATTGGATTGCACGGATTGCCACCACATGCACAAAGCGTCAGAAGTGGTTTGTAACGAGTGTCACCAATTTGAGTTCACCGCTCCGTAAGTCAATTCAATGCGTTATTGCGACTACACACCCACATTGCAACGGTGTGTAGTTATCGCAGTTGCCACTGTGCCAGCCGGTGAGCAAAAGGAGTATTGCTGGAGAACATCCCATTATTGCGTGTAGTTATGGATAGCAATATCCAAACTTAGCCGACACGGTAATTTGACATTTAAATTAATGATTCATCATGAGCTTAAACGTCAATCATCCAACCCGATTTCCCGAGCTATCCCTGCTTACCGGGAGACTCACACTTTATTGCGGCAATGGGGCTAGCTATTTAATTAGCCCCACTTCTTTTTGACGCTGTTAAATATCAACTTTCCACGACGAACAGTATAAGCTTCTGTTAGGATTAGCTTAATTGGGCAAGTGCTGATTTAGCATATACCGTTATATTTATTGGAAAGCGCAAATGTTCACCTTTATTGCAGACACTCTAATCCCGATACTCCTACTACTATTAATGGGGTGGGCGCTGTACCGCTATAAATTATTAAATGATGGCTTTGTCGAAGCGGGTTCTAAGTTAGTGTTTAACTTTGCGCTGCCAGCCCTGCTGTTTCTATCAATTAGCCAAGCAGATTTTGGCCATGCGGCTAATTTGCCACTGATCGCCATTGGTGCGGTCACTACCGTGTTATTCTTTGGTTTATTGATGCTTTGCTGTCACGGCACGGTAACCCCAGATAATGCCCGTGGCGTTGTGGTACAAGGCGGCTTTCGCGCCAACATGGGCATTATCGGCCTCGCTTACTGCGCTAATACTTATGGTAACGAAGGGTTAGCCGTTGCCTCGGTGTATTTAGGCTGTATCACCATCCTGTTTAATATTCTGTCAGTATTTGTGCTCAACTTTTATCTGGCAGGTACCCGCTCAATTGTGCACCACATCAAAGGTATGCTCACCAATCCACTGATTATTGCCATTGTTATCGCGCTGCCCTTTTCTTACTTTCAACTTCACCTCCCCGCATGGTTGTTGAAAACTGGGCGCTACTTTTCTCAACTGACCCTGCCGTTGGCACTCATCTGCACCGGTGCGTCACTGCAGTTTCGCTCGTTTAGTTCAGATTGGCGCAATATCGCCATTGCCACCACCTGTAAGTGCGTGTTCTATCCACTAGCGATGGTTGTCAGCGCTTATCTGCTGGGCTTTACCGGCATGTATCTTGGCATTGTATTGTTATTAGCCATTGCGCCGACAGCAGCGGCAAGCTATGTCATGGTGCGCAACCTTGGCGGTGATCATCGCTTAGCGGCCAGTATCATTGCCGTGACAACGCTGGTATCGCTGCCAGTAACCGCTTTAGCCTTTGGGACATTGCGTTATCTGGCGTTGATTTAAACAACGATAAAGCTCAATGCTCCTTGGTATTGAGAAGCGTTAGCTTTTAGGTTGCAAAGCGACAATATTAGGCCGAATATAGATGCTCTTGTTAACGACGCTGACTAGCCGTCACTGCAGCGCGATTTTTGTTATCTGGTCTAAAATATGCCTAATTTTAAGCAATTATTCGCCACCTTTTGGCCGTTATTTATGCTATTTGTGCCGTTGGCGGCAATGGTCGTCAATCAACAACTGCTAGTGATGCTAAGTGATGTTATCGTTGGTGCGTTAACGCTCTGCGGCAGTGTTGCCTGTTACCAATGGATAGCCACCAAAAACGTCGACCGACTACCCTATCGGCTAGCAACAGCCGCGGCTATGGTCGCTTCTTTACTATTGATCTGGGCGAATTTGACCAATGAACTCATCGAGGATAGTAACCTGCCATTTAAGCAGTTGTTAGCGGTAGTGTTTGTCATTGGTGTGGTTGGCACCTCGTGGTCGAAACAGCGTCCCAAAGGCATGGCAAGAACCATGCTCGCAATGGCAGTAGCACTGTTTATGATGACGGTTGTCATTGTTATACAGCATCCTAATGACATCGCTGAACAGCCCATAATGACCATCTTTTGTCTCACCCTAGTGGCACTCTACATTTTGGCATCTTGGCTATTTGAACGAGCTAGCTATCTACTCTCCCATCCACATATCGAGCGGGCATTCGGCATTTCTTGAGCGCACAAGTTAAAACATACATCTTCGGACACCGTACGAACATAGTGCTTGTTCAAGCACACATGCAATAACGGCTGACCCCGTTCGCCCAATGTCGTTGCGCTAGCGAAGGGGTATAGCTTTCAACTTATCGGCTAGTACTGCTGATTGCGTAACAAAAACGTCAGCTGAGGCTTATGGTGACGAAAAGCAGCATAAACAGGTGAGATTAGAACAGCGGTTGCAGCTAGCCGAACCATCTTACAAGCCCGTATAGACAATTAGGTAGTGCTCAACAGTTGAACACTCAGTAACAATACCCAAGCAATTAACTCAGATTTAATGCTAGAAAACTGCACAAATTCACCACCACTCAGCAAATATGTTTTAATTACCAAAAAACATAACCACTTCAAAAAAGTATCCTTAAAAACCAATATTTTATGAATTCGTTGTCAAATATCTGTGACACTAAAGTAATGGCTAATTCCCTCGATTCCCTTGCTGTAAAGCTGATTAACTGCAAAATCACTTCACTACAACAAAAATGAAAGAAGGACAGAGATGAAAGTTGGAATTATTGGCGCAGGTGCGGTGGGTGTAGCCGTATGCAACTATGTGTTGGCGCTAGGCAATTGCCATGAATTGGTGTTGATAGATAAAAACAAAGAGCGAGCGGAAGGAGAACTGATGGACTTTGGCCACGCAAGCTCGTTGACCTTTGGTAAAAATATTCGCCTGCACGCTGGTGATGATTACAGCATGTTGCAAGGAGCGGATATTGTCGTCATCACGGCCGGCGCACAGATTAAAGCAGACCAACCGCGCATAGAGCTGGCGGAAGTGAACTCTACCATTTGTGTTGATGTCGCCAAACAAATTGAGGTGCATGCCCCCAATACCACCTTAATTGTAGTCACCAACCCTTGTGATCTTGCCGCATTTTTTATTATTAAAAACACGGGTTATCAGCCACACCAAGTGATCAGCAGTGGTTGCGTGGTAGATACCGCCAGATTGATGAAGATTGTCGGTGATCATACGCACCTCGACCCGAAAAACGTGTTTGGTTATGTTCTTGGCGAGCATGGTAGCCATTGTTTTATGCCAGCGACCCTACTCTCTGCTGGCGGCCAATCTATTGACTATTACTGCGATACCAACCAATTACCACGTATTGACCCGCAGCAGTTATTGGAAGACGTAAAGCAAGCTGGCTATCAAATCTTCAAGCGTAAGTTGAACACCACCCATGGCGTCGCTGCTAGTGTGTATCGCATTATTCAGGCCATTGCACTTAATGAACATTCAGTACTGCCGGTTGGCGTATTAGTGGACGGCTATTATGGTATCGAAGGGTCGGTATTGAGTTTACCAGCGGTCGTGGGTAAACGCGGTATTGAAAAGGTGCTTGAACATCCATTTAGCGAGGATGAGTTAGCCCAACTTACAGAAATCCATCAGAAAATTCGTGATGTTATCGTGTCGGTAGCACAGCGGACGGGACTTAATGCTTAACTAGATAAGCAATTCCGCTATCTTATAAGTACAGCAAAGGCCAGTAGATCAAACATCTACTGGCCAATACCGTAAAATCAAGTCAACACCTATCCCACTGGATAGGTGTTTGGTGTCAGAAGCTTAGCCTTCTTTATTGGCTGCTTCTACACGGCTCTTCAATTTTTGACCGGGACGGAAGGTAACCACGCGTCGTGCAGAAATTGGAATATCTTCACCCGTTTTAGGGTTACGTCCTGGACGTTGGTTTTTATCGCGCAGGTCAAAATTACCGAAGCCGGACAACTTAACTTGGTCACCGTTCTCTAGCGCTAACCGGATCTCTTCGAAAAATGCTTCAACAATCTCTTTGGCTACACGTTTGTTTATGCCAAGTGTTTCAAAAAGATGCTCTGCCATTTCGGCCTTGGTAAGTGCCATACTTTAATCCCTCAACGATGCGTTGAACTCGTCTTTCAGAGCAGAAACTACCACCTCTACGGTGGCGGCAATCTCTTTTTCTTCAAGAGTACGAGCGTTATCTTGTAACGTGAGCGCGATGGCAAGGCTCTTTTTACCTTCCACTACGCCCTGCCCTCGGTATACGTCAAACAAGTTTAAGCCAACCAACTGATTTCCGCCAACTTTTTTTATTGTTGACAGAATTTTTCCTGCTGGAACCGACTCATCGACGACTACTGCAATATCTCGACGGTTTGCTGGGAAACGGGACACCGGAGCGGCAACGGGTAAACTAGCGTGCAACAGCGCATCAAGTGACACTTCAAACACGATAGTTTTGCCGTTTAGTCCAAACGGCTTTTCCAACGCTGGATGTACTGCACCAATATAACCGATCGTCTGATCATTTCTAGTGATTTCAGCACATTGCCCCGGATGTAACGCTGCATGTGACCCTGCTTTAAAACTAAATTCAGCATCGGCTAGTGTCAAGCCAATAATTGCTTCTAAATCACCTTTAAGATCGAAAAAATCTACGGTTTTAGAATCAATTGCCCAATGTTCGTCACTTTGAGGACCCGCAATAACCGCCGCCAGCATAGGTTCTTGGCGCACGCCCATTGGCGCGTCAGCATCTGGTGTGAAACGTAACCCAGTCTCGAACAGGCGTACACGGCCTTGTTGACGAGCTTGGTTATAACCCACAGATGTTAACAAGCCGGTAAACAGCGATAAACGCATTGCTGACATTTCGCTAGAAATTGGGTTTGGCAACACCATTGCTGATTGCTCTGGGTGTATCAGATTTTGCAATTTAGGGTCGACAAAACTGTAGGTTACCGCCTCTTGGAAACCACGCGCGACCAACATGCTACGCACTTTACGTAGGCTGATGTTGCTCTCTTGGTGTTGTGACATTTTCAGTGCAGCAACTGGCGCAGTATCTGGAATATTGTTGTAGCCGTAGATGCGGGCAACTTCTTCAATCAGATCTTCTTCAATCGCCATATCAAAACGATAAGTCGCGGTAGTAACCTGCCAACCACCGTCGACGTCGCTCACGTTAAAACCAAGGCGAGTCATAATTTCGGCAACATCGGCATCAGGCACATGGTGTCCGAGCAGCTTGTCGAGTTTGGCACGGCGCAGCGTAATATCCGCCGCTTTTGGCAGATACTGATCAGCTTTCACTTCAACTACTGGGCCAGCTTCACCGCCACAGATGTCGATGATCAGACGTGATGCACGATCCATCACTTTGTGTTGCAGTTCTGGGTCAACGCCACGTTCAAAGCGGTGACTTGAATCAGTATGCAGACCTAAGTTACGCGCTTTGCCCATGATGGCTAGCGGTGCAAAGAAGGCGCATTCCAACACGATATCCTGAGTTTCAGCATTAACACCTGAGTGTTCACCACCAAAAATACCAGCCAGTGCTAGCGGGCCGTTATCATCAGCTACAACTAACGTATCTGCAGGTACGGTGATTTCATTACCATCAAGCAGAGTCAGCTTTTCAACACCGTCCCCCAAGCGTACTTGCAAGCTGCCAGTGATGTTGGCTTTATCAAAAGCGTGCATTGGTTGACCGAATTCGATCAGTACATAGTTGGTGATATCAACTACTGGGTCGATAGAACGAATACCGCTACGACGCAGTTTTTCGATCATCCAATCTGGCGTTTTGGCCGTGACGTTTACTTTGTTGATCACTCGGCTTAAATAGCGTGGGCAAGCGTCAGTAGCTTGCACATCAACGGTAATAGTATCATCAATGCTTGCGCTTACCGCTTCCCATGTAGGTTCAGTCACAGTAACGCGGTTAAGTACGCCCACTTCACGAGCCAAACCTACCATGCCGAGACAATCTGCGCGGTTGGCAGTCAAATCGACGTCAATAATCGCATCATTCAGTTGCAGGTAGTCACGTACATCGGTACCGATGGGTGCATCGGCAGGCAATTCAATGATGCCATCGCTTTCGATATCAACACCAAGTTCACCATATGAACACAACATGCCGTGCGACGGTTGACCGCGCAGCTTAGCTTTTTTGATTTTGAAGTCGCCTGGCAGTACGGCGCCAACTACGGCAACGCATACTTTCAAGCCTAGGCGACAGTTTGGTGCACCACAAACGATGTCCAGCAGCTCGTCACCGCCAACATTCACTTTGGTAACTCGCAGTTTGTCTGCGTCAGGATGTTGACCACATTCAACCACTTCACCGACAACTACGCCGCTGAACTCGCCTGCTACACCTTCAACATCATCAACTTCCAACCCAGCCATCGTAATTTGCTGAGATAATTCTTCACGGCTAATCGCAGGGTTAACCCATTCACGAAGCCAAGATTCACTGAATTTCATTATGTCGCTCCGTTATTTGAATTGCTTGAGGAAACGTAGGTCATTCTCAAAGAATGAACGTAAGTCTGTCACGCCGTAACGCAACATGGTCAAACGCTCTACGCCCATACCAAAGGCAAACCCGGAGTATTTTTCAGGATCGATGCCGACACCACGCAGTACATTCGGATGCACCATGCCGCAGCCCAGCACTTCTAACCAACCGTTCTTACCTTTCACGTCCACCTCTGCTGATGGTTCAGTAAATGGGAAGTAAGATGGACGGAAACGGATCTCTAAATCTTCTTCAAAGAAATTGCGCAAAAAGTCATGCAAAATGCCCTTCAACTGCGCGAAGCTGACATGCTCATCAACCAGCAAACCTTCCACTTGGTGGAACATTGGGGTGTGGGTCATGTCGTAGTCGTTACGATAAACGCGGCCTGGAGAGATAATGCGCAATGGTGGCTTTTCTACTTCCATGGTGCGGATCTGTACGCCAGAGGTCTGCGTACGCAGTACCACTTCGGGATTGAAGTAGAATGTGTCGTGATCGGCACGCGCTGGGTGATGTGCTGGAATATTCAGCGCATCAAAGTTGTGGTAACCATCTTCCACTTCTGGGCCGTGTTTAACACTAAAGCCCAATTCACCAAAGAAAGATTCAATACGTTCGATGGTGCGAGTCACAGGATGCAAACCGCCATTTTCTAAGCGACGGCCGGGAAGAGTCACGTCTACTTGTTCGGCTTTCAGTTTCTCTTCCAATTCAGCGGCTTTCAACGCATCAATGCGTTGACTCAGCACTTGTTGGACCTGCTTTTTTGCTTCGTTGACCTTTTGGCCAAATGCTGGTTTTTCTTCAGCACTCAGCGTTGCCATCAGTTTCATCAAGTCGGTGATTTTACCTTTCTTACCTAGGTAATCGACTCGAAGTTCGTCTAGTGTTTTTAGATCTGCGGCGCTTTCGATGGCATTGAGGGCCTGCTGTACGATCTCAGTTAACTGCTGCATCTTCCCTTCCAGTTCATGCCAGCCCAACGGGCTGTGAATGGTTTCTAAAATGACGTAATAAAAGGATAGAAATTTTACGTCAGTCCCCCCAAATTAGCCAGTGACAATCTAAATTAACGAATGAAAACATGGAGTTTTTTTCATCAAAGTCCCTAGGGGCTGTTTATCTTTGCTGATTGTTTTTGCAGCAGGCAGCGCGTGATTTAGGCAAGGCAGGTGATGTGCCGTGTAGTTATTCTCCACCAACAGCGCCTAACGCTGAATAAATTGCGCGCTGTCGCTGCCCGAAGGGTTCATTTAAACGCACTCTGAACTTTGTTGCGCCCAGCTTGCTTAGTTGACTAAGCGTCGCAGGTCTCGCCTCGTTCATAACGCGTTTAATTTGAACAAAAATTAAACACTAAAGATCAACAGCCCCTAAGAATTTCAGCATCGCTGCTTTAGTGACAACTCCCTGTGCTATGCTGCTGTAAAATTTCTTCATCACTCAGTAAAAATGCCTGCCGCTCCCGCGTTACAACTCAGAGATTATCAACAACAAGCCGTCGATGCGGTGCTGCAACATTTTCGCAGTAGCAACAGTAGCGCTGTGATTGTGTTACCGACGGGCGCAGGCAAAAGTATTGTAATTGCAGAGCTAGCACGTGTCGCACGCGGAAAGGTATTAGTGCTAACGCATGTCAAAGAGTTAGTGGAGCAAAACGCTGCCAAAGTTGAGCTGCTCGATGATGATGTCAGCGTCTATTCTGCGGGGTTAAAGCAAAAGCTGCTGGCAGGTAAAACGGTTGTTGCGTCAGTACAATCAGCCGCGCGTAGTCTTACCGAATTTAGTGATAAATACTCGCTAGTGATTATTGATGAGTGCCATCGTGTGAGTGACGATGAAGCATCGCAATACCAACAACTACTGACTACATTAACCAAACATAATCCAAAACTAAAAGTATTGGGGCTCACTGCGACGCCTTATCGGCTCGACAGCGGTTATATCTACAAGCGCCACTACCACGGTAAAATCGGCAGCAAAGCCGCGGTGTTCGATGACTGTATCTTCGAACTGCCGATGCGTTACTTAGTCAAAAAAGGCTACTTAACGCCACCGAAAACCTATGATGGATTAACAGCACAGTACGATTTTAGCCGGTTAACGGTAACAGATAGTGGCGATTACCAAGCAAGTGAAGTCGAAGCACTGCTGAATCTGCAAGGTCGAGCCACAACAGCCATTGTCAAACAACTGGTGCAACTTGCTAAACAACGCCAAGGGGTGATTATCTTTGCCGCTACCGTTAAACATGCGGCAGAAATCATGGCATTACTCGGTAAATATAGTGACGATAACGCTGCGCTCATCACCGCTGATACCCCAGCACTGGAGCGCGATCGCGCCATTAACGAGTTTCGCACCAGACAGATAAAATTTATGGTCAACGTAGCGGTGCTCACCACGGGGTTTGATGCGCCCCATGTAGATCTCATTGCGATCTTACGCCCAACGGCATCAGCCGGTTTGTATCAGCAGATGGCAGGCCGGGGCTTGCGACTTGCGCCGGGCAAAGAAGATTGCATCATCATTGATTATGCCGCGAATGGCTTTGATCTGTTCGCCCCTGAGATCCCCCAAGCTAAACCGACCAGTAGTGCGGTTCCTGTGCAAGTGCCCTGCCCAATCTGTGGCTTTGCCAATACATTTTGGGGCAAAGTTGACGCTGATGGTGACATCATCGAGCATTTTGGTCGACGATGCCAGGGGCTGATGGACGATGGCAAACAGCAATGTAACTACCGTTATCGCGCCAAGATTTGTCCAGATTGTGGCGCTGAAAATGATATCGCAGCGCGCAGTTGCACTAGCTGCCAGTCAGTAATGGTTGATCCGGATAAACGATTAAAGGAAGTGCTTGGCAAAAAACACCATCACCTGTTTAAGGTAGATGCAATGCAGCTAGTAGAGGACAACGGTGTACTGAAGGTGATCTATCATGACGTGGACGGCAATCATTTCGGTGAGACCTTTCGCATGGAAACCACGGCGCAACGCAAAGCATTATATGCCGTTTTCTTGTTACCTCACGACCGCACACCAGGGTTGCCATGGCCGAAATTCACTAAACCCTGTGAGCTAATCGCGCTGACCACTCGTCTGCGCCAGCCGGATTTGTTATTGCTGCAACAGAAGCCCAAACGAGGTTGGCAACTGGTCGAAAAGTTTTTTGATTATCACGGCCGACACCAAACTGCTGCAAATTTTCTCGACTAAACCGACAAAGTTATTTCAGGGCTGTACTCGTTCTACAGGCTGTTGTAATGTGAGCAAAATTGAGAAACGGGAGTTCACCATGCACGTCGTTATTTTTGGTCGTCCTGGCTGCCCTTACTGTGTTCGTGCTAAACAGTTATCTGAGCAGTTAGAAGAAAAACGTGATGATTTTAGTTTTCGCTATGTCGACATTCACGAAGAAGGTATCACCAAAGCGGATTTATCAAAGAGTGTTGGTAAGCCGGTAGAGACCGTACCGCAGATCTTTGTTGATAAACAACCTATCGGTGGTTGCACTGAATTTGAAGCCTACGTTAGAGACAATAATTTGCTGTAATAGGGTTCAATCTTAAAATGGCGTCTTCGGACGCTTTTTTTGTCACTAATGTTTGGTAACAGTTTGGATAACAACGAGTTAGAAACAATATTAGTGAATTTATCTGAGGATGACTTCTATAGGAGATAAATGGTGGGTCGTGAAGGATTCGAACCTTCGACCAATTGGTTAAAAGCCAACTGCTCTACCGACTGAGCTAACGAC
>NZ_JBLXAT010000017.1:0-39208 GCF_048265805.1 Shewanella sp. | reverse complement strand
GTGGGTCGTGAAGGATTCGAACCTTCGACCAATTGGTTAAAAGCCAACTGCTCTACCGACTGAGCTAACGACCCATTTTTTCAAACTTTACAGCACGTTTCCTTTGTTATTTCAAGTGGCCCCGTGCTGTGGGCGCCTATAATACCGTTTTCAGTTTCTCATGCAAGCGCAAAATCTGCTTTTTTTATTGTTTGCCTGAAAAACCATCTAGCTGGGGATTTTTTGCTTAATTGCAGTTAAATCATGGTTTAATTGCAGCCAATTGTTGTTGTGCAATACGTGCGGCAGCGCTGTTGGCGTATTCTTTCAACACGCGGTTGTAAAAACCGCTAGCAGCATTTTTATCATTTGATTTCTCAGCAATCATTCCAAGCTTCACTAAACTGTCGGCACGCTTCCCTGACTCTTTGTAGTTATTCACTACATTTTCAAAGGCAACTTTCGCTTGCGTTAAGTCACCTTCATTGTAGAGCAGCTGTCCTAACCAGTAGTTAGCATTGTCTGCGTAACTCGAGTTGGGATATTGGCTGATAAAGGTTTTAAATGCGGGAATCGCCTCGGCGTACTGACGTTGCTTCAATACGAGATCAACTGCGCGTTGGTAGGCATCTGTCTCCGAAAGCGAGGAAGGTGCACTATTTGCACTGCTTGCTCCAGCCGATGAACTCACAGCAGGAGCCACGGGTGCCGAAGTACTATTGTTGTTATTGGCCGTAAGATTCGCAATCTCATCGTATAGCTGACGTTGACGCTGCAACATCTGCTGAATTTGATAGTTTTGCTGATCGGTTTGTCCGCGTAAATCCAGCACTTCTTGCTGAAGTGCATCTAAGCGGCGCTGCATGTCAACTTCAGATTGTTGACGAGCTTTAATAATCCGCTCTAAGCGATCAATACGATCTGCGGCGCTACCGCTGTTGCTGTTGCCACCGACTTCAGTGACAGGCGCAGGTGCGGCATAAGCAGCACCTGACAACATCAATGCTATGGCGATAAGCGATTTTTTCATTGCCACTAACCCTTAATAAACTAAAACTGCACGACGATTCTTCGCTTCAGCATCTGGGGTATGTTCCAAATCTGCTGGTTTTTCTTCGCCGTAGCTAACGATGCTCATTTGGCTAGGCAATACGCCTAAACCTTGCATATATTTTGCGACAGCCTTGGCACGACGCTCGCCCAACGCAATGTTGTACTCAGGCGTACCACGTTCATCGGTATGGCCTTCGATCAGTACCCGCACATTAGGGTGCTTGGTCAAGTAATCAGCGTGCGCTTCTAGCAACTGCGCGTAAGTCGCACTAATTTCACTGCGGTCAAACTCAAAGTAAATCACGCTGTCTTGGCGTAACTCTTCAAATTGCTGACGTTGCTGTTCTTCAGGTGTCATCATTTGGCTGGCGCCGCCCATCTCAACACCACCGGCTCCATTAGCACCATATTGACCGCTACCCGTAGTTGCATCACCAGCAGCAGTCTCAGATTCTGAAGTAGAGCTACACGCTGCTAAGGTCATCAACGGCAGTGCAACGGCTAATGTTTTCACAATTTTATTGAATTCCATTACATCATCCTTTTTTTAAATCGTTCGTTATAAAAATGGTGACCATGCTGGCGATTTCACTTCCCCTTCACCAGTTGGCAATCGTGCTTTAAAGCGACCATCAACCGACACTGCGGCAAGCACTTGTTTGCTGCCGTAGGTCGTACCGTAAATTACCATAGTGCCATTAGGCGCGACACTTGGTGATTCATCCAATTTTGTAGACGTTAATACCTGCATAAAGCGAGTTTTTAAGTCCATACGGGCAATATTGAATTTGCCATTAGTACGGTTAACAAAAATCAGGCTATTTCCATCAGGCGTGACTGTCCCACCTAGGTTCCACTCCCCTTCAAAGGTCAAACGTGTCACCTTATTACTCGCCAAGTCCACTTGATACAGTTGTGGACGCCCACCACGTTCTGAGGTGAACAACAGTGACTTACCATCGGGGAACCAAGACGGTTCAGTGTCGATAGCATAATGGTTGGTAATACGTTGCAGTGCACCAGTGGCAATATCCACAACATAAATCTCTGGCTGACCATCTTTAGATAGCGTAATCGCCAGCTTTTTACCATCTGGAGAAAAGCTTGGAGAACCATTAATGCCTTGATAGCTTGTCACTTTGACACGAGTGCGGCTATAGATATCTTGCACGAAGATCTCGGCTTTTTTATTCTCGAAGCTCACATAAGCTAACTTACGGCCATCGGGCGACCATGATGGTGACATCAAAGGCTCCGGTGAACGCAGCAACATCTGTTCGTTGTAACCATCGTAATCTGCAATCATCAACTGATAAGCATTAGTTTCGCGGTGATCAACCACGACATAGGCAATACGTGTTAAGAACGCACCTTTAATGCCGGTAAGTTTTTCATAGACGATATCGCTAATGCGGTGGCCGTACTGACGAAACTGCTCAGCACTGATAACGGTTTGACGACTATCGAGCAGATATTCATTACGAGCTTGCGGCCCCAGCCCCTGCATCTGAGCTTTGACCAGATCAACCAAGTCAAAACTCACCAGATACTGGTTATTACCATAGGGTTTGATGCTACCCATCAAAACCGCTTCGGCTGAGACATTACGCCACAGTTCAGGATTAAAACTGTTAGCCTCACCGATGGAACGCTGACCTAAACCAGTTTCATCCAACGGTTTAAAGGTACCGCTGCGAGTCAAGTCACTAGCAACCACTTCGGAAATGGACGAAGGTGCTGGCGTTGTTCCTTGCCACACAAAAGGCACCACGGCGATAGGTCGAGCAGCGTCGACCCCCTCAGTAATGACAATATCCAATGCGGCAAACGATGGTTTAACCATCACAATCGCCAACAACATTAGACCTTTGACAAACGCTTTCATGGGACTCCTTTAATTAAACTCAGGTCTTACTTCCAGATTAATCTCTTTCATCTGCTGGTAGACGTCAGGCTCTGGCGATACGGGCAAACGCCCTGCTTTATTAATCGCATTTTGCGTTGCACGGCAAACTTGTGGATCACCACCTAAGATACTGACGTTAGTAACAAAACCGTCAGATGCTAAGCGTACTTGCACTTTACAAGATTTACCGCGCATTGAATCATCAACCACCAGATTACGCTGAATAGTTGAAGTGATCATTGCTTTATACTTGTTCACTTCACTCATCAATTGACGTGAACGAGCTGCGCTAAGCTGTGCTTGCTCGGCAGCCAACGCATCTTGCATCTCTTGCTCTTGGCGCCGCCGCGCCTCTTCAACTTGGCGCTTGCGCTCCGCTTCCGCACGAGCTTTACGTTCGGCTTCTTCACGGGCTTTGCGCTCTGCTTCTGCTTTTTTTGCTGCTGCTTCTTCAGCTTTACGTTTGGCTTCGGCTTTTTTCGCAGCCTCTTCAGCGGCTTTTTGCTCTTGCTCTTTTTGCTTACGCGCAGCTTCCGCTTTGGCAGCCTTTTCTTGCTCTTGCTGTTGTTTTATACGAGCAGTTTCCGCAGCTTCTGCGGCTTTTTGCGTTTCGATTTCCTGCTGCTTACGTTGCTCAGCTAATTTCTGAATGCGTTGCTGCTCTTGTTCACGCGCTTTACGCGCATCGTCAGCTTTGCGCTCTAGCTCCGCTTGGCGATCACGCTCTTTACGGGCAGCATCAGCACGCTCTTGACGGACCTGCTTGACGTAGTCATCAACTTTATTCTGTTCAATGGCAACGGCTTTAAGCGCCTCAGGTTGTGCATGAGGCGCTGCCAACATCTCTGGCTTGGACGAAAAATCGATATTAAGCGCCAAAGCCACAATCACACCAACGTGAATAGTTGCCGATACAATTATCGGCAACTTCATACTCTGATTACCGGACACGCTAATTATCCTCCGGTGAGTCAGTCATCAGGCCGACTGATGGTAAACCTGCTTTTTGCAGCGTTGCCATCAACTGAATAACCTTTTCATATGGAATCGCGCGATCGCCTTTAACCACAACTGGACGCTCTGGCTCCACCTGCAAAATAGCAACGACTTGAGAAGTTGCATCGGACACATCGATGGCGGCTTTAATTGGGCTGGCACCGTCGGTGACAAAATAAGCCCCTTCTGCATCTATCGACACAATAATAGGTGGCTTACTATCAGCTGATAGCGGTTCAGCCGCCGCCTGAGGCAAATCAACTTTAACGCCTTGTGAGACAATCGGCGCGGTCACCATAAAGATAATCAACAGCACCAACATCACGTCGATGTAAGGTACTACGTTGATTTCAGCGACCGGCCGACGCCGTTTACGCTGGTAACCTTGGTTCATGCTTCTTCCCTGTCACTGTAGGCTTGACGGTGCAAAATACTGGAAAACTCTTCCATAAAATTGGCATAAGCCATTTCAAGCTTCTCTACTTGGGTAGAAAAACGGTTGTAAGCAATTACGGCTGGAATCGCGGCAAAAAGCCCCATTGCCGTGGCAATCAAGGCTTCCGCAATACCGGGCGCAACCATCGCCAAAGTGGCGTTTTGTACCGCGCCCAATGCGATAAAGGCATTCATGATCCCCCACACGGTACCAAACAGACCGATATACGGACTGGTTGAACCTATGGTCGCCAGTAATGGCAGATGGGTTTCCATCTTTTCTAACTCTTTAGATAAGGCAATGCGCATCGCCCGATAGCTACCGTCCATAATGGCACCCGGCACTTTATGGCTGGTCTTGTTGAGTCGGGCATACTCTTTAAAGCCCGACACAAACATGCTTTCCATACCTGCGTTGCTATCTTGACGTGATGACAGTTCTTGGTAGAACTTATTGAGATCTACGCCTGACCAGAACTTTTCTTCAAATCGTTCGGCATTACGGCGGGCATCACCCAATACTCGGCGTCGCTGGAGAATAACCCCCCATGAGACGATGGAGAGCGTCAACAACGTCAACATGACAAATTTCACCAGTAAACTGGCTTGTAGAAATAATCCAATAAATGAGATTTCAGCGTTCACCTTGCTTAAACTCCTGCAAAATGTGGGGCGGTATGGCAACGGGTTTCATTTTAGATAGTGATACCGACACGACCACGACGGCCGCTGCGCAATAAACTTGGCCGTCAGTATCGACAAGTTGTTGATCAAACACGAGTGAGGCACGTTTGGTTTCGGCAATCGTAGTGGTAACTTCAAGTTGCTGCTCAAAGCGCGCCGCTTTACGAAAATCAATATCTGCGTGCCTAACAACAAAAGCAATATCATTCGCCAACAATTGCTGCTGACTAATGCCGAGTGCACGCAGCCATTCGGTACGGGCACGTTCAAAAAAATTTAAATAGTTTGAGTGATATACCACGCCACCGGCGTCAGTATCTTCGTAATAAACAGTAATCGGCCAGCGAAACATCATTGATTGCTCAGTCCCTGCCACAAATGATGCCTACTATACCGATCCGCCCACAGATTGTGAATGGCATAACGGCAAAGGAGGCACGAAGGCCTCCAGTTTATTTTTATTAAGCTTAACCGTCGCTTAATCAGCGGATCTCGCTTGGAAGCTGTAAACCGAACGACTGCCACAAGAACGTGTAAATGTCCGCTTGTTCGTCAATCTGCATTGCTGTCGGTTTACCCCCACCATGACCAGCTTTACTCTCGATACGCATGATGATTGGTTTATCACCTTGCTGTTTAGCTTGCATCATCGCACCAAACTTAAAGCTATGGGCGGGTACCACGCGATCATCGTGGTCGGCAGTCATGATCATCGTGGCTGGATACGCCCGCGCTTTCACATTGTGATACGGCGAGTATGCCAACAGTGCCGGAAATTGCTCAGCGTTATCGGCGCTACCGTATTCACTGGTCCAGGCCCAGCCGATGGTGAACTTTTGGAAGCGTAACATATCGAGTACGCCTACCGCTGGCAATACCGCGGCAAATAAGTCTGGCCGTTGAGTTACTGCGGCGCCCATCAACAAGCCACCATTGCTACGACCATAAGCACCCAACTTCTTGCTATTGGTATAGCCTTGATCAATCAAGTACTCTGCAGCTGCATAATAGTCATCAAACACATTTTGCTTTTTATCCAACATGCCTTGTTGATGCCAGCTCTCACCATATTCCGCACCACCGCGAATGTTAGGAACCGCGTAAATACCGCCCATGTCCATCCAAGCAATATTCGCTGGGCTAAAGCGTGGCGTCATCGAAATGGCAAAACCACCATAGGCGTACAACAAGGTTGGATTATCACCCGTTTTCTTCATTCCTTTTTTATAGGAAATCAACATCGGAATGCGAGTGCCATCCTTGCTAGTGTAAAACACTTGCTCGGAGCTGTAGTCATTTGGATCAAATGCTACTTTCGGCTGGTTATAGATGCTAGATTGGCCAGTTTTAAAATCGTACTTATAAATGGTATTAGGTTGAATGTAGCTGTTGTAGCTGTAATAAAAGTAATCTTTATCCGCATCACCGAGTGGGCCAACCACACTCCCCTGACCGGGCATAGCAACATCTTGCAGCTTTTTACCATCCATTGAGTAAATTGCCATTTTGCCGAGCACATCGTGCAAAGTGGTTACCACCAAGTGCTGATTGATGATACCAAGGTCAGAGATCGGATCTTCGGACTCAGGAATAATCGTCTGCCAATGCGCTTTGTCGGGTTGGCGAATATCAATGGCAATCACTTTACCGTTGGGTGCTTGGTAGTCAGTCTTGAAATAGAACCGCGTTTTGTCGTTACCGATGAAGACATATTGCGCTTCCAGTTCTGGTAATAACTCAACCACTTGAGCATTCTCGTCAGCAAGCGATTTGTAAAAGAACCGATTACGGCTGTCAGTACCTTGTGAGACGAAGAACAACAGATAATTACCGTCTTCACTTACTTCAATGCCATAGCCCCAGTCAGGTTGGTCTGGCCGTTGGTACACCAACTGATCTTCACTTTGCTCGGTACCTATTTTATGGAAATAGATTTTTTGGCCATAGTTGGTGTCAGCCATTACATCGCCGCCTTTGGGGGCGTCGTAGCGAGCGTAATATACGCCAGTGTTTTGTTTGTTCCATGTTGCGGAAGAAAACTTAATCCACTCCAGCTTGTCGCTTAGCGGTTTACCTGAACCTACATCGATGAAATGCCATGTTTGCCAGTCAGAACCTGACGCTGACACACCATAGGCTAGCGTTTTGCCGTCTTTACTGATGCTGGTGCCACTCAGTGCCACCGTACCATCACTGGATAACGTGTTCGGATCCAGCAAGACACGCTCCGCGCCACTTTTATCGGTAACATACAACACCCATTGCGCCTGCAATCCGTCGTTACGGAAATGAAAGGTGTAATCACCGCGATCTGTGGGTGTGCTTACTTTTTCGTAATTCCACAAATGGGTAATACGGTCAACCACCGCTTGTTTATTGGGAATCGCATTCAAGTAGTCTTTGCCATATTGCTGCTCGGCTTTAACCCAAGCCTGCGTTGCAGCAGAGTCTTCTTCCAAGTGGCGATATGGGTCGGCCACAACCGTGCCATGCAGGGTTTCAGTATAATCAGTGCTACGTACGGCTGGATATGCAGCTAATGCAGGCTGCTTCACATTTTCACTCGTTACATCAGTCGTTGTTGAGTCGCATCCGCTAATTCCAGTACAACTTAACAACGCAAATACAAGCATTCCCCTTTTGTGCTTATTCAGCATAATTTTCCCTCTGTCCGTCAAAAGTCCGTTTATTGACATCATCAATCGACGCAAAACCCTTAATATACGGAGAAATTTTGCGAGGGGAAGCACACAATTGCAAAGGGTTGTGTCAAATTAGTGAAATTTGTAATTCAACCGTGAATTTGGATTAAAAAAACAAATTGATTAGTTATGCAGTTTTTAGGAATTTTTCAGCAAACCCTTTTGCAGCAGTAGCTAAGAGCGATCACCCAACAATTATTACATTAGTTTTTCTTATGGATTACTGCAATTTTTCTCGTTTGTTGATGAACAACTTTGGTCCTAGAATGCTCACCAAGTTGAAGCGGCACAGAGTGCTACTTCGAAATGGAATTTAACAGTAACTGTGATTACGGTTACTTGTACGATTTCTTATGCTTGACTTCCTTCCTTCAATTTGTTGATTGCGATAATTTTTTATGTTGCCCATTCTTTTGAATGGGCTTTTTTTTGCCCAATCTCCCAATAAAAAAGTTAGCTCACTGGCTGACTCTCTCAAACTCGAAATATGATGTTAATTTTGCTTCAGCTTTTTAGCCGCCTACAACTACTCCACATCTTTTGACATACGGATGACAACACGACGGTTAACAGTACGCTGATCGGCGGTAGTGTTAGAAGCCACATGACGATTCTCACCGTGTCCCGCAGTACGAATGTTTATCTCAGACAAACCTTGCTGGACTAATAACTGTTTAAGATCTTCTACGCGTTTGTCAGACATACGTTGGTTGACGCTTTTTGAGCCGTAACTGTCGGTATAACCATCGAGCAATACCAGCTCAATATTTTTATCGTATTGCAGATACGTTTCTAAGCGCTTCAACTGCATTCGAGAATAAGGAGTGAGTTCTGATGTGCCCTCTTTATAGTTCAACACGGTAAAGGCGATATCATCAAAACTGTATGGCAATAAACCGGAAACACATTGACGGAACTGCGCATACTCTTGTTGAAAATTGACAGCCGACAAACCAACAGCGACTTCACTTTGGCTATCGTTCCAATCGGTGTAATAAAAAGTAGGCTGCATACCGACTTGTAACTCGTTCAGCATGGTCCAAGCGGTTTTCTTAGGCACTTCACCATTGAAATACTTCTTGTAATGCAAGCTGGTGATAGTGCGCGACATCACACCCGGTCGCCACTGAGGGGCCTTGCTGAGCAACTTAGCATTGGTCACCGATTCCGGTTTCTGCCACATGTCTAGCACAAACTGTAGGTTGAGGTCTTTGCCTGAGGTACTGGTAAACACCGCTTTACCATAGGCGGGAATGTCATGCTCAAGGGTACATTGCAGCGGTGAACTCGTACTCACACGCCACTGCGACTGCTCTAAGGTTGCTAAATAATGGCGCAACTCGGCATTTGCATGACTAGACAGCAGCAGAGGTAGCGCTAGTAACACCAATTTTCGCAACATCGAATACCCCACATATTTCTTCTATGAGTGTACTATCGGCCAATCTTTCTTGTTCTTTAGCTGATATATTGAGCAATCAAACATGACACCATTGCTTTGATTTAGCATAATAGCCGCCTTTAAAAAGTCCAGGGGCTACAGATGAATCCACCGGTTGAGAGTAACCAATTAAAATACCGTTTTCGAGGGTACTATCCCGTTGTAATTGACGTGGAAACGGCCGGATTTAACGCGAAAACGGACGCATTGCTCGAGATCGCCGCATCATTATTAAAGATGGATGACGATGGCAATTTGCAGATCGACCGCACCTTGCACTTTCATGTAGAACCCTTCGCCGGCGCCAATCTAGAGCCTGATGCACTCGCATTCAATGGCATCGACCCTGACAATCCATTGCGCGGAGCCGTCAGCGAGGCCGAAGCGTTAAAAGAAATCTGCAAAGCCGTTAAAAAAAACCTTAAGCAGTTTGATTGCCATCGCGCCATTATTGTTGCGCACAATGCAGCGTTTGATCATGGTTTTGTCAGTCAAGCAATTGAGCGTTGTAGCATTAAGCGCTCACCTTTCCACCCTTTCGCTACCTTTGATACTGCCACACTGGCGGGGTTGGCGCTGGGCCATACCGTACTAGCAAAGGCCTGTAGCATCGCGGGGATCCCGTTCGACAATAAGGAGGCGCACTCCGCCTTATATGATACTGAACGTACTGCCGAACTATTCTGCCTCATCGTTAATCGCTGGAAAGCACTTGGTGGCTGGCCAGTGGCACCTACCGAAGCGATTGAAGCAACTCTCGAATAAAACAACACCCGCCATGAGCGGGTGTTTTTATTAAGCCTTTTGCCAGACTTTTTCATCTTGGTACATGGCAAACAAACTTTCAGCGCGAGAAATCAACAAACCAGCGTATTGCTTTTGAGTATTGTCACGTAAGCCGTTTTGGATCAGGTTTTCCGCCTTTAACTGCCACGCAAGTGAGAAATGGCGTAGCACTTCACGCGCGTCTTTAGCGACGTCAGCCGCCACCAAATCGGTAGGTAAATCGCCACTAATCACCCAGTACACTGTTTTACTAGGTCGCGTTGTAGCGATTTTCCATACTGCGACATAAGGCGCAAAATAGCGGCTCTCCGCTACCAGCACTTTGTTGGGAATAATGCCCTTTTCTGCCAAAAAGCGGTTGGCTTTTTGAAACTGTTCACGAGCCCACTGCGACTCTGCCGCTTCGGCATTGCTTGACGCTTCGGTCATATCTCTTCCTTACTACATTGTTATTTTTGGTTGACCGTTAGACTCAACTTGTTGCTGAACCAATCAGCTGGAAAGCTAAATTTCCAACGCCTGATTTACCTGTGCAACATCGGAGTGGTTGATTTAACCACTAGATGCTATCGTTCCGCTGCGCCTATCTCAAGCGAAAAGCCATAAACCTGACCATTACCGTCAACTGCTGCATAATTTTGCAGCAAATTTATGACCCTCTTTGCTGTAAGTCGCACTAACTTGATAAAACGTTTATCAACTCAAAAGTGATTGATAACGCGATATAACCAATACACAACGTGGCATTTTATTGTGCTTTCCGTTCTTACTTAATATAAATCATACGGTTAAGTAGAATGTCGCGGTTTTTATTGATTAACGATATATGGAGAATTTTGTGGCGGTATTTAACCATCCATCTTTTGACGAACACGAACAGGTTGTTTTTTGTCACGATAAAGCCAGCGGCTTAAAAGCGATTATCGCCGTACACAACACCAACCTTGGCCCCGCGTTTGGTGGCACCCGCATGTGGAATTATGCGTCTGACGAAGAAGCGCTCAACGATGTTCTCCGTTTATCTAAAGGCATGACCTATAAAAATGCCATGGCAGGTCTCACCATGGGCGGCGGCAAGTCAGTTATTATTGCCGATCCCAAGAACACCCCCAACCGTGAAGCGCTATTTACGGCGTTTGGTCGTTTTGTTAACAGTCTTGGAGGTCGTTATGTCGCGGCTGAAGACGTAGGTACAACACCTGCAGATATCAAAATTGCCAGCAGCCAAACGCCTTTCGTGGCAGGCCTTGAGGGTAAAAGTGGTGACCCATCACCTTTTACCGCTTTAGGAACTTACCTAGGTATTAAAGCTGCCGTTAAACACCAATTAGGCCGTGATTCATTGTCTGGCTTACGTATCGCCGTACAGGGTGTTGGACATGTGGGTTATTACCTATGCCAGCATCTGCACCGCGAAGGTGCCAAATTGATCGTCACAGATATCCACCAGCCCAACCTCGAGCGGGTAGCGAACGATGTTGGCGCAACCGTGGTTGCACCACAGGATATTTACGCGCAAGACGTAGACGTTTATGCGCCGTGCGCACTCGGGGCAACAATCAACGACGTCACACTGCCACAGCTTAAAGCGAAGATTATTGCGGGTTGTGCTAATAACCAACTGGCGGAAATGCGGCATGCGCAGGAGTTACAGCAACGCGGCATTTTATACGCCCCAGATTATGTCATTAATGCTGGCGGCATTATCAACGTATCTTTTGAAAATCAGTATGATACGCAGCAGTCCACCGCTAAAGTTGAGCAGATTTATGACACGCTCCTAAGCGTATTTAGCCAAGCTGATGCACAGTCGCGCACAACCGCTGATGTGGCGGATGAGATGGCACGTGCACTGATAAATCGCGCAAAATAAGCACAGAAATTAGCGCGGGTTGCCAAGGTAACTGGCGCTTTCTGGCCCGACCAATTAAATTTCCAGCCCCGCCATACAGTTACACTTTATTAACATAAAATTCATCATCTCGTAGTGGCATAGAGCGATTTACTCTGCTTGAATCTTAGTTATAGCGACGATCAATGGAGCACGCGACATGGTCAAATTTAACTATGACATTGCGCATCATAAAGTGGAATTTAGTGCTAGCGAATGGACAGGCTTAGAGTCGCTTTCGGTCAATGGCAAAACGGTTTCCCGTAAGTTCAATTTTGCCCCGCAAACGGAACATACCTTCGAGTTAACTAACGGTGATAACTGCAAGTTGCAGTTATTGATTGATATGACCGGCAGTCATACCATTTGTCGTATTTACCGGCGAGATGAGCTAATCACCAGCCTAAAGCACTTATCACGCAAGAGCGGAGTGCAATTAGGCGGTTATTTTGCATTGTTACTGATCGCCTCAAGTTTACTTTTAGCATACATCTAACCACGACGAGTACTTTTCGCTATTCAGCAGTTTGACGATTCACTTTCTTGAGCAGCGCCAGTAACACGGCGCGTTCGTCGTCGTTGAGCTTACCCAAAAACATCTCATTGACACGTTCGGCCTCACAGATCAGGTCTTGCTCCATCGCTTTGGCTTGTGGAGTTAAAAAGATTTGGAAGGTACGACGGTTATCTTCTTCTTGATGGCGCCGTATTAAACCCTGCGCCTGCAGTTGGTCAAGAAAACGGGTCATGGTGTAGTTGGCAACATCACACCGCTTAGAAAGCTCAGTCTGACTTAAGCCTTCCTCTTGTAGCAGTGCAAATATCACTGGCCATAACTTGATGTCGATCTGATATAGCTGCAGGCGTGAGTCTAGCTCCTGCAAAATATCTTGGTTCAGGTGAGCGACTAAATAACCTAAACTTTCATCTCGGTTCAAAGAACACCTCCCATCTTTCGAGCCTGTGATACTTTATTAAACTACCTCCGCACGAAATTTGCACGGCCGAGATGATTAACTCTGCGCCAAACTCACCTACCCCAATGTTTTATCAGCAAATTAATTTTTGATAAAAAAGGGAACCACAGGTCCCCGCTCCAATCACGCGAGAATGTTAAGCATTCGCCGCGGAATAAAGCTCCAAAATCGCTTCGATAGGATGTTTAGCTCTAAAGCCACCTAAGCGCTTCACTTGGCTGCGACAGGAATAGCCAGAAATCAAAATCTGTTCTTTCGGCGTATTCTCAATCGCCTGTTGCCATGACATCTCATACAACGCTTTAGAGCGCTCAAGATTATCAATTTCATGGCCGTAGGTGCCCGCCATCCCGCAGCAACCTAAATTAACGCTGTTACACTC
The DNA here is from genome assembly GCF_048265805.1 of Shewanella sp. GTDB lineage: Bacteria > Pseudomonadota > Gammaproteobacteria > Enterobacterales > Shewanellaceae > Shewanella. The sequence continues at coordinate 25,976 of NZ_JBLXAT010000017.1, read as the reverse complement.
TGCGCCAAGGTGAGCGAAGATATACTGCCAGTCTTTGGCAGTATTTGGCTTAGCACTGGATTCGGTGCAATGACTGAACCAGGTAAATTTACGCCCCGATGGCGCCAGTGTTGGCAGTTGTGGTAAGCGTTGTAACAACCACTCGTTAGGCAACTGCACGTCAAAATTGCCGCGCGCTGCGCCCAATGCAACTTTGTACTCATCGCGATAAACCAGCACCAATGCCGGATCAACCCCTACCATTGGCATGCCGAGCGCAGCGACTTGGTTTAAGAAATCTGAGGCGGATTTAGCGATGCGGGCAAATTTATCCAAAAAGCCTTTGATATGGGCAGGCTTACCGTTGGGCTTAAATGGCAGTAATACTGGTTTGTAACCCAGCAGCTCAACCAACCGAATAAAGTGGAATACCAATTCTGCATCGTAAAAACTGTTGAATGGGTCTTGCACCACTAACACGTATTGAGCACGCTCTGCCACTGGTATTTTCTGTAGTGCTTCCAAGTCATAGCCGCGACAATGATGACCATCGAGCATCTGGCTTAGGGTGGGGACAGATAGCGCTGGGGCATCGACATAGCCAAGCGCTTGTTTGATCACCCATTTACTCAAACTATTCTGCGCGGCAAAGTTGGCCAATTTAGGCGCTTTCACCATCAACTGTACTGAGTCTTCAATGCTACCAACGAGATAGTCTTTCGCTGGGCGTAAATAACGGCCATAGTACATATTAAAGAACTGAGCTCGGAATTTAGGCACATCGACACGCACAGGACACTGACCCGAACAGGCTTTACACGCTAGACAACCTTTCATCGACTCCATCACATCGTGTGAGTAGTCATATTCTTTGTCTTTATTTATCGTGTTTTGCATACGCTGCCACAAACTCGCAGGCTTAGCCCGCGCCAGAGCGTTGACATCCACCCCTTCGGCTTCGAGCAGGCGTAACCATTCCCGCATTAATCCGGCTCGCCCTTTAGGTGAATGAATACGATCGCCGGTCACTTTAAATGAGGGACACATCGGCGAAAAACGACTGTAGTTAAAGCACAAGCCGTTGCCATTACAGTCCATCACATCAGGGAAAGCATCACGCACGTTGACGGGGATTTGCCGATCAAACTTACCGCGTTTGGTACTATCAACGTTATAGACCATCGGGCCGCTATCTTTCGGTGCCACTAGCTTGCCTGGGTTAAGACGGTTATGCGGATCAAATAGTGACTTAATCTGCTCCAACTCGCCATATAACTCCTCTCCAAACACGGCGGGGCCGTATTCGCCACGTACACCTTTGCCATGTTCCCCCCACATCAACCCACCATATTTACGGGTCAAGGCCGCCACTTCATCAGAAACCTGCTTCAGCAGTTTTTCATCTTCTGGGTCGCACATATCTAACGCGGGACGCACATGCAGCACACCAGCGTCCACGTGGCCAAACATGCCATATTGCAGTTTATGGCTATCAAGCAAGGCACGAAATTCCATGATGTAGTCAGCCAAAGACTCCGGCGGTACGGCAGTATCTTCAGCAAATGCGATAGGTTTACGGCGGCCCTTGGTCGCGCCAAGCAAGCCCACGGCTTTTTTACGCATGGCGTAAATCTTAGCGATAACACCAGCATCACGGGCAATTTGGTAACCCACGACGCCTTTTTCAGTGCCAGCAATTTGCTGTTCTAGGCGCATACACAGCGCTTCGGCACGCTGTTCAACATCCTGCTCATCGCCAGCAAATTCAACCATGTTTAGGCCATCAATCTCTTTGCCGGGTACCGCTTGAATATAATCGGACACTGAGTGCCAAATAATATCTTCCCGAGCGAGATTTAACACTTTGGAGTCAACGGTTTCTACCACTGTAGCGTTGGCTTTTACTAGGTCAGGAGCATGACGTAACGCCGATTCAAAGCTGTCGTATTTGATGTTAACCATCAACCGACTTTTCGGCAGCGGTAGCACATTTAGCTTGGCCTCAGTGACTACGGCCAACGTCCCTTCGGCACCGGCGAGAATACGGCTAAGGTTAAATTTGCTGAGGTCATCGTTCCATACGTGCTTGAGATCATAGCCCGTAAGAAAACGGTTCATATCGGGAAAGCGTTCAAGGATAAGCGCCCGCTTATCGGCACAGCGTTGCGCAACCTCAACCGTAATACGATCCGCTAATGATTGGCTACCATCAGGCAATGCCGAAACAGCTATCTCGTCGCTTACCATTACAGAGCCATCAACTAAGACACTTTTGAGTGACAACACGTGATCTGAGGTTTTGCCATATACCAATGAGCCCGCACCCGAGGCATCAGTAGCGATCATGCCGCCTAACGTGGCGCGATTGGAGGTAGAAAGGTCGGGAGAGAAAAACAATCCATGCGGCCGCAGCGCGTCATTAAGCTGATCTTTAATTACCCCGGCTTCGACTTTGACCCAGCCTTCTGCCGCATTGATTTCAATAATGCGGTTCATATGACGGCTGAGATCCAGCACAATCCCATGGGTCAATGACTGACCGTTAGTGCCTGTACCGCCACCGCGTGCACTAAATACTACCTTTTCAAACTGAGGTTGTGCGCCTACACGTAGAGCGAGTGCCACATCGGCGGAGTTTTTGGGATAAATGACCGCCTGCGGTAAAAACTGGTACACCGAGTTATCAGTCGCCTGCGCCATACGCGCGCTATAACGCGTATCAATATCGCCAGCGAAACCTGCATCCTTTAATGAGGTTAAATATTGAAGATAAACAGGTTCCAACGCCTGTTGATGCGATAACAAGGGTAACATGCACGTCTCACTTTATAATTCCGTTTTGGCGCCATTATAAACAAAAAGAAGCCACTAAAAAGTGGCTTCTTTAACAAGCTATTAATATTGTGAGAATTAGCTATGGGCTTCGGCGAGATACAGCCAAGTATCAATCACTGTATCAGGGTTAAGCGATACGGTATCGATGCCCTGCTCTACCAGCCATGCCGCAAAATCAGCGTGATCTGAAGGCCCTTGACCACAGATACCAACGTAGGCACCTTTTTTCTTACACGCTTGAATCGCCATTGCCAGCAGTTTTTTCACCGCGGCGTTGCGCTCATCAAACAGGTGGCTGATGATACCGCTGTCGCGGTCGAGCCCAAGAGATAACTGGGTCAGGTCGTTAGAACCGATAGAGAAACCATCGAAGATTTCGAGGAACTCATCCGCCAGCAGTGCATTTGATGGCACTTCACACATCATGATGACGCGCAGCCCATCTTTACCTCGCTCTAGACCCTGCTCTTGCAGCAGTTCCACCACTTTACGGCCTTCGTCCAACGTGCGTACGAACGGGATCATCACTTCAACATTGGTCAATCCCATGTCATTACGTACCCGTTTAATCGCTTCACATTCTAAGGCGAAGCAATCACGGAAAGATTCAGACACATAACGGCTCGCACCGCGGAAGCCCAACATCGGGTTTTCTTCATCTGGCTCGTATAAATCACCGCCCACTAAGTTTGCGTATTCGTTTGACTTGAAGTCAGACATACGCACAATCACTTTCTTCGGATAGAACGCTGCGGCGATTGAAGCAATACCTTCCACTAAGCGGGCAACGTAATACTCAACAGGGGATTCGTAACCAGCGATCATCTCGGTAATTTCAGCTTTCAGCGCTTCATCTTGCTGGTCAAATTCCAACAAGGCTTTAGGGTGAATACCGATCATACGGTTGATGATAAATTCAAGACGCGCTAAGCCCACACCTGCACTAGGTAAGCGTGCGAAATCGAAAGCGCGATCAGGGTTACCAACGTTCATCATGATTTTCATTGGTAATTCAGGCATAGAATCAACGCGGCTAGATACCATGTCGAATACTAATTTGTTCTGGTAGATGTAACCAGTATCCCCTTCAGCGCAAGATACGGTGACTTCTTGGCCGTTTTGAATGCGATCTGTCACATCACCACAACCAACCACCGCAGGTACACCAAGCTCGCGCGCAATAATTGCTGCGTGGCAAGTACGGCCACCACGGTTAGTCACAATGGCGCTAGCGCGCTTCATGATGGGTTCCCAATCTGGGTCGGTCATATCTGTTACTAACACATCACCCGGTTGGATCTTGTCCATTTCATCAAGTGATTTAAGCACTTTGGCGGTACCTGCACCGATCTTGTGTCCAATTGCGCGGCCTTCGGCAATCACTTCACCACGTTCTTTCAGATGGTAACGTTCGATGGTTTGCACATCTTCACGAGAACGCACGGTTTCCGGACGCGCCTGTACAATGTACAGCTTGCCATCATTGCCATCTTTGGCCCACTCGATATCCATCGGACGACCATAGTGTTTTTCAATAATCAATGCTTGCTCGGCCAGTGCCATCACTTCAGCATCGGAGATAGAAAATTGGCGACGTTTTGCGGAGTCAACATCTTCAATTTTTACTTGCTTGCCGTGAGATTGGTCATCGGAGTACACCATTTGAATCAACTTGCTACCGATATTGCGGCGTACGACAGCTTGCTTGCCAGCTTTGAGTATCGGTTTATGCACGTAGAATTCATCGGGGTTAACAGCGCCCTGCACGACCATCTCGCCCAAGCCATAAGCAGAGGTAATAAACACCACGTCGTCATTGCCGGATTCAGTGTCGATAGTAAACATCACACCTGAAGCAGCTTTATCTGAACGCACCATCCGCTGAACACCAGCCGACAACGCCACACCGCGGTGATCGTAACCTTGGTGTACGCGATAAGAGATCGCACGGTCATTAAACAATGAGGCAAATACATGTTTAATTGCCACTAATACCGCATCATAGCCTTTGACGTTCAAGAAGGTTTCTTGTTGACCAGCAAACGATGCATCAGGCATGTCTTCCGCGGTGGCAGAAGAGCGTACCGCAAAAGATGCGTCTTTGGTTTGCTGAGCGAGTTGGTCATAGGCTTGATGAATTGCAGCTTCGAGGTCTGGTTGGAATGGTGTATCAATGATCCAAGATCTGATTTGTGCACCTACTTTTGCCAATTCATTGACATCGTCCACATCCAATGTGTCAAGGATTTCATATATCTTCTGGTTGACACCGCTTTGCTCTAGAAATTCGTTAAACGCGTAAGCTGTTGTCGCAAAGCCACCGGGTACTTGAACACCGGCATTGGCCAGGTTACTAATCATCTCACCAAGGGAAGCGTTTTTACCGCCCACCTTGCTGACATCGTCCATGCCTAATTCCTGATACCAGAGTATATATTGCTGCACAGTTCTATCTCCGCAAGTTTATTTTGAGTGGCCCTTTCAAAAGGGGGCCAAGGCATTTTACACTTCACAAATATGAGCGTAAATGCATAATTTTATTTGTAATTTTTTTACTACAAGAGGTCATTATGACACCGAAAGTTTTCTATATTTCTGATGGAACAGCCATTACTGCCGAGGTGTTTGGCCATGCGGTTTTATCGCAATTTCCGCTTAAATTTGATTCAGTTACCATTCCTTTCGTTGAAACAACCTCACGCGCAGAAGCTGTAAAGAAACAAATAAATGATAGTTTTATTACCACAGGTCAGCGGCCGTTAGTGTTCCATTCCATCGTAAATCCAGACATTCGCGACATCATTTATTCCAGCGAAGGCCTCGATTACGACTTTTTGAATACCTTTGTAGCACCACTCGAACAACAGCTCGGAGTACAAGCGATGCCGACGATGCACCGTACTCATAGTATGCTTAATCGGGGTTACGATAATCGTATCGATGCGGTGAACTTTGCGCTGGAAAACGATGATGGTCAGACACTGAAACACCTCGATAAAGCGGACATCATTTTGGTGGGGGTATCACGTTGCGGCAAAACGCCGTCTAGTCTGTATCTTTCCATGCAGTTCGGTATTAAAGCAGCCAACTATCCGTTTATTCAGGAGGATATGGATAATTTAAAACTGCCAGAATCGCTTAAAAAGAATAAAGCGAAACTGTTTGGCCTGACAATTGACCCGGTTCGTTTACATGAGATTCGCCAAAACCGCCTCGAGAACAGTCGTTACGCTTCCTTACGCCAATGCCGCTTAGAAGTAAAAGAGGTAGAAATGTTATTTAAGAAAGAACGTATTCCTTATATTGATACCACACACCAATCGGTTGAAGAGATCGCCACTAAGATTTTGGACATGGCCGGTTTAGATCGGCATATGTTCTAAATCGCCCTCGTACGCCCTATCCACTCGTTTTTAATTTCGCTGCTGAACAATTTTTCAGCAGCTGATTGTTCTGCATGATGACGATTGAGTTTATCGATTGATTTTTCACTGTGCAGTAGACGGCTATTAGTTATAATCAGCCGTTATTGATGTTCTCCTCATAGATAAATCTGGTAGTAACCCGCTAATGACCATAAAAACTGACGAACTCCGTTCCGATCTGCTGTGTAATGTAATTACGCCTGCACAGCTATCTGCAGAATATCCACTCACACAAGCGGCGGCTGATTATCTAGTGCAACAACGCCGTGAAGTTGAAGCCATCATTGATGGTAGCGACAAACGTCTGCTAGTGATCATTGGCCCATGTTCAATCCATGATACTGAAGCGGCGTTAGATTACGCCAAGCGCCTCAGCACATTGCATCAAGAATTAAAAGATGACCTGTGCATTGTTATGCGCGTCTATTTCGAAAAACCTCGCACCATCGTGGGCTGGAAAGGTTTGATTTCCGATCCAGATTTGGATGGTAGCTTTAGTCCTAATAAAGGCTTGCGTCTGGCACGTCAGTTACTGCAACAGATCACTGAACTTAAGTTACCGATCGCCACCGAATTCCTTGACATGGTTAATGGTCAGTACATTGCCGACTTGATCACTTGGGGAGCTATCGGTGCTCGTACAACAGAGAGTCAGATCCATCGTGAAATGGCCTCAGCGCTTTCATGCCCTGTAGGTTTTAAAAATGGCACCGATGGCAATATCAATATTGCTGTAGATGCAGTGAGGGCATCGCGGGTATCACACATCTTTTACTCGCCAGATAAAAATGGCGTAATGTCGGTCTACCGTACTCACGGTAACCCTTTTGGCCACGTGATTTTACGTGGTGGTAAAGCCCCTAACTATCAGCAAGAACATGTCTCGGCTGCACGTGAGCATCTAAAAAGCGTCGGAATTCATTCCGGCATCGTCATTGATTTCAGCCACGGCAACAGCCAGAAGAAACACCGTAACCAATTGCTAGTTGCAGACAATGTGATGCAGCAGATGGCAACAGGTTCCATGGATATTGCTGGAGTGATGATTGAAAGCTTCATCGAAGAAGGCAATCAGCAAGTGATCCCTGGTCAAGCGCTGCAATACGGTAAAAGTATCACTGATGCTTGTATTAACTGGGATGAATCGGAGCAGCTACTGCGTAAACTGGCAGTCGCATCCAGACAACGCATGCAACAAAACTAAGCTTGCCATTAATCATATAAAGAACGTAAAGGCAGCATAATATGCTGCCTTTTGTATTACTAATAAAGCCATTCAACTATAAGCTGCATGTTTATCGCTAAATAGCGATACTTTTTTGCATCAATTCATCGATGTTATCCGCTATCACACTTTAGTATTATAGTGACCAAAATCACGGTTTATTTTTCCCATAGCAAGGATTCACAAATGTTGGATAGCAGCACCATTAATGCAGCAAGCAATAGCGTAGATTCGCTCGAATTACACCGCGAAGACGTTATTCGCCAACGTATGGATATGTCTGAATCGCGCGTTATTAAAGCGGTATTCCCTGCCATTTTAAATAACCACAACACGTTATTTGGTGGTGAAGCACTGGCTTGGATGGATGAAACCGCCTTTATCGCTGCCACACGTTTTTGCCGTAAACCTACCGTAACTGTCAGTTCAGATAAAATTGATTTCAAAAAACCGATTCCAGCTGGCACTATGGCAGAATTGATTGCACGGGTAATCTATGTGGGTAATACCTCAATGAAAGTTGAAGTAAATATCTATGTAGAGGATATGAACAAAGATCATCGTGAACATGCGATTCGTGGCGTGTTTACTATGGTTGCAGTCGATCAAGAAAGAAAGCCGACCAAAGTGTTAACTGACAATCTGTTTGAGTTACCTACGCTGAATTAATTTGCTAAATGTCTTTTATTGCAGATAAATCTCGACTAAAGTCTTAGTGTGTGTCGGGCGAAAGATGTACAAAACGCCCGAAAAGCAATAGGATAACTCAGCATTTTTCTGTTACATTGGAATCCCTTCAATGAGCAGAACAACATATGATAAATGCCATGAAGCCAGAAAACTTAAAAATTATTATTGCTGATGACCATCCGTTATTTAGAAATGCTCTGCGTCAAGCGCTGACACCGGCATTTGCAAATACCGAATGGTTTGAGGCAGATAGTGCTGAAGCACTACAACAGTTACTCGAAGGTGCTGGACAAGGATGTGATCTCGTTTTATTAGATCTGCAGATGCCTGGCTCCCACGGTTACTCAACATTGATCCATTTGCGCTCGCATTTTCCTGAATTACCGGTCATCGTAATTTCAGCACACGAAGACAACACCACTATTAGTAAAGCTATCCATTATGGCAGTGCCGGATTTATTCCTAAATCTGCGTCAATGGAAACATTCTCAGCAGCCATTAACGATGTGTTATTGGGGGACATCTGGTTGCCTGAAGGTGTAGAACTTATTGATATTGATGATGAAGGCAGTTCCGAAAAAGTCGCGGGGAAATTATCTGAATTGACCCCTCAGCAATATAAGGTTTTGCAAATGTTTGCCGAAGGTATGCTCAATAAGCAGATTGCTTATGACTTGGGCGTATCAGAAGCTACCATTAAAGCCCATGCTACGGCAATCTTTAGAAAGTTAGGTGTGCGTAACCGCACCCAAGCAGTTATTGCGCTGCAGCAACTTGATATGGATAAAGTTGAGATTTAATCTTTAACTGCGTTAAAAAATGCCCCTCGATAGGGGCATTTTTTATGGCGCTATTACAGATATTGCCAGTGGAAACGTAAATGCTCCTCAATAAAACTGGCGATAAAGAAATAACTATGGTCATAACCGGGATGACTTTGATAGTCGAGCGGCAGATTCATCTGCTCCGCGACGGCCACTAAACTTTCTGGCATTAGCTGCTCAGCCAAAAAGTTATCAGCTTCACCTTGGTCAACTTTCATCGGCAGCGGCTCTGCACCCGCCTTAATCAACTCAACGGTGTCGTAACTCTTCCACGATTCACGGTCTAAACCCAAATAGCCGGCAAAGGCTTTTTGACCCCAAGGGCATTGGCTAGGATGACAGATCGGTGCAAATGCCGACGCACTGACAAACATCCCTGGGTTTTTCAGTGCGATAGATAATGCACCATGTCCCCCCATAGAGTGACCTGCAATCGCCTTTTTATCCGTGACGGGAAAGTGCTGTGCGATCAGCTTAGGTAGCTCATCAACCACATAGTCGTACATCTGATAATGTTTTACCCATGGCTCAGCCTTTGCGTTGATATAAAAGCCCGCGCCTAAGCCAAAATCATATACGCCATTGGCATCATCAGGGACGCCTTCACCACGCGGACTGGTATCAGGACACACAATGGCCATCCCCAGTTCGGCAGCCACGCGCTGGGCACCCGCCTTTTGCATAAAGTTTTCATCGGTACAAGTCAGCCCCGACAACCAATACAGCACTGGCACTGGCTTATCATTAGCTTGCGGCGGCAAAAAGATAACAAAGCGCATCTCACAATTAAGCACGTTAGAGTGATGTGTATATTGCTTGTGCCAGCCACCAAACATCTTGTTGCTACTGATATTTTCCATTATCAGAGCTCCTAATTAGTAGTGGATTACGCTGCGAATGCTCTTACCTTCATGCATCAGTTCAAACGCCTCGTTGATATCATCTAACGGCATAGTATGCGTGATGAAATCATCCAGTTTGAACTCGCCACGCAGATATTGCTCAACAATACCAGGCAGTTGCGAACGGCCTTTAACACCACCGAAAGCAGAACCTTTCCATACGCGGCCAGTTACCAATTGGAATGGACGAGTAGAGATCTCCTGACCAGCGCCTGCGACACCGATGATCACTGATTCGCCCCAGCCTTTATGGCAGCATTCCAGTGCTGAACGCATCACGTTCACGTTACCGATACATTCAAATGAGTAGTCAACACCACCGTCAGTCAATTCAACAATTACTTCTTGAATTGGCTTGTCATAGTCCTTTGGATTGATCAGGTCGGTTGCACCCAGCTTTTTCGCCAATTCGAATTTGCTTTCATTCAAATCGATACCGATGATACGACCAGCTTTCGCCATGGTTGCGCCAATAATAGCTGATAAACCGATACCACCCAGACCGAAGATTGCTACCGTGGCACCCTCTTCTACTTTGGCGGTATTCATCACAGCGCCCATACCAGTGGTCACGCCGCAACCTAATAGACAAATTTCTTCTAATGGCGCTTCTTTACTTACTTTTGCCAAAGAAATTTCTGGCAAAACAGTATATTCAGAGAAGGTTGAACAGCCCATGTAATGGAAGATTGGCTTACCGTCTTTGTAGAAACGGGTAGTGCCGTCTGGCATCAGCCCTTTACCTTGAGTTGCACGAACAGCAGAACACAGGTTGGTTTTACCCGATTTACAGAATTTACATTCGCCACATTCAGCGGTGTACAGCGGGATTACGTGGTCACCAACTGCAACGCTGGTAACGCCTTCGCCCACGGCTTCAACAATGCCGCCGCCTTCATGCCCTAAAATTGCAGGGAACACGCCTTCAGGATCATCACCACTCAGTGTGAATGCATCGGTATGACAAACACCAGTGGCAACAATTTTCACCAGTACTTCGCCAGCCTTAGGCATCATCACATCCACTTCTTCGATTTTCAGTGGTTCGCCCGCTGCCCAAGCAACTGCGGCACGAGATTTAATAAACTTTTCAGTCATCATTTCATCCTTTAAGACTTATTAGGGTTCGTGAGTATTTTAATTATTTACTCATAAGTGATAATCTGCTTTTCATTAAATACACTTTTACCAATATGTAATAATGAATCCTTGGAACGGGCTACCTGAATTCATAGCGGTTGCCGAACTACAAAGCTTTACTGGCGCCGCGAGTCGCTTAGGCATTTCAGCTGCCCAAGTCAGCCGTCAAATTGCCGCATTGGAGCAGCGTCTTAACAGTAAGCTTTTTTACCGTACCACACGAAAGGTTAGTCTAACTAACGAAGGTGAGCTGTATTATCGTCATTGCCGCGCGCTGCAAGATGGGATTGAGGAAGCCGAACGCGCCCTAGGCACCATGCAAAGCGAACCTCAAGGATTACTGAGAGTCACCGCCCCTGTGACTTACGGTGAGCAGTTTATTGTGCCGTTGATCAATGACTTCCAGCAGCTCTACCCTAAGCTTAGGCTCGATATTGTGCTGAGCAATAAAACCTTAGACTTAGTGGAAAGCGGTATCGATCTCGCCGTGCGTCTCGGTAAGTTGGATGACTCCAGCTTTATTGCAAAGCGGTTATCCAGCCGACGTAATTTTATCTGTGCTAGCCCAGAATATCTGGCTCACTATGGCGCACTATATACCTTGTCAGAACTCGCGCTACACAACTGTTTAGTGGGTAATAACCCCTATTGGCGGATTAACGATGGTGGTGCCGAGCGGCAGATGAAAGTCACAGGTAACTATCAATGTAATTCAGGGATTGGCTTGCTTGATGGTGCGCGCAAAGGGCTCGGGCTGATCCAATTACCGGATTACTATGTACAGCAAGATCTACAACGAGGCCGCTTAGTAGAAGTATTAACGAGTTACCGGTGCCAGCCTGAAGGTGTATGGGGACTTTACCCGCAGAATCGCCACCTATCGCCCAAAGTCAGCGCCTTGCTCACTCATCTCGCCGAGGGGCTTAAGCATAGTCAGCCTAACGTGCTGGAATAACACTAAAGTTTATAGCAAAACACTGCGCTATCTGTGTGCGTTTTACTGGGTGCAAGTCTATAGTCATAAGGCACTAATTCATCAATATTTCAAAAAAGCAGTTCAACAACTCCTGATTTAATCGTTCGTAGCTGAGGTTATTTACCTATGTTTTCTTGGAAAAAATCATCTGCTCAATCTTCAGCTAGTGCCACGCAAGTGGGTAGCGTGTCAGTGAGCAAGACACTTTCAAGCAGTGCCATCAACGAAGCTAGCCTGCAAGACTGTCGTTTTAAAGAAGGTACTGCACTGGTGCTGGCGTTTATCTCTCCGCACTGTAATTTCTCCAGCGTAAATCAGAAACTTAAACAAGCGATGCCATGGGCAGAACATATCATCGCCGTCATGACAGCTGGCGAATTAGGCGGTGGTAAACAGCTGTATCACGACACCCCCAGTAGCTGGGATAGCATTGTGATACATGCGTTTTCTAAAGCGATCATTGCTGAACTGTCAATACATACCGTGCCACTCTTTAGCGATGATATTCGCCGCGGCCAAGTAACATTAACCCCCAAGCAGCGGGTGGAAAAAATTGCCAATGAACTCAAGCGCATTGACGTTCCCTTTGATATCGGTAGCAAAAGCACTATAGCGCTAACCTACTTTGATGGACTAACCGCCAGTGAAGACTTTTTTACTCAAGCGTTATACCGCCTGCGGCGGTTTCCCTGCTATTTCATTGGCGGCAGTGCTGGTGGCAAACTTGACTTCAAAGCCGCCGATATCGCCTTAGATGGCGAGCTACAAGCCAATAAAGCCATTCTCTGCTTCTGTAAAATTGCGCCAGAATACCGCTTCGGCATTATGAAGAGCCACAATTTCCAAACCACAGGAACTGGGTTCGACGTCGCCGAGTTTGATCCACTCACTCGCACGTTACACAGCGTATTAGACCGTGATATGGAAGTGGTAACGCCGGTCGAAGCGCTTACTCGTCACTTTAAATGCAGCAGTGCGCAGCTTGCTGAACGCTTGAACAGCCACTCTTTCGGCATTGAAATTGAAGGCAATATCTATATCCGCTCAGTAGCCACCATCAATGCAAATGGCAGTATTACCTTCTTCAGTGATATGGCCTTTGGTGAAAAATTACTGCTGGTGAAAGCCAAAGACTTTGCCCAATCAACAGCGGAAGATTTCCGTAAATTTATGCAAGGGAAACCGGGTAAGCCAGTAGCAATGATCGCCAATGACTGTATTTTGCGGCGCCTAAACAATGGTCAAAGCTTGGCTAAGGTCGACAGCTTTGGTGGCGTATGTTTATCTGGTTTCTCTACCTTTGGCGAGTTTCTGGGGCTGCACCAGAATCAAACAGTCACGGCGGTTGCCTTTTTCGCCGTGCCCCACGGCAGCAAATATCATGATGAATATGCCGATAACTATCCGTTCTATCTCGCATCATTTACCGGATATCACACCAATACTCGCCTGATGAGTCTCGAGCGTATTAATGGGTTGCAGGTCAATCTCATCGACAAAATGGCCAAGATCTATCCGTTATTGCAAACATCAACAGAACAGCTTAAGTTTATCGCCACACAATCCAGTGAGTCGGCGAGCCAACAGGTTGAGTTAGGTGAGCAGTTCACTTTGTTCATGCGTCAGATTGCCCAGCAACAAACGCAGCGACAGAGTTTAACGGATGGTATGGTGCAGCTGCGCCAAAGCGCCGACAAGATTGTTAATATTATCCAATCCATCAGCGGCATTGCCGAGCAAACCAACCTACTCGCCCTAAACGCCGCCATTGAAGCGGCACGCGCTGGCGAAGCTGGTCGAGGCTTTGCTGTCGTGGCCGACGAAGTACGGGCGCTCTCACAACGTACGCAAACCAGTGTAAAAGAAACGGGTGACACCATTGATAGTGTTTCCAGTGCCATTAAAGGTATCTCAGGCGCGATTGATAGTATTAATGACGTACTGACTGTGATTGAAAACGATTCACAACAACTGAGTATAGAATTAACTAGCCTGTCGAACGCCTCGCAGCAAGCCTCCGAAATGGCCGAACAGGATGTGGCAAAAGCCGATAAAATTCATTCACAGATTGTGGCGATCGAGCAGGAAACTCGCTTAATTGATACTTTAACCGAGTTAGCCAGCCACCATAACAAACTGCATTAATGGCGGCAGAATGAGCCGCGACTGATTCGCAGTTAGTCACTACAGTGTTGGCTATCCATCCGGGGCAGCGGGTTCTTGAGGAGTTTGATTTCGAAACTGCTGCCCCGTGTTAGTGATTTAGCGTGAATGCTGCCGTACAAACAACGATTGACCCATTGATGCACTAAATGTAAGCCAAGGCCAGTGTGTTTTTTACCGCGCTGGTTAGTGACAAATGGGTCGAATATTTTATCAATCAATGCAGGCTCAATGCCGCAACCGTCATCAGCCACCACAATAATAAGGTGTGCAGCTTGCTCTTCACAATTAACGAAGATATGCCCGAGCTTAGTGCCATCAAATGCATGGTCTACTGCATTGAGTAATAGGTTCTGTAGCACCTGAGATAAAATGCCCGGTTGGGTGATTAACCGCACATCTTGTGAGATCGATGACGTCACCGCGACGTTAGCGTTTTTAAACGTGGGCTGCAAAGCTTGCAACAGATCCTCAACTAACTGCGCAAGTTTGGTGTCAGTGAATTCGTCATTGATGCGATCCACGGTCATCCGTTTAAAGCTTTTAATGATGCTGTTGGCTTGACGTAAATTGAGATCAGTGAGCGTTAACGCCGCCTTAGTTTTGTCCATAAAGTCATCTAATGCACTTTTCGTCAAACCACGTTGCAGTGCATGTTGCAACTGTCCGAATTGTCGGTTGACTTCAGAGATAGATAACAAGGCGCCCCCAAGCGGCGTGTTCATTTCGTGAGAAACACCAGCCACCATAAGGCCCAGCGATGATAGTCGCTTAGACTCAGCCAGATCGTTTTGCAATAAACTCATCTGTCGAAAATGGGTCCCTAACTGCTCGTTGGCCTCTCTTAGAGAATCCCGCTCTAGCGCTAAGGTCATGCTTAGCCGTTCAATTGCCATACGGCTGAAATAATCGCGCACAATGAAGAGGATGCCAATCAATAAAATAACGCCCCCGAGCAGCAATGCTGGCAACATGGCATTTTGCTTCATCGCGATAATGATCGGCTTAGGAGTTGATACAACGATGTTGATTTTTCTATCTGGAATGACAAAGCCAGTATCGCTAATGCTTTCACGTTGGAAGCTAACTAAGCGGTCGTTGATCATCTGACCAATAAAATAGTCTGATTGTTGCATCAGTTGCCACAGCGAAGGTTCCGCTTTGGCTAACGTCAATTCAGGATGATTAAGATCAAATCCCCAACAATTATCAGGATTGTGATGCACGAACCAATAGCCATCATTATTGCTCAGTTCAATACTCATATCTTTCGTTTCTAGCTGTTTAATACGCTCAAGAAACGGGCCAAGGTTATAGTTGATGACTAGCAAGCCACTGCGCAGGTCATCACTGGGCTCAGTACGTAACGCAATGCGCACAGTAGGTTCGTAGGGAATAACAATGCGATCATGCTCAACATTCAGATCGAGCGGGCTCAAGTAGATATAAGGGGGGGCTACCGCCATGCCTTCAACAAAATAATAGCGGTCACCTTTATATTGGAGTTCTTCGGCGGCGACACCAAAAGCGCGCCCCGCTTCAATATCAACACGAACCTGTTCGTAACCGCTATTATCGAGCCAGCGTATTTGCAGCAAATTTTGAATGCTGCGGCCAAACACCACAAACTCTTGCTGTAACTGCGGTAACATTAAGGGGTTCTCGACTTGAATACTTTGCCGCACTACACCATTAATCGATAGTAAGCGGACAAAGTTTTCTAACTCCGCTAGCTCCTGTACCGTCATCAGCCCTGCACGATGTAGCACATCACTTTGCTTAGTTACCACGTCGCGATATTTTGCGTTGAACTGGACGTTGTACATCAATAACGCCGACACTACGGCAAACAAAATAATCCCAGCCAAATGCACCAATGTAAGGATGCGTACCTTGGTTCGGCCATCGAGTTTTTGGTGCATTACGCCGCCTATGACTTAAGGGAAATCAGACTGTTGTCTGTTAGCCATTCCAATAACTGTGGTAGTTCCATCGGCCTAGCGAAGAGATAACCTTGACCCACTTGGCAGCCGAGCTGTTTCAGTCGTTCACATTGAGCCACGGTTTCCACACCCTCGGCCACCACGGTAAAATTAAACCGATTACCAAGTCTGATGATAATATCGACAATATCGTTGCCTGCATCATTTTTCATCATAGCTGCGACAAATGTCTGATCTATTTTCAAATGAGTCGCCCCCAACTCAGCGATATGTTTCAGCGAGGAGTAACCGGTGCCAAAATCATCAATGTTGACACCGACGCCGCAACTCATCAGCTGCTTCAAAATAGGTTTGATACGCTGGTAATCTTCCATCGCCTGCGACTCAGTAATCTCAATTTCCAGTAGCGCCGCCAAAGGGCTAGCGCCTAACGCAAATTGCAAAATCTCGTCGACAAAGCTGTCATTTTCAAGATCAGAAACGGTAACGTTAAACGAGACAGGTAAATGGATTTGCTGCTGATTAAGTTGTGCTAAAGCATCAAGCGTAAGGTGAAACACACGATTGTCCACCTTGTTTATCAGTCCAGACATCTCAGCTACTGGGATAAAAGCACCGGGGCTGATAATTTCACCTGAAGGCTTTTTCCAGCGCAGTAGTGCCTCAAACCCCACAACCGCACTATCAGCTAGTCTAACTTTAGGCTGAAAAGCCAGAGCCAACTGATGTTCATCTATAGCAGCGTTTAACCCTTGCAGTAGCTTATGCCGCGATAATATATCAGCGCGCAGTGCCGAGGTATATTCCATAAAATGATGATGGGATTTACGCCCATGCTGCACGGTAGAACTGAGCAGATGAAGAATGCTCTCCGCATCCTCGCCTTTGAGCAGCGCCAAATCCATCAGCACGGTATTCACTTCAATATGTAACTGAATACGGTCCGCGCTAATTTCAAAATGGTCTAACTCCACTAGCGACTGAGTCTGTAGCAGCTGGGTTTTGTGTAACACGATGGCAAAGCAATCGTCATTCACCCGTGCGATATAGCGCTCAGTCGGCATCGCTTTACCAACGGCTTGATAAAAACTATGCAAGATTTCGCAGAATGACTGATTCGGAATGCTTAGCACAAAATCGTAATAGTCACGGATGGTAATGGCCACCACCAGCGCATTTTGTCGCTCTTCTTGAGACAAGTTGTTGATGAATCTGACCATCCACGCGCGATTGGGAATATGCAACTCAGTATCGTAATAGGCCAATTCACTGAGGCGGTTACACAACAGGATGTTATTAAACCCATTGCTGACATTTTCGCTAAACACTTTGAGCAGATTAATGTGGTAGTCGCTTAACGGTGTTTGCGACTCGACGACCATCATAAAATTACTGGTTTCATTGAGTTTGTTTGTGGCGAAATACAGCACGCTGAGGTTGTTGGAAAACTGATGCTGTCTAAGTTGGTGGCTGCTGGCGATTAATGGCTTAAGCCGCGCACAATAAGGCTCTGGTAGTTGACCGAGTGTCTGTACATCGGTTTGGCACAGTTCGCTAAAAATGCCTGAATGACTGACCACTTTGTATTCGCTAGGCTGCTCCATACCCGCATGCTGCGCACAGATGATACCACCGATACTGGCATCGATAATCCGGCTGACCTTGTCCAACAGTAGGTTGGCATACTCTTTAATGTCGCTAAGACGTGATAGTTCGCGCGATGCTTCAACCAGCATAGTTAGCCCTTTACGGGCATGGTCCAACTCGTGATAAGCATGCCAAGTGCGGATATGTGCCGCGACCACACTGCGAATTTTATCAGATGACACATCAGTCTTTTGCCAATATTCATCAATGTCATAGCGCTGCATAACATCTGTAAAGGGCGCCATGCCCGGTTGTCCGGTGAGTAAGATCACCCGTAACGAACTGTTGCCCAGCACATGCCGAATAGTATCAACCAAACGTAACCCAGCATCATCGTCCTCCATGACCACATCCAGTAACACTACTGCCAGCTCTGGCGTCGCAGCAATCACTTCGGCTGCATGGGCGGCACTGCTTGCCGTATGCATTTGAATCGCTTTGTCCTTCACCACATGGCCTTGAAGGATGTTGACTAGACTGGCTTGATAATTGGCATCATCTTCGACGGAAAGCACATGCCACACTTGCGATGAAGTAGTGTTACCGCTACTGGCATCCTCTGGCGAAAAGATAAATAAATCGTCGTCCATGAGCCCTCATTATCAGTCTGTATTTAACACGTCAGCTATGCCGATTACCTATTAAAACTTAGTCAGTTTTCCCACAAACTCAACAACAAACGGTCAATTTTTATCCCCTAGCCACAACAGCAATGAACAATCTAGTCACCCAAGTCCAAGCATATCGGCAATACATTATCGTTAAGAAAACCTTAATTTAAACACCCCAGAATCAACAACATCTGCTGCTTTTTGGATGTCTTTTCATGGCTAAACCATTCACTCTGGCCCAGCGCTGGTGCACCAATAAACTGGTCTTTCCGTTTCTGTTTGGGGTGTTGGCTATTACGATTATTAATATATTCCACATTGATATTGTATTAGCAAAATCGCTATTTAGCTTGGAAGGTGGCGTGCAATGGCATTTGCGCCATCAAGTGCTATTTGAACGGGTGTTACATAATGGCGGTAGGCAGTTGGTCACCTTGATGGCAACAGCGCTACTTATCGCGGCAGTCATCAGTCAGTGGGTGCCCAAATGGCGTCACTATCGGCGAAGTATACTCATGACGATGCTAAGCATTCTCAGTACCATATTATTGGTACGCTATGGCAAAGCAATAACCAATGTCAGCTGCCCATGGGATTTGGTGATGTTTGGCGGCGATAAACCTTTGGTGATGTTTCCTGATACGCTGTTTAGCCAGCAAACGTTGGGGCAATGCTACCCCGGCGGTCATTCTAGCGGCGCGTTTGCTTGGGTAGTGATGTACTATTTTGCCTTGGTAAATAAGCCTGCATGGCGCAAACCCTTACTGTCGTTGGCGATCGGATTAGGCGCCGTCTTTGCAATGACGCAAGAGCTACGCGGCGCTCACTTCTTCAGCCACGATCTCACCAGCTTGTGGCTAGCATGGTTGATAGCCACAAGCTGGTACGGAGTGCTTTATCGCCCGTGGCAACAACCTACCACGCAGCTTAACGATGCTTCACCAGACTTGAAATTAATGCCCGTAGAGCCGCAGGCTTAACCATCTTCGCCATGTAGTGGTAACCCAGTTGCTCGACTTCATCAATCACCGCCTTGTTCGTATTGGCGGTGATCAAAATTCCCGGTAACGATTCACCATAAGCAGCCCGAATGGCATTCATAGCATCAAGGCCATTTTTACCATCATCTAAATGGTAGTCGGCTAACACGATGTCTGGAGCAACGCCTTTGAGCCCCAGTTTAATGCGGGCATCATCGATATCATTAGCGCAGATCACCTCGCACTTCCAACGGGTTAACAAGCTTTCTAGCCCCGCCAAAATGGCTTCTTCGTTATCGATACATAACACCTGTACACCCGCCAACGTCCGTACGGTTGGTGTCATATGTTTTAATTTTGGTGCGGTGACACTAGAGCCCACTGGTACACTTACGGAAAATACCGAACCGCGCCCATGAATAGAGTGCACCTTAATCTCATGTTCCAGCACCTTGCTAATACGCTCGGCAATCGCCAACCCCAACCCTAAGCCATTAGCACTTTTTGAGTGGGGATTATCAATCCGCTGAAATTCTTGGAAAATCGCTTTGAGTTTGTCGGATGCAATACCACAGCCAGTATCAAGCACTTGGATCTCAAGCGTGTCACGACGATGGCGACAACCTAACAACACCTTGCCACCTTTGGCATAGCGAAAGGCGTTGGTAAGGAAGTTTTGAATAATACGTCGCAGCAATGCCGGATCTGAGTTGACCGTGACCTCTGACGGCACGACCGCAAACGTAATGCTGTAATCCTTCGACATCGCCTCAAATTCAACCGCCATCGTGGCTAAGATTTCAGAGATCGAAAAGTCGCGGCGTTTCACATCAACTTTGCCGGAATCTAACCGCGAGATATCCAGCAAGTCGGTCAGCAACTCTCCGGCATTTTTCAATGAACCATTGATGTGGTTCAGCGTCTGTTGCACATCTAACGGCACATTGGGATGTTGTGTTAGTGACGCAGTAAACAACCGCGCAGCGTTGAGCGGCTGCATCAAATCATGCCCCACCGCCGCCAAGAAACGGCTTTTCGAGGCGTTGGCCATCTCCTCTTGAGATTTCGCCTCTAATAACTGACTGTTAAGTAACGCTAGTTCGTAAGTACGTTCGCGAACCCGCGCTTCCAAGTTTTCATTCGATGCTTGCAACGCTTTTTGCTGCTCACGATATTGCGTAATGTCGGTAAATGTCATTACAAAGCCGCCATCAGGCATCGGGTTACCTTGGATCTTAATCACCTTGCCATCTTTACGCTGCCGCTCTGAACTATGTGCAGTCCCTGCCCGCATATGAGTCAGACGCTTTTCCACATGTTCATCAATGCTGCCTGCACCACAGTAACCACGCGCCGCGTTAAAGCGGATCACTTTCGCTATCGACATGCCGGGTTGTAAAAAATCCTTCGGATAACGATACAGCTCTTCGTAGCGGTAGTTCCAAGCGACCAAATTGAGTTCTTTATCTACCACGCTCATCCCCTCATTGGCGTGTTCAATGGCGGCGCGCAACATATCTTGGCTAAGCAACACTTGCGATGACGCATCATCCACTAAGCTAAACACTTCATCCAGCGCAAGATCGCGTCCTTCAAGTACCGAGTCCATTACGACCGCTGCACTGGACGCTCCCAACACCCCAGCTAACAAGTGCTCGGTGTGGTTAATCAAGCCACGAGAGGCCGACTTATGCCAGCTATCACTACGCACCGCCTCGGGCGAAAAGCGCGAAAAGCTTTCATAGGCGCGAGTTGGACTGACAAATCGACTGGCAAGGATCAGCAGATCTTGCTGACTAATTTGTACGGCTCGGCGGTTGCCGCTATTGCGCAGTTGGCCGGGGATCACAAACGCACTGGCTTGAATACGCTCTACCACTCCCGCGCGGAACCACACCGATCCCAAAATATAGAACATCCAGTTAACGATTAACGCGGTGAGGATGTCGTGGATTTTTGGCGTGACGTCGGTAAAGGTCGACAAACCGGAGGTAAATAGTTCGCCGGATATTGCAGCTTCACGGAACAGCAGCACCGCCCATGCGCCAAAACCCAACGCCAATCCAAGCATCACCCCAGAACGATTACCGCGCTTCCAATATAAGCCACCGACTAACGCTGGCGACAGCTGGGCAAAAGCACCAAATGCCAACATTCCCAGATGCGATAGCGAATCGTTATGCTGAAAACTCAAATAAGCCACGTAGCCCATGGCTAGAATCAGCACAATTGAGATACGTCTCACGTACAGCAGTTGCGTCGAAAACTGACTGAAATTGCTACGTTTTATCTGACCAGTACGCAATAACACCGGCACCAGCCACTCGTTACTGATCATAATGCTAATGGTAACCACCGCCACAATCACCATGCTGGTAGCCGCCGACATCGTTCCCAGCAGCGCAATCACCGCTAGCCATTCTTTGCCCATCGCCAACGGCAGGTTAATCACGTAGGTATCGGGCATTACCGTGTCGCCCAGTAGCAGTTTACCCGCCAAGGCCAACGGTCCCACTAAACTGGCAAACAACACTAAATAGATTGGAAATACCCAACGCGCCTTGCGTAAATTACGATCGTTTTGCGCTTCAACCACCATCACATGGAACATACGTGGCATACATAAAAACGCCGCCATGCCCACCAGCATTTCAGGGATGATCAACTCTAAGCGCATGTTGGGATGCTGCACAATACCAGCGCTGGTTGCTTGCTGCCATAGCGGCCCCAAACCGCCAAACACCCCAAATACAACCACTAAGCCCAAGAGTAAAAAAGCGGTGAGTTTAACTAAAGATTCAAACGCGATTGCCAGCATCATGCCGGGGTTATGCTCGGTGGCGTCCAGTTTGCGGGTACCAAACAAGATGGCAAAAATGGCTAGCCAGACGGAGATAGCCAACGCGACTAATGAGCCATTGAGTGGCTCGCCGCTAGGCTGAAATAGGTTAAAACCAAACACCATGGCTTTAAGCTGTAACGCGATATAGGGCATGATACCGAACATCGCAATCAAGGTGACAAGTACCGCCAACGGTTGTGATTTGCCATAACGAGCAGCGATAAAGTCCGCCACTGAGGTGATATTTTGTGCCTTGGAAACTATCACCATTTTACGCAGCAAACCGAAGCCCAGCATAAAGACCAAAATAGGGCCGATAAAAATCGGCACAAATGACCAAAAGTCTTTAACGGACTGGCCAACAGTGCCGAGGAAACTCCACGAGGAACAGTACACCGCCAAACTCAGAGAATAGATCCAGTGCTGCATTTTTTTGGTGAAGTTACCAAACCAACGCTCGGCGCCCCAAGCTAACAAACACAGTAAACAGACATAACAAAGCGCGATCGTGGCGACCAATAACGTTAAATTCATCATCTATTCCGTTGCTGCTGCGTACAGCATTTTTATTTGAACAGCGTATTCTGTGCCATAAACTACCGCAAAATGGCGAAAGGTGAAATATTCCTTATGACACGGATAGTTATCAGCCACAATTCTCGCACTTTTTATGCATTTTGACTGTTTTAAATACCACTATAATCATTTCATAAATTAGCTCATATCCTTTTGAAAAATAAGACATAAGTATAAATAGACCAATGTCTAATAGAGCGCCTGGCTGTATACAAACCATACTTTTGCGACACGCATCACTGAAATGGGAAGTATTTATGTGCAGCCAACCAACAATTTATAAAGTGCCAGAATCGATTGCTTCCAACGCGTTGATTAACGACGACAAATATAAACGCATGTATCAGGAATCCATTGTGAACCCTGAAGGCTTTTGGCGTGAACATGGCAAACGTATCGATTGGATTAAACCTTACAGCAAAATCAAACAAACCTCGTTTGATGATCATAACCTGTCTATTCAATGGTTTTATGATGGCACACTCAATGCTTCAGTGAACTGCGTTGATCGCCACTTAGCTGAACATGCGGATAAAACCGCTATTATCTGGGAAGGCGACGATGCCAAAGAGCAACGTACGCTCACCTATGGCCAACTGCATACCGAAGTATGTAAGTTTGCTAATGCATTACGTAGTCAAGGCGTTCGCCGAGGTGATGTGGTAACCATGTACATGCCAATGGTGCCAGAAGCAGCGATTGCGATGTTGGCTTGCGCACGCATCGGCGCCATTCATTCCGTGGTATTTGGTGGCTTCTCACCTGATTCTATCGCCTCACGTATCAAAGACGGCAAGTCAAAAGTGGTGCTGACCGCCGATGAAGGGGTACGTGGCGGCCGCAATATTCCGCTAAAACGTAATATCGACGAAGCGTTGGCACATCCAGATGTCACTAGCGTCGAGAAAGTGATTGTGCTGAAACGCACTGGCAACCCAATTAATTGGGAGGAAGGACGCGATATCTGGTGGCATTCGCTGACTGAAACGGCTTCCGAATTTTGTGAGCCTGAAGAGATGGGCGCCGAAGACCCATTGTTCTTGCTCTATACCTCAGGTTCTACTGGCAACCCTAAGGGCGTATTGCACACCACCGGTGGCTATATGGTTTACGCCGCAATGACGCACGAATATGTGTTTGATTACAAACCGGGTGAGGTGTACTGGTGTACCGCTGATGTGGGTTGGATCACCGGCCACAGCTACATGGTTTATGGCCCACTGGCTAACTGTGCGACCGTATTGATCCATGAAGGGGTGCCAAACTCCCCTAGCCCAGCTCGTTTAGGCGAGATGATTGATCGCCACAAAGTAAATATTCTTTACACAGCACCAACGCTGATCCGCGCGCTAATGGCCGAAGGCAAAGAGCAATTTGCCAACTATAAAGGGGATTCACTGCGTATTATGGGCTCTGTGGGTGAACCGATTAACCCAGAGGCGTGGCGCTGGTATCACCAAGTTATCGGCCATGAGCAATGCCCGATTGTCGATACTTGGTGGCAAACTGAAACTGGCGGTATTTTGATTACGCCGCTG
The DNA here is from genome assembly GCF_048265805.1 of Shewanella sp. Lineage (GTDB taxonomy): Bacteria > Pseudomonadota > Gammaproteobacteria > Enterobacterales > Shewanellaceae > Shewanella. Next base: position 1,680 of record NZ_JBLXAT010000017.1, on the reverse strand, counting down.
CCAGGAGCAACCGATACCAAACCAGGTTCGGCCACTCGTCCATTCTTCGGTGTGCAGCCCGCGCTGGTTGATAATACCGGTGCGATTTTAGAAGGTGCGACTGAAGGTAATTTGGTGATCCTAGATTCATGGCCGGGACAGATGCGTACTGTGTATGGTGACCATGATCGCTTCGCGCTGACCTACTTTAAAACGTTCCGCGGCATGTATTTTACTGGCGATGGTGCTCGCCGTGATGAAGATGGCTATTACTGGATTACCGGCCGTGTGGATGATGTGATCAACGTATCAGGCCACCGTTTAGGCACTGCAGAAATTGAAAGTGCTCTGGTTGCGCACGATATGGTGGCAGAGGCCGCCGTAGTCGGTTATCCGCATGATATCAAAGGCCAAGGCATTTACGCCTATGTGACCTTAAACAAAGGCACAGAACCTTCTGAAGCGTTACGCCAAGAGCTACGTCAATGGGTACGCAAAGAGATTGGCGCATTAGCTACACCGGATTTAATCCAATGGGCCACTGGCTTGCCAAAAACGCGTTCAGGTAAAATCATGCGCCGCTTTCTGCGTAAGATTGCCGCCAATGAAATCTCGAACTTGGGGGATTCATCCACCTTGGCTGATCCAGCCGTCATTGATACCTTGATTGAAACGCGTTTGAACCGCGCCGAATAGTTCAATTTGCGGCTCAGACACAAAAAACCCCTGCTCGTCAGGGGTTTTATCTATGGGTGTCGATAAGCGAAGAGCATCGAAGCAGCGTAAACTACGCCTTAAGCATGTCACTCACTTCTTGATCAAATAAGTTTTTAATCAGTCCGGAAAACTCACTGATAAAGTGGATCTGCTCTGTGGTTGCATGCTGATTAGCCATTTTGCCCAGCACTTCTTCCAAGTCATACACCACCGCATCAATTTCTCGAATCACGGTATTGCGTTGGCTGAAAGATAACTCCGGATTCTGTCCGCAAATCATGATGATTTGCGCCGCTAGTTGCTCTTCAAACAACTCCAGCACGGTACTATCGCCGGGATTGGCTCCCACGTTGGTAAACAACCCCAAATTTTCACTTAAGTATTGGATCAGATGGGCATATCCGTCTTTATCTGTAACCATGTCACCTACTCACTGAGTACTGTTGCCGCCAAATGCGAATTTGGTGTTAAGACTAATAGAATCAACATCATTATGGAACAATAAAAGCGTAACACATTGATCAAGCATAAGCTTGTCGAGCTATTTTTCTAGCAGCAGCGAAAAACTCATCGGCGTCATTGCCGAGATGCTCTCTAAGCTGCTCAATTGCGCCAACTTGTGTAACCCGTTAGTAAAGCCAAATGTATTCAAGTTCAAAATGAGCGGCTTAGCGTTGGTGACCCAAATCTGCTGCTCGCTGAGTTTGACCACGCTTAACTGCAATTCCAATTCCTGTTGGATACCATGAAGTTGCAGCTTTGCGGGTAGCGACATCAATACCACTTTTGCCACAGGTAACTCGGTGAGCCATTGCTCGGACACTTCCGCCGTCAATGTTGCCCGCGGATATTTAGCAACTTCAAACAGCACATCTTGCAGCAGTTGATTACGATGTTCGACACCCGACACTGAAGGATCCCCTCATAAATCCGCCAGTGCATAGCCATTTTTTAAGAGCTGCTCAGCTAGAACTACCGCCGCTG
>NZ_JBLXAT010000016.1:0-107069 GCF_048265805.1 Shewanella sp. | reverse complement strand
ATCCCGAACTCAGAAGTGAAACACAATCGCGCCGATGGTAGTGTGGGGCTTCCCCATGTGAGAGTAGGTCATCGCCAGACGCCCAATTTAGAGAAGGCCACCCAAACGGGTGGCCTTTTTTGCTTTGTGGCCTCGCAACGTCTGACCAGTTATTAAAAGTGTGATCTAATAGGGCTAATCATGAATACGATGAAATTGTCATGCATTCAGCCAACGACTTTAATCTCACTTTAGTTAAGCTCCCCCGCCTATTCCCCAGATCGGAGCAAGTTTGGCAAGGCCTCAGACAACACTGTCTTTTCAACTGAGTATTTGATTGCTACGAACAAATTGTTGACCAAGTATGCCGAGCCTGAAATACCTTCATTAAGGATACTGGTCCGAGCAAATCTCTGTGCTCCAAAGACTGGAAAAATCTGACCAGATAATTAATCAAATTGGTATTAGAAGCGTATACGCACCACCTGTTGTTGTTTTTGCAGGTGTAGTATTGCTCTTTATCTTATCAATCGATGGTTCAATGATTTAATCATCATTTGCGTTCTGATGTTTAGGATGGCGTATTCGAACTCAAATATTGAGATATAAGCTGATATGCAGTAGAGAGCATTGTTAGCTACTTTTTGCCAGCAAAACATGATTACAGATATCTGTTGTGGCTGTCATAATATATGCTCTAAGTTAACCTGACCTAATGTGCTCAGCAACGGAGGGCCATCTTGAAGTTTTCTTGGCTTCGTCGACCTTATTTAACAGCATCGCTTGTGCTCTGCTGTTATTGCTTGTTGCTGATTGGCGTGTATTTTGTTGGCCGCAGTCATGCCACTACGAACGCAGCTGCGGAGGCAAGGCTTGGGGTTTTCTCTACTCTCGAGCATACCGTCGATGCCATTAATAAAGCTGCGATTAGTCAAGATGAGCGTCGTATTGGGGATGAATTACGTTATTTAGCGACTAATAAAAAAGTCGTTTCCGTCGCGTTTATTGATAGCAACAGCACTATTCGATATGCCAATCATTCATTGTGGCTAAACACACTTGCTCCCGATGCTTTTGATACTTATTCTGTTGCTTCGGCATTAGCGGCCAATCAATCAGCACAACCGAGTTATCGAGTTGACAGTGCTCGAGATTTGTTACTGATCTATTTTCCGGTCGAGCAATATAACTCACAAAGTTACGCTGATATCACCACTGTGTTTGTTGAGTATGATCTCTTTCCTCAACTGACCGCTGCGGCCTCGGCATTTAATCACCTATTTATTGGCTGGGCAGTAGTTATCACCTTGTTGCTGACTGGTTGTGCTTTGCTGGTTTTTCGATTGTTTATTCAGCCATTACAACAGTTAAAGCTGCGCATATCTCAGCGTCATCTGGCCACAGAGCCTCAGTGGCCGATGAGTTTTTATCAAGGCTTGGATGACAACATTCAGTCTTTATATCTGCACATGGATAGATTGTTGGAGCGTATTAAGGAAAACGAGCAACGTTGGCTGTTTGCTGTCGACGGCAATAAAAATGGCTTGTGGGATTGGGATATGCTGTCTGGCGAGGTGTTTTTATCTGATCGTTGGCAAGAGATTGTTGGTTATGCCCCCGGAGAGCTTGCGGCTGAGTTCGCCACTTGGCGTAGTTTGTTACATCCAGAAGATCTGCCCACCGCTCTGTCGGTGTTACAAGATTACCTTGATGGTAAAACTAATGAGTATGAATCGCTGCATCGGTTGCTGCATAAATCGGGCGATTACGTTTGGGTCCGCAGCCGTGCGATGGTGGTAGCGTGGAATGCGCTAGGGCGTCCGATACGTTTAGTGGGCTTACATACCGATGTCTCTAACGACATTGAAAATCAACATACTCTGGCATTCCTCGCTAGTCATGATCCGCTTACCCATCTACCCAACCGTGAACATTTGATCAATTGCCTGAATCGTATTAGCGCGGCGAACGGGCAGCAGCTGAGTTTCAGTGCCCTGTTTGTCATCGATTTAGATAACTTTAAAGTCATTAACGATGCGTTAGGGCATAAGTCCGGTGATAGTTTACTGGTGCAGGTGAGTAAGCACTTAGCTGAAGCGACCAGCCCGTATTTACTGGCGCGCTTGGGCGCCGATGAGTTTGCTCTGGTCGTTGAGAATATTGCCACTAGTCATGATGCGGCAACCACGAGCGTATTTGCGATTGCCGGTGATATTCGGCAGAGCATCTCTCAAGGGTTAGTGATCAACGGGCATAAGCTCAATGTGTCAGCCAGTATTGGTGTGCATCTCATTAAGCCACGGGAAACCACATCATCAGGTGAGTTACTGCGTTGTGCCGATATGGCGATGTTTGACGCAAAAGAACGGGGTCGTGATAACTGCGTGATCTATTCTCCTGAGATGGAGCGCCAGGTTAGCGCCCAACTGATTATTCAAAATGATCTTCGTGATGCGATCGACAAACGCCAGTTAGAGATTTATTACCAGCCGATTGTTGATGAATATGGGGTACTTTCCGGTGCTGAGGCGTTGTTGCGCTGGCGCCATCCTATGTTTGGTTTTATCTCTCCGGCAGAATTTATTCCTGTGGCCGAGCGCTCTGGGCTGATTGATAATTTAACCCGTTGGTTAATTAAAGACGTGTGTGAGTTTTTAGTTATCAATGCTGACAAGCAGTTACCGAAGATTTCGCTGAATATCAGTGCGCGACAGTTTAACGATGCAGATTTTGTCGAACGTTTGTTGTCGGAGATTAAAGGACGACAACTGGTGGCTTCAGCCTTTGAGTTAGAGTTGACCGAGCATCTGTTTTTAACCGATATCTCAATAGTGAAAAAGCGTTTTAACGCGTTGAAACAAGCCGGTTTCTCAGTTGCCATCGATGATTTTGGTACTGGCTATTCCTCGCTGAGTTACCTGCAACATCTGCCGTTATCACGGCTTAAGATTGATGCGTCCTTTGTCCGTAACATCGGTGAAAATGACCAAGGTAACGCCATCGTCAAAGCCATCATTGATATGGGGCACGCACTCAAATTGGCTGTGGTTGCTGAGGGGGTAGAAACTCAAGCTCAACATGCCTATCTCAAAGCACATGGCTGCGACTGGTTCCAAGGTTATCTATGGAGTAAGCCATTGCCTGCCGCAGAATTTGCCCGCTTGCTACCGCGTGCGGGCGAAGTGCGTCAGTTACGCTCAGTTGCTGAACCAATCCATTATTAACGCCATGGTTTGTGTGCGGCAGCAGTCATGCTCAATCAACAACTCATGACGAGCGCCTTCAATCTGCTGTAGTTGAGTATGTTCCCCGCAGGCACGCCATTGCGCATCATTGTCGACGACTCGGTCAATCGTTCCCTGTAAAATTAGTGCTGGGATCGATAACTGTTTGGCGGCATGTAACGCCCGCTCAGCCGCCGCTAGTGATTCTAATAGCCATTGATTACTTGGCGAACCGAGCTGAATTTGCGGTACTTGTTGGTAGAGTGCCAATAGCCGACTGTAACGTTGGCGACTGTGAGTCAGCGGATTGCCATAAAAGGGTTTGGCATGATAATCCTGCCCACCCAACACGTAGTTAGGCTCATTGTCGGCGGAGTAGCGGTTCATCTTTTTAGTCAACCAAGTTATCCATGACTTTGGCAGCGGTAGCTTAATCCCAAACATCGGCGCGCAGAACACCGCCGCTTCAAAATGCTCACTGTGCTGTGCTAAATAGAGTGCAGCAATGGCGCAACCCATGGAATGCGCGAGTAGGTAACGGTGTGGGTGTTGCTGCGGTAGCACTATGGTCGCAATAAATTGGTCTAGGTGTTCGACATAGCGATCAAAGCGGTCGATATGTCCTATGTGTGGATTAGTGCACAGTCGGCTGGATAGCCCTTGCCCCACATGATCTAGCGCGTAAACACTATAGCCCTGCTCATACAGCTCGTAGATCACTTCAATATATTTGAGATAACTCTCTACTCGGCCATTACTGATCACCACCACTTTGTCGTGATTTGGATGCTCAATGTAGCAATAAGCTATCGTGTGTTCGTCGGCGAGCTTGAGGCTGCTTTCTGAGACTTGTTGCCAGAATTGCTCCAACTGCTGTTCTGATAGTGGATGGTCATATTGACTGCGAAATCTACCCACGAGACCTCCTAAAACTGCCAACTTTATTGATAAAGCATACCAGTAATTATCTCACGGTTGTTGTCACTTACGTCGATAAATGAACGGAACGCGGCGATTTTACGGCCTTATAAGCTGATTACTATTGCGACGATTTGCTAAACAGGGCACTTTTGTAACATTGGCATTCAATGAGATACGTGTCACTCATGCTAGAATTAGGCAGTTACCACTACCAATTCCGAATAATGCAGGTAACGCGAAAGAGGCTTTTTATGATTGATACTTCTATCCCGTTGGTGGATTTGCACCGACACTTGGACGGCAATGTCCGTATTCGAACGATTTTGGAGCTTGGCCAACAGCATGGCATTACGCTCCCGGCTGACACTGCCAAGTTACTTGCCCCCCATGTGCAAATTCAGGGAAAAGAAGCCGATCTGTTAGGTTTTTTAGCCAAGCTTGATTGGATGGTCGCCGTATTAGCAGACTTAGACGCTGTGCGTCGCGTGGCGTACGAAAACGTGGAAGATGTCGCAAATTCTGGCATCGACTACGCGGAGCTACGTTTTAGTCCGTACTACATGGCAATGAATCACAAATTGCCGCTGCAAGCTGTGGTTGAGGCAGTTATTGATGGTACCAATGCAGCAATGCGTGACTTCAACACGCAGGTGAAGTTGATTGGTATTTTGTCACGCACGTTTGGCCAACAAGCGTGTTTAGCTGAGATGAATGCGCTGGTGAGTTGCCATCAAGACATAGTCGCTGTGGATTTGGCTGGTGATGAACTGGGTTTCCCCGGCGAGTTGTTTAACGAGCATTTCAAAAAAGCCCGCAATGCCGGCTTACAAGTGACGGTGCATGCTGGCGAAGCGGCGGGGGCCGAGAGCATCTGGCAAGCGATTAACGAGCTAGGCGCGGTGCGCATTGGTCACGGTGTTAAAGCGGTGGAAGATGCCAAGCTGATGGGCTATTTAGCCAAGCAGCGTATTGGCATTGAATCTTGCCCTACTAGCAATTTACACACTTCAACAGTGGCCTCTTACGACGTGCATCCGTTAAAGCAGTTTATTGAGGCTGGCTTATTAGTGGGTTTGAATACTGATGATCCCGGCGTGAGCAATATCGATATTGCCCATGAATATCGGATTGCTCAGCAAGAGCTGCAGTTAACCGCCGCTCAATTACAGCAACTACAACGCAATGGTATCGAAATGGCCTTCTTGTCAGACAGTGAACGCCAAGCTTTGTATGCGCGAAAGTCGTAAATAGCGCCGCATGTTAGTTAGTGCGCTAATGAGTCAAAATAAAAGCCGACATGATGTCGGCTTTCTGTGCACGATTGGTGCGCTACCTGAGTTTAGATAACCCGAGAGAACTGTTGTTGGCGCGCTTTTTCGCGATAGTACACGTCAAAACAGATACAGATGTTACGGATCAGCAGACGACCAGTTTCACCCACATGAATTTTGCGGTCGGCAACCGTCACCAGTTTGTCATCAATGAAGGTTTGCAGCAGTTTCAAATCTTCCGCGAAGTACTCTTCAAAGTTGATGGCCAGTTTTTCATCCATCTTCGCCATATCTAAATCGAAGTGGCAGATCAGCTGTTTGATGACCGCGCGGCGGATCTCGTCGTCACGGTTCAGTTTGCAGCCTTTCCACAGCGCATGGCCGTGGTCATCAATCGCTTCGTAGTAAGGGCGAATATCTTTTTGGTTTTGCGCGTAGCAATCGCCAATTTGGCTGATAGATGACACGCCTAAACCTAACAGATCACACTCTTCTTGGGTGGTGTAACCTTGGAAGTTACGGTGTAAACGGCCTTCACGTTGCAGCTTAGACAGCTCGTCGTCTGGCTTAGCAAAGTGGTCCATACCGATGTACTGATAGCCTGCACCTGTCAGCGTTTCAATCGTATGCTGCAGGATCTCCAGCTTTTGCTGCGGCGTTGGCAGGTGTTCATCTTTAATCTTACGCTGCGCCGCAAAACGGGCTGGCAAGTGTGCGTAGTTGAACACTGACAAACGGTCTGGTGACAGATCCAAAATGCGTTGAATGGTTTGCGCAAAGGTGGCTGGCGTTTGGTGTGGCAAGCCGTAGATCAGATCCACGTTGGTTGACACAAAACCCATCTCTTTCGCTTTGTTGATCAGCGCAAAGATAAACTCTTCATCTTGCTCGCGGTTAACCGCGACTTGCACTTCTTTATTGAAGTCTTGCACGCCGATAGAAATCCGGTTGAAGCCCGCTTCTTTAAGCGTATCCAGCATGGTCAGTTCGATTTCACGCGGATCAACTTCAATCGAGTACTCACCCACCTCGGCAAAATCAAAGTTTGCTTTAAGCAGCTTGGTCAACCGCAAGATCTGCTCTGGATTGAGGAAGGTAGGTGTACCGCCGCCCCAATGCATTTGAGTGACTTTGTAACGCTTAAACAGTGGTGCGCGTTTAAGAATTTCACTTTCCAAGTATTCGATGTATTGGTCTGCTTTGTGCTGATGGCGGGTAATAATCTTATTACAACCACAGTAGTAGCAAAGCTTGGCACAGAAAGGCACATGGATGTAGAGCGACAGTTTATCGCTTTTGCTGTGTTCAATCGCCGATAGCAGATCGCCCTCAGTGAAGGAATCATCGAACTCTAGCGCCGTCGGATATGAGGTATAACGCGGACCGCTGTAGTTGTACTTCTCGATCATTGACTGATCCCAGCTGATTTTAGTGGGCTGCTCCAAGACGCGTCCTCCGACATTAAATTAGCAACAGGCGAAGTATGCAATGTTACTCGCCAAATAACCTTGATCCAGTTTGAAATTCTTAACAGGATATTTAAGAAACAGCGAATATCTATGAAAAAGTTACTAATGTCTGCCCAAGTGGCTCGGTTTTGTGCACCGACTCACGCCAACACGGGCCATTTAGCTCACTTTAGTGGGTAGGTTTGAGGACAAAATTGGCTAAGGTTTTCGCTTCGTTAAGAATATTATCCTGAAGCGCTGCCTCAGATTTCATGCGATGGAAATCCAGCTTCATCCGCTCCTGTTTTGGTAACGCTTGACGTTCTTCCAAAATAGGATGGTTTTTTATCAACTCGTAATGCTCGTAGGTGGCTGGAAAGTCTGCTTCCACACGTTCGGTGAGTGCCAGCGCTTCGAACAGTTTAGCAATACGCAGCACGCCTTCTGATATCTCACAACGATCTTCGGTCATAGCCAAAGCGATGTAGCGGATATCGTCCAGCACGCGCTGCTGACGTTCCTGTACGGCTTGCTGTTGTGCAGCAATTGCGGCTTGTTTGGCTTGGGTTTGCTTACGCAAACGGATGAGTAACATGGTGGCGTAGGCGGCAAGGCCAGCCACAATGATCAGCGCAACAATTACCAGCAACATCTGCACAACGGCTCCTTATTTATCGTCTTGTTGGTACTGCTTCAATAGATCTTCACCTGCATCGAACTTGGCGAGCAGATCTTCATCATCAGTAAATTCAGCATCATCGGCATCGGCTAAATCATCAATGCCGAGCTTATCCATCAAACGTTCCAATTCGTTCAACTGCTTATCTAACCATTGCTGATCTGCCACTGGCAAGGTCTTACCCTCTTCCAACAGATCTAACAGTTGATTTAAGCGTGGGTCATTTTCTAACTGCGCCAGTTTTTGTTCGTCAGTTAGTGGAGCTTGTTTCACTGCGCGCACTGCGGCAATCGGTGTTTCTTTGGTGTTAGGCAGCACCAACGCTACCGGCTTTTTACTGCCGATACGAGGGTCTTTTTTACCCTTTCCGCCTTGGTTGTTTTGTGGTTGCTCTCCAACGGATTGACGGCTACCAGATTTGTTGCCGTTATCTTGTTTCTTGCGCGCGATGGTGCGCTCAGCTTTTTTGGTTCGCGGCGCACGCTTGGCACCGTTTTCATTGGTGTTGCGCGACTTTTTAATTCTAGTCATATGGCTCTCATTTGATGAAATTGCTATCAGGGTGCAAGCGCTTTCATCCTAGTTTACTGCAGCTTTGCAACCGGGGCGCGATTTATAGCAAATTACGCTGCTTTTTGCATCAATACAAAGTCTCCTTCGGCAAATAAAAGCGATAATCCGGCCATTTCGGCCAAATAAGCGAAGGTTCGTGGCTGATAAAAGCTCACATGAGTGGGATTATTCTTGAAATGCCATTTGGCGAAGGCATCGACTGAGCGCAGCAGTGGCGTTGAAATCGCCAGCCAAGCGCCCGGCTTCAGCAACTGATTAAGTAATTGCCACTCACGTGCGGGAGTATGGAAGTGCTCAAACACGCGATAGCTGCAGATAAAATCATACTGTTGATGTAGCCATTGCCGCTCAGGGGCAAAAAATGGATCAAACTGGCGGATGTGATAGCCCGCGTCGGCGACTCGTTGCTGCGCTGCGGCAGATAACACGCGACCGAAATTTAACCCTTCAAGTTGTTGGTAACCAAGGTCCGTCAATTGCGCAATCAACATATCGATAAATGCTTCGAGTTGTTGTACCTTGCTGTGTTTTTGGGCGCGGCCATAGCGCTGTCGCTGAATCGGTGGTGGGAGTACGCTGTTGGGATCGGCAAACACCAGTCCACAGCCATCACAGAGGAAGAAACTGCGTTTCTTGTCGTGATAGTGCGCTTGAGTTGTTAGGGTTTGGCACAGGGGACAATTCGGCATCTACTTCATATTCCAATAATTTTAGCGAAATACAGAAATAAAAAAGCGGCAGACGAGCTGCCGCTTGATGATGACACTTTGTGCCCAATTCTGCTAGTTGCATTCCATGCTAAGCGAACGACTCTCCCGGTCATATCCCTATTTTTATTGACGCATTCCCTGCTTTGTCGTTTGTGGTCATCCAGACCTTTTTATTAGTAAGGCATCATGCCCACTATAGCTGAGAGTGATTGCCGCACTCCCATTAGCTGAGAGTCCCCCAAATGACTCTGCAACCATTATTGCTCCCAGAAAATTATGGTTTTTTTACTGACTGGGAATCATAAATCGTCGACATTAAAAAACATTTAGTGATCTGTGTCAACCATTATTAAGTTTACGTAAACGTCAATTAGCTGCTTTTGGCGGTGTTAATGTTGCAATATAAGCGGCTAGCGCGGCAATCTCTTCGGCATTAAGTTTGCGGCTGATATCGGTCATCATATTATTGGGATCATTATGGCGCTGGCCTTGTTTAAACTTATTGAGTTGTTGCTCGGTATACAGGGCGTGTTGCCCTGACAGCGCGGGAAAACCCGCGGCAGTAAGCCCTTGGCCGTGTACGCCGTGACAGGCTGAGCAGGCAGCGATATCTCTTGCCATATCGCCGCCGAGGTAGAGGCGTTTACCTATGCCACTTTCTGCCGCTGATACCGGGTGACGCGGAGGTTGCGCGGCGTAATAGGCGGCCAATTGCTGGATATCTTGCTCTGATAGCTGCGCAGCAATACTGGTCATCATTGGAGCCTGTCGGCCGGAATTGGCTTGCTGATAATTTTGCAGTTGTTTGATTAAGTAGTTGGTGGATTGCCCTGCAAGGTGCGGGAAATTGGCGCTTGGGGCGATGCCGCGGCTGCCGTGACAGCCAGCACAAATGGCTGACTTTCGCTCACCGGCTTGAATGTCGGCGGTATTGGCGTAAGTGTTGGGAATAAGTCCGTACCAGAGTGACACTAGGGTCACGAGTCGCATAATGAATTTGCTCATGATGATTTTCGGCGTAAACGCTTAGGCATGTTAGAATGACGGGCTAATGAGCGCATTTTTACATAATTTTGACCGCAACGCATGTTGGCTGCGGTGTTTTTAGGCAACGGAGAGTTTCACTTGACTGACTCAAGCATCGATTTTCGCAAGACACACTTTGTGATCAGCGCGCCGGATATTGAGCACCTCGAACAGCATATTCCCGGCAATGAAGGCATCGAGATTGCCTTTGCTGGCCGCTCTAACGCAGGTAAATCCAGTGCGCTTAATGCATTGACTGAACAGAAAAACTTGGCCAGAACCAGTAAAACACCGGGGCGTACGCAGCTGATCAACGTGTTTGAAACTGCGCCAGGTTGTCGGTTAGTGGACTTGCCTGGTTATGGTTTTGCCCAAGTACCATTGGCGATGAAGCAAAAATGGCAACAAGCGCTAGGTGAGTACCTGCAGCATCGTGAATGTTTGCAAGGTGTGGTGGTGTTGATGGATATTCGTCATCCACTGAAAGACCTAGATATGCAAATGGTGCAGTGGTCGGTAGAGAGCCAGCTACCAGTGTTGGTATTGCTGACTAAGTCAGACAAGCTGACACAAAGCGCCCGCATGAAAACGGTTAACGATGTACGTAAGGCATTAGCCGACTTTGGTGATGCGGTGCGCGTTGAAGGGTTTTCATCGTTAAAGGGTACTGGTAAGCCGAAAGTGCTGAGTATGCTGTCCGAGTGGTTTACTGGCCCAGCTGTCGCCGATGAGACTGTTCCTGCCGCAGAATAATCTGCACCTCCTTTTTGACCTGTGTTGTTGAACGTTTTGGCAACTGGCCGCGTGTGTTTTAGCTAAATGATGCAATGTGTCGTTATGCGCCACAAGCATTGAATGCTGAATAAACGACGCGCTGCCTGCTGCAAAAACAACCAGCAAAGATAAACAGCCCCTAGCCGTTCAGGCAAAAAAAAGCCGAGGACATATTCTGTACTCGGCATAAATTCATTTAGCCCCTTTTGGGGAGAAGCCAAATTTCAACAAGACTCAAGAACCGTTAAAGCTGTGATCTAACGGTTCTGCGCCAGAATAGCGCATCTTTTTGGCAAATTAAAGTAATTACTCTAAACGTTAGGCAAAAAAAAGCCCCAGCCTTGTGTGGAGGCTGGGGCGCCATTATTTGGCTGATCACTAAAAGTGAAATAAAGGTCTGAAAGATAGAACATCTTAACCTCTGTACCCTACGCCGCGAATAATAGCTTATTTATCTGTATTTTGAAAACAGTTTTTTGTTTTTGAGTTCAATAATCGCGTATAGGATCACAATTACTGTCGGTGATCGCTGAATAAAACCACCACTTTTGTAGTTATCTTGCTGATTATAAATAAAAAGCCATCTTACGATGGCTTTCGGGAGGAGTTGATTGGTACGCTCAATTGATTAGTGTGCTTGTTCCCAGCTATCACCTAAGCCTGCTTCAGCCAGCAGCGGCACTTTAAGATCCGCTGCGGATGCCATCAGTTGGCAGATTTTGTCTTTCAGTGCCTCAGCTTGGTTTTCATCGACTTCAAACACTAATTCATCGTGTACTTGCATCACCATGGTGATATCGGTGCGCTGTTCGCTAGTGATCCACTCATCAACTGCAATCATGGCCTTTTTGATGATGTCTGCTGCTGTGCCTTGCATTGGGGCATTAATTGCCGCGCGTTCTGCTGCTTGGCGGCGCATCGCATTGCGGTCTTTGATCTCTGGCAGATACAAACGACGACCAAACAGTGTTGACACATAACCTTGCTCTGCGGCTAACGCGCGGGTTTCTTCCATATAACGCATCACGCCAGGATAACGTTTGAAATAGGTATCGATATAGCTTTGGGCTTCGCTACGCGGAATATCCAGTTGGCGCGCTAAACCGAAAGCAGACATGCCGTAGATCAAGCCAAAATTAACCGCTTTGGCACGGCGGCGCTGTTCAGAGGTGACGGTTTCAAACGCCACATCAAATACCTCGGCAGCGGTGGCTCGGTGAATATCTTTGCCTTCGGCGAACGCGGTTAACAAGCCTTCATCACCGGAGAGATGCGCCATAATCCGCAGCTCAATTTGCGAATAGTCGGCGGCCAATACTTTACGGCCAGTTGGGGCGATAAATGCTTGGCGGATCTTACGACCTTCTTCGGTGCGGATCGGAATGTTCTGCAGGTTCGGGTCGCTTGATGATAAGCGGCCCGTGGCGGCGTTGGCTTGGTGATAGCTGGTATGCACACGGCCAGTTTTACCGTTGACCATCATCGGCAGTTTGTCGGTGTAAGTGCTCTTCAGCTTAGTCAGGCTACGGTGTTCCAAAATCACTTTGGGCAGTGGGTAATCCAGTGACAATTCGACGAGGACTTCCTCTGCGGTAGATGGCGCACCTTTTGGGGTTTTTTTGATGATCGGATAGCCCAGCTTGTCAAAGAACAGCTGCTGTAGTTGCTTGGTTGAGCCTAAGTTGAACGTTTCACCGGCAATCTCAAACGCTTTCTGTTCTAGCTCATCAATCTTACGCGCCAGTTCTTCGCTTTGTTGTCCCAGCAGCATGCTATCGATCAGTACACCATTACGTTCGATTTTCGACAAAATGGTGATCAGTGGCAGCTCGATCTCGTTAAATACCGTCGAAAGGCCAGTTTCTTTGCTGAGCCGTGGCCACAGGTGTTGGTGCAGACGCAGCGTGATGTCGGCGTCTTCGGCTGCATAGTAAGCGGCGGTGTCTAGCTCAATCTGGTTGAAGGTTTTCTGCTTGGCACCTTTGCCTGCAATCTCTTCAAAACTGACACATTTATGGCCGAGATATTTCAGTGCCAAACCATCCATGTCGTGCCGTGACGCAACAGAGTTGAACACGTACGATTCCAGCATAGTGTCAAAACGTACCCCGCGTAGCGTAATTCCCACGTTGGCGAAAATGCTGATGTCATATTTGAGGTTCTGGCCGATTTTGCCAATGGCTGGATTTTCCAAAATCGGTTTGAGTTTGGCTAACACCTCGGCTTTGTCGAGCTGTGCCGGCGCACCTTCGTAATCGTGCATCAACGGCAGATAGGCGGCTTTGCCTTGCTCTACGGCAAATGAAATCCCCACCAATTCCGCGTCCATATAGTTGAGGCTGGTGGTTTCGGTATCCACAGCAAATTCAGCGGCGTTACTGAGTTGCTCAAGCCAGCTATCTAACTGCTCGTGGGTTACAATGGTGTCGTATTCGATGTCGACCGCGGCTGTTGCTGCAACATCTTCGGCGCTGGCCGTTTCTTTGTGGGCATTTTGCGGTGCTTTGTTATCTAACACTTCGCCAAGCCAGCGTTTAAATTCCATTTCGCCGTAGAGTTTGATCAACTCATCGCGATCAGGCTGCTGAATGTCCAGCGCATCCCATTGGATATCTAGCTCACAGTCTGTTTTGATGGTCGCCAGCTCGTAAGATAGCTGCAATATTTCGGCATTATCACGGATCTTTTGTGCCATGGTTTTAGCACCACGGAATCCGAGCGGTGTGATATCATCAGGATTTGCCAAAATTTTACTGACGCCGCCCAAACCTGTGAGCATGGCTAACGCGGTTTTTTCACCAACGCCGGGCAGACCGGGAATGTTATCGGCTTTATCGCCCATCAGAGCCAGCAAATCGATGATCAGCTCTGGGCCAACGCCAAACTTTGTGACTACTTCTTCAGGCCCTAAAATGGTGTCGGTCATGGTGTTGATCAGGTTGACGTTGTCATCCACCAATTGCGCCATGTCCTTATCGCCAGTGCTGATCAAAATAGCGCGGCCAGCTTTACTGGCTTGGCAGGCTAATGTGCCGATCACGTCATCGGCTTCTACGCCCGAGACACACAGTAACGGCAAGCCGAGCGCTTTAATAATTTTATGCAGCGGTTCGATTTGGCTACGTAGATCATCCGGCATCGGCGGACGATGTGCCTTGTAATCGGCATACATCTCGTTACGGAAGGTTGGCCCTTTGGCATCAAACACCACCGCCATCTGTGACGGAGTGTAGTGCGACAGCAAGCTACGCAGCATGTTGACAACCCCATACACGGCGCCCGTGGCTTCACCTTTTGAGTTGGTCAGGTGCGGCGGTGCATAATAGGCACGATAAAGATAAGAGGATCCATCAACGAGGATCAGCGGGTTGTCAGCGATTTTTGGCATAGTGTCGAAATCGATTTTTTAGCTATTTGAATTTGCAGTAAAGGATGCCACATAAGGGAAATTTGAGCCACGACAAAATCCTCCCAGCCTGTGGATAAGTCTGTGAGTGAAAAATATAACAGCGTGGGTAACAGGAGAAAGGCTAACTCATCCTAACAGCTAACATACTGTTTTAAATTGGTTAATATTTTTTTTGTGCGTTGTACTTTACTTTGGGTAAATTTTCCTGTCTGTGGATTTCTAAAATTCCATTTCCAGATTTACTGCAGAGGACCGCTGAAGGGAGCTCGCTGGAACAGTTGGAATAAGTTAGCATGATTTTTGAGCGGATCAACAGTTTCATAACACTTTTGTTAAACTCAAATGACATAAGAGGACTTTTTTTAATGAAGAAAATAGCGGTGCTACTGAGTGGCTGCGGTGTATTTGACGGAAGTGAAATTCATGAAGCGGTGTTGACCTTGCTAGCGTTAGCGCAAGCGGGGGCCAGTTACCAATGTTTTGCGCCGGATATGGCGCAGTTGCATGTGATTAATCACGCTGTTGGTGAGGTCGCTGAAACTGAGAGTCGTAATGTGTTGGTAGAGTCTGCGCGCATTGCTCGAGGAGAGATTAAGGCTACGACTGAACTCGATGTCGCCGAATTTGATGGTTTAGTGATTCCCGGTGGATTTGGTGCGGCTAAAAACTTGTGTGACTTTGCGGTTAACGGCGCTGAGGCGCAGATTTCCCCATTAGTGACGGATTTTATTGGAAGCTTTATTAAGGTTAAGAAAGTGGTTGGCTTTATTTGTATCTCGCCAGTCATGATGCCGTTGCTGTATGGTGCCGGTGTGAAAGGCACTATTGGCACTGATGTGGACACTGCCGCAGCATTTAATGCCATGGGCGGCGACCATCAAGCCGCGCAGGTGGATGAGGTGATTGTTGATGCCGCGCATAATGTGGTGAGTACTCCTGCGTATATGTTGGCGGGCAATATTGTTGAAGTGCATTCTGGCATTAGTAAGCTGGTGGCTAAAGTGCTTGAACGCGCTTAAGCGTTAATAAAAATGCCGTGCACAGTGAAGCTGACACGGCATTTTCTACTCATTATTCAAGATTACTGCTTTTTCTTTGCTTGTTGCTCAGCGGCTTTGGCTTGCTCTTTTTGCGCGTGCTGCCACGCTTGGTATTCGGCAAAGTAGGGCTCATCTTTAAGCAGCTTTTGCCGTGGGTCGAGCTGAATAAGGTCGGCGTTACCGACAATCAGTTCGCCATGCCCTTGCGGCATTGGCACCGTGCGCAGTTGTCCATCAACCAATACTTCAACGGGTAACGAAAAATCGCCTTGGGTTTGTGTCCAGCTGATTTTCAGTACATCACCTTCGCGTTGGCTACTGAGTTTCGGTAGCTGTGCTTGGTAGAGATACGTTTGAAAGAAACCTGTCATGTCTTGGCCGCTAACGCGGTTGACGATGGCAATAAAGTTTTTGGTATTGCTGTAGAGCGGTTTGAAATTACCCGGCTGTGGATCGGCGGTGCCATAAACCAGCTCACGAATCGCGCGGAAGAACTTTTCATCGCCCAGATAATTACGCAGGGTGTGTAACAACAGCGCCCCTTTGTTGTAGATATCTTGCCCAGGGCCACGTTTCTCATCGTAAACGCCTTCCTCTGTTTTGGACTTGCCAGATACCATCGGTGCCTTGTTGCTGATTTTGGCGCGAATACCGTACAGCTGCGCATCATAAGCCATTTGTCCGTGCAGGTATTCGGCATAGAGTGGCTGCATGTAGGTGGCAAAGCCTTCATGTAACCAGAAATCATCCCAGTTTTCATTAGTGAGCTGATTACCAAACCATTCATGCGCCAACTCGTGCTGTAACAGGCTGTCGTAGCCAAATAGCTCCTTGGCGTAGTGATTACCGTAAGCGTTGATGGTTTGGTGTTCCATGCCTAAATGGGGCGTATTTACCGCGGCCATTTTGTCCTGCCAGAATGGGTAAGGGCCGATGTAACGTTCAAAAAATTCCAGCTGTTTGGGAAATTCAGCAAATAGACCTTCGGCCGCTTGTTTATCCCCTTTGAGATACCAGTAGTGCAGCGGATATTGATGACCGTAACGGCTGTGATAGGTTGTCTGTAACTCTTCATACGGACCGATATTGAGGGCAACTGCATAGGTATTGGGTTGTGTTACTTGCCAATGATAAGTGCGCCAACCATCTTGTTCAGTCATGCCGAGCAATTTGCCATTAGAGGGGGCCACGAGTGGTGCGGGTACTTTAATAAATAGCTCGGCAATTTCGGGTTCACCCATAGGTTGGTCAATGCACGGCCAGAATAGATCGCAGCCTTCACCTTGCACCGCGGTGGCTATCCAAGGTTGGCCATCTTGGGTTTTACTCCACACAAAGCCGCCATCCCATGGCGCGTGTTTGGCTTGATGCGGTTTACCAGCGTAATCGATACTAATAGTAAATGCACTGCCCTGCGGTAGTTGTTCTGGCAAGGTGATAAACACCCGCCCTTCAGGATTTTGCCATTGCGCTGCCGTTAACGGTTGGTCGTTGAAGCTGATTTGGCTGATTGGCAGTTCGCGGTCAAGGTCGACCGATATTTGCTGCAATGGCGCTTTGGCAACAAAGCTGAGTACGGCATGACCGGTGAGCGTTTCCGTTTCAGGAAACACTTGCCAATGCAGTTCTGCTTTTTTGAACCGCAGATCACGCTGAGTGGCGGGCATATCGCCACCGGATGCTTTGGTGAGCGCGGTATACAAGGGTTGTTCAGGGGCGTGGTTAAGATTACTGCAGCCGACACTGGCGAGTGACAGCAGCGGTGCAAGCAAGTAGACGTAGGATTTCATGGTGGCTGAGTATCATTATTATGCGAGAACCAGAACACCATTGTGCCGTGCTATCGCGGTAGCCACTACGGTTAAAATGTTGCCAATCGTTTCAATTATGTGAAGCAACTCGGCCAGCTTTTGCGTTAGCTTTTACGGCGACTATCGATGCCACCTTGGACGAGGCCAGCGAGTAACCCCGCTAAGTGCGCATTATTGGCAATGTTATCGCCCATCATACCGCTAAAACCGAGTACCAGTGATAGCAGCATAAAGCCCATCAGTGCAGGTCGTAACACCAGACCGCGCTGTGGTGCCCATTGGCTCATCACCCAGCTGTAACCGATCAAGCCATAGACGACGCCAGAAAGCCCGCCAAAATTGGGGCCATCAAAGAAAAACTGCGCCATATTTGGCAAGGTGCCCGCCACGACCAATAGCAGCAATAAACGGCCACTGCCGAGGCTGTTTTCGATACGTCCGCCCAGATACCACCACCACACCATGTTAAAGGTGATGTGCAGCAGCGAGAAGTGCAGCAAACTTGGCGTAAACAGACGCCAGAATTGCCAATGGCTGTCAGAGGTTGCCCCAAAAAACGCTAGGGCACTATAGATCGCTTCCGGAGCTAACAGCATGGCAATATAGATGGCGATACACGTCATCAAGGTGATAAGTGTGACAGGCCCCGCGCCAGTAATGAGATTACTCAGCAGTTGCAGTCCTGGAGCGCCGTAGTCCAGTTTGGTTTGGCTGTCGCCCACATCCCACGATGCTTGCAGGTACTTTGGGTCCATCGGGTTGTGGATAAACGCGGCAAATTCGCGTTGTGCGGCAGTGGCGTGACGACCATCGACCACGTAAATAGCAGTGCCTTGGGCGACATGCTCCAGATGGGTTTCAATCCCTTGGCTTTTGAGATAATCCGTTAGTGCCATCACAGCACGCGGTGATGACAGCCGACCAATCTCAACCATGGGCGGCCGCCCAAGCAGTGTAGCCACCTTCAAGGCTATAGATATCGTCAAAGCCTTGTTGATGCAGATATTCGGCAGCTCCTTGGCTGCTGATGCCGTGGTAACAGACGACCACCAGTGGTGCATCTAAATCAGCTGCTGCCATAAATTGGGCAATGTTGTCGTTGCCCACGCGGGTTGAACCAGCAATATGCCCCTGCTCAAAACTGGCGGGGTCGCGGATATCAATCACTTGCAGCGCGTCATCTTGCTGCAGTCGTTGTTTGAGTTCGGTAATGTTCAGAATCTTATAAGTCGACATAGTTACACCTGATGTGTCGGAGCCTAATTTGTTGATGCTGATCACATTTTGCCTGAGGGCACTGCGTGAGTACAGTGCCCACAGACGTTGATGCTAACTTAGGGTTATTCCCAGTTTAGAATCACTTTGCCTGATTGACCTGAACGCATAGCGTCAAAGCCTGCTTGGAAGTCATCAATCGCAAATTGGTGGGTGATAATTGGCGAAATATCTAAGCCAGATTGGATCAAACTGGCCATTTTGTACCAAGTCTCAAACATCTCACGGCCATAAATGCCTTTGATCACCAAGCCTTTGAAAATCACTTTGCTCCAATCAATCGCCATTTGGCCGCCAGGAATACCCAGCATGGCAATCTTGCCGCCGTGGTTCATGGTGTCCAACATTGCATGAAACGCCGATGGCACGCCAGACATCTCTAATCCGACGTCAAAGCCTTCGGTCATTCCCAGCTCTTTCATCACATCTTTCAGATTGTCTTTGCTGACGTTAACCGCGCGTGTGGCGCCCATTTTACGGGCCAAATCCAAGCGGTATTCGTTGACATCGGTGATCACCACGTGGCGGGCACCGACATGTTTACAAATCGCTACCGCCATAATGCCGATAGGGCCAGCGCCAGTGATCAATACATCTTCACCCACCAGATCAAACGACAGCGCGGTGTGCACCGCGTTACCGAATGGATCGAAGATAGCGGCTAAGTCATCGCTAATATCATCCGGAATACGGAAGGCGTTAAATGCTGGGATCACCAAATACTCAGCGAAACAACCTTCGCGGTTCACGCCCACACCAAAGGTGTTGCGGCACAAATGAGTACGACCCGCGCGGCAGTTACGGCAGTGGCCGCAAGTGATGTGGCCTTCGCCAGACACGCGATCACCAATATTGAAGCCGCGGACTTCGCTGCCCACGCCTACTACTTCACCGACATACTCGTGGCCCACCACCATAGGTACCGGAATGGTGTTTTGTGACCATTCGTCCCAGTTGTAGATATGCACATCGGTGCCACAAATGGCGGTTTTGCGAATCTTGATCAGCAGGTCGTTCGGGCCCATTGCTGGCTTTTCTACATCGACCATCCAGATGCCTTGTTCAGGCTTTAATTTGCTTAGTGCTTTCATGTGAGTTCTCAATAGTCGCGTTAGATAATGCCCATCTCTTTACCGATACGGGTAAAGGCGGCAATGGCGCGATCCAACTGCGCGGTGGTGTGCGCAGCAGACATTTGGGTACGGATACGTGCTTGGCCTTGGGGAACAACAGGGAACGAGAAACCAATCACGTAGATGTTTTCTTGCAGCAGTTTGTTAGCAAAATCGCCAGCCAGTTTGGCATCGCCAATCATCACTGGCACGATGGCGTGGTCGGCGCCGGCCAGAGTAAAGCCGGCGGCTGACATCTGCTCGCGGAAGTAACGCGCGTTTGCATGCAGTTGATTACGCAGCGTATCGCCGTCTTCTAGCAGTTCCAATACCTTGATAGACGCCGACACAATCGCTGGTGCCAAAGAGTTAGAGAACAGATACGGGCGTGAGCGTTGACGCAGCCAGTCGATGACTTCTTTTTTGCCTGAAGTGTAACCACCTGACGCACCGCCGAGAGCTTTGCCCAGTGTGCCGGTGATGATGTCAACGCGATCCATCACCTCACAATATTCGTGGGTGCCGCGGCCTTTGTCGCCAACAAAACCCACTGCGTGAGAATCATCGACCATTACCAGTGCGCCGTACTTGTCGGCCAAATCGCATACGCCTTTGAGGTTGGCAATCACGCCGTCCATGGAGAACACGCCATCGGTGGCAATCAAAATATGGCGTGCGCCAGCATCTTTAGCAGCAATCAGTTGTTGCTCTAAATCGGCCATGTCGTTGTTGGCGTAGCGGAAACGTTTGGCTTTACACAAACGTACGCCGTCGATGATGGAGGCGTGGTTGAGTGCATCGGAGATAATTGCATCTTCCGCGCCAAGCAGGGTTTCAAACAGGCCGCCGTTAGCGTCAAAGCAAGAAGAGTACAGAATGGTGTCTTCCATGCCTAAAAAGGCTGACAGCTTAGCTTCCAGTTGTTTATGGATATCTTGGGTGCCGCAGATAAAGCGTACAGACGCCATGCCGAAACCGTGGTCATCAAGCCCTTGTTTGGCGGCTTCAATCAGTGCTGGATGGTTCGCCAAACCTAAATAGTTGTTGGCGCAGAAGTTGATCACTTTAGCGTCATTCACGGTAATGGCGGTTTGTTGTGGCGACACGATAACCCGTTCGCTTTTATAAAGACCGTCCGCTTTGGTTTGTTCGAGTTGTTGTTGGATCTGTTGGTAGAATGCAGAAGATGCCACGTTCAGTCTCCTTTATGTGATTATGCTGACTTGTGGATTGGCGGCATTTTAACCCCAATTAAACGGCTGCCACAGTGATTTTTAGCTCAGCCTGTGCGCTATTAGTTAGATTTGTGCATGGCGCTAGTAAGCATAAATATTGCTAATCTGATATGCGGTCAATGGGGCTCTTGCGCTTGGTTAATCGTAGGCCAATACGGTGTAGTGTCGCTCCAAGCGGGTGATGGTTTCCAGTGAACTGCTGGTGGCATAAGCGCGAAACAGCATGAGCAAACGCACCACACCTTCATAAATTGTGCTTTTGGTGATGCTCTTCATGGTGGATTGCGTCAACTGATAGCTGATCCAGAAACTCACTAGCATCTTCACCGTATCGGCTAACGGCGGAATATTGGCTGGCTCAATCTGCAAAAAACCATCATTGCATAGCTGTGTTAGCAAGGCAGATACGTGATTTTGCAGGCGGTTTTGTACGTGTAGATAGCGGGCTTTCAGCGCTTCATCACGGCTCAAAATATCCGCCAAGTTGGTATATATAAAACGGAATTGCCACAGGGCATAGAAGATGGCATCAAAGTATTTGATCAGCAGCTCGATGTTGAGCGGTTCATCATGATAAGGCACGAACGCCGATTCCAGATGTTGCTCATATTGCTGAAAAATACTGAGGATGATGTCCTCTTTATTGCGGAAATGATAATACAGGTTGCCCGGGCTTATGCCCAAGTGCGCGGCGATGTGGTTAGTGGTGGTACTGCGTTCACCATGTTCGTTAAACAATTGCAGACTCGCTTGAATAATCCGGTCACGGGTTTTCATGGCAATCCTTGAATCAATGGGCCTTGCTTATGCGGTGCACGCGTCTATGTTACCATTAGCGTTTCGCTGGTGGACTTGACTGACAACGCGTATGAACCGCATTTGCTACTCGTTTTTATTGTACCTGCTTACGCCAATATTGCTGATTTATTTGACGATTCGCGCCATCAAAAGCGCGGATTATCGCGGCCGTTGGGGCGAACGTTTTGGCTTAACTCGGCTAAAATCGACCGACATTTTGCTGCATAGTGTGTCGATGGGGGAAACCCAAGCCGCCATTCCGTTTATCAAGGCGCTGCAACAGCACTACCCACAGTTTAGCATTACGGTGACGACTACCAGCCCCACCGGTTCGCAACTGGTGCAAAAAGCACTGGGTGACCGTGTTCAGCACTGTTATCTGCCGTTTGATCTGCCGTGGTGTATTCGCCGTTTTCTGCGACAAGTACAGCCTAAATTACTGATCGTGATGGAAACCGAGCTGTGGCCTAATCTATTGCATCAAGCCAAACAACACGGTACGCAGATTGTTTTGGCTAATGCGCGTTTGTCTGCTAAATCTGCCGCAGGTTATCAGAAATGGGCTAAGTTAAGTGGCCCAATGTTACAACAGTTGGATGCCATTGCGGTGCAAACGGCGGAAGAAGCCGAGCGCTTTAAGGCCTTAGGTGTCGCGGCAGATAAAGTACAAGTATGCGGTAGTCTAAAGTTTGATTTGAGCGTTGATAATGCACAGCTGGCGCCTTACCTAGCGTTGAAGCAGCAGTGGCAACGGTCGGTGGTGTGGGTGGCTGGCAGTGTGCACCCGGGTGAGTTTACCGCGGTGCTTGAGTGTCATCAGCAGATTCTGCAGCGTTGGCCTGATGCGTTACTGCTCATGGTGCCGCGCCATCCTGAGCAGTTTGATAATGCGGCCACCGCGATTAATGAGGCGGGACTGCATGCTGTGCGTCGCAGTGCGCAGCAACCGGTCATCGAAACGACTCAAGTATTATTAGGCGATACCATGGGCGAAATGCTCGGTTGGTATGCTTGTGGTGACGTCGCTTTTGTGGGCGGTTCATTGATTGTGATGGGCGGCCATAACCCGCTGGAACCGGCGGCGTTGGGCTTACCTATTTTGCAGGGGCCCAACTATCGCGATTTTCTTGAGATTAGCCAAACACTACAGCAGCAAGGTGCAATGCAGATTGTTGCTGATGGCGCTGAACTCGCCGCGGCGGTTATTGCCTTGTTAAGCCATCCTGAGCAAAAAGCGCAGGCGGGCAAGGCGGGGCTGGCGGTGGTCGAGCGTAACCGCGGTACGCTAAAGCGCCAGTTTGCCGTGGTGGCCCCGCTACTGGAGCAACTGGAGTCACGGTGAATGCTCAGTTGTGTAGCGGCAGTGGGTTCACTTGCTGGTAACCCGCCATAAGCTGCTGCCAGCAGGCATCATCAAACGCTAACGTGGGCTGCTTGGTTTTTTCTTTGTGAAATGAACGCAGTAGCCGTTCGATGTTGCTGCGTTGCCAACTGGCCGCAGCATCGCGCAGTTCGCCTCTATCGAAATCAATCAGGTAAAACTGTTGTTCACTCAGCAAAATATTTTTGGCATTGAGATCCGCATGATATACGCCACGCAGGTGGAATTTGGCGATCAGTTGACCGAGTGTTTGCCATGCTTCATTGGATAATGCGCGCTCGGCTAATAAGGCCACTAAATCCTGCGCATTGGGGAGTAACGTGGTGAGAATATCGGCGCGATACAGTAAGCCGCTGCGCACTACTTGGGCGGCCACTGGTTTGGGGACGGCAAAGCCTTCCTCATACAGCTGTTCGAGCAGTTGCAGTTCAGCAAATGCCCGTGTGTTGTGGTAGCTCGAAAATGGATAAGCATCTTTAATCAATTTGGCGATCAAACCACCCCGCCAGTAGTGACGCAACGCCCAACGTTGATCTTGGTGCTCAACAAACCAAGTGATATTGCGACCACTGGAGCTGCCAATAATCTGGTTTTGCTGACGCCAAAAGGTGTCAGTGAACCATTCTGGGCTGATCTCTGCCGGGGTGTCGGCACAAAATGCGATTTGGCCATGGGCGGTTTTTTTTAACTGCATGTTAATGTGTATCTAAAGCGTTAGCACCTGACGCCATTCTACATTAAGATTTGTGCCTTGCACTTAATAAGCCTCGATTAATCCAATGCGTTTTGACCCAAGCCAAATGAAATCTCTCTGTATTTTGCGCCTATCAGCAATCGGTGACGTGTGTCACGCGGTGTCGATGGTACAGGCCATTCAGCGGCAATATCCGCAGCTGCCGATCACTTGGGTTATCGGCAAGGTGGAATACCAACTGTTAAAGCATCTACCCGGCGTGGAGTTTGTCATTTTTGATAAATCGTTGGGGTGGAAAAGCTATGGCGATCTAAAACGCAAACTCGGTGGGCGTAAGTTTGATGTGCTACTGCACATGCAAGTGGCGGCTCGGGCAACCATTGCGTCGTTAATGATTAAGGCCAAAGTGCGTATCGGTTTTGATCGTCAACGGGCTAAAGAAGGCCAATGGCTGGTCACCAATGCGCGCGTTAAACCGCTAACTACGCCGCATGTGTTAGAAGGCTTTATGGGCTTTGCGGAAAAAATCGGTGTCACCGATCTAACGCCAACGTGGAATATTCCCATCCCTGAGGCTGACAGGGCGTTTGCGCAAACCAACATCGCTGATGGAGAGAAAGCGTTAGTGATTTGTGCTGCCGCCAGTAAAGCTGAACGTAATTGGTTGCCAGAGCGCTACGCGGCGGTTGCTGATTACGCCGTCACAAAAGGCTTTAAAGTGTACCTGTGCGGCGGCCCTGCGCAGTTAGAAAAAGATTTAGCGGCCAATATCATCAAACATAGCCAATCTGAGTTGACCAATTTGGTGGGGCAAACCTCCTTAGTGCAACTGCTGGCGGTGCTGCAACGCGCCGCAGTGGTGTTGGCGCCCGATACTGGCCCAGCACATATGGCGGTGACCCAAGGTACGCCGGTAATTGGTTTGTATGCACACTCTAACCCCGGCCGTACAGGCCCCTATCTCTATCGCGATTATGTGGCCAGTGTTTACCAACAAGTGATGGCCGAACAGCATCCTAGCCAAGATATTCCTTGGGGCAAGCGTGCCAAAGGCAGCGATTTGATGAGCCGTATTAGTGTTGATACTGTGTGCCAACTGTTTGATCGGCTGGTGGCTGAGCAATTAAGTTGAAAGTTAAGCCGCCAGCAAGGTGGGTGCTTGTAAATATAGCTACCGCTAATTCAATGAGAGTCAACCGCGTTTTAATGAGGCGTGGCATAAGGAAGTCGTGGTAATGGGACGCAGAATAGCGATTGCTATTGATAGTTTAGCTGGTGGCGGTGCGGAAAAGGTGATGCTGACTCTCGCCGAGGGCTTGATGGCACAAGGGCATCAAGTGCACATGTTGGTGATGGAGCCATTTGTACAGCATAAGCTCCCCAAGGGGTTGCAAGTTACACACTGTTTTAAAAATGCGAAAAATCTAGATAGTTTTTGGCGTTATCGTACTGCCGCCAAGCAACTCAAAGCGAAAGTTGCCGACATTGAAGCGCAGGATGGGCGCTTTGATCTGTTTATCTCCAATCTGCATCAAACCAATCTGCTGATGATTGAAGCAGGTGTAGCTCCCCTTTACTGCGTCTTACACAACTCACCGTCTCAAGAGCTTAAGCGGCAGCGTGCTTTAGGGCTATTTAGCTGGTTAGATATGCGCCGGGCGATTAAAGCCCTGAATGGACAACAGCTGGTGACTGTGTCTGAGGGGATTGCCGAAGAGGTGCGACACTCCTCGTTAGTTACGCCAAAATCGGTAACAACCATCTATAATCCTTTTGATTTTTCAGCAATTGAGCAATTAGCGGCTGAGCAAAATGTCGCTATTCCTGAGCAAGACTTTATTATCCATGTTGGGCGAGTCGCGCGACAGAAGCGTCATGATGTACTGTTCGCCGCATTAGCAAAATTGACCCACAAATTACCCCTCGTTTTGTTATGTGGTAATACTAAAAAAGCGCGTAAACTGGCGCGTAAAGCCGATGTGGCGGAACAGTTGTTATTACCAGGCTTTCAGCAGAACCCCTACCCATGGATTAAACGCGCTAAGTTATTAGTTTTGAGTTCCGATTATGAGGGGTTGCCAACGGTATTGATTGAGGCGTTGGCGCTCGGTACGCCAGTGGTTAGCACCGATTGTCATCACGGTCCGAGTGAAATTTTAACGGGAGATTTAGCTCGGTATTTAGTCCCCGTTGGTGATGCTGATGGTTTGGCCGTGACGATTGATAGTGCCTTGAGCGAACCGCCATCTTCGTTAGCCGTCGATATTTTAGCTAAAACGCAGCAACATCAAGTGGTACAAGCGTACCTCGCTTTAGGGCTACAGCAACATAAGGATATTTTGTGAGTCAGCAGCAGGTCAAACGGGTTCTGTTTATTCCGGTGTCCTCTCCCGAAGGGATAGGCGAATACACCCGTTCATTAATTTTGGCGCAACGTTTAGCAAATGATGCTGACATTCACTTTATCCTTAATCGACATGCGTCATATAGCGCTAGCTGCCCTTTCCCGATGACTTTGCTTGACTGCTCTCCGACCAAAGATATTACTGGTGTAAACCAAGTCATCTCGAATTTTCGTCCCGATGTGGTGGTGTTTGATGCTTCTGGGCGGCATCAGCAGTTGCAGCACGCCAAGCGCCTTGGCGCCAAGGTGGTGTTCCTTAGTCAACATAAACGTAAGCGTAATCGTGGCATGCGTATTAGACGAGCACGCTATACCGACGTTCATCTGGTCGTACAGCCGCACTATCTGTTACCACCGATTCCTTGGTGGCGCCGTCAGCTGTTAAACCACTTTGGTCATAGTCATCCGCAATATGTTGGTGCCATTTTTGATGAGCCCGATGTTGAACATCAGGCGCGTTTATTAGCATCAATGGACTTAACTGCTGGAAATTATTTGTTGTTTTCAGCGGGCTCGGGCGCCCATCAGTTGCATGATGAGCTCGCTGTAGAGCTATTATGGCGCGAAGCCTTGTTATGCCAACAGCAACTGAACATGCCATGTGTGGTGGTGTTTGGCAGTAACTATCCCGGTGTTATTCCGCCTTCAACGGCAGAGGTTAAGTCGGTAGCACAACTGCCAACGCAACACTTTGTCGAACTGCTCTCCGGTGCGCGTGCGGCAGTATTGAGTGGTGGCGATACCTTGATCCAAGCGATTGCCCTACAGGTGCCGAGCCTTGCCATTGCGGTGTCGAAGGATCAACCCCAACGTATTACAGCCTGTGCGCAGCGCGGATTGGTATTAGCTGCGCAAACGGGGGAGTTGGTACCGCAAGTACACCATTTACTCATGGCGGAAACTCGTCAGCAATTACTGCGAGCGATGGCCGATGAACCCCAGCAAGCCGGCCTTGCTGCAGCATTAGTCGAAATTCGGCAACTGCTATCACGTTGAACTCACTGCCCATCGGCCATAAAAGTATGGCAAAATAGCCAGCCATACTCGGGAACGCCTGTATGGTTTCTCGTCATCAGTATTCTAGGAATAAGTTCATCATGGGGCATAAAGCACTGTATCCCGGTACATTTGATCCTGTCACTAACGGACATACCGATCTCATTCGTCGCGCAGCAGGCTTATTTAGCGAGGTTGTGGTGGCGGTGGCGGCTAACCCAAGTAAACAGCCCTGTTTTGCGCAGCAGCAACGCGTTGACTTGCTGAATGAGGTGATCCAAGGGGTGCCGAATGTTACTGTTATTGGCTTCTCTGGCTTATTGGTCGATTTAGCTAAGCAGCAACAAGCAACGGTGTTGATTCGTGGCTTACGAGCCGTTGCCGATTTCGAGTATGAGTATCAATTAGCCAGTATGAACCGCCGTTTATATCCAGATTTGGAAAGCGTTTTTTTAACGCCGTTAGAGGAAAATCGCTTTATTTCATCCACGTTGGTGAAGGAAGTGGCATTGCACGGCGGTGATGTGAGTCAGTTTGTTGCGCCGTCAGTGGCGACGGCGCTTAGTCAAAAATTTCAGTCACAGGGAAAGTAACCAGTGAAAAAACTTGTTGCCATCAGTTGTTGGGTTGTCGGTATGTTAGTTTCTAGCATGACCATGGCCGCACCATGGGTTGATACCCAAGATGTCTATTTACGTGCCGATATTCAAACGTTGGCCGATGCCGGGGTGATTACCGTGCCGGTGAATACCTACCCTTTAATGTGGTCGGGTATCGGCGTTGATTTAGCAAAGGCTGAACCGTCAGTGCTGGCACCTAGTGTGCGCCAAGCCTTTTCACGCGTAAATTATTACTACAATCAAGCCGTTAATAATGTCGCCAACACTCGTATTAAAGCCTCTGCTGCTAGTGATCCTGCGCGCTTCCAACACTTCGGGTCTGATTATCGCGAGAAAGGGGAATTGCGTGTTTCCAATGAATATGTTGGTTCGCGTTTTTCTTACAAGTTGGCGGTAACTGGCGCCTTAGATCCGCAGGATGATAAAAGCTTACGCTTAGATGACTCTTATGTCGCTGGCGTGCTTGGCAACTGGGTCATCTCAGTTGGCACTGTGTCACAGTGGTGGGGGCCTGGTAACGATACAGGCTTGATGCGTACCACTAACGCGCGGCCAATGCCGTCGTTGTGGATCAGCCGTAACGACGCACACGGTTTTGAGACGCCATGGTTATCATGGATTGGTCCATGGACCTTGACTACTGGCGTGAGCTGGGAAAACGATGACCGTGCCATTGAAGATACGCTGCTGTGGAACTTCCGTGGTTCCGTTAAACCATTAAAACAGCTAGAAATTGGCGTATCGTGGACTACGCAACTATGCGGTGAAGGCGAGCCTTGTGGCTTAGGTACCTTTTTTGATTCCGTGAGTGGGGGGACTGAGTGTGCAGACGGTACTGTCGATTGCGACTCTTCAATGGACAGCAAGATTGGTAACCAGATGGCCGGCTTTGATCTGCGTTATGCCGACACTTGGTTTGATATCCCTGTAGGCCTATATGTTGAACGTACCTGTGAAGACTCCAGCGGCCCAAGCCCAACCGATTTAGCCGACTGTGCCATGTTGTACGGTGCGGATACCCGCTTTAACTATGATCAGCAAAACTACAAGGTGTTTGTGGAGTATTCAGATACTTTACGTGCCTGTGGTGACAATCCAAATGCGTTTAACTGCTTTTATGAACACAGCACTTATTTGAGTGGTTCTCGTTATTATCGCCGCGCCTTAGGCTCAACCTATGATAGCGACGCAAAAGTATGGGTGTTGGGGTTGATTGGGCAGTATCAAAATAGCCGTGGCTTACAAGCCTACCTGCGTTATGCGCGTTTGAATGACGATGGTGTATCTATAAATAACGGTTGGACCCCAGATATTCCTAAAGAAAAACTGCTGATGCTAGAGCTGAGCTATCGTTGGCCGATGCTCTCCGGCATGATGACCGTTGGCGGTAGCGCCAGTCGTTCCGAATATGAACTGGATGATAGTGATTCTGACGGTAGCGTATTTGCGAGTTATGAATACCGCTACTAACGAGTGAGACATCCAATAAAAATGCTGGCAGATGCCCAATGTGACTCGCTTAAGAGCGAGTCACATTTTTATCTCTAGAGCGTGATGGATATTGCTGTTTAACGCATTGAGGTGATATTTTTGGCAAAAAACTCGGCGTTAATCTTTAACTCTGTAGAGAGTTTGTATAAAAAATCGGCCTCAACAATGTTGAGACCAATTATGAAGTCTACTCAGGATCGTTCAATTACTTAAGGCTATGGCAGATGCCAGCCTTTTTTCGCCATCAACATGTTAGCGGCGCAGCACTAACCGCGACCAAAATGCCATTTCCAAACAGCAACCGACAACTACCAATAGCACTGAGCTTTGATGAGCGCCGAGCCCATAGCAAATAAGCGCAGCGACCAGTAATAGTATGGTCAGCAGTACATGATGTTGTTTGCACCATCGCCACATAGTCTCTCATCCCTCATTCGTTAGTGATGGCAATCAGCGGACAGCGCTATTTCGCGTATCCGCAGTTGCAATAACACTTACAAGCCAAATACCACCTTTTCACTGCGCAGCATGCGGGTTAGCGCCAATGCCAGCAGCAGAGTGATTGCCAGCGTGGCACCGGAGGAGATTAACAACTCCTGCATTGGCAACGCCTTGCCTTTGATGACTTCCATCAATGCCCCTTGTTGGCCTGATACTGGCAACCATTTCAGCACATCAGGGGCAATGTTATAGCTCGCACTCATTGCCAACGCCAACGGAATAAACATCACCATCGTCAGATACGATTGCGCCTCTTTAAAGGTTTTAGCCATAAACGACACAAACAATTGCAAGCTCGCAGCCAGCATGGCCACCGGTAAACCAATAACCAGTACCGTCGCCATAAAGCTCGGGGTGATGGTGATGTTAAATCCCAGTTCTGGCCAAGGCACTAGTGGATAAGCAAAGTGGCTGATCGCTAAAATTAACACTAAGCCCAACATGGCAAAGGCTGTTACTGCTAACAGTTTGGATAACACTAACTGACCAGTGGTTACGGGATGACTTAGCAACAATCCCAGCGAGTTGCGCTCGCGTTCACCAGCGCTGGTATCAATAGCTAAGTTCATACCGGAGATAAAGACTGAATACAGCATGGTAAAGATGGCGATGCCCATGATCATGCCGCCCTTAGAGTCTTGAGTGGCTTGGTCATGCAGTTCAACTTGCAGTGGTCGCAGTACGCGCGGGTCAATCCCGCGAGCCAGCAAGCGTAAACTGCCCATCTCCATCGAATAGCTTTGTAGTGCTTGCTGTAACCGCCGAATTGATTTCTGCAGTTTTTCTTCGGAGTTATCCGCGACGATAATCACTTCTGCGCTTTTACCTTGTGCCATCTGTTGGGCGTAATCATCGCTGATGACCAGTTGGATCTTGTCAGCCTGTTCGCCAGTATCATTATTAATGCCTTTTTGGCCGAGATAGCGCACTAAATCGGGGGCGGTATCGGCATTGGTGATTTTGATCGGTAAGTCATCGGGGCTAGACAACTGGTTGATTAACACCATAAACAAACCACACATGATTAATGGGGTGCCGATGGCGTAATACAGCCCCGCCAATACCGAGCGCTTATCGCGGCTAGCATCAATCAGCTCCTTTCGCAGCAAGGTGAGTGTTTTACTGATCATGCGGCAATCCCCTCATCGGTACCGATTAATTGAATAAAGGCTTCTTCCAGCGAGTCTTGCCCAGTACGTTCACACAACTCTTGCGGGCTGCCGATAGCGGCCACTTTGCCATTAGCCATCACAATCACGCGATCGCACAAGGCGGCGACTTCTTGCATCACATGGCTAGAAAACAGCACACAGTGGCCTTGCTGTTTTAGGTCTAACAGGAGATCACGCAAAACGCGGGTACTCATCACATCAAGGCCGCGCGTTGGCTCATCAAGAATAATATTGGTCGGCTGGTGGACAATTGCTTGTGCCAAAGCGGTTTTCATCCGCTGCCCCTGAGAGAAACCTTTACAGCGACGATCGGCAATGTCATCCATGCGCAACTTGCTCAGCACCGCTGCTGTTGCTTGCTTGGCGTCGTTACTGCTCATGCCTGACAGTTTGGCAAAATATTGAATATATTCGCGTGGCGTTAAGCGCTCGTATAAGCCGAAGGGATCGGGGAACAGTCCCAATTTTGCTTTGGCAGCAACCGGATGTTTAGCAACGTTGATACCGTCGATTTCGGCCACGCCTTGATCCGGTTTGAGCAAGCCGAAAATGGTGCGTAAGCAGGTGGTTTTACCGGCGCCATTGGGGCCGAGCAAACCGGTGATCATGCCGTCTTCGGCGCTAAAGCTTAAATCGTCCAACGCCTGTACTTTACCGATTTTTTTGCTGATGTTGGCTACGTTAATCATTACTTGTCCTCCGGCAATGGCTCGACACTGCTGGCATTTAGATAAAAGCTACGACGCACATCTTTTTGGAGGCATTCGCCATCAATCGCATTGGTGTCATCGGTTTCAATCAGTTTGGCAATCAGCTCGCCAGCGCACGATTGGGCGGCTACGTTATGGGTGGCATAAGGGGATACTAAGTGACGCGCTTTGCTCATCTTTTGCATCGCCATCTCGGCCCATTTGGGCGGCGTTGCAGGGTCTTTCTCGCCAGAGAGCAGTAACGTAGGAATATCACTACTAATCGGCGCCGCAAACGCCTTGCTTACTGGCGGAATATCCCAGATAGGGCAACTCGCATCGAGGGCTTTTAGCATCTCTTGCCCCATCACGCTTTGTTCGGCTTGTTGACGTAAGCTGGCGGTGAGGCGCGGCCAATCCTCACCACAGACCACCGCCGCATGCATGCCCATCGCCATATCCATTGAACCATCTTGCATCGCGAGTAAGCCAAGGATCGGTTGATAGTTCTTGCGGTAGGCTTGGTGGATGGCAAATGGCAGTAGGGAGCGCACCGCCGGAGAATAGAGTGCCAGTCGCAGCGAACCTAAAAACTTGTTGCGTGTCAGGGTCAGTAGCGCGGTTTTGCCAGTGACGGGATGATGGACTTTCTCCATCACTGGGTACTCCTCTAATGACTGCTGTATCTGCTCAAAATCTTGCCGCAATTTGGGGTAGGTTTGGCGGCAGCTCTTGTCCTGTTCACAGTCTTCAAAAACTAACTCTTGTGCTCTGGCAATAGCACTACCGATGGCGAGGACGCTCTGGCTCATGGGGACCACGCCGTCCAAGGTCACCGTTTTTAGCGCTTGCGGGTATTTACGCATGTACAGCTGAGCCATGCGCGTGCCATAAGATACGCCGTACAGATGCAGCTTTTCGTAGCCTAAATGCTGACGCACCACTTCAAAGTCATCAAGGGCTTGCTCACTGCCGTACTGAGTCACATCCGCATCCAGTGCCGCTTTGCATTCACGAGTCTCTTTGGCGCTGTCATAGGCGTCATCATTGAGTTTGATGATGTCGGTAAGGTCTTCACCCGCACAGGCGAGCTTGTTTGACTGGCCAGTACCACGTTGATCAATCAATAAAATATCGCGATGTTGCCGCGCTTTACTCAGCATACGTTCAAATGACGCGGCGCTTTCAATGGCTGATTGTCCTGGCCCGCCAGCGATACCCAAAATCGCTTCTTTCGGGGCGAGGTTTTTAATGGCGGGGATCACTACATAGTGGATTTGGATTTTGCGGCCGTTAGGCTTTTTCGGGTTTTCAGCCACCTCAACACTGCCGCACTTAAGTTGGTCAGAAAGACCTTCGGCGTAGCAACTACTGCTTTGCTCTGTCGCCTGAGCTGACATCGGTAAAGCGTGGCATAGTCCTAATCCCATTAACAGGGCTATCCAGCGAGAGTAACGCTGCGTCATGCGAATTTCCTTTTGCAATTAAAAAACCAGTGTAGTAATTTTGCACAATCGAGTGTATCAATGTATTAATACAGTGAGCAACTAAATGTTGGAACTGCTTCAGGTCAACCCCAATAGTGGTGAACCTATCTATCGCCAATTGAGCGAACAAATTATCCACCTGATCGTTGGTGGACAGTTGCCAGCACAAACCGTGCTGCCGTCAGTGCGCCAAATTGCCAATCATTTAGCGGTTAATCCTATGACAGTTTCGCGCGCAATTCAGCAACTGGTTGAACAGGGCTGGTTAGAACGTCGTCGCGGCCAGTCAACGATGGTAGCGGCAGGTCCACATCTGCAAGCATCGGCCGCGACATTATTGCAGCCGCAATTAACAGCATTATTGGCCAGTGCACAGCAGTTAGGCCTAACCGAACAACAACTTATCGAACTGATCGCCCAACAATGGCGCGATATGAGTGACAGTTAACGCTATAACCTAAAGGAATAATAGCGATGAGTACATTATTGCAATTGAACAAGGTAGTTAAACGTTACGATGACCGCCGTATACTCGATGAAGTGTCGCTAACGCTAGAAGCGGGCATGGTGGTAGGGCTACTGGGTGCCAACGGCGCTGGTAAATCCACCTTGATGCGCATTGCACTGGGGCTGATCACGCCAGAGTTGGGCGAGGTGGAAATCTTTGGCAATGTACCAGACAAGTTGTCGGTGCAGGCAAAAGCTAAGCTGGGTTATGTGCCGCAGCAACCTTTTGGCTATGAACGTTGTACAGTGGCTAATGCTCTAGAGCTGCATAGCAGTTTTTATCCTGAATGGGACAAGCAGTTAGAACAGCAATGGTTACAACGTTTTGGCTTAGATGCTGAGGAGAAAGTCGGCACATTATCGGTCGGTCAACGGCAATCGTTAGCCATCATTATGGCGATGGCCTATCGGCCACAACTGCTGTTACTTGATGAACCGGTTGCCAGCCTCGATCCGCTGGCGCGGCGCCAATTTATGACCGATTTGATTGAGCTAGCGCTACAGTCAAACTCCGCGGTGCTGTTCTCGTCGCATATCACTTCAGATTTAGAACGGGTAGCCAGCCACGTGGCGCTGCTGAAAGATGGCAAATTGCTGTTGATGCGCGAGTTAGACGAACTCAAAGAACACGTTCGTTTAGTCACTTTTGCGGCAGACAGTGTTAACGCAGATGCTTTGGATGAAAGTGCTGTACCGCAATTCCCTGAGCATATTAGCGTGCTGCATCAACGTGGCCAACGTTACTTGTTGGATGGCTATCAAGGCGAGCAGTTTGCTGGGCAAGTGGCCAGCCAAGCGTTGAATCTGGAACAACTGTATCTGGAGCTGCACGTATGAATATCTGGACGCGTTATTACTGGGGGCATCAGCGTTTTTCGTTGTTGGTCACTTTGCTGTTACCTTGGGCGGCGGCATATCTGTTCGCGGATGGCTACAGCAATCAATCAGTTAAATTATTGGGCTATATGGGACCTCTGGCATTTGGCTATATGTTAAATGCCAATTTGTTGCAGTACCGTGCGTTGGAGTGGGCCTCGTTAGTGCCTAATTTCAAACGCACTTTCATTTGGCAGCAGTTGCTCAGTATGTTTGTTTATCTATTGACACTGATGCCTGCAATGCTGTTATGGCCTTCTGCCGCACTATTTAAGGTACTGCTGTTAGGCGCTATTTGTGCGTTGTTTAGCGGTTTTTTTCAGTTGACCAAGTTGGGGGCGCTGGCAAGTTCATTCTTATTTTTGTTCATAGTCTTCAGAGGGATTGATTCGTTAGTGCCGCTGTATTTCTTGCTTTGGACTACATTGATCGCATTTGCTTTTTGGAGCGTGGCATTGTTTGGTGGCTGGTCGGCGCAAACAACTGCCTGGTTACAGCAGACGCCAGACGAAAGAGTTTCCTCATTCACCGCCATCGGCCCCCACGAGTGGTGGGCTTCCATGTCGGCACCGCTAATACGTTGGTTACACCCGCTAAGTTATCTATTTGATGACATACTCGGTTGGGTAGCTTGGTTTCTGCTGCTTCCTATCACTTGTATGGCATTGGTGCTCATGAGTTTTCAGCTGGAGGATATGCAGGCTATCGTTTATCTTGCGGCCTTCGTGGGAATACTTATTTGTTGGATACAAGCCGTGGTGAAAGATTACCGCATGGCATTAGCGCGCTTGTGGCTGCTACCTTGTTATTCTGGACGGCTGAGGTTGCGCCAAGCCTATGTTAAAGCACAATGGCGACTGCTGAGTTTGCTAGTGGTAATCATGTTGGCATTGGGTCTCTGTCAAGCGGTGATTACGCCAACACTACAGTGGGCAGAGCAACTACTGCATATTACGTTGATGATGGTCAATGCCTGTATGGCGGTACAACTGATTGGCCTTAAATATCGTCAAGACTGGCGCGGACTTGTTTGGAGTGCGGCGGTGATGCTTTATCTCGTTGGCGCGGCAGAGTTGGGCGCCTTTAGCATCGCTATGGGTATGAGTGTTGATCTAGTGATTCTGGGGTTAATCTTGCTACTTAGATATCAACAATTGCCGCAGTTTTGGCGTAATGGATTGGCGTTCGAGTGAGAGGAATCCAGAGTGTCGTCGCTATTTCTGAGCGCAGCTGTAGCGGCAAGCGGCGGGGGGGAGATGACTCCGGCTTACGCGCAACAATCTAACGGCCGTTTTTACGACGTTGCCCCATTTTGAGGAAGAGTTAACACTCTTCCTCAAGCGAAATTTCTATCCTTATCTCCTCGCTATTGTTACGCCAAAACGTTTGCAAATGGTGTCCACTTTGCGCGATGTTAGTTTCTTGCTGTGGTACGAAATTTGCTGATTTGCAGACGTCAGCATCGCGGTGGATGAATCCTCCTCTTTTTGCCGTATAACGGGGAGTTCTACTTGCTAATAGCACCATTTTGGTGCGTTGAGAATGGGGGCTGTTGACCTTTGATGTTTAATTTTTGTTCAGATTAAACGTATTATGGATGCGCTGGAATAATGCACAGCAGCGATAACCTGCACCAAGGTTGTCAAAGAGGATATACGGTTTATGGATAAGCTAATAAAAAACTATGATTCCGGTGATTTTTTCGATGAACTCATCGACCACTCAGGCTCTCCACGTCCACCTGCTAAACAACTGCTTAAATACCTTGATTCATTAACCGCCGAAGAACTGGAAAAACGCCGTCTGACCGCCGAAGCGACCGTGCAGGAGATGGGGATCAGTTTTACCGTGTACACCGAGGAGGGCAATATCGACCGTGCTTGGCCGTTCGATATTATTCCGCGCACCATTGAAGCCAAGGATTGGGCAATTACCGAAGCGGGATTAAAGCAACGACTCACCGCGCTCAACCGTTTTATTGATGACCTGTATCACGAGCAACACTGCATTAAAGACGGCATCATTCCCGAACACATCATTAAGGACTCGAAGAACTTTCGCCCGGAATGTGTCGGCGTTTCGCCTGCTTTTGGCGTGTGGGCGCATATTTGTGGCACTGACTTGGTGCGGGATCATGATGGCAAGTTCTACGTGTTGGAAGATAACTTACGGGTGCCGTCCGGCGTGTCCTACATGTTGGAAAACCGCGCCATTACCAAACGGGTGCTGCCAGAGCTGTTTGAAAACGATGATATTCAGCCCAATGCCTCCTATCCAGCGCAGTTATTTGAAACACTAACCGCGTTATCGCCACGGCAAATCACTCGGCCTGAAATTGTGGTGCTCACTCCCGGCATTTATAACTCCGCCTATTTCGAACATGCGTTTTTAGCGCAGCAGATGGGGGTCGAGTTGGTAGAAGGCAGTGATCTGTTTGTCGGAGATGATAACTGCGTTTACATGAAAACCATTTATGGCCCCGAACGGGTCGATGTGATTTATCGCCGCATTGATGACCTGTTCCTCGACCCAGAAGCTTTTAATGCTGAATCGGTGTTGGGTGTGCCTGGGTTGATGCGGGCGTGGAAAGCGGGCAACGTGGCGCTTGCCAATGCCCCAGGGGCGGGTGTCGCCGATGATAAAGTCGTGTACGCCTATGTGCCGACGTTAATCCGTTACTATCTCAACGAAGAGCCGATTCTGCCTAATGTTGAAACCTATCTGTGCGATGACCCAGAACAGCGCGAATATGTGCTCGCCAATTTGGATAAGTTAGTGGTTAAGCCTGCTAACGAATCTGGTGGATATGGCATGTTAGTGGGGCCGCATTCAACCAAGAAAGAGCAGCAAACCTTTGCTGAACTGATCAAAGCCAACCCGCGCAACTATATCGCGCAGCCGACATTGAAACTCTCTACCGCGCCAACCCTGATTGGCACGGGGGCGTTGGAACCGCGCCACCTCGACTTGCGGCCATTTATTTTACAAAGCCGCGATACCTATGTGACCACCGGTGGCCTCACTCGCGTCGCGATGAGAAAAGGCTCCTTAGTCGTCAATTCGTCACAAGGCGGTGGTAGTAAAGATACTTGGATCGTTGAGACCAAAGGAGAGTGAACATGTTATCTCGCGTAGCTGAGCGGCTGTATTGGAGCGCACGTTATTTGGAGCGGGTAGAGAACATCGCCCGTTTGGTCAGTGTTTACGATGATCTGCTGTACGACCTGCCGCGTGATATCGCGGTGTCGTGGTACAACTTGGTGGAGATTAACAGTGGCGTTGAGTTATACAACCAGCGCTACAAAGTGCGCGATGAGCACAATGTCCTCAAATTTATGCTGGCGGATGATACGAATTCCAGCTCTTTGCTGTCCTCGTTGAAAATGGTACGTGAGAACATTCGTACCACCCGTGATGTAGTGCCCGGCGAAATGTGGGAGCTGATTAATGAGCTCGATCTGTATGCGTGGCAAAATATTAAGCAGGGCATCAATCGCTCAGTACGCCACGCCTATCTCAACACCATTATCGAAGGTTGCCAAAAGATTATCGGCTTGCTGACTGGCACCATGGACCGTCACGCCGGTTGGCATTTTATTATGATGGGGCGCTTCTTGGAGCGTGCCGATATGAACACCCGTATTTTGGATGCCGCTAATTTCCAGATGCAACACTCGCAAGAGGAGGAGAGCGTCAAACTCGGTCAAGTGGTGTGGTCTAAGGTATTGAAATCCCAAAGTGCTTATTTGAGTTTTCGCCGTACCATGCGCTGCTCGATTAGCGGCGCATCGGTGGTGACCTTTATGCTCACCGATCCCTGCTTCCCGCGCTCGCAACGTTATTGCCTTGAGCAAGTTAAAGCCGCTGCAGCGACCTTACCGCGGTTTGGTATTATCGCCGCCAACGTCGACAAGCTGCTGCAGATCACCAATGGCGTGGAGCACTCCAGCGACCTTAATGAACAATTTAGTGAATACCTGAATGAAGTGCAGCTGGGGATGATTACGCTGCATCACCAGATCACCGAAAACTGGTTCCATTTCCAACAAGGGGATGCGGCATGACCATTCGGGTGGCAATTCAGCATAAAACAACCTACGAGTTTGACCGTTACATCAATGTGTCGCCGCATATCTTACGGCTGCGGCCAGCGCCCCACTCACGGACACACATCCATGGCTATTCGCTCAAAGTGACGCCAGAACAGCACGTTATCAACTGGCAGCAAGATCCGTTCGGCAACTGGATGGCGCGGTTGGTGTTTCCAGAAAAGATGAACAAGCTGGAGTTTGCGGTTGAAGTGATTGCCGATATGACGGTGATCAACCCGTTCGATTTTTTCATTGAAGAATACGCCGAAAAATTTCCGTTCCACTATGCCGACGGCTTGAAAGAGGAGCTCACCCCCTACCTAAAAACGGCGGACGATTGCCCCGAATTTACCGCCTGGCTAGCCAGTATTGAGCGTAAACCGCAGGCGATAGTGAGCTTTTTGGTCGCGCTCAATAGCCGATTATCGCAGGAGATTGCCTACGGTATTCGCTTGGAAGCTGGCGTACAAACTTGCCAAGAAACATTAACGCTAAAAAAAGGCTCCTGCCGTGATACGGCGTGGTTGCTGGTGCAGATCCTGCGGCATTTAGGTTTAGCTGCACGGTTTGCCTCTGGTTATTTAGTACAACTGGTGGCAGACGTTAAAGCACTGGATGGCCCATCGGGCACCGACCACGACTTTACTGATTTACATGCGTGGTGCGAAGTCTATCTGCCCGGCGCTGGCTGGGTCGGGTTGGATCCAACCAGCGGCCTGTTTGCTGGCGAAGGTCATATTCCATTATCTTGCACTGCTGACCCGGTGTCAGCCGCACCGATCACCGGTTACACCGACCCGTGCGAATGTGAGTTTAGCTATGAAAACGTGGTCACGCGTATTCATGAAGACCCGCGCGTTACCAAACCCTACAGTGATGAAGAGTGGCAACATATTAATGCGCTGGGGCGTGCCGTCGATGCCGAATTTATCGAACACGATGTGCGCCTCACCATGGGCGGCGAACCCACGTTTGTCTCCATTGATGACATGGACTCTGCACAGTGGAACACTGCCGCGCTCGGTGCGGATAAACTCAGGCTCGCCAAAGATCTGTTACTGCGCATGAAGCAGCAATTCGGTGGTAATGGTTTACTGCATTATGGCCAAGGCAAATGGTATCCCGGTGAAGAAGTGCCGCGTTGGGCGCTCGGGTGTTTCTGGCGTACCGACGGTGAAGCACTGTGGCATGACCCCAAATTGTTAGCGCGGGTTGACACTAACTATGGTCATACGTTGGCGCACGCACAGCAGTTTGGCGAGTTGCTAGCTGAGCAACTCGGTATCGCGGCGCGTTATCTGCAACCCGCCTACGAAGACACGCTGTACTACTTGTGGCTTGAACGACAACTGCCCGAAGCTGTTGACCCGCGCAAAGCCGATCTGAACGATGATTTAGAGCGCCGCCGCTTAGCGCAACTGCTGACCCGTGGGCTCGACAATCCCACCGGTTTTATTTTGCCGGTGGAATTCAATGGGGCGGTATGGCAAAGCAGCCTGTGGCCGATGCGCGCCGAGGTAATTACTTTGATCCCCGGCGACAGCTCGATGGGGTTCCGCTTGCCGCTCAGCTCATTGCCTGCGGTTGCGGAAGAGGAGTTCGAAGCCGAGCGTGATCCGTTTGAACCGCGTGAGCCGTTGCCCGTGTTTAACATTGACGTTGATGCGCCAGCGATTGCGGTGCAGCAACAAGCCGCAGGTCACTGCCAGCCAAAATATAAAATCGTTAAAAATGTGGTGCGCACCGCCATCTGCTTAGAAGTGCGCGATGGTCGCTTGCAGCTATTTTTGCCGCCAGTGAGTTACTTAGAAAATTATGTCGCATTGATCAACGCCATCGAAGCGGTCGCCAGTAAACTGCAACTGCCGGTGGTGATTGAAGGTTATGAACCACCGAAAGATTATCGCCTGCAAAAATTCCTGATCACACCCGACCCAGGGGTGATTGAAGTGAATATCCATCCGGCTAACAGCTGGGATGAGTTAGTGCACAACACCGAAACCTTGTATGAACAAGCCTATCTGTCACGGCTTGGCACCGAAAAATTTATGCTCGATGGTCGCCACACCGGTACGGGCGGCGGCAATCATGTCACGCTTGGTGGCGTTACGCCCGCCGACAGTCCCATGTTACGGCGGCCGGATCTGCTGCGCAGTTTGGTGACTTACTGGCAGCATCATCCCGGGCTGTCTTATCTGTTTTCTGGCATGTTTGTTGGGCCAACCAGCCAAGCGCCGCGCGTGGATGAAGGCCGTGATGAACAACTTTATGAGCTAGAGATCGCCTTTGACAATATGCCAGACGGCGAAGTGAGTACGCCGTGGTTGGTTGACCGCCTGATGCGCAATTTGCTGGTGGATATTACTGGCAACACTCATCGCGCCGAGTTTTGTATCGACAAGCTCTATGCCGCGGGCAGTGCCAGTGGTCGCCAAGGGCTGCTGGAATTTCGTGGCTTTGAGATGCCGCCACACGCGCGCATGTCATTAGTGCAGATGCTGCTACTGCGTTGTTTAGTGGCGCGGTTCTGGCACCAGCCATACAAGAAACCGCTAGTACGTTGGGGCACACAGCTGCATGACCAATTCATGATGCCGCACTACGTCTGGCAAGATATCAAAGATGTGGTGGATGATCTGCAACAGCATGGTTATCCGTTCAAGCTGGAGTGGCTCGCGCCGTTTGAAGAGTTTCGTTTTCCCCATTATGGCCGTCAGCAACTTGGTGACATTCAACTGGAGCTGCGCTGGGCAATAGAGCCTTGGCACGTGCTCGGTGAAGAGGTCACCCAAGCGGGCACGGCGCGCTTTGTTGATTCTTCAGTGGAACGGTTACAGGTTCGCTTAACCGGTATGACGGAGAGCCGCTATGTACTCACCTGTAACGGCCGGCGAGTCCCCTTGTCCGCCACCGGCACGCAGGGCGCAATGGTCGGCGCGGTGCGTTATCGCGCGTGGTCACCACCGTCGGCGTTGCATCCGACCTTGGGGGTGGATTCACCCTTAGTGTTTGATTTGGTCGATAGCTGGAACGGCATGTCGCTGGGCGGTTGCACTTACCATGTCAGCCATGCAGGCGGCCGCAATTACGCTACCTTGCCAGTGA
Source organism: Shewanella sp. (assembly GCF_048265805.1). Taxonomy (GTDB): domain Bacteria; phylum Pseudomonadota; class Gammaproteobacteria; order Enterobacterales; family Shewanellaceae; genus Shewanella. The sequence continues at coordinate 65,770 of NZ_JBLXAT010000016.1, read as the reverse complement.
ACAGCAATGAGGCTGAAGCGCGGCGGGTCAACCGTTTCTTTGACCAAGGCTTTAGCCAAGGGCCATTGATGCCACCGCCAGAATTTAATGCACTGCGCGAGTTTTATGAAAATAAAACGCTGCCAAAACAATTAGCTCCAGCAACAGAGGAACCTACACAGGAATATCCGCATACGCTGGATCTAAGAAAAAAGTATACTAGGCTCTAATTTTCGACAGTTAGCAGTAAAACATGACATCTACCGGTTCTCTGTCTGCCGCTGTAAGTGATACTTTGCAGTCTCAGGCACCTTATGCGCAGCCGCAGGGCGCTTTTGATGAAGCGTTCGACAATGCACGCGTGGCGCGGCCTCATTGGCAACTGGTGATGGAGAATATTGCCCGTTTGGGCGATGACGCCATGCAGGATCGCTACCGTCGGGCGCAACGTATTTTGCGCGACGACGGTGCCACCTATAACCTCAATAATGATCCGCTATCGCCTGCCGTTTGGGCGTTGGATATCGTGCCGAACATCATTGAGCAAGCGGAGTGGCAACTGCTGGAGCGCGGCTTAAAGCAGCGCTCTAAATTGTTTGACGTAATCTATCAAGATCTCTACGGCGAGCAGCGCTTACTCAAAGAGGGTATTATTCCGTCTGAGATCATCTTTTCTCATCCCGGGTTTTTGCGCCAATGTCATGGGGTCAAACTGCCGAGCGTGCATCAGCTGATCTTTCATGCGGTGGACATGGTGCGCGGTCACGATGGTCACTTTATTGCCATTGGTGATCGCACCCAAGCGCCAAGCGGCACTGGGTACGCGCTGGAAAACCGCACCGTAGTATCGCGGGTGGTGCCGAGTATGTTCCGCAACGCCAATGTGATGCGGCTATCGAGCTTTTTTCACACAGTGCGGCAAACGTTGGCTAATTTAGTCGCACACAAAACCGATTCACCACGCATCGTGGTGCTGACGCCCGGCGCTTACAGCAGCACCTACTTTGAACATGCCTACCTTGCTAACTATCTAGGTTTTCCGCTGGTGCAGGGCGGTGACTTAACCGTGCGCAATGGCAAGGTGTGGATGAAATCGCTCAACGGCCTCAGCCAAGTGGATGTGATTCTGCGGCGCATGGACGATAGCTATTGTGACCAAAGCGAGCTGCGTGCCGATTCACGCTTAGGTGTGCCCGGTTTACTCGAAGTGGCGCGTAACGGTAACGTGGTGCTGGCTAATCCACTCGGCAGCGGCGTATTAGAAGCGCCAGCTTTGCTCGCCTTCCTGCCAGAAATCTGCCAATTTTTGCTGAATCAACCGCTGCAACTGCCGTCTGTGCGCACGTGGTGGTGTGGTAATCCACAAGAAAAAGCTTACGTGTTGGCTAATCTTGAGCAGTTGATCATTAAGCCAGCCTATCGTAGTTACAACAGCCGCAGTGTGTATGGTCATAGTTTGGATGCACAGGCGCGGCAGCAGTTCATCGCGCAGATTGAGCAGCAACCGCACGCCTTTGTGGCCCAAAGTTATATTCCCGGCGCCATTGCGCCAATCTGGCATCATGGTGCGATTGAAGGGCGGCCGAGCATCTTCCGCAGTTTTACCGTGGCGGAAAAAGAAGGTTATTGCGTGATGCCGGGGGGATTAACTCGCGTGGCGGAATCCACCGCCGAAGCGATTGTGACCAGCCTGTCTGGTGCGATGAGCAAAGATACCTGGGTGGTTAGCGATAAACCCGATAATAGCAGCTTGCCGATTTTAGATGCGCAGCCGCGTGACCGCGCCGAGGTCAGTAATCTGCCCAGCCGTGTCATTGAAAACCTGTTTTGGTTTGGTCGTTATGCCGAGCGGGCGGAGCTTAGCCTGCGCTTGATGCGCACCATCTTCAAACAGCTCAATGGCATTGAACCGTTCCCGCCCGAAAGCCGTGACGTGTTGCTGACTGCCATGTCGCAACTTACGGGTTGTTTGCCCGGCTTTACCGATAATCCGGAGCTGCTGGAAAACCCTAACGATGAGTTAGCCGCGCTGGTGATTGATGGTGAACGGGCGGGCAGTATCCGATATAACCTGCAAGCGATGCTAGCCTGCGGCGAGCAAGTCAAAGAGATGCTATCGGCTGATACCCGCATCATTTTGAATGAACTGCGAGATCATATTTTAGCGGTGGATGCCGCTTACCAAGATGGCTTGCCATCCGTGCCGGAAGAATCCCTCGACAGCTTAGTGACCTCACTACTGGCGTTGTCTGGTTTGACTCACGAGAGCATGTTGCGTGGCATGGATTGGATGTTCCAAGAGCTGGGCCGCCGTACTGAGCGGGCGCTGCAAACGGCGACACTGCTGAAAGCGACCTTGACGACTCACTTGCCGAGCTTGCAACAGCAACAGGTGTTGGAATCGGTACTGCTGAGCGTGGAAGCGCTGATCTCCTTCCGCCGCCGTTATCGTACTCGTGCCCGTATTGCTTACGGTTTAGACCTGTTGATGATCGATACCACCAACCCGCGTTCGCTGATTTACCAAATTGATCAACTGCGTAAGTATCTCAACGAATTACCACGCAACTACAGCCAAAGCTCGGGATTAACGCCGGAAAACCGTTTGATTATTAAGTCGCTTAACGACATTCAGCTAGCCGATTTGGAAGCATTAGCCTTGATTGATGAACAAAGTGGCACTCGTGCGGGGCTTGAACAGTTGATGACGCAGATCAGTGAGCAGCTCGATCAGTTTACCACCTTGTTGAGCGACAAATATTTTGACCACACAGCTGGGCCACAACAGCTGATCAAAGCGCAATGGAAGACTGATATATGAGATATCGCGTGCGTCACCTCACTGAATACCAATACAGCTCTGCGGTCACCTTGTGCTACAACATGACCCACCTGCTGCCGCGTAATACCGCCAAGCAGCAGATTTTGAGCCAGCGTATTCTTGTGACGCCAACGCCTATCTACCAAAGTGCTGGCGAAGATTACTTTGGCAATGAAACCTACTATTTCTCGATTCAAGAGCCACATAAGAAGTTAGCGATTGAAGTGGAATGCTTTTTTGAGATTGATGAAGCCGATCTGCCGAATCAACTACAACTGCATGACATCACCTGTGGCGAATTGCGGCAGATGTTAGCGCAAGCCACCACCGCTGAGCTGCGGATGGTCAAAGAATATATGCTGGATTCAACCCATATCCAGTGTTCTCAATTGCTGCGAGATTATGCCGCCGCCACGTTTGCGGATAATGTGCCTGTGCTGCAAGCGGCGCTGGACTTTACCCACAAAATTTTTACCGAATTTACCTTTGATGCCGCCGCTACCGATGTCACTACACCTGCGGAAACCGTACTAAAAGAGCGCCGTGGCGTGTGTCAGGACTTTGCCCACTTCGCTATTGCTTGTATTCGCTCGGTGGGGTTGCCAGCGCGCTATATCAGTGGTTATTTGGAAACGCTACCGCCAGTGGGACAAGAAAAGTTGGTCGGTGCCGATGCCTCGCACGCTTGGTTTGCTATTTTTGTGCCCGAATTGGGCTGGGTTGAGTTTGATCCAACTAACGACCTTATGCCCAATGGTCAGCACATTGTGACGGCTTGGGGACGGGATTATGCCGATGTCTCGCCGCTGCAAGGGGTAATCTTTGATGGTGGCGACACCCATTCACTGTCAGTTTCTGTTGACGTTCAACGTATCTAACTGGTCACTATTGTTTATATTTTTAGCCAGTGGCTACAGCGTTTACTTATCTAATTAACCTGTTGTTAAAATAGAGCTTTTGTTCTATTTTGCTGTGCACTTGTTCTGCATCCTCCCCATTTTCAAATTCAATTATTCGCTATATCAGTAAATTATAAACTGGTCTAACCAGATTTTACGGATGTGAGTCATCGCCGAATTGCGCTAAAAATCTTCCAGCTTGACTGTGGCATGAGTTAAAATGTCAAAAGTGAAACAGCTGTAAGCTAAAAGGTGAGTTACATTATGTCTCTTGAGCAATACCAAATTATCAGCCTGCTGGAGCAACAGGTGCGATTGCAGCCTGATAATATCGCCCTGGAAGGCTTTGAAATGGCCGCCCCATGGGATAAGGTCAGCTGGAATCAATTCAAAAATTACAGTGATCTATTGGCTGCCGCCTTTATTGATCATGGTCTTAACGTGCAAGACCGCGTAGCAATTTTGTCTAACAACTGTCCACAATGGACGATTGTCGATATTGCCGCCAACAAAGCTCGTGGCGTGTTAGTGCCTATCTATCCCACTTCAACCTTAGAACAAGCGGCGTACATCATTCGTGATGCTGGCGCCAAAGTGTTGTGTGTGTATGACGAAGCACAATATCACTTGGCCTGTAAGTTACTGCCATTGTGCCCTTCACTGCAGCAAGTGGTGGTGTTTGATAATCAGGTTGAATTGATTACTGATACGCACTTCCATCTGGATGCCTTAATCTCAGAAGAGGAAGGCCAAGAACACCCTGAATTAGTGCAACGTTTGGCTGATCGTCATCTGGATGATCTCCTCACGCTGATCTACACCTCCGGTACCACGGGTGATCCTAAAGGGGTGATGTTAGATCAACGTAACTTTGCCTCGGCCATGCGCCAACACCATCAGCGTGTGCCATTTGAGTCAGGCGATGTATCGTTGGTGTTTCTGCCGCTGAGCCATGTGTATGAACGTGGTTGGAGCTATTACGTGATGAGCCGTGGTGGCCGTAACGTGTACTTGGCGGACACCCCGCGGGTGCAAGAAGCCATTGCCGCCGTTAAACCGCATACCGTGTGTGTAGTGCCACGTTTCCTCGAGAAAGTGTACAGCGCCGTGATGGACAAGGTCAGCAAGGGTCCTGCTTCACGTCGTAAACTGTTTGCTTGGGCGATGTCGGTTGGTCAACGTCAGTTTGAAGTTGACCAAGGCCGTGCCAGAGGCAGCTTACTGCTGAAATGGCAATGGTCATTGGCTAACAAATTGGTGTACAGCAAACTGCATAACGCCTTAGGTGGCCGCATCAAGTTTATGCCATGTGGTGGCGCGGCATTGGATGCTGAAGTCGGCGCGTTTTTTGCCGCGATCAACATTCCGCTGTTGGTGGGTTACGGCATGACCGAAACTACCGCAACCGTGGCATGCTGCTCGCCAGACAACCGCGTGAAAGGCGCTAACGGCTTGCCGCTGAATGACGTGGAAGTCCGTCTCGGTAAAGATGATGAGATTTTGGTGCGTGGTGACACCGTGATGCGTGGTTACTTCAATCGTCCGTTAGAAACCGCTGAAGCGTTTGAAGCTGGTTGGTTAAAAACTGGCGATGTAGGCCGTATCGACGACAACGGTAATCTGTTTATCACCGATCGCTTGAAAGAGCTGATGAAAACCTCCAACGGCAAGTATATTGCGCCGCAACGGGTGGAAGGCAAAGTGGGTTGTTGCCCGCTGATCGAACAAGTGGCAGTGATTGCCGATGCGCGTAACTACGTAACAGCGTTGATCGTACCCGCTTTTGGTGCATTAGAAGCGTGGGCGAAGCATCAAGGCGTGCGTTATGAATCGACACTCGACTTAGTGCGTAATTCTGAAGTGCTGGCGCATTTTGAGGAACGTCTGAAACAGCTGCAACACGAACTCGCAGGCTTTGAGCAGATTAAAAAGTTCACTCTGCTGCCGGAAGCGTTTTCCATGGAATCTGGCTTGATAACGCCAACGTTGAAGTTGCGTCGTAAGCTGATTTATCGCAAATATGAGCGTGAAATCAACGCCATGTATAACTAAGCGTGTTTGCTGTTAAAAGGCTGCCCAGTGCAGCCTTTTTTGTGCGCGCTATTTACTTGCTGGTGCAACCGTCATCAGTTGTGGCGCCTGAGTATTAACATAAATATAAAATTTCTATTTTTTTAGTAAGTTACGTCAATTCTCTCCTGTCAGTGATGCCTCCCCATCTGCGCCATGCAATAACCACATTAATTGTATGTTTTTAAAGATTTTTAAGCGTTGTTAGACCATTGTTCAACTGGCGAAATCAGCAGAAGCGATCCAGTATATTCTAGTTATCTTATGTATTTGCATGTATTTCACATTTACAAGTTATTAACATTGGCGGTTATTGAATAAGCAGAAATAACCGATTATTAATGGAAGTACATAGTCGCTGTTGATCTATGTTGAGCGTTTTTGCCGTTGATAGCGCGTGAGTTAGGCAACACGGTGAGGTGCCGTGTAGTGATGCACCAGCAACAGCACCTAACGCGTTTAATTTGAACAAAAGCTAAACATCAAAAGTCAGCAGCTCTAAGCAAAACGCACACCGCGAGTGGCACTTTGCTGACAATGCGGGTCATACAAGCTGTTAACGATAAGGTGGAGCCGTCGCACCTATCAGCCAGCACTAACAAGGAAAGCAACAATGAATCTCTATAAAAAACTGGGTGTGTTAAGCGCTGCGGCGCTGGTGACCGTGAGTTCGGCAGTTTGGGCGGCACCTAAATTTATCAACGTGCTGACCGGAGGCACCAGTGGCATCTATTACCCGATAGGTGTGGCGTTATCGCAGTTGTATGGCAATAACATTGATGGCGCAAAAACCTCAGTACAAGCGACCAAAGCGTCAGTGGAAAACCTTAACTTGTTGCAAGCTAATCGTGGCGAGCTAGGCTTTGCCCTAGGTGACTCAGTAGCTGCCGCATGGAAAGGCGATGCCGATGCGGGCTTTAAAAAGCCGTTAGATAAAATCCGCTTAATTGCGGCCATTTACCCGAACTACATTCAGATTGTGGCCAACAAAGATGCTGGCATTAAAAGCTTGGCTGATTTGAAAGGTAAACGGGTGTCTGTTGGCGCGCCTAAATCGGGCACAGAGTTGAATGCGCGCGCCATTTTTGCCGCTGCGGGAATTACTTATGATGACCTAGGGGCGGTGGAATATCTACCTTACGCTGAATCAGTTGAGCTGATGAAAAACCGCCAGTTAGATGCCACCTTGCAGTCGTCTGGTTTAGGCATGGCGGCGTTCCGCGATCTGGCCTCCACTATGCCTGTGAACTTTGTGCCCATCCCTGAAGAGGTGATTGCCAAAATCGGTAACGCAGCGTTTCAACCTGGGGTGATCCCGGCTAACACCTACGATGGTCAAGACGCCGATGTGCCCACCATCGCCATTCAAAACATGTTGGTCAGCCATAAAGATGTGCCGGATGATGTGGCCTACCAAATGGCGAAGCTGATCTTTGAAAACTTGGATTATCTAAGTAACGCTCATGCCGCCGCCAAAGCGATTAAGCTCGAAAATGCGGTCAGTCCTGCCATTCCGTTGCACCCAGGTGCCGCACGTTATTACAAAGAAGTGGGTGTCATTAAATAGTACTCGCGTAAGCAGTACCACCTCAGAGTTCTCTTCGGCGTTACGCCGAAGAGATTGGCTGTTTCTGAATGTTGCGAGGACTTCATGACTGATTCCCACCAAGGGCTCAATGCCAAGACTAACGAGTGGCCGTTAGCGCTGTTTATTGTGGCGCTCACGTTTTCTGCGTTCCAATTGATCACCGCGGCGTTTCATCCGGTATCGAGCCAAGTGCTGCGGGCAGTACACGTCGGCTTTTTACTGCTGATTGTGTTTATCACTTATCCCACTTCGAAGCGCCATCCATTCAAGCCCTTTGGCTGGCTGCTCGGGATTTTGGGGTTTGGTACGGCGATTTATCAATGGGTGTTTGAGGCGGATCTGATCTATCGCTCCGGCGAGCTGACTACTGAAGACCTGATTGTAGGCACCTTGCTCATTGCGTTAGTGTTTGAAGCGGCACGGCGGGTGATGGGCTTTGCCCTGCCATTAATCTGTACCGTGTTTTTAGGTTATGGCTTATTTGGTCAGTACCTGCCGGGTGACTTGATGCACCGTGGCTACGGCTTTGATCAGATAGTGAATCAATTGTCTTTTGGCACCGAAGGCTTTTACGGCACGCCAACTTACGTTTCGGCGACCTATATCTTCCTGTTTATTTTGTTTGGCGCCTTCCTCGAACAGGCGGGCATGATCAAACTGTTTACCGATTTCGCTTTGGGCTTGTTTGGTCACAAGTCGGGCGGCCCTGCGAAGGTGTCGGTGGTGTCATCGGCGTTGATGGGCACCATTACCGGCTCTGGCGTGGCTAACGTGGTCACCACTGGCCAATTCACTATTCCACTGATGATGCGTTTTGGCTACCGTAACGCCTTTGCCGGGGGCGTAGAAGCTACCTCCAGTATGGGCAGCCAAATTATGCCGCCGATCATGGGCGCGGTAGCGTTCATTATGGCGGAAACCATCAATGTCGAATTTATCGAGATTGCTAAAGCCGCATTAGTCCCCGCGATGTTGTACTTCGGCTCGGTGTTTTGGATGGTGCATCTCGAAGCAAAACGCGCAGGTTTGAATGGTCTGGCCAAAGAGGATTGCCCCAATCCGTGGCGTGCGCTCAGCCAACGCTGGTATCTGTTGATCCCGCTGGTGGTGCTGATAGGTTTGCTGTTCTCCGGCCGGACGCCGCTGTTTAGTGGCACGGTGGGTTTGTCGCTCACTGCGCTGGTGATCCTTGGCTCGGCGATTGTGATGCAAGTGTCGTCTAAATGGTTGCGGCTGGTGTTTTGGATTGCGCTTGGCATTTTGTGTGCTGGCTTCTTCCAAATGGGCATCGCGGTGGTGTTTGGTGTGATTGCTGTGCTCGTGGTGGTGTGTTGGTTTATCAAAGGTGGCCGCGACACATTGCAAATCTGCTTACACGCGCTGGTGGATGGTGCGCGCCATGCCGTACCGGTAGGGATTGCTTGCGTGCTGGTGGGGGTGATTATCGGTATCGTGTCGCTCACTGGTGTGGCGTCAACTGTGGCGGGTTACATTCTGCATGTCGGTCAAAATAATCTGTTCCTGTCGCTGGTACTAACCATGATCACCTGCTTAGTGCTGGGCATGGGCATTCCGTCGATCCCTAACTACATCATCACCAGTTCGATTGCCGCTCCGGCTTTGCTCGACCTGGGCGTGCCGCTGATTGTGTCGCACATGTTTGTGTTCTATTTCGGCATTATGTCGGACTTAACCCCGCCAGTGGCGTTGGCCTGTTTTGCTGCGGCGCCGATAGCCAAAGAGCGCGGTTTGAAGATCAGTCTGTGGGCGATTCGTATCGCCATTGCCGGTTTTATTATTCCGTTTATGTCGGTGTATTCCCCTGCATTAATGCTGCAAAGCGACAGCACCACGGCGATCATCTACGTGGTGTTTAAAGCGGCGTTGGCGATTGGTTTGTGGGGCGCGGTGTTTACCGGATATCTCACTAAACCGCTGCGTTGGTGGGAGCGGATTTGGGCGTTTGCGGGGGGCGCATCGTTGATTTTGGCGACCCCAATGAGTGATGAACTCGGTTTTGCGCTGGTGGGCACATTCCTGCTGCAACATCTGGGACGCGATTTTTTAGCGCGTCGTAACGCCTGATGTTAGGGCTGTGTTTAGGCTTCGCTGGACAGGTGTGGGCGCAAGTCGCCATTGAACAAGGGCAAGGTGAGCAGTTCACTCTGAGCTGGCGTCATACGGTAGAAAAAATCCTCTGGCAAGAGGACTACCAACTGACGCCGCAAGGGCTGCAAATTGTGCAAGCGCGAGTGAAAGGCACGGGCGCGGGAATGGAGATCCCCGACGATGCCAAGTTCTACGATGACAGTTGGCATTATCAGCCGAAGCTGGCGCCGATCCCGCTGTTGCGCTTAGGCCGCGCGCCGGAAGCGGGTGATTATCAGTTATGTTTTAGCGGTAACTGCCAACCGCTGAGTCACTGGATCGGTGCGCCGAATCATCAAGTTGAGGCGGTGGAACTCTGGGCTTGTCCGTTGTCGCCCACCGCAAACAACGTGCCGAAATAACCTAAAAGATGACCAATAAAAACGGCGTGAGGTTAACCTCTCACGCCGTTTTTATTGCGCTTGTCATGCAAGCCGTATTAGGCGAACGCTGCTTTCCAACGTTCGCGCACACGGCGCGAACGGTCGTTGGCAAGTGGCGCTAACAAGGCGGCCGCATCGTCATAATCGCCTTCGAGCGCATCAATCAACGCCACCCGCTGATCGGTGCTGAGTTGGCTCAATAACGGGGCCAATTCGTTTTTGCGCGCTAGCGCGACCAGCCAATCGCAAGGGCTTTCATACACGCTATATTGCAGCGCGAATTTAACCAGTTGCAGTGGCGCGATGTCCAAATAACTCAGCCACTGCAAGGTGGCACCAATAGAAGCATTCTCCAGTTCTTCGCTGTCATGCTCATAGGCATATTGGCGTTGTTCAAGGTATTCGCTGTAGCTAATGCGCTGATAACGCAGTTGTGTCGCGCGCCAGAAACGCTGCATAAATTCGCTATCCAGCAGTTCAAACGTATCAGTATGGAAGTTAAACAGTAAGCTCAGCAGCCGTTGCTGTTGCTCAGTTTCCAATAGTGGCAGTAGATCAGCTATTTTAGCCCGCGAGTAAAGGCGTGGCAGCTCAAACCTGTCATGGCGCAGGTAGCGTTGCATTAGCAGCAGGGTGTCTGCCAGAGAAGCATGGCCAGCAATATAGGCCATCACTTGTTCAACCAATTGCTGCAAGCGGCCATGAAAATCAGGCAGTGCGGCGATGGCGCGATAAATCTCGCTGCGATCAAGCGACTCGGCAAACAGTAATACGCGGCCGTTTTCGGCCCCTTGTGCTAGCCCAGATGCGGGGACTGGCTCTCGGTAGTACAGCAGTTGCTGCGTTGCACCCTGCTGCTGACTAATGCTAATGGCGTACCATTGGTGATGGTCATGCGCTAGCCAGGCTTGGTGCATGTTGGCATCGGCAAAGGCGGGCAACTGTTGTTGCTCTTGGTAATCGAGCATTTGGCAGTCGCCAGCAAAATCGTGCAGCAGCACTTCATCCCACGAGAGCAGGTTGTAGCCCAGCGTGAGTTTGAGTGTGTGGGCGAGGCTTTGGTCGATCTCCGCTTGTAGCCGTGGCCGCAGCTTAGGCGACCGCAGCAGTAACTCTTCATAAAAGCAGATCTTGCGGTTTTCATCGATCCATTGCAGTTGCTGCTGCAGTGCTTGAGCTTTGCGCTTTAACAGCGGATGACGCAGTCGTTTCAGTTGCTCCAGCCAATGCTGATATTGCTGCGGCTGTTGGTCGAAATGGCAAATGCTGATCTGAAACGCATCAAGCAGCGCGCTGCTAACCCCCGCTTTTTGGGCGGCGGCACAAAATGCCTGCTGTGCTTGCGCTTCCCACTCCACACGGTACGGATAATGACTATAAAGCATTGCCACTTGTTTGAGCGTGCGTATCGGCGCGATTTGCAGGAGCACTTGCCACAACTGTTTGAGGCGCGGGTTGTGCGCTTGCTGCCAAAAACACAGTAAAATCAGGTGGCTGGCGCTAGCGTCTTCAAATAATTCATAGCGTGGCTGCTGCGCACTGAAATAATGATAGGGGACAAGGTCGCCGACCGTTGGCGTGTCCTGTTTTAGTCGTGCTTGCAGCAGTTGGGTGAGTGCGGCGCCATCGCGGCTGGCCGCCTCCAATTGCTGCATTAGCTCGGCTTGCGAGTCATCTGCCGCATGGCAGTGGTTAGCAATGAGCGCCAGTAGCGTTTGCCAGCACTGGTCGCTGCTCAACTGTTGTTGCAGCTGCGTTGCTTGTGTGGGCTCGCTGGCATGGCCGCTATGCAACAGCCAAGCGCGTAAGCTGTTGTGGGCAAGTTGAGTGGCTAGCTGCTCGACTTCGTCAACAGTATCGACATCGGCTTGCGGCCAATAGTCGTCACGCGCCAACTGCGGTGCTTCACGCAGCAACTGTGTGAAACGGTTGAGGGTTTCTTGATGGATTTCATCGGCGTCTTGTTGCCAATCTTTGAGCAATACTTTGAAGCGCTGCTGACGTGCAGCCTCGGGTTGATCAGCATTTTGGTTGTAACGCTGAAAAAATGCCTGCTCAGATAGCAACTCATGGCGTTCACACAGCTGATCACGCCATTCATCCGGCGCTTGTTCAAGCCCAGCGAGACGAAACCACAGGTCGAAATGACGCAGCAGTTGCTGTTGACCATCACTGGGCTGTTGCTGTGGTAATAAGTCGGTTAAGGCGGCTGGTACGGCCTCATTGGCTAGGCTGCTAATTACTGGCGCAAGGTGGTAACAGAGATCGCTCAACAGGCTGGCATTGTCGTCGCAGAGGAAACTCCACTCTTCGAGTATACGGTACAATTCAGGCGCAAGTTGGCGGCTCTGTTCTAGCAAATCGACGCATTGTAGCTGTTTAAGCTGTTCAGCGTCGGTGCCATCACGCCAGTAGCGCCATAATGACTCGCCTTGCGGTTGCGCCAATATCAGCGTTTTGAAGCCGCTAAGCAGTTGCAGTGCGTAGTCGAACTCAGTGTCTTCGTTATCGGGATAAATCGTTTCTTGCTGATAAATCAGCGGTTTGTCAGTCAGTGCGCTAATGGCTTGCTGTAGATCATAAGCGGTGTCTTCCACACTAGCATCGACAAATTGCTGTTCCAGCACGGCATCGCGGTCGAGGTCCCAACGTTCAGTTAACGGTAGCGCCGACAACAAAATATCTAACACCGGTTCATTGGCTTCAAATTGCTCGTCATCGCGCGCCAACATCTGCCCATTGAGAAAACGTGCTTGCAGTATCTGTTTAAAGCACTGGTAGAGGTTAGCATCTTGGCGCAGTGCGTCGATAAGCGGCGGGTTATAACACTCGTCACTCTCACCATCCATAAACATCTGCCAGCGGAACTCGCTATTATCACACCAGATAAAGGCAGCAATATTGTCCTGGTTCCAACCTTCGCGGCTGACATAATCGGCTAAATACTCGTGATAGCCACTGGTATGCTCATCGTCCCAATACGGCACCAGTAGTTGCGACAGATAGCGGCGTAAGCTCGGTTCATAACAGCCATACAGGTAAAGGGCTTCAACACCGTAGACGCGCATATCATCGAGCCACATATCGCTGGTGTCGTTGTAATAACGGGCATGCTCACACAGGGCGCGGGCGGTATGGCGCAAAGCGATTTGGAGTGGCGTGTTGTTATCGGCGTGACCGATAGCGATGGCAAACAGCAGTGCTTCGGACACATGGGTATCGTCATCGTCGCCAATGTGTTCATCGATTTCAAATGGGTCTGGCCCCATGCTGTACGCACGTTGTAGCCACGCCACATGTTGTGGATTGGGGACATCGCTCAGCTGTAGGCGCCGCGGTTGCTGCGCGGCATCCAGCGCCATAAATTCCACGTCATAGTGACGCTCGCGGGTAGAGAGAATGCGCTGTTCCTCGAGCAAGGTTTGGTACTGGTTGAGTGCGTCGACAACGCTGGTGGCGTCGAGTGGATTGAAACTTATCTTGGTGTTTTTAGGGAAATACATCATCGTCCTGATCGGTGTATTGCTGTTTTTACTGCGGCAGTAAAAACAGCGGTGCCTTATGGCACTGCTAACATGTTATCTTGAGGGGCGGCTAACTGCTCGCGCTGCAAGCGTTTTTGCCGTTTGTAGGCTAAGGCGTCGTCTGGCACTTTGGAGACCTTGCCTGTCGTCAGCCAGCGTTTTAGACGGGTAGCATCGGCAATATGGGTGTATTTACCGAAGGAATCGAGTGCCACAAAGGCCACATTGCGATGGCCCATTTTGGTGACCATCACCAAGCAGTGGCCAGCATCATCGGTGTAACCCGTTTTGGTGAGCTGAATTTTCCAACTCTTACGGTTTACCAGTGGATTGGTATTATAAAACGCCAAACTGTAGCGCGGATGTTGGAACGTAACGCTGCGGCTAGAGGCGGTACTGAGTTCGCCAATGATGGGATAGTGCTGAATCGCTTTGACCAATTTGACCAGATCGGCCGCCGTTGAAATATTATGCGAAGACAAGCCGGTAGGTTCTTCAAAATGGCTGTTGTGCATGCCGAGCGCTTTGGCTTTGGCATTCATCGCCGCGACAAAGGCATCAAAGCCACCAGGGTAGCTGTGCGCTAGCGTGGTGGCGGCGCGGTTTTCTGAGGCCATCAATGCCAATGCTAGCGCTTCTTTGCGGGTTAGCGTGCTACCGAGACGGATACGCGACACCACATTCTGCATAATCGGCGACTGGCTCACGTCAACGGTGATCGACTCATTCAGCGGTAAGCCAGCATCCAATACCACTAACGCGGTCATCAACTTGCTGACGGAGGCGATGGGAGTGATGAGGTCAGATGCCTCTGAATATAAGGTTTTACCCGAGTCGAGATCGACCAGCATGGCACTTTGTGACGCCATGTTTTGCTTTGTTGTCGGAAGCTTAGAAGCGGCTTGTATCGCTGTCGACACCAGTATCAGGCAACAAACTGTGGCAGTGAAAAGTCGTTTCAACATCGGCTATCAAGGGGTCATCAGGTGGTGAAAAATCGAAGCCAAGTGTAATAAAAACCGCAGTGAGTGCAAGGGAACTACCGATTAATTTACTGAATTCAGTACTCACGCGGGATGCCGTTTGGGCATCCCGCAGCGCAATAATGATAGCGAGGAGATTAGTCTAACTGTAGATCGTTAAAGCTGCGCACATGGCGGAAACTGCCGGAGGCCACCGCGGGATCACGCAACATTTGGCAAGTTTGCAAGCCTGCGGCTTGGGCGGCTTTGAGTTCTTCGGCGAGATCAGACACAAACAACACCTGTTTTGGCGCCATGCTGATGGTGTTGATGATATTACAGTATGCCTGCTTATCCAGTTTGCCACCGGTACGGGTATCAAAATGGCCGTTAAATAGCTCGGTTAAGTCGCCACCATCGCTATGACCGAACAGCAGTTTTTGTGCTTCTACTGAGGCAGATGAAAAACTATACAGGCGAATACCACGGGCTTTAAAACGCGCGGCAGCATCGATGAAGTCAGGGAAAATATGGCCTTTAAACGCACTTTTGCCATAGCCTTCTTTCCAGATTAACCCTTGCAAGGTTTTCAGAGGCGTGGCCTTGCGATCTTCTCGCACCCATTGCTGCAGAATTTCTGCTACGCGTGCTAATGAGGCATCTTCTTCAAGCGCCATTTCACGCGTATCACAAATGCAGTTATCAACTAACACATCTTTTTGATGCTGCATTAAAAACGCTGGCATCGCTTCAATGGAATAAGGAAATAGCACATCGTGAATGAATGCGTCATCCGTGGTGGTTCCTGCTGTGTCAACAATAATGGCTCTGATGCCCATGAGATGGATACTCCCGAGACTCCTTGTGATCGCTGAGAGAATACTAAGCGTTATTGCCGCATTTGACCAGTGAATAACCCGTAAACACTGCAGTATTGGCATACGTGATTGTAGCGTTAAAACAGATGAGCTATGCCTTTGTTTTTATCAAGGCTACCCAGTGTTTGCATGAGGCGGTATTAGAGGAAAGGCGATTTGCCTATGCCGTTCAATTACCTGAGCTACTTACTAACAAGCGCGATTAGGCTCTACCGTGGCAGCTAGTGTGACGACAACTTTACTTAAGCAAACAAGCAAAGTGTGAACTAAGGCTAAGATTGATTATCTGTGCAGAATTCGTGCTTGTTTCTCAGGTTTTAGAGGTCTAGGGTATAAAACAGAGTTCAAAACGATGGCGAGTTTGATGCGTAATCTGTTGTTGGTCATTACATTGATATTGACGCTGGTGGGGCAAGGTATGATTGCCAACCACAGCTTTGCTATGTCGATGTCTGCACCAGCTTCTAGCGCAGCAATGGCAAGCCAACATAGCGCCGCTGCACCGATGGATTGCTGCCAAGGTATGGATAGTTGCCATTGTGATATGTCGAGCCACCAATGTGCTTCCGCTGCTGGGTGTATCGCCCATTGCAGTGCCGTTTCTGCCATTATTGCAATGGCTGTTGTTACTCCGCTCAACACGCTGACACAGCGCATTAGCGTTCCACTTTGGAGCGTACAAACTGCCGATAGTCATGTGCAAACGCCTCCCCCAAATTTAGCGTAAATCTTCTCTATTACCGCTCTGTGCGGCCAATTTTTACGATTTAACCGATTTACGATTTAACTAATTTGGGAATTATGACTATGTGTGTATCTCTGACTAAAACTGTTATTGCTGCTTCTTTAACTCTGGCTGCTGTTGTTGCACCGTTAGCTTCTGCTGCCACGCTGCACGTGCCTGACAGCATTGAAATTAGCAGTGTCGATGGCCAAGCGGTTACTCCGCTGAATCGTATCAACCTCACTGAGGGAGATCATCTTATCACCCTAAAATATAACGATTATTTTAGTGCGTATGCCGATGACTCAGGTGATTGGGTAAGCTCAAAAACATTGTTTGCGCATATCAAGGTGGGCGACCAACCCCAACTGACGTTAACTACCCCAGCGATTGACAACGCTGCCGAAGCGCGGGCGTTTGTTATGCAACCAAGGTTGCAGTTAACCGATAACCAAGGCTTAAGCGATACCGTGGAACTGCAATCGCAAGCCGCCGTGCTGAGCCAATTGTTAGCGAGTCGCTAAGTGTAACGGTGTAACTTTCCCCAGTGAGCAAGCCCCGCGTCAAGCGGGGCTTTTTCTTGCTTAAAACGGCGAGAATTTATGCAGAGTTTTGTTAAATCGTGAGATCTAACGTGCCAAAAAATTAAGAAAATGTGAAGATATGACGCTTAATTATAAGGATGTTATCTGGATGGTTTACAGGTAATGGATAACCCATCATCACAGGTGTTGTTAAGTAGTATGGCAAAGTTGAATGCATTAACAAAGCTGGGGGTCAGTACCGCGTGCGTGGTCTGTCTGTTGTTGTTAGCCGGTTGTGGAAGGAAATCACCATTAGCGGAAGTGTGCCACGACAACCCGTTGGTTTGTCGCGATTTAGACTTAGATGCGACTTGCCGAGAGCGCCGCACGCCGTTGTTGGAATTACGGCTAGCGATTAAACGGCAGCAAGTAACGGCAGATGACGAGACCCAATTCAAATTACTGCAAATACTGGAGTCGTATAACACCTGTTTGAAGCGAGCGGCGGGGATTCAGCATGTGAACAACCCGTCGTTAACCAGTAATGCGCAGCGGGCATACGCGTTGACATCAGAGAGTTTGCTGGAGCTACAACGGCAGACCCAAGGGCGCGACAACGCGCATCTGGCCTTTTATCACTGGACTAAATTGGGTGATGGTAACGCGCTTGCGGTGCTTAATGAGCTGCAATCACACAACCAAATTCACGATGCGTACATTCTGGCGGGGCTTGGCACTGATCGTCTGCGGCGTGAGCCGGAACAAGCGCGGGAGCTGTTTTTGCAGGCGTTACAAAATGCCACACCAGAGCAATTTGTGGCGGATTGGTTGTTAGCCTTAGCCAGTGTGACACCGGATGTAGAGTTACAATATCTGCTGCAAAAAACCAATGTGGTGCTGACTGGCCGAGGAGTCAATCAGCGCATGCTCGCCGATGTGTTGGGCGCCCATCGTGCCGCACAGGCGGGGCTTGATACTGAGGCGCAGCAGTTAGCGCAAGCATTGCAGCAAGGCGAGTATCAGCAGAGCCACTGGCCAGAGCGTTTAGCCTATACCGAACCTGTGTTGCAGGTGCCTGCGGCGGGGGCAACGGACAACGCTAGCGTCAGTCATCCCAGCGCAGCCTCTACCACGCGCTAGTTACATACAACAACGCCGAACACTGAGGTTCGGCGTTGTTGTCTCTGCGGTTAGCGCTTATTTTTTCGGGCGGAACGGTTTGATCACCGCTTCGTCGCACTCCAAATACGGGCCTTCCATCAGATCGATACAATAAGGAATGGCTGGGAATACCGCATCCAAACATTCACGAATCGATTTAGGTTTACCTGGCAGGTTAACAATCAGTGTATCTGCACGTAATCCAGCAGTTTGACGCGACAAAATGGCCGTTGGCACATATTGCAGTGACACTTGGCGCATCAATTCGCCAAAGCCTGGCATCATGCGGTCACATACCGCTTCAGTGGCTTCTGGGGTGACGTCGCGTTTAGCGGGGCCAGTGCCACCTGTGGTGACAACTAAGCTGCAGCCATCTTCATCTGCCATACGGATCAACGTGGCTTCAATCACATCGCGCTCATCTGGGATCACTTCATAAACGGGTTCCCATTCGCTAGTGAGGTAATCATTCAGGGTATCGATAATTGCTTTGCCTGACAGATCTTCGTACACCCCCGCGCTAGCGCGGTCGCTGACAGTGACAATTCCGATTTTAGCTTTTCCCATCTTTTACTCCACAATCTTCTTCGGCAGTATAAAAGCGCCACAATAGCATAATCGTGGCAAAAGAGCCTGCGCTGCTTATGCGCTGGCGAGGGTAGCTGCCAAGTACACCACGTTATCGCGCCCCTGTGCTTTGGCTTGGTAGAGCGCGATGTCGGCACGGCGCATCAGTTGCGTCAGTGATTCATGAACGTTTTGCGCTTGAGTCACGCCAATACTGGCACTCTTATGGCCTACGACAGGGAATTGATATTGGTTGATCTGTTGCTGTAATTGCTGCGCCACATTCAGGGCATCGGTGCCTATAGTGCTGGGCAGAATGATAAAAAACTCTTCGCCACCAAAGCGGCCAACGTGATCTTGTTGGCGCACGTTACGTTTGAGCAACTGGGCGAAGTGCGATAACACTTTATCGCCTGCATCGTGACCAAATTCGTCATTAACCGCTTTAAAGTGGTCAATATCCAACATGATCAATGATATGGGTTGTTTGTGCGTGGTGGCCAATTGCCTTTCTTGCTCAAACAGCTGCGACATTTTCTCACGGTTCCACAACTGAGTCAGTGGGTCACGGCTGGCCAACGCGGCTAGTTCCAGTGTTTTCTCATAAAGAGAGTAATGGGTGCGCTCTAGCACTAAGGCGCTGACAAAACCAAAGCTAAAGGCGGAAAACAGCCACATCACATGCCAACTAAGAAAAGGGCTAGGTAGATCTGCCTGAAAGCTGCTTACAAGAATTATGATGCAACTGCTGGTTGCAGAGATTAATGCATGTGCTAACCGTAGCCCTGAGATGGCAAAAATCCACATAATGCTCAGGTACAGCTCGGGGGCAAAGTCACTAAAGTTGCCTGAGTTAATATTTAAGTACACGTTGACGCAATTGGCACCAATAGGGGCGAGAATCAGCAACAGCGACATGGCGCGATGGTATTGAGGGAAGTGCGTCAAAATGCCCACGATTGCCATGGTCACCGGTACCAGTACGGCATGGCACAAGAAACGCTCAATATCGTAGTTGGGCACGATCTGATATTCGATAACGGTGTAAACCAGATACAGCAGTGTGGTGACTAGCGCGATATAACGAATTTGCGGAAGGCGAGCATGCAAGGCCCAAGTGTGAAAATCACCGAGTTGCTGTGAGGACGCAACGTTTACATTGTTATTATTTTTTTTTTAGAAACCATCCAACCATCTAGATTATTGCCTCAAAGAGTCATCGACTAGGCTCCCCATTCTGACGGCGAATAAGTGTTAGCTAGTCAGCGTTGTTGGTATCCCTTGCTCTCAAAAACATCGCGTTAGATGTTGTTTGCTAAGCATATAAGTTAGTACTCAATGAGTATATGTCGTTGTGAGAAAAATGCTGTCCCAAGCAGATTACTGCCCATGGGCGAGCAGTCGCCGTGCTTGCCAAAATGCATCGCGCCAATAGGGGGTATTCAATGACGAGATGGTCACGCCTTCACTGGTGGATGCATGCATAAAGTTATTATGGCTCAAATAAATGCCGACGTGACGACTACTCCAACCGGTTTTAAAAAACACTAAGTCACCGCTGACTAGTTCCGAACGCGCAATTTTGACCCCGTATTGTGCCTGTGCCGCGGTGGTGCGTGGTAAACGGATATTGGCCAGTTGTTGGTAAGTGAGTTGCACAAACGCGGAACAATCAATACCGTGTTTGCTATTACCGCCATAACGGTAAGGCACCCCACGCCACTGCTGCTCAAAGGCGGCTAAGGTGTTTACCGGCAATAGCTGTTGGTTGGTGCTGGGGCCGCTGACTTTGGCAGGCTCAGGAGCACTGCTACAACCTGCAAGTAACAGCGTGATGAATATCAGTAGGAAAGGTAAATAGGTGCGCAACGTCAGTCCCGATTTAGCAAGGATATGCCTCAGACTAGCAGCTCCATGATGAATTAGACAACGAGCAGTCGCTTAGCCGCGCCGTTGCGCCGCCAAAAAGTGGTGGTGAACGTGCAATAAGAAAGGCCGCTTTAGCGACCTTTTTAATAAAATCAGGCGACTAACGCTTGATTTAACGCATAGTAACAAACTCTTCTGCACCGGTTGGGTGGATGGCGACCACGGCGTCGAAGTCTGCTTTGGTGGCGCCCATTTTAATGGCGACGCCAAAGCCTTGCAGGATCTCATCCATGCCAAAACCGATACCGTGAATACCAACCACTTTTTCATCATCACCGACGCAAACCAGTTTCATTTTGCATGGTTGACGATGGGCTGTTACTGCGGTGTACATGGCGGTAAAACCAGAGCTATAGACTTTGACTTTATCGGCGCCATAACGGGCGATGGCTTCTGGCTCAGATAAACCCATGGTGCCAATCGGTGGATGGCTGAATACCACTGTTGGAATGCAATCGTAATCCATTTTGGCGTCTGGCATGTTGCCAAACAGGCGTTCTGATAGCAGACGTCCGGCTTTAACTGCTACGGGCGTTAGCTCAACGCCGCCAGACATGATGTCACCAACGCAATATATTCCTTCAGCAGCGGTGTTTTGCTGGGCATCAGTGATGATGTAGCCGCGCTCGTCACGTGCAACGTCAGTATGTTCTAGGCCGATATTGTCGGTAGATGGATGGCGACCAATCGCCCAAATCAGGCTATCAACTTCATACTGTTCATCGTTTTCCAAGGTCAGCGTCAGGCTGCCATCGCTATTTTTGATGACCGATTTTGGCACGCTGTGGGTGTGTAAGGTCGGGCCATCGGCGGCCATCGCTTCCATCAGTGTTTCATATAGCATTGGGTCGAAGTTACGCAGTGGGGCATGTTTACGCACAAATAGGTGGGTTTCACTGCCCAGTGCTTGCAATACGCCAGCGATCTCAACCGCGATATAACCCGCGCCGATTACCGCTACACGTTTAGGTTGTTGTGTCAGGGCAAAGAAACCATCAGAATCGATACCATATTCCGCGCCTGGAATATTCGGAATTGTCGGTGCTCCGCCGGTAGCGATCAGGATATGGTCAGCAGAGTACTGCTCGCCGTTGACTTCAATAGTGTGATTATCCACAAAGCGACCATAACCGTTGACCACGGTCACTTTATTGTTGCCCAAACCACGTTCGTAAGAGCCATGAATACGGTCAATGTAGGCTTCGCGGCTGTTAACCAGCGTTTGCCAATCGAACTTGTTGATGCTGACATCAAAGCCATAATCTGCGGCGTACAGTTTCATGGCTTCGGCGATGTGGGCGCCGTACCACATCACTTTTTTCGGTACGCAACCGACGTTAACGCAAGTACCACCCAGCTGTTTGGCTTCAATCAGTAGTACCTTTGCGCCACGCATTGCCGCGCGGTTGGCGGAAGCGATACCGCCACTACCAGCCCCGAGGCAGATATAGTCAAAATGCTGTGCCATGTTTTACTCCATTGCTTGGATTGGCTGGCCAAAATTGGCCCTACAAGTCGGTTAATGCCAGCCATTGTAGGGAGATTTCCTTAGCCTTGCCAGCCTTCAACCACAGCAACTATAAGCCACAACGGGCGTGATCGCCTGCGGCTGGTCCCGCGCCATCGCACTTGAGACACTGCCACTGCTGTTGGTGTTCGCGCATTTCATCGTGGAAGTAATCCGCTAGGCGAGTCTCGGATTTTAAACGGCGTCTTAGTTCGCTCATGCGGCTGTGCAGCCAGCGGCAACCCGCATCATCGACTACTCGTGTCGTTTTGGCTGCCGCGTGATTTTTACTGCGCTGTGCCTTGACCTTAATGGGTGCCACTGTGGCTTCATCGGCGCGATATTGCAGCGCTGGGGCAAACTCCTGTGGCAGGGCAATGGGGTTGCCATCGGCATCTAATGCTTGATCTTGAGATTGCTTGAGTGGCGTGGTGTTGGTGAGTTCGGTGGCTGGCAACGTGCTACATACGAGCAGGAAACCGAGCATAAGCCGTGGCACGAGTGACATTCCTTGTCCTCCTGTTGATGACCATTCCGTGGGCCGAAGGGGATTTTTTCATCAACCAGTGTAAATAGACCCGCCGCGTCATGCCAGCATTAATCTGTCGCAGCAGCGCGTAGGGTATCAGGGGCGGTTGAATATGATACCTCCGTTACTAAAACTGATAGCTAAACATCACCCCGCCAAATGTTTGTTGTGTTTGGCATTGGTCGCCCTGCTCATCTTTGATGTCTCGCTGCGCGAGGGTGCGGCTGACATGTAACGCCAAGGCCCACTGTGAATTAACTTGCAGTTCGCCAACAACGCCAAATTGCAGGTTATTGAGGCCGTCATGGTCGGCGGTGGCAAAGCCAAAATCCCAGCCTTGGGTGACATAGGGCGCGAGTTCAAAGTTGTCGCTAAGGGGCCAATGCCCAGTGAGGGAAAACTCTAGAAAGCCGCCATTGGCCGCGGTGGCATGGGTGTAGACTAGCGTCGGCGTTAGCCACTCGATGGCTTGATACTCCAGCTGCGCCGCAAGTTCATTATCATGGCAGCGCTCATCGCCAAAAAACTCTAAGCGGGTATAGCTGCCAGTGAGTTGCCAATCGGCCAGTTGCAGTTGGTAACCGATGCCGCCATTAAACTCAATATAATCCTCGCTGGTGGCGATGCCTTGCCGTTCAAATAACAGCAGGGCGCCGTGATGATAATCGATGCCACTCCACACAATGCCGCCATTTGGCAGGTTGTTGCGTCCCTCGGAGATGTACTTACTCTCGCCATCCACATAGACGGCAATATCAGACTCGGCATGGCAGTAGCCAGCAACACAGCAGATAAGTAACGCTAACAGACACCCAGTTTTCATTGTGTCATTCCAAAGCTAAATGAGAATCGGCCTTATTATTGATGCGATTGTTGGGCGAAAATTTTAACTCGGCACCACTTTTGGCGGTGGTTAACAAAAAATAGTCAATTAAGTGCAAATTTGTGAGAGAAATAACGTAACGGCGGTGAAATCGAATGGGGCAATCGGTCAATACACCTTGATAAACAGCGTAGCAGACCTTATCTATAACCTCATATTCGCATTACAACGCGCAAGGAATCATCATGACTAATCCACTCGTTACCCCAGCGGAATTGCCACCGTTTTCACAGCTTAAAGCCGAACACATTCAACCCGCAGTTGAACACGCGATTGCTGCCAGCCGCAGCAAAATTGATGCGGTGCTCGCCAGCGGTGGCCCATATACTTGGAATAACTTGGTGGCACCACTGGAGCAAGTGGATGATGAACTCGGCAATATCTGGTCGCCAGTATCGCACTTGAATTCGGTCATGAGTAACGACAGCTGGCGCGCGGCGCACGATGCGTGTTTGCCGCTATTATCGGAATATGGCACTTACGTTGGGCAGCACCAAGGCTTGTATCAAGCGTATAAATCGCTGCACGCGTCAGATGAATTTGCCACGTTAAGTCAGCCGCAACAAACTGTGATTGAACATGCGCTGCGTGATTTTGAACTGTCAGGCATCGGCTTGGAAGACGCACAAAAAGCGCGTTATGGCGAAATTGTTAAACGCCTGTCAGAACTGACCAGCAAGTTTGCCAACCAAGTGCTGGATGCGACCCACGCGTGGCACAAATTAATTACCGATGAAGCCGAGCTAGCGGGTTTGCCAGAATCTGCCGTTGCCACAGCCAAAGCGATGGCTGAAGCTAAAGAAAAAGACGGCTGGTTGTTCACGCTGGATATTCCATCATACTTGCCAGTGCTGACGTACAGCGAAAACCGCGCGTTGCGCGAAGAGATGTATCGCGCCTTCTGCACTCGCGCCTCAGAGCAAGGGCCGAACGCCGGCGAATTTGATAACTCGCCAGTGATTGACGAAATTCTCGCGCTGCGCCATGAATTGGCACAACTGCTGGGCTTTGACAGCTACGCCGATAAATCACTTGCCACCAAAATGGCCGAATCGCCAGCGCAAGTGATCGCCTTCTTGAATGAGCTGGCGCTGCGCTCGAAACCGCAAGCCAAAACGGAATTGGACGAGCTGAAAGCCTTTGCTAAAGCACACTACGGCGTGGATGAAATGGCATCGTGGGATTTGTCGTTCTACGCCGAAAAACTCAAGCAACACACTTACGAAATCTCGCAAGAAGAACTACGCCCTTACTTCCCTGAAGACCGCGTATTAAACGGCCTGTTCTACACCGTAAAACGCCTGTTCGGCATGCGCGTGGAAGAGCAAGCTGGCGTTGATACTTGGCACAAAGATGTGCGCTTCTTCCACATCATTGACGAAACCAACACTCATCGCGGTAGCTTCTACCTCGACTTATATGCCCGTGAAGGCAAACGTGGTGGCGCGTGGATGGATGTGTGCCGCAGTCGTCGCCAAACGCCAAACGGTTTGCAAAAGCCGGTGGCGTATTTGACCTGTAACTTCAACGGCCCCGTCGGCGACAAACCCGCGCTGTTTACCCACGATGAAGTCACCACACTGTTCCACGAATTCGGTCACGGCATTCACCACATGCTGACGCAAATTGATGTTGGCGGCGTGTCTGGCATTAGCGGTGTGGCGTGGGATGCGGTCGAGTTGCCAAGCCAATTTATGGAAAACTGGTGCTGGTCAGAGGAAGCATTGGCGGAGATTTCTGGCCACTATCAAACCGGTGAACCACTGCCAAAAGCGATGCTGGATAAAATGCTAGCGGCGAAAAACTTCCAATCAGGCATGGCGATGGTGCGCCAGTTGGAATTCTCGCTGTTTGATTTCCGCTTACACCACGAATATGACCCAGCCGTAGGCGCGCGTGTGCAACAAGTGTTGGATGAAGTGCGTCAGCAAGTGGCAGTAGTGATCCCGCCTGAGTTTAACCGCTTCCAAAACGGTTTCTCGCACATTTTTGCCGGTGGATATGCCGCAGGTTATTACAGCTACAAGTGGGCAGAAGTGTTGTCGGCTGATGCGTTCTCCCGCTTTGAAGAAGAGGGTATCTTCAATGAAGAGACTGGCCGTAGCTTCCTGCACAATATTCTCGAAAAAGGTGGCTCCGAAGAACCAATGACCTTATTTGTGAATTTCCGCGGCCGTGAGCCGAACATTGATGCGTTGCTGCGCCACTCAGGCATTACGGCCTAATTGATGGTAAGTGCTTAAAAAAACCGGCGTATAAGCCGGTTTTTTACTGGCAGAGCCATAAAGATTGAGCAATTGGCGCTGGCGAGCGCTGGATACATTACCGTGATGTTTTAAATGATTGGTTAATTTAATGATTTTAAATGGGAAATTAAGTTTCCGTTGTCGCTTGTCAAGCTAGGTAGGGGATGTGTTAGATTAATTGCCGCTAACAAAAAGGACTGTGACGTCATGAACTTGTATTTTCGCCTTTTTTGGCTGTTTGTTTGGCGGTTACGCAGGATAAGCGCCATTGGATTTCTTGAAACCAGTCGCATGGCGCACCGTGTGTGGCCTTCGGATTGTGACATCAACATGCATCTCACCAACGCGCGTTATCCGGCGTTAATGGATCTTGGCCGCACCTATATGTTGGCTGAAATGGGACAGCTCAAGCCGTTATTAAAATTGAAATGGCTTCCGGTAGTGAACGCATCTGAATTCACCTTTATTAAAGATATCAAGCCATTACAGCCATTTCATTTAGATACCCGGGTGCTAGGCTGGGATGAAAAATATTTCTACATTGAACAACG
Organism: Shewanella sp.; assembly: GCF_048265805.1. Classification (GTDB taxonomy): domain Bacteria; phylum Pseudomonadota; class Gammaproteobacteria; order Enterobacterales; family Shewanellaceae; genus Shewanella. Next base: position 39,897 of record NZ_JBLXAT010000016.1, on the reverse strand, counting down.
CTTTGTTAGCGACCGTGGTTTACATGCCATTGCTAACGTGCGGGGGTTATTTGTCTGCAAAGGACGCAAGATCAGCTCACAAGAGTTAGTGGCGCAGGTGGGATTTGACGGCGTTGCCCCGCAGTTACCCGCTGCCGTTGAAGAATGGAAACTGATGCTGCAACGTAAAAAAGAGGAAAATCTTTAGCCGTCTAAGGCGGTGGTTGGATCCCCGTGTGCAGCGCCTGTTTGGCTTGTTCAATTTCGTCCTTAACTAAATGCCAGGCGCCGCGCAGTTCGGCTTGTTGCCAATATCGATTTAGCTCGAAATATTCCATCAGTTGCACTTCTGCCGGTAGGCTGGCTAAGGCGGGGATCAACGCGCAGTCGGCCAAAGTAAACCCATCGCCGCACAGCCAGTAATGGCCTTCCACTTGTTTATCAAATTCCGTCAGAATGGTGTCGAGTTGCTTGTACAGCTGTCGTAGCAGAATGGCTTGCTGCATCTGCTCTGGTAAGCGGTGATGGCGCTCGATTTCATACAGGATGTGATACAGCTGGTTATCAATTAAACGGTCGAGCATCTTAGTGCGCAGATTCAGCACTGAGTCGGTTGGAAACAGCTGCGTGTTTTCTGTTACATGCTGGTTGATATACTCGATGATGATGCTGGAATCAGAGATCTGCCATCTTTCGCGGGTTTTTAACAGCGGTAGCTGTCCCAGCGGAAACATTTCCAGATACTCATGACGCTCTACCGGATCATGCAGATTCACGAGTCGAGGAAAAAAGTTGGCCTGCTTCTCATAAAGGGCAATGAGCACCTTTTGGCAAGAACGGGACAACGGATGGTAAAAAAGCTCCATAGCGGACGGCTCCAAACATAGCAGCCAGTTAACTGTAGTTCTGCTGGAGTTTAATCGGCAAAGTTCTGCTGTAAAAACTTCAACAATGCCCGCACGCGTGGCGGGACATTTTCGCCAAAACGATGCACTACATATAGCTGGCTGGTCATCAAAGGGTAACTTGGTAACAGTTGTACCAAACGCCTTTGGTCGAGCGCCTCCTTGCATAAATAATCGGGTAAACAGGCGAATCCTAGGCTCTGTTCGACAAGTATTTTTAACGCTAACAGGCTATTACACCCAGAAAATGGGGTGAGCTTTACCTGATAACATTGGCCGCTGCTGTTGTGTAACTGCCAACTCTGTGGCAATTGGTTAACACTCGCTGCCAGCCAATGGAACTGCTGCAAATTATCTGGATGCAGCGGTTTTCCATGTTGCGCCACATATTCTGCGCTCGCAACTATCAGTTGTTGATAATGTACGAATGGTAATGCTTCTTGTTGCACTGCCCCATTGCTTGCAATCACGGCAACGTCGGCTGACCGCTCTGTTATCGACATGTGATCATGTTGTTCCAAAGATAGATTAAGCTGTAACTGTGGATATTGGCGATGAAATTTACCTAATTGCGGCAATAATTTTAATGTGGCCCAAGCTTCTGGCACTGAAAGTCTAATACTGCCGAACAACTGTTCGTTAGATACTGTGACAGACGCTTCGGCTTGCTTGGACATGCGGGTGAGTTCGGCGCAGTGTTCGTAGTAATCTTTGCCCTCAGCAGTGAGTGATAAGCTGCGGGTGGTTCGTTGCAGTAGCTGTAGTTGCAACTTGGATTCGAGCGTTTTTAGATGTTGGCTTACCATTGAGCGACTAATGCCAAGCTGCTGGGCTGCACCTGTCAATGAGCCTTGCTCGACAACATTGGCAAAAACCAGCATGCGATAGAGATGAGTGGCGTCCATAGTCTGCTCGCTTGTTGCATTAGATTAATCAAGCTCTAAGTTAAGCAGTAATTGGTTATTTCAGCTAAGTAGTTTGCGTAAAAATTGCCATCGCCAGCGGCAAAATTCAGTGGGGGACTATGCATGGCGACATTAGAAAAATTCGACGATATCTACGCCCGAGCCTGTGAACGTAAAGGTGGCGAGGCGCACTTAGAAAGTTTGCTACCGCAAACGCTCAGCAGTGATGAAATAATGCAGTACCAAGATGCGGAATTGCTGTCGGCCATGAGTATGCAGGTATTTCAAAGCGGCTTTGTGTGGAAGGTAGTCGAGGCCAAATGGCCTGCTTATCAACAAGCCTTTTTCCAGTTTGATCCCAATAAAGTGATGCTGCTGTCGCCGGAACAGTTACAAGCGCGTGCCAGCGATCCGCAACTGATTCGTCATTTAAAGAAGACGCAGTCTATCTACGACAATGCGTTGATGATCAGAGACGTCATGCAAGATCACGGCAGTCTGGCCCGTTATATCGCCTTGTGGCCCGTGGAGGAGATTGTGGGGTTGTGGCAAGCACTTAAACGCCAAGGCTGTCGCTTGGGGGGTAACACTGGCCCTTATTTTCTGCGGCGTATTGGCAAAGATACCTTTTTATTGACCGAAGATATTAAGGGGTACTTGATTGCGCATAAGCTTGTGGATGCTAGCTTTAGTTCAAAAACGGGCTTAACCCAAGTGCAAGGTGCGTTTAATCAATGGCAGCAAAGTAGTGGCCGTACCATGGCGGAGATCAGCCGTATCATCGCCTGTAGTGTTGGCGATAACCGTATTTAATCTGGCGATAACACGCAGCAAAAAATTTATGCAAAAATAACTTGCAAATACAAATGAGAATGATTATCGTTAGTTTGCGTTCCAAAACTCATCCCTAGCGAAAGGTATGCAAAACCCCTCCGTTCGTTATGGTGCTCCTGAGTTTGCATAGCACGACATTGCTCACACACTCTTATGCCGATGAATTTCATCGGCTTTTTTTTATCTAAAATTTCCTGAGATGCGAGATGCGAGATGCGAGATGCGAGATGCGAGATGCGAGATGCGAGATGCGAGATGTCAGCGCGTACGTCATTATCTGTCAAAAGTATAGCTAACGGCACATTCTTCAATATCAACAGATGGTTAGCGGCATTGCACCACAGCCCCCATGAATTAGCGGCTGATGTGACTGCTAATTAGCGCGGAATTCCGCTATGCTGTCGCCCTCAGTTTTGACGTTAGACATCTATAGGTGAGTGATTTGAATACCTACCAATTGAACAAACAGCATCTTGCCAGTTACATCATGGCGCCGTTGCTGTTGTGGCTCTGTAGTTCGGTAGCGTGGATCCAGTTAGCGCTGGCTTCGGTGCCAGATAGCCTACGTGGCAAGGCGCTGTGTTTAGTCGCGGTGGCGTTGGCGTCTTTGGGCTGGCTATTTGTGCGCTTCTTTCGTTATGCCAGTGCGCCAAAAATGGTGACTTTTGATCTTACCGAGCAGCAATTACACATCGACGCTAACCATTACCCACTCGCTGATCTGAAATACGCCATTGTGATGCAAAAAAATCGCGCGTTTGCTTTGGAGATTGAATGGTTAACCAAACCACGCTTTGCCACTAATATTCGCTTAAAAACGCCGTTGTTGTTTGAGTTAGATAGCGATGGTGCAGCATTTAAAGAGGCGGTGGCGGAGATCAGTCACATCGAATGGTATCAGGTCGGCGCACCGCGCCAGTCCGTGACGACCAAGTAGATTGCGCCGTTGTCGGCAGTTCATTTGTAAAGAGCACAAAAAATCAGTTGCAAATATAAATGAGAATGATTATCGTTAATCCGCGTTCCAAAACTCATCCTTAACGAAAGGTATGCACTACTCCTCCGTTCGTTATGGTGCTCCTGAGTTTGCATTGCACGACATTACTCACACACTCTTTGCGCCGATGAATTTCATCGGCGTTTTTTTATCTAAAGTTTCCTGAGATGCGAGATGCGAGATGCGAGATGCGAGATGCAAGGCTGTGGTCGACTCGACGCGCTAACTGGTACTCCTCGTCAGGTGACGTAGTCACAACGCTATAGTGAATGTATACGCTGCTAACCAAGCAAGCCTATCAGTTCTCAATTATGAAAAACGCAAGCTTACGGCCACGGCAGATGTATGAAATGTAAAGATAGCCATTTTTTCATCACAGCGCTTGCAAATTTAAATGAGAATCATTATCGTTATTGTGCGTTCCAAAACTCATTCCAAACGAGGATTAGATTGCAGTCTGCTTCTTCGTATGGTGTTCCCTGAGTTTGCATAGCACGACATTGCTCACACACTCTTTGCGCCGATGATTATCATCGGCGTTTTTTTTATGCTTCAGCGTTGCTTTGCTTGTCGCCTAATAAGCCTTCGAACGGCAACACATGGTTCTCTTGGGCCTTGTGGCGCAGGTAGATGGTAAATACCGTGCCTTTGTTGACCTCTGAACGTACCTCAATGCTGCCGCCAATGCGTTTGATCAAGCCATAGCTGAGTGACAAACCTAAACCGGTACCGTCTTTGCGGGTGGTATAGAAGGGATCAAAAATGCGGCCGACTTGTTCGGCAGGAATACCGCAACCTTGATCCTCAATCTCAATTGTTACGCCGACGGGTTTATCTTGCAGCAGCCAGTCGTTGGTACGCAGCCAGATACGACCATTGCCATCCATTGCGTGGGCGGCGTTCATCACCATGTTGATCAGCACTTGCAGCAGCTGTGGCCGGTTAACTTCTACTGGGCAACTGGCATTGAGTTCCGACAGGAGAACTACTTCCTGCTTGCCCAGCGAATGACGCACTAACAGTTGCATTTCATCAATGATCGGTCCGGTTTGCTGCATCTCAATCGGCGCATTAAATTCGCCGGGGCGGCTATATTGCAACAGGCTGCGGATAATGGTGCTGATGCGGCCCACTTGCTGGATCACCAGTTCAATCTCTTCTTCCACGGCGGCGGCATTATCGCCCAGCTCATAGCGCATGAGTTCCATGTTACCGAGGATAACCGCTGTCGGGTTGTTGATCTCATGGGCAATACCAGCAGTTAACTCACCCAGTGCGGTCAGCTTCTCGTTGGTCACCAGTTGGTGGCGGGTTTCATTTAGTAGTTTAACGTTTTGCTGCAGCTCTTCGGTCTTTTCTTGCAGGCTGCGGGTACGTTGCTCGACCTTCATCTCCAACTGCTCGGCGGCCGCTTGGATTTGGGCGTTACGACGCTGCAACAGATCGAGCATATTGTCGAATTGCTCGGCGAGGTTGGATAACTCGTTATCACTTTCCAGCCCCAACTCACCAATGCGCAGATTACGGCCAGATTGCACCGCATTAACGACATGGTGAATGCGTTCAATCGGTTGCAATAAGCTATAGGCCCCGCGATAAACCAACATGCCTGATACCAGTAGCACTAGCATCAAAATTGTGCCCAATTCGATGATATTTAACAGATAATTGTGGATGAACGGCGCTTCTGAGAAGCCAGTGTAGATCATCCCAATACGCTGGCCGCGTACATCTTCTAGCGGCGCATAGGCGGAGATAAACCAGTCGTTGTAGACAAAGGCACGGTCGAGCCAGAGCAAGCCATCATCGAGCACTTTTTGCCGCACATCTTCGGAAACTAGCGTGCCCAACGCTCGGCCTTCAGTGGCGTGGTGAATACTGTCGACCTTCAGCGGTACGTTGGTACTGACACGAATATTGTCGAGGAAAATGGTCACGGTGCCGATGGAGCGTTCCGGCAGCGTACCTTGGTCGTATACTAAATCGCGAATGTGGTCGACGATGCGGTTGTCGCCATTGATCAAGGTGCCACCGTCGAGGAACCATGCGGGGCTGTCGCTCTCGCCTTCAATCGCCAAGAGGCTGCGGCTGAGTAAGCCACGGGTTTCTTCAGACAGTGATGGTGAATGCGCGCGCGGTGTGGCAATAATTGGTAAGCGGGCTTTGGCCGGCAGGTTGGGGTCGATGCGGGCGAGGCGAGCGCCGGGCAGTACCATCAGGCCGGAATAGACGCCGGTGTCTTTCATCTTAGGTAGCATCTGCCGCACGTCAGGATCTTGAGCGGCGCTATCAATGGTGATGAATTGTAAAAAGTCGAGGTGTAACAGTTGCTTCTGTTCGGCAAGGAAACGGCGAATTTCAACCACTTGGGTTTTATCGCCCGCTTGCAGCGCCCGTAAGCGGGTTTGAAACTCGTAGGAGTTTTTAATGCGGTCCAGCAGTTTTTCTTGATTTTGCTGTACGGATGACAAGGTGTTTATCGCGACGGTTAAATCCGCTTTTACTTTCATAAACAGCTGCTTACCTGTGTAGCTGATATTCCAGTAAATGGTAATAAACACCAAGCTCACCAAGGTGAGCAAGATGGGTAGCAAAGTCAGAATCAAGATTTTATAGCGCACCTTGGCTTGCATCTGCCGCCAAGTTACCCCAAACAGCCGGTGAAACAGCGTCACTGTTAGAACTCCTGTTCCGATTCAGACTCGCTATCAAACCACTCTTTATATTTGCGGTCGAGGGTTTTACGCGATACGCCCAGTATCCGCGCGGCGGCGGACTTGTTGCCACCATGGGTTGCCACCACCGCGGTGACGTGGTCTTTTTCTACCTCTTTGAGCGGCCAATCCATTGGATAACCACTTTGTACTGGCTGTTCCGATTTAGGCAGATCTTTCCAATATTCTGCTGGCGGTTTACCCAATAACAGGCAGCGTTCAATCATATTGCGCAGCTCGCGGGTGTTGCCCGGCCAGTCATGTTGCTGCAGCTTGAGCAGATCTTCGTGGCTCCACACCACTTCGCGCACCCCCAGCTCGACACCGAGTTGACGGGTGAAATGATGGGTGAGTTCGACCACGTCCTCAGGTCGTTCCCGCAGTGGCGGAATCGTCAGATTAAGCACATTGAGGCGATAGAACAGATCGCGGCGGAAGTTACCTGCTTCGACTTCATCTTTTAGCTTACGGTTGGTTGCGGCCACCACACGCACATCAATGGCGCTCTCTTTCTCACTGCCGACAGGGCGAATGGATTTCTGCTCCAATACCCGCAGCAACGAGGTTTGCATCTTCAACGGCATCTCGCCGATTTCATCGAGGAAAATAGTGCCGCCAGAGGCGAAGCTAAATAGCCCTTCGCGGTTACCTTTGGCGCCGGTAAATGCGCCAGCAGTGTGACCAAACAGTTCGCTTTCCAGCAGTTCTGGCGCGATAGAGCCACAGTTCACCGGCACAAATGGGCCGCGGCGACCGCTCAGTGCATGCAGTTGGCGTGCGACTAACTCTTTACCTGTGCCCGATTCGCCTTCAATCAACACCACGGCATTGGTTGGCGCGACCCGCTCGATAATACGCTTCACTTCGGTCATGGCATCACTGTTGCCGATTAAGGTTGAAGAGAAACCGAGCGAGACATCGCGGCGCAGCATCAAGTTTTCCCGCTTGAGCAAACGGCGCTCGATACAGCGCTCAACGGATTGCATCATCTGGTCGAGGTGGAATGGCTTGAGGATAAAGTCGGAGGCGCCTGCACGCAGCGCTTGAATCGCTACATCCATGTCGGCGTAACCGGTCATAAAAATGATGTCGGAACGGCGCTCTTGGTCGTCCAGCGCTTCGCGCCATTCGATACCGCTGCGGCCAGGCAGGCGAATATCCACAATCAGCAAGTCAAAATGGCAACGGCTACGCAGTTGCTCAGCTTCTTCAATGCTGGCCGCGGTTTCCACCAAGGCAAATTTCTTTGCCAGTGCTTTACTCAAAAAACTGCGCATCCCTGGCTCGTCATCCACAATCAGCACAGACACGGCTGAGGGCAATGGTTTTAGCTGTGTATCATTTTGACTCATAGTTGATTAGGCTGGACATTCTGACGGGTTAGGTAAGTATTCTATCACCTACTTATATAAATTTGGTCACTATGGGGCAGTTTAACGTTGGGTTGAGACAAATTGTCTGCCAGTTTTTTAGTCTAATTGTGACAATATTCACATGAATGTTAGGTACATGCAGATAAGTCGACCATAATTGTGAGTGGCACTCATTTTGCTAATGGGGCAGGCACGAACACGTTTGAAAGTGGCACTCTAAACACAACTTTCAGCGTCATTAATAAGCCAAGGAGCAATCATGCTAAAAATGAAAAAAATGATCGGTTATGCAGTTGCTGCTGGAATGATGTTTGTTTCTTCTGCTTACGCACAGGAAACCATCAAACTAGCAACCACTACCAGTACAGAAAACTCAGGGTTGTTGGGGTATCTGTTACCTAAGTTTGAAGCGGAGTCAGGTTATAAAGTACAAGTTATTGCCACTGGCACCGGTAAGGCATTGAAACTGGGTTCGCAAGGTGATGTGGATTTGGTGATGACTCACGCACCAAACGCTGAAGCGAAGTTTGTGGCGGATGGTTTTGGGATTGAACCACGCGGCATTATGGAAAACGATTTTGTGGTGTTAGGTCCTAAAGCTGACCCTGCAAAAATTCATGGTAGTGCTTCAGCTGAAGAAGCATTCGCTAAAATCGCTAAGACTGACGCGGTATTTGTATCTCGTGGTGATGATTCTGGCACCCATAAAAAAGAGCTATTGATCTGGAAAGCGGCTGACGTGAAACCAGACTTTTCTGGTTATAAATCTGTTGGTCAAGGCATGGGTAAAACCTTGCAAATGGCTAACGAGCTGCAAGGTTACACCCTGTCAGATCGCGGTACTTACATCGCTTACATGGGCAAAATTGACCTGACCGTTGATTTTGACGGCGGTAGCACGCTGGCAAATCCTTACCAAGTGATCCTGATCAACCCAAAAAAATACCCAGATCTGAACCATGCTGGTGCCCGCGCCTTTGCTGATTGGTTGTGTAGCGACGAAGGTCAAGCATTGATCAATGGCTTCCAAGTAAAAGGCCAACAACTGTTTAAAGCGACCTATCAAAAATAATGTCCGAAGGTTGGTTAACACTGATACAGCAGGCATTTCGCCTGCTGTTTTCTCTGGACCCTGATGTTTGGTCCATCATTTCTGTGTCGTTTGCCGTGTCACTATCGGCATTACTTATCACACTTATTCCGTCCATTGTGCTCGGCTTTTTGCTGGCGTTTACGCGCTTTCCTGGCCAGTGGATTGTGACCAATTTAGTGCAAACATTGCAGTCGATACCAACGGTGGTGATCGGCCTGCTGGCGTATCTGTTGCTGACCCGCAATGGCGCATTTGGGGATTTGCGCTGGTTGTTTACTCAGCAAGGGATGATTGTTGGCCAGATGATGATTTGTGCGCCAGTGCTAATCGCTATGAGCCAAGCGGCATTTACCAGTGCCGATAAACGCGCGTGGGAAACCTGCCGTACGATGGGCGCGAGTTGGTTGGGCGCGGTGTGGGTGATCTGTCGCGAGTTGCGCGTGCCATTGTTGATGGCGGTTATTGCCTCTTTCTACCGTATCGTGACCGAAGTGGGTTGCTCGATGATGATTGGTGGCAACATCCAACATGTGACGCGTAACATTCCCACCGCTATTGCATTAGAAACCAGCAAAGGCGATTTCGCTCAAGCCATTGCTTTAGGGTTAGTGTTGCTGATCCTCTCGCTACTGCTTAACTTTCTATTAGGTACACTGCGCGGCGGCTCACGCCCAAGGAGCCATTAATGGAAGAATTTGCCATTACAGCGCATGCACTCAGTATGCATTTTGGCGAGCGGTTACTGTTTTCTGCCGCGGAGCTGTCCTTTAAGCAGGGCGATGTCATCTATCTCGCGGGCGACAACGGCACTGGCAAAACCACCTTGATGAAGCTGCTAGCAGGGCTAATTAAGCCCGCTGGCGGCACGATTCAAGCGCAGCATCGGCGCAAAAGTTTTTGGCAGCCTAACCCCTTGCTGGGTTATGCGCTGTATCTGCATCAGCACCCTTATCTGTACGACGGCGACGTGGCGTATAACCTCCGTCTCGCCCAGCGCTACAGTAAATTGCCTAAACTAGAACAACAGCAGCGGTTAGCCGCGGCCATTGAGTTGGCTCAGTTGGGGCATCTGTTAACGTCTGGCGCATCCCATCTATCAGGAGGAGAGCGGCAGCGACTGGCATTAGCGCGCATTTGGTTACTTAAGCCCGCGTTGCTGATGCTGGATGAACCGATTTCAAACATGGACAAAGTTTCGCGACAAGTGGTAGCGACCATGATTGCGGAATTGAAAAAACAGGGAACTGGATTACTGTTGAGTAGTCACCAAGATTCTGAGTTATTGGCGTTATGTTGCACCAAATGGTTAATTGAATCGCAACGTATCAATGTGTTCCCAATTAAGCAGCCTTCGCTGGCTGGAGAGTATCTAAATGTCGCAGCAAGTAGAGATTGAAGCGGTAGTATTAGCGGGTGGTCTATCGCGGCGCATGGATCGACAAGACAAAGGACTGATCACCTTAGCGAATAAGCCGATGGTGCGTTATGTGCTGGATAGGCTGCAGCCACAGGTGCAACACATTCGTATTAACGCCAACCAAAACCAAGCACAATATGCGCAGTTTGGTTATGAGGTGTTTGCCGACAAACTGCCGGGTTTTATGGGGCCATTAACGGGCATGTACAGCGCCTTGGTAGATACCACAGCCGATTATGTGCTGGTGGTGCCGTGTGATTGCCCATTACTGCCCAAAGATTTGGCCGCGCGCATGGTGCAGCAACTGCTTGCTGAAGATGCCGATGTGGCAGTGGCAACGGATGGTGAGCGTGATCATTCGGTTGTGTTACTGATCAAGCCTGAGTTAGCAGAATCGATTCGTACTTTCCTAGATACTGGTCGTCGCCGCGTTGACATGTGGTATGGTGACTTCCGCGTGACGCGGGTGTCGTTTGCTGATCAGCCTGAAGCATTCGTTAACGTTAATACACCCGAAGATAAACAACAGCTCACCGATGTTATTGCCCAGAGTTAAGAGGTTTTTATGAGCACCACATTCAACAATCCGTTATCCATTCCGGTACTGGGTTTTTGCGCCTACAGTGGCACGGGCAAAACCACCCTGCTTAAGCAGTTAATCCCTGCATTAACGCAACGCGGTTTGCGGTTAGCGGTGTTGAAGCACGCCCATCATAATTTTGATGTGGATATTCCCGGTAAAGACAGCTTTGAGATGCGCAAAGCGGGAGCTCGCCAGATGTTGGTGGCCTCACATGTGCGTTGGGCGTTGATGACCGAAGATGAATGTGACGGTGACCCAGATCTCGTGCATCTGCTGCAACAACTTGAAGCGGATAAAGTGGATCTGGTGCTGGTGGAAGGCTTTAAAAAACTCGCGTTGCCCAAAATTGAATTACACCGCGCAGCCGTCGGTAAACCGCTGATTTTCGACCAAGACCCTAACGTGCTGGCGATTGCCTGTTGTGCCGATACCCAACTGCCAAGTGATATCAACATTGAAAAGTTGGATATCAACAATGTCACGCAGATTGCTGATTACGTTGAGCAATACGCCAACAACTATCAGGCTAAGCCACAGGTGCGGCCATTGCCGCTGCAAGAACTGAACTCCTCGGGCAGCTTTTTATCGGTCCGCCAAGGGCTAGAGAATATTTTGGCGCATGTGATGCCAGTGGAGCAGTCTGAACAGGTTAGCCTTGATGACGCCGAAAATCGTGTACTGGCTGACGATGCTATTTCGCCTGTCGATGTGCCGCAGCATACCAACTCAGCAATGGACGGTTTTGCGTTTAGCGCCGCAGAGCCACTGCCTGACTCGTTTGAAGTCGTGGGAGAGGTGCGTGCTGGTTACCAATATGATGGCCGCTTAAACGCTGGCCAAGCGGTGCGCATTATGACGGGCGCCCCAGTGCCAGCGGGCGCTGATACCGTACAACCGCGTGAGAATGCCACCGAGCAAGATGGCCGCGTCAGTTTGCAGGGCAAGATTAAAGTGGGGCAAAACGTGCGTCTCGCCGGTGAAGACATTGCCAAAGGCGCGGTGGCGTTGGCGGCTGGCAGTCGTTTGGGCGCTGCCGAACAAGGCTTACTGGCATCGCTGGGATTTGCCGAGTTTGCGGTAAAACGTCGACCAGTGGTGGCGGTGTTCTCCTCCGGTGATGAAGTGTGCCAACCCGGTACCGCGCTGAAAGCCAACTGCATTTACGATTCTAATCGTTACACCATTAAATCGATGGCGCGCCGTTTAGGTTGTGAGGTGATCGATCTCGGCATTATTGAAGATTCTGAAGCGGCTCTGACCGCGGCGCTGTCGCAAGCATCCCAACAAGCCGATATGGTGATCAGCTCCGGCGGTGTTTCTGTTGGTAACGCCGATTACATTAAAAAAGTGCTGGCTGCCATTGGTGAGATCCATTTCTGGCGCATTGATATGCGTCCAGGGCGTCCACTGGCGTTCGGCAAAATTGATGATGCATTGTTCTTCGGCCTGCCGGGAAATCCGGTCGCCGCTATGGTCGCCTTTTTGATGTTTGTACAACCCGCGCTGCGTAAACTAGCGGGTGAGCCTGATTGGCAGCCACAGCTGTTACCTGCCGCGGCTGATGACCCATTTCGTAGCCGTGCTGGCCGTACCGAATTTAACCGGGGTATTGCTACGTTGGGCGCGGACGGCAAACTGCATGTACGCTCAACTGGCGCGCAAGGTTCAGGCATGTTGAGCTCCATGGTTACCGGTAACTGCTTAGTGGTCGTCGGCGAAGCCGATGAACGAATTGAAGTTGGTGAATCGGTATATATTTTGCCGTTTGCTGAGCTACTTTAAGCTAATCTGAGCGGGGTTTGTGGAGCATTTATGGCGATCTCTCGGCGACGTTGGAATAACATTATTATTATTGCATCGGCCATCATGATTGGTGTGCTGACGTTGCTGGATCACTACACCCATAGAACGCCCAGCAGCAGTGAGCCACTGTTTGATCAACAACACCCGTTAACCCAACTGCAGTTGGCGGGTATCTGGATGGCGCAAGATGAACAAGGCCAATGGCAATGTGATGAGCAGGTACTCAACTGCGCCGCTTGGAGCCAACATTGGCAGCAACTGCGTGTCTCAGCGTTAGAGCAAGCGCCACAGCAAACGCCGGCGGAACGGCCGGAAGAGCTGCTACTGCAAGTGGGTAAGCAGCAGTCACAAATCTGGTTGTTATATCCCGCCGTAGGCTTGTTAAAGTCGAAGGCGGGCAACTGGTATCAAATTCCCCCCAGTCTACGCGAAGGCTTGTTGCCGCTGGTGAATGCCGCATCGCGTTAATCGGTTATTGGATCTGTTATGCCTGAATTACCTGAAGTTGAAGTCACTCGCCGTGGGGTTGAGCCGTGGTTGTTGGAACAAAATGTACAAGCGCTTATCGTAAGAAATGCCTCGCTGCGCTGGCCTGTGCCGGAATTGGCACAACAGATCGTCGGGCAAACGATCAAGGCGGTACGCCGTCGTGCCAAATACCTGCTTATTGATACCGATGCGGGGACGGCGATTGTGCATCTGGGCATGTCAGGCAGTTTACGGATTGTTACCGAGCGCACCGAGGTGCAAAAGCACGACCATATCGATCTGGTACTGGGCAGCGGCCGTATTATGCGCTTTAACGATCCTCGTCGTTTTGGGGCTTGGTTATGGTGTCAACTGCCTGAGCAAGCCCATCCGCTGTTGGCTAAACTGGGGCCGGAGCCGTTAAGCGATGCGTTTAATGTCGACTATCTGGTGGCCGCATTAAAGGGGAAGTCTAAAGCAATCAAGCTGTGTTTGATGGACAACGCTATTGTGGTGGGGGTTGGGAATATCTACGCCAACGAGGCGTTATTTGCGGCCGCCATTCATCCACAAGCGCCAGCGGGCAGTATTGAGCGTGAGGCGTTAGCTCTTTTGGTCTCCGCAGTGAAGCAGATTTTGGCGGTGGCTATTGAGCAGGGCGGCACCACCTTAAAAGACTTTACCAATGCTGAGGGCAAGCCAGGATATTTTGCGCAGAAACTGCATGTGTATGGCCGCGGTGGTCAACCATGTAATCAATGCGGTGTGTTGCTGACGGAGATCCGCTTAGGTCAACGCAGTACGGTGTTTTGCTCGGTGTGTCAGCCAACGCTACGTTAGCCGTTTAGGTGTTTTTTCGTTGCATAACGCCAAATGCCGCACAAAATTTAACCTGTTTAAATTCAATTGTTTTAGTTTGATTGTTAATACTTAAGTGACATTGAAAACAATTGTAGATCATTGTAGTTATTTACTTTGCTAATGCTGCGGCGTAGCCTGCCTGATTGTTTAGCTTATTATTAGGTAAGGATTGTCGCAGTGTTATCGTCAACCGCTGTAGCTAAAAAGTTGTTGCCATCATTCGTCGGCATCGTTGTTTTGTTGCTGACGTCTTTTACTGTGATGAAGTTTGCGGGCAATATCGACACTGCAGCAGCCCAAACCTTCTGCGATGATAATGTGTTGCATTCATTAACCTCTCCTAATGGTCGCTGGCTGGCTGAATTACATTTCTCCAATTGCCAACTTAGCGTGCCTAAACGCTGGAAAAGTTACCTGCATTTGACCGATCTTAGCTCCGGTGAAGTGTACCGCAGCACGGTGGTGATGCTTGGCCGTCAGGACGACCTCCAGTTGCAATGGACGCCTGCGGCGCTGCAAGTTTCTGGCGTCGATCCCGAAGCACTTGAGCAGGTTGAGCAACCCCAAGGTTTGCGGGTTGAATTAACTCAACCGACCATTTAACTCGACCACTCATCCTCCACGGTTTGCTGTGCGCGTTGCATTTAGGTGCGCGTCATCGATTTCTTTATTCACTGTTCAACTTTCATTTATGGCGTTATGTTAAGCTCCGTTTCGAGCCGCTCGGGCTTAGTTGGATGTATGTGAGGTTAATGTGGATCAGGAACTGCGACAGGTGTTGTCGCAATGGTTGACGCAAGTAGGCGTCGCAAGTGAGCCCTCCGATTGGCTATCTTCTTTACTGCTGGTATGTGCTTGCCTCGTGCTGGCTGTCATAGTGTATTTGATATTACGGCGTGGCGTGGTTGGCGCGATGAATGCCGTGATTCTTCGCTCTAAAGCGACGTGGGATGACATTTTTGTCCGCTATCGCGTATTAGAAAAGCTGGCCATGGTGGCACCCATTATGGTGCTCAAGCTACTGATCCCTGTCGCGTTAAGTGCCCATGACGTTGCTGAGCGTCTGTCCGATAGGCTGATTACAGTATGGTTAGTGATTGCCGTGGTGCGTGCGCTCTACTCCGCCTTAGATGCCGCCAATGAGGTCGCTGATGTCAAGTTGATCAGCCGCCGATTACCAATTAAAAGCTTTGTGCAGCTGTTTAAGCTGTTTCTGTTTTTTATTGCGATTATTGTGTCGATCTCCATCGTCTCAGATCAATCGCCCGTGTATTTCCTCAGCGGTTTAGGTGTTGCCACGGGTTTGGTGATGTTGGTATTCCGCGACACCATCTTAGGCTTTGTTGCCGGTATTCAATTAGCGGCTAACCGTATGGTCAGTCCCGGTGATTGGATTCAGATGGAGAAGTACGGTGCTGATGGTGCGGTGGAAGAGGTATCGCTGATCACCGTTAAAGTGCGTAACTGGGACCACACCATAAGCATGATCCCTGCCTATGCCTTGGTGTCTGATGCGTTCAAAAACTGGCGCGGCATGACGGAATCGGGTGGCCGACGAATCAAACGTGCGGTCAATATCGACATTAACAGTATTCGCTTTTTGACCGAAGCCGATCGGCCACGTTTGAGCAAGATTAACTATCTCAAAGATTACCTGCCGAAGAAAACTAAAGAGTTGGGCGAATCCAACGCCAAGGTCAGTGATATGGACAGCCTAGTCAACGGCCGTCGCTTGACCAACGTCGGTACTTTCCGTGCTTACTTGGTGGAGTTTTTGCGACATCATGAGAAGGTACATCAAGATATGACCTTGATGGTGCGGCAACTGGCGCCGACCACCGAAGGGCTACCGCTAGAGATCTATATTTTTACTAACGATACCCGTTGGGTGTATTACGAAGAGATCCAGGCCGACATTTTTGACCATGTGTTTGCCATTCTACCGGAATTTGATTTACGTGCCTTCCAAGGGCCAACAGGTTTGGATGTACGGAGCATCAAAGGCGGGGTGAATTAACATCGCCTCGTGAAATAAAAAGGGCTGCCAATGCAGCCCTTTTTCATGTTTGTTTGGTAGCCGTTAATGTAGGCGGCTAAGCACTTATCATTAATGATGGTGCTCGTGATGCTCCGCATGGACATGTACCACGGTTAAACTGGCTGGTAGCTCTGGTTTCAGACGCCCTAAAAATTCGCGTGGGCCAAGGCGCAATAGACCGATAGCAAATAGCAGCATCATGGCGGTGAGCGCGCTATATTCCAACCAGCTCGGGTAATGCAATATCTGCACGGTAGGCGGTTGCCAAAAGTGTACTGCCACCAGTACGCAGGCACAGAGCAGCACGGATGTCGCCAACTTCCACCACGGTAGCTGTTGTTGATATTGCTGGCGCAGTAACGGTGCCAGCAAGCAGAACACCGCTGCCATTGGGCTCCAGTCGCTTGAGCCTAGTCCCATGGCGAGCACAATAGCGCCCGGCAAACTGAATGGCAGCAGGGCAAAAATCACCGCCAGCAAGATAAGCTGGGCCCAATCGGTATTGAGTGGAATGGACGGATGACCGATAAGATTGGCCAGCAGCAAGCTAAGCAGCATCCATGGTGCGCAGCGTTCGACATCTTTCATCAAGCTGCTTTGCAGTGAGTTCTGTGCTGCAGCACGGTCATCGGCAGGCACGATGAATGCGGTTATTGCAGTGAATAGCGGGAGCAACAAGCCATATGTTGGACCCAATAGCAAAATGGCAAAGACCCAAATTTCTGGTGTTGTTTGTTGCAGCCAGGATCTGAGCCAACCCTTTTGGCGCTCAACGTAGAACCCAATCACTCGACGACAAGTCGCTAACACAAACACTAATATTAACGCTGGTGCCAAGCTAAGCAGCCATTCAAACAGCGCATGATGTTCATGGTGGTGATGGTGTCCGGCGCTTTCGGCTTCGGTCAACAGTAGCACTAATAACAGCGCAATACCGAGCAGACTGCCAATACCGGCATGTAGTTCATAACGCGGCTTCGCTGGCGCACTGTGCTCATGGGCGTGCGGCTGATGCATCACCACATGCAGAATGGAACCCGTGACAAATGCCTGCAAATACACGGTATTGTCGAGGGTTAAATGCGATAACAACTGCTCACCGGCAAAATAACCGACGATGGTGAGCAGAATCATTAGCGCAATCACCAGACTGGCCCACCATTTACCAGCTTGCGGTTTAAGCAACCACCAAATGGCTAACCCTACTGGCAGACGATGCAAAATGACCCCCAATGCCAATAACACGCTACCACCGCCTTGCTGAGCTAACACAATGGCGCCGCCATCGGTGAGCGTATGCAGCAGCAAGCCAGCAATACCAAAAATGAGCGTCAGCTTGTGGGTAATTTCTGAGTACCGGTGAAACAGTTTTTCACTGGCGGTGGGTCCCCATAGACCGAGGATCACAAACAAAATCGCCAACAGGCCGCCATGTTCCAGCAGCTCTGGCAAAATATGGATCAGTACCAGCCCACCGAGGGAAACAAAGATAAAGCCGTCCAATCCCTTATGCAGTCCGCCACCCGCATTTAGGTAGCGATAACTCAAGGGACCAAGCAACAGCGCGATACAACTGGCGATCAGGTAGGTCATGGGACTCTGGCAACAGCGGAAAATCGCCATAGTATAGCAACTGTCTAGCCCGAGAGCAGCCTCCAGATAAATCCTTTACGCACGAGAAATATTCCGCCAAGCACAGCAAAAAAAACGATACAATAACGCGCCGCTGATTTACTTTAACCAATTATGAGAGAGTTTCATGGATATTCTGTCTGCCGCAGTGATGCTGTTCCTGATCATGGACCCTCTGGGCAACTTGCCCATCTTTGCTTCTATTTTGCGCCATATCGATCCGAAAAAGCGTCGCCGGGTGCTGATACGCGAGTTGATCTTCGCTTTGGTCATCATGTTGATGTTTCTTTACGCTGGCGAAGCGATTCTTAATTTCCTCAATCTGCGTTCTGAATCGGTCAGCATTGCTGGTGGTATCATTCTGTTTCTTATCGCACTGAAGATGATCTTTCCTACCCCAGGTGGCATTACCGGTTTGCCTGCGGGAGAAGAGCCGTTCATTGTGCCAATGGCGATCCCGTTGATGGCGGGGCCATCTATTTTGGCGGCGCTGATCTTGTTAGCGCATACCGACTCAAGCCGCATGGTTGATTGGACCATCGCACTGGTATCTGCTTGGGGGGTCAGTGCGTTTATCTTAATGTTCTATAAAGCATTTAACCGGATTCTTGGTGATAAAGGTTTGATTGCGGTAGAGCGTTTGATGGGCATGGTGCTGGTCATGATCTCGGTACAGATGTTTCTCGACGGTGTCGCACGGTATTTGTCGGCCGTGCCTAGTCCCTCTTTGTAACTGAAAATCTGCTGAACTGTTGATGATTGTTTAAAATTTTGTGCACCATTTTGGGCCGTGTTACGTATACACTATAACGTAGCGTTGTCCGTCTCAATTGGGGTGTTTTTTTGTGCAGATCGTTAATGTTCGGTGGTTAATTCCATTTTTCCTTTTGCTGGGCCCTGTCGGTTGTCAGGCGGGGGCTGTTGATGCCCCACAAGAAGCTTCTCCGTCACCTGTGCAAGTACCGCCGCTCGCTCCGTGTGGCAGCGGTGCGGCGCATGTTGATCGTGAAAAAATCTACCAGAGCTTAGTCAAGCAAGGCGTTATTACGGAACAGATGAGCAAGGAACAAGCTGAGCAAAAACTGATGGAGTACATCAAAAAACGTCAGCAAGCTTATTCGAAATGTTTAAAGAGGAACAAACCATGAGCCGTAAATGGATGACTTCAATTTTGGTTGCTGCTACGGCATTGCTAGCGTCAACCGTACACGCGATCCCTGCGCCTGCAGATAGCGCCATTCAAAACAATGAGCGAATTCTCTATTGGTTAGAAAAACATGGTGAACTGTCCGCCAACGCCAGTGAGGAGGAGAAGCAGCAAGCGCTGCAACGCTATATCACCAAGAACAGCAGTAAAGAAGCGTTACTGTTTAAGAAGCAAGAACGTGAAATGCGTGCCACAGCGTTTAAGGCACAAATACAGCGCGCTAAGTTAGCGGGAATACAGCGGGCATCAGCACAAGTGGCACCTAATGACGTTAGCAAGACCGTCAAAGTGCTGGTGGTGCTGATTGATTTTCCTGATCTGCCACATGATGACAACGGTCTGACTGCTGCAGACACCGAGATGTACTTCAATGATTACCCCACCAGCCACTACAACGAGTTATTGTTTTCACAAACGGGTATGACGGGGCCGGCGGGACAAAATTTGCAGTCCGCTTATCAATATTATCAAGCGGCATCGGGTGGTACATTCCACTTTACTGGTGACGTTAAAGGTTGGTATCGCGCCCAACACGAAGCCGCCTACTATGGCACCAACGATACAGATACTGGTGACGACAGTCGTGCTACCGATTTGGTGACCGAAGCGGTTACTGCTGCCGTTCAGGATATGACTGCCGATGAGTTGGCTGCATATGATATCGAAGACCCGTATGATGCTGATGGTGATGGCAACTTAAACGAGCCAGACGGCATTATTGACCATGTGATGGTGTTCCATTCCAGCATTGGTGAAGAAGCGGGGGGCGGAACGCTAAGTGATGATGCCATTTGGTCACACCGTTTTGTGGTTCTTGGCCCAAACAACAATGGTTATTTATTGCCTGGTACTAACAAACGTCTGTTCGGTTACACCATTCAGCCAATTGATGCCGGGGTTGGAGTGTGTGTACATGAATTTGGTCATGATTTAGGTTTGCCAGACGAATATGACACAGCTAACGAATCAGCGTTAAACGATTCGCCTGTGGGGTTGTGGTCCTTAATGGCTTCAGGTAACTGGACTGGCGCATTATCCGGCTCTCAGCCGTCAAGCTTCTCTCCCTATGCTCGCTCATTTTTACAAGAACGATATCAAGGCCGCTGGCTTTACGAGCAGGAGATTAACTACGCTGCGTTAACTGAAGCGGGTCAGGATTTCCGTATCACTAACGCGAGTGATAGTTCGGCAGTTAACCAGCTAGCCATTAACCTACCACAAGATCTTGTGCCATTTAGTGCCCCGTTCGCTGGCCAATATCAGTACTATTCTGGTCGTACTGATGAAACGGTCAGTGCGATGTCGTTCCAGTTTGATTTGCCAGCAGACAGCAGCTTAACACTGCAGATGCAAGCGCGTTGGGACATTGAAGAAGACTATGACTACGTGCAGGTACAAGTCGGTGGTGTCGCTATTGCAGGTAACCATACCAAAGCCAGCAATAGCAGAAACTCAGCGCGCAATATCATCACTGGTCAGTCTAGCGATCTCAGCGATGCAGATGAACTCGGTTGGGTGACGTTAACTTATGATCTCAGCGCTTATGCGGGTTCTAATAGACAGATCAGTATCGTCTACACCACAGATCCCAATGTACTGGGTACCGGTTTTCAACTAGATAACTTGCAGCTACGTTCTTCATCGGCAACGCTATTTAACGATGATGCTGAGCAAGCCAATAGCTCGGTGGCACTTAGCGGATTTAGCCGTATTCAAGATAAGATATCTGGACAACATCGTTACTTGGTGCAGTTACGCAACTACAGTGGTAATGATGCTGGATTGCGCTTTGAAAACTATGAACCCGGTGTGTTGGTTTGGTACGAAAACTCAAACTTAGATAATAATGATTCGTCGACCCATCCAGGTTATAACCTGATCTCAGTCGTAGATGCTGATCAGCAGATGATTGGCAATGTCGCTACTCAGTGGCAGCTGCGTGATGCGGCCTTTAGCATGTACGATCAAACGGCTTATAGCGGTGATCGACACTTAACTTTCAACAGCGTATTTGATGATCGCGATGATTACAGCGCACCGACACGACCAACCGCAGGGGTGGTGTTACCAGAACTGGGCGTGATTATTGAAGTGACCTCTCAGGAGCAGGATAGCTCTGCCGCGACGGTGAATATTCGTCGTGCAGCGGCGGATACGCCAGAGCCCGAAACACCGGAGACTCCTGTCGTCGCACCTTTGGAAGTTACTGCTACCCAACAAGTGACCAATAGCACTGTGGCGTTCACCAGTGCTGTGACGGGCGGTACTGCTCCGTACCGTTATAGCTGGGATTTTGGTGACGGAGCGACTAGCACCAGTGCTACGCCTAGTCATACCTATACAACTGCTGGCAGTTATGCGGTGGTGTTGATTGTCACCGACAGCGCTAACGTGACCGAGACTTATACCACCAGTGTGACCATTGCGGCCACATCTGCAGGTGGTGGTAACGAACCTAATGTAAATACTGAGTCTAGTAGGTCATCAGGTGGCGGTAGCTTGAGCGCTTGGTGGCTAATGCTGTTGGCTGGCTTGGCGTTGAGTCGCCGAGGTCAAGTGAAGGCAACCGCTAAGCACGCTTAATCCCCGTTTCTGCCGCGGGCAGAAACACCTCAGCGACGATCAAGGGGTGTTGCTGATAACTAAAGTGACGGCGTCTGCCCCATAACGGGGTGGACGCCGTTTGTTTTAGGGCGGTGGCTAAGTCACTGACAGCTGAAGGCGCAGCGATATGACAAATATCGATGTCACCGGCCACAAAATTTAAATCACTAAACAGCAGTTCGCCCAATGGTCGTTGGCCCAGTTGTTCTAGCTGTTGCTGTTGTTTTAACAGCTGTGGCGACATGAGTGTGCGGGCAAATACCCACGGGATACCATCCAACTGTAACAACACTTCTCGCAGCCAGAGTTGCTGCTCCGGCCCATGCCATTCACGCGGATCGGCAGCAATCCACTGTTCTCCTAACACAATAACTTCAAACTGGTCGCAGCAGAGTTTGAGTTTTTGTGTCAAACTCCCTTCTGACAATAACCAATCTTTTAGCGGCTGGGGGGGTAACGCTTGTGGTACCTGAGTGGTATACCAGCGAATATCATTGCCAAAAGGAAAGGTTAAATTAGAGAGATCCATGCATTACTCGAAAAAGTCGATAAGTCGAATGGAGTCTACCATGTCTATGACGTATCTTTGCAGCTACTAACGGTTGCTAGGTTGCTATGAGGGAGTATGCCGCTGTGCTGAAAAAAGTTTTGTTAGTGTTGTTATGTTTGCAGGTATGGCAGCCACTTTGGGCCGCTAATGAGCCTGCACCACCTGCCGGCTCAGATAATTATGCCTATTACGGCTTTGAACCGGAGATCGTCACTAACTACATTTCCAACCGTAAAAAGCTCGGGTTTGTGCGCATCAGTGTCGAGCTGATGGTGAAAAGTCCCGATGATCTGGTGCAGATTGAGCATCATGATCCTTTACTGCGCTCAGCGATGGTAGAGATTTTGGGCAACCAGCCGGAAGATCGCATTAAGTCGCTCACTGGTCGAGAAGAGATCCGTAAAGAGTGTTACGACGAGCTGAATAAACTGCTGCAGCAAGAAACGGGTAAGTCGCTGATCGTGAATTTATTGTTTACCAGCTACCTGTACGATTAACCGCAGAGAAGTAACGTTGCATTAGCCGTTCGCATAAACGCCGCAAATCAAACAACATTAAGCCAGTAAACACTGGCTTTTTTCGTCATTGAATTGGGCTACGCAAAGGTGTAAGCGTAAAGTCACCGTGTGCGTGCGAGAGCTGTTAGCTATTGCGGACTCCAAATAATTTGGCCACAGTCGGTCAGATCGTAACCCCCAAGCTGTGCCGCCATCTGCCGCGTGCCGGGGTTGAGCAGCATCTTAAACAGCTGCTGCAACTGACGGCGGAAATAGATACCTTGCGGCATTACAAAATCAAATGATTCGGTCAGCAACGGTACAAAGCCAAGCCCGCTTTCCTGCGCCACCGCCTGACAACCAAAGCCAATATCAGCTTCATTACGTGCGATATGTCCGGCCAGTTCGCGTTCACTAAATGCCATTAACACCGAGTTGAGACTGTCGACCGTCGCGCCGCGCTTCATCAACCAATGTTCTAAATGCTGCTGGCTACCTGCGCCGCCTTGACGGGTGACCCAGCGCCAAGACTGCTGCAACACGTTATCTTCCTCTTGGCAGCGATGTAGTAGCTCGGGTCGCACAATCAGCCCCTGTTGCCGATTGTAGCCGTGTACCATGATCCACTGCTGGTGGTTGGGATAGCCTTTTAACAGCGCGGTGTGGCGAATATTACGTTCATCAACACTGCCCCAGTGTAGGGTGCAAATATCGGCATAACCTTTAGACAATAACTCCAAGCCCAAACGTGAGCCGGTGGCACTGTAGCTGATCAACTCTCGGCTACCCACTTCGGCCATTAAACGCGCCACTAACATTGACAACAGTGGGTCGTCGCTGCCGGTGACCAACATGCGGTCAGACAACATGCCGCTGTGGCAGGAGTCCATCACCCAGCGGTCGATTAAAATCTTGGGGAACAGCCATTTACCGGTAATTTTGGTGGCTGGCAACATACGCTCATTGGCCATGGCGTATACTTTCTTTTCGTTAAGGTCTAAATATTCTGCAACTTGCTTGGCGCTCATATAAACCAGTTCACTGGGTTCGCTCATTTGGGCTCCTGCGCTTAACCGTGCGGTTGTTTTTGGGCATCGAATTGAATGGTGTCGGCGCCATTATAAACGAGGAAATGGCGTCCTTTAGCACGAGCTATCATCGTTATGCCAAGATTTTGCGCTAGCTCAAGCCCCATCTGGGTGACACCACTGCGGGATAACAGCACTGGAATGCCCATTTTAGCCACTTTAATCACCATCTCAGAGGTGAGCCGCCCCGTGGTATAAAAAATCTTGTCGCCGCCAGTTTGGCCATCGAGCCACATCTCGCCTGCTAAGGTGTCTACCGCGTTATGGCGGCCAACGTCTTCCACAAACGACAGGATCTGATCTTGCTGACACACACCACAGCCATGCACTGCACCGGCATTTTTATAGGTGTCGTTGTACTGGCTGATATTTTTCAACAGCCCATAAATAGTGGTTTGTGACAGTGCAGGCGTAGGGAGTTTAATGTCATCAACGCCATCCATAAAGCCACCAAAGACGGTGCCTTGCCCACAGCCTGTGGTCACGGTTTTTTCCGATAGTTTCGCCTGCACGCTGTCGGTATTTTCTTTCGTGATAATCGCGGCTGAATTGACTTCCCAATCAATAATGACCGACTCCAACAGCTGAATGTCGGAGATAAATCCCTGATTTTTCAAATAGCCGATTGCTAAGGCTTCTGGCCGAGCACCTAGGGTCATTAGGGTCACAATCGGTTGCCAATTGAGGTACACCGTTAGCGGCCGCTCACAGGCAATGAATTTGTCTCGTACGTCACCGTTTTCATCCACGGCGGTCACCGCAATCGTCAGCGGTACTTGGGCGGCAGTCTTAATGAGATGGAGCTTGGAGTCAGTCATAAATCGCTTTCTCAGTTATCAATAGCTGTATCACAGCAATATTTATACCGTTTCAAATCCTCCCTAAGATAATAGGTGATATTCCGCAGCAATCGGTCGCTCGTACTATGCTTTAGTGCAAAATGTCTTTTGTCGCCGGACAAATTGTCGCAATCAGGGGGCGAAATCAGTGAGTTAGCACTCATAAAAAACCGTATCACAAGTTGGTGTGTATCTTGCTATGCCCCTGATAACGCCCATGGCCCGAAAATACTAACTCTCGGGAGGAAATATTCTTATGCAACATTCTCAAAGCTTATGGCCTATGTATGTGTCATTGAAAAAGGTCGAAAAGCAAGTTGGTCGCTGGTTGGCGGAGAGCTGGGAACTCGACCAAGTGATTCCTGCTACGGAACCCGCCCCAGAAAACAGTAAGTTGGTGGTGCTAGAGCTGTTTCTTGATCAGCGCGCCAGCTACCGCCTCAATTTGGACATGGATAACCCAATGCTCTACATCGTCTGTGATGAACAAGAAGATGGTACTTGGGTGCCTTCGCTGGTCTCTGCCGATCAAAACGTGGCTGCCGGTTGCCTAGAGGGCGATACGCCAGTGCTGAACATGGCCATGCCGGAAGCTATCGCCTGCTGGATTGAATCTTTTATTACGCAATATGGTGAAGTGGAGATCTGCGCTCACCGTCGTAAACACGTTAACCGCCGCAAGGAACTGGCCGAAGAACAGCACCTAGGCAGGAAACACTAATGAGCGACAAACCCAGTTTTTTGAATCGTTGGGCGCTGCGTAAGCAGCAGGTGCAAGAGGGCCAGGAGGTTAGCGAACCGACGGAACTCGATGCCAGCGAGAGTGATGCAGTTACTGATATTGTCACAACGGAGACTGAAGCGTCCGTAAGTGCGCAGAGCGACACCGAGCACTCAGCGAGCCCATTAGCAGAAGCAGACGAAGAGCGCTTACTGGGCGCTGAGGATCTGCCTGATCCGAGCCAAATTGAAGCTGGCGGCAGTTTTGCTAGCTTTATGGGCAAAAACGTTGACCCAAATGTACGTCAAGCCGCGCTGCGCGCACTGTGGAAGCAACCGCATTTCAGCGAAATCGACGGCATGATGGAATATGCGCTTGATTACTCAAATCAGGAGGTTTTAACGCCTGAAGTGTCCACTGAGTTAGCCAAAAAAGTCTTTCGTCATCTTATACAAGAAGAAAAAACTGCGGATGAAGCGGCAAGCGAGCCAATGTTGGTCGATACTGAGCAAAGCGACCAAGAAAATGCCGCGGCTGAGCAGACAACTAGTGCATTAGCGGAAGCTTCAGCAAACACTGAATTATCGGACAAAATGGACGGTGAAATTACGGTGGTTAGCCAAAATGCACCAGTCTCCGTTGAAAAAAACGATGATGGCGTTGCTTAACGTCAGTCTGACAGTATCTGTTAGCCATAAAATTGGTGTGTGAATTGCTTATAACTTTTAAACTTGCTGTAGCTTGCTAATAAAAAATAACAAAAGCAGACACATAGAAAATACTGCTACAGCCCGAATCTCATTTAGGAACGCATCGTGAGTAATAGTGAGAGCATTATGCTGGCGCAGCCTGAGCTGCAGCTAGCGCGTGGCGAAGTCCAGGGGCAGACTCGCATACTTCAAAACTTGATCCCACCAACCGTCAGTTACTCAACTGAAGGCAACGTATTGTTGATTGGCCCAGAAGACCTAACCCGTTTGGCCGCAGGCCAATTGGCGGACATGGCTGGCCGTGCGATTTTGGCTAATGGCGCGATTACCAATCAAGATGAAAGCTATCTTGAACAGGTAATGGAAGCTGCGCCAGAGGTGGAAAGTTACTATGGCAAATTACTGGGGATTAAAGGCTTTTTAGGTCAATACCAAGTGTCCGTTGACCACAACGGCCAAGCGGCTGAGTTGAGTAAAGTGGCGCTGCGCAAAGCCCATTTCGATATCGTACTCGACATGAGCCCTGAGCCTTGCATTCAACTGGAAATGTTGCCGCCGGGCTACTTCTATGTCGGTGAAGACAGTGACAAATTGGCTGCCGCGCTGGAAGAGATCCCGCAACTGGTCGGTCAGTTTGATAAACCCCGCTACGTTAAAGTGAACAGCGACATCTGCGCCCATAGCCGTAACGGGCTGGAAGGTTGTACCCGCTGCCTCAACTTCTGCCCAGCGGATGCGATTAAAAGCGTCGAGCAAGCTATCGAAATCGACCCTTACCTGTGCCACGGTGCGGGCAGCTGTACCAACGCCTGCCCAACGGGCGCGTTGAGCTACGACTTGCCAACGCCGCAGTCGCTGCACTCATACCTCAATAAATTGATCAATCGCTACCGCGACAAAACCAGTGTAGCGCCAGTGATACTGTTCCATGACGCCAACCAAGGCGCCGGTTTAATCAACGAATCCCTCGCAGGCCAAGTGCTGCCCGTGGAGTTGGAAGAGATTACCGTGGCTGGTATCGACCATTGGATGACCGCATTGGCATGGGGCGCACAGCAAGTGTTAGTGCTGAACACCTCGGCCACCGCGCCGACATTAACCCAAATGCTCAATGGTGAAATCGCGCTGGCGAACACCTTACTTGAACAAATTGGCCAGCCCGCACGTATTCAACTGATAGATGAAAAAGCACTGGCAAATCTGTCGCCTATACTTGAAGAGTCAACCGCGTGGCCAACGACTGTGGCAGCGGAATTTGCGGTCACCACCAAACGTAACGGTTTCTATGCCGCGGTGGATTATCTCAACGAGCAAGCGGCTAATACCCAAGAAGAGCTGGCGTTGAGCAACATCCCGTACGGTGAAGTGAGCGTCAAAGAGACAGGTTGCACCTTGTGTATGTCGTGCGTGGCAACTTGTCCAACCCAAGCTTTGCTTGACGGTGGTGATAAGCCAGCGCTGTATTTTGTCGAGCAGGATTGTGTGCAATGCGGGCTATGTGAAGCCGCTTGCCCTGAAAAAGTCATCAGTCTGTCGCCAAGGATCAATCTGGATAAGGAGTCCAGACAAGCGCGTAAGACCTTGAAAGAGGAAGCACCGTTTGAATGTATTCGTTGCGGTGCTCCGTTTGCGACCCAGTCTATGGTGCATCGGATGCTGGAAATGGTCGGAACGCACAGTGCTTTTAGCGCCAATATCGAGCGGCTAAAAATGTGCGGCGATTGCCGAGTCAAAGATATGTTTGAAGACATTCTTGAAGACCCGGAAAAGCAACTGAGATAAGAGAGCCGATATGACCGAAAACACCAAACAAATCTCCGAAAACGATCTGCTCCGGGCTGATATTTATCAACTGTTGGCAGCCTTATTGCGCCGCACTCCCTCTGCGGAGTTGCTGCAATTTCTCCATGGATTAGAAGTCGATAACAACGACGACAGCAGCATGACCCGCGCTTGGTTATCGCTGAAATTAGCGGCCGAGCAGTTTTCTGCCGAGCAGTTAGAAGACGAATACTTCAGCCTGTTTATTGGTGTGGGCTCAGGGGAAATCCTCCCATACGGCAGCTGGTTTATGACTGGTTCGCTGATGGACAAACCGCTAGCGCTGCTGCGCCAAGACTTGGTACAGCTGGGGTTTGAACGCGGTGATGATGTGAAAGAACCAGAAGACCATGTGGCCGCGTTGTTTGAAGTGATGAGTGTGCTGATCCTCGAAGCACCTAGCCACCAACAACTGGCATTTTATCGGCGCCATCTGGGCAGTTGGATTATCCGCTTCTGGGATTCGTTGTCACGCTGCAACAGCGCCGCTTTTTACGCGGTTGTTGCCCAACTGGGACGCGCGTTTTTTGAAACCGAAATTGTTGAGTTTGAACGTTTAGTGTTGAGTACACCGGTGGTGGAATCTTCCGATGTTCAGATCCAACCCAAGGCCAACGAACTGGCCTAAACACCCGCTTATTCACCATAAGCACTGTGCGGGAGTGAGGGCTCCTGCGCATAACTACTAGGAGACGCTATGAAGAAGCAAGCTTCTGATCTGAGTCGCCGTCAATTGCTGAAAACCTTGGCGCTCGGTAGCGCCGCAGGAGCTGTAGCCACTGTGAGTGGTCAAGCGCTTGCCGCGACCGACACCACAGAAACTGCAGCAAAAACAACTGACGGTTACCGTGAAACTGAGCATGTCCGCAGTTACTACGACACTTTGCGTAGTAAATGATAATAAGGAGTGTGTGATGCGATTAACTCGTAAAGCTGACCAAGCACCCGTAGCTGAAGTTAAGTCTTCGCTTGGGCTGAACCGCCGTCAGTTCCTGAAATCAGCAGGGTTCGCTACCGGCGGTATCGCCGCAGCATCCATGCTGGGTGCCGGCATGATGCGTCGTGCTGAAGCTACCGAAGTGCCACATGATGCACCGACTGAAGTTAAACGTACAATCTGCTCGCATTGCGCAGTAGGTTGTGGGGTTTATGCCGAAGTACAAAACGGTGTATGGACTGGCCAAGAACCGGCGTTTGATCATCCGTTTAACCGTGGAGGTCACTGTGCTAAAGGTGCCTCGTTGCGTGAAGTGGCTCATGGCGACAAACGTAACAAGTACCCAATGAAACTTGAAAACGGCAAGTGGAAGCGTCTGTCTTGGGAACAAGCCATCAGCGAAGTTGGCGATAAGATGCTGAAAATCCGTGAAGAATCTGGTCCTGATTCAGTTTACTTCATGGGGAGTGCTAAGTTCTCTAACGAACAGTCTTACCTGTACCGTAAATTGGCCGCTATGTGGGGCACCAACAATGTCGACCACTCAGCGCGTATTTGTCACTCTACCACGGTAGCCGGTGTTGCTAACACTTGGGGCTACGGTGCGCAAACCAACTCATTTAACGACATGCATAATTCTAAGTTGATGTTGTTTGTGGGTTCAAACCCTAGTGAAGCTCACCCAGTTGCCATGCAACACGTGTTAGAAGGGAAAGAGCGCGGTGCCAAAATTATTGTGGTTGATCCACGTTTCACCCGTACTGCAGCTAAGTCTGACGAGTACGTGCATATCCGTCCTGGTACCGATATTCCTTTCATCTACGGTTTGCTGTGGCACATCTTTGAAAACGGCTGGGAAGATAAGAGCTTTATCGAATCTCGCGTATACGGCATGGAACGTATTCGTGAAGAAGCCGCCAAATTCACCCCAGAAGAAGTTGAACACATTGCTGGTGTGAAGAAAGAGCAGATGTACCGCATCGCTAAGATGCTGCATGAGCACAAACCTGGCACTATTGTTTGGTGTATGGGTGGTACTCAGCACCACGTCGGTAACGCTAACACCCGTTCTTACTGTATTTTGCAGTTAGCGCTGGGCAACATGGGCGTATCCGGTGGTGGTACTAACATTTTCCGTGGTCACGACAACGTACAAGGCGCGACTGACTTTGGCTTGTTGTTCGACAACTTACCAGGTTACTACGGTCTGACGTCAGGCGCTTGGGGCCACTGGTCACGCGTTTGGGATCTCGAAGCCGATTGGGTTAACAGCCGTTTCGACCAAGGTGAATACTTAGGTCAAAAACCGCAAACCTCAGCGGGTATTCCATGTTCACGTTGGCACGATGGAGTGTTGGAAGACAAAGCCAAGATCGCCCAAAAAGACAACATCCGTCTGGCGTTCTTCTGGGGGCAGTCGGTGAACACCGAAACACGTGGTCGCGAAGTGCGTGAAGCGCTTAACAAGATGGACACCGTCGTGGTGGTCGATCCGCACCCAACTATGGCAGCAGTAATGTCACAGCGTACTGACGGTGTGTACATTTTGCCAGCCTGTACTCAGTTTGAAACCTACGGCTCAGTAACGGCATCTAACCGCTCAATTCAGTGGCGTGACAAAGTGATTGAACCACATTTCGAGTCACTGCCTGATCACGTGATCATGTACAAGTTGGCGAAGAAATGGGGCGTAGAAAAAGAATTCTGCAAACACATTCAAGTGAATGGCGACGAGCCATTGATCGAAGATGTGACCCGCGAATTCAACCGCGGTATGTGGACCATTGGTTACACAGGTCAAAGCCCTGAACGTATCAAGATGCACCAACAAAACTGGGGCACGTTCGACTTTGACTCTCTGGAAGCACCTGGCGGCCCAGCCAAAGGTGAAACTTACGGTTTGCCTTGGCCATGTTGGGGTACCCCAGAGATGAAACACCCTGGTACGCAGATTCTGTACGATACCAGCAAAGCGGTTAAAGATGGTGGTGGTGTGTTCCGTGCCCGTTACGGGGTTGAACACAATGGCACCAACATTCTGGCCGAAGGTTCCTACTCAAAAGGCAGTGAAATCACTGACGGTTATCCAGAATTTACCGACAAGATGCTCAAGCAACTTGGCTGGTGGGATGACCTGACTGCTGAAGAGAAAGTGGCTGCTGAAGGCAAAAACTGGAAAACCGACATGTCTGGCGGTATCCAACGTGTTGCCATCAAGCACGGCTGTATCCCTTATGGTAATGCGAAAGCGCGTTGTGTGGTTTGGAACTTCCCAGACGACATTCCGCTGCACCGTGAACCCTTGTACACCCCACGTCGTGACTTGGTAAGCAAGTACCCAACCTATGAAGACCGCATGGTGGCACGTCTGCCAACCTTGTATAAGTCAATTCAGGATCAGGACTTCACCAAAGACTTCCCATTGGTACTGACCTCTGGTCGTCTGGTGGAATACGAAGGTGGTGGTGAAGAAACCCGTTCTAACCCATGGCTGGCTGAGCTGCAACAGGAGATGTTCATTGAATTGAGCCCTGCTGACGCGGCAGATCGTGGCCTGCGTGATGGTGACAACGTGTGGGTTCATGGGCCGGAAGGCGCCAAAATCAAGGTTAAGGCGATGGTGACTCCGCGCGTCATTGCGGGTGAGTGTTTCATGCCTTATCACTTCGCTGGTATGTTCGAAGGCGAAAGCCTCGTAGGTAATTATCCTGAAGGCACCGTGCCTTATGTTCAGGGTGAATCTGCCAATACCGTGCTGACTTACGGCTACGACGTGGTGACACAGATGCAGGAAACTAAATCCTCACTGTGCCAAATCACTAAAGCATAACTGACTTGATGAGGAGATAAGCCACTATGGCAGTCATGAAATTTTTATGTGACACCAAGCGCTGCATCGAGTGTAACGGTTGTGTCACTGCGTGTAAAAACGAAAACGACTCCGCTCTTGAGTGGGGTATCCAGCGTCGCCGCGTGGTTACCATCAATGATGGTAAAGCGGGTGAAGCTTCAATCTCTGTAGCCTGTATGCACTGTACAGATGCCCCTTGTATGGCGGTTTGCCCAGCAGACTGTTTCTACCGTACTGAGGAAGGCATCGTACTGCATAACAAAAATACCTGTATCGGGTGTGGCTACTGCTTCTACGCTTGTCCTTTCGGTGCGCCACAGTTCCCGAAAAAGACAGCGTTCGGCAGCCGCGGCAAGATGGACAAATGTACCTTCTGTGCTGGCGGTCCAGAGGAGAACTTCTCTGAACGTGAACATAAGTTGTACGGTGCTAACCGTATCGCCGAAGGTAAATTGCCGATGTGTGCTGAGCTTTGCTCAACCAAGGCATTGCTGGCAGGTGATGCAGAAGTGGTATCGAGCATCTACCGTGAACGTATGGCACGCCGTGGTAACCCGAACACCATTTGGGGCTACAACCCTCAAACTGGTGACATGAACTAAGAGTGAACCAAAGCGGGGTAACCCGCTTTGATGAGGAGTGACTATGCTAAATAAATCACTGCGCAGTCTGTTTGCTCTCATGGTGTTGGTATTCGGGTTAGGGCTGACAAGTGTCAGCGCTATGGCCGCGGACGAACAATCCAGTAGCCAGCAGGCGAAAGCACAAACCAGCGAAGCGGATCTTTGGCGCGCGGTAAAGTCGGGTGAATCTGGCTATACCACCGCTCAAGGTGTTGAGCCGGGCGTGTTGATTAACGTTGTCGGCGAACAAGGGCGCGAAGTGCGCAACAAATACATGACTCCAATTATGGGGTTGGCCGTAGTGGGCGTATTTGGTGCCTTTTTGCTGTTCTACTTCGTCAACGGCCCATCACGTTTGAGCAAAGGCTTTTCTGGCAAGATGGTGTTTCGTTGGAGCAAGGCGGACTTGATCATCCACTGGTGTGTGGCGATCAGCTGTTTAACCTTGATCTTCACTGGCCTCAACATCATGCTCGGCAAACATGTATTGCAACCCTATGTCGGTGGCGATATCTGGGCGGCTTTGATCTACGGTTCTAAAACGGTTCACGACTGGGTAGGTCCATTCTTCCTCGTCGCTTGGGCGGTATTAGTGATCAAGTGGTTGCCCGATCAGATGCTGAAAAGTTACGACCTAAAATGGTTTATGACCGTGGGTGGTTACTTCAACATCGGCCCATTGAAAGGCAAACATCCTGACTCTGGCTTTGCCAACGCGGGTGAAAAACTGTGGTTCTGGACTTTGGCAATTTTCGGTCTGTTCATCGGGGTTTCCGGTGTGATGATGGTGTTGCCAAATCTGGATTTACCACGTGAAGCCTCAATGGCGGCATTGTTGGTACATGGTATCAGCGCCACATTAATCATCGCATTCACCATCGTCCATATCTGGATGGCGACTGCGCTGAGTGAAGGCGGGATGGAGTGTATGGTGTCGGGTTATTGTGATGAAAACTGGGCCATGCAACACCACAACCTTTGGTACGATGAAATCAAAGCCAATGGCACCTTGAAGTATCGCGAAGAGTAAGTTTTTTTGCGGTAAAAGCGAACACCCCAGCCTGTGCTGGGGTGTTTTATTTTTGAGCGTTTAAAAGGTGAGAAAGCCGCCATTTTTTGTTAGAAAATTGATCAGTTTTCCCGCTTTTTCACCCCATTAACATGCGTCAGTTAACGCTTTTAAAAATCCAGTCAGAATGCGGCCTACAAAGCTGTTTTAGATCAATATTTCCTGCCTAATTTCTCTTTATATTCCACTTGCCTAAATTAAGAGTTTAGTTGTTACTTTTTTAAGCAACTTTTCTTAATGGTCTGCCGTCGTATTCGGACCATCACATCTGCATACCTCCACGGCTAAACATACTCACTTTTTGCCCCTCTCGGGCAGCTGTAAATCAGGAGTCGTCATGACCCAATCTACACCAGATCTGAGTCGCCGTTCGCTGCTGAAAGCCCTGACCGTCGGTTCGGCTGCTGGCGCCGCTGTAATAGCAACAGGCGCAGTCGCTAGTGAACCAAAGTCAGAAGAAAAACAGACAGTTAAGGCAAATGGATATCGGGAAACCGAACATATTCGCCATTATTACAACAGCCTGCGTTAATCCAGGAGAACGAAGCGATGAAGTTAACTCGCACATCTGATGTCGCCGCTAAGGCTGACAAGCCGACACTGGGGATCAGTCGTCGTCAATTTATGAAACATACCGGAGTGGCCGCTGGTGGTATCGCCGCTGCGTCATTCTTAGGCACGGGCATGATGCGCCGCGCCGAAGCGAAAGACGTGCCACACGATGCACCAATCGAAGTCAAACGCACTATCTGTAGCGCTTGCGCCGTAGGTTGTGGTTTGTATGCGGAAGTACAAAACGGCGTGTGGACCGGACAAGAACCTGCATTCGACCATCCGTTCAACCAAGGCGGTCACTGTGCCAAAGGTGCAGCACTGCGTGAACATGGCCACGGTGAAAAACGCGTTAAATATCCAATGAAGCTGGTCGACGGCAAGTGGAAACGCATCTCTTGGGCAACCGCCATTGATGAAGTTGGCGACCAGATGCTGAAGATCCGCCAAGAGTCAGGCCCAGATTCACTGTACTTCATGGGCAGTGCCAAGTTCTCTAACGAAGGCTGCTACATGTACCGTAAACTGGCGGCCATGTGGGGTACCAACAACGTCGACCACTCAGCACGTATTTGTCACTCTACCACGGTAGCCGGTGTTGCTAACACTTGGGGCTACGGTGCGCAAACTAACTCGTTTAACGATATTCAAAACACCAAAGCGATCTTCTTCATCGGTTCTAACCCTGCTGAAGCTCACCCAGTGGCCATGCAACATATCCTGCTGGCCAAAGAGCGTAACAACGCCAAAATTATCGTGATTGATCCACGTTTCTCCCGTACAGCTGCTCACTCAGATCTGCACGTTGCTATCCGCCCAGGTACCGATATTCCGTTTATTTACGGGATGTTGTGGCACATCTTTGACAACGGTTGGGAAGATAAAACCTTTATCGAACAACGCGTATTCGCGATGGACGAGATCCGCAAAGAAGCGGCTAAGTTCCCACCAAAAGAAGTGGCGAACATCTGTGGTATCACTGAAGAATCACTCTATCAAACTGCCAAAATGTTTGCCGACAACCGTCCGGGCACAGTGGTTTGGTGTATGGGGGGGACCCAGCACCACGTGGGTAACGCCAACACCCGTGCATACTGTATTCTGCAGTTGGCGCTGGGCAACATGGGTAAACAAGGTGGCGGCACGAACATTTTCCGCGGTCACGATAACGTACAAGGCGCGACTGACTTAGGTCTGCTGTTTGATACTTTGCCAGGCTACTACGGCCTGACTACTGCCGCGTGGAAACACTGGTCACACGTATGGGACCTGGATTTCGACTGGGTACAAAACCGTTTTGATTCAGGGGAATACCTCGACCGCGTACCGATGAACACGCCGGGTATTCCTTGTTCGCGTTGGCATGACGGTGTGCTGGAAGGCAAAGCCAAACTGGCGCAACGTGACAACATTCGCATGGCATTCTTCTGGGGACAATCGGTCAACACTGAAACCCGCCAACGCGATGTGCGTGAAGCATTAGACAAGATGGACACCATCGTGGTGGTTGACCCAGCGCCAACCATGGCGGGCGTGATGCACCGCCGTAAAAACGGCGTTTACCTGCTGCCAGCCTGTACCCAGTTTGAATCACGTGGTTCGCTGTCTAACTCTGGCCGTTCAATTCAATGGCGTGAGCAAGTGATTGAGCCGCTGTTTGAGTCTAAAAACGACTTGGAAATCATGTACCTGTTATCTAAGAAACTCGGTTTCGATAAAGAGTACACCAAGCGTATGCAACTGGATGAAAAAGGCATTCCATTAGTGGAAGACGTGACCCGCGAAATCAACCGCGGCATGTGGACTATTGGTATGAGTGGCCAAAGCCCAGAACGTATCAAACAACACACTATGAACTGGGGCACTTTTAGCACCAAAACCTTGGAAGCGGCAGGCGGCCCATGTAAAGGTGAAACTTACGGTTTGCCTTGGCCATGTTGGGGTACACCAGAGCAGAAACACCCAGGTACGCAGATCCTTTATAACACAAGCCGTCACGTACTGAACGGCGGTGGTAACTTCCGCGCCCGTTATGGTGTGGAATACCAAGGCCAAAACATTCTGGCGAACGGCTCCTACTCACTAGGCGCTGAAATCCAAGATGGCTACCCAGAATTCTCCGATAAGCTGCTGAAACAACTGGGCTGGTGGGATGATCTAACTGACGCTGAAAAAGCGGAAGCAGAAGGCAAAAACTGGAAAACTGACTTGTCTGGCGGTATCCACCGCGTGGCAATGAAGCACGGTTGTATTCCATTTGGTAACGCCAAAGCGCGTTGTATTGTGTGGACCTTCCCTGACCAAGTGCCAGTACACCGCGAGCCGCTGTATACCCCGCGTCGTGATCTGGTTGAGAAATATCCAACCTATGAAGACCGTCAGGTACACCGTCTACCAACCTTGTATAAATCAATCCAACAACAGGATATGACTGGTAAATACCCGCTGGCACTGACTTCTGGCCGTTTGGTGGAGTACGAAGGTGGTGGTGAAGAATCTCGTTCAAACCCATGGTTGGCTGAACTGCAACAAAGCATGTTTGTGGAAATGCACCCAAGCGATGCCGCTGATCGTAGCATCCGCAACGGCGACAAAGTATGGCTAGAGGGCGCTGAAGGCGGCCGCATTCTGGTGGATGCGTTGGTCACCCCACGCGTGAAACCGGGAGTGACTTGGATGCCATACCACTTTGCTGGTGTGATGCATGGCGAAAGCTTAGCAGCAAATTATCCGGAAGGCACTGCACCTTACGTGCTTGGCGAATCAGCCAACACCGCATTGACCTACGGCTATGACCCAGTGACACAGATGCAGGAAACCAAAGCCTCGCTGTGCCAAATCGTCAAAGCCTAATTGCAGCGTTGTGAAGGAGATATTCCACTATGGCAACTATGAAATTTTTGTGTGATAGCAAGCGCTGCATTGAATGTAACGGCTGTGTCACCGCCTGTAAAAACGAAAACGAACATGCCCTTGAATGGGGCATTCAACGTCGCCGCGTAGTGACCATCCATGATGGTGAGCGTGGTGAAGCTTCAATCTCCGTCGCTTGTATGCATTGTTCAGATGCACCTTGCATGGCCGTGTGCCCAGCAGATTGCTTCTACCGCACCGAAGACGGTGTGATCCTGCACAACAAAGACAAGTGCATTGGCTGTGGTTATTGCCTGTACGCTTGCCCATTTGGTGCACCGCAGTTTAAGAAAAATGGCGCTTTCGGCAGCCGCGGCAAGATGGACAAATGTACCTTCTGCTCCGGCGGCCCAGAAGAAAACCATTCAGAAGCTGAACGCGCTAAGTACGGCTCCAACCGTATTGCCGAAGGCAAACTGCCCATGTGTGCTGAGTTATGTGCCACCAAAGCGCTGTTAGCGGGTGATGCCGAAGTCGTTTCAAGCATCTTCCGTGAACGTGTGGCTTACCGTGGCGCTGATAACGCAGCGTGGAAGTAATATGCGACAACAACCAGCCTGTTAACTCAGGCTGGTGAGCGAGGTTTATTATGAACAAATTGTTCACCCGCATCGGGCTGGCCTTGGTGGTGTTATTCAGCACCTTGAGCTTTGCGGCCGATACATCAACTCAAGAGCAACCTGTGGGCAATGACGCCGTGTGGGCGCAGTTAAAAGATGGCGCTACCGGCTACACCACCTCACACAGTGAGTTCCATGCCATGCCGATCAACAGCTATGATCTGCGCGTATTGGAGCTGCGCAGTGACTGGCTCGCGCCGGGATTAATGGCCGCATTGTTTGGCATGATTGTCATCTTCGCGCTGTTTATCATGGTGAATGGCATCTCCAAATTGCACCACGGCTTTTCTGGCAAAATGGTGCACCGTTGGTCGAAGTTCGACATCTCCATTCACTGGTTAGGGGCTATCCCTTGCTTAACTTTGATCCTCACTGGCTTAACCTTGTTAGCAGGGCGGTTCTTCCTGCAACCTTATGTGAGTGACGGGTTCTGGGCGAGCTTTGTCTACATCGCTAAGCAGGTGCACAACGTTATGGCCTTCCCGTTCATGATTGGCTGGCTGCTGATGACAGTACTGTGGGCTAAAAACCAAATGCCAAAAATGTACGATCTCAAATGGTTTTTGGTGGTCGGCGGTTACATCAACTTCGGCCCATTCAAAGGTAAACACCCAGATTCTGGCTTTGCTAACGCCGGTGAGAAAATGTGGTTTTGGACCTTTGCCCTGTTCGGCTTAGTGATTTCAGCTTCAGGTTTGCTGCTGATCTTCCCGAACGTGTTTGAGCCGAGCCGCACCCTGAGTTTAATCTCATTAATCCTGCACGCCGTCAGCGCCATCATCATTTGTGCATTCTCGATTGTGCACATCTTTATGGCGACAGTAATGTCAGAAGGTGGCATGGAATGTATGGTGTCAGGTTACTGTGATGAGAACTGGGCGACCCAGCATCACAACCTCTGGTACGACGAAATCAAAGCTAACGGTACGTTAAAATATCGTGATTAATTAGCATTGTTTAAAAAAGCCGCGCTTGATGTGCGGTTTTTTTATAGCTAATACATGCGCTTAAAATAAAGTAACTTAAGTTCATTATAATTATCTAAAACATGACCGGCTTAACAAATTCCTCTTTGGAGCCTTGCTAGGAATGCTAATCTCTAGCAAGTTCACATTTTCCGTTAGCTTGAGGCGGTAGCCTTAACAGCCATAAAAAGCTGCCTTGGATAGTCGTTAACTCTGCGCGGTATTTGAGGATTATTGCAACCCGGACAGGAATCTCTATGTCATCCGTTATTGAAAGCCTAGATAGTCAACTGGTACGCCCATACCAAGCCAACATCACAACACCCGATTGGATGTTACGCGCCATGGAAAAGGTGATGCATTACTACGTCGACAAGAATCTGCGGCTGGATACCTTGTCAGCGGATATCATGCCAGCGCCACAGCCGGGCAAAAAGTACATGTTGTACGCCCATGTGCCGTTCTGTCACACCTTGTGTTCATACTGCACCTTCCACCGTTTTCTGTTTAAAGAAGACAAAGCGCGCCGCTACTTTGTGGCGCTGCGCAAAGAGATGGACATGGTCAAAGCGCTGGGGTACGACTTTGAATCTATGTACATCGGTGGCGGCACCACCACCGTGCTAGAAGATGAACTGGCGCGCACTATCGAACACGCTAAAACCCTGTTCCCATCGATCAAAGAAGTCTCGTGTGAATCTGATCCACAGCATCTCGACAGCCCCGGTTTTAAACAGCTCAAAGGCCTAGTGGATCGCATGTCGATTGGCGTACAAAGCTTTAACGATGACATTTTGAAAATGACCGAACGCCTCGATAAATTCGGCTCAGGTCAGCAAACTTTCGACAAGATCATGGCGGCCAAAGAGCTGTTCCCGATCATCAACGTCGACCTGATTTTTGGTTTCCGTGGCCAAACCGACGAGATCATTCAGCACGATCTGAATATGGCCTCCAAGCTCGACCCACGGCAGATCACCACCTATCCGCTGATGGTCACCCACCAAACCCGTAAAAGCGTCAAAGCCAACTTAGCCGCACCGCATCACGACATGGCTAACCAATATCGCATGATTTTGAACACCCTCAACGGCCAATATAACCAGTTGTCCGCATGGGCATTCGGTAAAGCGAATGACGAAGGCTTTGACGAATACGTGATTGATTACGACGAATACTTAGGTGTCGGCTCAGGCTCTTTCAGCTTCTTGAATGATACTTTGTACGTGAACACCTTCTCACTGCGTCGCTACGAAGACCGCATCATCAACGGCAAAATGGGCGTTGAGCAGCAAAAGAACTACAGCGTTAAAGACGTGATGCAATATCGCTTCCTGCTGGGTATGTTCTCCGGCCGCCTCAATCGCAAATACTTCCGCGACACTTTCGGCGTTAACTTGGACACCGCCCTGTTTAAAGAGATGACCTCAATGAAGATGATTGGCGCGTTGAAAAACGACCCCAACAATCCCGATGAGCTGATTGTCACCGACAACGGTAAAATGATGGGCTTACTGATGATGAAAGAGTTTTACGCCGGCATGGATAACGTGCGGGCACAGCTGCGTAAGCCGCTGAAACAATGTGATATGTAGCGGTCTTGCAAGCTTTCGCTTGCGCTGATGTGAATGAAAGGAATGCTGCGGCATTCCTTTTTTGTTTGCCCAGCGAAGCTGGCAAACCCGTCAGGTTGAAAGAAACCTGAATCGCCCCGACTGAGGGGAAGAT
>NZ_JBLXAT010000015.1:84352-107765 GCF_048265805.1 Shewanella sp. | reverse complement strand
CCAAGAAGAGCGTTTCCCATAACAAGCCTAATAAAACAAACCCCGGCTAAAAAACCGGGGTTTGTCATTAATCTGAAGGGCTCAAAAGAGCCCTTTGTGCGTCATTAGGTTGTGCTTACTTGGCCGTTTTGGCTTTTGGCATCAAGCTAATAATCTTATTAGCGATATCGGTATTGTCTTGGCTACCAATAAACAGCTCTGAGCCTGGTCCGGCGGCAAATACTTGCACATCTACACCAGTATGGCCGTGTGTCGTCCAGCCCGTATTGCTACGCAGATCGATCTCTTGTTTGATGGCGGTGGTCAGCGCTTTTTTGCCTTGCATCCGAGCGCGATCAAACTTGCCATACAGTTCATCATCAATGGTGAAACCTAGGCTAGCACTGAGTGGCTCACGCCATTGTTCTGTGGCAATTGCTTGTTCTGCCATGGTTTCTGGGCTGCCAGTCAATTTATGCAGTACGTCTGGGTGCCACTCATATTTTCCGTTAGCGCCAATAGACAGGCCGCCAGTGTTGTGATCGGCGGTGATCACCAGCAGCGTATCTGGATGGTTACGCACGAACTGTTCAACCACTTCAATACTGTGGGCAAACTCATCCATTTCGCCCATCGCCGCCGCGATATCGTTGGCATGGCCACCCCAGTCAATTTGACTGCCTTCAACCAGCAGTACAAAGCCTTGCTGATTTTGTGACAATAACTCTAACGACTTGCTAGTCAACTGGCTCAAACGATGGGCGTCAGGTTCATCCAATGACCATGGCAGTTGTACATCGGCAAATAAGCCCAATACTTTGGGTTGGTTTACTGCATCCAACTGACTGAAATCGGTCAGCACTTGATAGCCTTTAGCCGAGAATTGGTCGCGCAATGGTTGTGGAAAGTATTTTTGTCCGCCACCGAGAATCACGTCAGCATCAGTGTTGATATACGTTGCGGCAATGGCATCGTAATTTTTACGGCTTTCATCATGCGATAAAAACGCCGCTGGAGTGGCATGGTTAACTTGGCAGGTCACCGCCACACCAGTGCTCAGACCGCGCTGTTTGGCGCGTTCCAGCATCGTCGTGAGTGGACGTTTGTTGACGTCAACACTGATGGCGCCATTGTAGCTTTTAAAGCCGGTAGACAAGGCGGTCGCAGCCGCAGCTGAGTCGGTAACATAACCACTGACGCTGGCAGGGTAGGTGGAGGCCATCCCTACTAACAGCCGGTCAAATACGGTCTGCTCGATCTCTTCCGTATCCGGATTGTCTTTGTAATAACGGTAGGCGGTGGTATACGACGGGCCCATGCCGTCACCAATCATGATGACAATGTTTTTCGGGCGAGCTGGTGCGGCAGCAGGGTTCAGTGGCGCTTCAGCATAAGTCGTTAACGGTAGCCAGCAGGCAATAGCGATTAGGCATAATTGCTTGAATTTCATTGCTTATCCTTTGATTTCACTGATACGGCGCTCAATTGCGTCCATCAATTTGCCGATGATATCCACATCAAATGCTGCTTCAATCTCACGCACACAGGTTGGGCTAGTCACGTTGATTTCAGTCAGTTTGTCGCCGATAACGTCCAAACCAACAAAGATCAAACCGCGTTTTTTCAGCTCAGGGGCTATCGCGTTGGCAATCTTCCAATCACTGTCTGACAGTGGTTGGGCACGGCCACTACCGC
Source organism: Shewanella sp. (assembly GCF_048265805.1). Lineage (GTDB taxonomy): Bacteria > Pseudomonadota > Gammaproteobacteria > Enterobacterales > Shewanellaceae > Shewanella. Next base: position 106,091 of record NZ_JBLXAT010000015.1, on the reverse strand, counting down.
CAGCCGCCAAGTTACCGCGAGTTTCACCTTTTTGTGGTATACGCGCCAAGCAGTAAGGCATAGGTTCACCATCAACCACCAGAATACGTTTGTCACCATCGACAATCTCTGGAATATATTTCTGCGCCATGGCGTAGCGTTGGCCGTGGTCGGTCAAGGTTTCGATAATCACACCAACGTTGGCATCGTCTTGTTTAAGACGGAAGATAGAAGCTCCACCCATGCCATCAAGTGGTTTGAGGATCACATCGCCATGTGCTTGGTGGAATGCACGCAAGCGTTTCGCGTCGCGAGTCACTAAGGTAATTGGTGTGAATTCGTTAAACCACGCAGTGAACAGTTTCTCGTTGGCGTCACGCAAGCTTTGCGGCTTGTTAACAATCAAGGTGCCTGCTTCTTCGGCACGTTCCAACATATAAGTGGCGTAGATAAATTCGGTGTCAAATGGTGGGTCTTTACGCATCAGAATGACATCAAGCTCGCTCAATGGCAGTTCTTGCGCGTCTGCTAAGGTGAACCAGTCATTGGCGTCTTGGCGTACTGTCAGTTTACGCATGTAAGCGCGCGCTTCGCCTTGCACCATGGCGAGGTCAGCCATTTCCATGTAAAACAACTCATAGCCGCGGCTTTGGGCTGCCAACAACATGGCGAAGCTGGTGTCTTTTTTGATGTTGATATCCGCAATGGGGTCCATCACGATGCCAAGTTTAATCATTTCTTTATCCTTACTTCATTCTGACTTAGCCCAAATCACCGAATCTGGATTGCAGCACGGAGATTGCGGTTAATGCGGCGGTTTCGGTACGCAACACGCGTGGCCCGAGTAATACGTCGGTAAAGCCTTGTTGTTCAGTCATTGCTATTTCAGCTTCTGACAGGCCGCCTTCGGGGCCGATCAGCAACCGTACGCGACCACAGTCGAGCGCTAGACTACTGATGCCACCTTGGGCGCGTGGATGGAGGTTCAATTTGACTGCATTGCTGGCTTCGCTGCACCAGTCGAGTAGATTCATTGCTGGTCGTACGGTTGGCACCACACTACGGCCAGATTGCTCACATGCGCTGATAACGATTTTTTGCCACTGCTGAAGCTTCTTCTCTAACCGGTCGCCGTCCAGTTTGACGCCACAACGTTCTGAAAACAATGGCGTTATAGTATTAACTCCTAATTCAACCGACTTTTGGATAGTGAAATCCATACGATCGCCACGGGAGATCACTTGCCCAAGATGCAAATTAAGTGGTGATTCAGAAGGGTTTACCTCACAGGTTTCAATCCGCACAGTGACAGTTTTCTTACCTGCCGAGGTAATGATGGCGGCATAGTCATTACCGTCACCATTGAACAAGCTAATGGCTTGGCCTTCGCTCATGCGCAATACGCGGCCAATATGGGCGCTGGCATCGGCATCGAGGCTAATTTCAGTATTGGGCGTACATGTGGTTGCTTGGTAAATACGGGGAACTCTCATGGGGCACCTGACGCAATCATCGCGTTAACGCTAAGCGGAAAATAGTTGGCCGATAGTATAGAGATTGTAGCCGTTAAAGTGTACCTGTTGGCCATTAACTGCTGGCGCAATCAGCGACCTAAATGTCATAACTGAGAAGATTTTTGCCTAACAGGCGATAAGACTTAGCGAGATTGCACTAACTGCTCGCCGCAACGTCGGCATAAATACTGTGCTTGTTGGCGCACCACTTTATTGTGGCGTCGAACACTCAATTCAACGCTGCCGCAGCGGCATTGGTAGGCAACGCCTTTTGGCGTCACGGAACTGACATCCAGCCGATGCGTAACGTCACCATTGAGGCCGAACAGCTGTTGCATGAGGCGCTTCCATTCATGCCCGTGGGGTTTCACGCGGCCATACAGCTGTGCTGTTAATAGATGACACACTTCGTGCGGTACCACATCCGTTAAAAAGTGCTGTGGATTTTCCTCCAGCAATACTGCATTGAAACGCAGTTGTTGCGTGACCGGATGTGCCGTGCCTGCGGCTTTACCACGCAGTTTGAAATGAATACTGGGACGGATGAATACTCGGCCAAGCTGCTGCTCTGCGTGCTGATAACTGCTTTCCACACGTGCAATGACTGCCGCTTGTTGCTCGCTCGCGGGTAAGGCAATCACAGGATGAGAGGTATTAGTGATGGTAGGCTTAGCCAAACCAGCCAAGCGTTTTACGCGCGCAAACAAAGATGACACTCCAAAAGCAGTTAGCCCGACGCGAATCGTCGGGCTATTACCTTAGCGAGTTGCTGCCGCGGCGGCAATCATCTGCTTCACTTGTTCGATGATTTGTTGCTCCATCTCGGCATCATAACCTTGTAGGCGTGGGGTATGAATATGCCCTGTCGGTGTGGTGCTGTTGAGTTGATCTTTAAGCAAGATGGCGCGATAAGAGATCTCGTTGGACAGATAACCACCGCCGGAGCCTTCAACTGAGGTTTCATTTTGCAGCTCTGCTAACGAGGTGGCGGCAAAACTCCCGCGTGCAAGCGTAGTGACTTGGTGATTGTCGTTGACTGTCCAGCGGCCCGCTACCTGCTGCATGGCTGTCACGGGCAGTGAGAACTCCACAAACTCAGGGCCGTTGAGGATTTTACCGTCGAGTTTCGGCGCCATTGGATGTTCTTTATCGGCACCGGTATAAACATTGCGGTTGTCGGGGGCTTTGGCCGAACGGTTACGGCCAGGGAAACGCTCAATATCGAAATTATCGCGGCCCATACTCACGGTAAACACCATGTCCAGTTGGTCGCGGCGATAGAAAGGCGTCAGTAGCGATTCGATAATGCCCGCGTCGAAATCTTCATAGCGCACGGGGATCATTACGGTTTCAATCTGTGCCTGCTTGCCATTGACCTCAAAGCGGTAGCCGTCGAGCGCTAAGGCAACTAGACCGGAGGGATTGCTTTGGTCAATGTGGCGGTCAAGGAAGAAGGGGTCAAAACCGGTCAGCAAGATTTTGATCTGGCTGTCATCAGCAAAGTTGATATCACTAAAACCGCGTGACGCCCGTTCAACGGCATTCAGCAATACGTCTTTCTGCCAACCTGCAATATTGAAGGCGGGCTTTTGCTTGTCGAGTGCCTCACGCATCTGCAACCGTGACCAATAGAGCGAACGATCATCAGGGTGACCCGATTGCACATCACGGACAGCTTGTTGCCAAACGCGTTGGCCTAATTTGGCAACGGTTTGAGTGACTTTGAGTTCATCGTTGGCGGCTGAGTATTGTTTGCTTAAGTCATCAACAAAGGCGGAATAACGGCTTACTACGTCAGGTATCGCAGCGTTGGCGGTGGGGATGCGTTGCTCCTCAATGCCAGCCGAGGCAGATAAAGCAACACAACTGCTGCTGAGTAGGGTGGCGAATATCAGCGGCTTATGCATGATCAATTCCTTTAATAACGACAAGCTAACAATGACTTAGCTGTTAAGTATGCACCAGCCAGCGCAGAGCGCAACGTCTAATCTGTCATTAATTGCTCACAGATCTGATAGTTACATCATCAATGCTTGCAGTGATTCTTGGCTACCAAAGCGCTTAGTAAAGAAGTCCAGAAACACACTGATGTTGGTGGCTAATTGGCGACGGCTGGAATACACGCCATACACTTTAAACGGCTCGATAGGCCACTCCTGTAGGACAGGCACTAAGGTGCCACTGGCAATCTCGTTTTTACACACTGAGTTAGACAGAATCGCTATACCAAAGTCGTCCAGCGCCATGCGCTTGACCATCACTGAACTGTTAGCCCTGACACGGCGGCGGAAGCTTGCCATGGTCTTGCGATTGCCTTTACCCAACGGCCAAATGGGGGCTGAGCGTAAGGTACCTAAGAGTATGCCGTCATGTTCGGCTAAATCTTTTGGCGTGGCAGGTGTGCCGCGGGCTTTGAGATATCCGGGGCCAGCGACTAAGATAGGTTGGCGTTCAAACAGTAATCTTGCGACTAAGTCTGAGGATTGCAGCGGCCCATATTTGATAGCTATGTCGTAGCCTTCGCCCACTAGCCCCACTTCGGCGTCAGTAAATTGCACGTCCAGTTCGATGCTAGGGTAAAGATGCATAAAGCCGCTACATAAGTTAGCGATCACTTCTTGGTTAAATGAAACCGGTACCGCAATACGTAGTAGCCCCGACACATCGTTATGCGTATATTCGATGGTGGCTTTAGCGGCTTCTACTTCGTTGGTGATATTTTCGCAGTGCTGATAAAATAGCGCGCCGATTTGTGTCAGGCTAATTGAACGGGTATTACGCTGTAGTAAGCGTACACCGAGTTCTTGCTCTAATTGAGCAATTTTACGGCTGATCGTTGATTTTGGGAGTCCTGTTTCTCTCGCTGCTTGTGAGAATCCCTCTGCTCTGACCACTGCCGCAAATAGCAGCATCCCATTCAAATCTGGCATGTTTTTCTTACTGTCTCAAATATGGAACAAAGTGTCTAAGGTAGTTTAATGGTAATTTTGAGTGCATCAAAGTTATATTTGACCGCTATATCATAAGTAAAGAGGCTTAGCAGAGGATCGATTCGATGACCAGCACCAAGCAGCCCGCAAACATGACTCAGGCACAAACCCCAGATCCACTGTTTTTACAGGCAGAACATCTGGCACAAGATTTCTCCCTTTTTCCGAAACATAGCAAGCGTAGCTTGTCAGATGAAATCAATGGTTTGTTGGGTGATGAAGATATTCAGGCAAACTTAAAATCTTTATCTCAGTTAGACGTTGACGGTTATGTCAACAAAGTGATTCAACCGACGCTGGACAAAAACCGTCCTGGCGCTAAGCGCATTATTGCCGAACTCAAAGGCAAGATGATCTCTGAAGAGGTTCATGGCCCATTTTATCGCGCCGAAATTGAACTGAACTTTGGTGGTCGTAACCGCCGTATCGGTTTTATCGCGCAAGAACGTACCACCTCAAACGGTGCGTGGATGCCAGAGCACCACTTAATGTGTTGTGAAGCTGTGCGTCATTTTGCTGAGCTGTCGATGCCAATTGTATTTATGATTGACACTCCGGGGGCGGATGCTGGCGAAGAAGCTAACAGCCACAACCAAGCACACTCTATCTCTCGTGCTATCGCTGAAAGCGTTAACGTTGACGTACCAACACTCGGTATCGTTATCGGCGCGGGTTACTCAGGTGGTGCGATTCCATTAGCGGCAGCCAACATTCTGTTGTCACTGCGCGACGGTATCTTTAACACTATTCAACCTCAGGGCTTGCAGAGCATTGCGCGTAAGTTCAACTTGTCTTGGCAGGAATGTGCTAAGTCAGTAGGTGTATCTCCTGAAGAGTTGTACAACGCAGGTTGTATCGATGGCATCATCGACTTCTCTCCAAGCGACCGTGACGAGCGTCAGCACAATTTGCGCCGCGCTATCATCAGCGGTATCGAAGCGATTGAACGTGCCTCTGTAGAATTCGTGAAAGAGTCGGACGATTTGAAAGAGCATTATCGTCGCAGTCTCAACCGTTTCTTGAATCCTTCTAAGAATTTGAAAGCACTCGACAGCGCTGTGCATATGTCGTTGGCTAGTAGCCCAACTATGCATATGAACCTGTTCGGTAGTGCTTACCGTTATCTGCGTTATTTGACGCTGCGTAGCCGTATCCATTCCATCTCCATGGAGCAATACGGTCGCTTGTCAAAAGTGAGCGTGCCTGAAGGTGACTTACTGCTGCGTATTCAAAAAGAGCAGGAAAAAGTCTTCCAAACTTGGCTGTCTAGCCCAGATAAAGTGATTTACGACGAAGAGCTGGCCAAGCTGTGGAACAACTTTGTTGCCAAGCGGGGTGATGTCAGCACTGAACGTAACATGCTGACACGTCTGATTTTGGGTGAGCCAAAAGAGAACTACAAAAAAGCGCGTAAGGCGTTGTTGTTCAACATCTGTTGGTCACTGTATCACCGTTGGAAAGCGAACGCGGCAAACAACTTCAAAGGGTTGATCCACTATTTGGAAAACCTGCCAGCTGACGTTACTCAAAAGCCTTGGCCCGAACTGAATGATCTGACCGTGCTGGACGTAGTGGTTAACCAAGAGCTGCGTGAAGACTTTATTTGGCAATGTTACAACATTCTGATCTTCAACGCGCTGTACGACAATGTGGTTGGCAATCTGGCGTCTATCGCGAAAGAAGCGATGATGAACAAGAGTCTGTCACGTAGTTCGGTTGATGGTCTGCTGCACAAATCGATTGACTTCGCGCTGTCTACCCAAGACGTGGCTAACGATAAGAGCAAGTTCTACAAGTGGCTGAAGTACTTCATGTCTCAGTCTAACCGTGCGGAACTGCTGACTAAGACTGAACAATGGAAGAGTGTGGGCTTCCCACAACTGAACAACAGCTTGTTCGTTATTCTGACTTACTTCTTCGAACGTTTGCTGCCGGAATATTTCGACAGTGAAGAAGATAACACTCAGTACACTGGCGCGATTAACCCGGTACGTATTGGTCGTCGTAAAGACTTCTGGAACCGGTTGACCATGGGGTATCAGGATCTGCTGATCCAGAAAGTGCTACGTGAAGAGAAGAAAGCGGGCAAGATGACCTGGAATAATATTGTTGATACCTTCTTCAACAATTTTGATGAGTTGAATGGCGACAAGATGACCGCCAACTCATTGAACTTCCCAGGCTTCCGTCTTTCTATCGAAGATGCGCTCGACAAAGGTATTCGCCCATGTGGTTTGATTACCGGTCTGGCAGACTTTACACACAACGGCAAAAAACTGCGTGTGGGTGTCGCGGTATCTAATACTGCATTCCAAGCGGGTGCGTTCGACATGGCGAGTGCTGAGAAATTCTCTGCGCTGCTGATTGAATGTGCGAAACGCCGTCTGCCAGTGATCTGCTTTATCAGCTCTGGTGGTATGCAAACCAAAGAGGGTGGTGCTGCACTGTTCTCTATGGCCGTGGTGAACGACCGTATTACTCGTTTTATTCGTGACAACGAATTGCCAGTGATGATGTTTGGTTTCGGTGATTGTACTGGTGGTGCGCAAGCGTCATTTGTGACCCACCCATTGGTACAAACCTACTACCTGTCTGGTACTAACATGCCATTCGCAGGTCAAATGGTGGTGCCTGCTTACTTGCCATCAACATCTACACTGTCTAACTACTTGTCAAAAGTACCGGGCGCGATGAACGGTCTGGTAAATAACCCATTTAGCGACACCTTGAATGACTCGCTGGCCGGTATCGATCCATTGATGCCAATGCCAACAGAAAACATTCAAGACGTGATCAGCACTGCACTGTCATCGTTGGTGCCAGAAAGCCACGAAGAAGTGACTGGTGAGATCGTTCAAGACGATCCACGTAAACTGATGAAGCCGATCGACAAAGTGTTGATCCACGCGCGTGGTTGTACTGCGGTGAAATTGATCCGTAAAGCGCACGATAACAACATCAACGTGGTACTGGTGGCGTCAGATCCTGACATGACCTCAGTACCCGCAGACATGTTAACGGATAACGACAAGTTGGTTTGTTTGGGTGGTAACACCTCTGACGAATCATACTTGAACGCCTACTCAGTACTACGTGTTGCCGACTACGAAAAAGTAGATGCACTGCACCCTGGTATCGGCTTCTTGTCTGAAAGCCCACAGTTTGCTGCATTGTGTGTCAATAACGGCGTAAACTTTGTTGGCCCAAGCGTGAACTCAATGACCACCATGGGTAACAAATCGAACGCGATTAAGACCTCGCAATCACAAAACGTGCCGGTAGTACCTGGTTCACACGGTATTTTGACCAACGCTGAGCAAGCGGTGAACGTAGCGAATGAAATCGGTTACCCAGTGCTGCTCAAAGCGGTACAAGGCGGTGGTGGTAAAGGGATTCAGGTCGTTCGTCGTCCAGAAGAGATGATTGGCCTGTTCCAAAAAACTTCGACTGAAGCGGCCGCCGCGTTTGGTAACGGTGACCTGTACTTAGAAAAATATGTGACCTCGCTGCGCCACATCGAAGTACAGTTGCTGCGTGACCAATTCGGCAACACCAAAGTATTGGGTCTGCGTGACTGTTCAGTACAGCGTAACAACCAGAAAGTGATTGAAGAGTCTGGTTCAACTATGCTGCCTGATGAACTGAAGCAACGCGTGCTGAAATACACTGAAGCTTTGGGGGATGCGACTGACTACATGGGCGCTGGTACGGTTGAGTTCATCTACAACTTAGATGCCAACGAAGTGTACTTCATGGAGATGAACACGCGTCTGCAAGTAGAACACCCAGTAACCGAATTGACCTCAGGTATCGACATTGTTAGTGCACAGTTCGATATTGCTTCAGGCCGTTCAATCGAACAGCTTGAGCCAAAAGAACTGGGCTATGCCATGGAAGTACGTGTGACCGCAGAAAAAGCGGCACTGGACAGCCACGGCGTACTGCAACTGTTGCCAAACCCTGGTTTGATTACCGAATGTATCATGCCACAGCGTGATGACATTGACGTGATTTCTATCGCAGCAGAAGACAAAGAAGTATCGCCTTACTACGATAGCTTGATTGCGCAAATCATCGTGCACGGTGAAGACCGTGAAGATGCCATCAACCGTATGTTGAGCTACCTCGATAGCGTATCTATCAAAGGGATTGCCACTAACATTCCGTTGCTCAAACGCATTCTGGCCGACCGCACCTTCCGTGAAGGCGTGTACGATACCAACTACCTGCCACGTTTGATGGCGGAACTGGATATCCCTGCGCTGATTGCCGAGATGGAAGCTGCCGCTGAATCTGCTGCTGTTGATACGGAATCACTGCGTGTCGGTGAGTCGAATGAGCTCAAAGTGCTGGCGCAAGGCGCAGGTATCTTCTACAGCTCTCCTGCACCGGGTGAAGCTGACTTCGTTAAAGAAGGCGACATTGTCACTGCGGATCAAACTTTGGCGCTGACTGAAGCGATGAAGATGTTCTCGCAAATTACTCTGGCGGGCTTCAACCGCAAAAACGCGGTACTGTACCCAGAAGATAAGCAATATCGCATCGAGCGTATTCTGAACGGTAACGGCCAGCAAGTATCACAAGGTGACCTGTTGTTTGTTATCTCACCAGTGGAAGACAACGACTAAGTTTGCTGTCTTATCGGTTAAAAGCCCGCATCGCGGGCTTTTTTAACGGCTGAATACACGGACTGCGAGCAGCGCGAGATCTTGCCACGCCATAAGCCCATTTGCGGCATCACTCACTTTTGTTGTCGTTGGCCGATTTTTTCGATCTAAATTAAGCGCTGGCATAGGTTTTAATGGTCATTTGAGTTAAAATCCCGCGTTTACATTATCCAGTAAACATTCCAATCAGGTAATTGAAATCACATGTTTGAAGTGAATCCTGTCAAAAACAAAATCAAGGAGCTGTCAGAGCGTACAGAACTCCTGAGGGGGTATCTTTGACTATGACGCCAAGAAAGAGCGTCTAGAAGAAGTAGTCAGAGAGTTAGAAGGTTCCGAAGTTTGGAACAATCCTGAACGTGCCCAAGCCCTTGGTAAAGAGCGCGTAGCGCTAGAAACCGTAGTAGAAACCATCGACGAGCTGGAATCCGGTCTTGAAGATGTGGAAGGTCTGCTTGAGTTAGCGGTTGAAGAGGAAGATGAAGACACCTTCAACGAAACCAGCAACGATTTAAATGAGCTAGAAAAACGTCTGGAAGAACTTGAGTTCCGCCGTATGTTTTCTGGTGATAGCGACGCTTCCGATTGCTACCTCGATATCCAATCTGGCTCAGGCGGTACAGAAGCACAAGATTGGGCCAATATGGTACTGCGTATGTACCTGCGTTGGGGCGAAGATCATGGTTATAGCCCAGAGCTGATTGAAGTTTCTGACGGTGACGTGGCGGGCATCAAGAGTGCCACCATCAAGTTCACTGGTGAATATGCTTATGGCTGGTTGCGCACCGAAACTGGCGTGCACCGCTTAGTGCGTAAGTCACCGTTTGACTCAGGTGGTCGTCGTCATACCTCGTTCTGCTCAGTGTTTGTTTACCCTGAAATTGACGATTCTATCGACATCGATATCAATCCTGCTGATCTGCGTATCGACGTTTACCGCGCCTCGGGTGCTGGTGGTCAGCACGTTAACCGTACCGAATCTGCGGTACGTATTACCCACGTGCCAACCAATACTGTGGTGCAGTGTCAGAACGACCGCTCCCAGCATAAAAACAAAGACACCGCGATGAAACAGCTGAAAGCTAAGCTGTACGAGCTGGAGCTGAAAAAGCAAAATGCGGAAAAACAAGCGGCAGAAGATCAAAAGTCGGATATCGGCTGGGGCAGTCAGATCCGTTCTTATGTACTGGACGACTCGCGCATTAAAGATTTGCGTACCAGTGTAGAAACCCGCAATACCCAAGCCGTATTAGACGGCGATTTAGATAAGTTTATTGAAGCCAGCCTCAAATCAGGGCTGTAACAGAGAAGACGCTGAAAATGACTGAACATTTGGATGAAAACAAACTGATCGCGGAACGTCGTGCCAAGCTCGATCAAATCCGTACTAGCAGTCCGGCTAACGGTCACCCTAACACTTTTCGTCGTAGCCATAAGGCTGCCGAGCTGCAAGCTCAGTACGGCGATAAGACGAAGGAAGAGCTGGAATCTCTGGGCTTCACCACTGCCATTGCTGGCCGTGTCATGGCTAAACGTGGCCCGTTCATTGTGCTGCAAGACGTCTCTGGTCGTATCCAAGCTTACGCGGAAAAAAGCGTACAAGCGGATTTGAAAGAGCGTTACAAAGGCTTGGACATCGGTGACATCATCGGCGTTAAAGGCCAACTGCACTTGTCTGGTAAAGGCGAGTTGTATGTGCACATGGACGAATACGAGCTGCTGACTAAAGCACTGCGTCCACTGCCAGAAAAATTCCACGGTCTGACTGACCAAGAGATGCGTTATCGTCAACGCTACGTTGACTTGATTGTTAACGAAGAATCACGCCACGCGTTCCAAATGCGTTCTAAAGTGGTGGGTGCCATCCGTAGCTTTATGGAAGGCAAAGAGTTTATTGAAGTAGAAACCCCAATGATGCATGTCATCCCTGGTGGTGCTTCTGCGCGTCCATTTATTACTCACCACAACGCGCTGGATATCGATATGTACCTGCGTATCGCGCCAGAACTGTACCTGAAACGTTTGGTGGTTGGTGGTTTCGAGCGTGTGTTCGAAATCAACCGTAACTTCCGTAACGAAGGTCTGTCACCACGCCACAACCCAGAATTCACTATGATGGAATTCTATATGGCGTACGCAGACTACAAAGATCTGATGGATCTGACCGAAGAGATGTTGTCATCTATCGCCCTGAAACTGACTGGCGACACTAAGCTGCCATACGGTGAAGACGTGATTGATTTCGGTGGCCCATATGCACGTATGAGCATGCTGGAAGCGATTCAACACTACAACCCAGACAACGCTAAGATCCAAGCGATGACCTACGAACAGGTTAAAGACGTGGACTTTATGCGTACCTTGGCTAAAGAAGTTGGCTTAGAAATCGAAAAATTCTGGACCTGTGGTCAACTGCTGGAAGAGATCTTCGGTGAAACCGCAGAGCCTAAACTGATGCAGCCAACCTTCATTACCGGCTACCCAGCTGACATCTCGCCGCTGGCTCGTCGTAGCGATGACAACGACTTCATCACCGACCGTTTTGAATTCTTCATCGGTGGCCGTGAAGTGGCTAACGGCTTTAGCGAGCTGAACGATGCTGAAGATCAAGATGCACGTTTCAAAGCGCAAGTCGCCGCGAAAGATGCTGGTGACGACGAAGCGATGTTCTACGATGCAGACTACATCACTGCGCTGGAACACGGTTTGCCACCAACAGCGGGTCAAGGTATCGGTATCGACCGTCTGGTGATGTTGTTTACTAACAGCCACACCATTCGTGACGTGATCTTGTTCCCAGCGATGCGTCCACAAGCACAATAAGCGTTAGCGCTGGTTTTAGCCGCTTAAAACATTAAAGCCTTGCAGTTGAGTGCAAGGCTTTATTTTTGAGACAAAGGGCTGAATCGCTAAAGATACCTGCGGTTTAGCGACACTGCGTCAGCGTACCGGTAGTGCGCAGTTGTTGTAGTTGCGCCTGAGCCGTTTCGCTGCCTAACTTCGCGGCTTTATCTAGCCAATGGCGTCCCTCAATTTCATTATGTTGACAAAACATCAGCGTGCCTAAGGTCTCGGCACCTTTAACATGGTTATGTTCTGCTGCTTGTCGCAAATATTCCAGTGCGCGCGCGGCATCCGCTTTCGCCAACTTGAAAAACAGTTTGTATGCCGCATCGGCATCCTCAAACTTGGTTGCTAACTGCTGTAACACCGCTATTTGCTGGGGCTCAGTTGCGGTGACATTGATGCTGCCAGAATAGTAACTGCTTGCAGGCAGATCGGCATTGAAGTCGCTAATGTAATAGTTGTAGCTGCCTTCCTCGACAGCAAACAATAGGTTACTTAAGTCGTCCAAGGTCAAGTCGCCAAGGTCGTTTAGCCGTTGTTGATATTGGGCGTTAATATCATCGTTGCTGATAAGCTTATTAGCGGCAATGTCCAACTTGTCAGACTCTGGCATATCGGCGGTCTTTAGTTGCTCCGCAAATGACAGCGCCTGCCGTTTAAATTGCGTTTCTACCACTTTATCTGATAGTGCCTGATAGCGAGTCAATTCTTGTTTAAGTGCCGATGTATTGCCATATAACGCCGCTTGTTGGCGCCATTTTGTCGCTTCGTTTTCAAATTCTGCACTGCCTACGTATTCCTTGCTGAGACTATCGGCATCTCGGTAAATCGTGTCGACAACTATCCACCAAATCTGTTGGAATTGAGGGCTACCTGATTCGGCTTTGCTTTTAATCGCTAATGCTTCCGCTGAGGGAGCCTCATAGTTACCAAACTTGTAGGCGGATATCGCTTCTTGGGTATTGTCCCAATGCAATATCGAATCAAACGGACTCAGTTGGCAGGACGTTAACACCGACTCATAATCATCGGCTTCGATATTATCTAGGCAGGCTTTATCTGCATGAACTTGATAGAAGTAGCCCCCCCCGCAAAGCATTACAGCAAAGAGTAACGGCAATCCCATTTTCTGCCAACGAGGTGCGCTTGTTACCTGAAAAGGCTGCAGATCGTGCTCACTGATGGCCTGTTGTTCTAACTCAGTGAGTGCTCTTTTGCTGGTTAGATGCACTATGATAGCTGCCACAGGTAAGCCAATGAACCATGAAGCATTGACGTGTAGCCACATGCCAAGTGCGAGGTAACCTAGGCTAGCAATGATAGTCGTAGGGATTCGAGCTGACGATGAATATAGTCGGCCGACATATCTGGCGAATAAGCCGATGATCGCTGGAAATAAAATCCAAGCCATCCCACGACTGATAATCGCATGAGTTTCTATATAGCGCATTAAGACTGCGGCTATCACAAATCCAATGATTGCGCCGAGCAGCGCTAAAATGGGGCGTTCTTCTTTGACGAGTTTTATATAAGCTTGTTCTAATTCCGCTCTTTGGTACTGCATGGGTATCCTACCTCTACTTCATATCCCAGCGTGCTAATGACGCAGGTTGCTATCTTATCCATAATAAAAAAGGTAGGAAATTCATTTTGTTAATAATAGGCGGGTTTTGTTAGGTGGAGCGACAATGATTGAACGGCGATAGCCGACCATGCCGTTTCAAATACCGCCAACAATGATGCTTCGTCAGTGCCACTTTTAACGGCAAGCTGAGATGCTACGCGAATGCGTTAGCACGGTTTCAATGCAACTGCTCCACGCAGATACGGTTGCAGCCGAGCGCTTTGGCGGCAGCTAGCCCTTGACTGGCGCGGTTGAGGAGATCTTGGCTGCGTTGATCATCGTCTGCAAACTGGCTCAGGCCGCCACTAATCGAAGTGCAAGCTTGGGGTAGATCGAGCGATAGCAAGCGTTGATGGATATCCTTACGCAGACGATCGATAAGCGCCCAAGCCTGTTCCGTTTCAGTGTGAGGCAATAAAATCACGAAGCTGTTTTGCTGGTAGCGAAAGGCTTGGTCTTCTTGGCGGAGATCGCTTAGGCAGACGTTGCCCACCGTCGATACCACACATGCTTCGGTGGTTTCGCCGCATTGCTGCCGTAGTTGGTTAAAATAATCCAGTTCAAACATCACCAAGCTGCAGGGTATGTGGTGCCGATGAAACAAGCTAAAGTGCGCCGCTAACTCCTTGTTCATCCGTCGTTGACTGTACAGATGGGACACTAAGTCCACCTCCCCATAGTTTGCCCAGCGCAGTGCTTGCTGGTGGTAGTGGGTAACATCGTGGCTGAGCCATAGCACCGCTGCTTCACCGTCCACCTGAAAGTTTAATGGGCTCAAGTGTCCCTGCCACCAACTACTATGGCGCGGTCTGGATTGCTGCCAATCATGTTCACTCAAGGCAAACTCAACTTGGTGCGGTTTGCCGCTGGCTAACGCATGATCGATTTGTGTCAATAACCAAGGCGCTTTATTTGGAGAGAATATCGCGGTAATACTGGGTGCTGGATAGAAGCCCGAATAGTGACTATCGCAGCCAAACGCTTGTACGCAGCGGCCACTGCGCGTTAACACAAATGCGGGAATAGGTAAGCTGCTGGCAAGTTGGGCAAGTTGCGGCTGTGTCAGCATGGTAGAGCTTCCAAGCGGGTGAGTTAGCGTATTATTTAGCTTAGTTGAAATTACGCCACATGCAGCAGTAAATGCTAATTTTAATGGGGGTTAGAACAGGCTTGCTTGCGCTGCGGGTTGCAGTGGTGGCAGATCGGCTAATTGCCATGTGAGTTGAGCCGCAACATGTTGCTGTAGTTGCTGATAAAGCCGATGGGCGAGTTCCGGCGCGTGGACATTATCCGGTGTGTGCACAAACAGATGCGGTGTTTTGCCTTCACTTAACCACTGCGGCAGTTTGCTGAGCCAAGGTGCGAAAAAGGCATCGTTGTTTTGCTGCACAAGATCACCAATAAAACGTACCACCGGCATATTCGCAGTGGCGATAGCGTGCACTGGCACGCGCGGCTTTTTGCTTTGGGCATCACGCATGATATCGCTGGTGGCAGGTTGGGCGAAGATTGGCCGACTGTCCATGATGATGCGGTCACAGCCGTGCTGCATCAGCAAGCGGTTCAGTTGTTGCTCGGCAGCGCCTTTGGCAAAGAATGCGGCATGGCGTAGCTCGACGCCATAATTTAAGCCTTTGGGTAACCGCTCAATAAACGCGGCTAATACGGCTAACGATTCAGGGCCAAAACTGGCGGGCAGCTGGATTTTCCAAACTGAGGTATGCGCTTGCAGCGGCTGCATACGGTTGAAAAACTCGCTTAGCTCGCCATCGCAATGTTGCAGTTGTCTATCGTGAGTAATGGTGCGCGGCAGTTTAAACGTAAACCGAAAAGACGCTGGCACGCTGGCCGCCCACATCGCCACTGTGTTGGCATCGGGCAGGGCATAAAAGCTGGTGTTGCCTTCTACGGTGTCGAATTTTTCCGCATAACTGCTGAGCCTATCGGCGGGTGTTTGGCAGCCTTGTAACAGCGATTTTTGCCATTGTGGCAGTGACCACATCGCCATACCTACCCGCAATAGCGGCTTATGCGTTAATGGCATGGTACTCCCGCACTAATTCCACCATCGCCTGTGCGGCAAATGAAAGTGGTATCCCTTTGCGCCAATAGATAGATAACTCCCAAATCAGATCGTCTTGCTGTAGTGGTACATTCACTACCCCCGGTACTTGGTGACGATTGGCGAGAAAGTTGGGGATTAACATCACACCTGTGCCCGCAGCAACTAAGGCCACACCAAAATCGGGATGGCTTACCTTAGTGACAATTTTCGGCATAAAGCCGCGTTGTACGCAGCCGTTAAGTACCAAGTCATGCAGGGCATACTCTTCATTAAAAATGATTTGCGGATCGTCGCTGAGCTGCTGCAAGCTAAGTTCAGTGGCATGCGCAAACGGATGTTGTTGTGGCAACACCACCATCATCGGATCGCGGCGAATACAGAAACCATCGAACTCATCTGCTGCTAGTGAGATAATGCCCGTGGCCAGTTCAACCTCGCCTTTTTTGAGTTTTTGGGTTTGCTCAGTGCCACCACGGACTAACAATTGCATCTTAATGTGAGGATATAAACTGCGGTAGCGGCTAATGACAGGGGTAAATAACTCAGCACTGCCCAACGGCGCCAGCCCAATATGCAACTCGCCAGTGAGTAAATTGCGTTGCGCTGCTAGCTCAGTAAGCATTTCTTCACGGGTATTGAGTAAGGATTTGCCGTAGTGGTAAACCACTTGACCAGATGGTGTTGGCCGTAACTGACTGCCACGTTTGCCACGCTCTAGCAGCACTAAATCGAGGTCTGCCTCTAGCTGGGTTATCGCTTTTGACAACGCGGGCTGAGTGATATGAATCGCCTCCGCCGCCTTGGCGAAGCCGCCGTGATCAATGATTTCGACGAAATAGCGAATAACCTTAAGATCCACTAATATAACCCTTTGGAATGCTTTGTATTAATAATATTCATTTTTTTTATCTAAAATAGCACCCTAAAATGACGCTATCAATTTTAGAAGAGAACCATCATGCAATTGGCCCATTCGGCAGCGCGGCTTCAACTTTTGCGGCAGCAAAGTAAACACGTTAGTTTAGCGCTGATACAGATAGGTATTATCTGCCTATTCGCTTGGGGCGCCCATGCGGTAGCAACCGCATTGCATTCGCCAATCCCAGGTAGTGTACTCGGCTTGGCTGTGGTTCTGTTGGCGTTAGCGCTCAAAATCATTCCAGAAAAAGCCATTCAAGTAGGGGCCGCTTGGTTTATTGGTGACCTGTTGCTGTTCTTCATCCCGCCAATGATCTCAGTGATCAAATACGAAGCTTTGCTCAAGCAATATGGTTTCAACATCCTGCTGACCATTGTGCTGGGGGTGATTTCCGTGTTGCTAGGCACTGGTTTTGTGGTTGACCGCGTATTTCGTTTTGAGCGTAAACAACACCTCAAACGGCAGATGGCAAAGCATTTAAAAGCCCAGCAACAGCAGGACACAAAGGCAGAATAATGAGCCAATCAACACTGTTAGCGCTCATCAGCTTATTGATTACTGTTGGCAGCTACTACATCGCTAAAGCGTTATACAAACGCCATAAAACATGGTGGTTGTTGCCGAGTATTTTGGCACCTGTCGTGGTGGTGTTTATTGTTGTGTGGTTGTCTATCCCGCTGCCGACTTATTTTGAATACACCCACTGGTTGGTGACCTTGTTGGCACCCGCAACTGTGGCATTTGCGGTACCGATATACCGCGAGCGCAAGCTCATCCGTCAGTACCCGTTGACCATCAGTTGTGGTGTGATTGCCGGAGTAATGTTTGGCTTAACCTCTACTTGGTTGCTGACCAAAGTGATTCCGCTGCCAGAAGAGTTAATCCACAGCGTACTGGTACGGTCGGTGTCGACACCGTTCGCCTTAGAAGCAACCAGCGCTTTTGGCGGTGTGCCGGAGCTGACGGCGTTGATGGTGATGCTAACGGGCATTATCGGCATGGTGATTGGTGAACCGTTAATGAAGTTATTCCGCATTCATACGTCGCTAGGGCGAGGGGTCGCGTTGGGCGCGAGTGCTCATGGTTCAGGTACTGCAATTGCGACTGAGATTGGCCAGCAAGAGGGCGTAGTTGCCAGTCTTACCATGATTTTTGCCGGCATTGTGATGGTCATTTGTGCGCCGTTTTTTGCTTGGGTGTTTTCCTAATTAGCGGAACGACTAGCGGTATAGGTTAAGGATTTAGTGAAACGATTTTTAGCCACAGCTTCCCCAAAGTTTAGTGGTTAGCCGCTCAAGAGATTGAGCACCTACTTACCTGAGTTCGCTCAGGACTTCATGTTGCGTTAAGCCGATGTGTATTCATCGGCTTTTTTTTGCCTGTCATTTAGTGGTTTCAGCCGCAGCAAGCGCATTTAGCCAGCTAGGCTATTAGGTTATACTGCACCGCGCTGTCTGTTGTCAGAAGCCTGCTAATGTCGGTTTCTCGTTGATTGAGATATAAAAATGCACACACTTGAACAACTGCGCGCTGGTGAACTGCAAGGAAGCCGTCGCTTGCAACTCGCTGGTGGATTAACTGAGTTTCCGCGCGAGGTTTTTTCGCTCGCCGATTCATTGGAAATCCTCGATCTTAGCGGTAACCAACTGTCATCGCTGCCGAATGACCTCGATAAGCTCAGCCACCTCAAGGTGATCTTCTGTTCGCAAAATAACTTCACCCAGTTGCCGCCAGTGCTGGGGCGTTGCGCATCGCTGAGCATGATCGGCTTTAAGTCCAATAAGATTGTCGATGTGCCTGCCGCCGCGTTACCGCCTAAATTACGCTGGCTGATTTTAACTGACAACTGTGTGCAGCAACTGCCAGACAACATCGGCACTTGTGTTGAATTGCAAAAGCTGATGCTAGCAGGCAATCAACTCGCCAACCTGCCGGACTCATTGGCGCACTGTCACAACTTGGAGTTAGTTCGCCTCGCTGCTAATCGGCTCGAACAGCTACCGCCATGGTTGTTCTCGCTACCGCGGTTAACTTGGTTGGCTTATGCCGGCAATCCTATGACCGCCCCGTTGGAGGCTCAAGCGTTAGCTGGCGCGATGACCGAGATAGATTGGCAGCAACTCGACATTGACGAATTACTCGGTGAGGGCGCCTCAGGGCTAATCTATCGTGCCAACTGGTCTAAAGCAGATACGCAGCATCCGGTGGCAGTAAAACTGTTTAAAGGCGCGATGACCAGCGATGGCTTGCCGCAGAGTGAGATGGCATCCACCATCAAAGCGGGGCAACATAGCGCGCTCACACATACTCTCGGCCGTGTGGCACAGCATCCTGACGGTACAGATGGTCTGGTGATGCAGCTTATTCCGCGTGATTTTGGCAATTTGGCGGGGCCACCCAGCTTGGCCTCTTGTACCCGTGATATTTACGCACCGGCGCAGCGCTTTACGCCTGTAGCGATGTTTCGCATCGCGACGGCGATCGCCAGCGCGGCGCAACATTTACACCAGCAGGGCATGATGCACGGTGATCTGTATGGTCACAATATTCTCACCACTACGGCAGGCGATGCTTTACTGAGTGATTACGGTGCCGCCTCGTTTTACGACTGCGCCGATACGCATCTCGCCGAGCGGTTACCACGCTTGGAAGTCAGAGCCTTTGGCTGCTTATTGGAAGAATTGCTCGCACGTTGTGATGGGCTTAATGCCGCTACGCAGCAAGGGCTCAGTGCATTGGTAGCTGCGTGTTTACTGCCACAGTTACTTGCGCGACCAACGTTTGATGCTATTTGCCAGCAGTTAACTGAATTACAACAGCAGCATGCTATTGCGGCTTAATAAGGAAAGCTGTGTTGTTCGGGCGATTGAGCTTTGTTGCGGTCGTGGCGCTAGTTTGTGCAGTGACAATAAAGTTTGCCCATAACGACAAATATTTCCCTTAAAGTTTGCCCGTAAGGAAATGGCCTACTCATCTTCAGGTCATCTCGAGTATTGTTTTAGCATCTGTGAATTAATTTCTGTGGGAGAGATTATGTAGCAAGGACTATAGGTGCATACTGAGTATTAAAGTATCATGCTAAAAGACTGCTATCGGTAAGACCCTACCCTATCTCGTGGCCCCCGCGACCTTCTCTAAATCGTTTATGCCCCATTATGGGTTAGCATCATGACTTTAGGCGTAGTTTGATACATACCGGTTGACCAAATTTTAGTAATGCGAAAACTGACCATTTATGTTTTGGTGTTGTTCTGTTGTTTTGCTAAATTTTCTGGTACCGCACTTCTTCCAAAAACAGCGAAAACGCCTGCGAGCGATGATTTCGGCTGGGGTAATACAAGTAAAAACCGGGAAAGGGTGGGCACCACTCTTCAAGTAACCTTAGCAAACGACCGTCATTGATGTAAGGCATAACTGCATCCTCCAGCGTGTAGAAAATCCCCATGCTATCCAGCACTGCTTGGATTCCTGTACTCGCGGTGTTAAGAATCAAACTGTTGTTGGGACGAATATTAATCTTCTCTTCGCCGCGTTCAAATTCCCACGGTAACAGACCACCAACTGTGGGCAAACGCCAGTTAATGCAGCGGTGCTGCATTAGATCTTTTGGGTGCTTTGGAATGCCATGGCATGAATACTCGGGCAGCGTGGAAGCGATTGACCAAGTCAACGTACGCGCGCGAGTGGCGGGCATGCTGCAAAGTGTGCATTTTGAAGAGGGCGCTTATGTTGAAAAAGGCCAACAGCTGCTGACCATTGACCCGGCGCCGTATGCTGCTGAAGTACAAAAGGCGGAAGCCAACGTTGCCGCCGCAGCGGCGCAGAGCGCGCAAGCACATCTAGAAGCCCAGCGGGCAAAACGGTTGTGGGAGAAGCGACTGATTGCCGAAAACGATATGGAGCAACTGCAAAATAGTGCCGATGCCGCCAAAGCGTCACTGCAAGCAGCCAAAGCCGATCTCGCACTCGCGCGGTTGAATCTGTCCTACACCCACGTGATGGCTCCTGTTGCTGGTCGGATTGGCAAACTGGCGTTTACGCCAGGCAACCTGATTGCGGCCGGTAATAGCGCGGAGCCGATCACCAGCATCGTGTCTATGTCGCCAATTTACGTCAACTTTGATGTGGAAAGCGCTATCGCTACTAGCGTGTTAGCGCAACTTGGTAATGGCCGCGAGCAGTTAGCGCGTCTTGACCAAGTGCCTGTGAAAGCACAAAGCAACGGCGGCGCGATGACTGAGCAGGGCACGTTGAAGTTGGTCAACAACAGGGTGGACGCTGGTAGCGGCACACTCAATATGCGCGCGGTGTTTGATAACCGCGATGGCCAACTGCTACCGGGGCAATTTGTGCGCGTCAGTTTGGGGCAAGCGCAACCCAGCCAAGGCGCAGCAGTTGGGCGTGCCGTTGCCGGATATTTTTGACACCTTGTCGATCTATCTTGGCTCAGTATACATCAACGATTTCAACGCCTTTGGCCGTACTTACACGGTGCGGGTGCAAGCCGATGCGCAGTATCGTGCTCATCCTGAAGATATTGGCAAACTGAAAGTACGCTCGATCAATGGCGATATGGTGCCATTGGCGTCGGTGATGAAGGTCGATTATAGCTATGGCCCAGAACGGGTAATGCGCTACAACGGCTTTTTAACGGCTGATATTAACGGCACTCCGGCGCTGGGCTACTCCTCGGGGCAAGCACAAGCGGCGATTGAACGTGTCGCGGCAGAAACGCTGCCGCCGGGTATGGAGTTTGAGTGGACGGAATTGACTTATCAGCAGATTTTGGCGGGAAACTCGGCAGTATGGCTGTTCCCGTTGACGATTCTGTTGGTGTTCTTGGTGCTGGCGGCGCAGTACGAAAGCTTAACGCTGCCATTGGCCATTGTGCTGATTGTGCCGATGAGTGTGTTGGCGGCGATGGTCGGCATCTGGCTCACTGACGGTGACAACAACATCTTCACCCAAATTGGCTTGATGGTGCTGGTGGGGCTGTCGGCGAAGAACGCCATCTTGATTGTCGAGTTTGCCCGCGAGTTGGAATTTACCGGTAAGACGCCAGTACAAGCGGCCATTGAAGCATGTAAGTTGCGCTTACGGCCGATTTTGATGACCTCAATTGCGTTCATCATGG
>NZ_JBLXAT010000015.1:0-84342 GCF_048265805.1 Shewanella sp. | reverse complement strand
CCACTGGTGATGTCATCGGGTGCTGGTGCCGAAATGCGTCAGGCAATGGGGATTGCCGTGTTTAGCGGCATGATTGGGGTAACCTTCTTTGGTCTATTCCTCACGCCAGTGTTTTACGTGGTATTGCGCAAAATGACGGGCAATAAACCGCTGCATTTTCACGGTGAACAACCGCCAATAAGCTAAATCTTAGCTGTTTTTGCTCAGCCTACAGCGCTGTAGGCTGAGCTGCTATCCATCAACCTATTCATTGCCATCGCAGTGGCGGCAAGCTCGCCGCTTGGTGGTGCATCGTTAGAAGGAGGTGGTGCCACGCTGAAATCTTGCTAACGTCATCAAACCGATTATTTACCCCAATGCTTCCCGACATTCCGCAAATAATTGATCGACGTTATCTACCATGTGTTGAATGGGCGGAGCCACGTTGCTTAGTCAGTCAACTCCGCTTTAGGTAGGGGAGCGAGCGCTTATACGGCGCCCGCTCCTTGCCATTCTGCGTAATATCACTGGTGACTAAAGCGCTTCAGTATCTCTATCGAGGTAGCTAATCGGTGGCGTGCTGCCAACTCTATAATCTTCGCGATAGATATCAGAAATTCACCTATACTGTGGGTGATTACCCTGTCGTTGTCACACCTATTGGTATCAATTAGTTGATTACACACTCTTTGGGGGAGTGTGAATCAAGGAGCTTTGTCCATGCGAACTACTCTAAAAACACGCTTACTGGCCTCAAGTATGCTAACCGTACTACTGACCGTAGTAGCGCTGGTGGTGATGTCTTCCTATTTTATCCGTACCAACGCGATGCATTCGACGGAGCGAGAGTTGCAGTCACTCATTGATACGTTTGCTAAAGGGATGGGCAGCTGGATGAATGATCGACAAAACACCGTCAAGTCGCTGGGAGATACCATTGAAAAAAATCCAGACCAAGATGTGACGCCATTTTTGATGGAAGCCTATCAAGCGTTGGGTTTTGGCTTGACTTACTACGGTGATGAGCAGGGCAATATGTTCCGCCAAGACCCGTCGTTGCATGTCGAGGGTTATGACCCACGCGTGCGTTCTTGGTACAAAGGGGCCAAGGAAACTCGCAAAATGTTTGTTAGTGCGCCTTATATCAGCGCGACCACGGGGACACAGGTAATTACCATCTCTCAACCGGTTAACAAGAATGGGCAATTGGTGGGGGTGGCTGCCAGTAACGTAGAGATTGGGGAATTAACCGAGTCGGTGCGTAAGCTCGCCTTGCCCGGTGACGGCTATGGTATTTTGCTGCAACGTAATGGGGTGATGGTGAGCCATCCCAATGCCGAGCTGAACAATAAACCGATCACCGATTTTGGTAGCCAATTTACCGAAAGTTGGCTGCGGCAACGGGCTAACTCTAACAAACTGGATCAATTTGATTTTGATGGCTCCACTAAGCTGTTTTACGTCGCTGATATTCCTAATACCGATTGGTCAATGGTGTTTGTGATTGAAAAAGCGAGCATCATGGCCGAGGCCACCAAACTAGCATGGTTAATGATTGGGGTCGGAGTTGGCTTCTTGGTGTTGTTCGCCTTGGTATTGATGGCGGTATTTAAGTTCCAATTGAGAGATCTCGAACGGGTGTCTGCAGCGCTGAACGAGATTTCACAAGGGGCAGGAGATCTCACCGTCAAC
Source organism: Shewanella sp. (assembly GCF_048265805.1). Classification (GTDB taxonomy): domain Bacteria; phylum Pseudomonadota; class Gammaproteobacteria; order Enterobacterales; family Shewanellaceae; genus Shewanella. The sequence continues at coordinate 82,671 of NZ_JBLXAT010000015.1, read as the reverse complement.
ATTGAAACTAGGAACTCCCACGATGAGATCGGTGTGCTAGCTCATGGCTTTAACGTATTTGTGGCGCACCTGCATGGCATGATTAGCCGCATGGGCGATATCGCCAACCAGTTGGGCACGCAATCTGCGGATGCCCGTCGCTCTGCCGAGCAAAACCAACAGCACATCACCATACAGCAAGATGAAATTACCATGGTCGCCACCGCAGTGACTGAAATGGCCAGTGCGACCGAAGAGATTGCTAGCAACGCCGAGTTAACCGCGCAAACCTCACAAGATGCGGTGAAATTGGCGGAAAGTGGTCAGCAGCAAGTCACGAAGAGTCAAACGTCGATTCGCAATCTGGCGGAAGAGGTGTCCAATGCCGGACATATTATTAGCGAGCTGAATCAGCATTCGCAGAAGATTAACGGCATCCTGCTAACTATTAGTGGCATTTCAGAACAGACCAACTTGTTAGCGCTGAACGCCGCCATTGAAGCAGCGCGCGCTGGGGAACAAGGGCGCGGTTTTGCCGTGGTAGCCGACGAAGTGCGGGTGTTATCGCAACGTACGCATGCCTCGACGCAAGAGATCCAAGCAATGATTGAAACACTACAGCGCACCGCCTCAAAAGCGGTGGCCTCGATGGAAAATAGCCATCGCATGGCCGAGATGAGCGTGGGTGATGTAGAAACTGCTAGCGACAGCCTGCAGCAGATCAACAATGCCATTAATCAGATTTCCGATATGGCCAGCCAGATCGCCACGGCCGCGGAAGAACAAACCTCAGTGACTAGCGAGATTAACCGCAATACTGAGGCGATTCGCGAAGTGTCGTTAGGCTTGTCCGATGGCGCGATTGAATCTACCCATAAAGCGCATCAACTGTCGGAATTGGCGGATGCACTGCAAAGCGAAGTTGGGCGTTTCAAACTCTAACAAATGGTAACCCTTAAGCAGGTTAATCGCTGGCATAAGCGTGATAGAGTCGCTCTTTAGCTGCATCATGTTTATACCTACCATGGCAGCATCGTGATTAATTTGCTTGAGGGAACAAGATTGAACGCTAGCAAACTATTTTATGCCGCTGTCGTCATGGTGCTTGGTCACTGTTTGGCGCCGTTAGCAATGGCGCAGGACGTCACCTTTGCACCGCTGAACATCGGCGAAAGTGTGCGGTTCAGGTCGACCGTGCTGAAGGAATCGCGTCAACTCAATGTCTACCTTCCCCAGAGTTATTCATACAATTCCACGCAAAACTATCCGGTGATTTACGTGCTTGATGGTTCGATGGATGAAGACTTTTTACATATCGCTGGCCTGAGTCAATTTGCTTCATATCCTTGGATTGATATGTTGCCTGAATCCATCGTAGTGGGCATAGCCAATGTAGACCGAAAACGGGACTTTACCGCCACACCCAATAATTCAGAGGATAAACGTGATTTTCCCACTGCGGGCGGCTCGGCTAGATTTATCCAAATGTTGGCGGAAGAAATTCAGCCCTTAATTAAGCAACGTTACCGCAGCAGCGGTAAGCGCACCTTGATTGGGCAATCTCTCGGCGGCTTGCTCGCCACTGAAATACTGTTCAAGCAACCTGCGCTGTTTGATAATTATATCGTTATCAGTCCCAGTTTGTGGTGGAACCGACATGCGCTGCTCAATTCTACATTGCCGATGTTTAGCCAGCCTACTGCGGTTTTCGTTGGCGTTGGTAAAGAGGGCGATGAGATGGAAAGTCTAGCCAAGCAACTATTTGAAAAGCTTCAGGCACAGTCTTCAAAGCAGCCATTGCAACTCAAAGTGAGTTTCCAGTACTTTCCTAAACTAGATCACGGCGATGCTTTGCATATGGCCGTTTACGCGGCCTTTGAACAGCTGTTTTCATCACCTCCAGCCGCACATTAGTCTATCTGCCGTACTGTATGACGCCCTCAGTTTGACTGGAACTAGGAAACATGTGTGCAGAGCAGTTGGCTCGAATTTGACCAAAAACGAATATCCAACCATATGCAGCTATAAGAACTACGCAGATGTTTGGCAGTTTTGCTCACCATTACACAGGGCATGGAATCAAGCCAAGCGAATAACTAGCGCTGTTTTAGTAGGAGAGTGCACTGTCGGTCGCTACCTCGCTAGACCAAGACCAAGTCTTTCTTGCGCCTAACTAAATCAAAACCATGTTTAATACCTGATAGCACTTCTGCTTCATATGATTTATCTAACCCGACCAATTCTGCCAGCGCGATACCTAGTTCATTGGCAAGGTCGCAAAGTTCGAGGTCGTTGCTCGGTAATGCTTGCACCGATGTGCGCACCGTTGTTAGCAACTCATCGATGTTCACCGTTGTTCTTATGCTCTTATGATTTGGAGCATCGTTAAAACAGGGCAATCCCTTTTCTTTACCGAGCGCTATGTAGATTTTTAGTGATCGACGGCCTTCAATTTCAAGAGCTTGTAGGTTGTCTGCATAGAAGTCCGCTCCACCGTTAAGGCCTATAAATTCCCCTCTAAATTGACCTGACTCTTGGTCAACCGTGACGTTAGCGTGAACTCCATCAATGACTATCTTATTGCTCATTGCTATCTCTATCTTCTAGTACGAATTAACGGTTATTCTGGTATTAAAAGCGTAACAACTGCTTGATGCATTTTGTAGTTTTTAGACTGATTGTGTGGGAAATATACTCAAATTCGGTAGGTTAGACGCATTGTTTTTATTTTGTAACCAACTGAAATTTTTTACTAACTTTCAAAACGCTAGACTCATGCCTGCTTATGGTTATATCGACAATATCTAAACCTAGCTGCTGCTTATCCTGTAAAACTAAGCTTTCATGGCGTTTTTGACATAAACATCAAAGCGGTTTTTTTTGGTTTCAATCACGGCCGATGGCGTTAGGCCGGCGAGATCTTCGGCGTAGTCTGGCCGTTTGACCACTACGCGTTTGCTGGCAATTTGCAGCGCTGGCGCGAGTAAGGCGTCAGCATCATCATCGCAGCCAACGAGGGTTTGAAATACCCGCATCTCTTTTTTTACCAATGCAGACTTTTCGCGGTGCGGATACATAGGGTCGAGATACACCACATCCACGCTGTTGGCCATTTCTTCGGCCAGCAGTTCGATGTGATGGCTCGGCAGCAGGTGCATGCGTTGCAGCATCCAACTCCCGATTTCGCTGTCTTGATACGCTCGTTGCAGGCCATTATCAAGCAACGCTGCTACCACTGGATGACGTTCTACCAGTGACACATTGCAGCCCAAACTTGCCAGCACAAACGCATCACGGCCGAGTCCTGCGGTGCCATCAAGTACCGTTGGATTGACGCCTTGTTTTAAACCCGCCGCTTTAGCTATCGCTTGCCCGCGACCCCCACCAAACTTGCGCCGATGCGCGACCGCGCCTTCAATAAAATCGACGCTGATACCGCCGAGTTTCGGTTCATCCCGTTTGAATAGCGTTAGCTGTTGCTCTACCAGTTTGAGTTCAAATAACGCATCGGGCGTGTACACAAGTTGCCAGCGAGCGGCAATGGCACTGAGGGCGCTATTATCGGCATCAAAATAGATATCAAACGGCGTGCGGCTCACAGGCGAGTTCCTTAACATTGAATTGGGCGCATTATGCCAAAACTGCGCGGTGGCTGATAGCGTTGCTCGGATGCAATTTTGGCCACAGCTCTCTATAATGCCGCCATCTTCGTTGATGGAATTGATTATGCTCAGCTATCGCCACGGTTTTCATGCCGGAAACTACGCCGACGTGCTCAAACACGCTGTGTTACTACAAACCCTGCAGTTGATGTACAAAAAAGATAAACCTTTGGTGTATATCGACACCCACGCGGGTGCCGGCGGTTATAGCCTTGAGGACGAATTCTCGCAAAAGACAGGCGAATATCTCGATGGTGTGGCGCGGTTGTGGCAAGCCAACGATTTGCCCGAAAGTTTGCAGATGTACCTCGACAACGTGCGTCATTTTAACGCCAACGATGATGAGTTAGTGCAGTACCCCGGTTCGCCTGCGATGGTGGATATGAATCTGCGCGACCAAGATCGCATGGTGCTGCATGAGCTGCATTCCACCGAGCAAGAGATGCTGGCTGATTACTTCGCCGGTGATAAGCAAGTGCAAGTGGTTAACGGTGACGGGCTAAAAGGTTTATTGGCCGCGGTGCCGCCGTTGGAGCGTCGTGGCGTTATCTTGATTGATCCAAGTTACGAGATCAAAAGTGACTATGACACCGTGGCGGAGACCATCATCAAAACGCACCGTAAGTTTGCCACTGGGGTGTACTTACTATGGTATCCCATTGTTGACCGTGAACGCACCGAAGGCATGCTGCAACAGTTGAAGGACAGCGGCATTCGCCGTCAGTTACGCATTGAGCAATCGGTACGTGCCGATTCCAATGAATTTGGTATGACCGGCGCTGGCATGTGGGTGATCAATCCACCGTGGCAATTAGATACCCATGCAGAAGCGATGCTGCAGTACCTTAAACCTTTGTTGGGTGATGCTGATGGTAGCGTGACTCTGACATGGGAAGTGGGCGAATAGCGCGGTTGGTGTGAGCGCTGCCATTAGTATTGCCGCCGAGTATGCCTCGGTTAAAGCTGGCGATAACGCTGTAGTAGAATTTGCACCCGTTCCACATAGCTTTTGGTCTCGGGATAGTTGGGAATTGCCCCCAACTGTTCCACCAATGTGGGGCCTGCGTTATAGGCCGCGCAGGCTAAAGCGATATCCCCATTAAAACGGTCAAGCAGCTGAGCCAGATAGCGACTACCGCCGTTGATATTCTCTCTGGCGTTGTAGCGGTTTGCTACGCCAACTTCTTTGGCCGTCTCCGGCATCAATTGCATTAAACCCACCGCGCCTGAGCGTGAACGTGCGCCCGAATTAAATGCCGACTCGGCATGGATAACTGCGCGAATTAATGCCGGGTCGAGTTGATAGCGGGCGGCCGCTTTGGCGATTTCTGCTTGATACTTGGCGGTATATAAAGGCGTGCGTTGCCAATTGATTTTTGATTCCGGATTACAGGCATAACAATCAAACAATAAACGCTTATAGGGACGATCTGACGGCTTTTTGTCACTAAAAACCACCACCCCATTAGCATTTGTGTAACGAAATACCTGTTCTTGTTTGTTTTGTGGTTCTGCCCATGCAGCATTGGTACTCAGTAGTAGTAGGGTTGAAAAGATAATTTTTTTAGAAAAAATGTTTACTTTCAATCTAATAGATGTTGATTTTGATGCTGGCTGTAGCGATAAAATATGACGCTGCACTGTAGGTGATAAATTATGCACCCCCACAATAAACTCGCGCAATAATGGCCGCAGATGGCTATACAGATTCGTCATTTTTTGCTGTTCATTAAACATCTAGGTCAAGTTACCGAATTAACCTATCACACTTAGCGAATGTCATAGGGCTTTGTTATTGATCTTGATGAAGTAAGTTTAATCATTCGGCTAAAAAATATTCAGCAAGCATTCAGATACGCTGGGCTAAAGTGAACACGTACATGGTACACAGCGATTAGTTCATTAAAGCTTGCCTTTAGACCCTCCCCGGGTCTTTTTTTTTTGCCTTAAATTTACCGTGTAATTAGCGGCATATTCGGCGTTCACATCCTCGCCTTTGATTGCGCCTGCGAGTTAAAGATAGAAGTAACTGCACAAAATAAAAAGCCCAAACACGAGGTTTGGGCTTTAGATTACTCAGTGTAATGACTGAGCTTATTCAGTTTTTGATGTCTCTTTATCTGACTTCTTCAAGAACAAACGTTCAACTACCACGAAGAAGATTGGGATGAAGAAGATACCTAAGAAGGTCGAACTCATCATACCGCCGAGTACACCAGTACCGATAGCATGCTGGCTGCCTGAACCTGCGCCTGAACTGATAGTTAACGGTACCACACCCAAACCAAACGCCAATGAGGTCATCAGAATTGGACGGATACGCACTCGAACCGCATGCAAGGTTGCTTCAATCAGGCCTGCGCCTTTCTCGAAGTACTCTTTAGCAAATTCCACAATCAGAATGGCGTTCTTGGTGGCCAGACCGACGGTGGTCAACAAGCCTACTTGGAAGAATACGTCGTTAGACAAGCCACGGCCATTCATTGCCAGCAATGCCCCGATAATACCCAATGGCACAACCAGAATTACCGCGAATGGTACTGACCAGCTTTCATACAAGGCTGCCAACAGCAGGAATACTACCAACAGTGACAAGGCGTACAAGCCAGGGGCTTGGTTACCTGACAGCCGTTCTTCATAAGAGATACCGTTCCATGACAGTGCAAAACCTGGAGGTAGTTGTTTAGCCAGTTTTTCCATCTCTGCCATGGCGTCACCAGTACTGTAACCAGGCGCAGAGTTACCTTGAACGTTTACCGCAGATAGACCGTTAAAACGTTCCAAACGTGGTGAACCGTATTCCCATTCGCCAGTCGCGAAAGAGGAGAATGGCACCATGGTTCCGGCGTTGTTACGCACGTACCATTTATCTAAATCGTCCGGTTGCATACGGTACTGGGCATCACCTTGAACATACACACGCTTAACACGACCACGGTCGATAAAGTCGTTGACGTATGAACTACCCCAAGCGGTCGCTAGGGTTTGGTTTACCGCGCTGATTTCGACACCGAAAGCTTTCAGTTTTTCATGGTCGATGTTCAGCTTGTACATTGGAGTATCTTCTTGGCCGTTAGGACGCACACCCATCAGGATAGGGCTTTTCGAAGCCATACCCAGCAGTTGGTTACGGGCATTCATCAAGTCTTCGTGGCCTTTACCCGTCAGATCCTGCAGATATACGTCAAAACCGTTAGCCGTACCTAGTTCAATAATCGCTGGAGGTACAATGGCGAACACCATCGCATCTTTAAATTGCGAGAACGCACCCATCATGCGACCGGCAACCGCCTGTACGCTGTCTTTGGCGTCAGTACGTTCAGACCAGTCTTTCATGTTGACGAACGCCATACCCATGTTTTGACCACGGCCAGCGAAACTGAAGCCTGCTACGGTAAATACTGAGTTTACGCCTTCCTCTTTTTGATACAGATCTGACACTTTCTTCAGCACTTTTTCAGTGCTTTCTTGCGAAGCGTTTGGCGGCAAGGTGGCCAGCGTCATCAGTATCCCTTGGTCTTCGTCGGGCAGAAACGCTGTGGGCATGCGGGTGAACATCCACGCCACAATGGCTACGAAGCCAAGATAGATCAGCATCATGCGGAAGCTACGTTTGAGGAAGTTCGCTACCGTGCTTTCGTAGCGATTGGTAAAACGCTCGAAGCTGCGGTTAAACCAACCGAAGAAACCCGTTTGACCATGGCTTTCGCCTTTTTTCAACGGTTTCAGCATGGTGGCACACAGCGCTGGCGTCAGTACGATAGCCACAATCACCGACAGCGCCATGGCGGATACGATGGTGATAGAGAACTGACGGTAAATTACCCCAGTAGAACCTGACATAAAGGCCATTGGGACGAATACCGCTGACAGCGTCGCACCGATACCAATCAATGCGCCCGTGATTTGCCCCATCGATTTTTTGGTCGCCTCTTTCGGACTGAGCCCCTCTTCGGCCATCACCCGCTCTACGTTTTCCACCACCACAATCGCGTCGTCCACCAACAAACCGATGGCGAGCACCATGGCGAACATGGTCAAGGTGTTAATTGAGTAACCAGCAAATGACAGAATCCCGAAGGTACCCAACAGTACTACTGGCACCGCAATCGTTGGGATCAAGGTCGCGCGGAAGTTCTGCAAAAACAGGTACATGATCACGAACACCAGTACAATTGCTTCTAACAGCGTATGTACTACACCTTCGATAGATTTCTCAACGAACGGTGTGGTGTCATATGGATATACAACTTTTAGACCTTGTGGAAAGTTAGGGCGTAGCTCGTCCAACTTTGCACGCACAGCTTTAGCGGTATCGAGTGCGTTAGCACCGGTAGCCAAACGGATGGCCAAGCCACTGGCAGGTTGGCCGTTATAAAGCGTGGTTACACTATAGTTTTCTGCACCCAGTTCAACACGCGCTACGTCATCAAGATAAACGTTAGCACCCGCACCATTGGATTTCAGAATGATACGACGGAACTGTTCAGGCGTTTGCAAACGGCTTTGTGCGGTGATGGTCGCGTTCAACTCTTGGCCGGGCACCGCCGGTGCACCACCAAATTGACCAGACGCCACTTGCGCGTTTTGCGATTGGATCGCTGCAGTCACATCAGCTGTAGTCAGGTTGTATTTGGTTAACTTCAGCGGGTCTAACCATATACGCATCGCGTATTGGGCACCGAACAGCTGAGTTTCACCCACACCTGATACACGGCTCATAGGATCTTGTACAGTAGAACCGATGAAGTCGGCGATATCTGATTTGTTCATTGAGCCATCTTCAGAGATGAAGCCCAATACCATCAGAAAGCCTGAGGTGGATTTGTTAACGTTAACCCCTTGTGATTGAACTTCCTGCGGCAGCAACGTCATTGCGGCTTGCAGTTTGTTCTGTACTTGCACCTGGGCGATATCAGGATCGGCTTCGGCGTTAAAGGTCACGGTGACCTGTGCGTTACCAAAGCTATCACTGCTTGAGGTGATGTAACGCATGTGGTCAAGACCAGTCATACGTTGTTCAATCACCTGCGTTACCGAGTCTTCAACGGTTTTCGCCGATGCACCTGGGTAAGTTGCAGACACCACCACAGTTGGCGGTGCAATTTGCGGATACTGTGCCACGGGGAGCGATTTAATCGCTAGGATCCCCATCAGCATTATCAGAATTGCGATCACCCATGCAAAGATGGGGCGATCGATAAAAAAGCGTGCCATAAAATTAGCCCCGTTTTACTACTCTGCTGAAACGACGTTCGGTGTAACAGGTGCGCCCGGACGGATCCGTTGCAGTCCTTCAATCACTACACGGTCACCTTCTTTCAGGCCGCTGGTAATGCGCCATTTGTTGTTGATGACTTGGGCAGTGGTTACTGGACGTGCTTCAATCTGGTTTTGGTCGTTAACGACCATCACAATGGCTTGACCTTTGGTGTTACGCGTTATCACTTTTTGCGGCACCATAATTGCTTTAGGATCTACACCAGTGTTGATTACAGCACGTACGTACATCCCAGGCAGCAATGTATGGTCTGGGTTAGGGAATTCAGCCCGCATGGTGACTGAGCCAGTATCTGGATCAACACTGACTTCAGCAAACTTTAACGTACCATTTTGGTCATACATGGTGCCGTCTTCCAGCATCAGTTTCACCGATGCATCCTCAGTAGCTTTCAATTGACCCGCTTTCAGGCTCGCTTGCAAACGCAGCATCTGTGCGCTTGATTGCACAATATCCACCTTAATCGGATCAAGCTGTTGAATGGTGGCTAACTCAGTGGTTTGATTCGCGGTCACTAACGCACCTGGAGTCACCGTCGAAATACCTACGTTACCAGCAATAGGTGCTTTTACTTCAGTATATTCTAAGTTGATTTTGGCGGTGTTCAGTGCAGCTTCTGCCACGCTTACCGCGGCTTGAGCTTCTTTATAAGCCGCTTCCGCCGTATCAAAATCATCTTTACTGATGAAATTGGTTTTGGTCAGTTCACCGTAGCGCTTATAAGTTGCTTTGGCTGACACTAAGCTCGCTCTGGCGCGTTCTAGATCAGCTTGGGCACTTAATACACTGGCTTTATAGGTGGCAGGATCGATTTGATACAGTGATTGACCCTGTTCAACAGCCGTACCTTCTACAAAGCCTTGGTTAACGATGATGCCGGAGACCTGCGGGCGAACTTCCGCTTCAAGATAAGCTCGGCTGCGTCCTGGTAGTTGGGTGGTCAGAACCTGCGAAGACGTTTTAACTTCAATAACGTCAACCGCAGTGGCTTGGGCTTGACCTTGTTGCCCCTGCGTTTGTTGGCCTTCTCCGCCACAGGCGGACAACCACAATGCCATGCTTACAGCTGAGGCAACTTTGACAATATGCCGCATGAAAACTCCTATTGCTATGCTGATCCCTGTTAGTTGTGCGAGCAACTTGTTGGGGATACGAATTCAGTTCAAAGGGTGCGTATTTCGTAACCTATCAGACATTATCTGCGGCTTTGACATAAAGGGGAAAGCTTAAATAGTAAAATTTCTTTAAAAGCATTGATTAGTACAAGGACTTTGCCACCAAACGAGGGGACAACTGCTACTATCAAATCACCCTAAAAGCAGTCTCCACGTGTGTCTTACGCCAATTTTTATCCATGTCTGGTAGTTTTTTATGACAGAAAGGCATAGTGTACTACTGTTGCTTTAAATTTGTTAGATGTGGAAAATATCACTCACTGTTGCATAGATGGAACAATCAAATGGATCTCAATCGAGTTCAGATTTTCGCTCAGGTGGTAGAACAGGGCAGTTTTACTGGCGCGGCAAAGGCGTTGGGGCTCACTAAAACCACGGTTAGTCGCAAAGTTGCAGAGCTGGAAAAACAAACAGGTGTGCAGTTGCTATTTCGTACGACTCGTGCACTGCGACTGACCGAAGCCGGCTCGGTGTACTACAACAAGATAACTAAGATCCTGCAAGACCTAGAAAATGCTGAGGTACAGCTGAGCGCAAGCCAACTGCGCATCAAAGGCAAGATGAAAGTGGTATGCCCATTTGAGATGGGCCAGCTCTTTATGGGGCCTGTGTTTGCATCATTCTTGGAGTCGTTCCCCGATATCAGCATTGATACCGAACTGACTAGCCGTAACGTCGATATCATCGAAGAAGGTATTGATGTGTTGTTTCACGTCGGCATGATTGAAGATTCACGTATTCAAACGCTCAAACTATTTAATACCAGTACCACGTTGATGGCGAGTCCTGCGTATATCGCGCGCTTTGGTACGCCGAAAACCCCTGATGATCTGGTTAATCATCGTTACATCGACTGCCAGTTCAGTCGGCATCATGGTGGTGAAGATGGTGTAATCGGGATTTTTGACGGGCAAAAATGGCGCAAGATAGAGCCGAAAGTACCGTTTCGAGTGAATAACATTACCTTAGCGCGTGAAGTGGCGATTGCGGGGTTAGGCATGGCAGCTTTGCCGGTGCTGATTGCCGAAGAAGCGTTGATGAGTGGTGAGTTGGTGCCACTGTTAGAAGACTTCCCGATGGAGCACAATGTGTTGACATTGTCCTATCCTAAACGTGCCTATATGCCACGCAAGTACATGGTATTTATAGATTATATCTATCAGACAATGTTCCGTAACAAAGCGGAAGAGTTACTCGAAAAGCCAGATTTTGTGGAATTGTCAGAGGAGGACATTGATGCATCCTCCTCTGCGAGTTTTGACTGTGTCAAATCGTTGGAGTCGCTCGATATCAACAAGCGACGTCAGTTAGCTGCTTCTGCAGTGATAGGCGATATTGGCTGATATCGTCTGCCACAGGGGTGAAATCAATCACCTGGTAACTGTTTTTAATCAACAAATTGAGCACGGCTTTGAAGAGATTGCGGGTTTTAATTTGCATCGTTTCATAGCCTTGTTCAATCGCCCATTGTTCCACGGCATGAAGCATCTGCTGGGCTAAGCCAATACCACGAAATTCAGGTATTACGCCGCCAAGCCAACTATAAAAACGTTTTTCATCGAGTGCGTAACCGAGTTTAAAACCGACCAATTCACCTTCTACAAAGCACAACATCAATAACGCTTCTCTGCCGTACAAGCGTTGCTTGAACTCAGCAATAGAGCGTTCTTGAGCGAGCTCTGGTAACTCGGTCATCAACTCGATTACCTGCGCCAGTCGAGCTGGCGTTATATCGGTAATGATTTGAAATTGAGTGCTATACATCAGTTTTTCCCCAAGTGCCGACCAAAGGGGTCAGCGAAACGGGGCGAGTATAACAGGCGAGTAGTGCTAGAACATTAACAGATGGCCGAGCTAGTGCGCTGGCGCAAAATTAACTCTTGCAGCACTTTGAGCAGTACGCCGTAGGCTGGTAAAAATAGGCACAGGCTGATCAATAACTTAAAGCTATAATCTACCGTCGCAATCTCCGGCCAGTTGGCGGCCATAAAACTGTCTTGCGATTGATAAAATGCCACGCCGAAAAACACTAAGGTGTCGATCAGGTTACCAATCACAGTAGACGCCGTCGGCGCCACCCACCAAGCACAATGTTCGCGAATGGCAGAGAACACGCGAATATCCATCAATTGCCCAAACAGATACGCAGTAAAGCTTGCTAGGGCGATACGAAGCACAAAGTTATTCGGCTCGCTCAGCGCTTCGAGTCCTTGGAAGCTACCTTCATGGAACACCACGCCAATCACATAGGAGATCACTAAGGCGGGCAGCATGGCCATGAAGATAATCCGTCGTGCGGGGTGTTTACCAAAGATACGTACGGTGAGATCAGTGGCTAAGTACACAAAGGGAAAACTAAACGCGCCCCAGGTGGTGTGGAAACCAAACAGTTGGAACGGCAGTTGTACCAAGTAGTTACTGGCACTGATAATCAGAATGTGGAAGCTAATTAATAGCAGCAAGGCACGTTTAATCTGTGCCGGAGTTAACATCAACATATTGTGACCTTTTTAATTACTGAAGCGGGGTGAGGGAACCCGCGGGTGCGTCGCTTAAAGCGGAGGCACATTATAGAGAAGTTAATGCAGGATACAAGCTAGCCGCAACAGGCGCCATTGGGTGATACGTGCGCCCTCAACGGGGATGGCGCGCGAACGCAAGAGCACGGAGTGTGACGGTTAAAAGTCGACCAGAATCGACATGATGGTGGCCAGTTTATTTTCCAACTCTTGCCATTCAGACAATGGGTCTGATCCCGCCAGAATGCCTGCGCCAGCAAACAGATTTATGGTGCCCGGTTCAATCAGGGCGCTGCGGATGGCGACGGAAAACTCACTGACATGGCGGCTCAAATAACCACAAGCCCCAGCATACCAACCACGGTTGTAGCCTTCGTGATCACGAATAAAATCCATGGCGTTGGCCTTGGGCAGCCCGCCCACAGCCGGTGTCGGGTGCATGGCTTGCAACAGTTGAAAGTCGCTGACGTTATTTTTAAGCTGGGCCGCAATCACCCGATGCAGATGTTGGATATGATTCAGCTTAAAGATCTTCAGCGGCGCGTGGCCGTCTACCTCATCGCTCAGCGGCGCTAACTCCTGCATGATGTGAGTGCGGACGAACTGGTTTTCGACGCTGTTCTTCGCGTCGTCCAACAACTGCTGTGCTAATTGCTCATCTTCGGCGGGAGTTAAGCCGCGCACGGCAGTACCAGCTAAGGCTTCGGTTTTCAGTTGCTGGTCATTGCGCTGATATAACCGCTCAGGCGAGCAGGAGATAAAGCAACGCTCAGGGGAAAACTGGAAACCAAACTGAAAGCTATTGCGATTGCGCCCTTGCCAACTGGCTAATACGGTCCATGGGTTAGGCGTTTCTGCTACTTTGAGCTGGCTATGACGGGATAATACCACTTTGGGGGTCTCAGCGTTAAACGCGGGGTCGGTCACCGCTTCAACCAACTCCTGCCAGCGGCTTTGGTTAGGGATATCAACGCGGGCCAACACTTCAGTTTTTCGTGGTGGCGACAACGGTTGCGCTGGGCATAGCTGGTCAAGTGCAATGCAGGCGCGCTCGATTTCTTGGCTAAGGCTATTTTGCTCTAATCGCAGATTAAGCAGCAGTTCATAGCCCTGTTGTTGCCGACGCAGTTCAATGCGCGGCAGCACAAAGCGCACTCGGCCGAAATCTGGCCAAGAGGCTTCGCGGCGATCAAACGCAATACCGCCGTAGTAACGAATGCCGGGTTCGGTCAGGCAACCTAGTTGCTGCTGGTATACGCTCGCTAACTGTTCGTCGCTGATGCTTTGCTCAAAATAGAATTGATGGCAGCTACCGATAGTCGCTGTTTCTTCGTCGCTATCTCTACCGTGCCAATAGATCTTTGGGAACTGGTGCTGTGAAGCCAGCCACGCCATGAGCGGCAGAGAATTCACAGTTTCTTTTAATTGGATCACTGGCGCATGGGCATTAGGTAATGCGAACTCTGCCAGCCGCTGTTTCAGTGACGCGACGGCTTGAGAAAGAGATGTTACAGACAAAAGACGCTCCGAAAAGGCGAAACAGCAACCTGAACAGGTGAAGTGTTGTTGGCGGATAGATTGTTTAACACAAACTAAAGTTAGCAGCGCAGAGTGTCAAGCAATCAGCTATCAAGGTGTGACGCTGGCCGTGATCCTTCCCTAATTCAATATAGGTAAACTGTGATCAAAGTGGACAATATTTCATTATTACCTGCGCACGTGTGACATTATGTCGCACTGGCTACGTTTGATTCACTCCCTCTTTTCAGATTATTAGATCCTGATGGCTTTTTGCCGCAGCTTACCTTTAAGCTTGGCTGCATCCACTGCAAAATTAACAAGATATCCGTTACACGATAACTAAAAGGCATCAAAAATAATGTCCAAATTTCCAACTAAGTTGTCCCTGTTGGCATTCGCTGTGGGGAGTGTATGTCAAGCCAATGCCGATGAGATCAACCGTGATCGTCTGCTGAACGTTAACGAAGTCATTGTGGTACATGGTGACCGCCAAAATGCGGCTAGCGAAGCGACCACACACTGGAGTATCAATGCGCAACAGATCAGCGATATGGGCGCTGCCAGCCTAGAAGATGTGCTGCGCACTGTACCGGGAGTGTATGTGCGTTATGGTGGTCAAGGCACTCCGCGAGTGGATATTCGCGGTTTTAAAACTCGTCATGTGACCTTATTAATTAACGGGGTACCAGCCAACAGTGCCGATGACGGCCAGTTTGACCCAAGCGTGATCCCAACCAGCCAGATCGCATCAGTTGAAGTGTCAGTGGGCCCAACCTCGGTGTTGTATGGCCCAGGTGGCGCTGGTGGTGTTATCAACATTATTACCAAACAAGGCCAGAGTGCGCCCGCCTTTGCTGGCAAAGTTGAAGGTGCGGAAAACGACAGCTACAACATGGACATGAGCGTGGCTGGCAGCGGAGATAACTGGCAAGGCTTTGTGGGTGGAAGCTATCGCACTACGGATGGCTTCCCTATGTCTTCAGATTACCAAGCGACTGAATATCAAGGTGATGATGACCGCGTCAATGCCGACAACACCATGCGCAACATCTATGCGCAGGGTAGTTACTGGCTGAATGATGATACGCAGTTGATTGCTAACGCGACCTACCGCAGCGGCGATTGGGGCAATCCACCACGTGATGGTTCTGGTTCAGGCTCTATCCGCTATGAGCGCGTTGATGATTACCGCAACAGCGCGGTACAGATTGGTTTAGCGCATAAGTTCAACCAAACACTGACCATGCGCGGCTTTGTGTACCACAACCAAACCGACCAAGTTGAGCAATCCTTTACCGATGCCAACATTGATACCTTGTCGACTTTGCAGGACGGCACTTCAAAAGTACAAGGGGTCAACCTACAGCTCATCGCCGATTTTGCGGATAAAGGCACTTGGACCACCTCGGCTATTGCTGAGAAACAATCTTGGGATTCAGACAACACTGAATTTGCGCTGGTTGCTGATGGCGGATCAGGCTCCGGCAGTGGTAACGGCTCCGGCGGCGGCAGTGGTTCTGGCGGTGGTAACGGCTCCGGCGGTGGTAATGGTTCTGGTGGTGGTAATGGCTCCGGCGGCGGTTCTGGCGGCGCGGCCGAAGATACTTTCAGTTCAGTGAATGATTCTGCATGGGAATACACGCTGGCAACTGAGTACCAACACCAACTGGGCAACGGTATCGGTTACACCGTTGGTGCGGCGTATCATAATCTCAATGCTGATCATCGTTCCGACAACGATTACTCCGCCATGGCGTCGAGTTACTGGCAAGTACAAGATGGCACCAAACTGACGTTAAGTGCGGCACGTAAAATACGTTTTCCCTCAATGTCAGACCTTTATGATCTATCTTCTGGTAACTTGGCGTTAGAAACTGAAGAGTCTCGTCATATCGAATTGGGCATAGAACAAAGCATCGGTAATGACACGCTGTTTGAAATCCATGCGTTTAATACACGCACAGATAACTTTATTTCTAAAGATGACAATGATATCAGCCAAAACATGGGTGACTATCGTTTCCGTGGCTTCGATACAGCACTGACCAACCACAGCATCGACAAGTTGAATCTGAGTCTGGCTTATAGCTACTTAGATACTAAAAATGAAACGCAAGGAAATGCGGCGACAGATGGTGTGAATTATGCGCCTCGTCACCAGATTCATTTTGAAGCAGGTTACCAATTACCCACAGATACTAAATTACACCTAAGTGTGCAGCGTGTGATTGACCAAGTGTATTACCGCAACCAACGTGTCGACGGTGTGCGAGTACCCGTGGCCAATTCACTCGATGCGTTCACCTTGGTGGATATGAAAGTGAGTCAGGCATTCATGAATGACCAATTTGAAGTATATCTGCGGGCCAATAACCTGTTGGACGAAAACTACTACCAAAGTGACTCGTTGCCTCGTGCTGGCCGCGAAGTATTCTTAGGTGTTAACTGGCAGATCTAACTATGCGATTAATTGAACTTGATGGGGTGAGCTTTAACTTTGGCAGTTGCCAGCCGTGGGTATTTCGCGATATTACGTTTCGGCTCGATTCCGGCAGTTGCCATTGCTTAACTGGCCCTACAGGTTCTGGTAAATCGACCTTGTTGCAGCTGCTAGCAGGCTTACTGGAACGCCCCTTTGAGGGGGGCGCTTTTCGACGCCAAGGCATGCTTGCTGGGTTAGTGATGCAAGACCCTCAAGTACAGTTGTTACGTCAAACTGTGGGTGCCGAAGTTGCGTTTGCGCTAGAGAATCTCGCCTTATCTAGCGAACAGATGGTACCGATGGTGCAGCGCGCGTTGCGGCGTGTTGGGCTGTTCGTCAGCTTAGATTGTCCGATCAATATCCTGTCGCTCGGACAAAAATATCGGCTGATGATGGCGGCACAGTTGGTGTGTAATCCACAAGTGCTGTTGTTGGATGAGCCGTGGGCTCAGCTAGATAACCTCGGCGTGCAGGAACTCACTATGGTGATCCGCGGCTTAGTGGCCGAAGGCATTGCGGTGGTGATGTGTGAGCACAATCCTAGTGCGTTTGAAGAGGTGGTTGACCATTACTGGCAACTGTCTGATGGCGTGCTGATGTCGGGCATCTATCGCACTGAAAAACGTATTCCACTCAAAGCCCAACCACACTCCGATGACATAGTTGTCGAGGCTGAACCGTTCGAGTACCGTTTTCACGGCGCTGCCACGCTATTTGCCTGTGAGCAGCCATTGCAGGTATGTGGTGGCGAGTTAGTCACCATCTATGGCAATAATGGTGCCGGCAAAAGCAGCTTGATGAAAGCGATAGCTGGCATGCAAGGGAATATCTCACCGCTACCGCTTAAAGTGTTTGGGGAACGTCCTAAAGTGGGACATTACGGCCAAAAACTTGGGTTACTCATGCAACGGCCCAATCGCCAGCTGTTTGAAAATACTGTGTTAGATGAGGTGGCGTTTAGTTTGCGCCGTTTTGGGCTAGCACAAGAATATGCCACCCAGCTACTTGACGAACTTGGGCTCGGTGAACTGGCGCAGCAATCGCCACACAAATTGTCCTATGGACAGCAGCACTTGGTGGCCTTGGCCTCGTTAGTTTGTTATCAGCCGAAACTGCTACTCTTAGATGATCCGCTCGCCGGATTAGACAGTGAATATTTCGACCGTTTTTGCATGATGATCAACCGTCTGCGTCAGCAAGGTACCGCAGTCATGCTGTCGAGTCATCGTTCATTGCCGCACATTCCGGTGTCGCAGCAGTGGCAGATAGCCGACGGTTTGTTGCTTCCTTCAACGTGTTCTCAGGATGCCGCTTATGCCTATTAGTTATTCTTCGCCGTTAACGCCCGCTCCGCTCAGTATTCGTAGCTTATGGCTCAGTACGTTAGCGATGGTGTCTGCATTGGCGCTGTCATCGGCGGCCTTTTTCGCCCCCAGCCATTTTCTTCCTTGGTTAGCGGGCATCGAGTTGGTGTTGCTGGTGCATGGGATGCTCAACAAAGGCAAGATCAGCGGCGTGGTGCGCTATATCGTGCTACAGCTGCTGTTCACCATGGCGCTGTACTTAGCCATCCACGGTGGCAATAAAGTCAGTGAAGGAATATTAGCCGTCGCACGTATTTTGCTGGCGATTGTGCCGGGGTGGTGGTTGACCAACACTGTCAGTACCGAAGCGATTGGTGCTATTCTCAGTAAAGTCATGCCAACCAAATGGGCATTTGTGGTGGTGGCCTCGATCAATTTATTGCCTTACATGGCTAATGAAGTGCGAGAAATCTATCAACTGCAGCGCTTACGTGGCGCTCGTATCGCACCGAAACAACTACTCAACCCACGTAACTGGGGCGAATTCAGCTACTGCGTTATTTTCCCGTTACTCGTGCAGTTGCTTAAGCTAGCACGGCAGACGGCTGTCGCCGCCAAAGCGCGGCATTTTGGTTATCACGCCAAACGTACCTTGTGGCCTTCGCAACGGAGCGAGCATGACAAATAATCACAGTCGAGGATTTAAACTGCAGGATGCATTGTTTATCGGTTTTTGCGCCACGCTGTTAGTGGCGCTCAAAAGCATGTTGCGGTTAAAGCTCGGCCTTGCTGGTCATTCCATGCTGCTAATGAGTTTTTTCTATCTGACATGTTACTGCACGGTAGGACGCGTGGGTGCCATTACCGCCTGTGGCGTAATGGCGGGCGCGGTTGCAGCCATTCTGGGCATTGGTAACGGTGGGCCGTTGATATTTTTGAAGTTCTTTGCCCCCGCCTTGGCAATGGAGCTCATCTTATTGCTGGTGCAAGGTTTTACCAGCATTCGTTGGCGGTTAATCATTGTGGCATTGGCCGGCACGCTCGCTTGGGCGGCCAAAGGCTTGGTAGAAGATCTGCTGGTGGGTATGACGTGGCAGGTAGCGTTAGCACGCTTTAGTTGGAAGACGTTGCAAGGCGGTATTTTTGCGGTAGTCGGCGCACTGCTGGTGTTGCCAGTAGTTCGCCGTTTGAAAGCGCACGATTTAGTGCATAGCGAAAGCAAATTAGATCAGGAGTTATGATGACCGATTGGTTGATCGCTATTGATGATACCGATGATATCGGTACCAAAGGCACCGGCGAGATTGCCAGCGAGATTGGTGCCTTGCTGCAAGCTGCTGACAGCGCTGCACGCGTCAGTTTTGTCACGCGTCATCAGTTGTATGTGCATGAAAGCATTCCATACACCTCTCACAATAGTGCCATGTGTTTCTCCTACTCTGGTGCGCTCACTTTGACGCAAATTCGCCAGATTGCCATTACCCATCTACAGCAAGAGTGTGCCGCCGCAGCCGACCCAGGCTTGGCGGTAGTCGACTTAGCTCAGCTAGCTGATCGGCAAGCGTTGCAGCAGTTTGGCGTGCAAGCCAAGCAACAAGTGCTCACTAAAGCGCAGGCGTATCAATTGGCTGAACAACAGCAGATATCATTGAGTGAACATGGTGGCACCGGGCAGGGAGTTATCGGAGCATTGGCTGGGCTAGGGTTGCGACTTGGTGGTAATGATGGCCGCGTGAAAGGCCAGTTTCAGCTCGGCCAAGCCGATGCTGAACCGCAAGCTTATAGCGTTGCGCAGGTATTGCAGCAAACTGGACTGGATGGTGTGCTGAGTGACCAAGGTCAGTGGTTAGCCGATGATGAAACGCTGTGGCTTGCGGGTAAAGTCAAAGCCGTGTTTACCCAAGGAAAATTTGCCCTATTGGTGAGTGCGGGCGATTTGGGGTGGCAAAACGCCAGCAAACAGCAGCTTAAGGATTACTGATGAGCCACGAGATTGCGGCTTTTGTGCTGCGCGGCAATCAATGGGTGTTTCGCGCCGGTCGCGATGATCTACCCGCTGCCAGAGCCCAAGCCGCTAGCTGTGAGTTTTTCGCTGAAGATGACGAAGATGAACAGATAGACGACATGCTATGTAGCTGTTATAACTGTGCTTATCGCCGTTGGTTGGCCGATAGTTTTCATTGTACTAAGCGTTAATCAATCCCCTCGCGACATTAAAAGTTTGACTGTTATGCAGGCAAACTCCTCGATTAGCTTATAAAATTAGGCTTCTCAACGACGATGTATTTTGAGCGATGCCTATCGCTCAAAATAGCGTTTTATCAACACGTGTAATATGGAACATTGCTTGGAGTTGTTACATGTCGGAAGCCTTGCAGATCGCTGATCTGATCAAAGTGCCTGTCGCCAACCTTGAAGTTGGCATGTTTGTCGCCGCCATTGAAACGAATGGGCGGCTTGCTGTGACGCATGCGGGAAAGTTGTCGAAACGTAGTTCTATAGGCATGTTAAAGGCTAAAGGCATTCAATATGTATGGGTTGATGCTGGACGTTCAGATGTTGCTCCGCCGTCCCCCAATGCTGCCGCGAATGCAGCGATAGAGCCACCGCCACCTACGCCACCTGTACCTAAGTCACCGGCTAAACCCGCCAATCGTCAACAAGCACAAAACAATGCCAAATTGCTACTCACCGAAGCCAAGGGATTGATCCGCAAAGTCTTGTCTGAAACGTTTGAAGGTAAAGCGATTGAAGTCGAGCCGTTTGCTGCCTTAGCAGACAATATGATTGAGTCGGTGATGGGGCACTCAGATGCGCTCAAATGCGTCAGTGCGTTGCGCTCGAAAGATGCCTACTTGCTGGAACATTCCGTCAATGTGGCGGTGCTGTTGGTCACTTTTGGCCGCTATCTCAACTTTGACCGCGCGATGCTCAAGTTGCTGGCGATTGGTGGCATTTTGCATGATATCGGTAAAGTGAAAGTCGATGATGCGGTGCTCAATAAACCGGGCAAATTAACGCCGGAAGAGTTTGAGCATATGAAGCTGCACCAAGTGTACGCCATGCCGATCATGGCGGAGGCCGATGGGATTGACCAGATCAGTAAAGATGTATGTTTAATGCATCACGAAAAACTCGATGGCAACGGCTATCCACGTGGTCTCAAGGGCAATGAGATCCCGCTACATGGCCGCATGAGTTGTATTGTCGATATTTACGATGCGTTAACCGCAACTCGTTGCTATAAAGAGGCGATGAGCCCCGCAGCGGCATTTAAAATTCTACTGAGCCTGACCCCGTTCCATCTGGATGAAAGCTTAGTGTATGAGTTTATCCGCTGTATCGGTGTTTACCCGGTTGGCTCTTTGGTGGAACTGTCGGATGGCCGTGTCGGCATTGTGTGGGATACAGCAGATCGTGATGTTCTACATCCCATCGTGAAGTGTTTCTATAACAACAAGCTGAAACAGCTGACACCTGTTGAACTGGTTGATGTGAAAAGTTCAGCGCTCAACATTGAACGAGGTATCTCCCCAAGTAGCATGGATGTTGACCCTAGCCCCTTCTATTCAGCTTAACAGCCGATATACTGTCGCAGGCCCGTCATTTTGCTGGCCTTTGCTGTTTTGAAGGAGCTGACATGTTGCACTGGAAATCTATGGTGCTGTTACTACTGGCACTCGCGCTGCTTATTCCCGGAGTGACGCAACCTATACTGTCGCTCAGTGGTACGGTTGAAAAAGCCAAACTGTCGGCGGCAGGTATCGATATGCTGGCTGACCGAGTTGCCAGTGATTCAGATGAAGACCGCCAGCAAGCACGTAACATGATCAACATGGTGGCGGGTGTGTTAGGGCTTAATAACCTCCAAGGCGAAGTGGCGGTATTTGATAAAACCCGCAGTATTTGGGGCACAGTGACGGAGCTATACCGCAGCGGTAATCACTTAGTGGCGCTGCTGGTGGTGTTGTTCTCGGTGATTGTGCCGGTCATCAAAATTCTATTAACGCTAACGGCGTTCATGGTGCCACCGCGGTTGGCTGCTAAGTTGCACTGGTGCTCCGGCGCCTTATCTAAGTGGTCAATGGCGGATGTGTTTGTCGTGGCGTTGATTATCAGCTTTATGGCAGGCGATGCCTCCGCAGGAATGGGTGACCTAGTGACCACTCACGCGCAGTTGGGCAGTGGCTTTTGGTTCTTTCTAGGTTATTGCTTGCTGTCGTTGCTGGGGCATAGCTTGAGCCATCGTCCACAACCTGCGCCAATCGTTTAACTGTTTGCCATCTTAATAGCTAAAAGCGATAAAAATAGATTTTATAAAGCCTTTGGTTATTAAATATGGCGTTTCAATCTTGGCTCGTTAAGGAGGAACTCGCAATAATTGTGAGCAATATCACTTAGGGGCTAAGTTTGGATGAGACTGTTAGCGTTGTTGTTGGCGGTTATGGTGTTGCTACTCGCAAATTATTGCTCGGCTAGCGTGCAGGCGCTGTTGTATCTGCTGACATTTATCGGCTTGTGGTGGCTATTCGCTAAGCCTGAAAACACACCCAAATAGCCGATTCTACTGCGTTACAATGCCGCGATTGTCATCATCCACACGTTGATCTCGGATTAGACCGTCAGTGACTGGTTAGCATCACCACCGTCAATGAGCCACTGGCGATCGCCATCCACAACAGTGTTGCACTGAGTAATGGCCTCACCCCGTGTGTCCGCAGCTTGCTAATCGTAATGCCGCAGCCGACCAAAAATAAGCACACAATCAGTAAACGTTTCCCCGCGATAAATAAACCGTCGTACAGTGGTTGGCCTTGCGGTAACAGGCTGCTGATGGCGATAGCCAAACAGTAATACACAATAAACGTTGGCACTCTGAGTTTGCGTTCACCGCCAAACCACATGGCACTTAATGCCGCAATCGGCACTATCCACAATGCGCGCGCCAACTTAATGGTGGTCGCGGTTTTCAGCGCTTCTTCGCCGTAAGCAGAGGCGGCGCCCACTACCGACGAGGTGTCGTGGATTGCAATGGCGCTCCATACGCCGAACTCGTGTTGAGTGAGATTGAGCATATGACCAAGCAGCGGAAACAGAAACAGCGCGAGCGAATTGAGCACAAACACGCACGCCAAGGCTAGCGCGGTTTGGTCGTTCTTGGCATTAATGGCGGGAGCGACCGCTGCAATGGCGCTGCCACCACAGATGGCGGTACCACACGCGATTAAGTGGCCGGTGTTACGTTCCAACTTGAACAGTTTGGCCAGCAGTGTGCCGAGCACGATAGTGGTAATGATGGAGCCGAGGATTAGTGGCAGGTTGGTGAGCGTCACTTGCTGTGCTTGGCTAAACGGAATGCCAAAACCTAAACAGATAATCGACAGTGACAGCAGTTTCTTGGTCGCCGCGCCAATTGGCCAATCTTGCGGCACACCAATGACATTCGCCAATATAAAGCCCAGAATCAGTGCCGTAGGGGAATTGACTGCCGGTAGCAAACAGCAGAGTGCGAGGGTTAAAAACAGCGCTTTGCGATAACGCGGCTGCAGCGTGGCACTGGCTAACATCAAACATTGTCCTTTTACTGCCGTCATTGGCGAAGTCAACGCAGTATAAAAAATCGCAGACAATGAGAAAAATCAAATTAACTTTATACAGTGATTAAATAAAATTGAATGTCGCCCACTAAAAAGTGGGCTGATCGAGGTGAGTGGCTAGTTGCGTCATTATACAAAGGCATATTGGTGACCATTTCTCGCGGTAAAGTTATGCTCTATGGCGGCCAATAATGGTGTGTCATGCAGTAGGCTGAGCCAATGACGTTGTTGCCGGGGCAGCTGGCCGTTCTCCAAGCATACGTCTTGCAGATTGGCCGTATCACTGGCGCCGATATCGCCCTGCACATCAAAACACAGCGCTAAATGGCAGCCACTTTCATGTTTCAACAACAGGCTTTGCGGCTGCTCGCGCTGCCCACCTAACGCGACAAATTGGCTGGGTTGACGCAACCCTGTCAGCACCCCATCTTTATGGCATGCCAACAGATGTTGGTAATACACTAGATAACTGGTGACATCCTGATGGGACCCTTTGCTGAGTGGAAATAACTCATCCATCAGTTGCTTGGCATGATGCAACTTATCGGCAATATGACGTTGCCGGAGTGATTCGGTTGCTAGCACGGCGGCAGCAATACGTGGATGGTGGGTTTTTAGCTCAGTTAGCGGTAGTGACATGCTCATGCTGCTCTCCTGTATTGCCGAGGTTAGTGGTTAAGACTCTCCTTAATTGGATATTTTGTAGCCTATCGAAAAGCTAACTATAATTTCACAATAAAAATTCTACATTGTGAATTTTACAAAATGCGTCCAGAACTCAGCTTGACCCGTAAGTCACACTTTCTTGGCACCAAAATCCGTAATTTACGGAAACGTAACCATTTAACGATGGAAGACCTGTCGGCTCGCTGCGTTCGAGTCGATTCGGAAAGTGCGCCATCGGTGTCTTATCTGTCGATGATTGAACGTGGCAAACGTACGCCAAGCGTGGCGATGCTGCGGGTGATTGCCACCGTGTTTCAAAAAGATCTCGACTGGTTTTTGGATGACACGCCGAGCGACGATGCCATCGTGCCGCAAAAAGGCAAGCACGGCGGCCTGGCGGGGATGCCGCTTGAACCGGGCTTTCTGTTTTCCGGCGATATTTTGCAGATTGCGATTCCGGAGATGCTGTCGCAAACCGGTACCAGTGGGCGCCAGTTCGCCCAATTATTGATTCGAGCATATCAGGAGTATCACCAAAACCACTTTCCTGACTTGGAGCGCGCCGCCGAAGAGGTTGGCTTGAAACAGCTAGCGCTGACGGTGGAGGAGATGTTAGCGCTCGCTAAAGCGCAAGGATTACAGATCCGCTGGTTTACCGAGGCGCCGACAACGGTGGTCGATGCGCACGGTATTAGCGGGCAGCGGGTGGTGACCTCCTACCTTGATGGGCCCGGCCAGTTGGCGCTAAATGAGATCCTCAAAACTAGCCTCACGCGCATGAAATATGATTTAGCGGTGCATATTGGTCACTGCGTATTGCACAATAGCGATGGCTTCAACAGTGTGCTCAGTATCGGCTCGGCCAGTGCAGCAGATGCGGTGCTGATGCCGTCCACTTCGGTGAATGCGCAAGATATTTTGCAGGCGTGGCGCGAGTTTGAGGCGAGCTTTTTTGCGGGTGCCTTGCTGTGCCCGAAAGTGCCATTTCGGCAACTGCTTGACCGTCATGGTTACGAGGTCAACGTGCATGAGCGGGCGCAGGTATCGCCTTCGGTGGCAATGCGCCGTATGACGGTGGTGTCGCCTTATCCTCATTGGCACTATTTTGATGCCTACGCGCCGGGCAAATTGAAAGCGGTATATCGTGGCAATGGCATTCCCCTGCCGTGGGGTAATATGCGCACGGTAGCCGACCCTTGTCAGCATTGGTCGGTGTTTCGCATGTTGACTGAGCCACAAAGCGGCAGCGCGGCGCAAATTTCACTGCTGGATACTGCGCAACAAACCCGCATCTATTGCTGTGAGTCGGTCAGCGTGCAAGATCTGGCCGGTAATCAGCGCGTGTTATGTGCCGGGATTGATCTTAATCCTGCTATAGAAGCGCAGGGGGAAGATGCGGCAGAACTCGCTGCGGCGCTGAAACAGGTGTGTGTCGCCAATGGCGGGGAGGTAGCGATTCCGGCGCCGATCAAACGTAAGCTGCACACCATTGCCCGTATTCTCAACATCCATTGGTTGGAGCGCGGCTTAAATCAGCAAGCTCGGCTGATCTGCGCCCGTGGCGGCGTATGTCCGCGGTCACCCAGTTGTTACGCTGAGTGCCACGGAACCTCTGACCGTTAGTGCTGACCTAAACGCGGAACTGCTGCACCAATTGGCTCAGGGATGATGCCAGTTTATTGAGGTGTTCGCTGGCCTGTGCCCCTTCGGCAGCACGGCTTTCGCTGCGGGCGGTGACGTCGCTGATATCGGTCAGGTGATGGTTGATTTCATTCACCACGCTGGACTGCTCTTCGGTGGCGGCGGCCACTTGAATGTTCATCTCAGTGATCACCGAAATCCGCGCAATAATCTGTTCTAATGCTGCGGCGGCTTCATCCGCCGCTTGCACCCCTTGCTCGGAACGTTGTTGGCTGCGTTGCATGGCATTCACTGCGTTACTTGCTTCGGTCTGCAACTTGTTGATCATCTGCTGCACTTCATCGGTTGAGTTGGCGGTGCGTGCCGCCAGATTGCGTACTTCGTCAGCGACCACCGAAAAACCTCGGCCAGCTTCGCCCGCGCGGGCAGCCTCAATCGCCGCATTCAATGCCAGCAAATTGGTTTGTTCGGAGATGCTGCGGATCACGTCCAAAATTGAGCCAATGGCATCGGTATTCTGTGACAAGTTAGCGATGATGGTGGCCATATCGCTGATGTCATTAGAGAGATCACTAATGGTTGCTTTGGCTCGAGAGACGACCACTTGGCCATTGGCCGCATCATCATCTGCTTCTTTGGCGGAATCGGCCGCTTGGGCAGCATTGGCCGCAATCTCATTTACGGTGGCACCCATCTGGTTGACCGCAGTGGCTACGGTCATGGCATGGCCGTGTTGGGTTTCGCTGTCTTGCGCGGTTTGGCGAGCATGGCTCGCAGCTGCTTGCGCCGATTCGGTCAGCGTATGGCTGGTGCTGGCAACGGCCTGCATCGACTGCTGGATTTTATCGACAAAACGATTGAAGCCTTTGGCTAGACGGCCGAGCTCGTCGGCACTATCTTCCGGTAAGCGTTTACGCAGATCACCATCGCCTTGGCCAAGCTCTTCAAACATGGCCGCGGCAGCGCTAATCGGACGGCTGATAGACCCGCCACCGATAACTGCCATAATGATGAAGCTGGCACAGATCACCAGTGTCCACAGCAAAATCTGCCATGTGGCACTATCTAAGGCGGCAAACACTTCGCTTTGTGGCACTTCGGCCACGAGGTACCAGCCGATATCAGGCATGTAGCTACTAGCTAACAGTAAGGTGCCTTTTGGTGTATCAACGCTGGTCAACGCCATCTCTTGCTGTTGCAGCAGTTGCTGCAGATCAATGTTGCCATACATCTGCTGTAATTTGGCTTTACCTGCTAAGGCTTTGTTGCGGTGGATTTCCACCGTACCTGCGGCATCCACCAAATAAACTTGCCCTGTCTGCTCCACTTTAAAACTGCTGACCAGCTGTGCCATGTCATTCAGGCTTTTGCCTAAGCCTACCAAGGCGCGGCCATTCACTTGTTGATAGTTGATAAACAGCTGCACTTCACCGGTATCTTTGGCGGTGTATAGCTTGAGCATTTTTTGGTTGCCGCTATCGCGATAAGCAAAAAACCACGGGTCTTGCTCGCGGGTCAACACCCGCAATAAACCACGTTGCGTGTAATATGCCGCCGTTTGGCGATCTGCATACGAGGCTTGGCTGAGCGAATATTGATCGTACAGCGCTTGTAGACGTTGTTCGACCAGTGGCTCTTGAGCATCAGGGCGGCCGCGTTGTAACCAATCGTTGAGGATTGGATCTTCGCCGAGCTGCTGAGCGGCATCGGCTAGGCCGCCGATTTCACGCTCCAGACGATAGCGGATCTGCAGTAACAGGTTAGGGAGTTCATTGCCGAGCATGCGCTGACTGATCACTTCACGAGCACTGCGCTGGCCTAGGATACCGACCACGAGGCTAGGAATTAGTACGGCAAAAATCATGGTTAAGATAAATTTTTGTTTTATGGAGAGCTTATTCAGCATAGTTACATCAACTTCTAATGTTACTCAGGCGACATGCCTATCAAATGGCGGGCGAAATTATCCACACACCAGCTCGGAGTGCAATGTGTCACATCATGGTAAATGGTAAATGTTACATGCCCGAGTAATTGGGCCCGCTACCACCTTCAGGGGTTATCCAACGAATATTCTGCGCTGGGTCCTTGATATCACAGGTTTTACAGTGGATGCAGTTTTGCGCATTTATCACGAACTTAGGTTTATCGGCCGCGTTGACGATTTCATAAACCCCTGCCGGACAATAACGTTGTGCCGGCTCATCAAACAGCGGTAGGTTGCTGGTGATGGGGATCTGCTGATCGCGCAGCAATAGGTGGCAAGGTTGGTCTTCTTCGTGAGCGATATTACACAAATAGATAGATGATAAACGGTCAAATGTGAGCTTGCCGTCAGGGGCGGGATAATCGATTTTTGGGAAATCTGCCGCTTTGCCTAAGCTACGATAATCCGCCTTATCATCGCGCAACGTCATCGGGAAATGACCGTTAAACCAGTTTTGCTCGATGTAGTTAAACATGCCGCCAACCACAGTACCAAAGCGATGCAGCGCTGGGCCAAAATTGCGGGCGCTGTGCAGCTCATCGTGCAGCCAACTTTGCTCCATGCGGGTGGCAAAGCAGTCGAGATCTTTACCAGCATCGACGCCTTTCATAAACGCTTCTGCGAGGGTTTCTGCGGCCAACATACCGCTCTTCATCGCGGTATGAATGCCTTTAATCTTGGCAAAGTTGAGGGTGCCAGCATCACAGCCGATCAGCAGACCACCGGGAAAACTCATCTTCGGCAGTGAGTTAAAACCGCCTTTGCTGATGGCGCGAGCACCGTAGGCGACACGTTCGCCATCTGTGAGTAACGCCGCCAAGAGTGGATGCGTTTTGTAGCGTTGGAATTCATCAAACGGACTTAGGTGCGGATTACGATAGTTAAGGTCAACAATCAGCCCTACCGCGACTAATTGGTTATCCATATGGTAGATAAAACCGCCGCCAGAGGCTTCGGTAAGTGGCCAACCGCCAGTATGCACGACTTTACCTAGCTGATGTTGTGCCGCGGGAACGCGCCATACCTCCTTGAAACCAAGACCGTAATGTTGCGGGCTTTTACCGTTATCCAGATGGTAATGTTTGACCAGCTTTTTACCTAAGTGGCCGCGACAGCCCTCAGCAAAAATGGTGTATTTGCCGCGTAATTCCATGCCAGGGACAAAGCCGTCTTTTTTGGTGCCATCTTTATCGCGTCCCATGTCACCAATCAAAATGCCAGTGATCGTATTCAACTCTTCGTCAATGAGCAGCTCTTTGGCAGCAAAGCCAGGGAAGATGTCGGCACCGAGCGCCTCGGCTTGCTGCGCCAGCCAACGGCACAGATTGCCAGCGCTGACCATAAAGTTGCCTTCATTCGCCATCGACTTAGGCACGAATCGGTGGGGAATAGTTTTGGCGGCGTCAGCACTGAGCCAATGAAACTCGTCATGGGTGACGGCGGCATCTAGCGGTACGTCCATGTTTTTCCAGTCAGGAAAAAGCTCATCTAAGGCAGTGGTTTCTAATAGGGCGCCAGAGAGAATATGGCTACCAACATCAGCGCCTTTCTCTACCACGCAAACAGAGAGTGGTTGCTCGGTATCGTTAGCAATTTGCATTAAACGACAAGCTGCCGCTAACCCCGCGGGGCCAGCGCCAACGATCACCACATCAAAATCCATTGATTCGCGTTCCATGTTGTTACCTTTGTCGGGGTTAATGTGGGCGATGTAATTATAGTATTCGCGCTGTTCACATTAACTGCAGTTGGTGACTACGCACATTTTTACGACGACAGTGCATGGTGAAACAAGATATTGATAATAGTCACAGAATGCACTTTAAGAAGTAAATAGTGAAGATAAAACAATCTGCTTAGGGGTTTTGTTGCGCTGGGTTTACACCTATAATGAAGGCCTGACGGTTCTCCGAGCTATGATCCCTACGTCATTGAAGATACGGGGTGATAGCCGTGGCAATAACGCCACCGGGGTGAGGGAAGAAATGACCTCACCTCCCGTATTTGGAAAGGTGATCATGTCCCAACTGCAAGACAATTTTGGTCGCAGGTTTCACTATCTGCGCATGTCGGTTACCGACGTATGTAATTTCAAATGTGGCTACTGTTTGCCTGACGGTTATCGTCCAAACGGTAAGCAGTCTTTTATGACGCTCAGCGAAATTGAGCAACTCGTCGGTGCTTTCGCCGAAGTGGGCACGCAAAAAATCCGTATTACTGGTGGCGAACCTACGCTGCGTAAAGATTTTACTGATATCGTCCGTGCTGTTGCCGCTAACGAGCAAGTCAAAACTATTGCCACAACCACCAACGGCTATCGCCTCCAGCAAAATGCGCAAGAGTGGTATGACGCAGGTTTGCGTCGCATTAACGTTTCGGTTGATAGCCTCGACCCGCGTATGTTTTACCAAATCACTGGTGAAAATAAGTTTGATTCAGTGATGCGTGGAATTGATGCGGCGTTAGAGGCTGGCTTTGAGCGCGTGAAGATCAACGCGGTACTGCTCAAAGATCTTAACGACAAAGATCTGCCACGCTTTCTGCATTGGATCAAATCCACACCTATTGATCTGCGTTTTATTGAGCTGATGCAAACCGGTTTGGGCGAAGAATATTTTAATACGCATCACCTCGCCGGTGCCGATATTCAAGCGCGTTTGCAGGCGGAAGGTTGGCAATTGGATCAGTCCGATGTGGATGATGGCCCAGCGCGCAACTTTAGCCATCCGGATTATCAAGGACGCATCGGTTTGATCATGCCGTACTCACCTAATTTCTGCTCGACTTGCAACCGCTTGCGCGTGTCGGCTAACGGTAAATTGCACCTGTGTTTGTTTACTGAACAAGGGCTAGATTTACGTGATTTATTGCAATCACCAGCACAACGTCCAGAGTTGGTTGAACGTTTGCACGCCCAGCTACGCCTGAAAAAGGAAACCCATTTCCTGCATCAAGGCTTTACCGGCGTGACGCAACATCTGGCCTCTATTGGTGGTTAAACGCTGGCGCATCAATGTGCCAGCGCTGGTGTTTTTGTCTTTTTCCCATTTTTATTCGACATAGGTTAACGATATGTCTGACAGTTTTACCCATATCAATGCTGATGGTAATGCACACATGGTGGACGTGACTGAAAAGTTGGTCACCGAACGTGAAGCGCGCGCCGAAGCCTTTATCGAAATGGCCCCCGCCACATTGGAAATGATTATCAGCGGCAGTCATCACAAAGGTGATGTATTCGCTACAGCGCGTATCGCTGGCATTATGGCGGCTAAAAACACCTCGGCGTTAATCCCTTTGTGTCACCCATTGATGTTGACAAAAGTGGAAGTGGATCTGGAAGCCCAACCCGAGCACAACCGTGTGCGTATCACCAGTTTGTGTAAACTGAGTGGTAAAACTGGGGTAGAGATGGAAGCACTGACCGCTGCATCAGTTGCGGCTCTGACCATTTACGATATGTGTAAAGCGGTACAAAAAGATATGCACATTACTGGCGTACGTTTGTTAGAAAAACGTGGCGGTAAGTCTGGCCACTTTAAGGTATAACCCAATGATTAACGTCTTATTTTTTGCACAAGTACGCGAACTGTTAGGTACGGCCTCAATCCAAGTGGCAGCGGATAATATCGCCACTGCGGCTGAGCTGCGTGCGCATCTAGCGGGCCAAAATGACAAATGGGCGCAAGTGCTGGACTCAGACAAACTGCTGGTGGCTATCAACCAAACCATGAGCCAATGGCAAGCTGCTGTAAGCGACGGTGATGAAGTGGCCTTTTTCCCACCGGTAACCGGAGGCTAACCATGCAAGCGGATCGCATCGTCGTGC
The DNA here is from genome assembly GCF_048265805.1 of Shewanella sp. Classification (GTDB taxonomy): domain Bacteria; phylum Pseudomonadota; class Gammaproteobacteria; order Enterobacterales; family Shewanellaceae; genus Shewanella. The sequence goes on along the minus strand of NZ_JBLXAT010000015.1, from coordinate 51,028 downwards.
AGAGTGAGGATTTCCACGTACCGGCTGAGTATCAGCGTATTGCTGGCGACAACAGTGACGGTGCGCTGGTGACCTTTGTTGGTAAAGTGCGTGATTTTAATGATGGCAGTGTCGTGACCGACCTGACCCTAGAACACTATCCCGGCATGACCGAGGCGGTATTGCATAAGATTGTGGCCGAAGCGCGCGAGCGTTGGCCGCTGAACTTTGTCACTATCATTCACCGAGTTGGCACTATGCATCTGGGTGAGCAGATCGTGTTTATTGGCGTTAGCAGCGCGCACCGCAAAGCGGCGTTTGCCGCCTGTGAATTCTTGATCGATTTCCTGAAAACCAAAGCACCGTTCTGGAAATTAGAAGCCAGTCCCGATGGCAAACATTGGGTGGAAGCGCGCGACTCTGATGAGCAAGCCGCGCAAGCTTGGAATAACGGAGAAGATTGATGTGCTACTGGCTATGGTTGTTTAGCTTACTTTTTTGTAGTGCAACCATGGCCGCGCCGTTGCCCAAGGTAGCTGCGGCGGCAAATATCAAGTTTGCCATGGAACAGCTGGTCAGCCAGTATCGCAGCGACACGGGTCGCCAAGTGCAGTTGTCCTATGGTTCTTCCGGTAATTTTGTTACCCAACTCAGCCACGGCGCGCCCTTTGAACTGTTTTTATCTGCTGATGAAAAGTATGTCGAGGCGTTGGTTGATAAGGGCTTAACCCTTGATGCAGGGGTGGTGTATGCCTATGGCAAGCTGGCTTTAGCGGTACCGAATAACTCGCCTATCCAGTTGGATGATCAACTGAACTCCCTCAAGCAGCTCGTGGCTAATAACAAAATCACACGCTTTGCCATCGCCAATCCTGTCCATGCACCGTATGGTGATCGCGCGCGAGAACTGCTGCAACATCACGGCCTATGGCAAGCGCTGCAAGGCAACTTAGTTTATGGCGAAAACGTCTCGCAAGCCGCGCAGTTTGCGCTGAGTGGCTCCACCGATGGCGGTATCGTGGCGTTATCACTGGTGTTGGCACCGCAGTTTCGTCAACGCGGGCGTTATATCGCTCTCGATCACGGTTATACGCCGTTGGCTCAGCGGATGGTGCTAATGAAATCTGCCAGCGCAGAGGCCCAACAGTTTTATCAGTATCTGCAATCCACCAAAGCACAGGCGGTGTTTACTGAGTTTGGCTTTGGTTTGCCGGATAGTCGTTAATGGATTGGGTGGCGCTGTGGCTGTCGGGCAAACTGGCGCTAGTGAGCGTCCTGATTTTATTGCCGTTAGCGTTGTGGCTGGGGCGCACACTCGCTTATCGGCAACTGTTCGGTAAAGCTTGGCTTGAAGCGCTGATCATGATCCCGCTGGTGTTGCCGCCGACTGTCGTTGGCTATTACCTGTTGGTGGGGCTGGGGCGAGAAAGTTGGCTTGGCGCAATGCTTGAGCGCTACCTCGATATCCAATTGGTGTTTCATTTCTCCGGCCTCGTTATCGCCTCCATTATTATCAATATTCCCTTTGCGGTGCAGCCCATTCAACGGGCGTTTGAAGCGATTCCGGCGGAGCTCCGTGATGCCGCTGCTTGCTGTGGCATGAGTCGCTGGCGCATCTTTTGGCGCTTGGAATTACCGCTGGCGTGGCCTGGCATTCTTACGGCGTTTGTGTTGAGTTTCTCCCACGTGTTGGGTGAGTTCGGCGTGGTATTGATGATGGGCGGTGCCATCGCTGGCGAAACAAAAACCCTATCAATTGCCATCTACGACCGAGTACAGGATCTTGATTATGATGCCGCGGGCGTGATGTCGATGCTGCTGGTGTTGTTTGCCATGGTGACCTTAGCTATTACCTCGGCCATGTCGCGGCGGGTGGTGCGCCAATGACAAGCTCAATAGCGCTTCAGCAAGCTGGCGCGTTGCAAGTTCGCATCAATCAACAGCAGGGCATCGCGTTGCAGGCGGAGTTTCACTGCGCTGCGGGAGAACTCTTAGCCGTGGTGGGACCATCTGGTGGTGGCAAAACGACCTTGCTACGAATGATTGCGGGTTTGAGCCAACCGGAGCAGGGCGAAATTCGCTGTGGTGAGCAGGTTTGGGTTAATGAACGGTTATGTTTGACGCCACAACAGCGCCACCTTGGCTATGTGCCGCAGCATTTTGGGCTATTTCCTCATCTGAATGCCGAAGCGAATGTGATGGCGGCGTTAGATCATCTGCCGAAAGCGCAACGGCACCAACAAGCACAGGATTGGTTACGGCGGGTGAATCTACAAGGTTTTCCTGAACGCTTGCCGCACCAACTTTCCGGTGGGCAGAAACAGCGGGTAGCACTGGCGCGTGCTTTAGCGCGTAATCCACAAGTGCTATTGCTCGATGAACCGTTCTCGGCGGTTGATCGGGGGACTCGCGAACGGTTATACATCGAGTTAGCGCAACTGAAACGGCAACTGAATATTCCGGTCATCATGGTTACCCACGACATCAACGAAGCGATATTGTTGGCCGACAAAGTGGCGTTAATCAGCCAAGGCAAGTTGCTACAGCAAGGCGCACCGCTAGCGGTGATGGCTAAACCAAACAATGAAGTGGTGGCGCGCCATATGGGGCTGCGTAATATCTTCAGTGCGGAAGTGGTTGCCTTGGAAAACCAGCAGCAACTGGCGTGGCTACAGTTTGGTGAGCAGCGCATTGCCTGTATCAATCCCGGGCAGTTGCAGTTGGGCATGACGGTGCGTTGGGTGATCCCCAACCAAGGCGTACGGTTTAACTCGATTAGCCAAGGACGTTTACCTCGTAGTTTCAATAAACTATCGGTCACCATCGCATCCATGTTAGTGATGGGCGACTTAGTGCGCGTAGTGTGCTCGGTGGCGGGCGTATCGCAGCAACTGCAAGCGGAAGTGACCGTAAACCTCGCCGACAAGCTCGGTTTTCATGAAGGCATGGTCACGGAGGTTGCCCTTAAATCTGAGATGATCCATCTGTTTGATAGCATCGACGGATAGCCCCATAGCTCACACAAACTTAGATGATCAAAACTTAATCTAGCTTCCATGCTGCTTTAAAGTGGAGTTCGTTATACTGCCGTTAAATAAGTAAATCACGCGATAGCGTCAATACTTAACAACGGAGCCACTGGCCGTTACAAGGTTGAGGCGGTTCGCCAATAGTGGGAGGCTGCATGAGGTTGATTTTAGTCGCGCTGAGTTTGATATCAACGACAGCGCTGGCGACTCCATCCTATTGGCAAGGCTTGAATAATGGTGAATTACTGGCACCACGGCGGCTCATCGCAAAGGTTGAACAGCAATTTCCCGGCGTGGTGACCCAGTTCAGCATCAGCACCAAACAGCAGCAAGTGCAATATGATATCCAACTGATTGAACCAATCACCAAGACCAGCCATCTATTGTTATTAAATGCCCATGACGGCGTGTTGCTCAAACAGCAAGACCAGCGGTTAGACAGTGAAGATACATTGTTACGCGTGGTGCAACACCTGCAGCAACAACAGCTGCAATTCAGTCAAATTCTGAATCAAGCGCTGGCGCATAAACAGGGCAAACTGATCGCCGCTAAACTCGACCGTGGTTTAGGGATCAGTTATGTCGAACTTAAACTGCTAAACGCCGACGGTAGTGAGCGCTTAGCTTATGATATTGACCATCAGCGGCAACTGCCGCTGTTGAAATGGGACTGATGGATGAAAATCTTACTTGTAGAAGACGACAGCACCACCCTTGATTATATCGCCAAAGGCTTTGTTGAGCAGGGCTATGGCATTGAAACCGCTAGCGATGGCCAACACGGCTTAGTGTTAGCGACCAGCGGTAGTTTCGATCTGATTATTTTAGACCGCATGTTGCCGCAACTTGATGGCTTAAAACTGCTCGCGGCGCTGCGTGCCACTGGTAATCAAACACCCGTACTAATTCTTTCGGCGCTGAGCCATGTTGATGAACGGGTCAAAGGGCTACGAGCCGGTGGCGATGACTACATGACCAAGCCATTTGCGTTCTCTGAGCTACTGGTTCGTGCCGAAAAATTGATGCAACGCGGCGGTGGGGCTCCGGCCAAAACCGATATGCAAGTGGGGCCGCTCAGCATGGAACTGCTGACCCGTTCGGTCAAACTTGATGGGCAAGAGTTGTTGCTACAACCTAAAGAGTTTCTGTTACTGAAATACTTGATGGAACATGCCAATCAAGTGGTCAGCCGCACCCTGCTGTTTGAAGCGGTGTGGGACTATCATTTTGATCCACGTACTAACGTTATCGACGTACATATTGCTAAACTGCGGCGTAAGTTTGAAGAGTTAGGTCATGGTGATCTGATTGAGACCGTCCGAGGAGCAGGTTATCGCCTCCGCAAAGGCAATTAAGCCGCACCAAAGCAGTGTGTGGCGCATTGCTATTATCTTTTCGCTACTGGTAACGCTCATTATCGGTAGCTTGTTGTATGTGGTGTACCGTCAGCTGGTGGCCGAGCAAAAACTGCAGGTAGAGCAGCATCTGATTTCAGAAGCGCAACGTTACCAACAACTGGCTCTCACGGTTGATCGGCGAGCGTTTGCGGCGCAGATCCGCACCGCAGATTCACGTACGGCCTTGATTGCGTGGCAAGCGGGGCTAGAGCTGCTCGGCTCACTCAGCATCATGCCTGAAGATATGCCGTTGCTGCCAGACACCAAAGAGTTTCCTATTCTGGTTGGCAGTAGTGAGAAAATTCATATTCTCACAGGGGGCATTGTCATTACTCGCTACGGGCCAGTGCTGATAGCTACGCGTACTGACCAACTCGCCGCGCTGATCACTAAATTTGTTAACGTGGCACTGACGGCAATGGCGCTGACCATTTTGCTCACCTTTGCCATGGGGTATCTGTTTTCCAAAGGCTTACTGCGACGTTTGCTGCACTACAACCGCTTGAGCGAACGGATTGAGCAAGGCTACTACAACACCCGCTTGCCAGTGGGGAAACGCAATGACGAGTTTGATATGTTGGCGGCGCAGTTTAATCGGGTGCTTGACACGCTCGAACACAACTTGCATGCCGTACGCGGGGTGACAGACAACATCGCCCACGATATGCGCACACCGTTGTCGCATTTGCGTATTGGTGTTGAGCAACTGCCTTACTATCCGCCAGAAAAATTAGCCGAACGCTGCGGTGAGTTGACCGATGAGCTCGATCACTGCCTCGCGACCTTTAACGCCATGTTGGCTTTGACGCGTATCGAAGAAGGGCAGCAAGATCTCGAGTTAACCCCTGTGCGGCTCCAAGAGTTGTGTGATGATTTGTTAGAGATGGCAGAAGCATTAGCGGAAGAGCAACAGCAACAACTGGCTTTAACAACCGATGAAGATTGTGTGATTTCTGGCGATAAGCACCTGTTATTTCAAGCGCTGTTTAACTTAGTCGACAATGCCATTAAATATGCCGGGGCAGGGGCGCACATCAGTATTCGCCAGCATTACAACGTGATAACGATTGCTGATAATGGCCCAGGAATTCCGGTCGATGCCCGTGAGCGAGTGTTTGAGCGCTTGGTGCGACTCGATCCTAGCCGTCATGAACAAGGCAATGGTCTTGGGCTTTCGATGGTAAAAGCGATATTATCGCGCCACCATGCCACGATTGAATTAAGCGACAACCAGCCCGGTCTGCTGGTCACGCTCACCTTTAAACCATGAGTTCACCTAATTACCATATCATCGCTGACGAACCCGATTTCTTAGTGGTGGATAAAGCCCCCGGCGTGCACTTTCACAGTCAAGATGGTCACGCTGGCCTAGTGGCGCAAGTTGAGCATGACCTCAGCACTAAGCTATTTGCCGTGCATCGGCTCGATACCATGACCTCGGGCTTGCTGCTGTTGGCGCGCAGTTCGCAGGCGGCGGCGCAATTTACTGAGCTGTTCACTCAACATCAGGTGCAGAAGTTTTATCTCGCCTTAGCCCAAGGCAAGCCGAAGAAGAAACAAGGTTGGGTAGTTGGTGATATGGCTAAGTCACGGCGAGGCATGTACAAGTTGTTGCGTACCACCGAGAATCCCGCAATCACTCAGTTCTTTAGCCAAGCCGTCGGCGATGGCGTACGGTTATATCTTCTCAAGCCGTTGAGCGGCAAAACACACCAACTGCGGGTCGCGCTTAATAGTGTTGGCGTGCCGATATTAGGTGATCCACTTTATTGCGTGGCTGATCATGGCGCTGCGCGTGGTTATCTACATGCCTATGGTCTGCAGTTTAACTGGCAAGGGCAGGCGTTTAACTACTTATGTGCCCCGACTCACGGCGAGCAGTTTGTTGCCGAAGCGGTGACGCAGCAACTAGCCGATTGGGGCGAACCGTGGCAATTAGCTTGGCCGAACAAAAAGTAAGCTGGAGCTAACATTAGCATTACAACAGTAAAATGGTTTGATCTGTGGAGTCTCTCACGGGATAGTGGCGCGTTCATTAGTGACTTCACGGAGGAATTCAGTCCAATGAAGCTTTACCCATATTCCCGCGTTACCACCACTAAACTCGGCTCACTGTTATTTGCCGCACGTGCTTTTACCGTGCTGGCGTATCTTGTGTTACTTGCCACGGTAGGTGGTTTGATCTGGCTATTTGTTGTCACTAACGCTGAGCCGCGTGGCTTTGGCCCCAGTGTCGGTGCCTTGGCGCTAGCAATTGCCCCTTGGGGATTCTGTGCTGGCATTTTGTTATTGGTTGTCGGTGGTATCTCGGCGGCATTTGTGGCCATTGAAGATAACCTCGCAAAACCGCAAGCCTAAGTGCTGTCAGCTTGCGATGACCCGCCAGCCCTAAATCGGGCTGGTCTCGCGTAACTTCTTAATGTCCGTCAGCGGTGGTGCCCCAAAAAGTCGGCTGTACTCTCGGCTAAACTGCGATGGGCTTTCGTAACCCACCTGAAAGCCTGTACTCATCGCATCGAGATTTTCTGTCAGCATCAAGCGGCGTGCTTCGCTCAAACGCAGTTTCTTTTGAAACTGCAGCGGCGTCATTGAGGTAATGGCGCGGAAATGCGTGTAAAACGCCGATTTGCTCATGCCTAACTCGGCCGCTAGTTCCCCCACACTCAGTGGTCGCGCGAAGTGCTGCTTTAGCCAGTTAATCGCGCGAGCAATCTGCTGACTATGGCTCTCTGAGGTCACTATCTGGCTTATCCGAGGTCCCTGATCACTGCTCAGTAATCGAAAGAAGATTTCCTGCTTAATCAACGGTGCTAATACTTTGATATTACTGGGTTCATCCAACAATTTCACCAAGCGAATAAACGCATCCATTAACGTTGGCGACAGTTGGCTCACCGACAGACCAGTATGCGTTTGCTTGTTGTTTAGGTAACTAAACTCACCGGTGGTGATGAGTTGAGATATTTCGGCCAGATCTAAATCAAGCGACAGGCTTAAATAAGGCCGCTGCTCACTGGCTTCTACGATGTTGGCAATCACAGGGAGTTCGATAGACGACACTAAAAAGTGCGTTGGGTCATAGTGATACCGTTGATCGCCCAGCACAATTTGCTTACTGCCCTGAGCGATCAAGCAGATACTGGCACTGTGGCTACAACTGAGCGGCGGTGTCGTGTAACTCCACTGATATAGCTGCAAACCGCTGATATCGGTGTTGACCGTCTGGTTGTCGATACTGTGTTTTGCAATAAGCTGAGCCAATACCTTTGCGTGACAGGTCAAATTGATGTCGGTGTTTAGGACCATAGCTTTACTCATAGATGTCTGGGGATGTTTGCTTGTTGCACTTTACCGGATGAGAAGATTATTAAGCAATGAATAAGCGGTGCTTCATCCTGTTTAATTTATGTTGCAGTGAGGTGGATTTTAGGGTTTGTCGCAGGTGAATAAAATTTAATTGTTAAAAAACATAATATTAGCCCATATTGAATGCAGTGAAAGAGTTCGGTTCCGAGTTTATCCTTACGATTGCATAATATATTGATTTTTTGGAAGATTAGGCAATGATTTGCCATAAATAGGCTAACGTCATAGCCATGGAAGCGCTACAGTGATGTAGTACTCGCTGCAACTGACTCGGCGGCAACTACCCGCCGGTACGCTGTAACAGGATATTTTCAAGATGACTAAATGGGTTAATGCACCCATATGGTTATGTATGGCAGTGTTAGCATAACGGAGGCGCATGCCATTAAATCTGATTTTGATGTAAGACAGCAAGCGCTCATTCCAATTGCTGCCTACACCGCCGCTGGCGAAATTGATCCACTTAACGCAAGTCTCAACGTTGGATTGGCCACAGCTCTAACAGTCAATGAAATCAAAGGAATACAGGTGCAGATGTATGCTTACGCCAGTTTTCCGCGCAGCTTAAACGGGCTGAGCACTTTCGTGAGTGTGCTGCAAGAGCGTAAAAGCAAAGGCATTAAAGATGTTGAAGTCGTAGCAAGCCAATTAGGCGCGCACTTCGCTATCAGCAATCACCTCTGTACAGCTAAAAACTTTTGTCGAATTGCTGAACAAGGCGCGTGGTGATGAAGTAGCAGCAAATGCTGAACAAGTGCTTGAGCAAGTACTGGCTGCGACCAACAAGCGCAGTTAAGCAAGTTGTTATGGTTTGAAATTTATCGGCAGTATGGGTTGTCGCTCAACTGTCGGTATCTCATCGAGTCAAGCGGGCCAGCGTAGGCTGGTACTGTCCTTGACCCATTCGTGTGTGCGATAACGCGCGGTAAAGAATGGTCACTGCGGTATCGCAAATTTGATATTTCGACGTGTTAGCGGGTATGGATTAGCCTAGTAAAACACAATGCTTCGCTACACTCGAAACAAGGAGGTCTGTTTATGAGTTATGCAACAGTAAATCCCTACACCGGCGAACAAGTTAAATCTTTCCCTAATGCCACCGACGCCGAGGTAGAGCAGGCGATCACCGCTGCGCATCAAGCGTTTCTTTCTTGGCGTACAACGAGCTTTGCCAAACGTGCAGAAATTCTGCAAAACGCGGCGAATATCCTGCGAGGCAACAAACGCCAGTATGCTGAAATCCTCACCCTCGAAATGGGTAAAGTGATCGCTGAGGCCGAAGCCGAAGTGGAACTATCAGCGCAGATCCTCGAATACTACGTGAATAATGCCGAAGCCCTGCTGGCACCCGAAAAACTGCCAGTAGCTGACCCTGCCGAAGGCCGTGCTACCTTAGTGCATGAACCACTTGGGGTGATTTTGGCGATTGAGCCTTGGAACTTCCCGTACTATCAGATCGCTCGTATTTTGGCACCACAGCTATCAGCTGGTAACACGCTGCTGCTGAAACACGCTTCCAATGTACCGCAAGCCGCCGCTGCCTTTGAAAGCCTGATGCGTGATGCGGGTTTGCCAAATGGTGCCTTCCAAAACCTCTATGCCACCCGCTCACAGATTGAGATGATCATTAATGACCGCCGTGTTCACGGTGTGGCGCTGACTGGCTCTGAAGGTGCGGGTGCGGTAGTTGCTGCCCAAGCTGGTAAAGCGATGAAGAAATCGACCCTGGAACTCGGTGGTGCTGATGCCTTTGTGGTACTGGAAGATGCCGACATGGGAAAAACCGTGAAATGGGCGGTGTTTGGCCGTCACTGGAACGGTGGTCAGGTATGTGTGTCTTCGAAACGCATGATTATCGTTGATAAGGTGTACGACCAATTCCTGCAACAATACACCGAAGGCGTTGCTGGCTTGCGGGCGGGGGATCCAATGGATCCACTGACCACTTTGGCACCCTTGTCATCACAAGGTGCGGCTGATGAGGTGAAACAGAAGATTAAAGAAGCGGTGGAACATGGCGCAACCGCAACCGAAGTGGGGCCAAAAGTGCCTAGCCAAGGGGCGTTCGTGCAGCCAACGATTCTCACTAATGTGACCCCTGATAACCCAGCTTACTACTGGGAGTTCTTCGGGCCGGTCTCGATGATCCTGCGCGCCAAGGATGAAGCCGATGCGATTGCTATCGCCAACGATTCACCTTTTGGTTTGGGCGGCTCAGTATTCACTAAAGATGAACAACGTGGCGAACGCGTCGCTCATCAAATCTCTACTGGGATGGTGTTTGTGAACCATCCAACCATGGTGAAAGCTGATTTGCCATTTGGCGGTGTCCGCAACTCAGGTTACGGCCGTGAGCTGCTGGGCTTAGGCTTGAAAGAATTTGTGAACCATAAGCTGGTGGATGTGGTCGATATCGACGCACCGTTCTAGCGCAGCTTGCATAGCAAAAAGGCTCCTACGGGAGCCTTTTTTGTGCCTGTCGGGGGTCGACTTAGCGGCGACTGCCCAAAATACGCAGAATACGTAGGAACAGGTTGATGATATCCATATACAGTGCTGCGGCGCTGTCGATAGCGTTATCAACGGTTTTCGGGATCATATTGGCACGACCCCAGTCATAGCCAATGTAGCCACAAAAGATCACCGCGACGGCCCAATCAATAATGCTGTGATGCACTTTAAAGATAAACAGTTCTACCAGCTCTACCACAATCACGACCAGCAATGCGATAGTCAACGCACGGCCGATGCCAATAAAGAAGGCGGGAAACAGGGTGCCAAGGATCATCATACCTAAGGTCACTAAGGTGGTAATGCGCATCGCTTCGACCACCAACATTGGGTCGTAGCCGCTGACGACGACATTAATCACCAAACCAAATGGAATCACCACCAAGTTGTAGCCGATAAAGCTGATCACCGGATTATCGGATTTGCTGAACATGGCAATGCCGAGGAAACAGCAAACAAAGTAGCCACCAAAAAACACCAGTGGATGCAGTGACAAAATAATTTCAGGGTCGATGGTTTGTACCATCACATAGTTGATCGCAAAGCCCCACAGCAGGGTCAGGCCGATGATCAAGTTATACAGCTGGCTACCGATCTGTTTATCAGTTGTTTCGCGGCGGTCAAATACCGTATTTTCCATTGCGGTCATTTCCTTTTTTATTAAACCAATATTAAACCGCGCGCATGATGTCGATTTTTACAGCAAAAGTCTATGACACTTACACAACTTGTGCGGCTGGTAACGGCAATATGTGAACGGGGTTTGATTAAAACAAGGCCGCGAAGGCGGCCTGTGAGAGAGGCTTTGGTACGGCGTTTAGTCAGCGCAGACGCGGCAATGTGGCTGTTTGGGCAGCTTCATCTCGCGAAATTCCATGGTCATGGCATCGACCATCAGTAAGCGACCAAATAGTGGCTTGCCCATGCCAGTAATCACCTTGATGGCTTCAGTGGCTTCAAGGCAGCCCATCATGCCAACCACCGGTGCCAAAATGCCTGCTTCGACACAGCTTAACTGTTGTTCGCCAAATAGGCTGGCAAAGCATTGATAACAGGGTTGCTCAGCTTGATAGTTAAACACCGTGATCAAGCCTTCCATGCGAATAGCGGCGGCAGAAACTAACGGCACTTTGTGGTTAAAACACGCTTGGTTCAGTTGATGGCGCACCATCATATTATCAGTGCAATCCACCACAACGGTGTGGTTAGCCACTAGCGCATCGATGTCTGGGTCATCGAGTACGGCATTAACTGTATCGATGCTGAGCTGCGGATTGTGTGCTAACAGGCTGGCTTTGGCTGAGTCCACCTTGGCCTGACCCACGTTGGCATCGGTATGCAGCACTTGCCGTTGCAGGTTAGATACATCCACCGTGTCGAAGTCGACCAAGGTGAGGTGACCAATCCCCGCTACGGTGAGATACAACGCGGCCGAGCAGCCTAAACCGCCAGCGCCGATCATCAATACTCGCGCCTGTTTTAAGCGCTCTTGGCCGTCAATATCCATCCCTTTAAGGGAGATCTGACGGCTATAACGCATGAGTTCACTGTCGGATAGGATATCTTCTATCACAGCCACATCCTCTTACCGGTTAGCACAGCACTGAATTGAACGGCTCAACGGTCACAATGGTATCCGCCGCCACGCTGCCTTGCATCTGTTCCAACACGATAAAACAGTTGGCGGAGTGCATGGAGCTAAGTTGTGATGAATCTTGTGAGCCGGTGGTGCACACGCTCAGGCTACCATCAGCATTACGACTCAAAATACCGCGTTGATATTCGACGCGGCCAGGCTTTTTGCTAATAGGGCTAGTGAGTGTTGCAGGCAATTGCAGTGGCGTTACCGACTGCATCCCTTGCAGTTTGTGCAGCAGTGGCAACACCAGTTTGTAGAAGGTCACCATAGTGGATACCGGATTGCCCGGTAAGCCACAGAATACCGCTTTGCCGATATGTCCCATCGCAAAGGGTTTGCCGGGTTTCATTGCCAGTTTCCAGAAGGTGATTTCGCCTTCTTCATCCAGTACTTGTTTGGTGAAGTCGGCTTCGCCGACCGATACGCCGCCAGAGGTCAGTACCATGTCTGCCACAGATGCCGCTTCGCGGAAAGCGTGACGAATCGACTCGCGGTCATCTTTGATCACCCCAAGGTCAATCCATTCCACGCCAAGGCGCTCAAGCAATCCTTTGATAGCGTAGCGGTTAGAGTCGTAAATTTGCCCAGGTTGTAACTCGCTGCCCAGTGGACGAAGCTCGTCACCGGTGCTGAAAAACGCGACTTTCACGCGGCGATATACCCGTACCGAGGCGAGGCCGATGGTGGCGATGACGCCCATTTCTGCCGCGCGGATCAAGGTGCCGTTGGTCAAGACTTTCTGGCCGATGGCCAGCTCGCCTGCACGCAAACGTACGTTCTCGCCCCGTTTTTTACAGGGCTCGAGGGTGATGTTATCGCCATCTGCTTGCGCTTGTTCCTGCATCTGAACGGTGTCGTAACCCGCAGGGACTTCGGCGCCAGTCATAATGCGTATGCAGCTACCGGTTTCAAAAGTGCCGTTAAATGGGTGCCCCGCGAATGAGCGGCCAATCAGTTTTAGCGTGCCTGTCTGCGGTAAATCGTCAAAACGGTAGGCGTAGCCATCCATGCCGGAGTTATCAAACGGTGGCATTTCGATGCTGCTACTCAGATCTTCGGCTAGCACCCGTCCTAATGCGTCGGTTAACGCCACGGTTTCGGTGTCTGCTAACGTCGTGATTTGTTGCAGCAGTTTTGGCAGGGCATCATCAGGATGCAATAGTGTCGGTTTAGCACAAGGGTCTTGGGATACAGACATCGACAACCTCGAGATTCTTAGATAAAGAGTTGCCGGCTATTATGCCACGGTGAACATCGGCCGCCTAATAGCAGACAGGTTTTGTTGCTACGGCCCCTTGGGGGGTTATGTTGACGATACCGCGGACGTCATTCACGGTATCGTCATTGTTTAGCTTTAATAACCTATAAAGCTAAAACAGCAATATTAAACTGCTGCAGCTAACAGTGATTCACGATAGGCCACAATATCTTCAATGCTCAATACGGGCATGTGGTGGCGTTCGCCAAATTCGATAATGCCGGGCAAGCGTGCCATGGTGCCATCTTCGTTGGTTACTTCACATAACACGCCGGCGGGCTTAAGGCCTGCAAGCTTCATCAAATCCACGGTCGCTTCAGTATGGCCGCGGCGGCTAAATACGCCATTGGGTTGCGCGCGCAGCGGGAACACGTGGCCAGGGCGCGCCAAGTCTGCAGGTTTAGCATCATCCGCAATCGCCGTTTTAATGGTGGTCACACGGTCAGCCGCCGATACACCGGTAGTGACACCGTGCTTGGCTTCAATGGTTACGGTAAATGGCGTACCAAACTGGCTCGAGTTGTCGGTCACCATTGCTGGCAGTTGCAAGGCATCGGCGGTTTCATTGGTCAAACATAGACACACAATCCCGCTGCCTTCGCGAATAAGCAAAGCCATTTGTTGGCTAGTGAGGCTTTCGGCGGCGAAGATCATATCGCCTTCGTTTTCGCGGTCTTCATCGTCGACCACCAGTACACCTTGGCCGTCACGCAGGGCAGCAAGGGCAGTTTCCACCCGTTCGAGTGGTGTTCCAAAAGGAGTAAGCAGAGACTGATTCATGGTAAAAGTCCTTATAACAAACATGGTTTTTACAGAATCAGGGCAAAAAAGAGATGGCACAGTGCCGCAGCCATAGGCTGTGACACATTGGTTTTAACGAATGCAAAGCCAATGTCATATTCTCTCCCATCCGGACTGAGCCACACATAGTGGCAACACCGTCGGCTCTGGAATGATCAACTGTGGTTGATGGCACCAGATCTGCTGTCCTCGACTAGGCCGAGCGCTCGCGGGCTTTCGTTAACGAAACAACGATTTACCGCCGGTGGGGAATTACACCCCGCCCTGAGAATAACGGCTGATAATTCAGCACGAGCCAAAGGATGCACCTTAACCAGATAAATAACAACATCTTGAATCACAATTATCGGCTGTAATAGCGGCGGCTTATCACTATACTGACAGTCAGCCTGTTGTCTGAATCCAGTGGCTTAAGATGGTGCGATAATTCGCCATAACTGCGGTGCGTGTTTAGCCCGCTTTGATGTGAAATTACGTTAGCTCAGTGGAATGGAACTCATGCTCAGACAACACAATATCTTCACACTATTATTGGCCGCCTTGTGCTGGCTATGCGGATGTACAACCACCATGGAAGCAGCAAAACCGTTAACGCCCCCGATTGCGGCGAAAATTCCGCAGCAACTGACCCAACACGGGGTAACCCGCACCGACAACTATTATTGGCTGCGCGATGACAGCCGCAGTGATGCCAAGATGTTGGATTATCTGCGGCAGGAAAATGCCTACACCGCGCAGCAGTTGCAGCCCTTTGCAGGACTCAAACAAAAGCTGTTTAGCGAGATGACCGCTCGGCTCAATCCGACCGAAAGCTCCACGCCCTACAAATGGCACCAACATTGGTATTCGCGCCGTTACGAGGCGGGTAAAGAGTACCCACTGTTGCAGCGTTCAACCACGCTAGACGGTACGCCACAATTGCTGCTCGATACCAACCAACGGGCGGCGGGCAATGAATTTTACTCGTTGGGAATGATTGATGTTAGCCCGAATGAGCAGTTGTTGGCATTTGCTGAAGATACCTTGAGCCGCCGTATTTACACGGTATATATCAAAGATTTGAACTCAGGGCAGTTGTTGACTGATGTGCTACATAATGTCGATGAAGCGGGTTTGGCGTGGAGTAAAGACAGTCGCTACCTGTTTTATATCTTAAAAGACCCACAAACCTTGTTGGGCTATCAAGTATTCCGCCACAAACTAGGTACTGCGCAAGCAGATGACCAGTTAGTGTATGAAGAACAAGACGATAGCTACTACATCAGCATTGGTACTAGCCTCGATGAATCGCGCATCGTGTTGTATTGCGAAAGTACCACCACCAGTGAAGTTTCAGTGTTAGATAGCAGCGCGCCGCTAGGGCTGTTGCAGGTGGTGACGCCACGAGAAGAGGGTGTGGAATATCACATTGCCAAACGGGGTAACGAATACTTTGTACTGACCAACTGGCAGGCCGAAAACTTTCGCTTGATGAAGGTGGCAATTGCCGATGTGGCGGATAAAACCGCTTGGCAGGAGGTGATTAGCCATAGTCCGGATGTGCTGTTGGAAGATATGTTAGTGCTGGATAACTTTCTGGTGCTGCAAACCCGCGAAAACGGTTTGAGTAATATTGTGGTCTACGCGGATGCCAATCCCAACAACGGTTACCGCTTATCCTTTGATGATCCGGCCTACGTGGTCAGCCTTGGGGTTAACTTAAATCAGCACGCGCGTGAAGTGCAGGTGATTTACTCCAGCCCAACCACGCCGCAGTCCAGCTATGTATATGATTTAGATCAGTTGGGGCAGCGTCGTTTACTGAAACAACGCCAAGTAAAAGGTGGCTTTGAGCAGCAACTTTATCAAAGTGAACGCTTGCGCATTAGTGCCCGTGATGGGGCGTTAGTGCCAGTAACGCTGGTATATCGTAAAGACAAATTCCGCCGTGATGGCACTAATCCGCTCTATATCTACGGTTATGGCTCGTATGGCTATGTAGTTGACCCATCATTTGATGATGCGGTTATCAGTTTACTCGACCGGGGCGTGGTGTATGTCATTGCCCATGTCCGTGGCAGCGAAACTTTGGGGCGCAGTTGGTACGAGAACGGCAAACTGCTGCACAAGCAGAACACCTTTAATGATTTTGAGGACGTGACTCGCGGGTTGCTGGCAGAAAAATATGGCGCAGCTGACAAAGTCGTTGCTGCTGGCGGCAGCGCGGGGGGCTTGTTGATCGGCGCTGTGGCTAACCAAGCGCCTGAGCTATATCTGGCGATGGCGGCGCATGTGCCGTTTGTCGATGTGGTAACCACCATGTTGGATGAATCGATTCCATTAACGACCAATGAGTACGACGAGTGGGGCAACCCTAACCAGCAAAATTACTTTGAATATATGCTGAGCTACTCACCCTATGACAATGTGAAACGCCAAGCGTATCCGCACTTGTTGGTCACTAGCGGTTTGCACGATTCACAAGTTCAGTATTTTGAACCCGCAAAGTGGGTCGCTAAGCTGCGTGATTACAAAACCGATGATCATTTGCTGCTGTTGAACATGGATATGGAAGCTGGTCATGGCGGCAAGAGTGGTCGCTATCGCCGTTACGAAGATACTGTCTTGGAATACGCGTTCTTCTTAAAGTTACTGGGGATAAATGACTGACGTACAACAATGGCACCTGTATATGATCCGCTGCCATGGTGGTGAGTTGTATACCGGTGTGACCACCGATGTGGCGCGACGTTTTAAGGAACATCAATTAGGTGGTGCCAAAGCGGCGAAATATCTACGTGGGCGTGGGCCGTTACAGCTGGTGTATCAGGAGCTGATTGGCGATAAAGGTACGGCTCACCAACGGGAATGGCAGGTTAAGCAACTCACTCGAGCGCAAAAACTCCAGTTAATCGCGAAAAAGGCGCAGGGTTCATATTGAACCCTGCGGTCGGGAAGCCTTGCGCGTTAGCGAACATACTCACTCACGCACAAGTCGACTAGAGAAAGCAGGAAATAGGCCAACAATTAACAATATGATTTACATCGTTATTTGTTGTGTTATGTTGCCATGCAGTGGTCGCGCTAACAAGAAAATGGCCATTTTCACCACAGGTTAAATTGCTTGATTGGGTGTGCCTATCACTGCTTTCTCAACAACAGCGCCAATGGTGCTGTTAACAAGGCAGCCCAATATCAGGCTGCCACACACATCTAAGTTGCGGGACGCAGTTGTTTACTCCGGTGCTTTACAGGTAAAGTTGGTAGCATCTTCTACACTGCCAGTACCGTTGTAAGTGGCTTGTTGTGGGTATGGACACAGCGGACGAGTACGTGATTTTGACCAATCGGCTGGTAGTTCAGCGTTATTGGCACGTACTGAGGCTTCAATTTCCTCTGGTGCTGTACCATCTTCAACCCAGCTAACTAACTTATCCAACGCATCAAATTTATCAGTAGCGGGTCCATTACCACAATGGTTCATACCGGGCACCAAAAATAACCGAGCGAATTGGTCAGCCTCATTAGTGTTTGCTTTTTGTAAGCCGTTGTACCAGTTGATGGTGTCTTGCACAGAGAATACAGGATCAGAAGTGCCATGAATCGCTAAAATTTTTGCACCACGATCACGCAGAGTTCCCATGTCCGTTGGATCCGGCGGCGTCATGAACTCAATCGCTGATTCAGTAAAGCCATTTGCAGCATCGGTGGCATAAATTTTGGGGGCATCGGTATCCATGCTAAAGCTTTGAATAAAGGCTAGAGCATCCGTATCGGTATTACCTACCGAAGTAGGTGGCGTAGTGAAAACGCCGCCGACCGTACCTGAGTCACGCGTTAATGCCATAGTGTATTCCCAACCGAAGTAGTTATCAGTACCCATCCCTGCATCATATGGGAAGCTGGTATAGATTGCTTCGTTAGCACTATTATGGGCACCCGCCATGATATTACTCAGCACATCTTTTTGAGCTTGGGTCAAGCAAGTACCGTCACGGTCATCCGAGCAAGTAGGAACATCGCGGTTTAGGTCGAAGTCTTGCTGACAAGCCTCAAGCGCGTTCACCATGCCGTCAGCAGCACCATCGAGCGCATCACATTGTGCTAAAACGGCTTTAGACACCACACCAAACTCTTGTTCAGTAATCGCACCTTCGATACTGCTCAGAATGTTATCGGGGTCTACAGTCACCAGTGACGAGTACTGTTGAATACCGTACATTTGATCCACAGCGGCTTTAGGTAGATTGAAACCTGGGTTACCAACCAAGAAACCATCATATTGAGTGGCATAACGGGTTGCCGCCACCATGGTATGACGACCGCCATTCGAACAACCACCGAAATAGGAACGGTCTGGCTGTTTACCGTAGGCTGCTTCAATCAGTGATTTCGCCATTGGTGTTAATTCTGCAACCGCGTTATAGCCGTAATCACGACGAGCTTGTGGATCGAAACCAAACGTTGGTGCAGGCGTTGGGTGACCAGCATCCGAGCTAATCACAGCAAAACCTTTAGTCAGTGCCGCTGAATCGGAGCCATTTGAGAACATAAAGCGGCCGACAGCGTTTGCCACAGAACCATCTAAACCACCGTTAGCTTGATAATAAAAACGGCCGTTCCAATCAACTGGTAAACGCATTTCAAACCCAATTTGGTAAGTAGCGGTTTCGCCATTAGGGCCTGCAATGCCCATACGTTGGTTCATGTAGCCAGTGATTAGACAGTGAGCGGGTGCGTTATAAGATTCATCGCTGTTGTAGCTCACGGGACCAGCAGCAAGGGTTTCTGCGTTGGTGATAACGGTGCCACTGTATGAAAATTGAGTAGCTAAATCCTCGCACGAATTGAGTGTGCCGGGAGTGGCTTCCCCCAATATCGGCAATGAATTAGCGGCTTCGATTTGGTCATGATGATTGTGGCCATTACAGCCCCACATAGCTAAGCACAGCGGTGCAATGGCTAATGGAAGCACCAAGTTTCTTTTTTTCATGTAAGACATCTCCCTCCAAATGAACGACGTCATTTAGATACTTGAAATATGTGTATTAAGTCTCAATAGCCCCACCCGGGAGCAGATGGGAGGAGCCATTGAGACTATAGGGACTAGGTTATTTACCTAATTTGAAGTTGTAGTAAACAAAGAAACGTAAGTCATCAATATCTTCTCCGCCGTCTACATCCACCATGGCGTAACGCACTCGAGTGCTAAGACCTTTCAGTACAGGGTCAAGTTTATAGATCACAGAGAAATCGGTTTCGTTGAAGTCATTACCCATGCCATCGGGTACGTCATAATCACCGTAGAAGACGTAAGCGCTCAGGCCGTTCACGCCTACTTTGCCGAAGTCATAGTTCAGACGGGCGGCGTAAACATCTTCTTGACCACGAGTACATTGATATACTTGTTGGATCACCACTTTTTCATCGCCCCATGGTGCTAGCAGACCTTGGTCGCCAGTTTCTGCATAGAACAATGTCAGGTCAGCACCTGCGTATTTCACGCCTAGGTGAGTACCCCATTGATAGGTGTCCAATTCATTGATGGTTTCAGCACCAATAGAATCTTGTTTCAAATAAGAAGGAGTAACATAGAATTCAGCGTCACCGACAGGTACTGACAGGTTCAATTTAACGTAGACTTCGTTAAATACATCCTGCATGCGATAGTCCCACAAGTCGGCAGTCAGTTTTACTCCTGAGTCGCCAGTTGGCACTTTATAGGTTGCACCTAATGCCCATACTGGTTTGTCAGCAACATCCACTTGGATACCTTGACGAGCATATTCAGCGGCGACTGCTTGATTAACTGATACGAAGTCTTCATCGCTCCAACCCATACTGTCGGTGATATACAAACCGGTCAGTTTTAGGTTGTCGATACTGTTGTTCACCACTGATACACCACGGAAAGTACGTGGAATGGCACGAATATCGTGAGGGTTCATCATTGGTGTACGCAATTCTTGAGCGCCCACTTTGATGTCGGTATTAAACCAGTTACCTTCAACAAAGTATTCCTGCATACGGTTAACGCTCGAGTGTTTACCCTCGTCGTTGGCTAACAGGCCGTATACACCGCGATCTTCATTAACCAACATACGGTTAGCAGAAGCGAAGCTACCACCAAATTTGATGCCATTTAGCTCAGCGGTACGGTATTTGAATATGCCGCCGAAAGTTGTGTCGTGGTTGGTTTTAGTGTTGCCATCAAAGCTACGAGTGAAATCAAACATACGGAACTGACCATCTAAGGTCCCGTTAGTAAACATGTCGTTAATAGTGGTAGCTTCTTCTGCCATCGCAGGGATAGAGATCGCTGCAAGCACGGCTAGTGTGAGATATTTTTTGTTCATAGTGTAACTTCCGGTGAAAAGGCTCCAACCCAGCTCGGAGCCTTAATGTTTTGTTACTTTTGAGTGCAAAGTACCGCAGCTCCCGACCCAGTTCGGGGCTGTAGACTTTGGCTTAAGCGCTGACCCAGTTCAGCGCTTAAGCAGTTGTTTGCAACCAAGTGCTAGACCCAGCTCCGGCCTTTGGTTGCCTAGCTACGTTCTATTTCTTCACGTAGTTAGCTACAGCAGTTTCTGCGGCGATACGGCCGGAGTTAACTGCAAAGCCGAGCGTGCCACCACCTAACATCAGGTCGTAGCTGTCGCCGTACATACCACCCGCGTCATTACCAGTCACAAACAGGCCATCAATAGGCTCGCCAGTGGCTTTGCTGATTGCTTGGGTGTGTTCGTTGATTTTTACGCCGCCCAACGTGCCCAGCGCACGAGGTTGTAGACGTGTGGCGTAGTACGGTGGTTTAGCTACTTGACGTAGATAAACCGCTTTCTTGTAATATTCAGGATCTTCGTGAGCCGCAGCCATCTGGTTGTTTTTGTCCACAGAGGCTTGCAGTACTTTTGGATCCATACCCAGTTTTTTGGCTAATTCAGGAATGGTGTTGGCTTTCACCACGTCGCCTTTGGCGATGGCTTTATCCAGCTCTTTCGGCAGTTTGGTTAGCTTGGTGCCAGCGATAACCCACTCACCCAAAGGCATGTGAATACCTTTGTCGATGAACATGTTTTTGGTGGTTTCGTCGTAGATAGAGAAGGCTTTGCCGCCCAGACGTTCCAGCGCGTTACCAGCATATGGCCACAGCACCACAGAAGACTCATCGGTGTAACGGATGCCTTTTGGATCAACCCAGAAGTAAGGTTGCACTGCAGCAGCGATCATTTGGTTATTCGGGGCATAGCCTGGCAAACCTGGACGGTAAGATTGCATCACACCGACACCTTCCTCTGCAGCGCCCGCTTTCCAAGCCATTTGGATACCGTCGCCGTCTTTACCGATCTGACCGATAAAGGCCATGTCTGGATAAGGAGAGTATTTTTCCATCATCTCTTTGTTGTTGGCATAACCACCAGTAGAGATAATCACCGCTTTGGCATGGACAATGATCTCTTCACCGTCTTTGGTTTTGCCTTTCACACCAACAACTTTGCCGTTTTCAGTGATCAGTTCATGACCCGCGGTTTTCAGCAGCAGTTGGCCGCCCATTTTGTCGAACTGTTCAGTAAAGGTTTTGATCATCGCTTTGGAATGACCTTCGATAACGTGCCATGTCAGCACACCACCTGGGCCCCCAGGACCGATGTATTCAAATTTGACGCCCATGTCTTTCAACCAATCGATGGTTGATGCGGACTTATTAACGAAGGCAGAAACCAATGGTGCGTTAGCTTTCCAATGGCTGTAATCCATGATGGTTTTGAAGGCTTCTTCCTTAGTAACGATGATGCCTTGACGGTGTTGCAAGCTACTTTCGCAAGCGAAGATACCTTCGGCAAAATTACCCGTACCGCCATTTTTTGCTTGTTTTTCCAAAGTGACGACTTTAGCGCCAAGCTGTGCGGCTTGTACGCTGGCTGCCATACCTGAAGCACCAGCGCCAACCACCACCACATCAGTGTCCATGTTGATGGTTGCCCAAGCTGGCATGCTGAACATTGTTGCCGCCGTGAGTGCTAGTGCGGTTTTGACAAATGTTCTTGTTTTCATTGTTGTTACCTCTTTGAGGGGTTTATAAGAATTTATGGTGTAATCCAATTGAAGCGGTCGTGAGTCGCACATTGCTGCTAGCGCACTGCCCATAAGTGTCCAAGGCATGAATTTTCAGCGTGGCGTGCAGTGATAAGATTGATGCCAAGTTATGCAGTCGCGTTCTCCAATACCCTATTAGATTGGCCTTGGCGGTCTGCTCCAGCACCGACAAGGGCCAAGCGCTGCGGCTGATAAAACGCTGACGTCTTTTCATCAATACTTAGCTTTGTTAACTAAACGACATATATCAAACGTATGACATATGAAATTTGCGGTAAATTCTTTGTGATGGAATCTGAACAGACAGTCACAAAAAACTTGAATAGTGAAAAATGGATCACTTTAAATAAAAGATTTATTAGTAAATCATTGTTTTTGTATTTTTTTTGAGGTTAAGAAATGTGAGTTAACTTAATGAACTCATTGATATTGTGATGCGGATTACTACTTATTTCGGGATAACTGATGGTATACTAGAGCGGAATTTTCTGTCGTTGAGATGCCTCCTTGGAAAACTTTAAGCCGATTAAGCAGATCAAAGCCTCCGATGAGGTTGCTCAGCAATTGCGCACTGCCATTTTTGACGGCACCTATCCTGCGGGGAGCAAACTGCCATCCGAACGGGAGTTGATTGAATCTTTTATGGTCAGCCGCACAGTGGTGCGCGAAGCGATTAAAGGATTGGAAGCGAGTGGTTTAGTCGAGGTACGTCAAGGCGCCACCGGTGGGGCATTTGTTAAAGCTATCACCTTTGAACGTATGAGTTCTGCCTGTAATGATCTGTTCTTTATGGGGAAATTATCATTTACCGAACTATGTGAAGCACGTTTGTTGATTGAGCCGATGATTGCTCGAATGGCCGCGAGAAACTGCACGCCAGCAGATGCTGAAGCGTTGCTACAGGCGCACAACTGTGAGAGCGACACCCTAGTTTATCCAGAAACCGTGGTACTGCGGCAGAAGGTGCATTACTTGCTAGCGGATATGACCGATAATCGCTTCTTGGCAGGCATTACTAAGTCGTTATTACAAGTGCTGGCTAACATCACCAATCAGTTTGAACCGGATACCAATACAATCCATCCACCAGGATTACATTTATCACTGATTAACGCAGTAATTGCGAACGATGAAGATGCTGCCGCGCAAGCGATGTACAGCCACCTAAAAGGGTTCCTCGATCGATTACAGCGTATTGAGGCTGATTTCCGTAGTCAAACGGATAAATAGCGAGTAATGGCAGGATAAAATGGCGCATTAGGTGCCATTTTTTGTTGGCATTCCATCATACTAATCTGCTGAATTTACATGAATTAATTGTTAAAGGTTTGTGAGTTGTAGTATTAATCTAACCTTAATAATTTGCCGTGAGTAACGACTAGCAAACATTCGCAATCTCAGGTTCATTTTGTTGGTAACCGCGCCTAGTCAGATATCCTGTAGTTTACCCTTTTGAAAGTTTTCTATCGGCAGAACATGGCGTTAGCTATTTTGTTCTGTATAAAAAACAGTCAAAAATTGAAACATTTTTATTTCATCTCATCCACGAGACAGTTAAAATGCCGCCTGTTAATCCAAGCGTTACCTATAACAAGAAATTACCTAGCAATAAGCGTTAGTCAAACAAGAGTACCTTACAATGATGAACAATTTTTCTAAGCTGTTCCTGAGCGTTCAGGCGGCTTTGCTGGCGAGTTCTTCGCTAGCTTATGCTGCGGATGATGCCCCCGATGATAGTCAAAAAAATGATGGCAAGCTTGAGCGTATTATGGTGACCGCGCAGAAGCGCGTGCAAAATGCTCAAGAAGTGCCAATGGCTATTTCTGCACTGAAAAGCGGTGAACTGGAAAACCTAGGCGCTGCAGGTAACGACCTGCGCTTTATGGCTTCTCGTATCCCTAGCTTAAACATCGAATCTTCTTTCGGCCGTACCTTCCCACGTTTCTATATCCGTGGCATGGGTAACACCGACTTCGATTTGAACTCATCCCAGCCAGTATCACTGGTGGTTGACGACGTTGTACAAGAAAACGCCATTTTGAAAGGTTATCCAATCTTCGATATGGAGCGTGTTGAAGTGCTGCGTGGCCCACAGGGAACCCTGTTTGGTCGTAACACCACCGCAGGTATCATTAAACTGGATACCAAAAAACCTACGCAAGAATTTAGCGCATACGCTAAAGCGTCATACGGTACTTATAACACCACTAACTTAGAAGGTGCTGTAGGTGGTGGTTTGGCGGACACTGTTTCTGCACGTTTGTCGGTGTTAGATCAACAACGTGATGACTGGGTTGATAACAAAGCCCCTGGTTTTGAACAGAAAGATCAACTGGAAGGCTATCACGATAAAGCGGCACGTCTGCAAGTATTGTGGGAACCAACCAGCAACTTTAGCGCGTTGTTTAATGGTCATTACCGTGACTTAGATGGTACCCCACGTGTGAACCACGCTAACGCTATCCAAAAAGGTAGTAACGCTCTGGTACCTGGTTTTGACCGTGACACCGTATACCAAAACGCGGCTAGCCGCGCTGAGCAAGATGTGACGACCAAAGGCGGTAGCGCCAAGTTGGAATACAACTTTGGTGATTACACACTGACGTCTATCACTGCTTATGAAAAAGCCGAAGCATACTCACGCGCTGACGTAGACGGTGGCTATACCTCAGCAACGCCAGGCATCTCTGTGGTTGGTTATAACTCAGAATCTGCTGATGGTTTGCCAAAACATCATCAATTGACGCAAGAGCTGCGTATTGCCAGCAATGAATTGGGCCGTTTGGATTGGCAAGCAGGTCTGTTCTACTTTGATGAAGAGTTGAACATCGACAGTTACGACTTCGACAACAACGGTGTTGTTGACGGTTACGCGTGGCAGAAACAAGACACCAAAGCTTGGGCAGTATTCGGTTCTGTTGATTACGATTTGACTGACGACTTCAAAGTGACGGCTGGTTTACGTTACTCGCACGATAAGAAAGACTTCCAAGCACAACGTGAACTGTCTCCTATCGGCGCTGGCGTAACTGATGTGCTGAATGAAAACCCATCAGACGGTCAAGTGAGCTGGGATCTGAGCGGTGTGTACACCATCAACCCTGACATGAACGTGTATGGTCGTATCGCTCGTGGTTTCCGCGCGCCTTCTATCCAAGGCCGTCTGCTGTTTGGTGATGAAGTGACTGTGGCTGATTCAGAAACCATGACCAGTGCTGAATTGGGTATTAAATCTGACATTCTGGACAACCGTGGCCGTGTAAACTTTGACATCTACTACTATCAATTGGATGACCAAGAGCTGACAGCTGTAGGTGGTGGTGCAAACTACAACCGTTTGATCAACGCTGATAAGTCAGTGGGTTATGGTGCTGAGTTGGATTCACAATTTGCTATCACCAATAACTTCATGGTGACTGCTGGCGTGAGCTACAACCACACTGAAATCAAAGATGACCAACTAGCAGTAGGCGTATGTGGCAGTGGCTGTACTGTGAACGATCCGTTGGATGCTAACGGTAACGCGTACATTGATGGCAACCCATTGCCACAAGCACCTAAATGGACAGTTAACATGACCGCTAGCTACACCTACCCACTGGCGGATGGTGATCTGTTTGCGACCACTGACTGGGCATACCGATCTTCAGTTAACTTCTTCCTGTACGAATCTACTGAGTTCGAGAGCCGTTACCTGCTGGAAGGTGGCGCGCGTGCCGGTTACCGTTGGACTGCGAGCAGCACCGACTATGAAGTTGCTGCATATGTACGTAACCTCACCGACACCACTCGTGTGACGGGTGCTATCGACTTTAACAACCTGACCGGTTTCGTGAACGATCCGCGCGTTATGGGTGTTGAGTTTAAAGTAAGCTTCTTCTAAGACGCTGATAAATGATGAAAAAGCCTCGTGTTTGCGAGGCTTTTTTTATGGTTCAACATCATGCTTGATGTGTCAGCATCGTCTCATCGATTTGCTGTTGGCTCGCTCGTAGCGTACCGATAATGGATTGCAGCGCCGCAGGGGGCAATTGCCGTAATAGAGCCTCCTGCACCACGCTGTTTAGTTGCGCTAACGCTGTTTGCGTTGATTCATTCAATGCCAAAGCGGGCGGAGGACTCATGGCAAACGCAATGGGTTTGGCTGCGGCACTGTTGTCGCTTGGCTGATTATGCTGAATATACTCTCTGCCTGCGCTGGTTAATCGATAAGGTTTGCAATCATTGCTGGCATTGAGTTGGGTGCTGGATTCGATATAACCGGCCGCTTCTAATGAGGCGAGCAGTGGGTAGATTTCGGCGGGACAGAGTTGATATTGACCATGTTTAATCGCCTTGAGGGTATGCAGTAATTCGTGTCCAGCGGCCGGCGCATCTCGCAGTAGATGCAATAATATGCCTTTCATTTCTCCACGTTGAAAACCACTTGAGCGTGTCATTATTCATACTCCCTGAAACGAGGCCGACGGCTATTAACGTTTTGGCATTGGCGCTAGTGGCGCGCCAATGCAAGGTTTAACCTGTGGTGTTGCTATTTATTTAACTAATTAATAATAAACAGGTTTATCACACTTTTGTTAATGGTTGTCAGCGAGAACTAATACTCAATTTAGTTAATCCTCGCCGTGGAGTAAGTCAACCGCGTTGTGGCAAATCTGCCACAACTGTCGAATTTAACGTAGGTTGAATGGCGGCTATTGACGACTACGGTAGACCGGATAACGCAGATACTGTTGGTCATAGTAGGGGCTACGTTGATAGAACCAGCGTAAACGCGCCTGTGGGTCAGCTGCAAATTTTGGATCTTGCAGCGCTTTGTCAAAGTCCGCTTGCAGCTGTGGGTCTTGCGCTAGCATCTGCTGTGCCATCGGTTCAATGGCGTAGGTTTCCATATACTCAGTGCGGCTGAAAATGGTATTGAAAAAGCCCCATTGCAGCAAAGAATCTGGCGACTGTGGTTCGAGCAGCAGCATCGCTAAGTCGCCCAGCGGTTGATCGGTGGGGACCACCACAGTGCCAGCTGGCAAGGTCAGTGTAAGATTCACCAGTTTTGTTTGAGCACTCACGCGCTGACGGCCTTCGTACGGTGTAGGGTTGAATTGCGGATCACTAAATAGATACTGCTGAACGCGAATACTGCGCGGCGCTTTGAGCACACTGGTGCGAATACCTTGCTGTTGTAAGCGGTGCAGCACCGATTGCCATTGCGGTGGAATATAGTAATTGGCTGGGCGGCTGACTTGGATATCAGGCTTGATTGGGCCAACTTGCGGCAGGGCTGGATAATCGGTGGCTTGGCCATTCCAACGCACTACGTCAGCACCGCTGATATCGCTGTGTTCGACACTGTAGCCAATGCCTTTGAAATCGCGCGGCTGGGTCAGCGGCTGATCAAGCCAGGTCAGCGTCACCAATTGGGGATAGCGGAAACGGTCCATCTCAATGGCGGCTTGCAGCTTAGTATGTTCTTTGGCGACGGTTTTTAACGCTTGTTCCAGTAGCACATAGGTGCCCAACACACGGCGCTTGAAGGGCTTGAGACTATGATTTTCAATCAATACGGTCGGTAGGTGACGTGCATCGCCATAGCCATCAGAAAATCTAGGGCCAGCATGCCAGTAGGCTAACCCTTGCTTGAGATCGGTATTATCTAGCGCAAATACCAACGGCCCCGGCACATGGCCTGCATCGGTCAGTGCTTGGTCTACTTGTGGCCGAAAATATTGGCTAAACCAGCGGTAGATACTTGGGCTAAGGCCTTGCTCAGTGTTGTAGCCGTAGGTCACGTCATATTGATAGTCGATGCCATCAGTAACGTGTACGTCAATATACAGTTGTGGCTGCCATTGATTGATGGCTGCCAGCATTGCTTGCATTTCTGGCGTGTCAGCCTTGGCATAATCACGGTTTAAGTTGAGGTTCTGGCTGTTGTTGCGCCAGCCCATGAGTTTCGGGCCACGTTGATTTACACGGCTATACTCGCTACTCCGTTCATGACCATCGACATTGAAGATCGGCACAAACAGTAGGTTAACACCATCAAGCAGTTGCAGCTTATCGCCGAGTAAGATGTCACGCAGCAACATCATGCCCGCATCTTTGCCATCAATTTCACCCGCGTGAATACCAGCTTGCACCAGTACGGTGGGTTTATGGTTTTGCGCAAGACGCTCAGGCGTATTGCTGCCATCGCTGCTGGCGATATACATCCAGATATCGCGCCCTTGCGGACTTTTCTCCAAACTGACTTTTTGTAATTGCTCGCTGTTGTTGGCTAGCTTATCCAACCAAGCATAAGTGTCGCTATAACTGGGGCTTTCCATTCCACCACTCTGTTCAAAGGGCGTCGCCCATGGTGTATCGGCGGCTTGCATGAGTTGTTCACTGGCGCCGTGCCACTGGGCGGTAGGCGGTAGAATAGTGTCATTGACGTAAGTTGTGGTGGATAACTCTTCTGAGGCTGCCCACAAAGGTAATGAGCAACACACTGCTGGCAATAACCCCAGCAAAGACCGCAAGCGCATAGGAACTCCCGTATCATTATTATGAGAGTATGGTTAACTAGATAGCGTTAGGATTCAAGCGGCTTGGAGGGGGATATCGGCTGGCTTTGTAACAAAATTCGCGCAATCGGTGTGGTTAACATCGGTAGTATAAAAAACACCGGCACAGTGGCCGGTGTTTTGCGCAAATCTACTACGAAATTATTGGGCGCGATCCGGTGCAGGCTCGGCATCGTTAAATAGCGCTTCAATATCAACGCTGTCGAAACGGTACTGGCTATTACAGAATTCACAGCCCATCTCTACCGCACCGTGTTCAGCGATGATCTGATCCACTTCCTCTTTAGGCAGCGTATGAATCGCTGCGGCACTGCGTTCGCGCGAGCAGGTACACTTGAAGCTCACGCCGATAGGATCAAACAAGCGTACTTGCTCTTGGTGATACAGGCGGTGCAACACTTGCTCAGCGGGTAGCTCGAACAACTCTTCGGCTTTGATGGTGGCCGTTAACTGCATCAGGTGGTCAAACTCACCGTTTTCGGCGGCTTGTCCTGGCAGCACTTGCAGCAACATGCCGGCGGCCTGTTGACCGTTGGCAAATAACCAGATACCAGTAGGTAACTGCTCTGATTGGGCAAAGTAGCTTTCCAAACACGCGGCAATAGAGTCTTTATCCAGTGCCACCACCCCTTGATAGCGTTCGCCAACTACTGGCGTTAGCGTAATGACCATATAGCCGTTAGGGAACATATCGCTAAGCGTGGCATCATCGGCGATCTCACCTTGATAACGCGCTACGCCACGCAGTTGCTGCTGATTATTGCCGTTGATAACCGCGAGCGATACTGGGCCTTGGCTCTGCAGTTGCACGCTAATATCACCGTTAAACTTTAACGTAGCGGTAAGCAATGAGGTTGCTGCCAGCAATTCACCCAATAGTAGTTTGATTCTATTTGGGTAGTCGTGGGCACTCATAATCGCTTGATAGCTATCTTGCAGTTGTACCAGCTCGCCACGTACGTCAACGTTGTCGAACAGATAGCGGTATAGGGAATCTTGGTTCATCTAAGTCTCACATCAATACTCTTTGATACGCAGTAGCTGACGGCGTTGTTTCTTATCCGGTTTACCTTCTGGGGAAGGGTTATTGAGGATATTCAAGCGTCTGGCTTCAGCGTTGGTTTCGCGTTTGCTAATGCTTTCGGGGGTTTCCTCATAAAGCGTTTGCGCAACCGTTGCACTTTGGCGAATACCCGAAATTTTTTTGATCACTATCTCTTTTTCGTCATATCCCTGACGTAATTTAATGCGAGCACCCATTTCAACTGTTTTACTGCACTTAATCCGTTGTCCGTTGTAGTGTACTTTGCCACCGTTGACCATCTCTTTAGCAAGGGCGCGAGTTTTGTAAAAACGTGCTGCCCACAACCATTTATCGATGCGGACGGCTTCTTCGCTTTGGTGGGGTTGAGTCACCATGATGGCACTCCTTGCATTAGTCAAAAATGGTATAAGTTCACATAGTTGTCAAAAGCTACGGAACTTACGTGTGAACGCCAGTCAAACAGTGGGGCGCATCACAGCCTTTTTAGGCGCGCAACGGTAGCATATTTGACCGAATTTGGCCAACTTCAGGCAAGTTATAGACTTGTTGCCGCTGCACTCGTGGGGTAGCATGACGCAGGTTTATTTGTAAAACACTAAAATAACGATAACGCCCAGATATAGGGCCGCGGGAAATAATGGACTTACTCGATAAAGCAATTGCGCAAACCAGCAAGATCCCTTCACGGCAAGCGAGTCAGCTAGTGTTTTGGCTATTGTTGATCTTAGTGCTCTATCTGGCAGCCCAGGTGACGTGGAAAGCGGTACCGGCCTCGACCAGTTCAACCCATTGGCAACCAACGCCAAGCAGCACCGCCTCCGGTACGCGTATCAACATTGATACTATTCAAAAAATTGGCTTGTTTGGTCAGTCTGACAAAGCAGCACTAGCTGCTGCACAACAAACGCCTGAAATGATTACTGATGCTCCCAAAACCTCATTGTCGATTCTGTTGACGGGTGTCGTCGCGTCAACAGCAGAGCAACGGGGCGTTGCGGTGATTGAGTCGCGAGGTAGCCAAAACACCTATAGCTTAGGTGACAAAATTGACGGTACCTCGGCCTCGCTGAAAGATGTGTACGCCGACCGCATTATTATTACCAACAACGGCCGTTACGAAACGCTGATGTTGGATGGCTTAGAATTTAAAACCAACAGCGCAGCAAACGAGCATCTGCAACAGGCCAAGATGCAGAGCAGTGGCGCGGTTGATAACGCCGCCGATATTCGCGACGACGTGATGGCCAATCCGGATAAACTCAGTGACTACATTGCTATTTCGCCAGTGCAGCAGGATGGTGAACTGGTGGGGTATCGGCTGAATCCGGGGAAAGACACAGGTGTTTTCACTGGTGCAGGTTTTAAACCAAATGATCTGGCCAAATCTATCAATGGCTATGATTTGACCGACGGTGCGCAGGCATTAGAAATTATGGGGCAATTATCCGAGCTTACCGATATTTCGGTGATGGTTGAGCGGGATAATCAGCTCGTAGAAATATCACTCAGTTTGCCACAATGACGCAGAATTTAGGGGAAGTAGCATAATGAACAACAAGCGCATTCGTTCCAAGCTGATAGCTGGTTTGGTCGCGTCAGCCGCCATGCTGATCCAACCGCCACTGTGGGCGGAACAGTACGCCGCCAACTTTAAAGGCACAGAGATCCAAGAATTTATCAACATTGTGGGCAAAAACCTCAATAAGACCATCATTGTTGATCCCACCATTCGCGGCAAGATTAACGTCCGCAGTTATGACATGCTCAACGACGAGCAGTATTACCAGTTCTTTTTGAACGTGCTGCAAGTCTATGGTTATGCCGTGGTTGAGATGGAAAATAACGTCATCAAAGTGGTGAAAGACAAAGACGCCAAAGTGGCTAACATTCGTGTGGCGGATGATAAGCAACCAGGGTTGGGCGATGAACTGGTGACTCGCATAGTGGCGTTATACAACACCGAAGCGAAACAGTTAGCGCCACTGCTGCGCCAACTGAACGACAATGCTGGTGGTGGTAACGTGGTCAACTACGACCCATCGAACGTATTGATGATCACTGGTCGCGCTGCGGTGGTAAATAAGCTGGTTGAGATCGTCAAGCAAGTCGATAAGCAAGGCGATGTGGATGTCACTGTTGTCAAACTAGACTTTGCCTCCGCCGGTGAGATTGTGCGGATTGTGGAAACGCTCTACCGCAGCGGTGGCGTGAACCAACCACAAACACCAGGACAAGCACCAAAAGTAGTGGCCGATGAGCGTACCAACTCGGTAGTGGTTAGCGGTGATCCCCGTAGCCGTGAGCGTGCCGTGGAACTGATTAAGCGCCTCGATGCTGAGCAAGCCAGCAGCGGCAACACCAAAGTGCGTTATCTCAAGTACGCCAAAGCGAAGGACTTGGTGGAAGTGCTGACTGGTTTTGCAAAACAGTTAGAAGATAAAGCGAACGCGGGCAGCAATGCCGCGGCGGGGGGCAGTGCAGCCAAGCGCCGTAATGAGATCACCATCATGGCACACGAAGAAACCAACGCCTTGGTGATTAACGCCGAACCCGATCAAATGCGCACCATCGAAGACGTTATTAACCAATTAGATATCCGTCGTGCGCAAGTCTTAGTGGAAGCGATCATCGTTGAGTTATCTGAAGGCGATAGTATTGGTCTCGGAGTGCAGTTGGGCTCTCTTTCAGGAGGTTTAACTCAGTTTAATAACGTAGGTAGTACTATCGGGCAGATTGGTGCGGGTGTATGGGACGCTCGTGATACACAACCTGCGCAGGTTACTACTATTGACGGTAATGGTAATCCTGTAACTTCTAATAACCCAACTGTAGATGGTGACATTACGACTTTGGCATCCGCATTAAATAATGTCAGTGGCGCTGCTTTAGGTGTGGTTTCTGGTGATTTTGCGGCGCTGTTGCAAGCGGTTGCGACCGATACCAACTCCAACGTGTTGGCAACGCCTTCGATTACCACTTTAGATAACCAAGAAGCCTCCTTTATTGTCGGTGATGAAGTGCCAGTCATCACTGGTGCGCAAAACTCAGAAAACGGTAACAGCAATCCATTCCAAACCGTTGAGCGCAAAGAAGTGGGCGTTAAGCTGAAAGTGGTGCCGCAGATCAACGAAGGCAACGCCGTTAAACTCACCATTGAGCAAGAGGTGTCCAACGTTAACGGTAACACCAGCGTCGACGTCACCTTTGCTACTCGTCGTTTGACCACTACCGTGATGGCCGACTCAGGTCAAATTGTGGTGCTCGGTGGTTTGATTAACGAAGAAACGCAAGAAAGTGTCCAGAAAGTGCCTTTGCTGGGGGATATCCCCTTTATTGGGCAACTGTTCCGCTCCTCTAACAGCCGTAAAACTAAACGTAACCTGATGGTGTTTATCAAGCCGACGATTGTGCGTGACGGTGTCACCATGGAAGGCATTGCTGGTCGTAAATATAACTACTTCCGCGCGCTGCAACTGGATCAACAAACTCGTGGTGTTAACTTAATGCCTGATGCACAAGTGCCAGTGCTAGAAGAGATGACGCCAAGTAACGTTAGCCCAGAGATAAATGAGATTTTGGAACGTTATAAGCGCGGTGAAGGGTTAGAAACCAAAAAACGCGAAACTGAGCCAGCGTTGAAAGCTATCTCTGAAAGTAAACAAAACGACAATGACTGAACCTATGACTGAGCACGACAATCACAACGATGCTTTGGCGCAGGTGAATGAGGAGTTGGCCTTGGTGGCAGAAGCCGAGGCTGACGAACTCTACAGTGGCAGCCGTGAGCGGTTACCGTTTACCTTCGCCCATCGCCAAGGGGTATTGGTGAGTGATATCGACGGTACGCTCACCCTGTACTACACCGCAAAAGCAGGCATGGATGCGCTATTAGAAGCGCGCCGCTATGTGGGTGAAGAACTGCCATTGGTGAAGTTAGATGATACCACTTTTGAAGCTAAGCTGACCCAAACCTATCAAAGCAACTCCTCGCAAGCCCAACAGTTGATGGAAGATATTGGCAACGAGATGGACTTGTTCACGCTCGCTGAAGAACTACCACAAACCGAAGACTTGCTAGAAGGGGATGACGACGCGCCTATCATTCGCTTGATCAACGCCTTGTTGTCAGAAGCGATCAAAGAAGAAGCGTCGGATATCCATATCGAAACCTACGAGAAGCAGCTGGTGGTGCGTTTTCGCGTTGATGGCGTGTTGCGTGAGGTGTTGAAACCCAACCGCAAGCTGTCGTCGTTACTGGTGTCTCGTATCAAAGTTATGGCACGGCTAGATATTGCGGAAAAGCGCGTACCGCAAGATGGTCGTATCTCGTTGCGTATTGGTGGCCGAGCTGTGGATGTGCGGGTATCTACCATGCCATCAAGCCACGGTGAACGCGTGGTGCTACGTTTGTTGGATAAAAACGCCGGTAATCTGGACTTGATCCAACTGGGGATGACTCCCGAAATCCAGGTACAGTTTGAAGCGCTGATCCGTAAACCGCACGGCATTATTTTGGTAACCGGTCCCACCGGCTCCGGTAAAAGTACCACCTTGTATGCTGGCTTGACTGACATCAATCACAAAGATATCAACATCCTCACAGTGGAAGACCCGATCGAATATGAGATCGAGGGGATTGGGCAAACCCAAGTAAACACCAAAGTGGATATGACCTTTGCCCGTGGTTTACGCGCCATTTTGCGTCAAGACCCAGACGTAGTCATGATTGGTGAGATCCGTGACCTTGAAACCGCGCATATTGCGGTGCAAGCCTCGCTGACTGGGCACTTAGTATTATCGACATTGCACACCAACACCGCTTCAGGTGCTATCACCCGTTTGCAAGATATGGGTATTGAGCCCTTCTTGGTGTCCTCAAGTTTGCTCGGTGTATTGGCACAACGTCTGGTGCGCACGCTGTGTGATGATTGCAAAGAACCGCATGAACCAACCCCGCGCGAACGCGAGTTGTTGGGGATTAGTGCAGACTCTCCAACGCCTATCTATCGTCCAAAAGGCTGTAAAAGCTGTGGTTACAACGGCTATCGCGGCCGTACTGGTATTCACGAATTACTGCTGGTGGATGAGAAAGTGCGTGAGTTGATCCACAGCGGTCACGGCGAGTTGGCGATTGAAAAGTATATTCGTGGTATCGCGCCAAGTATTCGTCATGACGGTATTGCCAAAGTGCTGGCGGGGATGACGACCTTGGAAGAGGTATTGCGGGTCACCCGCGAGGAGTAATCTATGGCAGCATTTGACTATAAAGCCCTCAATAGCGCGGGCAAACAGGTCAAAGGGGTCATCGAAGCCGATACTCCACGGCATGCGCGTAGCCAGTTACGTGAACAGCGGTTAATGCCGCTGGACATCAAGCAAGTGACCGAGAAAGAGAAAAAAGCCGCCGCTGGCAATTTTCTTACCCGCAAACGTGGCATCTCAGTGGCTGAGTTGGCGCTGATAACCCGTCAGCTATCCACGCTGATTGCCGCCGGTTTACCGGTGGAAGAGGCGTTGAAAGCGGTGGGACAGCAGTGCGAGAAAGATCGGCTTGCATCCATGGTGATGGCGGTGCGTTCGCGGGTGGTAGAAGGTTACTCCTTAGCGGATTCTATGGCCGAGTTCCCCCATGTGTTTGATGACTTATATCGCGCCATGGTGGCCTCAGGTGAAAAGTCTGGTCACTTGGAAGTGGTGCTGAACCGCTTAGCTGATTACACGGAACGACGTCAGCAACTCAAAAGCAAAATGATGCAGGCGATGATCTACCCGATTGTGCTGACCTTAGTAGCGATAGGTGTGGTATCTGTCTTGCTAACGGCGGTTGTGCCCAAAGTGGTCGATCAATTTCAGCATATGGGGCAAGAGCTGCCGGGTTCAACCCGCATGCTGATTGCCATTTCTGAATTCCTTCAAGATTACGGTTTACTGGTGTTGGGCGTGATTGTCATCGCCGCTGTGGTGTTTCAACGCTTGCTACTGAAGCCCGATTTTTTGATGAAATATCACACCATACTGCTGCGGGTACCCGTGATTGGACGTGTGAGTCGTGGGTTAAACACCGCCCGCTTTGCGCGCACCTTAAGTATTTTGACGGCGAGTGCCGTGCCGCTGCTCGAAGGCATGCGCATTGCCAGTGAGGTGATGCTTAATGTTAAAGTGCGCGAAGCGGTGGCTGATGCTACGGCACGTGTCCGTGAAGGGACAAGCCTTGGAGCCGCGTTAACCAACACCAAACTGTTTCCGCCGATGATGCTGTATATGATCGCTTCGGGTGAGAAAAGTGGCGAGTTGGAACAGATGTTGGAACGGGCGGCCGATAACCAGGACCGCGAATTTGAATCGAACGTTAACCTCGCGTTGGGGGTATTTGAACCGGCGTTGGTGGTCAGTATGGCGGTCATCGTACTGTTTATCGTCATGTCGATTCTGCAACCTATTTTGGCACTTAATAATATGGTCAGTGGCTAAGCGCATTCATACCACTGATATTTGTTTTCTGGAGGAAATCAATGCAACGCAATAACAGACAACGAGGTTTTACCCTGCTGGAAATCATGGTGGTTATCGTGATCCTCGGTATGTTGGCCGCTATGGTGGTGCCTAACATCATGGGTAACAAGGAAAAAGCCGACCAACAAAAAGCGATCTCCGATATTGTGTCGTTGGAAAACATGCTGGATATGTACAAGTTGGATAACAGCAAATACCCAACTACTGAACAAGGGCTAGAAGCGTTAGTGACTAAGCCATCGGCCTCGCCAGAACCGCGCAACTACCGCGATGGTGGTTACATCAAACGTCTGCCAAAAGATCCGTGGGGCAATGACTATCTGATGATGAGCCCAGGCGAACACGGCAAAGTCGACGTATTTACTGCAGGGCCTGATGGCCAAGCGGGTACTGAAGACGATATCGGTAACTGGAACTTGCAGAACTTCCAGTAATGACTAAGCGCATGCGGCAGCAGGGCTTTACCCTGCTTGAAGTGATGTTGGTGGTGTTGCTGATGGGGCTAATGGCAGCTGCTGTTACCTTATCTATGGGCAATGGTGGTCAGCAACAGGCACTCAGCCGCGAAGTGCAGCGTTTTATGGCCACCACTGAAGCGCTGCAAGATGAAGCCGTGCTGAGTGGCGGCTTTTACGGCATCGTCGTTGATAAGCAAAAGTACCATTATGTCATGTTAAAAGATGACAAATGGCAGCCTATCGAACAAGACAACTTGTTAGCCGAGCGCGAACTGCCAGTCGGTATCGAAACCGATCTGGAAGTTGAAGGATTACCGCTGGAGCAAGATGAAGGGCAGCAGTCTTGGTTCGATGAGCCATTTATTGACGATGATGCGCAAAAGAAGAAATTTCCTGAACCGCAAATCATGTTACTGCCAAGTGGTGAGATGACGGGGTTCAAGCTGCGGTTTATTACCTTAGATGATAATGGGCAGCCGCTAGAAAAATTGGTCAGTGGCGATGCGCTAGGGCGCATAGTGCTGGGAGAGTTTGATGAACTCAGCTAAAGGCATGACCTTGCTCGAAGTGATGGTAGCCATGGCGGTATTCGCCATTGCTGCTGTCGCGGTGACCAAAAGCCTCGGCGACCAAATGGCTAATATGCCGATTTTGGAAGAGCGCACGTTGGCGCAATGGGTGGCCGACAACGAGATGGTGGATGCACGTTTAGCGGAAGGTTTTCCACCGCTCGGCACCGCCAGTGGCCAAGAGGAAATGGCTGGGAAAACATGGTATTGGAAGCGTGAAGTGGTCAAAACCACTGACGATAACTTCCGCATGATCCGTATCAGCATTAGCGATACCGACAAATTTACGCGAGTGATCGCCAAGGTGAGCAGTTATGTTTTCAAACAAGACTAACGGCTTCACCTTGCTAGAGATGCTGATCGCCATCGCGATCTTCGCCATGCTTGGCTTGGCGGCGAATGCGGTGCTGCAAACTGTCTTGCGTGACGATGAAGTTACCCAAGACTTTGCTAAACAGCTGAAAGGGTTACAGCAAGGGTTTGGCACAATTGAACGTGATTTGGGCCAGATTGTGGCGCGTACTGCGCGCATCGACCAAGGTGGCCGCACTAGCACAGTGATCCAATCTGGCAAAGATATGTTGGATTCCGAGTCAGAAGCCCTAGTGTTTTATCGTCTTGGTTGGCTCAACCCCGGCGGCATTTTACCGCGTGGCAGCGTGCAGTACGTGGCTTACGTGGTGCAAAATGGTCAGCTACAGCGTTGGTATTATCCCTATCCTGAACCTGAGGTGGGGGCAGAACCGATAAAAACCGTACTGATGGATAA
Organism: Shewanella sp.; assembly: GCF_048265805.1. Taxonomy (GTDB): domain Bacteria; phylum Pseudomonadota; class Gammaproteobacteria; order Enterobacterales; family Shewanellaceae; genus Shewanella. Next base: position 13,055 of record NZ_JBLXAT010000015.1, on the reverse strand, counting down.
AGTGCTGTCAGTGAAATATGCCTTTTTCGAACAGGAAAAATGGCAGCATGGTGGCTCCTACAACCAATTGCCGAAAGCGATTGGCATTGAGATTGAATTAGAAGATCGCGGCATTATTAGCCGCAAATTTTTACTGCCGGATGGCGCGCCTGATACCAGTTCGGAATCAGAGGCCGACGGCAACAATAATAACGATGATGATAAATCATCTGACGCTAATAACGGCGATGAAGCCGAGCAACCCGATAATAACGAAGGTGACCGATGATGGGCGGTGCTAAGCAACGCGGCGTAGCACTGATCATGGTGTTATTGATTGTTGCCATCATTGCGGTGTTAGCTACCAGTATCAGCAGCCGCAATCAGATAGCGGTGCGGCGTACCATCAACATCGCAATGTATGACCAAGCCTATTGGTACGCCTTATCGGCCGAAGAGTTAGCGCGGCGGGTATTAAAACAAGATTTGGATGACTCCGAAGGACGAGTGCACTTACAGCAATACTGGGCGTTGTCCGATGTCGTGCTACCTGCGGATGTCGGTGAAATCGGTGGTCGCATTAGTGATATGCGTAGTTGCTTTAATCTCAATGCCTTGAGTCAAGATCCGCCCAAGCAGCAACAGGGGCAAGCACAGAAAATGTCGCTAGCGGCGCAGCAATTTGTCGCCCTGTTAGAAAACGTTGGGGTGGATGATTTTTCCGCTGAGCAGTTGGCTTATCGAGTGAAGGATTACCTTGATGCCGATATCGATACCAGCGCATTAGGCGCAGAAGATGCGGAATATGAATCGCGCAAAGTACCGTACCGAGCGGCTAACACGTTAATGAATGATCGCAGTGAACTGCGAGCCGTGTTAGGCGTACCAAAAGAGCTGTACCAAAAATTGCAACCCTATGTGTGCGTCATTCCCGGTAATGACAGCCAGGTGCTTAACGTCAATACGGTTAAGCCGGAGCAAGCGGCGTTACTGGCAGCCATGTTGCTCAACAAGGTATCGGTCAGCGAAGCAGAAAGTTTGATTGAACAGCGTAACCATGATGGTTACGACAAAATAGACGATTTCTGGCAGCAAGGGTCATTGACCAATATTGCCAACCAAGACGATCAGATGAAGTCCAGCATGGCGATCAGCAGCAAGTTCTTTCGCTTGCAGGCCATGGCGAAAGTCGATGATGCGGTGTTCCGCATGGACAGCGTGCTACATGTCATTGGTGGAAATAAATTAGAAGTGTTGACCCGTCAGTATGGCGGTCAAGATTAACCACAGGCGCGGTTTTCATTGAAAACCGGTGGAGAGAAACAGTGAGTGAACGCTTATTTATCCGTTTGGGGGTCACCGACAGCGAACCGTGTAGCTGGTTGGTGTGGTCCGAGCAGGAACAGGAGATCATTGCCTCTGGCGAGTTGGCCGATGCCAGCGCCCTGCAGACGCTGAGTGAGCGTGCTGGTAATCGTCCAGTTGACGTGTTGGTGCCCAGTGATGTGGTGCGACTGATGCAGGTCGACCTGCCGGAAAAAGGCCAGCGGCAAGCATTAAAAGCGCTGCCATTTTTGCTCGAAGAATCCTTGGCGCAAAACGTGGATGAGTTGCATTTTGTGCCCGGCGCCCGTGAAGGCGATACGCTGCATGTGGCCGTGGTTGCCCATGAGCAGATGCAACAGTGGCAATGTTGGCTGGATGATGCCGGTTTGAAAGCGCGTAAACTGGTGCCCGATTGTTTGGCATTACCCTTGGCCGATTGCCAATGGGCCTTGGTGCAAGTGGGTGAACAGTACCTACTGCGCACTGGCGTTGGCTCTGGTGTTGCGGTGGGTAAAAATTGGTTAGCGTTACTGCTGCCGCAATTATTGGCAGGTACAGAGCAAGCCCCGACCGTGGCGTGTTATACCGAATACCAAGATGAACGGCTCGATTGTCAGCTACAACCGCTGGAACTGCCAATGCTAGTCCTTGCCAAGGGGCACCTGCAATCACCAGTGAATCTACTTACCGGCCCATATACACCGCGTAAAGAATATAACGCCCAATGGCAGCCGTGGAAGAAAGTCGCCGTAGTTGCTGGCGTTGCCTTCGTGCTGGCGTTGGTGAATAAAGGCATGGGCATTTATCAATACAATCAACAAGCCGAACAGTTGCAGGCAGAAAGCGAAGCGATTTATCGCCAAGTGGCCGGTAGCACCCGCATCGTCAATCTGCGCTCGCAGTTAGGCAAAACCCTAAGCATGATGCAAGGTGGCGGCGTGGGTGGTGAGCTATTTGCCATGCTGCAGAAGTTGCAGTCTAGCTTCAGCCAAGTACCTGAGCTTAAACCGCAATCGCTGCGCTTTGATGGCGGCCGAGGTGAACTGCGGATGCAAGTGGCAGCGAAGTCGTACGAGCAGATTGATAAATTCCGTCAGTTAGCCGCACAGCAATTCACCATTGATGCCGGCGCCATGAACAATAACGATGGTGCGGTAACCAGTACCTTAACGCTGAGGAGCAAATAAGATGGAAAATTTGCGCACCTGGTGGACGCAACTCGCCCAGCGCGAACAGCAACTGGTGGCCGTGATGGCCGTGGTTGTTGCCATTAGCATTTTGTATTGGGGCATCTGGTCGCCCATTAGCAACGCCGAACAACGGGCGCTGACCGCACGTGACGCACAAGCCAGCACCTTATCTTACGTAAAAGAAACCGCCAATAAGATTGCCGCGCTTAAGCAAAGTAATACACGTAAAACGGCGGCGACTGGCAGTTTGGGCAGTATTGTTACCCAAAGCGCTGGTCGCTTCGGGCTGACGATTACTCGTATGCAACCGCAAGGCAATAAGATCCAAGTATGGATGGACGAAGTACCGTTTGAGGCGTTATTAAACTGCTTGGATGATTTGGTGCAGCAACAGGGTTTATCGTTAGAGAACCTCGATATCGCTGCGAGCGACAAGGTCGGCATGGTTCAGGTTAGACGGATTCAACTCTCTCAGTAGTAAAGGTGTCATTTTGAAGATTTTTGTAAAAGTCCTGATTGCCGTGCTGCTTTATCTGGCATTTTTGGTAGCACTGCTTCCCGCTAGAGTGGTGGTGGCGTTAGCCCCATTGCCGAATGGCGTCGCGTTGGCGGGCGTATCAGGTACGCTATGGCAGGGCAGTGCTGACACATTGGTGGCCGACGGCCGTCAGATCGAGCAACTGCAATGGCAACTTAGCCCGTGGCAGCTACTCACCGCCACGGTAAAAATGGACCTGACTTTTGGCAGTCGCGCCAGTGCCGTCAGTGGTAAAGGCCAACTGCGTTATAGCCCAAGTGGCGTGAAGCTCGAAAACGTGAAATTTGACGCGCCAGTGAGCTTCTTGGTGGGCCGCAAACAATTGCCGTTCCAAACTAAAGCCAGTGGTGACATCAGTTTATTCGTGCAGCAGTTTGACCAAGGTGAACCTTGGTGTGAGCAACTGACGGGTAAAGCGTTTCTCAATAACATCGGCATCACTAACCGCTTTGGTCAGTATCCGCTCGGTGATATTGAATTAGCGATGCAGTGCGTGAATGGGCAGATTCAATTAGCCACCGACGATGAGAAAAACAAGTTAGGTATTGCTGGCACTTTGCTACTGCAAGACGGCATGAAATACCAATTGAATGGCCGCATGAAAGTGACGGCGGACCAACCCGCGGATCTGCAAAAAGCCTTACCTATGTTAGGTAAAGCTGACGCCAATGGTTTTTATCCACTGACGTTTAATGGCCGCTTTTAACGTGGCTTAAGCTCACTCCCTGCTAAGGCGGGGAGTAGCTGCAAATAATCTGCGGTGGCCACAAAGTGTTGAAATTGTTTATGCGGCCGCTGACTATCTGGATTATTCACACCTAACAGATATCCCACACCAGCATCTTTCGCTGCCTGCAGAATCACTTCATTGTCATCCACAAACAAACAGCGCTCAGGCGTTAACTGACATTGGTGAAACACCTGCTGCCAAAACAGCGGCGTCTCTTTCGGCACGCCAAACTGGTGGCTGGAGAGCATCAGGTCGAGATGCTCGCCCAGTGCTGTATGCTCCAGCTTTAACGCCAAACTTGCTGGATGAGCGTTGGTCAGCAAAATGCGGCGTTTACCTGCGGTCTTTAGCGCCTGCAGAAACGGGATAGTGTCTTGCCGCAGGCGGATTTTATCCACAATGCGATGGTGTAGCGCCATGATGTCGAGTTGCAATTCGCTGGCCCAATAATCTAAACAATACCAATTGAGGGTGCCTTCGACCCGTTGATACGCGCTGGTGACCAGTTCGTTGGCGGCACGGGTGCTGATGCCACGTTGTTGGCTCAAGACTTGTGGTACCAAGGTTTGCCAGAAATGATTATCAAAGTGCAGATCGAGCAGCGTGCCATCCATGTCGAGTAAAACGGCTTCGATTTGTGTCCAAGGGAACATGCTTGCCTCTGTCATTTCTTGGTGGTTGGTATAACATTGTAACCTTAGTCACATTTTTCAGCTTGCCTATTCGAGGACGCAATGCATAAGCGGCAACAAAAGCCTGATATTTTGCACCGCGAGGTCGTGGCCAAAAGTCGGTTATTTCAAATCGAACAAGTGCATCTACGTTTTGCTAACCAGCAGGAGCGGGTTTATGAACGTATGAAAGGCCATAACCGCGGCGCGGTTATGGTGGTGCCAGTGCATAACGACCAGTTATTACTCGGCAGCGAATATGCCGCTGGCACTGATAACTATGAACTTGGCTTTCCTAAAGGCTTGATTGACCCCGGTGAAACCGCGCTAGAAGCGGCCAATCGTGAGTTGCAGGAAGAGATTGGCTACGGCAGCCGTAAGTTGACCCATCTAAAAGAACTCAGTCTCGCGCCCGGTTATTTTGCCAGCAAGATGCAGATCTTTTTAGCGCAAGATCTCTACGAGAGTCGGCTAGAGGGTGATGAACCTGAGCCGATCCAACTGGTGCATTGGGAGTTGTCCCGCTGGCAGGAGCTACTGAGCGAGCCAGACTTTTCCGAATCACGCAGTGTGAGCGCCTTGTTTTTAGCCATGAAACAACTCACACTTAATTGATATGTTGCTGACACCACAGGCTCTGCGCCAACGGCAGGGTATATGACCGGGAGACTGGAGTATTTATGAATCCAGAAGCGTTGCTAGATCAAGTTGTTTCCATCGCCACCAGTGCGGGACAAGTGATTAGGGAGATCTACCAACAGGGCAGTTTCGAACGTGAAATCAAAGCTGATGATACCCCAGTAACGTCCGCCGATATGGCGTCGCACGAGCTGATAGTTGCCCAACTACAAGCTTTAACCCCAGATATTCCTGTGCTGTCTGAAGAAGACGCCGACATTCCGTTGTCAGAACGGCAACAATGGTCACGCTACTGGTTGGTTGATCCATTGGATGGCACTGGCGAGTTTATCGCTGGCAGTGGTGATTTCTCGGTGATCATCGCCTTAGTGGATAACCATCGTCCGGTGATGGGCGTGGTATATGTACCGATGACAGAAGTGTGTTACTTCGCGATGACTGGCCTTGGGGCGTATAAAAAAGCGCAAGGCGCGGTTAAACAGATCCACAGTAAACAATTGAGCCTCAACGATGCGCAGCCGCTGCGAATTGCTGTTAGCCGTCGCCAAGATCCGCAAAAAGTATTGGGTTTATTTACTGATGCTAGCCAGTGTGAATTGGTGGTGCTTGGTGGCGCGGCACTCAAAAGCTGTTTAGTTGCCGAGGGACACGCTGACTGCTACGTGCGAGTGGGGCCAACCGGAGAGTGGGATACTGGTGCGGCTCAAATCATCATTGAAGAGGCCGGTGGGCAACTGTGCGATATCCACTTGCAACCGCTCAGCTATAACCGCAGAGAAACGCTGATTAACCCAGACTTTATTGTCATGGGTACACCAGCGTTACCTTGGCAGCAAATTCTAAAAGCGAGTTGAATTGGCTGATACGCTGTACTGATCAAGCCATTGATTGAGCGCAGCGTGATCGCCACGAAACACAATCCGCTCGGCCTTTTTACTGAGTTGATATTGATACATCGGGTCATAGTATTTGGTGAGCAACTCGGCAATCCAAATGAGATGTGCCTCGGTGTTATTACGTTGCTGCTGTTCCGCCAAAGCGTTATCAATCAGCTGTAATAGTTCATCGGCATTCTTATGGCCCAAACGCTTACGAATCGCATTAATACTCTGATGTAGATAGCCGCGCAGACTTGCCATTCCTTGTTGTTCGCCATCGCGCGCAATAAAACTCTGTAGCATCTGTTCTACATACTCACGGCGTAGCCGTTGAAGTCGCTGCTCAAAACGGGTTTCCAATACGATGACTGGCGCTTGCTGCATGGCAAAGTAAAACGTTTGCGGTAGCGCATTGCGGCCGATGAGATAACTCTCATCTTCCAGTAGTAAGGTGTGCTCGGAGGCGTGTTGCTGTTTCAGTAGCGCGATAGCTAATTGGTTTTCAAAGTTAATCTGCGTAGGTTGCGGAGATACCCTCTTGCCAAAGCTTGAGCCGCGATGATTGGCAATGCCTTCTAAATCCACCGCCTCGTGGCGCTGTTTGAGGAAGTCGGTTTTGCCCGACCCCGTAATTCCCGACAACATCAGTAGCGTTTGTTGCTGCGGCGCTTGTTCTATGGTGCCAATGAGAAACTGGCGCAGCGCTTTATAGCCCCCGGCCACATAGGTCGCATCCAGTCCCGCTTCCTGTAACCACTGCTGCGTAATCTGCGAACGTTGACCACCCCGAAAGCAATATATTAATGCGTTAGGGTGTTGGGCAAATAAGCTTAACCAAGCATCGATACGTTGTTGCTTGGTGGCGCCATGTACTAACTGATGGCCTAAGGCTAAAGCGGCGGCTGAACCTTGCTGCTTATAGCAGGTGCCGACTAACTCACGTTCGCGGTCAGTCATTAACGGCAGGTTGTGACTCTGAGGAAACGCGCCCTTACTGAATTCTATCGGGGCGCGTAAATCGACTAACGGACGATCGCTGACAAACAGCGCCGCATATTCGCTGGCTGGCAGCGTTTGACTTGGCATTTACAGGACAATCCACTCAGCTTGGTTCTCACGGCGGGCTTGCAACTCACCAATGGCGACGGGGGCAATACCCGCACTGCTCAGTAGATCAATCAGGGCTGCTTCGCTCTCAGGTGCCACGGCAATCATCAAACCGCCACTGGTTTGTGGATCGCACAGCAAGGCTTTTTGTTCATCGGTCAATGGGGGTAAATGCTCACCATAGCTATCAAAGTTACGCTGGGTTCCGCCGGGGATACAGCCTTGAGCTAGATAATCATAGGCCTTTGGCAACAGCGGCAGTTTTTCGATAGCGATGTTGGCCGTCAGGTTTGCGCCTTGGCACATCTCTAACAGATGACCCGCGAGACCAAATCCAGTGACATCGGTCATGGCATGCACGCCGGCAATTTTGGCAACCTCGAAACCAACAGTATTTAATTGGCACATCGCATTTGGCGCGATCAGCAGATCTTCATCGGCTAATTTTTTCTGTTTCTGAGCGGTGGTGAGAATACCAATACCCAAGGGTTTGGTGAGGTAGAGCTTGTCACCCGCTTTGGCGGTGTCGTTCTGCTTAAGATTACTCAGTGCAACGGTGCCGGTAACTGCCAAGCCAAAGATCGGCTCTGGTGCATCAATACTGTGACCTCCGGCCAACATAATGCCTGCATCCGCGCAAGCTTGACGTCCACCATCAACCACTTGCTGAGCCACTTCTGCTGGCAGCTTACTCACTGGCCAACCCAAAATGGCAATCCCCATGATCGGTTTACCGCCCATGGCATAGATGTCGCTGATCGCGTTAGTGGCAGCGATACGGCCGAAGGTGAAAGGGTCGTCAACGATCGGCATAAAGAAGTCGGTGGTGCTGATAATGCCTGTGTGGTCGTCGAGTTTATAAACGGCGGCGTCGTCACGGCTCTTGTTGCCCACCAATAGGTTCTCATCAACAAACTCAGGCAGCTGTGACGCTAAAATAGTGGTCAGTACTTTGGGAGAAATTTTACAACCGCAACCAGCGCCATGGCTGTATTCGGTTAGCTTGATAGGATCTTGAGACATAAAAAATGGGTCCTGAAGCTATAACAGAACCCATGATGATAAACCGATTGCGCCACACTACAAGGTGGCGCCGTCATGTTCTGAACGATTAGTTAAGCAAATTATGCAATACGTGCGGTGTACTGCTGCCAACGGCGTAACTGTTGGTAAAACGCTTGGCGTAAATGTGCCACCTGCGCGTGCAAATCTTGCTCTTTCAACTGGTGTCCCTTAGCTTCCAAAATCGTTTTTTTCGCTAAGTAGTAATCGGTGAGATGCTGTTTTAGTAGCTCATACTCTTGTTGCAGTTGCGCAAGCAGTTGGTCGGCATTCGGTAACCGTGACACTTTTTTCTGCGTGTGCTTCAACTGCATTTGCAGTTTAGCTGTCTCGATTTTCTCATCGGGTACTTGGCGCAAATCGGTAGCCAGCTTGGACCACGACAAGGCTTTAATCATCCATTTGGTTGGGTCGTAATGCCACCAACGAATGCCGTTACGGTAATCGTGTTCAAAGATATGGTGGAAGTTGTGGTAACCCTCACCATAGGTGAGTACAGCCAAAATGGCATTATCACGGGCGGTGTTACGATCTGTGTATGGCTGCGAGCCCCACACGTGCGCCAATGAGTTAATAAAAAAGGTGCAGTGATGCACTATCACTAGCCGCAACAAGCCAGCCAGTAGCAGCATCGACAATATGTCACAGTTGAACCAACCCAATAAGGTAGGTAAGCCGATGTTCATCAATAGCGCTAACCATAAATAGTTGCGGTGCTGCCACATGACAATACGGTCATTTTGTAGGTCACGAGCATTTTGGTAGTCGTTATAACGTTCGGGTTGATACTCACGTAACATCCAACCAATATGACTAAACCAGAAACCCTTGTTCGCTGAATAAGGGTCTTTATCATTTACATCAACATGTTTGTGATGCACGCGGTGGTCTGATGCCCAGTGTAATGCACTGTTTTGAAAAGCAAGCGCGCCGCCCAATGCATAGGCAAACTTTACTACGGGGTGCGCTTTGTACGCTTTGTGTGACCAAAGACGGTGATAGCCGCCAGTAATCGACATGCCAGAGGCAAACACTAATACCACAAAGGTCAGCCATTCTACGCCATCAAATCCATTGACTATGCCGTGCCATGGTACCCAAACTAGTGCGCCAACAAGAGTAACTGTGAAGAAAATGACATTAAGCCAAAGAATTCGCGGTTTGTTCATAAATCTATTTCCAAGCATACTTAACACTTTAGCTTACAAGTGTAAGCTAAAAAGGAATAAAAGCCTAATCACAGCTTAGTAGGTTTACACTTTGTTTATTGCGGAAAGTCGGTATTATTTCGCTAACTAATTCAACACAAGGAAAAAAAATGGGCGTAAGAGCACAGCAAAAAGAGAAAACACGTCGTGCATTGGTGGATGCTGCCTTTAATCAGCTAAGTGCCGAACGTAGTTTTTCCAGCCTGAGCCTACGTGAAGTTGCCCGTGAGGCGAATATTGCGCCGACCTCTTTTTATCGTCATTTCAAAGATATGAACGAGCTGGGTATGACCATGGTTGACGAAGGTGGTTTGGCGCTGCGGCAGATGATGCGTAAAGGGCGCCAACGTGCTGATGCGGGTGGCAGTGTGATCCGCATTTCGGTGGAAACTTTTATGGAAGTGTTGGATTCCAATCCCAATGTGTTTCGCATTTTATTGCACGAACGTTCCGGCACCTCGGCGCCATTTCGTGCGGCGGTAGAGCGAGAGATTGACCACTTTATCTCTGAGTTGGCGCACTTTATTGAAGAGAGTGCCAATCGCAATATTGAGCTGGCACGGGTACAGGCTGAAGCATTAGTGATCTTAGTGTTTAATGCGGGAGCAGCAGCGCTCGATATGAAACGGGCGGATCGTAAGGTGTTAGCAGAGCGCTTGATTACGCAACTGCGCATGGTAGTGAAGGGGGCTGATACGTTGCAGCAGCGTTTAGACAATACTGAGCATCATCGACCCCATGTGCATGCATAAGGGCAGTGCATGATCAAGCCGACCTTAGGTTGGCTTTTTTGTTAGTAATACGCCAGCTTCCACGTGCTCTGTGTAGGGAAACTGATCAAACATGGCAAAGCGAGCAATTTGGTGAGTGTTGCTTAACTGTTCCAAGTTGTCAGCTAACGTCGTGGGATTACATGAGATATAGAGAATATACTCATACTCTTGAACCATATTCAGCGTGGCTTGATCTAATCCTGCCCGAGGTGGATCCACAAAAATAGTGTTGCATTGGTAGCTGCTTAAATCGATATCACCCAGACGTTTAAAATCGCGCTTGCCTGTCAACGCATCGCTAAAGTCTTCGGCCGACATGCGGATGACTTGCAGGTTATTAATCTCGTTAACCGCGATGTTGTACTGCGCTGACTCGACCGATGGCTTCGCAAGTTCAGTTGCCAGCACCTTATTGAAGTTCTGCGCCAAGGCGATCGAGAAGTTGCCGTTACCGCAATACAGTTCCAGCAGATCACCTTCGCTGTTGTTGGTGCAGTCCAAGGCCCACTCCAGCATCTTCTCCGCCACCTTAGCGTTGGGTTGCGTAAAACTGTTTTCCACCTGTTGGTATTTGTATTGGCGCCCGTTGACATTGAGCTGCTCGACCACAAACTCGCGATCAAGCACAAACTTCTGCTTACGTGCTCGACCGATAATGTCGACTTTGAACTGAGAGGATAGGCGTTGCTTCAATGCGGCCGCTTCGGTTTGCCACTTATCGTTCAATTGGCGATGGTACAGCAGCGATACCAAGATCTCGCCAGATAGCGTTGACAGAAAGTCTACTTGGAACAAACGATGACGTAGCACAGGGTTGGGTTTTAACTCCTCAACTAGGGCGGTCATCATCTCATTGATCAACATACTGGCTGGCAGAAATTGATCACAGCGTTGCACCGCTTGCAACTCTTGATCAAAGACGCAGTAATATAAGTCATCACCGTCATGCCATACTCGAAACTCGGCACGCATACGATAATGGGCTGGCTCAGATGCAAACACCTCCAACTCAGGTGCAGAAAAACGGCTAAAGACCGATGCCAGTGCGTGCTGTTTTTCGGCTAATTGTTGTGGATACTGAGTAGGATCCATCGCGGATAATTTCATGAAGGTGTTCTCCAGCGCTAAAACGGGCGCAAATAGTAAACATATCGTTGCTGTAGCTCAAGCAAAGTGGCAAATTGATGCGCGGCATTTTGCAGTTTAATCACCGCTATGAAAAAATAGTCCGCCCTATCGCGAAAGCCACTCTCTATAAATAGTGGTTCTTATCAGTTCATGCAGAGGTTGAGTGTGTCACGGTCAATATTGGTGTTTGACTCAGGTGTCGGCGGTTTGTCGATCCTGACAGAAATGCAAAAGCTATTACCGCAACATCACTATCATTATCTGTTTGATCATGCGCGCTTGCCGTACGGCGAGCTCGACGAACAAGTGCTGATTGATGGCTGTGTCGCGTTAATCCTCCCCGTTGCCCAGCGGATAAAAGCCGATATTGTGGTGATTGCGTGCAATAGCGCCAGTACCTTAGTGCTGCCAGCACTGCGTGCTGTATTAGCTATCCCAGTAGTGGGAGTGGTACCGGCCATTAAACCTGCAGCCCATATTTCTGCCTCTAAACACATCGGTTTGTTAGCCACCCCAGGCACTATCAAACGCCACTATACCCATCAATTGATTGCCGAATACGCCAGTGACTGTCGTGTGGAACTGTTCGGCAGTTCTGAGTTGGTGCTATTAGCGGAACAAAAGTGCGCGGGCTTACCAGTATCATCACAACGTATAGAACAACTGCTCGCGCCTATTCGGCAGACAACTATTGATGTCTTGGTATTAGGCTGCACTCACTTTCCGATGCTGAAAGAGGAGATCGCCGGTGTCTTAGGTGATGGTGTGACTTTACTTGATTCCGGTGAAGCTGTCGCTCGCCGTGTTCAGCAACTGCTTCTTGATGATGTAAGCATTGATACTGATGATATGTCTGCTGCAGACGCCTACTACACTGGCACCATTACTGACGGACTAACCCATTTGCTACATACCAAAGGTTTTGGGACAATAAAAAAGCTGACCGCGAACGGCCAGCTTGATATATAGATATAGTCGCTACTATTACTTATCAGCTTCAGTATCTTGCGACTTAGCTTCACGAACTTTCAAGGTACGTTCTAGGAAGGTGGCATCATTCAATTTGGCTAACGCCTGCTGTGCGCCTACCTCACTAATCTCCACAAAGCCAAAACCTTTACGGCGACCAGTCTTACGATCTCGTACTAAACGTACAGAATTAACCGCACCATATTGTTCAAACAAGGTTTTGACTTCGGCTTCGTTGGCACGATAAGGCAAGTTACCTACATATAGTGTTGTCATTGGGCCAGCGGCCTCATCGGCAGCACTAACACTGCTCGGGCTAATAATGAACACTAACGCAGCTAATAAAGTACCAAGAATAAAAGCAACGTAACTCGGCAGTGCAGGTACTAAGAAGAAAATGGCTAACGCCCCAACCACCGCCAGCAGGGCGACAAACAGCAAAGATTTTTGCATAAACACAGGATCTCAAAAAATAACTAATTGGCAATATACTTTTAACAAACACTGCTATGGTAATGAATTATTTAGTTTTAAACCAGTGCTATGCTGAAAAAACGAACTTAAATGATATTTTCGTCCAAAATTTGCCGATTTTTTTACCAAAAAACGCATGAAAGACCGCAAAATGCTGCCAAAAACAGCGCTATGAGCAAAAGATCGGCAAGCGATCTTTTTTCTTTAAAAAAGGGGTTGCGCAGTTTTTTGATGTCCCTATAATGCGCACCCACTGACACGGCAAAGCGCGAAAGCAAAGGTCGTTGAGGTGGTGATGAGGTAACGCATCACACGGCGAAAAATAAGTTTGAAATCAAGCTTGACGCCGATTGAGGGAAGTGTAGAATACGCAGCCCTGACCT
>NZ_JBLXAT010000014.1:0-111539 GCF_048265805.1 Shewanella sp. | reverse complement strand
AGCGTGAGCCTTCAAATCAACTCACTTCATTAGATCAAAGTCCTAGATTGACGTCCAGGACTTTGTCAGCAGTCTGAAAGGGCTCTTTTGAGCCCTTTTTCATTTCTACCGCAAGCTAGCTTATAATGCCCGCCAATTTCACCTCAGGAATCGACTATCGTGCTCACTGCGCCGTCTGAAATACTTATTCGTAATCAATCACTATTGGCTGATAAACAGGTGCTACTACTCAACCATGAAGCCGACCGCTGCCCCGAGCAGCTACTTGCTGTCTGTGACAGCGTGACGACGCTAGCGCTTGATTACCCACATTTTCAGCTGCAACCGAGCAACAAAGCCAAGTTATATGCCGAGTTTGGTCATAAACTGGCGGCAACGAGCGCACAAGCTTTTGATACCGTAGTGATCTACTTTCCTAAAGCTAAGCCACTGTTAGATTACCTGCTGCATTTGGCCGCCTATTACTTGAAAACTGATGGTGAGCTGATTGTCATCGGCGACAACAAAGGCGGTATTCGGTCATTCAACAAACTAAAATCAACCGAGTTTAGTCCACCGATTAAGCTGGATAATGCGCGCCACTGCTTGCTGTTTGCCAGCACAGTATTAAGCCATCCCACAGCCATCGATATCGACCGTTTTGTCAGCCAATATACGCTTAAGATCGATAACCAGCGGCTGACCATCTGCAACATGGTAGGCACCTTTAGCGAAAAGCAGCTCGATCAAGGTACCGCATTATTGCTTGAGCATTTGCCCACATTAACTGGTCGCGCGCTGGATTTTGGTTGCGGCGCGGGGGTCATTACAGCAGCACTGCTAGCACGTTTTCCAGCGCTTGAGATGGAGTGCGTTGATATCAATGCCATGGCGTTGCTGTCTTGCGAAAAAACGCTGGCAGCCAACGGTATGCAAGCCAAGATATATGCCTCTGACGGCCTCAGCCGATGCACGGCTGGATTTGATGCCATTATCTCTAATCCACCGTTTCATGATGGCTTAATGAGCACGACAGATATCGCCACCCAATTCGTCAAAGATAGCCAGCAACAGCTGCGGCGCGGCGGACTATGGCAGATTGTTGCTAATCGTCATCTTCCCTACGCTGATGGTATTGCTGCCAGCTTTGGAAATGTAAATGTCGTGGCGGAGAATAATCGCTATAAAATCTATAAAAATATAAAATAAACAATAGGTAAGGTGTTAAAGTTATCAATTTTGAGACATTCATTATACGTTTGTTAACAAAAGAGTGCTGCTGATATTCAACTATTGATATACTCGTGGGGTTAAAGTAGGTACCGGCGATAAAAAATCTATATTGGATAACAACATGCTGACACCCGATCTGCTCAATTTTAGCGGCGACGGTCTATTTGCTGAGCTGAAGCTGATCCCTAATACCGACGGCCCAGTTTCTGAAGAGGCCGTGCGACATTTATTGACACTTCCCGAGTTCAATAAGCTATTTCCTATTGATTTTAATATAAAAAAAGCAGTTAAAGACATTAATGCACTCGCCAGTGATGGTGAAGGAAAAACCCCTGTCACCTTTAAAATTGCCGAACGGCGCGACGGCCAAATTTTACTGGAAACCAGCAATGACAAGATGCAAGCCAGTATGACATTGGTCGCCCCTTGGGGTGGAAAGCAACCCGATTTGCCAGATATCTTGCGCAGCCTGAAAGAAAAAGGCATTAGCATGGGGCTCTCGCGCGCCAAAATAGAATCCATGCTGCACAAACTGCCCCAACTCAAAGCCGGTGAAAGTGTCAGTGGTGTAATCGCCATTGGCAAACCCGCTATCAACGGCACCCATGCGCAACTGGAGCGTAAAGTTCCCCTCGCCCGCGAACGCTTACTTCATCCGCAAGAGCGCGAAGATGGCACCGTAGATATGCGTAATTTAGGGTCTGTGGTGATGGTCAGCGTCAACGATGTGCTGATGCAAAAAATCCCCGCAACCAACGGTACCCGCGGCTACAACGTTATGGGAGAAAACATCGAGCCCAAAATAGGTAAAGACTTACCTTTAGTGGCGGGTGAAGGTACCCATTTAGATCCTGACGATCCCAATATTTTAGTTGCCAGCGTGGCGGGTCAACCGGTTGAAGCCAATAACGGCATGCAAGTTGACGACGTATTGCAGATTAAAGAAGTCAACGTGGGCTACGGCAATGTCGATTTCAAAGGCAGCGTGCTGATTACGGGCGATGTGTGTGAAGGCATGCAGGTGCGCAGTTCTGGAGATATCACGGTGATGGGCTTCGTCGAATCGGCGTTATTAGAAGCCGAAGGTGATATCACCGTCAGCAAAGGTGTGCTTGGCCGTCAGCTTGCTGGCGATGAGTTCTCGACCAAATTGCACGCCAAAGGGCAGATCTCCGCCCAATTTGTACAGTATTCGGAGTTAACCTGCCAAAAGAACATTCTGGTCACTAAGCAGTTGCTCCATAGCCACAGCACTAGCGAAAGTAAGTTAATTGTCAGTGATGCCACTGGTCGTCGCGGTGATCTTATCGGTGGCCGCGCCTATGCCGAGAAAGGCATTGAAGCGGTCACCATTGGTGCTACCGCCGACACCAAAACCGAAGTGTTGTGTGCCATGAATTTGGAAACGTTAAAACAACACCTTAAAGAACTCGAAGATGGTGGCCGCAGCTTATTTGTAGCCAAACTCGATTTAGAAGCTCGTTTGCGCCGCCTGCCGCCGAAAGAGGAGTGGCAGAATGATCCCACAATGGTCGACCAAGTCAAAATGATGCTAGCACAGAAGCATCGCGTCGAGGCTGAACTAGCGCGCGAAGAAACAGAAAAAGACCTGCTCAGCAAAGAAACGGAAGATTACTACACCAATTACTTCATTGAAGCAAAGAAGCATATCTACTCCAATGTGGAAATACATATCGGCTCCGCTATTCAACGCACACAACGGGAACATGGCCCCTGTCATGTCTATCATCAACATGGTGAATTGAACTTTGACTACAGCGCCAAAAAATGAGTTAACTGACGTTTGTTGGCCTGCGCTCTGGTTAGCAGCGCAGGCTGATGAATTAGTGGTGGTAGAAGATCTGCACGACTTAATCGCCTTAGCCGGAGAACAATATCGTTTAGTGAATGTTGCAGATCGCCTTATCGACAGCCAATTACAGCAATGGTGCTGGCAAGACAATGCTTGGCTGCACCAACCAGCACGCTGCACCTTAGTAGAACTTACCGAGCATTTTCGCCGCCATGCAGCATTATGTAATGTGTGCTGTTTAGAAAAGCTGACATTCCCTGATTTCACCACGCTAATAAACACATTAAAATCCATTGATTAGGCTTCTACCGCCTGTGCCGAACAGGCATAATCGCCGCATTGATGTAAATGCTAGGATTTTTTTGTGGAACTGCTAAATATCGATTGTCTCGGTAAACCTCTCAAACTCGAAGGCTCTCCTGCTGGTTGGCAACAACTGCACTGGGATGGACAGATCGTCTCACAAAAACAAGGCTCCGCTGATGGCCTAAAAGTACACGTGTTTCGCCTGCATGATGGGAGCCACCAAACCGATATTGAGGTTAGATTAGAGACCTACTTGCGCTGGCAGCCGTTTGTGTTGGATTACCGTTTGGTGGTGGAAGATGAGATCATCGCCAGCGGCCAACGACTAACCAAAGATATTGAGCGGCAAACACCCACTAAACCTGCGGTGGCAAACAAGCAGGTCAAACCGCTGGGCTTACTGGCGTTAGCGTTTAAGCTGTTTAAAAGCGCCAAAGTCATCAAAGTCGTATTGGCTGGTGCCAGCATGGCGGCCTACAGTTGGCTGTTTTCCTTTGAATTCGCCATAGCATTGATCCTCTGTTTAGTGATCCACGAGTATGGCCATATCCGCGCCATGAAGCGCTTTGGCCTACAAACCAAAGGGATTTATTTAATTCCGTTCCTCGGCGGTTTAGCGATATCAGATAGTAAGCTCAACACCCGTTGGCAGAATGTGGTGATTTCCATCATGGGGCCAACCTACGGCATGTTGCTGTCGGTGATCGCGTTTATCGCTTATGAAATCACTGGCATGGAACTACTCGCCGGCTTAGCGGTGTTCAATGCCTTGCTGAATATCTTCAACCTATTGCCAATATTGCCGCTGGATGGCGGCCATATCATCAAGAGTATTGGCTACTCACAAAACCACCTAACTGGGTTAATCGTCTGCATTGCGGGAGCTGCATTGGGTGTGTATATCAGTTACGCCCTGGGGCTGACGCTATTGGGGATTCTACTCGCTGTGGGCAGCTTAGAGATTATTATGGAGTGGCGCTATCGCCATCAGAGTGATCTGTTACCTATGGACCG
Organism: Shewanella sp.; assembly: GCF_048265805.1. Classification (GTDB taxonomy): domain Bacteria; phylum Pseudomonadota; class Gammaproteobacteria; order Enterobacterales; family Shewanellaceae; genus Shewanella. Next base: position 107,194 of record NZ_JBLXAT010000014.1, on the reverse strand, counting down.
CTACGGACAAATCGTTTCAGCGGTGTGGTATCTGCTAACGATTGCTATATTGGCAGGCATTATCGCAGTACTGGCCTCCAGCAGTGATAACCCGGTAATGCAACTCCCTTTGCATATCTTACGCGGCTAATGATTGACGCTAGAAATTCGGTGGCATGACTCGAAAGCGTCGCCCAACGGGCCATTAAACGATGTCACCGAATTTACCGCTTTGGTAATCCTTAATCGCTTGCATAATCTCCGCCTGAGTATTCATCACAAACGGCCCCATCTGCACTACTTGCTCACCGATACGATTACCGGCTAGCACTAACATACCAGCTCCTTCAGCCTGACTACGAAGCTGAATGGCTGTTTGTGGATCAACCACCAACATCTGCCCTGCATGAGCCACTTGGCCATGGTCGAGCTTGAGTGAGCCATCGTATAGATACAGTGCCACAAAACTGTATTGGGACAGTTCAAGCTGTGCATCCGCGTTCACGCCTAACATCAGATCGGCCAATGCGCTATTCGCTGCCAGATCAGTTAATGGCCCGACAGCCTCCTGTCCAGCGAACTGCCATTCACCAGCCAGTAGATAGAGCAAACTGCCTTCGCCAGTAATAATGGCATGGTTCAGCTCGCCACTATCGCGATACTGCGGCGGACGCATTTTGTCTTTCGCAGGCATATTGATCCAAATTTGGAAACCATGCAGCCCATCAGTCGCATCAGCCAGTGGCATTTCTGAGTGCACTACACCACGCCCAGTACTCATCCACTGTACTCTGCCTGCACGGACCGCTTTCACATGGCCCATCTGATCACGGTGTTCAAAACCACCTTTACGAATGTAGGTGAAGGTTTCCATGCCCCGATGTGGGTGTGGCGGAAAACCGCCGACATAATCCTGTTCATCGTCAGAACGGATCTCATCAAGCATCAGGTAAGGATCTAAGGTAAGACGCTGAAAATCAGCCACTCGCTGGATATTAACGCCATCACCATCTTGGGTAGGCTGAGCATTAATAATTTGCACTAGACGCATCGCTCTATTCCGCTTTAAAAAACAACCTTGCCAGAATAACGGCAAAAAATTGACACTTAAAGCGGTTTATAACGAATGAATAGATCAACTAATTAGAATATTCGCGACTGCTGACCTTTATTGATCACATAGACAACTGGAAGTGCCGGTCGAGACAAGATTGGTTGTCGTCATTCGCCGTAACAGCAGCTAACGCTAAATCAATTGCATGCTACTGCCTGAAGGACTCATCTCAACGTCACTGAACTTTATTGCCTCTAGCTTGCTTAGTTGACCATGCGTCTTTAGCAGCGCCTCATGTTTGACGCCGCTAATTTGGGAGAACACCAAACATGAAATATCAACAACACCTAACAATTAAATGGTGTAGCAGCTAGGCCCCTAACACCAACATTGAGTTCAAACAGACAACCAGCTTGAGGATATTTCAAACGCTGCTGCAGAGATAACCCTTGATACGCAGTAGTCACAAACAAACGATCAAGATTTTTGCCACCGAAACACACATTAGTGACTTGTGGTACCGGTAGCTCAATCCGCACGTCAATGCGGCCATCTTCGCTATAACGCACAATGCCATGCCCGCCCCATTGCGCAACCCACAGGCCGCCTTCGGCGTCCATGATCATGCCATCAGGGCAGCCCATATCATCTTCAAACTTAGCAAACGGTTCTTTGGTAACGGGCATACCACGAGAATCGAGAATAAACCGATAAATAGTACGTTCTAGTGTGGAATTGTGATACATCACACGGCTGTCTGGCGTGATCACAGGCCCGTTACTGACCACATAGCCATCATCAACCACTTGTGGCCGTTCAGACATGTTAGCCATGCGGTACAGCTTACCTGTCGGCAGTTGTTCACTATCGTCCATAGTGCCAAACCACAAGCAACCAGATGGATCAATAGAGGCATCATTCAGACGGTTAGAACTAGGCTCTGGCGGCTGAACTATTACCGTGCGTTCACCACGAGCAAAATCAACGCGGTAGATACCACTAGCAAAACCAGCAACCATTTCACCCAGTTGGTTATGCACGACCCAACAAACCGATTCGGTAAACGTGCGATACAAATGCAGTTGGCTTTCAGGATTGAATTGGTGAATCCGATTGCGACGGATATCCACCCAGTAGAGACAGTTATCAAACGAGTTCCAGTGCAGGCCCTCACCTAACTGACAGGAAAAACCCCAGCACTTGCGTGCATGAAACAAATCTTGATGATAATTCGACAAAAAATGGGTTCTCCGGTATAAACCGGAGAACCTGAACGCCTGTTCGCCCCCCATAGGCACAGACTGAATCTCTTTATCAAAAAGGTTATTAACTTTCACAATATCACTACTGCTAAATTAAAATTTCGCCCAAAAGCAAAATTAAATTGTTGTCCAAGTAATAAAATTACCAAAAGGACTCTTTAATAAGCATCACAACATTTTTTATAAATTAAAAGCTGCAATCGCTCCCCAAATATATGGGTAAGATAATGCCTGTAAATGAGAATAAATTGAATCGTTTTGGGACGAGAATCGTTAGACTTTGGTCTATAGAAAAGTGTAAAGATGCAGAGATTCACTATAACCAATTGATTTTATTAAACTACACTTTAGTCTTAATTAAACCTTTTGCTTAAATATGGGACAACTCTCACAATTAATAGTCATTATGAGAAGAAAGAGGCAATACCAGAGAAAAATGCTGCCAACAGCGTCAATTTCCTTACGACATCGTTATTAATGTAGCCCTTTAAAAACTCTGACAATAACCATCCGAGTAATATTGCGGGAATACATTGAATAAATAGCACAATGTCAGAATAACCAGCCGCCCCAGCAATCCAAAGGACACATAAACCAAATATATTGATATACAAGAAGAAAACACTAAGGTTAGCTTTAATCTTATGGTGCTCTGCCGACTGATATAACAAGCCCATCGGCGCCCCGCCAGCCGATGTCGTCGTTCCCATAAAGCCAGACAACGTACTCGCAAACAGGTTATTGACCACATTGATAGCGGGTTTATGCCCCACAAAAGACGCCACAACACCGATAATGATGCTGGCCCCCAGCAAATACTTGTAATGGTGCGGTTCAATATAGAGCATCACAATGCCAGCAATGGCTACCCCAAGCGTACCGCCCATGATTGACACAGAGGTTTGTCGCACATCGATAGAACGCATATGCCGAACAGATAAGAGTAGCGTGAGAAACAACGCGTTAAGAATCATTGGTGCAGGAACGAGTTGTGGATAGATGAGAAATAATATGGGCGCGCACAATAAGCCTAGGCCAAAGCCTATGACGCTTTGCAAACAGGCGCCAATCATTAGCACCAAGTATACCCACACCATATCAACCAATATGACACCTATCTATTATTAAATACGACTAAGTTCATCAATCCCCATATTAATGAACTTAGCAATATAATAAAATTATTATAATATAATTAAATAGGTGTGCAACGTATGAGGTTATATAAATGTTAGTTAATGAGAGATAACTCGAATTGTTATATCCAGCCGCCATCAACTATTAACGTTTGTGCAGTTAACATTGCACTTTCGTCTGAGGCTAAAAATAATGCGGCATTGGCTATATCGTCGGGCGTCAAACTCTCTTTGACACATTGATTATCTTGGATCTCTTGCAGCATATCCGGTGTTAACCAATGAGATAACTGCCGTTCGGTAATCACCCAGCCTGGAATTAAGGTATTCACGCGGATATGGTGCTTACCAAACTGCTTGGCTAAGGTACGGGTTAACCCTTCCAATCCAGCTTTAGCTGTAGTGTAGGCAGGCATACAGGCTTGCTTGATATGCCAACTGATTGAACCGAGATTAATAATGCTGCCACCGCCGAGTCGCCGCATTTGTGCCTCTACCGCCTGAGCGGTAAAGAAACACGGACGTAGATTGATCGCCATGCGATCATCCCAATACTCGACAGAGACGTCAGCTACTTCGTGACGCGTATCGTCAGCGGCGTTATTGATCAACACAGAGATATCACCTTGGACAGCCTGTGTTTGGCTAATCGCTGCCTGTAATGCAGCAACATCGCGAATATCACAGTGAATGAAGCTTGGCTTATGATCATATTGCTTAGCGAGGCGAGCACAGAGCGCAATACTGCTTTCATCATCAATATCAACGAAAGTGACTTGCGCGCCCTGCTGGCAGAAACGCTCAACTAAAACGGCACCGATGCCAGCACCACCACCAGTAATGAACACGCTTTTATCTTTGAGACAGGGATAGCGAGTGCGACCCATTAACTGATCTCTCATTTTCTAAACAACTTGTAAGGCAATGACATCATACTACCGAGAAAGCAATTACGCCTCCAGCTTTGCTTGCAATTCTCTATCGATCACCTGCATTGCTTCCTCAATCAGTCCTTTCATTAACGAGCTAGCCAGCTCAGGTTGCCGTGCGACAATCGCATCGTACACTGCTGCGTGTTCTTCGGCGACACTTGAGTCACTCCCTTTGGCTGGCGTAGTGTGTTGGATACTCACGCCCAAGGCTGTGTTAATAAAATCACGCAGATGGAAGAAGAAACGATTACCACTAGCCAGCAGAATGCTGGTGTGAAATGCCAGATCTGATTCATGCAGAGTTTGGTTAGGTGTTCGGGCAGCTTTACGCATGCTCTCTAACGCCTCGGCGATCTTAGCGATATCTTCCTCTTTACCATACTGTGCCGCTAACGCGGCTGCCTGTGGCTCAATGGCAAGTCTTACTTGTAAAAACTCTTTCAACACCTGCAATGATGGGCCGCTTTGCAGCATCCAGTTTAGTACGTTAGTATCGTATAAGTTCCAGCTGGCCGCCGCTTCAACACGAATCCCTTGGCGAGGACGAGAGGAGATTAACCCTTTGGCCGCCAACATTTTTACTGCTTCACGGATAGCAGTTCGGCTAATACCATACATGTCACACAACTGTGCTTCTGTAGGGAGCCCTGTATCAATATTATATTTGCCAGCAACAATCGCTTTGCCGAGTTCATTGGTCACTCGCTGTGACAAATTCAAATTTTCTAACCTTGCCATCGGATGTCCTTGGTTGAGTGAGGTCAATGCAATAGTAGTACAATAGTTTTTTTATACAACGAGTCAATTAGTTACCTATTTCTTACGCGCTAGCTCACAGATTATTTGCACGAATTTTGAACATCATCCATATTAGCTGTGGGGGATGCGAATCATTCGCGAGTAACTCGGTGATGACACGCTGTTTTTCGAGGTGAGTTAGCGCCTTCCCACCCTGTATGCCTGACCCGCTGCGGCGACATAATAACAAGTCGTCGACGAATCTAAGCATGAAAATGGCTTAATGATAACGACAAAGCCCCTTAAATAACTTTATTTTATAATATAATATGTTCTAATTAAGGATTGACTAAGGTGTTGGTAGTGGGAACTGACGCCTAATATTAAAGCACAAACGGAAATAAAAGTATGGTTGAACTAAGTACCTTAGACTGGCTGGTACTCGGTGGCTTTTTTATATTGCTAGCGGGTGTGGTCGTCATGTCGTTAAGACAAAAAGAGGAAGATACCGCTGACTACTTCCTCGCCGGGCGCAATGCCAGTTGGGTGGTGATTGGCGCATCGATTTTTGCTTCAAATATTGGCTCGGAACACCTAGTAGGCTTATCAGGCTCAGGCGCTGAAACAGGCATGGCGATGGCGCATTGGGAACTGCAGTCATGGATTATTCTCTTGCTCGGTTGGATCTTTGTGCCCTTTTATTGGAGCTCCAAAGTCTACACCATGCCAGAGTTTCTAGAACGTCGTTTTAACTCGCAATGCCGGACCTTCTTATCGGTGATTTCACTGATCAGCTACGTACTGACCAAAGTAGCTGTGACTGTCTACGCTGGTGGGGTGGCGTTTAAAACAATTCTCGGTATCGAGTCTATTTGGGGAATCGACTTTTTCTGGATCTCAGCCATTGGCCTAGTGGTGGTAACAGGTATCTATACAGTACTTGGCGGTATGAAAGCGATTATGTGGACCTCAGTACTGCAAACCCCTGTACTGATTATTGGCTCACTGGTGATTCTGGTCGTTGGCTTAGAAACCCTTGGGGGAGGCAACGGCATGATGGCCGGTTGGGATGTAGTAGAACGCGTGAACGGTGACAACATGCACTTGATGCGCTCCGCTTCCGACCCTAACTTCCCTTGGCCCGGCATCATTTTCGGCTCATTCATTATCGGCTTTTGGTATTTCTGTACCGACCAATACATAGTGCAACGTGTGCTGTCAGCCAAAGGCATTAAAGAAGCACGCCGCGGTACTATGTTTGCTGGTTATTTAAAACTGTTGCCTGTGTTTATCTTCTTGGTGCCTGGCATGATTGCAGTGGCACTGAAACAAACTGGCGCCATCAGCTATGACACTTCAGATCAAGCTTTCCCTACTCTCGTCGCACAGCTCTTGCCAGCGGGTGTAAAAGGGATTGTGATCGGTGGGTTAGTCGCTGCATTGATGAGTTCACTGGCATCCCTGTTTAACTCATCTGCCACCCTGTTCACCATCGACTTCTACAAAAAATATCGTCCACAGTGCAGTGAGAAAAAACTGCTGCAAGTGGGTCGTATCGCTACAGTAGCCGTGGTGGTGTTGGGGATTGTGTGGATCCCAGTAATGAAGGCAATTGCTGATGTACTATATGAATATCTGCAAAGTGTACAGTCACTGATTGCTCCAGGGATTGCAGCCGTGTTCGTGATGGGCTTAATCAGCCGCAAGATCACACCAAGTGCGGGTTTCATTGGTATGTTGGTTGGTTTCATACTCGGTATGATCCGTCTGGTGTTATTGCCGTTTAAAGACAGTGTTGCGGGTACGTCATTCGCATGGATTGTCGATATGAACTGGCTGTATTACTGCGTCATGCTATTTGTCATCGTTTGTGCGGTGATTGTCGTTGCCAGTATGTTCACCAAGCCGGCCACCGAGGAGCAGATCCAAGGCCTGACCTTTGGTACCTTGGGCAAAGGCACCATGAAAGAAGTGATCGATGGGTTAGATAAGTGGGATTACATTCACACTGTCGGCATCCTTGGCATTACTGCGTTTATTTACTGGCGCTTCTGGTAAACACCACTCAAGCGATTAAGGCCGTCTAATGACGGCCTTTTTATTTTGCGCAGTTCAATGTTTGCTTGCGCTACCGCAGCGGCTAAGATGCCCGCAGCATTGCTCAACCGCATAACGACCAAAACGTAGGCTGAGCAAGATCGCGTAATACATCATAATAACTATTATTGTATTACTTATGTGCTACCATCCGAAGCTGGGGGATTTGAGGTTTCGGACCAATTATTATTTGATAGGAAACGATTCATGAAGGCGATAGCAAAACTTGCCGCAGCCACTGTGATGGCATTAGGCATTAGCCATACTGCACAAGCAATTCAAGTAGAAGTTCATGACCCAGTGATGGCTAAAGAGGGCGATACTTATTACGTCTTTAGTACAGGCCCAGGCATTACCTATTACAGCTCAAAAGACATGAAACACTGGCAGTTGGTAGGTCGGGTTTTCAAAGACCAACCCACTTGGGCAAAAGGCGTTGCCCCTAGCTTTGATGGCCACATCTGGGCTCCTGATGTTTACCACAAAGATGGTAAATTCTACGTGTACTATTCCATCTCCGCATTTGGTAAAAATACCTCAGCCATTGGCGTTACTGTGAACAAAACCCTCGACCCGAAATCACCCGATTTCAAGTGGGAAGATAAAGGCATTGTCGTGGAATCGGTACCAAACCGCGATGATTGGAATGCCATCGACCCAGCCATTGTTGAGGATGACGATGGCACGCCATGGATGAGTTTCGGCTCGTTTTGGGACGGTCTGAAACTGGTCAAGCTAGATAAAAGCATGACCAAAGTCGCTGAACCAGAAGAGTGGTATAGCATTGCTAAACGTCCGCGCGACGTTAACTTACCTGATACTGAAGCCGGAAATGGCGCCATTGAAGCACCGTATATCTTCAAGAAAAACGGTTACTACTACCTGTTTGTTTCATTTGATTTGTGTTGCCGCAAAATGGACAGCACCTATCACATCATGGTCGGCCGCAGTAAGAATGTACAAGGGCCATACCTAGATAAAAACGGCAACGATATGCTGCAAGGCGGCGGTACCTTGGTACTGAAAGGCAACAAAGATTGGGTGGCGCTTGGTCACAATGCAGCGTACACCTTTGACGGTAAAGACTACTTAGTCTTCCACGCATATGAAACCGCCGATAATGCATTGCAGAAACTGCGTATTTTAGAGATGAAATGGGATAATGACTGGCCAGTGGTTGATCCTGCCGATCTCAACAAAAACACCACAGTGTTAGAGAAGTAAGCGCTCAGTTTCAAATAGCTGAAAGCCTCCGCCAGGAGGCTTTTTCATTGGTTATCACGACTCCTCGTTAATCCACAAGACATCGTCGTTGCCATGAATTCAAAACCAGTGAACCGTGTCACCATACTGTGAGCCCACAACACGGACTAACTATATCGTATACTCAGCAACGTAACGCTCTCGCATGCGGTAAAAAATGGTAACCGTTAGCTGCCGTTGCTATCCCATATAACAAACAGCCCCGCATTCGCGAGGCTGTTTCAATGACTTATAAAACCGAGACTATTACTTCGATTTCGCGGTCGAATTCAGCAAACGGATCCCATAAATACCACCCGCAATAGAGCCCGGTTTAGCAACGAACTTGAGACGATAGCCTTGCTTAGTCACCATCGCAGCAGGAATAGCATAATCGACGTCATAGATACTGTCACCATGCCCATGCCCAGGCTGCAACGCTACGGTTTGTAACAGTTGACCATTGAGCAGAATATCAAAGCTACGATTTACATCACCGCCAAAATAGGTGATACGTAAAGTCTTAGCCTTGCCTTGCTTGTCAGCTAAATCATAAGCAAACCAGTCGGTACTATCGCGCCAGTGCACACCTTTATTAACGCCTGCGCGGCTGCCTTCACCAGCAAAGTTATGCTCAGCTTCTGGCTGCTGCTCACCTGGGTTGATCTTATCCAAGGTTTGCTGTGCTAATAGCTCGGCGGCGGCCTCCTTGGCTTTGGCGTCAGCCATAAACTCAGGATATTTAGCAGCGGACATCTGTGGCAGATAGACTTCGTAGCGGCTTTCGTGAATGCGGAAAAACGGCACTAAGTCGATTTTCTTCGGCTTATCTTTTTCACGCACGCCCTGCTCGGCTTCAAACGCTAATTGCTCACCCGGCAGACGCTTCAAACCTTTGAGGAAGGTTTGAGGCTCACCCACCATAATCGGCAGTGCTTCTGGCGGACAAGTTGGTCCAGCAGCAATGTGCCCCATACGGCTACCGTTAGCAATAAAGTCGAGCTTCTCATTAGCAAATGGCTCCACCTTAGATGCTAATACCACTGGCCCATAAAGCACTGAGTAGTAGTCGCTGCCGTCAGGTAGTTGCTCCAAGGTAGGTTGCACGCCAAAGGAGAACTCTAGCTTGTCACCAGCCTGCCAGCTCCGTTCCAGCGTGAGATAACCATCACGACGTTGCTCGGCTTGCACCGCTTTGCCATTGAGTAACAACCGTGGCGCCACCCCATTCATCCACGCAGGTACGCGAATGCTAATCGCTTGCTTCCCCTTACCAGACGCTTTATCTATGGTCAGCGTCATAGCATTTTGATCGGGGAAATGCGTGCTCTGGGTGACAGCTACGCCCTGCTCTTGCCAATCTAAGGTAGAGCCGATAAACAGGTTCACCAGTAACTCGTTATCTTCATGGGCGTAAATCATCTCGCCATACTTGCTGTGGTTCTCAATCCCAGAGCCAACACAACACCACATGGACTTATCGACATCGGAATACATGCGATAGTGCCCGGGACGCATAGCGGTAAAGTAAACTAAGCCGCCATTCTCAGGGTTTTGCGAAGACAAAATATGGTTGAAAGTGGCACGCTCATAAAAATCGAGATAGCGGGTATCGCCGCTTTCTTGATACAACATTTTGCTGAGCTTAAGCATGTTGTATGTGTTACAGGTTTCGGGCCCTTCCACATCCTCCATCATGCTGGTGAAATCTTTTGAGTCGTGGAAGTGCTCGCGCACACTATTTCCACCAATGGAGACTGAACGATGTTTAGTGACAGTTTCCCAGAAGAACTCGGCCGCATCGTGCCAATCTTGCTTATGTTCCTCTTCGCTAACACGCAAATATCCAATCACTTTTGGGATCTGGGTATTGGCATGTAAGCCGTTGAGCTTATCTTCATGCTTGAGCAATGGTTCGAGAATGATCTTTTGCGAGAACTGCTCAGCCAATGTGAGATAGTCCTTGTCGCCCGTGATTTCATACATGTCGGCAAACACTTCATTCATGCCGCCATGCTCGGAAATCAACATGGTTTGGATCTGTTCGTCACTCAGGTTAGCCACTAAATTCTTAGCCCATTTACCTAAGTCGACCAACATCACTTTGGCTAACTCGTTGTGGCCTAACTGATACGCATCACGAATACCAGCAAAGGTTTTGTGAATGTTGTACCACGGCACCCAATGGTCATTCAGACTAAACAGATCGGCTTTAATTTTGCCCGCTTTGATATCGGCCCACATCTGCATGCCACCGGGAATACCACCAACGTAACCATTACCGTTTTTCAACTGTGCACGGCGCAGTTCATTGATCATATAGTCAAGACGGCGTTTCATCTCGGCGTCACCAGTGGCTTCATAAGCCAGACTCAGCGCAGACAGATAATGGCCGCCGATATGACCATCCAGCCCAGTGTTTTCCCAGTTGCCATATGACTCGGCTTTCACTGGCAAACCTGCCTCACGTAGGAATGGAGACAGCAGTTTGTCAGGTTGAAGTTGTTCGATATAACGGATGTTAGTTTGTTGAGCGTGCGAGAAAGGACTACCAGAGGTTAAGCGTACCTGTTCGAGTGAAAACAGGTCCATCGCTTCGACATTGGCACTCATCCCTAGAGCAACGGCGAGTGCTAATGGCGACACAAGCCGCCCGATACGGGTGGCTTGTGGGTGATTCATGCTTGCCCGAGAGTACCAAACACTGGTATCCCGGCCTCATTGTAGCTATTGAGTTGAATAAAACAGTGACGCTCAGAGTTCCGAATCGGCTCGTTGCAATTCATCATGTATTACTTAGCTCCTGTAACCAGATTTACATTGTCAGTATTTGGCTGCACTGGGGCTGATGTTTCTGCAGCAGACGCATCAACGTCCATATCTAAATGAGTAGCAAGTTCACGGTATTCTTCATCGGTAATGTGATATTTCATCATCAACGAACCGTTAATGAAGTGGAATACGCCAGGGATAACCGTCAGCATCAGGGTAATACCCAGCAGCGAAGTTTCAGTTTGTACTTTGTCCGCTTCATAACCATAGAAAGTCAGCAATACACCAACGACTGCACCAGCGACCCCCATACCCGCTTTTTGGAAGAACGAGATGCCGCCAAAAGCCAAACCTGCCACACGTTCACCAGTTTTCACTTCGCCGTAATCTACCGCTTCAACAATGGCAGACCAGAACACTGGCGCATGCAAGTCCACCACAAATGACAGCAAGAAGTACAGCACAAAGGCGAGTACAACATCATCAGGACCGCTGACCAAATAGAACATCGCCACACTAATAACACCGACGGCCATTTGGCTATAGCGGAACAACTTAAGTTTGCAGTAGCGCTTAGTGATCCACGTAGAAGCGACCATAGCTAAAATGGCTGCGAGTACCCCAGTGCCGAGGAAATAGCCTTGGTCGGTATGCAGATAGTATTTCGCATAGTACATAGCCACCGAGTTGCGAATAACGTAGCCAACGGTGCCCAATAGACACACGCCGCACAGAATCATCATCTGGTCGTTTTTGACCAAATACTTCATTTGAATCCAGATGGATTTTGGATCGACATGGTGTTCTAAACGTTCTTTGGTGGAGAAGAAGCAGAACAACAGCAGAGCAATACCGAGTATGGCCATTGCCCCCATCGACATTTTATAGCCAAGGGCTTTATCGCCTTCCCAGTAGCTCCAGTCGGCCAACTTGGGCACCACGATAGAGACTAAGAACGCAGCAATTTTGGCGAAGAATAAACGGTAGCCGTTAGCCGATAGACGCTCTTTCGGATCATCAGTCAACACACCAATCAACGAAATATACGGAATGGTCACCCCAGTAAACATCAGAGTAACCAGCATATAAGTCGCGTAGGCGTAAGCCAGTTTAAGGTTGTAATCTAAGTCTGGCGTGCTAAACGTCAGGAAGATTGACACCCCGAAAGGTACCGATAAGAACGCCAAATACGGGCGATAACGTCCCCAACGGGTAGTCACTTTATCAGTGATCGTCCCCATAATAGGATCGGCAATACCGTCCAGAATGCGTACAATCAGAAACATTAACCCCATGTCAGTAGGTTTAAGGCCAAAGACATCGGTATAAAAATAAGAGATAATCAAGAAGAATGACGAGATAACGACGTTAACCGCCATATCACCAGCACCAAATCCGACCTTCTCAAACGTTGACAACTTGAATGAACTCATGAGTACTCTTCCATTCTGACTTGGTCCAAGGACAGCTCACCATAAACAGGGCGTTTATAGTACCACCGCCACTTCCTCGGCGTTCTGCATAACTGCCGAAATTTAGCAGATATATAGAAGCATTAGCAATCTTTAAATACTATTATCATACCAATTGAAAGACAATGCTTTATCTCGCTTATCCTGTGGGTTTGCCACACTGTTCACATATCAGCGGAATCTCCAGCTCAGTGAATATCCATTTCTCACACCAACAAGTAGAAAAAAGCCCCGTCAAACGGGGCTTTGGTGGGGAAATGTGCAACTAAGACTCAATTACATCGAGTAACGAATACCTAAACCGTAGGTACGGCTGTAGATAGCGGTACCCGCGTTAAAGACATCTTGGTCTTCGTAATATTCTTGGAACTTCTCGTTAGTGATGTTAGTCGCATCAAAGGTCACAACTAGGTCATCAGTCACGTTGTAACTGAACTGGAAGTCCAAGCTCTGTTCTGGACGACGGTAGATACTACGTGGGTTGGCAAACGAGCCTGAGTCATAAGCATTCAAAAATGCATCACGCCATACATAAGACAGTCGTGTACTGAATGACTCTTTCTCATAAATCAACACCGCACTGTAGGAAGAATCGGACACGCCGAAAATATCGCGAGTGGTATATCCATTAAGTGTGCCATCCGCTTCATAGTTAGGTACATCTTGTGACGAATCTAAGAAAGTACCACTAGCTTGCAGACCTAAACCATCTAACCAGTTAGGCACATTCTCAAGGAAGTACACACCGCCAATCTCGATGCCTTTTAGCACGCCGTTAGAAGAGTTATCAGGCATACCTACGATGTATGGATACATCACGCCTTCATCGTTCTCATGCATCACTCGACGCAGTGAGCTGTATACAAAGCCTTCAATATCACGGTAGAAGTAAGTGCCATAAACTGAACTGCCCTTGCCGAAATAATACTCTAGCGACAGGTCATAGTTTTTCGATTCAACAGGTTTAAGATCTTTATTACCACCACTACCAGTACCGTAACCAATGTTGGTTACATCATCGTAGTAGCGGATAAAGCTATTTAACTGGTCAAAGTTAGGTAAACGGATCGTTTCGGTATACGCCGCACGTAACAGCAAATCATCAGTTAAGTGGTAGCGCAACACTAAATTGGGCAACAGTTTGCTGCTGCTGTTGCTCGCATCATCAGTAATGATCACGCCGACTGGGGCGTCAACATCGAAGAAGGTCATATCCGCTTTGGCATGTGAGTAACGCACACCCACTTGACCATCTAAACGTTTACCAAATAACTCGGTTTCAAAGTCACTTTGTGCATACGCTGACCAAGTGGTTTGTTCGATATCAAAAGTCTGCTTCAGATTTAATTTAGCAGCCTGTTCATCTGACGAATAAAAACCATATAACTCACGGTAAGCTTCGCGGTTACTCCACAAAGAGTGGCCGTTAATGGTTACCCAAGAGGATGGAATATTAGCTTCGCCATCAAAGAAATCGCTATTAGTGTGCAGCATACTTGGGTCTATAGCTGACAAGTTTTGCTGGTTATAGCCCTCTACGCCGCGAGTGTAGTCTTTCGCTGTGCGTAAGTCATAACGTAACCCAGTTTTGGCCTTAGTGAAAATGCCCCAATCTAAATACAGATCAGCATCTAGCGTAAAGGTCAGCGCATCACCTTTACTCTTACCGCCGTTGTCATACATCTGCGCGGTATTCCACATAGATGGATTGGTTAAATCGACAGATTCCCCACCTTCGCCAGTCAATACATCCCAGCCGAGAATGCCATCTTTTTCATTAAAGTTAACGTCAACATAAGGTAACGTTGTATCTGTGCGCATAGCAACAAAGTCAGTTTTATATTCACTGGTTTGGTAAACCAACTCTGACTTAATAGTGGTGTCTGCACCTAAATCCCATTTACCGCCCAAGGCAAACATGTAGCTATCAGTTTGGCTCTTGGTCAAGTCGCCAGAAGTAAATGAATATGGAGCGCCGAGTCCACGCGAATGAACTACGTTGGTGCCATCGTATAAATCGGGATATTGACTGCTTGGCGCCCCCCACCAATCAGCAAAAGAGAACAGCAGATTGTTAAAGCTTTCGTTACGATAACCGTTGTAAAAACCTTCAAACAGATATTCAGAGGTATCGTTTGGTGCCCATTGCAATGACAAGTTCACCGCGGGACGTTCACGTTTACCAGTAAAATCACTTTGGAAAATCGCATCACGCGACAGAACGTATTCAGCCACTTCGCCGGTCTGAGCATTAGTGATTGTTGACCCCGGCGCAGTGCTTAAACCATTTTCCAAGCCCGGCGTCCAATCCCACACGGTATTGCCGTTATCATCGGTCGGGAACATGCGCTCCAAGTTATCAGCACGGAATGGCACAAATGCACCAGGTGTCGCACTTTGGTCACGGTAGTTAGTGCGTGTGTACGACACGTTCAGCAGTGCGCCCAATTCCCCAATTGAGCTATTCCAGCGAGTACTGGCCAACGCACTGACGATAGGATCAGTTTTTTCCGCTTGATCTTGATATACGCCGCGAGCGTTAAAAACGAATTTTGAACCTTCAAAGTTGAACGGGCGTTGCGTACGTACGTCTAACTGACCAGCGATACCGCTTTCCAGTTGGTTTGCAGAACGGGTTTTATAAACTTCAACAGTTTCCAGCAGTGCCGCTGGAATATCAGCGACCGCCAGTGAGCGGCCCGCAGCGGTGAACATTTCACGGCCGTTAATGGTGGTAGTTACGTCAGTCAAACCACGGATAGTAACGGTATTCACTTCACCCGATGCACGGTCTGTTACCTGCACCCCAGTCACACGTTGTAGTGCTTCCACCACGTTATTGTCAGGGAATTTACCGATATCTTCGGCAACGATAGCGTCAACCACTTGCACGTTTTGGCGCTTAAGGTTAACAGCTTTATTCAAGCTGCTGCGAATACCAACAACTTCAATAACTTCCATATCATCAGCTTGTTGTTCTTGAGCCGCATCGTTGTCAGCCGCGAAAACTGCTGGGCTAGATAACGCTAGTAATACAGCACTTGCCAGATAGGTCTGCTTAAACATCTGTTTTATTCTCCGGTAGTTATTATTCAAACCGGTTCAGTCTTAGACACCAACTAGACTTTCCCAGTAATCCTTTAACACTTGAGCCATCTCATTGCCCCCAACGAATGCCACAAGCGTTAAGTTTATGTTAACTAGGTAAAATCATATTGTATGATTAATAGGCTGTCAATCTATCTACAGCCAATAATTGCTATCACTGCCAACGGTAAAAAATACATAAAAAGGTAGATACAAGAACTAACAACATAAAAATATCCTTTTGTTTTGATTGGAATTTTATAATAAAAAGCAATCAATAAGGCTAAAATCAAATAGAAAAGCAAGGGTCTATTAGACCTAGGTCTATCAAGCTATAACATAGGTGATTTACCCACTTAAAAAACAAACATAAAAGCAACATTTAAGACGTAAGCACGCCAAAAAAACTGGTCAAGGCCAGCTTTATGTAAACAAAAGATCTCAATATATTACAAGATATTACAGGTAGTGGTTGTACTGAAAACAGCGAAGAAACACCATAAGATTTCTTGAGCTATCCCCTTAGCTTTTCTAATCTTTGGATGAAAAACAAACAGGATAGATTGCACGGTAAATGAGCGATAAGTCACGCTAATGCTGTGGCAAGCAACGCAGAAATAGTGAGTCATGCTCACAAATAAAATTACCAAACTGAGAGTTACAGCACACTGGTTGCAGCGTATTTGCCTTCGGTCTGCTGAGACATCAATGAATAAACTGCATAATTTTTTAAACAGACATAAGAAAAGGAGCCCCGAAGGACTCCTTTAGATTAAGAATCGCATTTAGTTGTGGCGATTAGAAACTGTAGCGTGCACCCAATGAGAACGTGCGGCTATACAAACTGGTAGTCGTATTGTAGATATCGGAATATTCATAATACGCTTGGTACTTCTCGTTAGTGATGTTAGTTGCATCAAAGGTCAGTACAAGGTCATCAGTCACGTTGTAACTCATTGACAAATCTAGGCTCTTCTCTGGCTTACGGTAAATACCGCGCGGACTTGCGAAGGTAGTACCATCATAGTCCGCCAAAAAGTCATCACGCCACACATAGGACAGACGAGTACTGAACACTTCTTTATCGTAAATCAACACAGCGCTGAACGACTTGTCTGACACACCAAACATATCGCGGGTGTTGTAGCCAGTCAGCTCGCCAGTTTCTGTATTGAACTGCGGAATATCTTGTGATGAATCCAAGAAAGTCGCACTGATCTGTGTACCAAGACCATCTAACCAGTTAGGCAAGCCTTCTGGGAAGTACACTGTACCTAATTCATAACCTTCCAATTTACCATTTGAGGTGTTGCCTGGGCGGCTCAGAATATAGTCATAGGCTTCAGTTTCACCCGGTTCCACATGATCTTGTACCAAACTTAATGAATCGTATGTGAAACCATCGATATCACGGCGGAACCAAGTACCGTAAACAGAGCTGCCGTTACCGAAGTAATACTCTAGCGACAGATCGTAGTTTTTAGATTCAACGGGTTGCAGCTCTGGGTTACCACCCGCAGCAGAGCCACGACGGTTACCTGTCAGATCTTTGGTCCATGTAATGTTTGGATTTAACTGGTTAAACTCAGGTTGGCGTAACGTTTGGGTATAAGCGAAACGCGCAACTAAATCGTCGGTTAACCACAGACGCGCGATCAAGTTTGGCAGGAACTTATCATTGCTGTTACTTGCTTCATCTGTCGCGGTAAGGATATTAGCTGCAGTCGGACTTTCATAGCGCAAGAAAGTCAGATCGTTTTCAGTACGGGTATAACGTACACCGACTTGACCATCGATACGCTTGCCAAATAGTTCTGTTTCATAATCCGACTGAATATAGGCTTCGTATGTTTTCTCTGTGATATCAAAAACTTTACGCAGTGCTAATTCATCATCGGGGAATCCGTAGAACTCACGGTATTCATTGCGATGGTTATACAGATAAGAGCCATTTGCGACTATCCATGAAGTAGGCACATCACCTTCATGATCGAAGAAGAATGGATTTGCATAGGCTACATTGTCGTCGAGGACTTCAGTGTCATGATTGGTTGCATCAACTCCGCGAGTTTTACTGCTTGCACTGCGGTTTTCATAACGCACACCAAATTTAGCTTTAGTAAATATGCCCCAATCTAGATAGTAATCACCATCTAGGGTCCAGCTAATGGAATCACCTTCGTCTTCGCCACCGTTGTCATACAGCGTACCATAATTCCATTGAGCTTGAGTCAGATCCACTTCAGTGGTGTAATCATCTTGCACGATTGCCCAACTTGGAGTGCCATTACCATCATTGAAATCAACGGCTAAGTTTGGCAAACCAACGGCATTGGCACGCATGGCGATGAAGTCAGTTTTGTATTTACTGGTTTGATATACCAACTCAGATTTCAACTGCAGATCTGAGGAGATATCCCATTTACCGCCCAAAGCAAATACATAGCTGTCAGTCTCACTCTTGGCATAGTCACCTGAACTCCATACTGATGGACTACCAACAATACGAGATTTGACGACGTTCGTGCCAGGATAAAACTCCATTGGCGCGTTTGGATCGAGATCTTCCCACCAGTCAGTGTAACCGAACAGCATAGAGTTGAAGCTTTCATTACGGTAGCCGTTGTAGAACGCTTCAAACAAGTATTCAGAAGTATCGTTTGGTGCCCATTGCAGAGACAAGTTCAACGCTGGACGTTCACGCTCACCGGTATAGTCATTTTGGAACACTGCATCGCGCGACAAAACATAAGGTACGCCCTGTGCACCATTAGTAAGATCGAAGGTAGGTAATTCGCCGTTAGCGCCCAATTCAAATGGAACACCATTATCTAGGCCCATTGGCCAGCCATCAAACATACGTTGATAGTGATAATCAAAGCCATTGGTACCAGCGTCACCCGCATAGAATGGTACTACAGCACCCGCAGTGACGTTCTGGTCACGATAATTTGAGCGAGTGTAAGACACGTTGATCAATGCACCAACTTCACCAATTGCGGTATCCCAACGATTAGTAAGTAATGCACTTAATGCAGGATCGGTTTTATCAGCTTGGTCGGCATATACACCACGCGCGTTGACGACGACTTTAGCGCCTTCAAAGTTAAATGGGCGGTGAGTACGAATATCAATTTGTCCCGCTAGGCCACTTGCCAATTGGCTGGCGCTACGGGTTTTAAAGACTTCGACACTTTCAAGTAATGATGCTGGAATATCCGCTACTGCAACCTGTTGGCCTGCTGCAGTGAACATCTTACGGCCGTTAACTGTAGTAGTAACGTCTGTAAGACCACGAATACTTACGGTGTTAACTTCGCCAGAAGCACGGTCAGTTACCTGTACCCCAGTCACGCGTTGCAATGCTTCAACGACGTTATTATCAGGGAACTTACCAATATCTTCTGCGACGATTGCGTCAACAACTTGGACGTTTTGACGTTTTAAGTTAACAGATTTGTTCAAACTGCTGCGAATACCAACGACTTGGATTACTTCCATGTCATCAGCTTGCTGTTGTTGAGTGGATGGTTCAGATTGTTGAGCTACATCGTTTTCAGCGGCATAGACTGCCTGACTGCTCAGCGCCAGAAAGATAGCGCTTGCCAATGTGGTTTGCTTAAACATCTCATTTTCTCCGGTAGTTTTTATATCAATACCGGCAGGCCTCACGACACCCAATTAAGACTACCGGTATCTCTAAACTCCCCAAAGTATCCTTTGACCGCCGTGATAAATTCACGACTTTGTAATTATGATGAAACAAAGGGACTTTAGTTAGAAAAAATAATATTGTATGACGAATTAAGTGTCAATCTGAATGGAGTCTTAATCTCTCAATATCGATCCTAGCTCTCATTTTTTTGTACGATGAAAAAACACACAGACAAGGACAATATTAACTGCATGATAAATAAGGAGTTATTTCATCATTCTTGACAACCAACAATGTTAAAATTTAATTCATAAAAGATCAATTTTCACATTTAACATACAAATGAAACGTGGACGCACTATTTACTGCTCACGAGAGATAAATAAACATCAATGCAACACAAAATACACAAATGTAATTTTAGAACAAATAATGTTCGAATGTTTAATTAACTCAACTTGTCTCAATAGTGCTATATCACCGACACAACTGCGTTTGCAGCACATTTAGCTAACATCCACATCAGACTTCAGCAAACACAAAGGCAAATAAGCAAGTCTTGAAATGCGGCATGATACTGATATTGACGGCAGAAGCCAGCAAACTGAGTAATTTATTGAGTAAAGAGAAGGTTACACTATATCGCATCGTCGTAAATTGTTGTCGGTGGATAATGCTGATATGGCGAAGGCGTACCAATATCAATGCAAAAGCAGACATTACGTCTACTCAGCCTTAGAGAGGGAACTAAATAGAAGTGTCTCAGGGAGGTGCAAATAAGTCCCGAGCGCAACTCCGCATGGACACACTGCTTTCACACGCAAGCACAGTTTGCCGTAAATGGTTAGCCCTTTACAAAGTCCCAGTAGCAGTTGTAGAAATGAACCAATGTAAACAGAATGTCGCCTATCGCCCCAAAGCATAGTTGGCCCGGATGTAAGTGACTCGCGGCTTTGTTTCCTAAATCGATTCAGCGAACAAAGCCCCTAATAATCGTTTAAATATCAAACTACATAGTAAGTTTCAGGCATACCTAGCCCTGTAAGCTTGTTCAACGCCTTTATCATCGCGTAAGTTTCTCCTACCTGACCGTTATAATTTCGCAGGCTTAATCTGCCACCGAGTAGTTGCTTCACTCTGTACATTGCTGTTTCTGAGATTGACCGCCGATGATAACCATACCGTTTTTTCCACTGTGTATTTGAACCATAAAGCTTTTGCCAACTGACCGCTAAGTTACGCGGATGTCCCTGTTCCCAGAGAGCGGCACCTTCCCTCGGTGGAATGAGTAACCAAAGCCCGTTTTCTACGAACGGCATCGTGACAGGCTCTTGTGTCGTAAGCACCATCACCTGAAATATTGCGGATTTTTCGCTGGGTTTGCTTGAGCAAATTCGGCATGACTTCAGCGTCAGTAACGCCGGATAAACTCAGTTCTGCGGCAATAATTTCGTGGCTATGTGTATCGACAGCAATATGCAGTTTACGCCACTCTCGGCGCTTACCATCTGTCCCATGTTTCTTTACTTTCCACTCACCTTCGCCATAAACCTTTAAGCCTGTTGAGTCGATAGCCAAGTGTTCAATGGTGCCACGCGTCTTGGTTTTAAAAGCAATCTTGACGGTTTGGGCTCGTTTACTGATGCAAGTGTAATGTGGGCAAGAAAACGGAATATCAGCCAGTTTAAACACAGAGTTGATAAAGCCTTGCAACGCTCGCAGTGGCATAGAGAAAACACGTTTAACCATCAGCGCGGTGGTAATGGCTAAGTCGCTAAATACGCGTGGACGACCTTTCTTTGGTTGCTCGGCCTTGGCTTTCCACTGCGCTATAGCATCCTCGTCAATCCAGAAGGTAAGTGAGCCACGATTGATTAGGGCTTGATTGTATTGCTTCCAGTTGGTTGTTTTATAGCGAGGTTTTGGCACGGTTGATGAGTGAATTGATGGGCGATGCCGATCAGATCAGCCTTTATCGTTTTAGTTCAACCGATTTAGGAAACAAAGCCGTGACTCGCCGTCATACTCGGAGCATTACGCAAAGCAGCTTAATTTAGCAAGTAGTTCACCTCGGCGTTGAATTCGCGGTCCTCGGATTCAAATATTCTCAACACAAAAAAATAAACAGTTAGTGATTGCTGAACTGTAATATCCGCTAATGTATTTAGCCCCACCTGAGATGAATTACATTGTGATAAGTAATCGCCAGCTAAAGTTTTCAGGTTGAAACGTCAATAGAGAAAGAAAAAACCCAGCTAATTAATTAGCTGGGCTTTTAATAAAATAACTAATTTATGGCTTAGAAGCTATAACGCATACCCAAGGCATAAGTACGGGTATAGATATTATTGGTGCGGTTATACAAGGTTGAATCTTCATAATATTCTTGATAAATATCATCCAGAATATTAGTGGCATCAAAGGTCACCACTAAATCGTCGGTGACGTTGTAGCTCATTTGGAAATCTAAGCTTTTTTCAGGTTTACGATAGATACCACGAGGCATTGCAAAACTTGCTGCATCGTAACTATTCAAGAATTTATCACGCCAAGTGTATGATAAACGAGCACTAAATACCTCTTTATCATAAATCAGCACACCACTAAATGATTTATCAGATACGCCAAACATCTCACGGGTCGTAGTTGATATTTGCTCACCAGTTGTTTGATCAAATTCAGGAATATCCTGCTCAGAATCGAGGAAAGTCGCGCTTACTTGAGTACCCAATCCATCAAGCAAACTTGGTAGATTTTCGGGGAAATAAACAGCCCCTAATTCATAACCGGTTAGTTTACCATTTGAGGTATTCGCTGGTTGACTCAAAATATAACGATTGTTTTCGCCATTAACTTCTCGAGTGATCATTCGTGAAGAGCTAAAGACAAAGCCATCGATATCGCGGCGGAAGTAAGTGCCATATACGGATGAACCAGAACCAAAATAATATTCCAAGGAGAAATCATAGTTCTTTGATGTGGTAGGTTTTAAATCAGGGTTACCACTCGTAGCCTGCCCAAAGCCGAGGTCTGTTAAGTCTTCGGTGTAACCTACTGCGGTACTAAGATCGGCGTAAGCAGGAAGACGAATGGTTTCAGAGTAAGCTAAACGCGCTACAAAATCATCAGTCAGCCAGTACCGCAGCATCAAACTTGGCAACAATTTAGAGCTGCTGTTTTCACCGGATGTTGGGTCAATATAATAGAGTTGTCCATCAACAGGATCTTCATATTGTTTACGTTCGCCAAAATCCATATCCGCTTTTGAATGTTCATAACGGAAACCTATTTGACCATCTAAGCGCTTACCAAATAGATCTGTCTCAAAATCACTTTGGATGTAGGCTGCATATGATGTTTCATCAATATCATAGTTAGTATACATGGCTAGCGCTTGAGGATTGGCACCATATAGCTCTTCAATTTCACTACGATGAGAATACAAGTAGCCACCACGAGGTAAAACCCACGACGTTGGCACATCACCACGACCTTCGAAGAACCCCGTGACAGTATTGAACATGTCAGGATCGAGATCAGTGTAAGCAATGTTGGTTGATAAGGCACCAGCATCGTACAAGCTATGTTTGGCCGTGCGGTCTTCGTAGCGCAAACCAAACTTCATCTTAGTGAAAATGCCCCAGTCGAGGTAATAATCCCCATCAAATGTCCAAGAGATAGAGTCCCCTTCATCCTTGGTACCACTATCATAAAGATCTGCTGTCTGCCACAGCGCTAATTGGGTGATATCTGATTCATCAATTGCGGTGCTTGGGTCATCCAGATAGTTCCATGCGGGTACCCCCCCATGTGAAGCGTTGTAATCAATATCAACACCATAAAAAGCTCTATCTTGATTATTAGCAATGCCACGCATCGCAAAAAACTGTGATTCATAAGTACTCGTTTGATAAACCACTTCAGACTTCAACGTCAGATTATCAATTTCCCACTTACCACCTAAGGCGAATACATAGCTGTCGGTTTCTGCATGAGTGTGATCGGCACTACTAAAACCACCAACATTATATGAGGTTCTGGATTTTACGACGTTAGTGCCATCGTATAATTCAATACCATCATCAATCACCTGATCCCAATTTGCTGCGCTGTTGACGTCACTAAACAACATCATATTGTCGTTGTCATTACGGTAACCGTTGTAGAAAGCTTCGAACAGATATTCGGAAGTATCATTTGGCGCCCATTGCAATGACAAGTTGAGTGCTGGACGTTCACGTTCACCAGTGTTGCTATTTTGAAACACTGCATCGCGCATTAATAGATAGGGAGTACCGTCAGAAGTAGTTGCGCCATAAGCGGTATCCATCCCATGAGCTAGGCCACGAGTCCAATAATCATCACTGATCTCAACCCCAGTTTCTGCGGCATAAGGTAATGAAGCACCAGGTGCGACACTTTGGTCATTATAGTTAGTACGAATATAGGAGATGTTTAACAATGCACCGACTTCACCAATGCCAGTATCCCAACGATTACTCATCAAGGCGCTAAATGCTGGATCAACTTTGTCTGGTTGGTCAGAGTACACACCTTTAGCCGCGACACTGACTTTACTACCCTCAAAATCAAATGGACGGTGGGTGCGAATATCAATTTGGCCTGCAATACCACTCGCTACTTGTGAAGACGAACGTGTTTTAAATACCTCTACACTCCCCAACAATGCAGCTGGTACGTCAGCAATCGCCACTTCACGACCTGTAGACGTAAAGATTTTACGTCCGTTCACGGTGGTGGTTACGTCGGTCAAACCACGAATGCTCACCGTGTTAACTTCACCCGCCTCACGGTCAGTTACCTGCACCCCAGTAACACGCTGCAATGCTTCGACCACGTTGTTATCAGGAAATTTCCCCACATCTTCTGCAACAATGGCGTCAACCACTTGCACATTCTGACGCTTGAGGTTGACGGCTTTATTCAAACTACTACGAATACCAACGACTTGAATAACCTCCATATCATCAGCAGGCGCTTGCGCCTGTTGATTGTCAGGCTGTTGTTCTGCTGGCTGTTCCACTGCTGCAGTTTGTGCTTGTTCATCAGCGACTTCAGCATCGGCCGCATACAGAGCATGGCTGGTCAACGCCATAAACACTGCACTAGCCAGATATGTTTGCTTAAACATCTGTTTTATCTCCGGTAGTTATTTTAATCGTTCCCTCTAAACACCAACGAGTAGCCCGATCTTTTTGATAACTATATTGTTTACCGTCGCAATATTTCCCCAAACATTGGTAGATAAAAATATAGTGGCATATGGTTGAATAAAATCATATTGTATGATTTTTGACAGATCAACTGATTTAAATATCGCCTTTTAGCTAATACTGCAAAAATCTGCGTTAGTTTCTACATCTAGAAATAAATTACAAGTGAGCAGAGGCAGCTTTTAATAAAAATGAAATCAACGAGTTGAAATCGAAATTATTATTTGAGCTATATAAGAAAATTAAAATTAATACGACCAAAGTATTAACAAATGTGGATAGCGCCAATTAATCGACTATTCCCCCCCCTAAATGACTCACAAAATGAAAAGGAAAGATGAACAAGCGTTAACGTAAGTAACTAAAATGCTACTTTTATCTACTTTTTATATTAATGTCGTATTGTAATATAAATATGCCATTGGCACACAAACAACAAAGCAACTATCAAGTGGTTAACCAAAAGGACTGATTCTTATGGTATTTCAACGTTCACTTGTGTCGTTGGGGATAGTACTATCGCTAGCATCCTGTGGGGGGAATGACAGCGATCACGATACTAACGACACAGACCAATTTGCAATTCCGGAAGCCGTTACCGTCGCTGACCCGACCATCAGCGGAGAAGTAAATTATTCAAACGTTTCAGTACATGATCCATCTATCATTAAGGGAGATGATGGTAAGTACTATGTATTCGGTTCCCATATGGCTTATGCCAGCTCTGATGACCTAATGAGCTGGGAACAACTGAATCCATCAGTTCCAGACCCTCTGCCAGATGGAGAGACCGATGGAAATGCATATTCAGCAAAAATCACTCCGTTATTTAATACTTACGAATCGGAAGTTGCTGAAGGTATCGCATGGGTTAAAGGCTATGTAGGCTCTTGGGCGCCAGACGTCAAAAAACTGGCAGACGGTAAATACCATTTCTACTTCAGCCATTGCGCCGGGAATACTAACGGCCAAGATGATGCAGATGTTATCGGCCCAGACTGCTGGCGCAGATCATACTTAGGTGACGCCACAGCCGATACTCTCACCGGACCATATGTAACCGATGAAATCTTCTTAAAATCTGGCCAAGTCACCGGAGAAGAAGACCAACTGCCAGATGGTGCAACAGCACCATATGATGGTGCAACTAACCCGAACGCGATCGATCCGGCGGTCTTTAATGACGCAGATGGCAATTTATGGATGACTTACGGTTCATATTCCGGCGGTATTTTTATACTGCAGTTAGATCCTGATACTGGAAAACCATTGCCAGGCCAAGGTTTTGGTACTCACGTAGCGGGTGGCGCTTATGGCCCTATCGAAGGCTCTTACGTTATCTACAGCCCCGAAACCCAGTACTATTACATGTTTATGTCATTCGCTGGCTTTAATAATGGCGATGGCTACAACATGCGGGTGGCACGCGCAACTTCACCTAATGGCCCTTATCTTGATGCCGCAGGTCAAGATATGGTTAATGCGGCCTCTACCAATTTAGATATCCTAGGCAACTACGGCACTAAGTTACTTGGCAGTATCTTTTTTGATAAGCAAGTTGGCGACGCCGGTAGTGATCACGGTTACATGTCTCCAGGGCATAACTCTGCATACTATGATGCGGAAACAGGTAAATACTATCTGGTATTCCATACCCGTTTCCCTGGACGTGGCGAAGGCCATGAAGTTCGCGTCCACGAAATGTTTATGAATAAAGATGGCTGGTTGGTTGCTTCACCAACTCGTTATGCACCAATAACAGGTGAAAATATCGTTGATGAAGCCGATGTAGTTGGTGCCTATCAATTTATTGATCAGCGCCACGACAATAATACCGAAGCTCACGTATCCACCTACATCCGTTTAAAACGTACCTGGACCAACCAAGGTGACATTCTTGGTGAACATACTGGCCGTTATGAAATGGATGATGCCAATCACATCACGCTTAATTTCGATGATATTGGCAGCTATGAGGGGGTATTGGCATGGCAATATAATGACAATATTGGCAAGTTAGTGCCTACGTTCTCGGCTATTGCAACTGACGGCTCATCCGTATTAGCAATGCAATTACCTGTTTCAGATGTTGCCGAAACCTTAACCAACATTTCTAACGCGCTCATATTACCAACCAATACCAGCACGAATCTGGATTTGGTCGAAATGGGTTCGCAGGATGCCACAATAGCTTGGAGTTCCAGCGATCCATCTGTGATCAAAAACAATGGCAATGTAATCCGTCCAGCAGGTGGTTCTGAGGACGCCACGGTTACCCTAACAGCGACGATCACGCTAGATGGACAAACAGTAACCAAAGAGTTTGTCGTCACAGTACCCGCTCGTTTTGAATACAACCTAGTGGCAAATTACAGCTTCGAAAATGGACTTAGCGACAGCCTGGGACATAAAGCTGATGGCATTTATGTCGGTCCAGGATTGGTAGAGGCCGATGGGGCAGCAACATTTGCTACCGGTCAAGAAGGTCAATCTCTGGCACTTGACGGTACTTATGGTATCAAACTGCCCGATGGCTTAATCGACAGCAATGAATACACTGTATCATTGTGGTTTAGAGCAAACGCCTTAACCACTCATACTCCAGTATTCTTCGGCGCAGCAACTGACAGCTCTTGGGCAAGTCTCGTACCACAAGCGTGGGACAATAACATCATGGTTTGGAGCAATAATAATGGCGCTTGGTATGATGGCCGTACTATGGTTCCTGCTGCGGCTGGCCAATGGACGCATCTGGCGTACTCCGTTAACCATGGTGGTATTCGCATCTATGTGAATGGTGAAGAACGCTTCAATGGTGGCAATTTCCCAGACCTGTATACCAATGTAACTGGAACCTTCGCCATCGGTGCCAACCTATTCGCCGATGCACCATTTAATGGTGATATAGATGAAGTGAAGATCTACGATGCGGCATTGAGCGCTGAAGATGTGAAAGCGTTGGATATCGACCATCTAGATTCAGCTGCGTTGCTACAATCAGCAGTTAACCAACTCAGCCTTGGTGACACCAGCGCCATAGTGGAAGATATGAACCTTACTGCTTCTGGTCCATATGCCTCAGGCGTCACATGGGTTTCATCTAATCCAAGCCTAGTCAGCAACGATGGGGTTGTTACTCGCCCAACGATGACTCAAGGTGATCAACAAGTCACATTAACGGCAACTATCACCCTTGATGGGCAAACTGCCACTAAAGACTTTGTTGTGACCGTACGTTCTATGGGGGCTCCGACGCCAATCGCTGAGTTTAACTTTGACAACAGTGACCTATCGGATGCTCAAAGCAACTTCTCTAGTGGTACCGTTGCCCAACGAACAGGTAGCAGCATAGTGGCTAGCGACAGTCCTGTGAGCTATTCAGAGGGTGTGGTAGGTAATGCCTTGGTGTTGAGTGATGGCTTAGGGGTACAACTGCCAAATAATATGATTGATGATGATACTTACAGTATCTCCCTATGGATCAATCCATCTGCGTTAACCAGCTATACACCAGCACTATTTGGCTATAGCGATGCTAACAACTGGATAAGTATGATCCCTAGAGGCCATGATGGTGTTAGCAACAACACTATGGTGTGGTCAGCAATTAATGGTAACGGTTACTATGACACCAATACCCAATTCCGTATGCCAGTTAATGAATGGTCACACATGGTGATGATAAACAACAGTGGACACATCACCATCTACATCAATGGTGAATTAACCTTCACTGGTGATAACTTCCCCGATGTATTGTCTATCGGCGGTAGCACCCATTTTACTTTAGGCCTTAACTTCTGGGATGTGCCATTTAATGGCATGATCGACGAGGTTGAGTTCTTCGATACAGAGATTAGTGGTGATGATGTGCCGCTGCTCTATCAAGCAGGGATTAACTAAACTTTAGTCGTAAGCAAAAAGCCATGCCAAAGTGCATGGCTTTTTTTCTTTTTAAAGCAACAATCTAGCGAGCTGTGTAAGGGATCACATATCCCTACAGTCATCAGTTATACTGGGACGTCAATCGTTGACTTTTGTCTGTATTTCCCAATAATTGTATTACAATAATATTTAGCAATAACCATTTGCACAGCAGCCATGCGGGGGATGTACAGACATAGCTGCCAGCAACTCACCTATAAGATGAAGGAATGATAATGCGCAAAACATTACCTTTTTTAATTGCTTCGGCGCTGCTTGCCAGCTCTGCTGCACACGCAAAGAATCCACTGTTTGAAGATGTCTTTACCGCTGACCCCGCAGCGATGGTCGATGGTGATACCGTCTACCTTTATACCGGCCACGATGAAGCACCTAACAATAATGTATTTTTTGAAATGCATGACTGGCTAGCATTTTCTTCCAAGGATATGAAAAACTGGACCAAACATGGTCCGATCCTTAAAGCCGTAGATTTCAAATGGGCGACAGGCCAAGCTTGGGCAGCGCACATGATTAAACGTAATAACAAGTATTACTTCTTCGTTACTGTGCGCCATAACGATGAGCATCCTGGCTTTGCTATTGGAGTCGCAGTGGCTGATTCACCACTGGGTCCATTCAAAGATGCCATCGGCCACGCACTGGTGACCGACGACATGACCAAGCAAACGCCTAATGATTGGGACGATATCGACCCGGCAGTATTTATCGACGATGACGGCCAAGCCTACATGTTCTTCGGCAACTTGGTACCTAAGTACGTTAAGTTGAAAGACAACATGATCGAGCTCGATGGCGACATCAAAGTGGTTGACCTGCCTAACTACACTGAAGCCTCTTGGGTGCATAAACACCGTGACTACTACTATTACTCTTATGCATGTGAATTCCCTGAAAAAATTTGCTACGCCATGAGTAAAAACGTCAATGGCCCTTGGGAATACAAAGGTATTTTGAATGAAATCGCTGGCAACAGCGAAACCAACCACCAGTCAATTATCGACTTTAAAGGCCAAGGCTATTTCATCTACCACACCGGCGCTGTACCGCCACAAGATGGGAAAGAAAGTGGTGGCCGCTTCCGTCGCTCCGTAGCCGTAGATAAATTGCACTACAACGACGATGGCACCATCAAACGGATCATCATGACCACCGAAGGCATTCAATAAGCATAAGGATGACAAGGATGAAGATTCTCCAGCCCAAAGTGCTCGCATTTGCCGTTGCAGCATTATTACCGCTCAGTGTACAAGCTCATCAAGCTAGCATTACTTTTGATGCTAGCCAGCAAGGCCCGGTAATCAATCGTGATATCTATGGCCAATTTGCCGAACATTTAGGTCGGGGGATCTACGAAGGCCTATGGGTCGGCAAGGATTCAAAAATCCCTAACACCAAAGGCTTTCGTAACGACGTCCTTGCGGCATTAAAAGAGATTAAAGTACCGTTAGTCCGCTGGCCCGGCGGCTGCTTTGCTGATGAATACCATTGGCGCGAAGGCGTCGGCCCGCAAGACAAACGTCCAATCAAAGTGAATACCCACTGGGGCGGCGTTGAAGAAACCAACGCCGTGGGTACTCACGAGTTTTTCGACCTAGTAGAACTGCTAGGAGCTGAAGCCTATATCAATGGCAATTTAGGCACAGGTACACCGCAAGAGATGGCGGAATGGTTGGAATACATGACCTCTGACAAAAACTCTACCTTAGCCAACGAACGCCGCGCCAATGGCCGTGATAAACCGTATGAAATTGCCTACTTTGGTGTCGGCAACGAAGCTTGGGGCTGCGGTGGCAACATGCGTCCAGAGTATTACTCTGACCTATATCGCCACTATGCCACCTTCTTAAAAACACCACCGGGCAAAATGCCAAAACTGGTCGCCAGTGGCGGTGATACCTCAGATACCAGCTGGACAGATGTGCTGAGTAGCCATATTCCATTGCGTATGCTCGATGGCATCAGCTACCACTTCTATACCCTGCCGAAAAATGACTGGAAAGATAAAGGTGATGCGCTCAACTTCTCGCAAGATGAGTGGTTCACCACCATGGAACGTACCTACCGCATGGAAAAATACGTCAGTGACAACGTCGCCAAACTGGACAAAAACGATCCAGACGGCAAGTTGGGCTTCTACGTCGATGAATGGGGTACTTGGTACAACCCAGAGCCAGACCGCGAACCGGGCTTCCTCTATCAACAAAACTCCATGCGTGACGCGGTAGTGGCAGCGGTTAACTTCAACATTTTCCACAAACACGCAGATCGCGTACGGATGACCAGCATTGCGCAAATGGTTAACGTGTTGCAGGCAATGATCCTCACCGATAACGAAAAAATGGTGCTCACTCCCACCTACTACGTCTATGACATGTACAAGGTGTTCCAAGATGCCACCAGCATTCCGTTTACCATTAAAACGGATAAATATAGTTTTGAGGGGGACAACGTCCCAGCCGTCACCGCATCCGTAGCCAAAAGCACTGATGGCAAGCTCTATGTTGCCTTAGTGAATTTAGATCCAACGGAAAGTGCCACCATCAATCTTCATGTTAACGGTGTCAAAGCCAGCAAAGCCGTCGGCCAGATCCTGACCGCGGATAAAATGGATGCTCACAATAGCTTTGATAATCCGCAGCAGGTTAAACCTGCAAGTTTCAGTTCTTCCCTGAATAAGCTTTCACTGCCAGCTAAGTCAGTGGTCGTGGCCGAGCTTATTCCCTAAAACTTAGTGTCCGCATTGCCGAAAGGGTCGGGGAATCATTGATTCCCCATTTTTTTGGCCAAATTTTGGTGTGTTACTAAATTTGGCGGGTTTTGTTTTAGGGGGGCTTGAAGCGGCAATCATTTCACGAGGCTGATTTATCGCTGGTTTGCTGCAGTGTTAGCTAATCGCCTGCAGCGGGGACGTGCATGGATGCACTAATGTGGCGAAGGACAGGACGTCCGAAAGCCACCTTATGCACATGCAGTTCAGTGACACGCTACAAGCTCATCCCTGAGCGCTCGACCTCGGCTTCCCTGCCTCGGACGGTCACTGACCCGCATGTGCTGAGAATTCACGGAGTACACCTGTCAATTTTGGGGAACCTTTAGCTATTAAAAGCCTAATCACTTTTGCCCCAAAACGAGTTGAAGCCGCGTACTCTGCTGATGAAACTAAGCCGAATTGTAGTGGTCAACTACTTCACTCACTCCTGTTACTGCTTTTGATGAACTAGCGTTAATCTGCAACGACAAACTACTTGTGTCATTGTGAGTTACGCGTAAAAATCTAACAGACTGAATAGTGGAGAATTATATGTCTGTTGGCTACTCAATCCGAATCGACTTCGACAAAACAGAGGAAAGGCCAGAGCGAGTCTTTCACGCAATGGCTGTATACATCGAGGGGTTCAACGAGCTTCAAGAAGCTTTTATTAAAGGCTACGGCAAAGACATAGAGTTTATTCCTTCATTAAACAGTACTCGCGAAGGCTCTTGTATCGCGGATATTGGAGCAAAGCTTAAAGACAAAATTCGTAATGCAAAGCTGAATAACATCTTTGACGGCATCTATAATGGCGTAAGAAAAGAAATCGCCACGGCTAATAAGATTGATTCAGAAAGTGATGTACGAACGTTCGTGGATAACGTCTACACAATAGCATCTGCAAATGAATCATCTTTTGAGCAATTCACTTGTGAGGCTGATGCTCACTTGATAGATGTAGCAAACGCATTGAACAAAATCTACAAAGCCAAGGGTATGCTTTCACCATCCGATTTGGTTCAATTCGGTCGTGAACTAGACTTTGATGACATCAATAAAGATTTTTCTTGCCCTCGAACGGGAGATCAAATTTTTGAAGACACTGTTCAGCCTTTTCCGTCTAAAGAGGTGTTCATTGTTCGTCGTCCGTCTTATGTTGAGAATCTGCAATGGGACTTTGAGTGCAATACACGCAAACCTAAGAATTTCAGTGCGAAAATGTCAGACGCGGAATGGTTCAAAAAATGGTCGAATCATGAAGAACAAATATGGCCTGGTGATGCTTTGCATGTTCAAGTAAGAACGAAGCGAAGAACGAATAAGTTCAAGGAAAAAGTATCATATGAAACCGAGATTTTAAAAGTGATTCGAGTTGTTCCGCAAAGCGAGATAGAGCAATTCACACTGGACTTAGAAAATGACTAGAAGTTATGACACAGCGAAGAAAGAAGCGATATTCATAGCACTACCGCTTCTGGTGCTGTTCTTGATAAAGATGCTTAACAATGAGCTGATGTCATTCTTAAAGCTGTCTGACTTCTCTCTAGCGACTTCTATCATGTACGGGCAGTTACTAGCTAAGACACTTGATGTTCCTGATAAAAACAAGAAAAGAGATAGGTTCAGCACTTATCAGGTATACATTTTTGTTGTGTCTATTTTGTCTATGACAATGTATATCGGATTCCAGTTGATACCTGATATTAACTTCAATTTTTACATAGCTCAGGTAGTTACTTTCTTAGTTGGGATTATGTTTTATATCCCGTTATCAACACTCATGAGTGACTTGTCGAAAGATTAACTGACATTCCCTTATGTTGCTGCAAAGCTTTTGTTTGCTATCTCAGATTCTTATGAGCATGATGAGAAACGGTATGATGCTAGCGCAAGGTTGAGATTAGGTTGGTAATATAAGTTATATGCACTTTTGTAATTAGGTTACTTTCTCTCATCTGAATGAAGTAAGTTAGCTCTATTGCTCTAACTTGCTTTTATCCAAACGCTTGTTCTAACTTCACACTATCAAGCAACACCGATTCCCCTTCGGCGCTGCGTAGGTGCGTTGGGCAGCCATTGAGCAATCGAGATATGGATATTGAGAAGCGATGGTGAGCGAGGGACCGCGAATCAGAGCGATTTGCGAAAATGACAAACCAGAAGCGCCGTAGCGTTTTGCACCGTGGGGCGTCGTCGGGTTTCCAAAGGGCGAGGGACGAGCATCGCCCTTTGGCTCTGGTGTGGAGCGAGTAGCTCCACGACTTTGGCAACCGCAGGTTGCAAGGGCTGCAAGCCATAAATGCCAAGCGGCGAGCTTATCAACTCCACCAAAACCCCACAAAAAAGGGCCATCAAGGCCCTTTTCAACATTCCACAGGAACAGTAAAACTACAGCGAGAAACGGCGTATCAAGCCATTCAACTGATTCCCCAAACCGGCGAGGTTTTCAGATGAATGCGCAATATCATCAGAAGCAGAAGCTGATTGCTCAGCAATATCACGCACTCGCACGACACTTTGATTGATCTCTTCTGCCACGGCGGATTGCTGCTCGGCGGCAGCGGCAATCTGGTGGTTCATGTCCTGAATAGTCGATACCGCTTTAGTGATCTCTTTCAGCATATTACCCGCATCGCGCGACATGCTGACGGCATCAGTACACTGTTGCATACTTTGTTGCATCATGGTCATCGACAACTGGCTGCCGCTTTGCAGGTTACTGATTAGCTTTTCAATCTCAACCGCTGAGCTTTGCGTGCGGCTGGCGAGATTTCGCACTTCATCGGCGACCACGGCAAAGCCGCGCCCAGCTTCACCAGCGCGGGCGGCTTCAATGGCGGCATTGAGCGCCAGTAAGTTGGTTTGCTCCGATACTGCTTTAATGACATCCAGCACCGCATCAATCTGCTCGGTATCGCCGCGCAATTTGTTCATTGCCACTGAGGTTTTATCTAGGCCGTCGGCCAGCGCTTCAATCTGCTGAATCGCTTTGCTCACCATGCTGTCACCTTGGCTAGTTTTCTCATCGGCCTCTTTGGCAGCGTAAGAGGCTTGCTCTGCGTTATCGGCCACCTCTTGTACGGAGGCGGTCATCTCGTTAACGGCAGTGGCGACTTGATCGGTTTGGCTGCGTTGTTCTTGCATTCCGACACTGTTTTGCTCGGTGGTGGCAGAAAGTTGGCTCGCCGCTCCATTGACGTGGTTGATAGAGTTTTCAATCTGTCCCAGCACGCCTTTTAGCGTGAGATTCATCTCGCCGATAGCACGCAGTAATTCGCCGAGTTCATCTTGGCGCGATGACGCGATATTTATCGATAAGTCGCCTTTGGCAATTGCTTGAGCCGCTTTAACTGTGTCTTGCAGCGGCACGGTGATCTTGCGGCCGATAAACAACGCCGCCCATATGCCCACTAAACAGGCAAAC
The DNA here is from genome assembly GCF_048265805.1 of Shewanella sp. Taxonomy (GTDB): domain Bacteria; phylum Pseudomonadota; class Gammaproteobacteria; order Enterobacterales; family Shewanellaceae; genus Shewanella. The sequence continues at coordinate 72,410 of NZ_JBLXAT010000014.1, read as the reverse complement.
ACTATGATGCTGATCATCAGATTTTGCATCATCGTTTTGTTGTGTTCCCCTTGTTGCTGTAGGTGCTCAACCAATGCACGAATATGCGACAGCAACTGTTGCGCGACCTGCCCCATATGCTCAGAGACCTTGTGGATGTCGCTATTAAGCACCACCAGCGCATCCAACTCTTGATCGTAACGATCCAATACTGCCAATGCACTACCGACCTCAAAACCGTTAAGTTTATTCACTTGTTGCCGTAAGCCATTGATGGCGGCTTTCGCGGTATGCAAGTTGGTTTCAGAGCCATCATAAACGTAACCACGAATGTGATAGCGCAGCATGGTCATCTGCTGGCTGATCTGCATCGATAATTGCATTAGCTGATGATCTTGCTGCTGTTGTGCCTGTATATTTACTTGCTCAACTAAGGTGGCATAGGTGCTAACCAAGCGCTTGCCAATTTGTGGCCCGTTAGCCATCAGTGTCGCCTTGCGCTCCATCTGCTGTTTAAATGCAACAATAGCTTGTTCGTAGCTATCTAACGCGGCGACGGCCGCATCCACTTGCTGACGGTCAGCTTCATTGGTAAAGAACTGACGTTGCTGTTTGAGCCCAGATTTGGCTTGTTCAGCAATCGCGGTGATTTGTTCATAGAGCGAATTATCACCACGGGCCATGGCATCCATTCGCACCACTTTGGCTTCCAGCAGGCTTTGATCAATACCAGAAATAGTATTCAGCCTTTCGATGTTGTTAGTAATGATGGCATTGGTTTGATAGCCCACAAAGGCAACCAGCAGCATCAAACACAAAATGACGCCGAAACCAGAATGCAACTTGTAAGTCACCGATATATTGTCAAACTTGCTCGCTAGCCAATTCATCACAGCTTCCCCTTTCGAACAGATGTTGTGGCAATGGCGGGCGACTATAGCAGCTATCTTTCAGGAAAATTTTGAGTTAGTTAACCAATCTCTAAAAAAACATCATACATATGATCAAAATGAGAACTAACAAGAAAAATCTAACGGTAACATACCGATTTTATTGAAAAATAAAGGATGAACACCATCACGTAATAAAGGTGATATTGATCGAGAATCGTCACCGTTCTAGCCGCTGCAGTTCACAACCCGCCACCGATTCGTGGCCGTCTTCGCAGCGCCAGCAAAATACGTGATATAGCGCGGCAGCGACTAAGATGCGCCAGCAAAATACGTGATATAGCGCGGCAGCGACTAAGATGCGCCGCTAACGGAATTGACTGGGGAGCATGCCGGTCCAGCGTTTGAAGGCGCGGCGAAAGTTGTGCATATCGTTGATGTTAACGCACTCAGCGAGTTGACGATTGCTGTAGCCGTAAATATCGAGCCGTTGCAGCACTTCGTGGCAACGTACATCATCTTGCAGTTGTTGAAAGCTGACACCGTCCTGTTTCAGACGCCGTTTCAAGGTAGCAGGACTCAACCCCACAAAGGCAGCGCCCTGCTCTAACGTGACGCCGAGCTGGAGTTGCCGACGGCACAAGCGACGCAACTGCGATTGCAAGCTCTCGTGTACTGACGTACCGCGTATCTGCTGTCGTGCGAGTCGCATAAACTGCTGGCAACGCCACGATGACGCGGTCGCAAACGGGGTAAATAGCGCTTCAGCTTTAAGATGTATCGCGCAGCAAGGCGCTGCAAAACGTAACTGTTCACCTAGGGCGCTGCTCAAATGCGCACGCCATTGCGGCGCAGGCCAAGGCAAATCTACCTGCATCAATAGATGTTTCCCCAGTTGCTCCTGTAACCAAGTACGCAACGCCGCCAATATCGCACTGTAGATAAAGCGCTGCTGCTCGCCCAATGCCAGCGTACTTTGCAGCACGAGCACTAAACGTTCACCGTGCTGGCGTGGCCGCAGTTGCACCACTGTGGGAAACCATGGCGCAAGTTGACTAAGATGGCGCAATGCCTGTGCTAAGTTGGCCGAATTGGCCCATACCTCACTCAATAGCGGCAGATGATTGAGTGCCTGCTGCTGCCCATACAGCAAAGCCATCGCTTCTGGCTCGGGGTGCATGCGGCAAAAACGCGCAATAAGCTGTAGCCATTGCCGGCAGGATAGCCGTTTATCGGCCTGCGATAAGTCTTCATAAAATAGCCGAGAACCACGCAATAACTTGTCGACATCTAGCTGTTGCTGCTCTGCCAAATCGACTAAACCACGCGCTAGCGCGATAGGCAGCACTGCATCATCCATGACAAAGCCCGCCGTCAACGCCATTACGCCACTCCCTGCCCGTTGGCATAGCGGCAACGCTTTTGCCAATCTAACCGCATGGTCAAGCGAGTGATAAGCTCATCTGCCGTTTCATGGACATTCAAATTAATGGTCACGGCGGTGACCGACAAGGGCTGTGGTTGCAACATCTGGCTGTGCTGGTGTAAGCCATCAACCACCGCGGTAGCAATCTCTGCTGAGGTTTCTGGCAGTAGCATCACAAAGCGGTCGCTAGTGAAACGGCAGGCCAAATCTTGCGCGCGCAACCTGAGTTCGATAGCGCCCGCCAGCGAACGTAAGCAGTTATCTGCCAGCGCCATGCCCCAACGGCGATTATGCTGAGCGAAACCATCAATATCGACCATCGCTACCGCTAACGGTTTTGACGTCAGTCGATGCAGCTCAATCTCCCGTTGCAGTTGCAACATAAAGTAGCGGGCGTTGTAGAGCTGAGTGACGGGATCAATCAGTTGATGTTCGCGCTGGAAATGTTCGCGCTGTGCCAGTTGGCGATTTATCGACTGCTGCTCTGCCAGCCATTGTACTAAACCGATGGAGATCATCACCATGCCGATGGGCACTGGCAGCGATTCGAGCCAAGCAAATAGACGCATATCGGGCGGATATTTAATGAATTCATCGATCAGATCCAACACCGTGGTTAGCCAATAAAGACTGGTGCCGATTATCAACCAGTTAGTCACTCGGCCACGTGGTCGGCTAATCATCAACAACCACAGCCAAAATAGCGCCATTAGGCTAGCGGCCGACTCACCGAGCACATCGAACATATCGACCTGCTGCCAAGTTTTGGGCATGCCGGAGGAGCAAGCGGCCACGCTCAGCAGCAGCGCGACTAGCAAGGTTAATGCGAGCTTACCTTGGTGTAGCACTGGCCATGTAAGCAGCGCCGTTTTTTGGGGCAATAAGCTGTTCATTTCCGCGAGCATAGCGAGCGTTTATGAAGCGCTGATGACAACCCACAGAATGCCGCGCACCCCATGAGCTGTTTTGACCCCGAGTCAAACTAGCTCAGCTAACACCAACATCGCGATCAACAAACTGTGCGGAGTTACGCCTGCGCCGACATTTCCTCGATGACACGGCCATTTTAGCGGCACATGCTAAGGGTCAAATTGGCTCAAACCGCGCTATTTTCTCCTAAATGACCGCCGCAAATGCACACTCAGTGACCGACTGACATGTTACTGACACATTTCCTTTTTAGCTTGTTGCGGCGTTAACCCTGCATATCAGAATTTTCGGAGAGAAAAAATGACCCGCACCTCTGTTGGCCGCCGCCCACTACGTAGCCGCAAAACGCCGCTGGCGATGGCTTGTGCCATTGTCTTATCCACTGTTGCTGCAAACAGTATTGCTGCTGATATCAGCGGCACTGTAACCGACCAGCAAGGCAAACCGATTCAAGGTGTTAGCATTAGTTTGCAAGGCCAGAGTCGGCCACAGCTCACCGATGCGGCGGGCCACTACCAGTTTCGCGATCTCGCCGCGGGTCAATATCAATTACAGGCGGGCACTGGCAGCCACCAGCAGAGTAAACCACTCAAGCTTGATGCAACGCAAACAGCGACTATCGACTTCAGTTTACATGCCACCGATATCGAGCATGTGGCGGTGATTGGCCAAGGTGGCGCCTTGAGTGCCTCGCTCAATGCTCAACGTAATGCCGATAACTTTATTACCGTATCTTCAGCCGATGCTATCGGCGAGTTTCCCGATTCCAATGCCGCCGAGTCATTACAGCGCATGGCGGGGTTATCAATTGAACGCGACCAAGGTGAAGGCCGCTTTGTTCGAGTACGCGGTTTATCGCCAGATTTAAACGCAGTGACCTATAACGGCGCGCAACTGCCGGCACCGGAAGCGGGTAGCCGCGCGGTCGCGTTAGATGTCATCCCGTCCGATCTGCTGCAATCACTCACAGTGACGAAAACGCTTACGCCAGATATGGACGCCGACTCATTAGGTGGCGCAGTCGATATTAAAAGCCTGTCAGCCTTCGATAAGGATGGTCGGTTTACTAAGCTGACCGCCGAAGGCAGCTTTGACACCCACCAGTCTGAATATGGCAACAAGCTGGCCGCTACCTATAGTGATCGCTTTGCCATCGGCGGGCTAGATGACGACTTTGGCATGGCCTTAGCCGCCAGTAATGCCGTACGTAAATTCGGTTCAGATAACGTCGAAACTGGTGGTGATTGGCAACTGAGTGACCAAGGGCCATTGCTAGAAAAAGTGCAGATGCGCGATTATCAAATCGAGCGCGAACGCTTAGGGCTGGCGGCTAACTTTGATTGGCGCCCCAACGACAGCAACCAAGTTTATCTGCGTACCCTCTACAGCCGCTTTAGCGATCAAGAAAGCCGTAACGCGATTGTCAGCAAATTCGGCGACGGTTTAGCCCTCGGTGATGACCAGCAAAGTGGCAAAGTCAGCCGAGAGCTGAAATCACGCGAAGAGGTGCAAACCATTAAGTCGATTGTGATGGGCAGCAAATCCGACATTGATGACTGGCAACTGAGTAGCCAATTTGGCTGGAGTGAAGCAGAAGAAACTAATCCCAACGGTATTGCTGGCGCCGCCTTCGAGCAAAAATTTAGTGAGGGCTTAAGTTATCAATCCACCCGCCAGCCAGTGATCAGCGGGCCAGACGCTTTTTACGATGCCAGCGGCTACGAGTTAGACGAGATTGAAGTGGTTAACTCCGATGCCAAAGACCGTAGCTACAATGGCCGTCTCGATCTGAGCCGTAATCTCTATTTGGACGATGTGGTGCTGCAGCTTAAAAGTGGTATCAAAATCAATCGCCGTAAAAAATCGAATGAAGAAACCCACTGGTTATATCAAGACTTAGACGAACAAGGCGTGAGTGGTACGGCGCTTACGCTCACCGATTATGCCGGTAAAGCGGTGGACTATGAGTTTGGTGATTTTGGACCACGCATTGAAGAGCAAAGCATCCACCAACTGCTGAACTCCCTCAACCGCGACGACAATATTGACCCGCTAGAATCCACCTTGAACGACTACGTCATCCACGAAGATGTGAATGCCGCCTACCTGATGGCCACCTCCGATTGGGGCAAGCTACGCATGGTGGCGGGCGTTCGCTATGAAGACACCTCACTGCGCGGTGACGGTTGGCAATATGATGAACCCAATGATCAGTACAGCGACCGTCAAGTCGGTAATGATTATGATAACTGGCTACCATCAGTGCAGTTTCGTTATGGTGTCAGCAGCAACTTCATCTTGCGCGCCGCTTGGACTAATTCGCTAGTACGGCCGACCTTTGAGCAAGTCTCACCGGGCTATCTGCTGGAAGGCAGTTCCGACGCGCCAGAAGCCAGCTTTGGTAACCCAGCACTGCAACCGCTGGAGTCAGCAAACTATGATCTGTCCGCCGAATACTACATGGGTGAATCTGGCGTGTTATCAGCGGGGTTGTTCTACAAATCGATCGACAACTTCATATATGAAGCCGATTTAGCGGGCCGCAGTGGCTATGAAAACTATGATGAGGCCACCACCTTTATCAACGGTGATAGCTCTAAGCTGTATGGCGCTGAATTTAACTTTGCCCAAAAATTAGATAGTCTGCCAGCGCCGTGGAATGGCCTGCTATTCAGTGCTAACTTAACCCTCACCCATTCAGCAGCGAGCATTAGCTGGCTGGATGATGGCGAGTTACAAAGCCGCGACATTCGCTTTCCCAGCCAGTCAAATACCACTGGCAATATCGCGCTGGGGTATGAAAACGAGTACCTGAGCTTACGGTTCTCCGCCGCCTATAAATCCAATTACCTGACGGAAATTGGCGCGTTAGATGATGCCGACTACGACATCTACCAGCAGGAACATCTGCAGTTCGATTTTATCGCCAAAGGCTTTATCAGTAAGGATGTGATGGTCTATTTCAAAGCGCTCAATATCAACGACGAACCTTACTACACCTACTCAGGTAGCCCCGCTCGTAACGCGCAATACGAAGATTACGGCCCAACTTATCAAATTGGTATTAACATCAGCGGATTTTAATCATGAAGAATTTTGCCTTATCTCAACTGGTCACTGCCTTTCCGTTACTGTTGTTGGCGGGCTGCCAACAACCTAGCAGTGCGCTGATCCAACCCACGCTATTGAGTCATCCAACCGCTTCAGCCAGTTGGCAAAGTGGTGACGCCAGCACCTTAGTCAGCGTCAGCGAGCAACAAGGTATGCGGTTGCGTAATCGTAACGGTGACAGCCAACTCAGCGGCGAGTTTGACCAACTCAGCGTTAAAGACTTTGGCCAACAGTGGGTCGCCGCCACCTTAGATGAACGCGCCAATAGCATTACCATTGCCAGCTTCAGCGCCGAGACACCGTTAACCCAGCAACTGCAATGGCGCCTCGATAAGCTGCAACCAGACAGCCTATGTTTGTTCCGTGATGCGCAAAATCACACGCTGTCACTGTTTGTGCAAGATGGAGCCAGCCATGCCCAACAGTGGTTACTGGCGCAAGATCAACAATGGCTGAAGACGCCGCTGCTGATGCGCGATATCAATCAACCGCAAAAAGTGGCCGCCTGCGCCGTAGATGATAACCACGGCTGGCTCTACAGCTTGGAAGAAGGCATAGGTATTTGGCGCACACCAGCGCGGTTAGAAACCACCGCCGAACGCACCCCGATTGCACAGCTGCAACCTTGGGGAACGTTATCGGCGGAACCTAAAAGTCTGACCACCGATGAGCAAGGCAACCTGTTCGCCGTGGATGAAGCAGGTAAACAACTGATGTATTGGAGCGTGACGGCTTTGCAACAAGCCAGCCGTCAGCAAAAAACGCCCCATATCACCCTGCGGATGCCAGCCAGTGACACTGAAACCTTAAGTGCCAGTATCAGCCAACCGGGGCAGAGCCGCATTATCATCAACCGTGACGATGGTAGCGCTGTAAGCGTTGCATTGGCCTCAGCCACCAGCCCAGTAGAGGCGGTGTTGCCTATGGTCAGCGCCGATGCCGAAACACCGCCTGCCGACCGCACTGGCGATGTGATGGACGACCCAGCCATTTGGGTTAACCGCGTCAATCCGCAACAATCGCGCATTCTCGGCACCCACAAAAAAGATGGTTTGTATGTGTATGACTTGGATGCCAACCAAGTCGCGCGCTTTGGTGATGGCAAGCTCAATAACGTCGACGTACGTGATGGTTTTATATTTAACGGCGAACGTATCGGCCTCGCCGCCGCCAGCAAACGCGAAGATGACTCGCTAATGTTTTATGGCATTCACGCGAATGGTGATGTGTTCCGTATCGGCAAGCAACCATCCGATCTCGCTCCGATCTACGGTCTGTGTATGGGCAACATCGACGGTAAGTTTTATGTGTTTGCCAACGACAAAACTGGCCGTATCGACCAGTACTTAGTGACCGAACAGCAAGGGCAAATACGCGCTGAACGCGTGCGCCGCTTAAACGTGGCGAGCCAGCCGGAGGGTTGTGCGGTGGATGATCAGCGCGGCCGCCTGTTTGTGGGCGAGGAAGATGTCGCAGTGTGGGCGGCCGATGCTCACCAAGACGCTAGCAGCAAACTCACTAAAGTGGCTGACGTCGGCTCGACCTTGGTTGCCGATATTGAAGGGATGGAGATCACGAGTGGTGAGCAACCACTGCTGGTGGTGTCGAGCCAAGGCAATGACAGCTACGCGGTATTTGATGGTATTCCGCCGTATGCCTATCGCGGCAGTTTCCGCATCGGCTTGAATGCGAAAACGGGCATTGATGGCGCCTCAGAAACCGATGGGTTAGATGTGGTCAGCACACCGGTTGGCAGCCAATATCCGCACGGTTTATTAGTGGTGCAAGATGGTCGCAACCGATTGCCTGATGCACCGCAAAACTTTAAGTATGTGGATTGGAACACCGTACTAAAAACGCTTGATCTATCAAGCAAGTAAACGCCAGCACGTTCATCCGCTGGCAATAAAGCAAAAACGGCCACCCAGTGACACTGTGTGGCCGTTTTTAATGGGAGCAGTCATCAGCGCTAATGCAGCGGCCATTGCTGTAGCGTGTGTGACAGTAGCGCATCTGGCTATTGTGATGGTAACAGCGGCAGCCAAAAACTCACTTCTAAGCCGCCCTTATCGCGATTGCGAATCGCCAACTGTCCGCCGTGGTTTTCAATAATTTCTCGGCACAAGGCCAACCCCAACCCCGTCCCTTCGGTTTTGGTGGAATAGAACGGCAACAAGGCATTGCGTAAGGTTTCATCACTCATGCCTGTGCCACGGTCACACACAGTGACCCACTGCCGATGTGGCGTGTGGCGGATTTCTAGCGTGATCGCTTGTTCATCTGTGCCCGCTTCGCTAGCGTTTTTAAACAGATTCACCAACACCTGCGCCAGTTGCTTAGTGTCGCCATACGCCGCTTGCTGTGGCAATTCTCCCAGCAAGGTAAACGGCCGAATGCCACGCAATGTTTCCAGCAATTCCTGCCAGTAAAACACTTTGCACTGCGGCTGCGGCAGCCGCGCAAAATCCGCATATTGCTGTAAAAAGCTGTTGAGGTGAGCACTGCGCTCGGCAATGGTGATGAAGATCTTTTTCAACATGACGGGATCGGCAGATTGCTGCAGCAGCTTTTGGCCGGAATGCGCCATAGAGCTGATCGGTGCCAGTGAGTTATTCAACTCATGGCTGATCACGCGGATCACCTTTTTCCATGTTTGAATTTCGGCTTGGGTCAGTTCCTGCGTCAGCGGCTTAAATTGGTACAACTGCACCGCCATGCCATTCATGCGCATATTGGCGTAGCTTAAATGCCAAATCTGCGGTTCATCACCCCGTAACAGCGAGAACACGCCATCACGTGGCTGAGTAATGATGGGCCCTAAATCTTCATTGGCAGCGGCCACTTGCCCCAATGTTTTCTGTTCTAAGCGGCTGCCCTGCCCCAACAACTGGCGCGCGGCAATATTGGCAAACAACACTTGCCCGAGTTCATCTGCCAGTAGAATCGCCAACGAGGTATTTTGCAGTACCGTGTCGAGCAACAGCTCGCGTTGGAAGATGTCCGTGCGCTGTTTGCGCATACTGTCAGATGCTTGATTAAAGCGCTGCGCTAACTGATTGAGTTCATCGGCACCGCTAACACTCAATGACACCGAGAAATCGTTATCCTGAAAATTGAGCAAGCCAGTATTTAACGCTTGCAGCCCGTGATTGATCCGCCGCGTCACGCTGCGTCCAACAATCAAGCCGACACCACCGCCAACCAATGCTACAGCTAGTAACATTAGCGATAATGGCCACTGCCAATAGCTTGCCAGCGCCACCGCGCCAGCCGCAGCCCCCAGCGCGATAATCAACACGGCGGTCAACTTGCCTTCAACGCTAAGCCTTAGATTCACGAATGCTCAATCCCATATTTATCCATGCGCCGATACAGCGCTTGGCGCGACAAGCCCAATTGCCTTGCCGCTTCCGCCACCGAACTGGTATTGGCTAACGTGGTTTTGATCTGTTCCGCATCAGGCTCATACGCCGGGCGCGGCACCGCATGTTGTACGCTCGGCAGCCCCAAATCGGCGACACCAATCGTTGGGCTAGCGGCTAACAATGAGGCTCTGGTGAGGATGTTTTGTAACTCGCGCACATTGCCCGGCCAGTCGTAATTCTCTAGCGCGCGCAGCGCATCCAAACTCAGTTCACGCCCAGTGAGAAAATGGCGCGCGAGCGGTAAAATATCTTCACGGCGTTGGTTGAGTGGCGGCAGATTTAGCTCAATCACATTGAGGCGATAATAGAGATCTTCGCGAAAGTTCCCGTCACGAATGGCTTGCGGCAGATCGGTATTAGTGGCGGAAATCAGCCGCACTCGACAGTGACGTGTTTGCGAAGAGCCGAGCCGCTCAAATTCACCAGTTTGCAGCACCCGCAGTAACTTCATCTGCCCAGCAAGCGACAAGTTACCCATTTCATCCAAAAACAGCGTGCCACCGTCGGCCGCTTCAAAACGGCCAATACGGGTTTTGTTAAGGCCAGTGTAAGCACCAGCCTCAGCGCCAAATAGCTCGGCTTCCATCAAATCGGCAGGCAGCGCCCCCGCATTCACGCGAATAAATGGCCCCGCTTTGACCGCGGAGTTTTGCTGCACCAGCTCGGCAATTTTTTCTTTACCCGCACCATTGGGGCCTGTGATCAAAATCGGCACGTCTGCCCGTGCCACTTGCAACGCGGTTTCCACCAGCCGCTGCATTTGCTCCGACTGATAGATCAAACCACTGACATCATACTTAGCCGCAATCTGTTGCCGCCGCTTGGCTAAATCACTTTGTTGCTGCCGTTGCTGTCCAGACAGCTCCGCCAGTTCCAGTAAGTTGTTCACCGTCGCCAGCAGTTTGGCGTCATCCCAGGGCTTGCCGAGATAGTCGGCGGCACCGGCTTTCACTAGCTCCACCGCCATTTCTAACTCAGCCCACGCGGTTAGCAGAATCACAGGTAAGTCAGGAAACTGTTGGCGAATGGCCAAAAACAGCTGTTTGCCTTCACTGCCGTCAGTTTGATCGCGGCTAAAGTTCATGTCTTGGATCACCAAGGCGATATCGCCTTGGGCTAACCGTTTTATGCCAGCGGTAGGTGTGGCGACAACATCGGCATTAAAGCCGTTGACCGTTAATAGCAGCGACAGTGCATCACACACTGCGCTGTTGTCATCAATGATTAAAATGGTGTCCATACGGCCCTTTTATTTACCTGCAGTTATACACTGCGGGTCGCTAGTGCGGGGGAAACTAAACTGCTGCGCCATGCAGGAATCATCGCGGCCGCAACACCTAACAGTAACACGGCTACTGTGGTCGCGAAAATGTAGGATACCGGCAAGGCCTTCATCTGATAATGCTGCACCATCAACTGGTTAACGGCAAGTGATAGTACAACACCAAAGCCGCCACCCACGGCGGTGATCAGCACATTTTCGGTCAAGAAGTAGCGAATGATATCGCCACGGGTTGCCCCTAGTGCTCGACGTACGCCAATCTGGCGTCGGCGTTGATTGCCCCACAATAACGTTAGCCCCACAATACCAAGGCTAGTGACACACACCACTAACGCCATGGTTGCCACCAACATTTTCACGGTAGATTTGGCGCGACGATAAGTGGCATCTTTCACCTGAGTTAACGGCTTCACATTGCGAATAATGCGGTTAGGATCGATGTTCCTCAGTAAATCAGGCACTTTTAACATCAAGTTTGATAGTTCACCCGGTTTACAGCGAATGATGTACGTTGGAGGATAGGCAGAGATAAAACGTGGCATAAACGCCACGCCGGCAACGTAATCCTGCGCCACATAACTCACCATGGCAGGTTCAACCACACCAATAACTGTGGTATCCGCTAATTGTTTGCCCAACGGGTCAACACCTGCGCCATAGAGTTTGTCGGCCAGACTGCGTGTGACCACGATTCCCGCCATGGATGGTCCGTCATTGCTTAACGCAGAACCTGTCATAATTTCAGCGGGGTCAAAGAAACGCCCTGCTATTAGTTTTAGCCCTAACGCATTAAGGATATGGCTATCGCTTGAGACCAAGTCCGCCATGGCGGACACTGGCTTGTCGGGGTCTTCCTCGTTATTCAGATCGCTGGAACTGCCAGAGTTGGATAAGGGTGACGTCAATGAAAAACTCGCATCCACCACGCCCGGCAGTTGGCGGATCTCGTTCATATCACGCACCACATCCTGATAGTTATACTCAGCATCAGATAAAGCGGCGACCGACAATACAAAGATATTTTGCTCATCCAGCCCGGTGGGGCGAGCAACATACGCTTGGCGCTCATGCACCACGAAAGCCGCGTTAGAAATGATGCCTAACGTTAACGCCGCCTGCACGATGATTAACAAAGCACCGGTTTTGCTGCGCCACAAGGTGCGCAGAATTGGACCAAATTCAAACATAATGTTGTTCTCCTACCGCGACTTCAGTGATTGGGCCAGTGAGATCTGGCTAATACGCCAAGCGGGATAACAGCCAGCTAAGAGGCTAGCAATAATCGCTATCAGCACCGTTAACAAGATAGTGAAACCATCGCTATAGACCACTTTGGCTTCATCGGCACTTACCAGCATGCGCACGAAGCCGAGCCCTAACTGGCTGAACGCGATGCCCAAAATGCCGCCGACTAAACCAATGAGGCCACTCTCAATCAGATTTTGGCTAAAGATGGCACTGCGAGTCGCGCCAAGCGCGCGGCGGACTCCGGCTTCGGAAGATTGCCGCAGCAACTTCGCCAACAACAGCGCCACCGAATTGATGATACAGACCAACAGAAACGCTAATGCCATCCAGGTCATCACGCGGGTATCGTTGCTAACCACGTTGTTCAGTGCTAACCATTCGGACGGCGTTGATAACGCATAGTCAAAATCACGCTCAAAAAAGCCGTTTTTGTGTTGTTCCTCAAAATAATGTTGTAGAAAATTCACCAAGGTTGCTTTGCTTTGCTCGTCGGGCAACTCCACCCAGATCTGCAACCAGAAGTAGCGGTCTTGCAGAATGCGTTCATAGCGTTGTTCAGGAGTCTGCGCTGCTGTTGCCGCGCTAGCATTACTGTCTTTACTGGAGGAGTAGCGCATATTGCCATAAGGCAACATCTGCAATGCACGATGTAAGCCAAAGGGCAGATAAACATGGGCATTACCCGCGTATGACCCTTGAGTCAGATCTTGCACTGACGGGTTAGGGGTGAAATCCTCAACCACCCCCACCACTTGATAAGGGCGACCATTGAGTTGTACGTCACGCCCGACCGAGTTTTCACCGTTGAACAAGCGATCATTCATGGTACGGTCGATCACCACTTGAAAGCGCGCATCATCATCGGCTGACTTGTCCCACACTTTGCCGTAGATAAATGGCACGCCAAACAGGGCAAAGAAGTCCCGCGAGCTAACACGGATCACCTCTTTGGTGGCTTTAACGCTGTTATCTGCCAGCGACACGGCCGCCGCCCAACGATGCATCGCCACCACATGCGGCGCAGCATTCGACGCTAACAGCGCCCTTGCCGTGCGATATGTCAGCAGATCGGGTAAGCCATTTTTCAGCAAGTTATTATCGTCTTGATTTTTGGTCCCGTTAGCTAATTGCAGCGCATAAATACGGTCATTTTGCTCCGCCAGCCCATTGGCAGACATCACATGTTGCAGTGTCACCATGGTCATCGACACCGCCACGCCGACGGCTAAGGTGACAATCATTAGGCTGGAGATAATCGGCGTACGTTTAACGGATAACCACGCCAGTTGCATATAGTAAGTCAACATATTGAGTCCCTTGTTAAATGGAGCGAGTGGCTAGTGAGGGAGAGATGGTAGTTGTGCGAAATACTGGCACAACAGCCGCGAGCAACCCCAATAACCAGACGCCGATCATGCCTATGGCGATGTAGTTAAACGGTAAGGCTTGCATTTGGTAGTGCTGCATCAACAATTGATTTAGTCCGAGCGCCAAGATCGCACCAAAACATAAGCCAATGGTGGTCACTAAAAAATTTTCAGTAAGGAAGTAGCGCACGATGTTAAATCGGGTTGCCCCCAGAGCGCGGCGCACACCAATTTGCCAACGACGACGATTGACCCAAATGAGTGTGAGGCCAATAACCCCAAGCCCAGTGATGGTTGAAACTAACACAATCGCCGCCGTCATCATCACCACCATAGTGCGGTCAGCACGTAGCGTTTCATGTTTGTTATTCAGCACTGTGCTCAACCCCGTAATGATGCGGTGATTATCCAACTGCTTGAGTTTTTGTGGCACCGCCAGCATCAGTTGGTTACATTGGCTTGGCTGACAACGGATAAGGTAAGTGATCGTTTTATCTGGTTGATAAAAAGGCAGAAACATCACACCATCATTCGCGCTAACGACCGATGTGATATTGGCATCAGCGGCTACACCTACCACAGTAAACAGTTGGCTATCTTTAATAACTTGCTTATATTTTTCGGTGAGCGGCAAACCAGAGGAAGTGATTTGCTGACCAATGACATCTGCGCCCTTGCCAAACGCGGCATCTGCCACACCGCGGCTAATAACCACCACTTTGCCTGCTTTAAGATCACGTACCATGTCACTGTCATTGAAAAAACGCCCTTGTTCGAGCGCCACGCCAAGCGTGTGCAAACCATGAGGATCGGTAGCGAGTTGCGCTAATCTGACACTTAGCTCCATATCATCATTTTTGGCACTACGACTAGACTGGCTGTAGTGACCAGACAAGGGTTTATCACTGATGTAACTGGCATCTACCACTCCGGCTATTTGTCGTAGTTCCAGTGTATCTCGCTGAATTTCGCCCACGCTAAACAGCTCTTGCCCTAAGGGCTTAATATCGATAGTAAATAGATGTTGTTCATCGATACCGGTGGGCTGATTTATCAGTTGCAAGCGTTGTTGCAGCACAAATGCCGCATTAGCCACAATGGCTAAGGTCAGCGCACTTTGCAGTATAATCAACGAGGCGCCAGTCTTGTTACGCCAGAGGGTGCGTAGAATCGGTCCAAACTCAAACATGGCGTACTCCTTACTTTTGATTGAGGTACTTGGCAGGTTGGGCATAACTGATCCGCCACGCCGGATATAGCCCAGCCAAAATGCTAGCAACAACCGCCATCAGCACCGTAAAACCGAGCATCAGCCAGTCACTGTGTAATACCGCCGCGTCTTCTTTGGCTAATAGCAATCGCAGCAGCAATAAGCCCAACTGACTCAAACCAATACCGATAACGCCGCCGAGCACACCAATTAACAGCGTCTCTATCAAGCTCTGGCTAAAAATCGCCGTTTTACTGGCACCAAGCGCGCGGCGCATACCCGCTTCGGGCGCCTGTTTCAGTAACTTAGCCAATACCAATGCCACTGCATTGATGATGCAGACAAGCAGGAATACCAGTGCTAGCCAAGTGATGATTTTGGTGTCGGTACTGACCACGTTATTTAGTTGCAGCCACTGTGCGGGGGTCGATAGTGCATAACCAAACCTTTGAGTGAAAAAGCCATTGCTCTTTTGCTGATCAAAGTAAGCACTCAAAAAGGCGACGTATTTATCTCTGGCTTGCTGATCTGGCAATTCCACCCAGTACTGCAACCAATAACAACGATTGTTCAAGATAAACTCACGCATTGCTTGCCGTTCTTGTGGAAACTCAGCCCCTTGTTGCTGAAACTGACAAGAGAGAGTCCCTTTCATGTTGTGTAGCAAGTTAGGGGTTTGCACCGTGCCAAAGGGCAGGTAAATATGGCGATTGCCGCCAAACGCGCCCATTGATAAGTCCTGCACCGACGGCTTGGGCATAAAGTCCTGCACCACCCCTACCACTTGGTAAGGAACATCGTCTAACAGTAACTGGCGGCCCACGGAGTTTTCACCGTTAAACAGGCGCTGATTCATGCTGTTATCTATCACCACCACAGGAGTTATTTCATTGTCTGCTTTGGCATCCCACACTTCGCCATAAATAAATGGCACACCAAACAACGCGAAAAAGTCTCGACTGGTGGTGCGGATTAGCTCTTCTGCAGGACTTAAATCACCCTCTGGTAGTGTGAGCACATATTGCATGCTAAACATGGCGGCCTGACGTGGCGCAATATCAGGGTTATCCAACAATGTGCTGACGGTACGATAGGTCAACGACCGCGACATAGCGTTGCTGGTGGTGTCTTGTGATAGGTCGCCAGTAGCCCCCGTATCATCACTGGTATTATTGAGTTGCAGCGCAAAAATCTGACCGTTGCGCTCAGCCAAACCGTTGTTAGACATCACATGTTGCAGTGTCACCATGGTCATCGACACCGCCACGCCCACGGCTAAGGTCAGCACCATTAAACTCGAAATAATGGGGGCTCGCCTGATAGAGCGCCAAGCGAGTTGCAGGTAATAGCCAAACATAACCTGCTCCTTACACCGCTCGTTTGAGCGTGAGGTCGGCGACTTCACCATCCACAATCTGAATATTACGCTGGGCACGACGGGCCAATTCGGGGTCGTGGGTTACCATCACAATGGTGGTGCCTTGGCTATTGATCTGCTCCAGCAGTTCCATCACCTGCCGTGCCATCGTGGTATCCAAGTTACCTGTGGGTTCGTCAGCTAATAGAAATGCAGGCTCTCCAGCCAGCGCACGTGCAATCGCCGCCCGTTGCTGTTGCCCACCGCTGAGCTGCGATGGCAGATGCTTAGCACGTGCGGCTAAGCCCACTTTCACTAATGCTTCCTCGATACGGCGCTTTCTTTCGGCGCGGCCAAAACCACGATAGCGCAGCGGCACATCGACGTTATCGAAGATGTTGAGGTCGGGGATCAAATTAAAGCCCTGAAAAATGAAGCCAATTTTTTCATTGCGCAGCTTTGAGCGCGCACTGTCGTTCAAACCACTAACATTGATGCCATCGAGCTGATAGCTGCCGCCATCAAAACTGTCGAGCAATCCAGCAATGTTTAAAAAGGTAGTTTTACCAGAGCCAGATGGGCCAGTGACCGAGACAAACTCACCCGCTTTTACATGCAAACTAAAATCTCGTAGGGCATGAGTGGCAACGGTATCGGTGCGAAACACTTTCGCAATATGTTCCATTTTAAGCATATCGATTTCCTTTTAGTTCAGTTAGTTACCGCTTACTCGGTAACGATAATCACCATGAAATGTGGTACATCTATGTACCTAAGTATCAGTTTGATAATGTGGCACATCCTTGTGCCGAAGCGTCGGGAGTTGCTTGGTGTCACTTGGTAAGTAACAAGGTATTGGCCTCTTTAAAGCGGCTGGTGTCGGAGATGATCACCTGCTGGCCATCACTCAGCCCAGAACTGACTTCCACATAGCTGAAGCCGCTGGCACCGAGTGCAATAGGGACGCGGGTGGCAGTATCGCCCTGCACCACAAAGGCGCTGCGCCCACTGTCTGAATCGATAAAGTTGCCACGTGGCAGGCGCAGAATATCTTGGCGGTTTTCCAGCAAAATACGGCCAGATAAGCGTTGGTTTTGGCGAATTTGTGCTGGTACAGCATCAGTGAAGCGCAAACGGGCAACCACTTGGTTGTTGGTAATTTCTGGGCTGATAGCCGCAATTTCACCGGGATAAGTTGTGCCATTACTAGTGATTTCGACTGGCATATTGAGGCTCAAGTCATCGGCATAGCTTTCTGGCACCATCACTTCCACTTCGTAGCCAGACAGGTCGACCACGGTCAGCAAGGATTGATAGGCAGGCACTGCCGCTTTCTGCGCTTGCGATAAGCTACCGACCATGCCATTAACGGGCGAAATGACGTTTAACGTATCTGATTGGCGTTGCAACTCGGCGACCAGCAACTCTTGCGCACGGATCTGCTGACTGAGGATTTGGCTTTCAAACTCGGCGGATTGCTTCGCTAGTGTTAGCGATGTTTGGCTTTGTGCGGCAACCAGTTCGGCGCGGCTTAACTCATCTTTGCTACGTTGGAAATCACGATCGCTGACGATCTCTGTTTGGCGCGCCTCTGCGTTACGCGCCAACTCCCGCTTCGCAGCCAGCAAATCAACGTTGGCTAAATCAAGCGCTTGCTGCTTCTCGAGGAGATCGCGTTTGGAGGTAATCTGTTGTTGCGCTTGTTGCCCCTGCAACTGCGCCAGAGTGGCTTGTTGCTGTTTCAGCTCTGAGGTGGTTTGTGGACTATCAATAACGGCGAGCAGTTGGCCTTGGCTGACCTTATCACCCGCCTTTACACTGTAGGTCACAATCCCTTGGGCGGTGCTGTAAAGCGTTGGGCTATTGGCGGCAACCACTTTACCTTGCACGCTTAAATCACGTTGTACATCGCCTTTATCAACAGTCGCGATACGAATGGCACTGCGACTGACTGACATATCCGTGCCCACTGCATGCTGCCATTGCTGCGCTAAATAGAACACGATAGCCAGCAGCACTACCATACCTGCCATCCAGTACACCCATTGGTACTGGCGTTTCGGAGACAATATGACGTCTTGGCCGGTGGTATCTTGGATCGTTGCGACATTCATCTTGGTATCTTCTTATTTGCCAAAGTTACTTAGCTATAACCAAGTTGCATGCCAACTTTTAAATTATTGTTTTATAAAATTTTTTTATTTATTACCTGTCCGTTTTAGCTGTCCACACCTGTCCGGACAGCTAACGATTAACTAAATGACTACGGGATATTAACGCTGCGGTACCGCATAACATTTAGAAACCCACAACGCCAACAACATACAGATACAACCCGCAACCAAACGTGGCCAATCACTGACCTGCCCGCCCCAAAACAGCACGTTTACCGCGATTCCAGCAGGAATAAGCATATTATTCATCACCGCCAATTGCTGGGCATTCACCTTAGTAGAACCATAGCTCCATGCCAGATAACCAAGACCAGAGGTGACAATACCGAGCCACAGCAACACGCTAAGTTCACTGCGGGTATCGGGCAGCAGAGTCCAATCAGCTTTGGCTAACATCATCGCACCACTGACCAACAACGCTCCCGCAAAAAACCAGAAAAACCGCGCTCGATGCGGTAAAGGATTACGATGAGTTTGATGGCGATACCATACCTGACCGAAGGCAAAACAGGCGTTAGCGCCCTGAATATAAGCAAAGCCTAACCAATACTGTTCACTCAACTCAGTCCAACGGATCACCGCTGCACCAGCCACCGCCAACAAAGCCGGTAACCACAACTGGTAGGGTTTACGCTTGGCGAACAAATCAGCAAACAAACTGACGTACAACGGCGTAAAAATGGTAAACAACAGTAACTCGGGCACGGTGAGATACTGATAGCTGTGATACAAAAACAGGTAGGTGCCAGCAATCTCAATCGCCCCCGTCGCCATCATGACTGCGGCCTGCTTCAACGGCACTTTCTGAAAAAACGGCACAAAGATGATAAAGGCCAGCGCCATGCGCGATGCCACCGCAATGTAATCATCCACTTGCCCATGCAAGTACACGCCAATCAATGAAAACGAAAACGCCCAAATGAGCGTGATAAGCCATAACAACGCCATGTATCTAGAATCCAAAAATAGCAAAGCGCCAACACAGAAGATGCAGCGCTATTTTTACGTGGCGGCAGTGTAACAAATAATCATCTCACCGCATGGTTTAAATCATCATACCGCCCGAAGCAAACGCCGTTGCAGCCACTGCATCGCTTGCGCCACCAGCACCATTGCGATAGCGCCTAGCAACACCGTGGAAAAGAGAAACCACCAATGTTGTTGAGTCAGCATGATCAACAATGGATTAGCACCTGCGGGTGGATGCGTGGTTTTAGTGAGCAACATTAAACTCACCGCTAGCCCAGTTGCCAATGCCAAAGTTAACGGAGTTACGGCAAAAAATTCGACAAAACACAGCCCTAAAGCGATTATCAATAATGAGTTAAGCGATTGCTTAACCAAGTTTATTAGCTGTGCTATTGTCAAAAAGGACGCTTGACGACAACTGCCGCCGAAGTGAGGTTTTACCACTTAAAAGTAAAAAGAGGTTTGCTGTATGTTTCCCTACCCCGAACATTACCGCGCAGCCGCACCACCGATGCTGACATTTATCATGGTGATGTGGAGTCTACTCGGACATTGGGTCATCGGTGACGGCAATGCGGTGGTTGCCGTGGTGTTGGCGATATTGTTTCCGCTGATTTTTATCATGCACCTGCATTTAGTGTTTATCGCCGAAGGCATGAAGCGACTCGACCACGCCTTTTACGGCTTGGTACATTGCACACTGTCTTTTGTCGTGTGGACTTTCTGCTTTATGTTAATTTCCGGCAACGGTATTTTGTAGTGCCAACCGGAATGTTAGCGGGTCATGGCCGATCAGCACATCAACAACACCGCACAAAAAAAGCACGCTAACCGTTAGTTGCGTGCTTGCTCAAATTGAGAAAGGGAGTCGTTGTTATTCCTGCGTCTCTTCCATTAATTTTGATTCTTCAGAAGCGAGCAATATGTTGAAGAACATTAAGCACATTAGCCCGATGGTGCTCAGTGTGCCGATGAAATAGAGCAGAATATTCATCACATCACCTATAGTTCAGCATCAACACCGTAAATCACACACTCGGGATATGGCTCACACAGTATGTAGGGAGATTGCAGTTGGTTTTCATCCTTTGGCTGTGGTGCACTAAGCTGCGAAAACGCTGAAAAGAATGGCGCGGCGACCATAATAGGTAACAGCGTTAAGCCAACAAACTTTTTCACATTAGGTACGCTTATTTTCATCATCTTATCTCCTCAGAGTGATTTAACTAGCAGCTAGCGCTGACGTGCATTACAACCTGTAGACCCAAGCTATACACTCAGTAAGACATAACCATAACGAAAAGATGATGAAAATATTATGTGAATTATATCAGCGTGTTAGTGACACAATATCGGTGCTCGACTTAGCCAACATAGATAGAATCACATCACCATGTTCACTGACGGACAGCGAACGATAGGACACATTTGCCATTGGAATAGGCAGTGTCGTGATTTGCCCATTTGAGGTGCTGATCCGGCTGAGTTGTGGCCGTTGTTGCAACGATTCAAGCAGCCACAAATCATCACCCGCCAGCTGCCAAGCACCACCAATATGTGGTGTGTAGCGATCAGTCAATTGTGATACGGCACCGTGTTGTAGACGCCAAATGCCCGGTTTATGCAACCTAGAGAAATACAGAACACCATAACGATCATACTTAGCGCAAAAGGCGTCATTCACCAATAACGCCTGAGTGCCGTTGGCAATATTAAATGACTTTATCTGCCACAATCCCTCAATTGATACCGCGGCAATGAGATGCTGTACGTCGGTGCCCCAAGCAAGATTCTGCACATTGTTCATCTGTTCAGGAAGCTGCAACTGGTTGTTTAGCAAGTCAAACACAAAAGCACGACGATTCAGTGTGCCCGCAATCCATTGATTATCCGCCGAGAAGCTCAACTCATTGATATGCGAGAATGAGGTTAAATGCGTTAACTGTAACTCTTGACCATTTTGACGCCGCAGCCATAACTGTGGCAAACCGCTACGATTGGACACAAACGCCAACACCTTTCCGTCATGCGAAATCGCAGGGCTATAATCACGACGGCTGCTATACACCCAACGCTGCGGAGCTTGGCTATAAGGCAACTGCCAACGCCATAACTCCTCTTCAAACAGCTCGCCTGATACCGCGGTCAACTGCCCGGCGGTGTTACTGGCCGGTGAATTAATCTCAGACACCACACTAGTGATGCGCGTCAGTTGCCGAGATTCAAGTGAGAGTCGATAAAGCTGCCCAGCCTCACCACGGTAAATAATGGCATCACCTTGAGCGCTCCACGCTACTGACCGCAGCGGATAACCAATTTCAATCAAATTGCGCCATTCACCGCTGACTAAATCGAACAGCAGTATTTGAGTATTAAACCAATCAATGCTGCGCAGTACCGCCATTTTCTGACCATCTGGCGCCAGTGCAATGGCATAGTCCCCCTGCCCCGCAACGTGCGGTTGGCTGAGTTGCTCGCGGCGACCGTCAATCAAGTTGAGTCGAAATAGCCGCTTATAACTGGCTTTGCTATTAGTATCAACGTAATACAAAGCATTGCCAGATGGCGCCCAAGCAATACTGGTCGATTGCGTTGCCGCGTGGCAGCCAAATGCTCGTGGTGCCCGCTCAGGCTCAGTCATTGACTGCACTACCAGTTGGCATCCCGCAGGGCTACCCCAGTTTAAAAACGCCAGGAACTGACCATCTGCACTCCACGCCGGATAGCGCATATTACCGCCCATGGCAGGCTGAATATCGGCGTACGTTTGCTCGCGGATCGATAAGATACGAATGCGCCAATGGTTGTCTGTAAGCTCACGGTGAGCGAACGCTAACTTGCTGCCATCATTAGACAAGGCGGGGTCAATCTCCTGCCCTTCAAAAAAGGTGATGGGCTTGACCTGCATAATATCGCTAGCGGATTGAGGAACTACCTCACTCGGCCTATATGGCATACCAAACCATGTTATTAGTCCGGCAATCATCAGTAACAGTAGCCCCCATGCCAGATAACGCCGGCGAACATGGGTAGGTTTAATGCTACCTTGAGCGTACTCGGCAGCAGGTAATGGCAAGAGTAATGGCGGTGTAGCGGGGTCAGTAGCGGTAGTAGATGGCGGTGAGATTGGTGACAGGTCGGCAATCAGTACATAACCTTTTTTCGGCACGGTACGAATAAAGGCTGGCGCCTTCGCATTATCGCCAAATGCCTGTCGCAGCAAGCCGATAATACGGTTGATGGCGTTATCAGACACCGTACCGCCGTGCCAAACTTCGTCGATAAGCATTTCGCGTGACACTACCTGATCAGCATGCTGGATCAGACACAACAAGACCTGCATCACTCGGCTTTCAAGTCGAATCTCCGCTGTACCACGCAGCAAAGTTAGGCGCTGTGGGTCAAGAATCCAGTCATTTATTCGGTATTTGCTACACAAAAAGTTCTCGCCACCCAAGCTAAATATTAACCTATGATACTAATCGCCAACGAAAAAAATGAGAAGCCCTCACCGATGAATTTATCTACAGCGGTATAATCTGCTAGCGCGCCAAACATCGCCTATTTTGGCAAGCGCATGCTAACTTGCATGCAGCATAGTTCGGGGGTAAAGTTGCGCTCCGCTTCAACACTGTGGTGATTTATGAGTGATTTTGTGTACCAGCCGCCAACATTACCGTGGCTCGATACTCTGTATCAGGACCGCGATATTATTGTGATTAACAAGCCATCAGGTTTGTTATCTGTGCCTGGCCGCGCCGCAGAACACTACGACAGCGCTTACAGCCGTGTATTGCAACTGCATGAAGGCGCACAAGTGGTACATCGTCTCGACATGGCCACCTCTGGCGTACTATTGCTAGCGCTGCGACGCAGTGCCGAACGCGAACTTAAACGCCAGTTTCAAGAACGTGAAACCCACAAAACATACTATGCCCGCGTGGCTGGCCATCTACGAGAACCTGCTGGAACAGTAGATCTGCCGTTGATCTGCGACTGGCCTAATCGACCACTGCAGAAAGTGGATCATCAAGTAGGTAAGCCCTCAGTCACCCATTATGAAGTGGTAAGCCAAGGCAAGTATTCCACGTTGGTAAAGCTAACGCCGATAACCGGTCGTTCTCACCAGTTGCGGGTACATATGATGGCACTGGGCCATCCGATTTTAGGTGATGGTTTCTACGCGGATAGCCGAGCGAAACAGATGGCTAATCGGTTACTACTGCACGCAGCATCTCTGACCATAAAACATCCTTATTCTGGTGAATTGCTGACGTTTTCGGCACCAGTCCCCTTTATTGAGGCAGAGCCACAGCAGTAGCTAGCAGGAAAACTTTACAGTTAATCGGTTACTAAATGCTGTTAATCACTGGCAATAAGCTAACAAAACACGTAAATTCGTGCCTGTTTTAAAGAACATAAGGCAAGTTGTTGTGGATACATCATTCCAAAGAGATCAACTGGACAACCAGATCCTCGAAGCCCTGATGCTGGATGCGAGAACGCCTTTCGCAGAGCTGGCAAAACGCTTTAATGTGAGTGCCGGTACTATCCACGTTCGTGTGGAAAAAATGAAGCAGGCCGGTATTATCACCGGTGCTCAGATCACCGTAAATCCAAAAGCCTTGGGTTATGACGTGTGCTGCTTTATCGGCATCAATCTAAAAAGTGCTGGCGACTATCCGTCAGCATTGGCAAAACTTGATGCGCTAGAAGAAGTGGTAGAAGCTTACTACACCACTGGGAATTACAGTATTTTTGCTAAAGTCATGTGCCCATCTATTGATGCGCTGCAACATGTACTGATTAATCGCATCCAATCGATTGACGAGATCCAGTCAACCGAAACGTTAATCAGTTTGCAAAATCCCATCTCTCGCGCGGTCAAACCATAGAATTAAGCGGGCATAACTGCCCGCTTTTCTTAGCCAAATTACACTTCAAATAAACTACGGTGCAATGCGGCAACGACGTCGTTAGCTTCAGATTCATGCACCAGCACACATAAGTTATGTGGGCTAGCCCCTTGGCAAATCATACGCACATTGTGTGGTGCTAAGACCGAGAACACTTGCTGGCAGATGCCCGCAGTGGTCGCAATGCGGTTACCAATAATCGCAACCAAGGCCAACTTATCTTCTACACGCACACGACAATGTTGGGATAGCTCTTGTAGTAGCACTTCCGTTAGCAAGCCTTGCCCACTGGAATCAGAACCGGTTTTGTCTAAGGTAAGTGACACGTTCACTTCTGAGGTAGTAATCAAATCCACGCTGATTTTATGCTTGGCTAATGTGGCAAATGTCTGCGCTAAGAAGCCTTGGGCATGCAGCATTTGTAAGCTGTGCAAGTTCAGCAAGGTTTGGTCACGACGTAACGCCACGGCACGATAAACCGGTGGATTTTCCACTTCATGCCGAATCCATGTACCACCGAGTTCAGGCGCTTTACTGGAGCCAACAAACACTTGGATCTGCTGCCGTACCGCCGGCAGAATCGTGGCAGGATGCAGCACTTTGGCACCAAAGGTGGCCATTTCCGCCGCTTCGTTAAAGCTGATCTCTGGAATGGCCGTCGCGTGAGGTGCCAAACGTGGGTCCGTAGTAAAAATCCCCGGCACGTCAGTCCAAATCTCTACCGCTTCGGCCGCTAACGCCTCCGCCAACAACGCCGCGGAATAATCGGAACCACCGCGACCTAAGGTAGTGGTATTGCCGTCAGCGTCAGCGTCAGCACCGATAAAACCTTGAGTAACAATAATTTGTTGGGATAGTAGCGGTAGTAACTTCTCGGTAGCCAGTGTTTTTAGCTCACCAATTTGCGGTTCGGCGCGGCCAAATAAACTGTCAGTACGCATCACTTGGCGCACATCAAATGCCGATGACACCACGCCACGTTCGCGGATCACCGCTGCAAACAATGCAGAAGAACATTGCTCGCCCATAGATAACAACTCATCAGCGATCGCTTTCGTCGGCTCCAGCTGAAAACGTTGGCTTAGCACATCCACTCGGCTCAATAAGCTGTCCACGGTTGCAGCAACATCATCTGGTCGCGCCAAGCGATCAACAATCGCATATTGGATCTGCGCGATTTTTTTTAGCACCGCCAACCGCTGTGATTCGATAACGTTAGGTTGTGCCAACTCAACCAATAAATTCGTCACACCACTAGAGGCACTCACCACCACAATACGCGTAGCTGGATGGTTGAGTACGATATCGGCACAGCGATTCATTGCGGTGTAATCAGCGACTGAGGTTCCGCCAAACTTAGCGACGACTAAAGACATTAGTTGCTCCTCCATTGCTGGAAGATGGGGCAAGAAGTTACAGGATAAAAATTCATGTCAGCTCCGAACAAATTTCGTTCGAAGAGCCTGGTGCTGGTACAAGGCACCCTAGAAAAGGGAAAAGCGATGGTCACACCAGAAGCTCTCCACCAATAAATACGGTGACAGTCGCCAGGATTCAGCCTGACCAACCGGTTTACGCGAGACCAATCTTGCGTGAACCTCGGCGCTCATCTCCCTCGTGAATTATCAGTGGATATTGGTATCCTCAAATTCACTACCTAGTGAGCGCTCCTCTTCTGTGGCTTCCAACAGGAAGCGAGGCGAAAAAAGTACAGTAATCCGCCTGAGGTTGTCAATAAAAAGTTAACCGTTGCGCCAACAGCACCGCAGAATGGCGAACTTATTCGTCACGTGGCTCCGGCAAAACTTCTACGATACGCACATACTCAGTAAACGGCCCCATTACCACTGCATCTTGCTCACAGTGGCACGGTAGCAGATGCATAATCCCATCAGTGACAAAATAAAAAGCAAATTGCTGATATTTATGCGCCAATTGATAGGCGGCTTGCTGTTCTAGGTAGACAGCCCAGCTCTTTTCTTGGTGCTGCAGGTCGGGAGATGCACCGACCATGGCACGGAAGGCACAGCCGCTGTCGATAATATCTTGCTGTAGTTGCTTGTCGAGCAGTCGATTATGCGAAGTAGGAAGACGTTGCCCTAAAGGATTGTGAGCAGTGATGATGGCAAATGAACAAGGAGGAGTAAGCGCTTGGGTAAGTAAAAAACAACTATTCTGATATTGCTGCCACAGCAAATTGAAGCCTTCGTCCATTATTAAGCTGCCTCTGATTAAAGCTCGAATAAGTCTAGCAAACGGTCCGAAAAATCCAAAGCACTAAAGAGATTGTCGCAAACAAACCGCTCTACTTGTGAAACTGTGTCGTTATTTCGGCAAATCGGCGGTTATCGGGAAATTTGTTAACATTTCATTTGTTAACAAATGCCCAATAAGAGTACAATGGCGCCATTGATCACAAACTGATGTTTTTAGGTCAAGCTGCTCGTAAAGATCCCCAACGTGTTTAAAACAACGCAAAGCTGAGCGGTTCCTGAACGAACAAGAATTTTAATAAGGTATTCAATTGCCAACGGAACTAAAATCCGGGCAGAGTATCTCAATTATTACATTTCGTGCACGTTTTGATGCACACCAGAATTCAACTAATCATGAAGTGTTGACTGTGTACCTTGAAATGGTCATTGACCAATAAGCTTTAACAGTAAAACAACTAACAGGCATGAGCGCTGCTCATGGTTAGACTCAACTGATTTATTAGGTAAAAAATATGCAAAATCCGCACATTCTTATCGTCGAAGACGAAGCAGTCACCCGTAATACTCTGAGAAGCATTTTCGAAGCTGAAGGTTATGTCGTTTCAGAAGCAAACGACGGCGCGGAAATGCATAAAACCCTGCAAGAAAACAAAATTAACTTGGTAGTTATGGACATCAACCTGCCAGGTAAAAACGGTCTACTGTTGGCACGTGAACTACGTGAAATCAACAACATCGGCCTGATTTTCTTGACTGGTCGCGATAACGAAGTAGATAAAATTTTAGGTTTAGAAATTGGTGCGGATGATTATATCACTAAGCCGTTTAACCCACGTGAACTGACTATTCGTGCACGTAACTTGCTGACTCGTGTAACAAGTGTAAGCTCAGAGCCAGAAGAAAAATCACCAGTTGAAGCATTTAAATTCAACGGTTGGACGCTGGATGTTAACAGCCGCTCACTGATCAACCCTAACGGCGAAGCTCACAAACTGCCACGTTCTGAATTCCGAGCTATGCTCCACTTTGTTGAGAACCCAGGTAAGATTTTAACCCGTGCTGATCTGCTGATGAAAATGACCGGCCGCGAACTGAAACCACACGATCGTACTGTGGACGTGACTATCCGTCGCATTCGTAAGCACTTCGAAAACCATCAGGAAACGCCTGAAATCATCGCGACAATCCACGGTGAAGGTTATCGTTTCTGCGGTCACTTAGAAGACTAAAATTTATCTAAGTTACCCCAACGCACTCATTTAAAAGCCCGCAACCTAGCGGGTTTTTTGTTATCTGAGTTGCGAGTTGCGAGTTGCGAGTTGCGAGTTGCGAGTTGCGAGTTGCGAGTTGCGAGGCAGAAGTATAAAAAATGTCATAGAAAAGGCAAGCCGTTAGCCGTTAGCCGTTAGCCGTTAGCCGTTAGCCGTTAGCCGTTAGCCGTTAGCCGTTAGCCGTTAGCCGTTAGCCGTCCAGGATTATCTAGCAGCCAAAGCACTAAGCAACAGCTATCTACTCTTGCTCTTGCTCTTGCTCTTGCTCTTGCTCTGCACTAAAGCTTACAGCTGTGGTTTTAGCTTATAGCTGTGGTTTTAGCAGCTGTCTTTTTACTCGTAGCTCGTAGCTCGTAGCTCGTAGCTCGTAGCTCGTAGCTCGTAGCAGCAAGATACAAAAAAAGCCCGCATTAAGCGGGCTTTTCAATATCTAGCGTATCAAAGCTTATTTAGCAGCTTTTTTTGCTTTAGTTTCTGCGATAACTTTCTCAGAAACGTTAGCAGGACATGCAGCGTAGTGTGAGAACTCCATAGAGAACTGACCACGACCTGAAGTCATAGTACGCAGGTTACCGATATAACCGAACATTTCAGCCAATGGTACGTCTGCTTTAACGCGAACACCTGTCAGACCAGCTTCTTGGTCTTTGATCATGCCGCGACGACGGTTCAAGTCACCAATCACGTCACCTACATGGTCATCTGGCGTGAACACGTCAACTTTCATGATAGGTTCCAACAGCTGTGGACCAGCTTTTGGCATAGATTGACGGAATGCGCCTTTCGCTGCGATTTCGAACGCGATGGCTGAAGAGTCAACTGCGTGGTAAGAACCATCGAACAGTTCAACTTCAACGTCCAATACTGGGAAGCCAGCCAAAGGACCTTCTTTCATCATTGATTCGAAACCAAATTCAACTGCTGGCCAGAATTCACGTGGAACATTACCACCAACGACTGATGAAACGAACTTGAAGCCTGAGTTAGGCTCACCTGGTTTGATACGGTAATCGATCTTACCGAATTGACCAGAACCACCAGATTGTTTCTTGTGAGTGTAGCTGTCTTCAACGGCTTTGGTGATAGTTTCACGGTAAGCCACTTGAGGAGCACCTACAGCCAAGTCAACACCGTGAGTACGTTTCAGGATGTCTACTTTAATGTCCAAGTGCAGTTCACCCATACCTTTCAGGATGGTGTCACCAGTTTCTTGGTCAGTTTCAACTTGGAATGATGGATCTTCTGCAACCATTTTACCCAGTGCAATACCCAGTTTCTCAGAAGCACCTTTGTCCTTTGGTGTTACTGCGATAGAGATTACTGGTGTTGGGAAGATCATAGGTTCTAGAGTACATTCATGTTTTGGATCACACAGAGTGTGACCAGTTTGAACGTTCTTCATACCTACAACAGCCAAGATGTCACCCGCTTGAGCGCTATCAATTTCAGCACGGTCGTTAGCGTGCATCATCACCATACGGCCGATACGTTCTGTTTTACCAGTTGCGCTGTTCAGGATGGTGTCGCCTTTTTTCAGCTTACCTGAGTAGATACGGATAAAGGTCAGAGCACCGAAACGGTCGTCCATGATTTTGAACGCCAGAGCGCGGAAAGGCTCGTCAACAGTAACGGTAGCAACTTCACCAGTTTCTTCACCAGTTTCTGGATCAGTCAGCGGCTGTGGTACAACTTCTGTTGGAGAAGGCAAGTAATCAACAACGCCATCCAGTACCAACTGCATACCTTTGTTCTTGAACGCAGAACCACAGAAAGTAGGGAAGAATGCCAGGTTGATAGTACCTTTACGGATACAACGTTTGATGTCTTCGATAGAAGGTTCTTCACCTTCCATGTAAGCTTCCATCAGATCGTCATCTTGCTCAACAGCAGTTTCGATCATCTGTTCACGGTATTCTTCAACCAAGTCAACCATGTCTTCTGGAACATCAGTCTCGGTGAAGTTTTCTGGCAGACCTGAGTCATCCCAAATGTAAGCTTTACGAGTTAGAACGTCTACAACGCCCTTGAAGTCGTCTTCGATACCGATAGGCAAAGTCATAACCAATGGGTTAGCCGCCAGAACGCGTTTGATTTGACCAACTACACGCAGGAAGTCAGCACCCATACGGTCCAGTTTGTTTACGAAGATGATACGCGCAACTTCTGATTCGTTCGCATAACGCCAGTTGGTTTCTGATTGAGGTTCTACACCACCGCTACCACAGAATACACCAACGCCGCCGTCCAGCACTTTCAATGAACGATATACTTCAACAGTGAAGTCAACGTGTCCTGGGGTATCGATGATGTTAAAGCGGTGATCTTTCCAGAAACAGGTGGTCGCAGCTGACTGAATGGTGATACCACGTTCAGCTTCCTGATCCATGAAGTCCATGGTTGAAGCGCCATCATGTACTTCACCCAGTTTGTGGATCTTACCAGTGAGTTTCAGGATACGCTCGGTGGTGGTAGTTTTACCCGCATCAACGTGAGCAAAAATACCAATATTTCTGTATTTCGATAAGTCAGTCATGATTCAACTTCATTATGAGTTAGTGAATAGGAGACGGAGTGTGCCACTTCGTTTGCTGCGACAGACGGTACCCCATTTATTAAGGCGCGTATTATAACACCGAAATCCCACCTTCCTGCAATCCACAGACTCAAATTTCGCCAATGGATGTTGTATAGAGTGATAAAACGCAGCGTAAATAAAATAAATACGTTTATTTTCATAAAGATAAATAAAACACTCTTACTATTATTTAAAGGCTATCCAGCAATAAAATGCTGATAACACCCCATTTATTTCCCTCAAGCGGCAAAATAATTGTTAATTGAGCAGAATTTTAGCTCGAAACTACCTTAGTTAAAGATAATTTATCGAGCAACGCCGTCGCTGCTGATGAGTGTAGTTGGCTATTTTTCTCATGCTAACTTGCTGTACGGATAACAGAACAGTGAGGTTTGTTGCGATAAAAACGGCGCCATTATAAGCGCCGTTTTATCACAAAGTGGTTATAGCTATGCCCATGTGGCCCAAGCAAATATCATTAGCGGACGACATAGCTACATGGTTGCCACTCAACGTTCGTTAGCCAAGGTTCACCAGCGTTAAATCTTAAACTGTCTCACCAAATCTCCTAGTTGATCGCCGCTGCTTGATACACTTTGGCTGACCGTTGCTGCAGATTTACTCGCCGACATCAAGGCGGTAACAATCTCCTGAATCACGTAGATATTACGGTTAATCTCTTCCGTGACAGAGCTTTGTTCAGTGGTAGCAGTAGCAATTTGGGTACTCATATCATTGATACGAGTGACCGATGAGGTCACAGCCCCTAGGCTTTCAGAGATTAACCGGTTAGCCGATACACTCTGTTGACAGTTCTTCTGACTCTTGTCCATCGCGGTCACGGCAAGGCTCACCGAAGTGTTCAGTTCACTGAGCATCTCGTTGATTTCCAACGTGCTGGTTTGCGTGCGACTCGCGAGGTTGCGCACCTCATCCGCCACCACAGCAAAACCGCGCCCTTGCTCACCAGCGCGCGCAGCTTCAATCGCTGCATTCAATGCCAATAAGTTGGTTTGCTCGGCAATACCACCAATCACAGATAATACGCTGTTGATCTTTTGCGACTGATCATTCAGTGCTTGGACGTGCACAGCAGCACTGTCTATTTCTTCCATTAATGCTGAGACTTGCGTTAATGAATCATCGACGCAGCGCTGTGCTTTGGCGACTTCATCGCTCGCTTCTTGAGTAGATTCCGCCACTTGGTTGGTATTGGCAGCTACTTCGTGCGCGGTGGACGACATTTCAGTGATAGCGGTGACCACTTGGTCGGTCTCATGGTTGTGATTAGCTAACTGGCTAGCAATGGCTTCGGTTTGGTTATGAATGTTATGTGCAGCTTCCACCACTTGGCCAGTAGACTGCGCCACATCACGGATGGTGCCTTGCAGCTTTTCGACGAATAGGTTGAAGGCGCGCCCTACTGCGGCAATCTCATCTTGACCATGAACAGGAACACGTCGAGTGAGGTCCCCTTCCCCTTTGGCGATATCATTAAGATTGTGCAGCATATTGTTCAATGGTTTAGCCATCTTACTGGCGGCCCACATGATCACGACCACGGTCAGTGCGACCAGTACTAGAGTAATCAACACGATGGCCAATATTTTCTTGAGCATCTCTTGCTGAGCAAGCTCACGATATGCGTCCGCTGCAGCGTCAATATCATCAAAATAGGCACCAGTACCAATAATCCAGTCGGTACCAGGCACTTTGGCGACATACCCGAGTTTTTCAATCAGTTCTGAACTCCCCGGTTTTTGATAGAAATAGGTCAGGAAGCCATCGCCAGTTGCCGCCGAGCTCAACAAGCCCTGCACAATTTTGATCCCCTTAGGATCAGTCATGCCTATCTGCTCAGTGCCTTCAAGTTTAGTTTGTAACCCATGAAAGACATTGCGGCCTTGACCATCATATATAAAGAAGTAACCCGACTCACCGAACTTAGCGGTGCGCAGTTGTTCTTTAAAATCGACACCCTGTTGACGCTGGTATGCCACCATTTCACGCGCTATCTCAGTGACATGAATCATTTCCTGTTTGCGCTCGTGGATGAGCTTGTCACGAAAATCGCTGACGGTACTGTCTAATGTCTGCGATTCCATCTGCCAAGAAATAAGTAAAATGACCGCTGTGAGCAGCAATAGCGGAATGACTGCTAGCAGCAGAATTTTTTGTCTAATGCCTAGGTTTTTCATGTAACATCTCAGGTACACGATTAGAGAACGCTAATTATATAGAAAACACCCAACCACCAAACTAAACTTTGGTACAACAGTGAGCTAACTCGAGCAATTACTCTTAATTTAGCTTTAAAAACGAATGATTGACTAGTTTGCGCGCTATTTAACAGCCTAATCACTATAAAGATGATACGTGCCAAAGCGTTTAATAATTCAACAACGCGGCACTTTAACGACACAGCGATGAGGAGTTATGACGCGTCTGATTGTCTTGTCGCGTTAACAGCACTAACACTTCAAAATGCTCGGTATGAGGAAACATATCGAACAGCTGAACATTAACACAGCGGTAAGCGCCAAAATGCTGTAAATCAGCCGCTAAGGTTTTGGGATTACAACTTGAATAAAGGATGTGCTGCGGCGCAAATTTAGCGAGAGACTGGCACAACTCTGCCCCCAAACCACGACGTGGTGGGTTAACGATGACAGCATCTGGTACTTGCTGGGAGCCAGCAGCAAAATTGCGAGAATCAAGCGCCTGAAAGCTCACGTGCTGTAAGCCTAACTCCTCAGCAGCTAACTTGGCACAAGCTATCGCCTCAGCCTCAATTTCAATACCGATGAGGTGCATCTCTGCCGTTGCACAGTGCAAACCAAAGCCACCCACCCCGCAAAACAGGTCCCATAGACTATTAAGCTTTAACGGTGCTAACCACGCTTTGGCTGTGGCATAAAGCTGTGCGGCAACGTCAGGATTGGTTTGAAAAAAACTTTTTGGCCGAATATATAACGGTACTTGGTTAAACATTTCCTTAAGACGCGGTTCGCCAAATAACCAGATCTCTTCATCCCCTTCTAAACGCGCCATATGCACCGGTTGGATATTGGCGGTGACCAACTTAATCGCCGGAAACTCAGCCAATAACTGAGTGAGTTCACGCTCAATACGGGAAATAGCTGTGGTTGAGCGCAACACAAAACGCAGCATAAATTCGCCGCTATGTTGTGCCTGCGTGAGCAACACAAACTTCAATTCACCTTTTGCTTTATCAACACGATAAGGCGCAATGCCGGCTTGTTGAATAAAACGTTCCAATCGTGCTAATAGCTGCTGCATTGAGGCTGGATACAGTGGGCAATTGACCAGACTCACCGGCTCATCACTAGGGGAAACAATGCCAAGTATCGGCTGATGTGCAGCCCCCAGTGCCACCATTTTAGCTTTGTTACGAAACGCCGCTACGGGCCCGACGACAGGGGCTTGATAGCGTTCGACCGCAAAGGGATTGAGTAACTGCTGTAACTGCTGCTGTTTACGTGCAACCTGCTCATCCAGTGATTGATCGAGCAGCACACACGACCGACAGAGATTTTGTTGATAAAACTGACACTGGAGAAACTGACTCACAACCTAAACCTGCTTGTATTGAATGTTGGCGAGTCACGATCGACATACCAAATTGGGCGGCAATGTACCTTGTTTACCGCGAAAAATCATCTTTCAACAGCGAATCGCCTGTCGCAGTGAGACTTGAGGCAAGAGAATCAACGCTGATCCAACGCTTGATTCACCTCATCACATAACTGTTTAAGTGATTGCAGCTTTGCGACGTCAAGTCCTAATAGACAAAACATCTTTTCCGGCACTTGGCTAGCACCTAGTTTTAGCGCTTGCCCAGCTTCGGTCAGCTCAATTACACGCACCCTTTCATCTTGCTCACTGCGGCCACGATGTAACAACCCTTTACCTTCAAGACGCTTCAACAGTGGCGTTAATGTACCTGAATCCAATCTCAGCTTTTCGCCTAACAATTTGACACTAATGCCGTTATCGCTCCAAAGCACCATCATAGCTAGATATTGTGGGTAGGTTAGATCTAACTCCTCCAGCAACGGCCGGTAAGCACGAACTAACGCATTGGCAGCGCTATACAGCGAGAAACACACTTGGTTATCGAGACACAAATGCTGCCCATCTTCTGGCTTTGCCACAGTGCTTCCTCATAAACACAATTAAATTGCGCACAATATACTTGCAATTCGATCTGAGATCGAATTAATATTGCTAACAATTAAATTGCACACAATACAAATTAGGAGTTGTTATGCTTTATCAAACATCAGCCACTGCCAGCGCAGGCCGCCAAGGACATGTCGCCACCGACGATCAACTGCTATCTGTTGATTTAGCTTACCCAAAACAGATGGGCGGTTCAGGGCAAGCCACCAACCCAGAGCAACTGTTTGCAGCGGGTTACGCCGCATGTTTTTCCAATGCCGTGCTATTCATTGCTAGCCAGCAAAAGATCAAACTGAGCCAGGCACCTGTTACCGCAAATGTCGGTATCTACAATAAGGAGGATGGCGGTTTTGCTTTAACCGTCGCCTTAGCAGCTGAGCTGGATTTACCGCAAGAGCAAGCCGTGGAATTAGTCAAAACAGCCCATCAAGTGTGCCCTTACTCCAACGCGGTTAAAGGCAATATTGACGTGGCGCTCACCGTAAATGGCGTAGCACTTTAAACTGCAGTAGCTACGTACGCTCCAGCGTCCTGAGTGAACAATATTGACAAGGCATTAGCCAAAATTTGGTTAATGCCTTGTTTTATATAATTTTTACTTAAGTTGATTTTTTTGACACAATCGTTTGCTTTTTAGGCATTTATAGTCTACTTTGCCCACTCTGACATAGGCAGCTTTTCGTTTCACAAGGAGATAAAGTGATGCGTGCTATGACACTCAGTGGGCTATTGATGTTAGCGCTTGCTAACTCTGCCAACGCGACTTGCGATGGCCAAGAGCAACTCGGTCAAGTCGAGTATCCCAAAAATAGTTCCTATTTTTCTTCCAGCGTATCCAACCAATTGAATGACGTTAGCCAGCAAGCCCAGCAAAAGGGCGAAGGCTACCTAATGCTTGAGTTTAATCTGCGGCCCATTATCGGTAATAAGTCACTGCAACAATATAATATGTGGCTCGCTAGCCGTCGGGTTGAGCGCGTTAAAGAATATCTTACCAAGAGCCAGCTCACATCGCCGATTATTACCCGTATTAATACGGCCTCTGCCACGGAACAACGCCAAGTAGACATCGTCTGGTGTTCGTTACCTGCCGAGCCAGAATCCGATGCTGAAGCCACCACAAAAGTGGCGATGGTTGAATAAAAAACGGCCTCATACGAGGCCGTTTTTTATGACTGCTAGCAATTACAAGCGGAAACGTCCAACTTCTTGCTGTAACGATTGCGCCAACAATTGCAGTTGCTGTGCTTTCTCAGTTGCCACAACCGACTCATCCGACAGATTCATAGAAACTTCACGAATTGCCTCAGTGTTACGGTTAATCTCACTGGTGACTGACGTTTGCTCCTCAGCAGCCGTTGCAATCTGGCTTGCCATGTCGGAGATCTGAGTGATCGCTTGGTTGATCTGCTCTAAGCTACTGCTGGCCGATTCAGCATCAAGCACACTGGTTTCCGCCATATTGTGACTGTGCTCCATTGAGGTTACCGCCTTTGAGGCAGTACGCTGCAGCGTTTCAATCATGGCTTGGATCTCTTGTGTTGAGGCGTGAGTCCGTTGCGACAATACTCGCACTTCATCAGCGACTACCGCAAAGCCACGACCTTGCTCACCTGCACGCGCCGCTTCAATTGCAGCGTTCAGTGCCAACAAGTTGGTTTGCTCGGCAATACCACTGATGGTCAACAGAATGCTGTTAATCTTCTGCGAATGTTCGTTCAGCTCACCAATAATCTTGCTGGCGTTATCAACCTCCTCCGCTAGGTTACGGATCGATTGCTGACTTTGGGTCACTTGCTGTTGACCATTCACCGCTAAGCTCACGGCATCTTGTGACGTTTGCGCGGTCAATTCAGCATTACTAGCAATCTCTTCGGTCGCACTGGCCATCTCAGTGACCGCCGTTGCCACCATAGTGATCTCATCTTGCTGTACGGCAATGCTTTGATTGTTTTGCTCCGCGGAGCGGCGAGTTTCTTGCGACTGGCTCCCCAGTTGATCGGCAATCTGCCCCATGCGGCTAATAATGCCGTGCAGATGTTCCACAAAGCGGTTAAAGCCTGTGGCTAAAACGCCAATCTCATCATGATGGTTTTTCACATCAATGCGTACGGTCAGATCCCCCGCACCTTGAGAGATATCATTCAACGCTTTAGATACTCGTTCCAGATCTTTAAATTGCAGTTTAAAGATGATGAACAGCAACACTGCAAACAGGGCAAGGAAACCAAGTCCCACAATAGACATCATCCACGCCAGCTTGGCGGACGCCGCCATAATGCTGCTCTTGTCCAACACAAACATCAGCGCCCAATCAGTATTCGGCACGTTTTGTACGTAGAACAGTTTAGTGGCGCCTTCGAAGGTGAATTCATCAAGGCCATCAGCGGCAGCGCGTTGCTGTAACCAGCTAGCGGTAAAGCGACTGTCCACATCAGTAATCGGCTTACCGTTGCGCGCATCATCAGGATGACTAATCACAGTACCGTCGCGCTCAAGTAACACACCATATCCATCACCCGGTAGTTTTAGCTTACGCACCGATTTGGTTAGCTTATCAATTGCTAAGTTAGCTGCCGCCGCACCAAAAAACTGACCATTTTTCATTACCGGTTGTGAAATAGTCACCACCAGTTGTTGCATGGTGGCACTGACATAAGGTGACGAAATGAACATCGCATTCTTTTCCTTGGTGCCTTTGTACCAAGGGCGGATCCGGGGATCATAGTTTGCGGTTTGTAGCGCTGGGTCTTGACGATACATGTTGCCCTGCTCATCACCAAAATAGGTCAGGCCAAAACTCATCGCTTGATGGATTTCCATCAAGTACGGCGTCACGTCGTCGTTTGGATGGTTCTCAATGGTTTTACCTAAGGACGCGACCGCATTTTGCCGATCTGACATCCATTGCCCTACGCCACTGGCGAAGGTGTTAATTAATTCGCTGACTTCTCTTTGAGTGCTCTCCATAGCATTGCTTCGAATGAAATACGAAGACATCACTACCAGTAGAATGACTGTGAACAACACAGACACAGTACTCACAGCCAACAGCCGAACTTTCAACGTAGTTCGCATAAACACTCCTTGGGATGCAACACTGCTCACAATAACCGCAATAAAGTTTAGACGGCGAAAACTAAAACACCTAAAACATCACTCTCCATTAGTTAGAAAAAGAAAATAAATTCCGTAAGTTATTTAACCCATAACTTAACTATCGGCAAACGTTGCACAGATATTAATAGAATTTTATTTAATTTCGATCAAAAAACGGTCAAATCGATTAAAAAGGTGTTTTATGTTCAGAAGTTTCTTTTTGGGAGTACTGCTCGCTTTTGCCAGTTTGACCTGCGTGCAGGCAGCGCCTCAATCACCCATTGCATGGCATAAAGTAGATGCTCAAGGTGAACTTAAAATTCCACTCTACTTTGTTTGGTCAAAGACTTGCCCGCACTGCAAAGAAGCGCATCCTTTTATCGATTCACTGCCACAACAATATCCATGGATTGAAGTACACAGCTTTCGCGTTGGAGATGTTGGCACGCAAGAGATTTGGCAACAGTTAGCAGAACAAACCCATAGTTCCAGTCGTTCAGTACCTTTCCTATCAGCCTGCGGCAAAACCATTATTGGTTATTCCAGCAAGGAAGTGACCGGCCAGTTTTTGCTCAACCGTTTAAAACGATGCTATCTGGCCAATGGCGGCCAACTGGCGGCGGAAGATATGCCGACCTCGACGAGTGATGATAGCCCACAAGCGAGCGTGCAAGATGCGACCGATGAACCACTTTTTGCCACTTGTAGCAGTGATGGTGGTGATGGCACCTGTGACGTCGGAGCAGAGGAAGCGGAGATCCAACCAGTAGAGTTACCGATTGTTGGTGCGGTAAATCCCGACAGTATCTCACTCCCCATCCTCACGTTAGTGCTTGCGGGTGCTGATGCCTTTAATCCATGCGCCTTCTTTGTATTACTGTTTCTGCTATCAATTATGGTTAACGCCAAAAGCCGCGGCCGCATGCTGCTGGTCGGTGGTATTTTTGTATTTTTCTCCGGTTTTATCTACTTCCTGTTCATGACTGCGTGGCTGAACATTTTTGAGCTACTGGGAGCCAATAGCGATGGTGGCATCATCATTTTGGTGGCGGGCTTACTGGCATTAGTGGCTGGGGCCATTAACGTCAAAGAGTACTTCTTTACCAAAGGCGAAGTGAGCTTGTCGATGACCGCCGAGAACCGCACCAGCTTAATTAAACGCATGGGCAAGCTCTCCAGTGCCTCCAGTTTAACGGCGATGATTCTTGGCACCACCGTATTAGCTATCCTCGCCAATGCGTATGAACTGCTCTGTACCGCTGGATTTCCGATGATCTACACCAGCGTATTATCAATGCATAATCTGCCGACTTATGAGCGGATGATGTATCTGGTGTACTACAACATTGTTTATGTCATCCCGTTGATTGCCATCGTGGTCGCTTTCTCTATGACATTGGGCAAACGCAAGCTCACTGAAAAAGAGGGCCAAACCTTAAAATTAATGTCAGGGATTATGATGCTGGGATTAGGCGGCACGTTGGCAGCAAATCCGGCAGCATTACAGAGTGTTACCGTGTCAGTAGGGTTAATTTTGGGGGCAATTGTCGTCACTAGCATCGTGGTGACGGTAAGAAAAGTGCTTCAGAAACGTGCAGCTTAGCCGATAAATGATGGTGCAGGTGGTGCAAGAGTAGACTTGTACCATCATTTTGACTTGATTTTACTCTGATCAAGCCTAACACTTACCCTGTCTTTAGCGACCTTAAAGGACACAATATGGCAATATCAATTAGCTCTCAGGCTGTCACACCCAACTTAGACAACGGTGCTGTTGGAGTGAGAGTTGCGCAATTGGCCAAAGATCAGCAAAAAGCTGAAGGCCAGATCGCCCTTAATTTGATTCAGGCAGCTGCGCCTGCTCCAC
Organism: Shewanella sp.; assembly: GCF_048265805.1. Taxonomy (GTDB): domain Bacteria; phylum Pseudomonadota; class Gammaproteobacteria; order Enterobacterales; family Shewanellaceae; genus Shewanella. The sequence goes on along the minus strand of NZ_JBLXAT010000014.1, from coordinate 32,895 downwards.
AACCCGAAGGAAACCTCGGACATAATATTGATGTCACCGCGTAAACGGGTTTTCTCGTATATCCGCTAATAGGATTAAAAAAGCCGACCACCAAGGTCGGCTTTTCATTGTCTGCTGCAGTTTAGTCAGCTTCACGGATTAAGTAATCAAAGGCGCTCAGTGCTGCGGTTGCCCCACTACCCATGGAGATGATGATCTGCTTGTAAGGAATGTTCGCCGCATCACCGGCAGCGAATACGCCCGGCATTGAGGTGGCGCCTTTGGCATCAATAATCACTTCACCAAAGCGGCTCAACTCAACTTCACTCTCTTTCAAGAAGCCTGTATTAGGTACTAAGCCAATCTGGACAAAGATACCAGCCAGCTCGATGGTGTGGTCTGCGCCAGTCACCCGGTCTTTATAAGCAATACCGTTCACTTTGCTGCCATCACCGAGCACTTCAGTAGTTTGCGCATTCATGATGATATCGATGTTACCGAGCGATTTCGCTTTTTTCACCAGCACTTCATCAGCGCGCAGCGTGTCAGCAAATTCCAGTACAGTGACGTGCTCAACAATACCTGCTAAATCGATAGCGGCTTCAATACCTGAGTTACCACCACCAATCACCGCCACTTTCTTACCTTTGTAGAACGGGCCGTCACAGTGTGGGCAGTAGGCAACACCTTTAGTGCGATATTGCTCTTCACCCGGGACGCCGAGTTCACGCCAGCGAGCACCGGTGGCTAACACCACACTTTTACCTTTCAACGTTGCACCGCTTTCTAGCTCGATATTCACCAAACCATCACGTTTGATGCTTGCTGCACGTTGGCCGGTGATGATATCAACACCATACTCTTTAACGTGTTGCTCAAGTGCTGCAGACAGTTTGGGCCCTTCGGTGTAGGTGACAGAGATAAAGTTCTCAATCCCTACGGTATCCATCACTTGACCACCGAAACGTTCAGCCACAATCGCAGTGCGAATGCCTTTACGTGCAGCATAAATTGCCGCCGCTGCACCTGCAGGGCCACCACCAACGACTAATACATCGTATGGATCTTTTTCATTCAGTGCCGCGGCTTTGTCTTCCGCCGCACTGGTATCCACTTTCTCAACAATCTCTTCCAGCGTCATGCGGCCTTGACCAAAGTGTTCACCGTTTAAGTACACTGCGGGTACTGCCATTACGCCGCGCTGGTTAACTTCATCTTGGAACAGGCCGCCGTCAATCATCACGTGAGTGATATTCGGGTTCAGGCTTGCCATCAAGTTTAATGCTTGCACCACATCTGGACAGTTGTGGCACGACAGCGAAATATAGGTTTCAAAGTGGAACTCCCCTTTCAAATTGCGGATCCGCTCTAACAATTCAGGATCGGCTTTTGATGGGTGACCACCTGCTTGTAACAGCGCCAATACGAGCGAGGTAAACTCATGGCCTAACGGTACACCAGCAAAATGCACCCGTGGCGCTTGGCCTTGCGGAGCAATTGACATACTTGGAGTACGCGGATTATTGCCTGTTTGCAGGCTAATCTTAGCGGACATGCTGACCAGCTCATTGGCAAGCTCACTCACCTCTTGAGATTTAGCACTGTCGTCACCGGACACGCTAACTTCAATAGGTTGCTTGATGTATTGCAGATAGGTGTCCAGTTGTTGTTTTAAAGTTGCGTCTAACATGAACGTGTCCTGTGAAAAAGGTAAAAGGAGTCTTCTGCCCGCAGGAGGAAAGCGAGCGCAGGCCAAAGATTTTAAAAGGTAGGCTTAGTCGTTCGTCACTAAGCCTGGCGCTTTCGCGGGGAAAGCTAGATCAGATTTTGCCAACCAGGTCCAATGATGGCGCCAGAGTTGCTTCACCTTCTTTCCATTTTGCTGGACAAACTTCACCTGGGTGAGCAGCGACATATTGGGCAGCTTTGATTTTGCGCAGCAAGTCTTCTGCATCACGGCCGATACCTTCAGCAGTCACTTCCATTGCTTGGATGATGCCTTCTGGGTCGATCAGGAAGGTAGCGCGGTCTGCCAGACCTTGACCTTCACGCAGTACACCAAAGTTGTTGGTGATAGTGGCAGTTTGGTCACCTACCATGTAGTAGTTGATTTTGCCGATAGTTTCAGAGCTGTCGTGCCATGCTTTGTGGGTGAAGTGAGTGTCAGTAGATACTGAGAACACTTCTACGCCGAGTTTTTGCAGCTCTTCGTAGTGGTCAGCCAAGTCACCCAGTTCAGTTGGACACACGAAAGTGAAGTCAGCTGGGTAGAAGAATACAACGGCCCATTTGCCCAACAGGTCTTTTTCAGAGATGTCGACAAATTCACCTTGGTGGAAAGCGGTTGCGTTAAACGGTTTGATGGCTGTGTTCAGTGCTTGTGGCATGATATTACTCCCGTAATCAATGATTAAAAATCAATGGGCAACCCGTTTGCCCTCTCGATGGAAGTAATACTAGTCTGGTTGTGGTTTTTATTAAATCAGATAAAAACTATTGTTCCAATCGGTTTTTCCGGAATTATCGAGCTAGCTAACAACTTAACCGATGGAGGCAACATTGACGAGAGTGGCCGCACTTTAGCTGGGGCTATTCTGGCGGTGAGTATGGTCGGCGCTGCGTACAGTCGTGCAAACCTAAAGCCCGACGTCGTGCGCATCAAGCGGCGAGCCGCTAACGCCATTCCTCAAATCTGGTCAGCGGTTGGCTTAAATCAAATGCCAACTTGCCGGAAAGCTGCTGTGCTTGCTGTTTTAGCGAAGCTTGGCTGAACAGTTGTGGCCTACGCGCCGCAAAGATCACCCAATTGCCGCTGCCAGTCAAGCAAGCGCGGACATCGGCAAAACGCTCCAACAAACGCTGGCGCAAGTCAGTATCGCCTCGCGCTTCTTTCCAACAGTTGAGTACCAGCAAGCCGTTGTCTTTCAGCTGATATAAGCAGTTATCTAAAAACTCGGCCTCGCGTTGAAACGCTTGCATGCCGTCAGCATGGAACAGGTCGCAATAGATTGCATCGACGCGGCGGTCATCACGCGTGGCCATATACTCGGCGGCGTCTTGCTGTACTATCGTTAACTTTTTGGACAACGGCAGCATGAAATGCTGCTTGGCAATCGCAATCACCGATTGGCGCAGCTCAACCGCCGTGATTTTAATGGCAGGATCAAAATTGCGCAAAGCGTGAACAAGTAAACCACCACCGAGCCCCAGTACTATCACTCGTCTTGGCGTTCCGTATAATAGCGACAACAACATGGCTTTAAGATAGGTGTGTTGCGGTTGATGCGGTAATTTTTTGTTGAGTTTGCTTTGTTCATCGTTATGACCAAAAGTCAAAATGCGGGTGTCGCCTAACTCCAATACCGAGACTCTGCCGAATTCATCATCTACTGAAGCCAGCAGTTGGTAGTCTTCCATTTATTTCTCCACGTTTCATCGACCAGCGTTGTTCGCTAATATAGCGTCTCACTGTCGAAGGAATGTAATCAGGATACATTTTTATGATGACCAATATTTTCATCATTCTGCTTTATGTTGTCGCCTTTGTGCTAGTACAACGTAGAATTAGCGGTTTGATCCATCAATTCAGCAAACGCAAACATATGAATGCTACGCGCGCCAGCTTGGTGAGCAAGGCGATCAGCTTGATCTTGTTTGTGGTGATGTTGTCGATGGCGGCGATCTCTATCGGATTGGGCTATCAAGATGTATCGCTGTTTGTTTCATCCGCGTTTGCTGTATTAGGAATGGCATTGGTGGCTCAGTGGTCGATTCTATCGAACGTCACTGCGGGGATCCTAATCTTCTTTATGTTTCCCTATAAATTGGGCGATCGCATTAAGATCATCGATGCCGACATCGATACCAGCGGCACATTAGAAGAAGTCACGCTATTTCATCTGCTGATTAAGCTCGATAGCGGCAACACCATTACGTATCCCAACACGCTAGCGTTAACCAAGCCAGTGATTAAACTGCCACGCATTCCTGTACCAGTAGCAGAGCTGCCGGCGCCCAAAGAAAGCAGCGCCGAAAAGTCGGCTAACCCTTCGCTATCTGCTTAGAACAGCTCGTTACCACATTTTTTACCAGCAACCACACGACTGACATTGTCCAACGTAGTTTGGGCGATGTTGTCGAGGGCTTCTCTGGTTAAGAAGGCTTGGTGACCAGTGAAGATCACATTGTGACACGCGGACAGACGGCGGAATACGTCGTCTAAAATCACTTCATTGGATTTATCTTCGAAGAACAGCTCTTTCTCGTTCTCATACACATCCAACCCGAGTGAGCCAATTTGCCCCAGTTTGAGCGCTTCCATCGCATCTTGCGCATTCAGTAAGCCGCCACGGCTAGTGTTAATCACCATCATGCCTGGCTTCATCTTGGCAAAGCTTTCGGCATTGAGCAGATGGTGGTTTTCTTTGGTGAGCGGGCAATGCAAGCTGATAATATCACTGGTTTGATAGATCTCTTCCAAGCTGGCGTACTGCGCGCCTAACTCTTCCACCAGCGGGTTTTTAAACGGATCAAACGCCAACACGTTACAGCCAAAACCACGCAGAATGCGGATAGTTGCCACACCGATTTTACCCGTGCCAATCACGCCCACCGTTTTGTGGAACATGTTAAAGCCCACCAGCCCTTCCAATGAGAAGTTGGCATCGCGGGTACGGCCATAAGACTTATGAATTTTGCGATTCAGCGTCAACATTAACGCCACCGTGTGCTCAGCTACCGACTCTGGTGAGTATGCTGGCACGTTGACCACTTCCAAGCCTAAACGCTTAGCGGCCTCTAAATCGACATTGTTAAAACCAGCACAACGCATCGCAATCACTTTGGTGCCTGAGGCATACAATTTGGTTAATACCTCTTCGCACAATTCGTCATTAACGAAAGCACAAATCACCTCAAAGCCTAATGCCAAGCGCACGTTTTGCCGAGATAAACGATAGTCAAAAAATTCAATATCAGCGTGATAACCACCCGTTTCATTCATCTGGGTAAAGTGCTGAATGTCGTACCGCTTGGCACTAAAAAAGCCGATTTTCATAGCTGTGACCTAGTTCAAAATTGCTGATGTTGGCAGTGTAGGGAAATTTGCTAGGGAAGTCTTGGCTGCTATATGAAAGAAGGCTAAAACATGAGCTGCCGCACACTAACGAAAAAGGCGGACACAAGGTCCGCCGTTAATCTAAGTGAATAATGGACGCTGAGTTAACTTGGGTTAATTACTTAGCTTTGGCAAATTCCGCCGCGTGAGCCCCAGCAATACGGCCAAAGGTCACAATGTCAGAAATAGCATTACCACCTAAGCGGTTAGCACCATGTACCCCGCCAGTGGCTTCACCTGCGGCAAACAGCCCGCTGATCGCTTTACCCTCTTTATTGAGAACTTCAGCTGTAGTATCAATTTTCACGCCGCCCATGCTGTGATGCACTGCAGGCTTCACTTCCAGCGTATAGAATGGGCCGGTAGCCAGTTCACGTGGCATGTTTGGACGTGCAAATTGCGTGTCTTTCCCCGCTTTAACAAAGCCGTTGTATTCAGCGATCGTTTTTTCTAACTGCGCTGCTGGCAACGACATTTTTTCCGCGAGTTCTGCGACTGTTTTGCCTTCGGTAATAATGCCAAGATGGATGTAGTTTTCAATTTTCTTCAAGCTCTTACGCACTGAATCATCGAACAGCAAGAAGGCACTTGCGCCAGTTTGCTGCAAAATGGCGGCAGAGGCTTTATCACGCGTGGTGATTTCATTAACGAAACGTTTGCCTTCGCGGTTAACCAAAATAGCGCCATTACCACGTACCGCTTCAGTGATCATCACCCCACCTTTTGGTGACCAAGTTGGGTGTGCTTGAATATATTTCAGATCACGAGTATCGGCTCCTGCTGCCAACGCTACGTCCAAACCATCACCAGTTGCGCCAGGATGGTTAGTCGCAGCAAAGCCTTTCAGTTTAGGATCGTAGCTGGCAACGCGATCATTATTTTTAGCAAAGCCGCCGGTAGCCATCACCACCGCATTGGTTTTAATGACATAGTAGCCAGTATATTTACCTTCAACTAATACGCCGTCAACGTGACCGTCTTTATCTTCCAGCACCCGCACTACGCGGCTGTTGAACCGAATATCGGCCCCGCTTTTCTTCGCGGCAGTGTAGAGCACTTGCGCCACGTGAGCCCCAACACCAGCGCCCCCTGTCGGACGGTGTGTACGGTTAACACTGGCACCACCCATGCGGCCAACATCACTCATATCGGCGCCCATAGCGGTTAACCAATCAATTGAATCTGAGGAGTTTTTCGCAAGGATATTCACTAACGCCGGATCATTAACGTTGTGACCGCCCTTCATGGTGTCATCAATCATGATGGAGACTTTATCTTCAATCCCCAGTTTTTTCTGAAACTTGGTTTCAGCAGCATTCATACCACCCGCCGCCAATTTGGTGTTACCACCGGCCAGCGGTTCTTTTTCTAACACAATCACTTTGGCGCCGTGTTCGTGGGCAGAAACCGCCGCGGCTAAACCAGCACCACCAGAACCGACTACAACGACATCTATCGTTTCACGAGGGCCTGCGGCGATCGCTTTATCTTGCGCCGCCTTATTCACATCAATCGGCACAAACTTACGTTGCCATTGCCCACCGAACGGTATATCAAACCCAAAGCTATGGCAAGCGTCACAATAAGCCACTGAGGCTTCATGTCCTTTGTGGCATGAAGTACAAGCAATATCGCCAATTAAGTGCGATTTATGCGGTGAAATCTCACGTTTCGCTTCAGTATCGGCGGCGGCCAATTCATTGAGTGAACCATGACAACTGACACATTGCTGATTTTCATGGGTAAGATTGTCATCGGTAGGCCCCTTTTTAGTGACGTGACAATTTTCACATCCCCCCATCTCCGCATGAAATTTTGCCAAATTATCAGCTGCTGCGTATACGCTGCCCGTAAACAAACCAGACAAAACTAACGCTATGCCGGATACTTTGAGTGCTCCTGCTAGTTTCATGGAATTCCTCCAAAATTATATTGCTCATCACAAATAAGTTAATCATATTAGCGACAATGATTATGAGAATAATCCAATATGATTTCACTCCCTACAAATAAGGTAGCAATAACCTGACAAAATAATATTTGCTGAAATCACAATTATTTATTACCAGCACTTTAGTAACTTTTGTTCACAGCGAATATCGCAAAATTAAACTTTTAAATATTGACTTATAAATTAAAAACTAATTAAGAAAATACAATTCTAAAAATGAGATCACATTAATTACGGTGATAAAAAAATCAATTGTTATCGTCGTTTGTCAATATGAGGATTTGGGAAAGTGCAACCACGTTTCGTGTCACGCGGGATTTGTAAGCGATTGCCACTCAAGGCAGCTGACTGCGGCAGGCACATTGGCAAAGTTGTTTAACGACGCAATGCGTTAGCTTATCCATTCTCCCTTAAGGCGTGGCATCTGGCTTCATCAATGTAGTTATGTTTTTCAAAATAATCGACCATTTGCGACAAACGGCGCTTGGCACGGCCGTGTGACAACCTAGGGAACATACAGGACTTGTTCAACCATCCCTTAGTTTTATATCTAAAATTAGAATATACTTATGCCCATATCATCTAACAAGATGGTTAAAATTTTCGCAAGTTACTAGGTTATCTACCATCCTTGTTGAGGCGTAATCACTCGTCACTGCTTGGCTAAACTGTTTTACCTTCAATCAAATAGCCTCTATCAGTTACCAGCAGGAAGCTAACTTCGCAATCAGTTAAGGGATTTATATATGGTGCATCTGCTAGAAAATATCTCCATTGCAACCAAGCTTGCGTTAGGGTTTGGTCTGATGTTGTTACTGTCATTAGTACTCGCCATTACTGGTTGGGTAGGACTCAATCACGTCAGCAGCCACAGTGAGCAGGTCTTTGCCATCCAAAAATTTAATAAAGTGATTTCGGATACCAAAGCGGCAAGAGAAAACTATTTACGTACTGCCAGTACTGAAGACAAAAATGCATTGGCGGCCGAAATTGACACCATGTTATCAATGTTGGCTGAACAAAAGATGTTTTATCAACAAGACCCACAATTAAAAGACACATTTAATAATGTGACACTTTACATTGACCGCTACCGCGATATATTTTTGCAATTAGTGCCACTTAGTGAAGCAAAGCTGAGCGCTAAAAAAAATGTCTTACAACAATCACAGCAGTTAAAAACAACGCTCACATCACTCGAAGCGCAGTTAAATAGTGAGGCAGAACAAACTAATGAGTGGCTTACTGCACAACAAGTCGCCCAAGCTCACATTTATGCGCTAGAAACTATCGGCAGTTTGAGCACTTGGTTAACGAGTAATAAAGACGCTGAGCAACTGCCGAGCGCTCTAAGCCAACAACTTACTCAGTTAACTCAGCAGTTCGCTGGTATCAACCAACGCCACGGCGATGCTGCGCTCGCGCAAGTACAGCAACAAGTGGCCCAGCTCACCACGGGAATCACCGAATACACTCAACAAAGCCAAGCGGTGACCGATAAAGTACAAGAGTATGTCGAAGTTGCGCGCAACATCCGTCAGGATGTCGATGCACTTGAACAAGGGTTGCAAACCCGTCAGCAACAATTTAGCTTACAAGCCAAATGGACACTGGTCGGCGTATCGCTGGTTTCTTTGTGTATCGGCCTGGCCGCCACGCTGCTGATTACACGCCTTATTGCTAAACCGCTGCACGATACGGCCCTCGCTGCCGCACGCATTGCCAAAGGCGATCTCACCAATGCCATCAGTTCAACCCGCAAGGATGAAGTCGGCATGCTACAACAGGCTATCGGCCAAATGACCCACGCGCTCACCGAACTGATCCACAATGTCAGCGGCGGCATCTCAGAACTGAATCTCGCAGCAGATCAACTTTCTTCTGTGACCGAGCAAAACCGTCGCGGCATGGCCGATCAACAGGTAGAAACTGAGCAAGTAGCAACGGCCATGAATGAGATGACCGCCACCGTGCACGAAGTAGCCACCAATGCAGAGCAAGCAGCAGAAGCCACTAGCAATGCGGAGCAAGTCACGCATGCAGGCCAGCAAGCGATGGATGCATCGCTGCAGGTGGTGAACCGCCTACTACAAGATCTGAATAATACCGCCGAGGCGATGCAAACATTAGCGAAACAAACCGAAGGGATCGGCAGCGTAATGGAAGTGATAAAATCGGTCGCCGAACAAACCAACTTGCTAGCGCTAAATGCCGCCATTGAAGCCGCTCGTGCGGGCGAAGCCGGGCGCGGTTTTGCCGTAGTTGCCGATGAGGTGCGCAGTCTGGCTCAGCGCACGCAAGAGTCGACCGCAGAGATCGAAAACATTGTGTCCCAGCTGCAAACGGGCGCACGTCACTCATTGCAGATGATGCAGAACAGTCGAGAGCGCGCCAATGCCAACGCCAAAGCCTCACAAGAGGTAGGCGAGCTCTTTAGCCAAATTGCTCAGGCCGTGTCACATGTGCAACAGATGAATCATCAGATTGCAGCCGCCGCCGAGGAGCAAAGTTTAGTTGCCGAAGAGATCAACCGCCGTATTTCACAAGTAAGTGAAATTGCCAACCAGACCTCAGCCTCATCCAACGAGACCGCCGCTGCCACGCAAAGACTAGCTGAATTGGGCGATCAGCTCGATAACTCGATCAAAGGATTTCGCACTTAATTGATGGGGTATCACATCAGGCAGCAAACAAATGTATGAACAGTTGTTCACAAAGCACCCGCGCCCCTTGACGATAGCGAGTGTCTGCGGCAATGTGATCTGCATCATATAAACATAGAGGTTTTACACAATGAGTATTTACGACATTGAAGTCAACACCATTACTGGCGAGAAAACCAGCCTAGCCGCCTACAAAGGCAAAGTGCTGCTGGTTGTTAACGTTGCATCCAAATGTGGTTTAACCGCGCAATACGAACAGCTTGAAGCGCTTTATAAAGAAGAAGCGGCCGCTGGCTTTGAAGTATTAGGTTTCCCATGTAACCAATTCCTCGGCCAAGAACCTGGCTCCGAAGCAGAAATTCAACAGTTCTGCTCATTGACCTACGATGTGACCTTTCCAATGTTTGCCAAAATTGAAGTCAACGGGGCCAACCGTCATCCGCTTTATCAAGCATTGATTGCTGCACAACCAAAAGCGATCAAAAACCCAGATCCGAGCTTTACGCAAAAGCTGACCGAAATGGAGCTACTGCCAAAAGACGCTACTGATATTATGTGGAACTTTGAGAAATTCTTGATTGGTAAAGATGGTCAAGTGCTAGCTCGCTTCGCGCCAGATGTCACCGTTACCTCTGCCGAGTTCACTGACGTATTAAGCAAAGCACTTTAACGTAAAGTGACAGCTCTCCGGCCATGTGGTTGGCGCAAAACAAGGATGACGAACGCCATCCTTGTTTTTTTATTCAAACTCACTACCAACCGAAAAAGCTGCCCAGCCCTTGCGCTTTGATACTGTCCATATCGAGTTTTGCCTGCACATCACCTAAATCCGCCGCATATTTGGGGTAACCCGCATCACGCGCAATAGCAAATGCCTGCATCGCCATATCACGGTCATCATGTTGCAAATTAAGTAAACCATAGGCAAACGCCGCTTTAGGATGCCCCTGCTGTGCTGCATTGTAAAAACAGGTGGCAATGGTACCAATATAGTCATTATCAAGGATAAAACCGTCAGTCAGCTGCGCTTGTAGCTGCGGCCATAACGCTGGTTGCTGTTGCAATAACACACCCAGCTTGTACAACGCATCCGCCTGCCCAGAGCGATATAACAACAACGCCGCTTTGAGCGGGTCGACTGGGCGACCATCACCTTGCAGATAGATATCAGCTAGCCACTGTTGTGCTTCGGCAATGCCCAAATCTGCGGCTTGCTCCACCCAATAATGATACCGCTCAGCATTGGCCGGCCCACAACTGCCCTGACGGAACAAACTCGCAAGAATCAGTGGTGCTCGCTGATTTCCAGCCGCCGCCGCTTGCTCAAAATAGGACTGCCCCAACTCATAATTCAATAGCTCGCTGTCAGTACAATAGCGCTGTCCCAACTGCAACATTGCTTGAGTATCTTGCTGTTTGGCCGCCCGTGCTAAATAGTCGATGCCCCGAATTTTGTCGGCTTTGTTATTGTGTTTAAACAGAATATCCGCCAATTCAGTTTGTGCTTTTAGCAGGCCAGCAATAGCGGCATCTTCTAAGTGATCGGTCGCCATCGCAACGTTCGCTTCCCAACCTAAGCCGGAGATATCGGGATACACATAGTAGAGGTGTGCCAATTGGTAATGGGCTTCTTGCTCGCCATTTTTAGCGGCACGAACAAACCATTTTTCCGCTAACTTGACTGAAAACTGCGGGCTATCTTTGTTGTAGTACTGTTGTGCCAACGCCAATTGCTTGTTGGCTGTTAGCACGTAAAAATCTTGCCACTGCAGTTGCTGCAGGCGATTGCCAGCGGGCTGCATGAGCAATAACCCTGTAGCCACAAATAACAGTAACAGCATTAGCGCAAACACACCCAGTGCCCAGCGTTTCATTGTAGACCTTAGCAAATGTACGACATTTAAGTTGTCGCCGATCATACGGGCGAAAAACGGGGGGAGAAACGAAAAATTACGGCTTTAAATCATAGATGTGAAACAAATCGAATTTAGCGAAAATCTGCGTTAAGCAGCTAAATTTTCGCTAAAAACTGAAAGAGAATCTCAATAATCAAAGCCAGGTTGTGCTTTGATGCCATGGTCAAAGGCATGTTTAACGTTGGCGATCTCGCTGACAGTATCCGCCAACTCAATCAATTGGCGATGACAATTACGGCCAGTAATAATCACATGCTGCATTGCTGGACGTTGCTGTAATGCGGTTAGCACTCGCTCTAGGTCGAGGTAGTGAAAGCTCACCATATAGGTCAGCTCATCCAGCAACAGCACATCAATAGATTCATCCTGTAGCCAACGTTCCGCCACCTGCCAAGCTTTTTCCGCCGCAGCGGTATCTTTAGCACGGTCTTGGGTATCCCAGGTAAATCCCGTGCCCATCACTTCAAATTGCACACCGGCGTTTTCTAGCAGTTTACGCTCACCGCACTCCCAAGTGCCTTTAATAAACTGCACCACAGCGGCATTTTTACCATGGCCGACGGCACGCGCAACGGTCCCAAAACCGGCGGTAGATTTACCTTTGCCATTACCAGTGAGTACTAGCAAAATGCCTTTTTCATCGCTGGCAGCGGCCACGCGAGCATCAACGACTTGTTTGAGTTTTTGCTGGCGTGCTTTATGACGCTCGGCTTTTTGTTGTTCGTTGGCGGGCTGGGGTTGTGGAGTCAGTTCGTCAGTCACAATCAAATCTCATCGCAATAAGTGAATAGGTTGAGTGCGGAGGCACTTCGGCATACACAATAGCAAATTTATGCGGCTTCAGCCCTTAAGATTCAACGGCAGCCCAGCAACCACCAATGTCACCTTATCGGCCATCGCCGCTAGCTGCTGATTTAGCCAGCCCGCTTCATCCACAAAGCGACGACTCAGCTCACCCAGCGGGACAATACCGGAACCCACCTCATTACTGACTAACACTAAATCGCCTTCAAATTGCTGCACCACCTGACATAACGTTTGGCGACATTCAGCCATATTCGCGGTGGCCAGCAGGTGGTTAGTAAGCCATAAGGTGAGACAGTCCACCAACACCACGTGATGGCGGCCAGAGAGGACTGTCAAGGTATCGGCTAATGCGAGTGGCGATTCAATCAATTGCCACTCAATGGCACTGCTATCGCGTTGCTGCCGATGATGGACGATCCGTTGATGCATCTCCTCATCTTCTGCGGTCGCCGTGGCAATGTAGACAGCTGGCAGTGCGGCAGTGGTACGCTGCTCAAGAAGTGAAGCGACTTGCTGTTCGGCAAAGCGGCTTTTACCACTGCGGGCACCGCCGATCACCAATTGGATCATGCGCCGTTAGTCCGCCCGACCAACAGCAACATATAGATCGCCAGTTCACTGGTCTGTTGGGCTGCCCCTAACGTGTCACCGGTATAACCACCGATTTGACGACGGAAGCAGAAGCACAGCAAGGTGCGAATGATAAACCCAGCGATAACAAAGGTCAGCATGGCGGTAGGCGAAATCACCACAACTAATAACATGCCGGAGATGATCAATATCAGCAGATCGTGAAACGTTTGTTGATTCGCCAACGGCTTACTTTTACCTTCATCCCGCACGTAGGTTTCGGTGTAGATCAGGCTTGCGGCAATGACGCGGCTCAAGGTATGCGCCAACACTAGCGCCCCCAGCGCTGACACCGGATCATACAAAGCTAACTCGGTGAGCAAGGAGAATTTAAGCAGCAGCACCAACACCAACGCGATAGCGCCATAGCTGCCTAAACGGCTGTCTTTCATGATGCTGAGTTTGTCAGCCACCGTCCAACCACCACCAAAACCATCGGCGGTATCAGCCAGCCCATCTTCATGAAAGCCGCCAGTGAGTAACACGCCTGTCAGCATAGCCATCACAATCGCCACTGACATTGGCATCACCAACGACACCAGCCACATGACCAGCGCAGCAATGGCACCCACTAAGGTGCCGACCACACCGAAATAGCGGCTAGCGTGATTGAGGCTGTCACTGTCAACATTGATCTGCGACGGTACGGGAATACGCGTAAAAAACCCGATAGCGATTAGCAATAACCGAAATTGTTCCAGCAAGACAGCCCGTTTGGCCATTAAGCAGCTCCAGAATTAACCACAGGTTCGACGACAGAGGTCACGCCAGCTTCATCAAAACTTGCCATGTCATTATAAAATGCCACAGCAGCTTGCAGCAGCGGCAGTGCTAAAGCTGCGCCGGTACCTTCACCCAAGCGTAAACCTAGGCGTAGCATAGGCCGAGCATTCAAGCGCAGCAATAGGCGTCTATGACCATTTTCACCAGATTCGTGAGAAAAGATCAGATAATCACGCACGGCAGGTGCTAGCTCAACCGCAACCAATGCGGCAACAGAAGCAATAAAGCCGTCCACCAGCACAGGCACACCAAACTCAGCAGCGGCCAAGATAGTGCCAGTCATCTGCACAATCTCAAAACCACCAAGACAAGCCAGAATTTGGATAGGGTTAGTCAGGTGAGAATAATGTTCCAGCAGGGCTTGTTCAACGATGATACGTTTGCGTTTCAGCGTCACAATATCAATGCCAGAGCCTTTACCGGTGCACTCCGCCACTGGAATACCAGTCAACGCGGCCATGACTGCCGCAGCGGACGTGGTGTTACCAATGCCCATTTCGCCAATCGCCAGTAAGTTAGTGCCATTGTTGACATGGCGTTGCACCAGTTCACGCGCAAAGGCAAAACCTTGGTGTACCGCATCAATGCTCATGGCTGCTTCTTTGTGCATGGCTTTAGTGCCGCTGCCAAGGCGTTGATTGATGATACGAGGATCATTAACTTGGTCTTTGATACCACAATCAATCACTTCTAGCGCCATGCTATTTTGGCGACAGAAAACATTGATCGCGGCTCCACCATTAACGAAGTTTTGTACCATTTGTGAGGTGATTTCACTGCCACCCACAGACACACCGTAATCAGCCACACCATGGTCACCAGCAAACACCAACATAGTAGGTTTATTGATAGCCAACTTGTCAGCCGCTTTGGAGAGCTGAATACGACCGAGTTGCAACGCCAGCGTTTCAAGTTCGCCCAACGCGCCTAACGGTTTAGTTTTATGATCAATACGCGAGTGGATCTCACTATCAAGCGTGTGATTCACTGGAGATACTGTGTACATTTCGATTCCATCCTGATTTCATTTATTTATTGTCCGCGCCGTCTTAACACGAACAAGAAAAACACACTGCCGAGCGCAGAAGTAATGACGCCCACCGGCAGTTCCTGCGTAGGTAGTACGCTTCTTGCGAGCACATCTACCCACACCATAAACAAACCGCCTACTAATGCCGTCAGCAAAATCGACTGACGTTGCGGCACGAGTAAACGCACCACATGAGGCACCATTAGCCCCACAAAGCCAATCCCACCACAATGTGCCACCAAAGTAGCGGTGATTAGCGAGCACAACAGCAACATCATTAGCCGCAGTTTCACTACCCTGACCCCCAGAGTGTGAGCGGTCTCATCGCCGCCCTGCATAGCTAACAATTGCCGCTTTTGCCCTATGACTAAGGCAAGTGCCACAGCAACAATTCCCATCGGTAACCACAGTTCTGACCATTTGGCTTGAGCAAAACTGCCCATGGTCCAAAACAACAACGACTGTGCCGCCAATGGGCTAGAAAAATACAACAGCAAACTGGTCAACGCGCCAAACATAAATGACACGGCCACACCGGATAACAACATGCGTTCAACTTGCGTCGTCACTTGTTGTCCCGACAAACTCAACACCAGCACCACCGACAAACATGCGCCTAAAAATGCCCCCGTCGGCAACGACAAGCCGCCCAGTATGCTGGTACCCACCAAGGTCACCACCAGCACCGCACCAAACGATGCACCGGAGCTGATACCAAACAGATAGGGATCCGCTAACGGATTGCGCGTCACACTCTGCAGGACAAAGCCGCTCAGCGCCAGCCCTGCCCCCGCCGTAAATGCTAGCAACACGCGCGGTAAGCGCAGCTCCCAGATGATCCGTTCATTGATGCTGCCCGCTTGCTCGGTACCCATGCTGTGATGCCATAGCAATTGTGCCACATCCGTGACACTCATCTGCGCCGCACCAAAACTGCTCGCCAATAACGGCGTGATGATCAGCAACACCAGCAAGCCAATGAAGCCCAACCAGCGCCTTAGCGATGGCGTTAGGTAATCAAGGCGCGTCATTGGCAGGCACTCCTTGATGCGCAGCGGCGGTATAACCGTAGTAATAATGGATCAACGGTTTGCCGTGCTGCGGGTGCTTAGCCACTTGGCAACACACGCCAAATACTTGCGAAATTCTTGCCTCGGTCAGCACCTCGACGGCCGAACCAGCGGCGACACCACGGCCGTTAGCAATAAGCAGCAATTCGTCGCACAATGCTGACGCTAAATTTAAGTCGTGAATCGAAGCGATAACCGTTATTCCGAGACTACGTACCAGCTCAAGAATTTGAATTTGATAACGGATATCCAGATGGTTCGTCGGCTCATCTAAAATCAACAAAGAGGGTCGCTGCACTATCGCTCGGGCGATTAACGCTCGCTGTTTCTCACCACCAGAAAGGTGACTAAAAGAGGCATCGGCTTTATCCGCCAAACCAACTTGGCATAACGCTGATTGAATAGCGTTATTATCCTCCTTGTTATTGGCTTGGAAAAGGCCTTTATAAGGGGTCAGACCGGTGGCTACAATTTGCTGAACAGTGCTGTTCATTTCGGTGGGAGTGTCCTGCAACACCACTGCCACGGTTTGAGCAAAGGTTTTATGGTCTATGCTTTTGATTTCACAATCATTAAGTAGGATTTTCCCGCTGTCTGGCTGCACATAGCGATAGAGGCAGCGTAACAAACTGGACTTACCAGCTCCATTAGGGCCAATTAAGCCCAGCATTTTGCCCGGTTGCAGCGCGAAAGAGATGTCGTCGAGGATCTGTTTGCCATCAGCATGCCAGCTAAGGTGTTCAGCCCTGAGTACTGGGTTCATGCGCGTCCTCCGCCTTAATTGACCCATTCAAAAACGGCTAAGGCTACCAGTTTTGGCTAAAGAGTCACTGATAAGCAATAAAAATGGCTAATTATTTGATCTGCAATAGCTTAGAAAGTCCAATGCAGGCGGCCGCTGCACTGCCATTCGCCGTCAATTTCACTAGCGAATACGCTGATTTTCATGATGGAACCATAGGGCAGATCAAACGCGGTAAAGAGTCCTGCGGCAGGCAGTTTATCGGGACAGAGTACTTCACTCATCAGCGAGCGGATCACGCCGCCATGGGTGACTAATAAGGCGGTATCTTTATCAGATTTCAGCATTCGTTGGTGCAAGCTGTGCCAGCCCGTCACCACCCGTTGGTGAAACTCGCGCACCGGTTCGCCAGCTGGCGGAGTAATATCCAGTGGATCTTGCCAGAACGCCATCAGCTCATCGCCATGGCAGGCTTCTAACTCGGCAAATGGCAAACCATCCCATTCGCCAAAATTGAGTTCGGCTAACCAAGGCGCGATCTGCAACGGCATTTCAAAAAACTCGCCCATATCATCGGCGATGTATTGGGCAAACTTAGTGCAACGACGCAATGGCGAACTCAGCAAGGTTAACCGCGCACCGTCAATATCATCGGAGATTGAGCGCCAAGCTTCCCACATCTGCTCTAGCCCAGCAGGACTGAGCGGCACATCGGTACGGCCACGCAGCAACTCGCCGCCTTCACAGTGACCATGGCGCATCAGATAAATAGTCAGTTTACGGGTTCGTGTCATCTCGATTCCTAAGCCTAAACTTAAACAAGGCACAACCTCGTCCCCGCGCAGTTGCTACGCTGGGTTATTGATGCCTTTCTTAACGAGTTATAGCTACTAATTTCACCTTGCCGCAGTTCCCACGAATCCGTATCATGGACGTCTATACGTTTATATGTCCAAAACTACCCTATTTTAACGTCTGCAGCCATACTTATGCCGTCACAATTGGCGTATAGCCTATATTGTGATCTGGATCATACAACAATTGCAGACATTTGTGTTCATGGCATAAATAAAAGGTTTTTTACGATGGCAACTTGCAAAACTCCGTCATTGCCGCTTCGACAACAGCTCGAAACGGCACTCTCGCAGCGTATTCTGATTATTGATGGCGCCATGGGCACCATGATTCAGGGCTATAAGCTAGAGGAAGCTGACTACCGTGGCGAGCGTTTCCAAGATTGGCACTGTGATGTTAAAGGCAACAATGATTTATTGGTGTTAACTCAACCAGAAATCATCAAAACAATTCATCGCCAGTACCTCGAAGCGGGAGCTGACATTGTCGAAACCAACAGCTTTAACGCTACCACCGTGGCGATGGCTGACTACGACATGCAAGCGTTGGTGACAGAGATTAACTTTGAAGCCGCCCGCCTCGCCCGCGAAGCGGCCGATGAAGTTGCCGCAGCCACCGGCATTCCACGCTATGTGGCAGGGGTGCTTGGTCCGACCAACCGTACCTGCTCTATCAGCCCAGACGTAAATGACCCAGGTTTCCGTAATATTCACTTTGATGAGTTAGTAACGGCTTACACCCAAGCGACTAAAGCGCTGATCGACGGCGGCGCCGATATCATCATGGTAGAAACCATCTTTGATACGCTCAACGCCAAAGCGGCACTGTTCGCCATTGATGCAGTGTTCGAAAAACTGGGCCAGCAACTGCCAGTGATGATCTCCGGCACCATTACCGATGCCTCTGGCCGCACCTTGACTGGTCAAACCACTGAAGCATTCTACAACTCACTGCGCCACATCAAGCCGATCTCCTTTGGTTTGAACTGCGCCTTGGGGCCAAAAGAGCTGCGCCCTTATGTTGAAGAGTTGTCACGCATTAGCGAAACCTTTGTCTCGGCTCACCCAAATGCCGGTTTGCCGAACGAGTTTGGTGGCTACGATGAAACGCCCGCCGAGATGGCCGAGGTTATCGGCCAATGGGCTAAAGAAGGCCTGCTTAACTTCGTCGGTGGCTGCTGTGGTACCACGCCAGCACATATTAAAGCGATCCGCGAGGCGGTGGAGCAATACGCACCGCGCCCGCTGCCGGATATCCCTGTCGCCAGCCGCTTATCCGGTTTGGAACCACTTACTATCGACAGCAACTCGCTGTTTATTAACGTGGGGGAACGCACTAACGTCACCGGTTCGGCACGCTTCCTGCGCCTGATTAAAGAAGGCGATTACGAAACCGCACTCGATGTTGCCCGCGACCAAGTGGAAAACGGTGCGCAGATCATCGATATCAACATGGATGAAGGCATGTTGGACGGTGTGGAAGTAATGACCCGCTTCCTCTATCTCATCGCCTCTGAGCCCGATATCTGCAAAGTGCCGATCATGATCGACTCCTCCAAATGGGAAGTGATTGAAGCCGGCCTCAAATGTATTCAAGGCAAAGGCATTGTGAACTCGATTTCGCTCAAAGAGGGCGAAGCCAAGTTCATTGAACAAGCCACCTTAGTGAAACGCTATGGCGCGGCGGCGATCATCATGGCGTTTGATGAAACAGGCCAAGCGGACACCCAAGCGCGTAAGACGGAGATCTGTACTCGCGCTTATCGCATTTTGGTCGATCAAGTCGGCTTTCCGCCAGAAGACATCATCTTTGACCCGAACATTTTTGCGGTTGCGACCGGTATCGACGAGCACGATAACTACGCGGTCGACTTCATCGAAGCCATTAAAGATATTAAAGCCACCCTGCCGCACGCGATGATTTCTGGCGGGGTATCCAACGTGTCGTTCTCGTTCCGTGGTAACAATCCGGTACGTGAGGCGATCCACGCGGTGTTCCTGTATCACGCCATTAAAGCGGGCATGGATATGGGTATCGTTAACGCCGGTCAGCTAGCGATTTATGATGATATCGACCCAATCCTCAAAGAACGGGTTGAAGCCGTAGTGCTCAACCTGCCCTGTCCGGTGGCTGATTCCAGCAATACCGAACAGTTACTCGAGATTGCCGACAACTATCGCGGTAACGGTGCGGGGGCAGCCAAACCAGAAGAGCAAGAGTGGCGCCACTGGCCAGTGAACAAACGCCTTGAGCACGCGCTAGTGAAAGGTATTACCGAATTTATCGACGAAGACACCGAAGAAGCCCGTCAAGCCGCCACTCGTCCGCTGGATGTGATTGAAGGGCCGTTGATGGACGGCATGAACGTGGTCGGCGATCTGTTTGGTGAAGGTAAGATGTTCCTGCCGCAGGTGGTGAAATCCGCTCGCGTGATGAAAAAAGCCGTGGCCTACCTCAACCCATTTATTGAAGCGGAAAAAGTCCAAGGCCAAAGCAACGGTAAAGTGCTGATGGTGACCGTTAAAGGCGACGTGCACGATATCGGCAAAAACATCGTTGGCGTGGTGCTGGCGTGTAACGGCTATGAGGTGATCGATCTGGGCGTGATGGTGCCCGTCGAGAAGATCGTCGACGTCGCGAAAAAGGAAAATGTCGACATCATCGGTATGTCAGGGCTCATTACTCCAAGCCTTGATGAGATGGTGCACAACGTCAAAACTTTTGAGCGCGAAGGCCTGACCATTCCGGCGATTATCGGCGGCGCGACTTGCTCGAAGATCCACACCGCAGTGAAGATCGCCCCGCACTATCCGCACGGTGCAATCTACATCGCTGATGCCTCACGCGCGGTACCGATGGTGAGCAAGCTGATTAACGATGACACTCGCCAAGCGACTATCGATGCGACCTACGAAGAATACGCTGTGATGCGCGAGAAACGCCTATCACAGACCAAACGCAAGCAACTGGCCAGCATTGAAGCGGCGCGTGAAAACCGTGTCACCCACGATTGGGCCGCTAATCCGCCGATCAAACCTAAGCAACTCGGCATTCAAGTGTTTGATGATTACCCGCTGACTGATTTGGTGGAGCGCATCGACTGGACACCGTTCTTCCGTGCTTGGGAACTGCATGGTCATTTCCCAGAGATTTTAGAAGATAAGATCGTCGGTGAAGAAGCACAAAAAGTGTATGCCGATGGCAAAGCGATGCTCACCAAAATCATCGAAGAAAAGTGGCTCACGGCCAAGGCGGTGATTGGCTTGTTCCCTGCCAACAGCGTTAACTTTGACGATATTGAGCTGTACACCGACGAAAGCCGTAGCGACGTATTGATGACCACCCACCATCTGCGGATGCAGATTGAACGGGTTGGCAACCATAACTTCTGCCTGTCAGACTTTGTCGCACCCAAAGAAACCGGTATCGCCGACTACATGGGCGGCTTTGCAGTCACCGCTGGCCACGGCATTGACGCACATCTTGAACGCTTTGAAGCGGCCCACGATGACTACAGTTCAATTATGCTCAAATGCCTCGCCGACCGTTTGGCCGAAGCTTTTGCTGAGCGCATGCACGAGCGGGTACGTAAAGAGTTTTGGGGATACGCCGCCGATGAGAACTTAGATAACGAAGCGCTCATTCGCGAGAAATACAAAGGCATTCGCCCTGCGCCTGGCTACCCAGCTTGCCCAGATCACACCGAGAAAGGCTTGCTGTGGGACTTGCTCAAACCGAATGAGTGCATCGATCTCAACATTACCGAGAGCTTTGCCATGTACCCAACAGCAGCGGTATCGGGTTGGTACTTTGCCCACCCACAATCACGCTACTTTGGCGTGACTAACATTGGCCGCGATCAGGTCGAAGATTATGCCCGCCGTAAAGGCATGAGCATTGTGGAAACCGAAAAATGGTTAGCGCCAGTATTGGATTACGATCCAGAGCAATAATCATATTTGGTAAAGCACAAAGGCGCCCTATTTGGGCGCGTTTCAGACTGCTCAACGAAAGGTCAGCGCCTGTGACTCGGCAATGACCACCTGTTCATTATCGCCAGAGAGATGGATTAAGTAGAAATGCACCGTAATAGGATGTTTTAGTCTCTGATTATCAAGAATATATTTCAGTGGAAATGGGTAATCAACCACGCCGGATTGAAAGTTGAAAATGGGATAACGATCGTTTGGAAAGCTGCCATCAAAGGTCGTGCCCTCCTCCACGCTATCGAATAAGCAAGCGATGCTATAGAGCTGCCGAGGATGCCAATCTTCATCACTGATATAAAAACGTACCTCGGCATTTATGACACTGCGTGCTATCAAGCGCTGGCAACAGTGTAGCGACTTCAATACGCGTCACCGCTTTCGCCGCAGATGAGGCTGGTTGTGCCCATGTTATCGTTGACCAATAGCCACACACCCAGCAACTGCATAGCAATATTGTTTTGACTAAAATCCTAACCATAAATGCTGCCATCCCTGTCAAATTAAGGTGTTAGCTTAAAAGATCTGCCAACTCAACGTGCTGACAGAACGGGCAGATTGACGAAAGTTGAATAGCCACCGTATGACACCTGCGCTTTGTTGCATCCAGCTTGCTTAGCTGACTAAGCGCCACAGGCCGCGCCTCACTCATCGCGCGTTAAATTTAAGCAAAAATCACATTTGAAAGATCACCCCCCTCGCAGTTATGAGGTAATTATCTTGCCCGTAAAGTCGCATATTGAAAGCGAAAGTAATCGGTTTTCTCGCACCTAAGCCACCTTTTGTGTCGAATAGATTAAATTTTGGAGTCGGCACACTAAAATTGCTTTGCCAATGTCCGCTTTTCGGCTATAAAGCACGCCAATTTACAGGCGTCATAGTGGTACGACGTCCCGTTGAGTTTTTCAGGCATTCTGGCCTTATTTTTCTGAGCACAATCCCAACATGAAACACATTAATGAGCCGAAGATTGTTATCGGCAGCGATGAGTGGTGCGCGTTCCCCACGTTGAATATTCCCGCCATTAAAGCGCGCGTAGACTCAGGGGCAAAAACGTCATCACTGCATGCCATCAATATTCAGCCTTTTTCACGTAACGGTGAGCCTTGGGTAACGTTTGAAGTTCATCCACTGCAAGATAACCGTAAAGTGATGGTGCACTGCGAAGCACAAGTGATCGACCAACGCATTATCAAAAGCTCTAGCGGCGACCGTGAGAAACGTTTAGTGATCCGCGTGCCACTAGTGCTGGGTGAACAATCATGGGATGTGGAAGTTACCCTAACCAACCGCGATAGCATGGGCTATCGCATGCTGTTGGGGCGCGAGGCGATGCACGGCCGCACCTTGGTCGACCCTGCGGGTCAATGCCTATTGGGCGAGCGCCCTGCGCCGCAATTAGCGGGGTTGTATCAGTCACCAGAGATCCGCCCAACCGGATTAAAGATCGGCCTGTTAGCCAGCAATCCTAATCTGTATAGCAACCGCCGCATTATTGAAGCAGCAGAAAGCCGTGGGCACGAAATCCAGTTTTTCAACATCAAAAACTGCTACATGAAATTGGATGCGACTAAGCCGGAGATCCACTACCGTGGCGGCTTAGTGCTGAACGATCTGGATGCTGTGATCCCGCGCATTCGTCCAAGCATGACCTTCTATGCTTGTACCCTGCTGCGCCAATTTGAATCACTCGGTATTTACTGTTTGAACAGCTCAGTGGCCATTGCCCAGTCACGCGATAAGTTGCGGGCTCTGCAACTGCTGCTGGATAACGGCCTAGATATTCCCACCACTGGCTTTGCTAACTCACCGCTGGATACCGGCGATTTGATCAACATGGTGGGTGGCGCGCCGCTGATCATCAAATTGCTCGAAGGCACCCAAGGCAAAGGCGTGGTTTTGGCCGAAACCCGCAAAGCGGCAGAAAGCGTTATCAATGCCTTCAAGAGCCTCAATGCCAACATTCTGGTGCAGGAATTTATCAAAGAATCCAGCGGTAAAGATCTGCGCTGCTTTGTGGTTGATGGCAAAGTGGTGGCGTCGATTCAACGCGTTGCTGCGCCAGGCGAATTCCGCGCCAATATCCATCAAGGTGGCCGCGCGGAGCTGATTAAGATCACACCTGAAGAACGCCGTATTGCCATTAAAGCGGCTAAGGCGATGGAACTGAAAGTGGCTGGGGTGGATTTGATCCGCTCCAATAAAGGGCCGTTGCTGCTGGAAGTGAACTCATCACCGGGTTTAGAAGGCATTGAAACCGCGACCAACGCCGATATTGCGTCACGCATGATTATGGCGATTGAGAAACAAGTTGCGCTTAAAAAGCCTACTAACTAAGCGCCATGAGCAGCAAAAGCAGAAATGCCACCGCTAGCTAGGTGGCATTTTTATTGATAGTGTCACACGACATCACTTAGAAATTAGCGGCTTTTGTTCCAGATGCGCCAGCAGTAACACCATAAAGCGAAACAGCGATTTCAGTTTTAGATCATAATCTTGCTGGTCATCGGCCTGCACCAATTTACGCAGCGCATTCATCTTGGCGTAGGCGTTTTTCACCATGTAGACGCTATCTTTGCCGAGATATTTTTTAAACTCGTCAAACTCACCGATCGTCCGGACACTTACTTGGCGCCGATCCAACTCCAGCCCCTGCTCCAACGCCTTATCAAACGCCTGATGTTCCAACCCTGCCACAATCTTATCCGCAGGCACGTTAGCTTGTAGCGCTTCGGCTAAAAACAGTAAGTTACTTTGAATTTCAAACAGTAACGCTTGCTGTTTGTGCTGACGGTTTTGCCAACGGCCAAACTCCTTTTCCACAATGTCGTATAGCTCTTTCCAAATACTCATGGCGTTCCTTGCTACCAGCACACTACCGCACTGGCGTTGATGAGGCGTCACTTAGCCGCCAATCTGCAGGTTATAATGCCATGATATCGTTGCTGAAAGCAGCGTTTGGCTGCAATATTTTCAGTGAAAACAGCGCTTAATTGCTCTCGGTAACGCCAAGACGTTGGGCAAAACTTTGCAGCAACTGCTGTTGTTGCGGCTCCACTTTAGCTAAATAAGCTTGATAAGCTACTCGCGAGCGCTGTACCAACTCCGCCGGTGCAGTGGCCAGTAATCAAACCGACTTGCGTAGCAGGCTACAATCCTCGTACAAAGAGGAGTCAACGCAATGATGTCACTAACATAGTGTTCTTACTGCTAGATCATCGATTTCACTACAGAATAAATGAATTGTTTTAAAGATGAACGGTGAGCTTCTGGATTAGTTAGTATGGATTTGCCAAAAGGATTTGCATCTGTCCATGCTGATGCCATCGTCAAAATCAACGTAAGAATGTACTCTGCTTTGAATTCAGAACGTATAAAACCTCTAGCTTGTCGCTCGCGTATAGCAATAGTTTGCTTTTCAAGACTTAAATCATTCCCCAGAGGCCACGTATGTTCTGCATCGAGCCCATTCCACATGACCAGCTTCATAAGGTGAGGATGCTCCATCGCAGACTCGAATAAGTCTGCAGCGTACTTAGGAAGGTCATCTGCATCAAAGCATACTTTCTTGTATACATCATCTAAATGATATCTAAGCACTGCCTCAAACAGCTTTTCCTTATTTCCAAAATAACTATAAATCAAACTCTTATTAGCTTTAGCTTGCGCCGAAATCCGATCGACACGCCCCCCCGCAATACCAAACATTGAAAACTCATTTGTTGCAGCTTCAAGTATTCGTAATTGCGTTTTCTCTGCTTTGGTTAAGCCTTCCATTAAATACCGGTCCTCAAGATCGCTCTCTGTTGACATCGATTTAAATCATGCCATAATTGCGAAAAACAACCAACTAGTTAGTTTTTTATAAATTTGAAACAGAGGCCGCAATGTACCAGACATCCCTGACTAACAGTAATCATATAGGGCGTTATGTTGCACTGATAACGCTGGGGGCCATTAGCTTATGCCTTATTTCAATCGACGCAGGCGCTCATGATGCCTATTCATCTGTTGTTTTAGACAGTGCATTTAGAACCCCAGCTCCACCCAATGATATCTTCCAGCAAAACCCATCACATGTTTTCAACGCTACTACTGTCATGTTTTTTATAGCAATTTTTTTCATGGTCGTTGCAGCAACAGACAGTTATAAGTACAAGTCAACAGTTCCATTAGCTATGGTCTTAGGGGCTGCATTTTGTGTAGTTCCCGAGGCAATTGATAATTACATCGCTGGTTGCTATTGGTCTCAATCGCATGATCCAGATAAGTTATTATTCTTCTTAATGGGAAGAGAATTCGACTATTACGTTGGTATTATGTGGTGGGCATTTGGCGCAATTTTAGGGTATTTATTGTATGCAGTTCTTCTCAGAAAAGTAACAACAGGTACTTTATGGGTTTGTTTAGCTCTATCAGGCGTAGCTGACATAGTGTTAGAGGAAATTTTACTAGGCTATGGTGGGATCTATACATATTTCGGTCATCAACCACTTGTTCTTATAAAGAATTTTCCGTGGTGGTGGCTTTTTGCTAACGTATCATCTCTATTTCTCAGTGTGGCAATAGCGTACAAATTCCGTTCATGGTTCAATGGATGGAAGAGTATATTTATCTTATTACTAATGCCGTTTTGCTATATTGGTGCATTCACTCTTGCTGGTATGCCAGCAATCTTTGCAATTCAAGGAAATTTCAGTCCCTTAACTACGGAAGCCTTGGGCGTCGCAACGTGTGTAATTTCTGTCGTACAGATTGGTGCGATCATGAAATTAGTTCTTGGATTAAATCCATTTCATCTAAAAGGTTCATGTATCTAAAACTAACTTATATCCAAAGTTAAAGATCTCACAAATGAGGCCAAATACAAAACACTCAGCCTAAAACAAAAAATGCCAATAAAGGCATTTTTTGTTTTATATCATAATATTGAAGCTACCGTCTTGCATTAGTGCTTTCAAAAATCTTATCGGCTGAGGCTTCAACAAAGCCACGATAAAGCGTTCCGTCCGCTTGCGGATACCTCAGGGCAAACTCATAAAAGCAGCTCGGAATAGTATGGCCGCCATCGCTAAACGCCACCGGAATATGATCAGCCATGGTGGAGGATTGCTCCAACATCACCGCAGGCGATCCTTTGATCTCACCGCCAGCATTATTGAGCACAATGCCCGCATGCTTCAAGGTATCGTTGACCGCCACAATAGTGTCATACCCCTCAAGATGATTGATCGACACGGTAAAGTGATTGGCACGATAACCAAAAGCGGCTAACCACGCGGCGTATTCACTTTCTGCCAGCAACTGCTCGTAGGTGCTAAAGTCCAACTGCCAGTGCCGCCCCGAATACAAAAATGCGTCATCAGTGACATCAGCCTCTGTTACTTGTTCGACCAACCCCGCCACCGTCTGCTGTAACCATGGGCTAAACTGCTCCACCAGTAACTCAGAGATAAAGACCTTCGGCTGGGTCGGATCTGGATGCTCATAATGCTTAGCTTTGAGCTTTTTCTGTTTGAACTCATAGTCGCCCGCCGCCCGATAACCCAGCGCTTCAAAATGTGCCGCTAACACAGGCAAACCCACTTTAGGCAGGTTAAACGTCCGCAACGCGATATGATCATTGATGATCTCGCCATCTTTAGCCAACAACTCACGAACTTTAGCGGCAGACGGAGTCATGCGCACATAGTCTTGCCACATTGCGGTGAACAGTGAATCAATATTCTGGTGCATAGCTACTCCTTGAAGATCCACCGCATCGGTACAGCTCAACACCGATGCGCACAAAATTACAGGGTTAACCCTGGGCTTAATTTTTCCGGCAAACTTAAGCTATCTGCCTCCATTGAAGCCACCGGATAAGCACAATAATCAGCGGCATAGAAGGCACTGGGACGATGATTGCCCGAATCACCGATACCACCAAACGGTGCCGAACCAGCAGCGCCGGTGATCTGTTTATTCCAGTTGACAATACCTGCGCGGCTGCGGGCGAGAAAATAGTCGAACTCATCACGGCTGTCAGACAGTAACCCCGCGGATAAACCGTAGCGAGTGTTATTAGCAATGTTAATCGCCTCATCAAAATCGCTATAACGGATCAGTTGTAGCAAGGGGCCAAAGTATTCTTCATCAGGCAACTCAGCCACATTGGTGACATCAATCAAGCCCGGCGAAACCAGCCCGGTACCCTCGGCCAACGAGGTCATAGTCACTAAACTATGACCACCTAACTGTTGCAATTGCGCTTGCGCCTTCAGCATGGCGTTGGCGGCATTACTGGAGATCATCGCGCCCATAAAAGGTTGCGGCTCAGCATTCCACGGCGCCACGCGGATCTGTTTGATCGCGCTCACCAGATCATTGATCAACGCATCGCCCTGCGCGCCTACCGGCACCAATAATCGGCGCGCACAGGTACAGCGTTGACCAGCGGAGATATAAGCTGATTGAATAATTTCATGCACGGCAGCCTTACGGTCTGCCACATCTCGTACAATTAATGGGTTATTGCCGCCCATCTCCAATGCCAAAATCTTACCCGGACGGCCACCAAACTGCTGATGCAACATCTGCCCCGTGCGCGAACTACC
Source organism: Shewanella sp. (assembly GCF_048265805.1). GTDB lineage: Bacteria > Pseudomonadota > Gammaproteobacteria > Enterobacterales > Shewanellaceae > Shewanella. The sequence goes on along the minus strand of NZ_JBLXAT010000014.1, from coordinate 4,771 downwards.
AGTGAAAAACAAACCATCGATCCGTGGATGCGCCGCCAAGGCTTTACCGGTGTCGACTTCACCTTGCACGAGGTTGAGCACGCCAGCGGGTAAGCCCGCTTGCTGCCACAGTTTGAGCATCAACTCCGCCACGGCGGGTGTTTGCTCTGACGGTTTAAACACCACACTATTGCCTGCTAGCAACGCTGGCACAATATGACCATTGGGTAGGTGACCAGGAAAATTATATGGGCCAAAGACTGCCACTACGCCATGCGGCTTATGACGTAACACTGCACGAGCAGCTGGTAAATCGCTTTCGCTAGTGCCGGTACGCTGCTGATAAGCCTTGGCTGACAAGGCAATTTTGCCAATCATCGCCGCCGCTTCGGTCGCGGTTTCCCACAAAGGTTTACCGGTTTCTTCAGCAATCAACTGCGCCAGTTGCTCACGGTGCTGTTCAAGCTGCGCTTTATAGGCTTCGACCACTGCCAGACGTTTATCAAAGCCCTGCATAAACCAGTCAAATTGTGCGGCGGCTGCGGCATTGACTGCGCTATCCACCTGCGCTGCCGTTGCGGCATTGCCTTGCCATATTTGCTCGCCATTAGCAGGATTAAACGACGCCATAGCGGCGCCTTCACCTGCTTGCCATGTTCCGTTGATCAGCTGTGTCATAAGAGGTCCTATATTGCGATTACGCGCAGTTGCTCGCCATTTTTAAGTAGTAAAGCCGCTGCCAGTTCGGAAGAGATATTCACGCTGGTACTGTCGTCGGTGATATTGAGTTTAGTTAAGGTGGCGCGGAAATCCGCCAGCCGCGTATTGGCCACAATGAAAGGATTATCGCTGTCGCTCGCTGGCGATGAGGGCACAATGTTGACCGTCAGCAAGCGGCTTTCTTTGACTGAACGGATATCTTCACGGGGGCACTCAACTGTTGGGCCGGCGTCAAAAATATCGATGTAATTGCGCCAGCGAAACCCCTCCGCCTGCAACATACTCAGCGCGGGCCGCGTATTAGTGTGTACTTCACCAATCACCCGCTGCGCGACTTCTGGCAACAAACATACATAAACAGGGCTGCGCGGCATCATCTCAGCCATAAATGCCTTTTGTCCTAGGCCGGAGAGATAATCCGCTTGGGCAAATTCAATGCCTAAAAAATGCTGTTGCAGCCAACCATAAAAAGGAGAATTGCCCTGTTCGTCACTGATGCCACGCATTTCGGCAATCACAGTTTCGCCAAAGCGTTCGGGGAATTGTGCCAACAACATAAAGCGTACCCGAGACAACAACCGACCATTTAAACCTTTACGGTAATTTTGCCGCAGAAATAGCGTACACAGCTCAGCAGAGCCAGTATAGTCGTGGCATAGAGTGAGTGTTTCCACTTCATTACGCACGCCGATTTGGCTGGAGTAATACACCTCAGTTCCGAGTCGATAGTGATAAAACGCATCGGTTTGACCAACAGCCGCTTCGATACCACAGGTGCCCACCACTTCGCCTGTATCACTATCTTCCAGTACCAGCAGATAGCCTTCGTTCGCAGGATGGCTCACCGCTTTGGCAAAAGACTGCTCAGAGCGGGCAATTCTGGCCGCCAATAACTCATCGTTTACAGGTAGTGAAGTGAATCCATGACCAGACTCAACAGCAATGGTATGGAGCACAGCGTAGTCAGATTGACGAATTGGCCTAATGATTAACATGGTTAAATCTCCCTGAACCCCACGACAACGAGGGGGCGCAGACGCCCCCTATGGGGATCGAAATATACGTAATTCGAACGAGCAAACGTTGAAATACGTTAACCAGCTACCACTTGTGCTACTGCCGCTTCGAAACGTTTCAAACCTTCGGCAATATCTGCTTCAGGGATGATCAGCGATGGTGCAAAACGTACTACGTTTGCGCCTGCCACCAACGTCATTAAGCCATTGTCGATAGCCGCTAACAGGAAGTCGCGGCTACGGCCTTGATATTTTTCATTGAGTACGCCGCCGAGCAACAACCCTTTGCCGCGCACTTGAGAAAACACATGATACTTGTCGTTAATCGCATTCAGGCCATCACGGAACAGCTGTTCGCGCTGTTTCACACCGTTGAGCACTGCTGGCGTATTGACGATATCTAACACCGCATTACCGATAGCGCAGGCCAGTGGGTTACCACCATAGGTTGAACCATGTGTACCGACTTTAAAGTGAGCAGCAATTTCAGTAGTTGTCAGCATGGCAGCCAATGGGAAACCGCCACCGATGGCTTTGGCAGAGGTCAAAATATCTGGCGTCACATCAGTGCCCATGTACGCATACAAGTCGCCGGTACGACCCACGCCAGTTTGCACTTCATCAAAAATCACTAAGGCGTTGTGTTTGTCGGCCAGCTCGCGCACTTTGCTCAAGAACTCAGGTTCTGGGCTGATAATACCGCCCTCACCTTGCAGTGGCTCGATCATGATGGCGCATGTAGCATCAGAGATGGTCGCTTCCAGCGCGGCGATGTCGTTGTAAGGAATATGGGTAATGCCCTGGGGTTTTGGCCCAAAACCATCAGAGTATGTTGCTTGACCACCGACACTCACGGTAAAGAAGGTACGGCCGTGAAACGCTTTATCAAAGGCGATGATCTGCTCTTTGCCTGCACCGTACTTATCAAACGCATAACGACGAGCCAGTTTCAGTGCGGCTTCGTTCGCTTCGGCGCCGGAGTTAGCAAAGAAGACTTTTTCTGCAAATGTCGCGTTAACCAATTTAGTCGCCAACGCTAATGCAGGTTCGTTGGTCATCACATTAGATAGGTGCCACAGTTTTTCGCCTTGTTCTTTTAGCGCTGCCACTAATGCTGGATGACAATGGCCCAATGCGGTGACCGCAATACCACCAGCAAAGTCGATATACTCCACACCTTGTTGATCCCAAACTCGGCTTCCTTGTCCTTTCACAGGGATAACTGGTGATGGTGCATAATTAGGCACCATGACTTTATCAAACTGAGCCCGATCTAAATTCATTTCTACAGTCATTATTGCTAGTCCTTTCTTCGCAGAAGGTGGCTTTATGTGCGCTTCTGTTGCAGTGTTTGTAAAGTGTTTGCACAAAAGAATCTGCATGAGCGCGTTTCGTTTATGTGACATTATTAGCAATATTGTGATCAAAACACCAGATTGCTGCGGAAAGCATCAATCTGTAATGTGCAAAGATTGAATAACAAACTCAATTAGCTCGTTAAAAACTCACTTTGAATCACTTTAGAGGCATAAATAGTCATAAAAAAAATATCGCCACCCGCAGATGGTTAAATATTCACTTTAAGAGAATAATTAAACAGATATTAGCAGCGTATGCTAATCCTGAGAAGATGTGTGAGGCGCAACTATTTGCGGGAATTGAGCCTCATAATGGCAAGCATGCTGTACAGCTAGACAGGTTCTGTTTTCCGGAAATTTTGACCGCTGAGGCGGATCTGCTCCTGCTCGCTTAACTCGTAATAAGTGAACAGCAGTTTTTTATCACTAAAGGTGAGTTGTTGGCTTTCCTCTAACAACAAACATTTAGCATAACAGGCAGATTTATCTAATGTTTTCGCCGCATCCGATAGTGATGTAAACATCATTGATATGGCCCGCTCACGTAACAATTTTACTGGCGCTGAATCGGCAAAGCCTAAGGCCGCCGGCACCTGCCAGCAAAGATTGGCACTATGCTCGGCAATGACTGGCCACAGCTGTTCCAACGGAAACTGGCACACCGACACAGCATCATGCAATTCACCATCATGCTGTGCCATCGCTTCTCGCCGCCAAGTATGGCGAAAACCTTCGTAGATGTTCGCTGCCACGCCAAGTAGTAATGACATGCCCAACTGCTGCATTAACGCAACGCTATACAGCAAAATGCCGTCTTGCTGATGCAACTGAGCCAACGCCCGCGCAGCCACACCTTGCAGTTGCAGGTAGCGCCATACTTTGCGGTTAACCCAAACTAAACTTGGGTTCGCCGATAGCCAATGGCGACAGAGATAATAAGGAATATATAACCTGAGTTGATCGATACCGATATAGTTGAGCACCAGCTTGAGATCGTTAACTTGGATATCGCCCCCTTGCGGCCGTTTCGCCACAAACGCTGGGCTATTCACTATGGTGATTAGATCGCGTTCCAACCACGGAATATCGGCCACCACCGGCCGTAGCCGATTAAGATCAAGCTGCGGTGAGCTAATTAACTCCAGTAACAGGAGTTGCTTCTTAGAGATGGCGCTGTCTTTTAAAAACAGTTCAGGCTTGGCGATATGGTTATCCAACTCGCCGAGTAGGGTTTTCACCAATTGGTTGCGAATACTGTCGATTAACGCTTGAGCTTGCTGCTTTTTCGCTAAGCGTTGCATGGCCGCTTCACGTTCAACTTCCAGTTTGAATACCAGCTCTTCTAGCTCCGTCGCTAACGGCAAACTCCCCTGCTCACGCTGTTGACCAGCAATCAGTTGGCGATAAAAACGCTGTTCAATGTCGAAAACCGAGGTAGGTTTAACCCCACCAGCCACAGAAGCCACCACGCTCAATTCCTATCCAGATAACAAATATTGAAAATCAATTTATATTCTAACTGGTTAGCGTTAATTCAGCGTAGATTTTTCATCAATTTGTTATTCGCTCAGCAGATGTCAAAATCCAGCTATTGCTGAGTCCCTCGCTTTTAGCAGCGCAAAACATCGAGTAGGGTGAGGCGCTAACGCCTCATCCCTCTCACAGAACCGTACGTACGGGCCTCGTATACGGCTCATG
>NZ_JBLXAT010000013.1:0-116898 GCF_048265805.1 Shewanella sp. | reverse complement strand
TAGATCTCGCCTGTGCCCGTATCAATTGGTCAACTCGAACCAGGTTCGCCAGGGTGAATAACATCGCCAGTTGACTGTCATTTTTAGCCAGCCCCTTGTACCTGGCTTTGACGAAACCAAACTGACATTTTACTATCCGAAATGGATGCTCAACCTTCGCTCGGATACTCGCTTTCAGGTATTCGTAACGGATGGCCAGCTTGTTCTTGCGCGGGTGTTGCTTCAATGCATTCACTTTGCCGGGACGCTTGGCGATAAGCCAGTCTGCGCTGACATCGCTGAGCTCATCGCGCTTTTCGGCCCCCTGATAACCAGCATCGGCTGAGATAAATTCTTCATCGCCATGCAGTAACTTGCCAACCTGATTGAGGTCGTGCTCGTTAGCCGCCGTGGTCACCAGACTGTGGGTCAGGCCACTTTTGGCGTCCACGCCAATGTGCGCTTTCATGCCGAAGTACCACTGGTTACCTTTCTTGGTCTGGTGCATGTCTTCATCACGGCTGTTGTGTTTGTTTTTGGTAGAGCTGGGGGCTTGAATGATGGTGGCATCCACCAAGGTGCCCTGGGTCATTAGAACGCCACACTCTGCTAGCCAGTGATTAACGGTACTGAAGATTTTGCGGGCCAGTTCATGCTGCTCCAGCAAATGCCGGAAATTCATGATGGTAGTGCGGTCTGGAATGGCTTTATCCAGTGACAGGCGAGCAAATTGGCGCATGGAGGCGATTTCATAGAGGGCATCTTCCATGGCCTCATCGCTCAGGTTGTACCAATGCTGCATGCAGTGAATGCGTAGCATGGTTTCCAGCGGATAAGGTCGCCGGCCACTACCAGCCTTGGGGTAAAACGGCTCGATGACTTCCACCATGTTTTGCCATGGCAGAATCTGCTCCATGCGGGACAAGAAAATCTCTTTTCTGGTCTGACGGCGCTTACTGCTGAATTCACTGTCGGCGAAGGTAAGTTGATGACTCATGATGAACCCTGTTCCATGGCTCCAGATGACAAACATGATCTCATATCAGGGACTTGTTCGCACCTTCCCTTAGAGTGGCTTCTTGATGGTTATGAAGCGCAACAGCGAAGTACTCTGCAACAGTGGATAGGATCAGATAATCAGAAAATTATATACCCCAAGGGCTCTCGAGAGTATGAGTCCCAGCAAATGATCAATCAAGTTGAACTGGTGATTGCGGAGGACGCCAGTATCAGAATATTGGGTTTTCCAGATGAAAACCTGATCAAAGTGTTAGAAAAATGACTATATGAATATTGCTATTCCTGCTATTTGTAGCGGGAATAGCTAGTGGATTGATATTAAAAGGATTTTACATATGGGAGAAATTGAAAAACTATCAGATTTGAAATTAAAATGCACAAAAGAGGATGTTCTTAGTTATCTTGTTCATGAACAAAAACCAATTTTAGTTAAGTTTCCTCCTAATAAAAATATTTGGTGTGTTTTGAAAGCACCGAATAAGTTACTTGACATAAAATATAAGGTATATAGGAGTGTCAAGGAAAAAATCAGGGATTCTGAAGTTGAAAATTCATTAAGTATATTTAAAGTTATTAAGTTAGAAAACATTGCTTATATCGAGCTTGACAGTCACATTGTTGTTAATAGTCTTGCGCGAGATGGGAATTTTTTTATTGAAGATTGCGAGTTGTTAGTTGTTTATAAAGATGATGGCTCTTTTTTTAAGTTTGGAGTGGCTGCTGTAAAGTCACTATTTAAGAATAATTTGAACGGCAATAAAAAGAAACTCAATATTTTTGAAATAGACCTTGATGATCCGATACTGCTTTTTGCATCAGTTTCAGAGTTTTTACTGGTAAATAAGTCAGTTGTTAGTATCCCTGCTAATAATTCAGCATTAGACTATTTGTCAAGTGTGGAAATTAATTACGATTCAATTTTCGTTTATTATAGTGATATCAAAAGCCTTGTTGTAGAAGAACTTGATCAAATTCCTATTGATAGCCCTTACTTTATTTCTCCATATTTAAGAGATCTTACTGAACTTGATAGTTTAGCGCTAATTGGCCATAGGATATTTGGTGAGGATTTATCTGAATGTGTTAAAACGAAAGATTTGCAGAAAATCATCGAAAATGAACTTGGATTTAGCAACTCCAAAACCGAATCTGCTGCATTTTTCTTAATACCTAATCCTCGTCAGAATGCGAAAATTGCGCAGACGGAATCTTGTGAAAAATACAATTACAGTGAAATCCCAAATGATTTAGTTCCTAAGTGCCAATTCCCATATTTAGTGGAAGCGGTAAGAATTGATCATAGCCCTACTGCACATGAGAAAAAATTAAAATGTTCTGGAAGAGAGTTTCTCTGTGGAGCTGGATTTTCAGATGAAAAACTTGGACATGCTTTAATGTTCATAAAAGAAATATCAAAAAATTAGCTGGAGCAGGTAAGTTATTGAAAATGATACAGCTTATCCATAAACATGTTATCACTTGGAGCAAAAGAGGACATTTTGCTCCCTGGTATCCTGCCTAGGCCTTCCGTAACTTCGCCTCCAACAACTCAGCAAAGAGAGGCGATTTATGAGTAGCTTTAACACCAACCTTTCCATCATCAGACTGAAGACTCTAATTGAGCTAACCGGTCTGTCACGTTCCAGTATCTACGAAAAGCTAAATCCCGATTCTCCTAGGTTCGATCCATCATTTCCCCAAAAGGTCTCCCTTGGGGCTAGGGCTGTTGGTTGGTACCAAGGGGAGGTCGAATCCTGGCTGAAGTCAATTCGAGTAAGTACTGATTCAGCACCAACTAATCAATGACATTAACCTAGGAGACGAAACTATGTTTAACGCAAACACCAGCCCAATACCAATCCCGACAGCACTAAGGAATCAATTCCCTATGTCGGACGGTAGACTTCCAGAGCTGCCGAATAGTGCTTTGCTCTCTAGAGCTATTGATGAGGCTAGGCAGATCACTAAGGCCCCAGATGGCATGATTGTACTTACAGCGCTTAGTGCGGTTTCCACTGCGCTACAAGGGGTAATTAATGTTGAGACACCTATTGGGCAGATTTGTCCAGTGTCACTAATGGCGTTGACGATTGCTGAGTCAGGCGAACGTAAATCTACCGTGCAAAACTTGTTTACACAGGGAATAAAGGAGTATCAAAAAAGCAGACAACAGCAATTTCAGCAAGCGTTGATTCAGTATGAGATTGAGCTTGAAGATTTTAAGGCACGAAAAAGACAGCTCAAGAGAAACGCCAGAAATGTAATTGACAATGACCCGTCTCAACTCGCGTCCGATTTACTCGCATGCGAGTTGGCTAAGCCAACGAAACCCATATCACCAAAGTTAACCTATGAGGACTGTACGATTGAGGCGTTGTTGGATGGGCTGAGTCGCAGTTCAGCAAACGCGTTTTTAACGACTAGTGAGGGCGCCGTGGTAATGAATAGCCGTGCCATGGCCAATACGTCATATATCAATTCATTGTGGAGTGGTGATGACATCAGCGTTGATCGGAAGTCTTTGGACTCCTTTACGCTCAGCGACGTGCGCTTATCTGTTCACATTATGTCGCAGCTATGTGTTGTTGAGCGGTTTCTTAAAGGTTCGAGGGATGATCCTCGTGGGACCGGCTTTTTAGCTAGGTTTTTAGTCTGTGCGCCATTTTCGACCTGTGGCAGTCGTCAAATCAGTGGAGTTCTTCATCCAAAAAATTCAATTAAGGAGTTCAATGAGAAGATAGTCTCACTGTTATCTAGCGTAAATGAAATGTCTGCTCCGCTAGCTAGAACTACAGTATGTTTTTCGGCTGAAGCTAAGGAGTGCTGGATTGGCATCTGCAATGACGTAGAGCGAAAAATGGCTGATGGCGGCATTTATGAGATGGCGCGCGATCATGCATCAAAGATACCGGAGAACGTTGCTAGACTCGCAGCACTCATCCACTTTTTTGAGTACCCACTAGATTCTGAAATCTCCAAGGATTCTCTCTGGCTTGCGACTGAGTTGGTGAGTTATTTCTCCTGGCATTTTATGCGGCTTTTCTGCGGACCGTCTGAAGACGAACGTAATGCTGAACAGCTTGGAATATGGCTACAAACTCAAGTGAATTTGGGACGTCGTTATATAAAAAGAAATCACATTTTGCAATATGGTCCGAACTGTATCCGGAAAAAAGATAAGTTTGATAGAGCTTTTTATACGCTATCACAGTCATGGAATTTGGTTGAAATGCCATTCAAAAATACTAAGGTGATAGATCTACAGTGTAGTCGTGGGCCTGATCCAATTAGATTGGAGTTTGAAATTAACAAATCATAGTCTCACCTAATTTAAGAGTTGGTTTTAGGTCGTTTAAGTGACAATTTCCTTTATTGCACTTTGTTTTTTAGTGAGAATGTCGAAATTTAATTTAGGTTAATAATATTATTAAGTTCGTCCTTAGTCATGAATTTAATTCTCAATACAAACAAGTCTATGTGTTGCTAGATTGTCATATCATTTATAAATGGAGGTTGTTTTTATGTTTCGTTTAGTGTGGATGGTTTTTCTATGAATCATTCTGATTTATTTGAAGGGATTAAAATTATGAAGTTCAAGAATGGAGCATATTACGATTATCTGCGAAGTAATTTTGACTTAATAAAATATGTTATTAGTTTATATCCAAAAGTATTTGCTGTGAGAGTTGATTTACGATTGTTTGATGGGATATCGGTAGCTGATAATTCAGTGATGACTAGGTTTATCGAATCATTAAAGGCTCAAGTTGAGGCGGACTATTTATCTAAAAAAAAGGAGGCTAAAGGCGTTGTTCATAAAAGTGATGTGTTTTACATCTGGGTTCGTGAGCAGGGACAAGATGACAAGGTTCACTATCATGCTTGCCTGTTTTTTAATGGTAATGCCTACAGTTCATTAGGCAGCTATGAATTGGAACGTAACAACCTGTATAACCGTATTCATAAAGCCTGGGCAAGTGCGTTGCAAAAACTGTGTTACTGGCAGGAACGTATTGATGTATATGATGTTCATGGGACTATACATTTCCCGTCGAATGGCTGTTATAGACTGAATCGTAAGGATGTGGGGATTGAACAGCAGTTTGAGAAGTTAGTCTATCGGTTAAGTTACTTCGCCAAAGTTGACACTAAGTATTTTGGTTCCAGAGTTCGCCATTATGGCTGTAGTCGATTTCCCCGAAACCTGCCGGATTGACTTGGTCAATCGTAATGCATTTAGTGTACATACTGGGTCCCATTGCCCAGTATGCGGTTATCCTGACTTGTTTATCGCTAGTATTTCAACCACAGCCAAAGGTCTTTGCCGATATCTGCCACGGCGACAATTCCATCACCCACCACTTTAATCGGCGTGACCACGGTTGCCTCTACTGCAGTAACTGCTGCACCGGTTACCAGAGAGCCCGCTGCTTTACCGTATTTCCCATCTCGAATATGGTTGGCCGACGTCGATAGCGTGTCACTGGTCCCATTTATCAAGGTCTCAATCGGCTTGGTGACCATATCGCCAGGAGTACCCAGAATCGTATTTACTGAATCGGGTAGCCCAATACGTTCACCAATCATTTTGGCTGCGGTAGAGGCAAGAGCGATGTTTGCGCTGCTGCCTTGTGCGATTCGTTTAGCACTGAGCCCCAGCAATCCCGCCCTAGCGGATACCTGCATCGTTAAGTGCACACTGTCGCTGACTTGAGCTGAGCGGTAATTTTCATCAATACACCAATTAACGAAATGTTCGCAGTTGCTGTTGAGTAGGAGATAGGATTGATAACCCAGTAAGCTTTTGGCTCGCTCAATTGCACTATCTCTATCATATGCAATCGCTCTACGGCGGACCTTCGCGCCTTCAGCAAACTCAGCCAAAGTAACCTGTTCAACCACGCCGTCCTTGCGCTGATGGATAACCTGGTTATGGCCGACACAAAGGCCGTGATGTTGTGTGAGACCTAGCGGGTCGATATTGGTGACTAGATGATCACCGGCTTTAAATTTCTTCATAGTAAACTCCAAATAAAAAAGAGAGCAGCGCCCGGTCAGGCAACTGCTCTCAAGTGAGGGATTAGTGAAGGGGTTAGATTTCTAACTCAACAAAGTCCTTATCGATTTGCTGCTGAGTAATGCCGATGTAGCGCAGGGTAACTGCCTCAGAGCCGTGCCTGAGCATGCGCATCACCCGGCCAATATCCTTGCAGGACTGATACAAGTGATAACCGCGGGTCTTACGCATTGAGTGGGTTCCTAATGCGAGCTTGATGTCTTCACCGACGAAGGCAAAGGCTTTGGTCACGGCGCGACGACTGAGCGGCTTAGGCGCTGCATGTTGCATCTGTTGGCTACGGTAGGACTGAAACAGATAGATGTGGTCGGGATGACGCTGGCGGATCGCCTCAATCAACGCCTTGGTTTTGTCATTGAGGATGATGCTGGCACGTTTACCGGTCTTCTGCTCGATAATGGTTAAACGGTCGCCGTCGATGTCGCTGAACTTAATCGCGAGCAGATCGGATATTCGTAGCGCCAGGTTAAGCCCGATATTCCACACATCGGCCATCTGCGGACCGAAGTGACGTTCGAGCAGGTAACTGATAAGCTTGATGGTGTCGCGGCTTTTGACCGCTTCGACTTCTTTCATTCGTGGTTCCCTCTTTTTGCTATAGCGCGAATGTGGGAACCGACCTCACGCAAACCCGCATGGGGCCTAAGTTTGCTGGTGCCCACAATACCTTTTTGAGAACCAGAATTAGTCAGTCGTGACTTGCACCTGGTAAACCTCCATCTCGACGTAACTGCAGAAGTTCTCCACCAGCAGCCGTACCAGGCTGTCAGCATCGCGTAGGTAACAACGGCCAAAGAAGCTGTTGTAAACCAACTTCTCCTGAAACAGCACATCCATCTCTTTCTCAAGCTCAGGGAAGGGACCACCACAGTAAGCAAAGTCGGTCATGTAGTTGAGCTGCCAACTATCGCCTTGCCTAAATAGGTTGATTTCCACCGGGTGATAGCCGCCATCTTCGGCGCTGTAATCGGGATCACGATAATTGAGGGTGACGATGTTGTTGTGTGGGGCTACGGTCGCCAGTTGTTGTTCTAGCAACTCGTAAAAGTGCTCTGGCAGGCCGAGAGCGGTTTCGCGGGCAATGTTCATAATGGTCTCCAAAATGTAAAAAAAGCCCGCAGGTCAGAGACGCTACGGGCAAGGGGAATGTTCGGTTTAACGGGGTAATGCTAGGTGTGGCAACTCCACTGCGGATGGATGTTGTCGCCATGGTTGTAGTAGATGCCATTGAGGATCATCAACCATTCACCATGTGGTGTACCGTATTGATCGCAGTGTTTGAGGTAGCGGCAAAAGCCAATCTCTTTGGGAAGATGCTCTACCATGTCGCGCCTGCAGACGTACAACACGGTCTTACGTAATGACTTGGGTGGTTCTACTTCTGCTGGACCTATGATCCGGCCTTGTTCGTTTAGCGGACGTTCAAAGATCTGCAGTGTTAACTCCAGGCTTAAGCGCTTCAATAAATCAGGAAAGGCTGAGCATGCTTCAGCGACTGCAGCTTGAGAAAAGCTGTCGGTAAATTCAATCATGATGCACTCCAAAACAAAGAAGGGCTGCCTTACTTGGGCAGCCCTTTATGCCGGTATTACGGGAGAAAGCCAGCCACGTTCGGCAAAGGAGACACACTCATCGCCGACAACGATATGGTCCAGTACCGGTACATCGATAGTCGCCAGCGCAGCCACTAACCGTTCGGTAATGCGGCGGTCCGCCATTGAAGGCTCCGCACAGCCTGATGGATGGTTATGTGCGAAGATCACCGCACCAGCGTTACACAGCAGCACAGCCTTCACCACTTCACGCGGATAGACACTCGCCGCATCAATGGTGCCGAAGAACATTTCGTTGAATTCAATCAGCCGATGCTGACTATCCAGCATCATTACGGCGAATACTTCGCGCTCATGCTGGTGGAGTTTAAAACGCAGAAAATCACGAGTGGCATTAGGGTTACAAAAAGCATCACCACGAACAAAGCGTTCTGCAACGATGCCTGCGGCGGTTTCAAGAATTTGGGCTGAGGTTTGCGACCAACTGTCGCTGGGAAGGGTAATCACTTTGTGCATAGGTCCTCCTAAGGTTGCTAAGTCTGGTATATGCACAGTGGTGATATATATATGAAAAATAATGGAAATAATAAGATGTGTTAGAAACAGCACAAGCAGCGAGCGTGAGTCAATCACGCAGTACGCTCATCATAAAAACCATCGAAATAAAATAAGTCATTTGCAACACACCTATGACTTGAGCACTACAACGATTTTGAAAATTGCCAGTAACAAATATCCATACGACGGGAAAATGATTGTAACTCACAGATTAGTTGAAATATTAACCGTTAATTATTGGTCGAGTTTCGTAATGGTGATAGGGTAATAGCGAATGTGTTGATGACTCAAATGTGATTGATGTGTATGACCTTTAGTAAAAAAAATGGTGTTCGACACGTCGATGCTACACCTTACGCCTCGTCCCTCATTGAGGGGCATAGAGACTTTGGTTACAGTCTTAAAACTGCTTTGGCTGATATTATAGATAATTCGATTTCTGCTGGTGCAGATCGAGTTCGTCTCTTGGTTGATACTATCTCAAATTCTCCATCGGTTGTTATCGCTGATAATGGCTGTGGCATGAGCGAAAGTGGATTAGTTGATGCGATGAGATTAGGGAGTAAAAATCCCACGTTTGATAGGTTACCTTCTGAACTCGGTAGATTTGGTTTAGGCCTCAAAAGCGCGAGTTTTTCTCAATGTCGATCGCTTACGGTTTTAAGCCGGCAGGATGGAATTACATCATGCGCTCGCTGGGATTTAGATCTAGTGGCGAACACAAACGCTTGGACATTAGAGCTTATTGAAGATTATGAAAACGAGTTAGGTTACGACTTACTCGAAGAGACTGGAACGGTTGTTGTTTGGAAGAAATTAGATCGTCTCACTGGAGAAATCGATAGTTCGTCAAAAACAACTGAGCATATGAATGCAGAATTCTCTATTGCTGAGAGACACTTAAGGATTACTTTTCATCGATTTCTAGAAACGGGCAAGCCTCAAATTCAAATAAGTATCAATAACCGACAATTAACTCCGTTAGATCCGATGGCTTCCTCTCATCCATCTACTCAGAAGGACCCTGACGATAACATCCGCCTATCTAATGGCGATGTTCTTATCCGTAGTTATACGATTCCGCACTACAAAAAAATGACTCAACTGGAATGGGATGAGCTTGGTGGGCCAGAAGGTCATTTAAAATCCCAAGGGCTATACATCTATCGTGAAAATAGATTAATTATTTCAGGGAGCTGGTTGGGGCTTGCTAAGCAAACTGAACTGACGAAATTAAGTCGAATAGCCATCGATATACCTAATACGATGGACGCTCAATGGAAAATTGATGTTAAAAAATCTTCGGCGCAGCTTCCACAGCTCGTTAGAGAGCGACTCAAGCGAATCCTAGAGCGTTTTGTTGGTTCCTCGAAAAGAACATATCGAAGCAGAGGCCAAAGATTAGTAGAAGGAACAATGCATCCTATTTGGAACCGAGTTCAAGTCGATGGTCGTATACACTTCAAACCCAATTCAGAACACCCGGTATTTCAAGTTTATTTAAATTGTTTACCAAATGAATTACAAGCTGGGTTCGAGCGATGTATCAGATTGCTAGGAGCTGGTTTACCCATTGATGCGCTTCATGCTGAGCTGGTGGGCAACGCAGAATCAATAGTTGCTATGCAGACATCTGAATCAGACTTAAACCAAGTCGTTATTGACCTAACCGATGCGTTGCTTGTTAGTAATGTTAGTCCGGACAGAATTAAGGATGTACTTCAAAATTATCCACTACTGCAATCAAACTGGGACGTCTCGGAGAGATTAGTTTCAAATTATCTCAAGGAAAAAGGCTTATGAGTAGCAAGCAGCAAGTATTAGATATGGTCGAAGCAGGACTATTCAATCAACCTCGTAAATCGGAGGATGATCTAAGAAATCTGGTTAAGAGCGTTGCCTGCATAGTAGATAATACTATAAGTGACTTAGTGATAGAGGATATCGCTCGTGAAATAGAGTCAAAACAGGGGATTAAAATTGGTCTCGGTGCGATAGTTGATGGTGCCAAGTTTAAACCTTGGCTAGATGATGTAAAACCGGAAATAGACCCGTTTTATTGGAAACGATATGAAAAGCTACTACTAAAAAATGGATTGCCGAGAGATGTTATTACTGGAACCGATATCGTTACAGACAAGATACTTGGGAGGTTAGGAAATCCTAAAGAATACTTCCCGTGGGATCGTCGAGGTATGGTTGTTGGTCATGTGCAAAGTGGTAAGACCCTGAATTATACAAGTTTGATATGTAAGGCTGCAGATGCTGGATATCGCCTTATTATTGTTGTTGCTGGCATACATAATAACTTAAGAAATCAAACTCAAATTCGAATCGATGAAGGCTTCATTGGTCGAGATACAGGAAAAAGCTCAGATAAAAAAAATGGAAATGCTAAGCATGTTATTGGAGTTGGACATTTTGATTCGAATAGAACTCCAGTTAGTCTGACTAATACTTCAAGGGATTTCAATAAGCCTACTGCATCAACCAATACCAGTGAAATTGACTCATATCGAGTGCCTGTTGTCCTCGTTATTAAAAAAAACCATCGAACTTTAGAAAATCTTCTTGAATGGCTTAAAGACAATAGTGCTCGTGGTGATAGAGAAATGATCGATCAGCCGATGTTGCTTATTGATGATGAGGCTGATAACGCATCGATCAATACCAAATATAGCGACAAGCTTGTTACTAAGATAAATGGGCAAATACGTGACCTCCTCAAAATGTTTCATCGAAGTTGCTATGTGGGATATACCGCAACTCCGTTTGCAAATATTTTCATTGATCCTGATGAAAACCACGATGTTTACAAAGAAGATCTATTTCCTAAAGATTTTATTATAGGTCTCGATGCGCCAACTAATTACTTTGGCCCTAAGAAAATTTTTATTGATGGTCTGCCAGATGACGAAGAACCAATCTGGTTAAGGAGTATCTATGATAATGAAGACCTTCTACCGATAAAGCATCAGATTGATCACGAGATTCCTCAGTTACCAGGTACGTTGATGTTTGCATTGCGTACTTTTCTTTTATCTAGAGCTATTAGAAATCTAAGAGGTCAATCCAGTTCTCACTGCTCAATGTTAGTTAATGCTAGTCGTTTCACTCGAGTGCAGAGTCAACTTAAAAACCGACTGCATGAAAACTTAGAAAAGATTCAAAACGCGTTAAGGATAAATTCATCTTCAATCAATGCCTTGAAAGACCCTGAAATCAAAGCGTTGTTTGATGTATGGGAGGTTGAATTTAAAGATACTGAGTTTAGTTGGGGCGAGATACAAGAAACTATTTTTGATGGCATAGCTTCAGCAAAGGTTGTTGAAGTTAACAGTAGAGCTAATGGGTTAGATTACTCAGATACAGGGAATAGGGGGCAAACTGTTATAGCTGTCGGGGGATTTTCACTCTCTCGAGGTTTGACTCTTGAGGGGCTTACCGTTACATGGTTCCTGCGCAATACAATGATGTACGATACCTTAATGCAGATGGGCCGATGGTTTGGTTATCGAGATAAATATGAAGACTTGTGTCGAATTTGGATGCCTGATGAAGCAATAGAGTGGTACTCCTTTATTGCCAACGCAACTGAAGAATTACATGAGGAAATAAAAACAATGGAGCAGGCAAGAGCTACCCCTGAGGATTTTGGTCTTGCAGTACGCAGTCATCCAGCATCATTGTTAGTTACTGCAAAAAATAAGATGGGATCAGGTTGCGAAGTTACCACACTTGTTGGTCTTTCTAATCAATTTATTGAAACTGCAAAGGTCAGTATCGATTCTAAAGAATTGAATGCGAATCTAGCTATAGCTAAAAAGCTTATTTTTAATTTGGAAAAAGCCGCTTTCAAGATCAAAGATACTCAATGGGGATTATTATTGAGTGATGTTCCGATTCAATATATTGATGAGTTCCTCGCTGGTTGGAGCAATACACCTGAGAGTGTGATTACTGAAACTACGCCGGTAAGAAGCTATCTAAGCGCCCGAAAAGAAGATGAACTAGCTCTGTGGGACTTGCTCATCCCAAGTCTACAAAAAGGAGATGTAGATGATACGCTAGGGGTTGATATTATCCCTACCAACCGGTCGATTAATCTTGATGACTTGAAAGATGGGTATATGTCCTTTAGTGGAAAAAAAATGAGAATTGCATCTAGAGGTATCGAAAAAGCGGGTGTAGATCCAATTAAGGCGCAAGTTGCTGAAGATTCTTATGACAAGAATGGTAACTACCCAGACTCTATTTATAGACAAGTAAGAGATAAGCCGTTATTTATTTTGCATTTTGTTAAACCAATGGCTCCAAAAGGTAAAGAAGGTGATACTAGAGTTTCTTTAATCCCAACTCTCCCTGTTGTCGCTTGGGGGATTAGTCTGCCTGTTTCAAAAAAAGCATCTGAGAAAGTTGCCTATATTGTTAATACACAGCGATACAAAGAGCTTTATGGTGAAGATGATATTGATGAAGAATATGAGGCTGAATTGAATGGATAACTCACCATGGAAGGACTTAGATCTGAGTAATGCAAGAAGGGTGAATAATAACGGCCAATTTGATTTTTTTTGGGTGGTTGTTGAGGGAGGATTTCTTGGGCTAATGCTTAGACTTCCTATCGAACCAATAGATAAGCCGAAGCTTCCCGAGCTCAAAAACCTCATCGCGAACTTTAGGATAATATCGGAACGCTGGGCATTCGTGCTCGCTCTTAAAGAGAGTAGACAAGCGGAACTTTTTGAAACCCTCTGCAGGGATGTTGTTGAAGCCGCGGAAAAGGCTTCTAATTCTGACGACGCTCTTTTAAGAGCGATTCAACGAACTAAAAGGTGGCATCATCTTTTACGTTCAGGCCATTCAGAAGGTCTTTCTGTTGAGGAGCAGCGAGGTTTGATCGGTGAACTAGCTCTTCTTCGAGAACTAGCAGCTAGCTTTGGGGCAGAAATGGCGATTGAAGCTTGGAAAGGGCCATCAGGCGCTCCTAAAGACTTTGAGCTAATTGGGTGTTGTATTGAAGTTAAAACTCGGAGAACTGCTGCATTACCGTCTATTTCTATATCATCGGCAGATCAATTAGCTGATTGTGATGGTGGACGTTTATTCCTGAATGTTACTAATGTGGAGTCTGAAATCATACCTGAGGGGATGACATTACACGATTATGTAGCGTTAACAGATACTTTATTTCAGGAAGACCTTAACACTTATAAGAAGTGGGAAGATGCTATTTATTCGACAGGTTATGACCCATTAAATAAGTACGATGATCGCCGTTGGCTGATTAGAAGTACCTCTTACTATGAAGTAGTTGAAGGGTTCCCTCGTGTTAATAGTCCGTTACCACAAGGCGTGCAGAACGTAAGATATTCCATTTCTTTAGACGCTTGTGAGCCTTTTAAGCTAGGCGATAACACAGTTCACTATCTTCGAGAGTTTTTATCGATATGACAGAGCTAGTAGATTTCAACCTTCAATTTACTGCCGATATACAAGGTGATGCCGATGCCTTGGGCTTGGTAACGGTTGAGGCATTTTTTGAAAAAGTGGGTGATTTATTGAGCGAGTCAGGCGAAATCGAAAGCGCCAATCGAGCTTTTTATGAAGGCACATATTCTCGTGGTTCAGCGCAAATAGATGGGTATGGCGGTGATCCAAGGGAAAATGAAGGAATATTGAGCCTGATACTCTGTGATTTTACCCTAGATAGAGATATTCGCCCTGTACATAAGGAGCATGTGCAACGTTTATCTCAGAAACTTTTAAGGTTTTTGAGCGCGAGTCTTGATGATCAGTTTCGGGGAAAGCTTGAAGAAACTAGTCCGGGCTTTGGTGTAGCTGATTTGATCAAAGCGACATGGCATAGCATTGAAAAAGTTAAATTAATTATAGTGACTAATGGAGACTACAGAGCTCGAACTGATGCTACTAGCTTTGAAGTTATTGATGAAAAGCCAGTCACATTGAGTGTCTGGGATATAAAGCGGCTGAAGCGCTTTATGGAACAAGGAATTGCAAGGGCTGATTCAGTTATTAATTTTGAAGACGATTTTGGTGGCGGTATTCCGGTACTAAAAGCATCAGGTGGAGCTGATGCTCTGGAGAGTTATTTAGCAGTTATTCCAGGGAAACAACTTGCTGAAATTTATGATAAATGGGGACCTAGGTTACTTGAAGCTAATGTAAGAAGTTTTCTCCAAGTTCGAGGGAAAGTGAATAAGGGCATTCGGGATACTATTCGGGATGAGCCGAGTATGTTTTTTTCTTATAACAACGGATTAAGTGCTACGGCTGATAGTATAGAAATAGTTAAAACTGATTCAGGCTATCAATTAGCCAGTGTAAATAATCTTCAAATAGTTAACGGTGGTCAAACAACCGCGTCACTATACGCGGCTAGCAAAACACTAAAAGAACAAATACAGCAAGTATTTGTCCAAATGAAGTTAACTATAACCCCAAAAGCATGCGCGGAAGAGGTTGTCCCTAGAATTTCTGAATATGCCAATAGTCAGAACAAGGTAAACGCTGCAGATTTTTTTGCTAACCATCCATTTCATATACGTATTGAGGAGTTGTCTCGCCGTATTTTAGCGCCTACAGGTATCGATAGTTATCGAGAAACGAAGTGGTTTTACGAGCGAGCTAGAGGCCAATATGCAGACGAAAGAAGCCGAAGAACTCAAACAGATCGCAAGAAGTTCGATGCTGAATATCCTCGGAGTCAGTTCTTTGTAAAGACAGATCTAGCGAAATATGAAAATACTTGGGCATGTCTACCGCATGTTGTGAGTCTAGGTGCACAAAAAAACTTTTCTGAATTTGCGAAGAATATTGGTAAAAATTGGGGGGCTGAGGGAACGAATTTTAACGAAATATGGTTTAAAAGGTTGATTGCAAAAGCGATCATATTTAGAACAACAGAAAAAATCGTCTCAAATGCTGAGTGGTACGAGGGAGGCTATCGAGCCAATATTGTTACTTATGCAATTGCGAAGCTTGTTAATGAAGCCAAGATTTTAGGTATGGTTATAGATCTTGACCTTATCTGGAAAATGCAATCGATACCAGAAGGCTTAAAAACATCCATTCTCTCGTCTGCGGCGCTGGCCCAAAAAGTTATAACTACCCCTCCAGACGGTATTAAAAACTGCAGTGAATGGGCAAAAAAGTTACTTTGTTGGCAAAGGGTTATGGAGATTGAATTACCAAGGTGTGATGCATTTATGGATGTCATTATTTCTTCAGAATTAGCGGATGAGAATGTTAGGGATGTGAAGGCTGACAATGCTTTAGAAAACTCACTCAATGTCGAGGTTGAGGTGTTTAACCTAGGCGCTAAGTTCTGGAGAGAG
Source organism: Shewanella sp. (assembly GCF_048265805.1). Taxonomy (GTDB): domain Bacteria; phylum Pseudomonadota; class Gammaproteobacteria; order Enterobacterales; family Shewanellaceae; genus Shewanella. The sequence goes on along the minus strand of NZ_JBLXAT010000013.1, from coordinate 101,353 downwards.
GCTACAAATTGGGCTAGGGAACGTGGAATGCTTACTCCTAAAGAAAACAGCATTATGGAAATTTGTTCAGCTATCCCCAGAAAAATTCCATCTCCCAAACAATGTGGAATTGCGTTTGAGGCGCTTATAAAGTTGCGGGCAGAAGGTTTTCACATGTAACAACTTTTCAAAATCTAAATACACTTTTAGTTATTAGATTCGGACTATACCCCCTGTTTTTCTAAACTAATCTATTGCTCGTCAGCTTTAGCCTGGTATGATTGCCAGGCATTTTTATTAGTGGTAATGAAATGGAAACAGGTGAAGTGCTTGTAATTGACCTCTTTGCGGGGCCAGGCGGGTTAGGCGAGGGTATATCTTCTGTCAAAGATGAGAGTGGAAACTATCCATTCAAAATTGGTGTATCCGTAGAAAAAGAGCCTTCTGCGCATAAAACATTAACAACGAGAGCATTCTATCGCAAAATTAAAGCGTTGGATGGCGGGTTAAATGATTACTTTAGATATGTGCGCGGAGAATTAACTCGAAAAGAAATTTTTAGTTTATATCCAGTCCAAGCTGAAGAGGCAAGTTACGAAACGTTAGAGCAGCCTAGGGCGCTTGGTGACGATAATGAGTTAATTCATGCTAGAATTCGTGAACTGTTGATTACCCATCAAGGGCCTAAGATCGTTATTGGAGGTCCTCCATGTCAAGCCTATTCGTTAGCTGGCCGTTCTCGCAATGCTGGAATAAAAGACTATAGAGCTGAAAACGACAATCGAAACTTCCTATATAAGGAATACCTTAAAGTACTTTCTATCGCACAGCCTGATGTGTTTGTTATGGAAAATGTACGAGGTATCCTATCTGCCAAAATTGACGGCAAGGTTATGTTTCCTCAAATATTGGAAGATTTAACGAATCCGGAGCCTTTAACGGATGGTGGGAGTGCCTATAAATATAGAATTTTTTCGCTTGTAGTTGAGGCGAAAGATCCGAAGGACCCAAAATACCCTGATTCCTCTGACTTCCTCATTCGTTCAGAGCATTATGGTGTTCCTCAAGCACGACATCGAGTAATTCTTTTAGGTGTACGACAAGATATAACCGGAGTACCCGACATCATTTCTCCAATTACGAAAACAGTAACTGTCGAACAAGTTCTATCCGATTTGCCACCACTCAGAAGTGGTTTTTCTAAGCAGAAAGATCTCCAAAAAGACTGGGAGAGACAAGTTTCCAAAAACGCTAAAATTTTGAAGCATATGCTGAAAAATCAATTTGCTATTGAAGCTATCGATAATTTAAATCTTGAGCCAATGTCGGGATTGATGCGTCAAAGTAGTCACTTAACTGAAGTAGAGAACAACATACCTCCGCATTTAGAAGATTGGTATTTAGATAATCGACCGGACTGTGTCTTAAACCATGCGACTCGCGGTCATATGACATCTGATTTGCTTCGTTATGCGTTCAGCGCAGCATATACTAAGTTAAGTGGCGGCACTTCACCTAAGGCTAGAGATTTTCCGGCAGAGTTGGCTCCTGAACATGAAAATTGGGATACAGGTTCGCATGCTGATCGTTTTCGCACACAAGCGGCCAATAAATTCGCAACCACTGTCACTAGCCATATCTCAAAAGATGGCCACTACTTCATTCATTATGATCCACAGCAATGTCGAAGTTTGACAGTTAGAGAAGCCGCAAGGTTACAAACTTTTCCCGATAACTATTTGTTCGAAGGTAATAGAACACAACAATACGTTCAGGTTGGAAATGCTGTTCCACCGTATTTGGCACAGCAGATTGGCAAGGTTGTGTTGGGGCTGTTGAGTCGAAGTTAATAACTCTTTAAATGACATACGAAAAGTATATCAGGCAGCTAAAGCTAAATATGCAGTTCGCAGGTAAGTATAGATATTCTTGTCTCAAGAGCGATTTTTAAATTGGAAAATCATTTTAATCGTGTCACTGAAAGATTTCCTTCAGCCGTCTTTTCAATGTGTTCACTCCACCAGCACATCATTTCGCGGCGACGTTCTAGGAAGTCGCTGCGGTTATATGCCGCCCTTACCTGGTTTTGGTCAACATGTGACAGTGCTGATTCAATCAGGTCAGAATCGAAATTCTGGTTGTTAAGTGTGGTACTAGCAAGCGCTCTTAAACCATGACTTACGAGACGGTCTTTAAACCCCATGCGTCTTAATGCCATATTGGCTGTTTGAGTATTACAATGACTTCTGGGGTCCCTATCTGATGGAAATATATAGCGTCTGTTGTGGCTGATAGGTTCCATGACTTTGAGAATTTCTAGCATTTGGGGTGTGAGAGGGATCTTATGTTCCCGTCGTCTCTTCATTTTGCTCGCCGGTATTGTCCACACTTTGTTTTTGTAATCTATCTCTGCCCATTCGGCCGTCGCGGCTTCTGATGGTCGAGTGATTGTGTGCAATTGCCATTCGAGCAGACAGCGAGTAACGCGCTTAATCGATGCTTGTGCCAAAGTTCTCATCAGCTCATTGAGTTCTTCAGGCTTAATGCTGGCCATGTTTTCTTTTTTAGGTTTTTTAAACGCAGCCTTAATGCCGCTTAGAGGATTTGCATCGGTATAGCCACAGTTGACCGCAAAATTGAATATCTCGTTCAGGCGCTGTGATAGACGTCTTACCGTTTCAAGGCTACCTGTCGCTTCGATTGGGCGAAATATTGCAATGACTAACGGAGCTTTTATCTGTTCTAGAGCGTAATTCCCTAGGCTAGGGAATACGTGCCGCTCCAGTGACCCCCATACTTTAGAAGCATGGTTTTCCGTAATGTCATGCTTTTTGACATTTAGCCATTCCTCAGCCACTTTTCTGAGAGTGTATTCATTCACTTTTAGCTGTGCTAACCGTTGTTCCTCACGGTGAATTTTGGGGTCAATTCCTCGTTCTACAAGTCCTCGCTGTTCTAATGCGAGTTCTCGTGCAGTTTTAAGACTTGTTGCAGGATAACTGCCCAGACTGATGTTGACTCGCTTCTTGGTGATTGGATGGTAATAGTTAAAGTTCCAATGTTTTGAACCGGTCGCTCTTACTCGTAACTGAAGACCATTGCCGTCAGATAGGACTAAATCTTTATCTGTTGCTTTACACTTTTTTATGGTGTTATCTGTAAGCGGGGTCGTCAGTCTTGGACACATAGTAGCCTCAGCAGTTCGAAACGTAGTATGTCTAAACATAGTCAATAATAGCGAGGAATACTAGATGACGATCTATGAGCTTCGGTTTCAGAAAAATTTTATCGGACGTTATTGGAATATAACTGCATGATAATCAATAATTTTAGGCAAGAAAAAAGACGTCCGTGGACGTCTTCGTTCTTTCAAGTGGTGGAGGCGGCGGGACTTGAACCCGCGTCCGAAAAACCTACGTTATGTTTGTGGTGTTTAAATATCAATAGGTTAACGTAAAATCAAAGGGTTAAATGCTATATGTTGTTATATGATGCGCGCCTATATCAATCTCTATCGCCATTTCATCGCCACTTTTCAAAATTGAACTTAGCCATTGGCCCCTTGGTTAGCGCATCGTCTAAATGGTCAGGGGCAAAGTGCGCATAGCGCATAGTATCTTTGATATCCGAGTGCCCAAGGATGCGCTGCAGTACCAAAATGTTGCCGCCGTTCATCATAAAATGACTGGCGAACGTATGACGCAGAACGTGGCTGCACTGCCCCTCGGGCAAATTTAGTTTGGTGCGGTTTACAGCCCGTTCAAATGCTTTGCGGCAATCGCTGAAAAGTCGCCCACGCTTGCGCGGCAGCATTGCGGCTAAGTCTGGCGATATTGGCACAGTGCGGTTTTTCTTGCCTTTGGTATTGATGAACGTGATCCGACTGTTCACCACTTGATTGCCTGTTAACGTTTCAGCCTCAGACCAACGGCAGCCGGTTGCCAAACAGATTAGCGCAACCAACTTTACATCAGGGTTTTGGCTGGCTTCGCATTCCTGCAACACGATGGGGATTTCTTCGTCATACAAAAAAGCCATTTCGTTTTCAGGGATTTTGAACTTGGCAAAGCTATCAAGCGGGTTAGGGTATTTCCAGTCGCCAAGGCGTTTCAATTCATAAAAAACGCTAGACAAAAAAGACTGTTCCAAGTTGATAGTTTTTGGCTTTACTGCTCGGCAATTACCCTGCAAATCTGCAATCTCACCATTCAACCGCTGCTGGCGATACACGGCAAAATCGTTAGCAGTTAACAGCCGAGCGGTAGGATCACCAAGCCCTTGGCAAATCATATTGAGCTTATGTAATCGGCCAGATGAATAGTTAAGCTGCTGGCCGTGGAGTTCATACCATCGCTGACAAAGTTCACTTAACTTGCGGTTATCGTCACGTTCGCCAAGCCACGGCGTATCATTCACATTGCGCAAGGTAAAGTTTTCAAAAGCCTTAGCCTCACCTTGAGTGGCAAACCGTTTTCTAATCCGTTTACCGTCTGCACCGTTAGGGTACATTTCGCTAAGCCAAGGCTTTTTGGAACCGTCTTTTAAGTTACGGACAACCATAAGTTTTTAATACTCAAAAAATTAATTTATATTGTAAATATCAGATAGATACTCAGGATAACTTCCAATTGCATAAGCACCAAATGTTAAGCTGTCACCTAAGCAATAGACATCTTCAAACTTAAGATTTTTTGACTTTGCGAAGTTATAAATAAGTTTTGACAGCTTTTTGTAATAGTCGTCATTGAAGTGTAGACCATCACTAACATAGTCATTTTCATCAATTATTTGCGAAGTATGAACAATATCAATTTTATATATAGATGCTAACAAATTTATGCGGCTATTGTAGGCGTCAACCTTGGATTTTGGGGATTTATAATTTGAGAAAAAGCCATGTCTGTACTTATTTAATATTTTTCTATCAAATGCTTTTGGTATAGACAAAATAATAACATTTCTAGTTTTAGAGTATATTTTATTTAGAATAATACTGTAGTTTGACTCAAACAAATCAATATTGATGTCATTGCCAGCCCAGTTTAATGCATCATTAGTACCTATAAGAATAATAACAAGAGAGTTTTTTGAAAAACTTATTGAATCTATTCTTTTTAATAAATCATTAGTATTGTTTCCAGAAACTCCATAGTTGAAAACTGGAACGTCTTTTTTTATTTGCGAAGCATTAAAATCATCGACGTTATGTTTTTTTTCAAAACCACAAGAGGTAAGCGACAAGATTAATGAAGCTAAAATAAAACGGCATAAAATCTTATACATTTTATATACCTTACCGATTAACACCGCGCCAGAACGCTAACAACCTTGCCGTGGATCTTGGTTGAGGCCAAATCCACTTCATACCGTTCACCGCTATCAATCAAATAAACCTTGTTATCTGGCAGCAGCTTCATTTCACCAATCTTGTGAATACCACCAACGCTATAAAGGTATTGACCATCAGTAACCGTGGTTTCAGTGGAAGAAATAAAGAAGTATTTGCCGCTCTGCTTGATCACAAAGTCATTCTGTTTGGGGAATAAACCGAACTCAACCATAGCATTAGCGTCAATTCGGTAATTGACGTAAGGCACCAACTTACCGTTATCGATGGCCTTAACTTTCATAATCGGCAGCGATAGCGCCTCGTCAGGTTCGGTGATGGCATAAATAGCCGTCACATCACTAACACCATCAACAGACTGCTTACCACTATGGGGAAACTCTGGACCAGTACCAAAACACAGGTACTCGATGTTCGCCCCAGTTGCAAAATGCAATCTGAGCAGCAATTCATGCGGAACGGTTGATCTAGTGGTCCAAGTTGAAAGTGTGCCAACTGAAACGCCAATAATCTCCGCTAATTCAAGGCGGTTACTAAGTTTAAAAAGGTGAATTAGCCTCTCGATTAGCGGCTTTCCACCATCGATATGAATGGGTTTATCCAAGTCGTATCGAAATTTACCAAATTTCATATTGACGAAGTTGCTCATAACGATCAATAATCCTTACCAATTTGAAACCACATATACACGCAGCCAAACGCATCATGTGGCAATAGATACAAACTGACTGAGGATAGCACCAAATGAGCAATTTGACACTGCACATTGACTCACCCGTACTGACATATGAAGAGTTCGGACGCCGCACAGGCATGTCAATTCACTTGATCCGCAAGATGGTTAGCGAGGGGCGTTTGCCAATCGTGCCTAAGCGCAAACCAAAGGACACCCCATTTATCAACATGTTGGCGCTATCTCGCGCAGCATCTGAACAGCAATTCACCCTCTAACTCAGTTTGTCATTTGAATAGTCGTTTTGACTGAGTTCAGCATCGCGCATAAGGGAGAATGCCGCCATGTATGAAGCGCCAACAGGCATACAAAAGGGAGCAGGCCAGCCGCAGTTAATGGGCTCGCTGCGCCAATTTGCCGATGACGAAAACCTAGTAGATATCGCAGACCGCGCCGGAATGCGCTCAGCACAACTGCTGCGTAACAAGCTACTAGCCGACCAGCCGCACCAAATGACCATTCACGAAGTCGTCAAAGTCAGCTTAGCCAGCGGTAACCGCTGCATTGTTGACGGCATATTGCGTGAACTGCAATGCGCGCCATCAGTTGCGTTGGAACAGTTCAACAATAGCGAAAGAACATCACTCACAGACCGCGCACTAGACATCAACGCCAACGCCGCCCAACTCGGCGCTATCGCGCTGGATGTAAAAGTGCGCCGTGGCGTCACCGAACGCATGCGCCATGAAGCCGTGCGCCGCGCCAGCCGCGTAATGAGTGAGCTAGCCGTTTTTTGTTACGAAATTGAACAACGTTGCCAAGCCATACCAGTGCTGTCAGTCGCATCAGACGCACTGCAATCTGGCCTGCAACTGCCGGGCTTATCGTAGGAGCAAACACCATGCACACAGTAATGACACGCGATGGAGCAGTAGAGATTGGCGGCGGTGGCCGCAACAGTGGCAAAACAGCCATTATGGCAATCCGCAACATGCTGGGTAAATCAAGCCTTGCCAGCGTTTACGACAAACTAACGCAGCAGCAGCGCGCCACCGTGCTTTATGCCGCACGCATCAAACCGTCAACCGCTATCGACTCGCCACTAATGGCACTCACTATCGACCAGCGCGAAGCTGTGCGCACCGCCATTATTGCCCTTTCCGACATGGGCAAAGCATTCAGCATGGTGCCATGCGGCCGCGAGCAAATCCTCGGCACACCAAAACCGCGCCATCAAGTACCCAACAAAGTCGAACCCGCCAACGAACCACCGCACATTGATGAACGCCTAGCGGCCACCGCCAAGCTAGCCGTGCAACTCATGGATGAAGCGAAAGGGAAGAAACGCGCATGAGCATATTTAACGATGACTCATACAACATTTATTGCCAGGGCTGCGGCGCCATGCTCACCACCTTAAACGTGGGCGGTTACCAATGCTTTTGTGACAAATGCGTAATGGCAATGCCGCCATTACCACAGGAACGGGGAGGGTTTCACATCGAGGGAACATACCCAAATTTTACATGGGTTCAGGCAGCAGTAGCCCAATAAAGAAAAAATCCGATAGCAGCAACTATCGGATTCGTGCCGACGCCATAACGTAAGGAGTTAAACAATGTCGACAACAACAAGCTTAACACCGGCTCAAGCAATTGCCAACGAGGTTAATTTGGTCATTGCCACCATCAACAGCCCAACGCCATGCGCCAAAGAAATGGCCGAGGCTGCGCTCGAATCACTGCAAGCCGTTGCGGAATCACTCGCGCCAACAGTCGCGCGCGATATCAAAGTGCGCCTAGTAGCACTACGCAACAACATCCATGTACAACAAGTGAGGGCAGCGTAATGGCACAAGCAAAGCTCAACATGGAAAAAGTGGAACACCAACGCCTGCGCAAAATGCTGGCAGATATGCTGGCAATTCATGCCAACCGCCTTGAATCGCAAGGATTAGATTCGGCAATTCTATTCAAACAAATGGCCGCAGGTGCTGAGCGTTTTTGTAATGAGGTATTGGTTGACGTAGCAGCGGCGAACATGTGCCGAGAAACATTTGAAGCCATGCACCAGCTAGAACGCGCCACCATTCTTTGCGGGAGGGCGGCAGCATGAAGTTATCTACATTAGAAGTTGCCGAACACATGGTAACAACAGGAAAGGCTTATACGGCAGCAACGCTTGCAAAAGAGCTTGGCATAACAGCAGTTGAGGCATCGGCAAAGCTGTTCAACATAAGAACAACACCGAAGTATTACACCCACGTCACCGAGCTGCCAAAAAGAACTGTACGAGTAAAAGCGATAAAAGGGCAGAGTTCAAATCAAGCCATGTGGAACCTAGCCATATTTGGCAGACAACTCGGGGGATATTCAGCATGAGCCAACACGCAGAAGCACTGGCACGGCTGCACCTGCGGCCGTCTTTTAACTCAGCCATCAGCCTTGCTGCCTGTTTCGCTGAAACCAAGCCAACTAAAAAGCCATCACGTGAAGCCATCGCGCGCGGTCAACGCCTGCGCGCCATTGAGCACCACCAAGAACGCCGCGCACTAGCGCAACAGCTGGGCATGACAATGGCAGAACTCGGGGAGGCAGGGCTGTGAACCACGAACCCGCATATGCCATTCGCTTTAACCGTGGCAATTTGAAAGGCCGCTATCTAACCCGTGATGCCGGTTATCTGCGCGGCAAACTGCTATGCAAAACACTGGCAGTTAAGCCAGACACCATCACCAGTGAAAGCGTGGCTGATGTTTGGTTGTTTACCGATCGATCACTCACATCATTACAAAACGAAATGGTGGATTTACGGCGTGCAGGTTTTAACGTTGAAAGTGTAGAAATCGGTGACATTGCCAACGCAGAAGCTAGCAAGCGTACCTTACTCAACCAACTGTCAGCACCCATTCACCAAGCACTGCGCAGTATTGATGATGGTGATCTAGCTTATGCCGCCATCGTGCTTAGAAACTGCTTAGGCAAAATCGCCGAAGCTAAGGCGGGTGAGCTATGAACGAGCGTCCGATTTCATTCAACGATGAAATGATTAGCGCCATTTTAGCGGGAGAAAAACAGCAGACGCGCAGACCATTAAAACCACAGCCAGAGGGCGGAGCGCACCGTGACTTTGGCAGATGGTGTAACGGAAATAACGCAAGGTTGATTTGCAAGCATGGTGCGGTTGGTGATCGGCTTTGGGTGCGCGAAGCACATTCAATAAGAGTAACGCCATGGGCGCTTAGCAATGGCCTTGCTTGGTATCGCCGTTCAGATATTGGCGATATGTGGGCAGGTGAAATCAGGTGGCAACCACAGCAACGCATGCCGCGCTGGGCAAGCCGCATATTGCTAGAAATCACCAGCATTCGTATTGAACGACTGCACGATATTAGCCAAGAAGATGCCAAAGCGGAGGGTTTTAAAAAGCCATTAAAAACACCTGATATCAAGTATGCACTAGATGATTACTTGGTAGATGAACGCACATCGTTTGCAGAATGTTGGGATGGTATCTATTCCACATGGAGCGAAAACCCTTGGGTTTGGGTGATTGGCTTCAAAGTGCTTTCCACACAACCGCAGTGGGAGGCAAAAGCATGAGCAGCACAACAGGAAAAGTGCGGCCGCACGAGCTTTACCCAACGCCTGATCCAACCGTATTAGCATTGCTGCAGCAGTTGCGCCTACGTCCTACGGATCACTTTCTTGAACCATGCAAAGGAACTGGCGCAATATTCAACCGCATCGGCTTACCAGCAGAGCAAAAGCATTTTGCCGAGATTCAAGAGGGCATCGACTACCTAACCACGCCGTTTCAACAGATGGATGTGATCATCACTAACCCGCCGTTTTCGCTGACTTGTGAGTTTTTACGCAAATCACTGAATGAGTTAGCGCCAGATGGCACGCTGGCCTACCTGCAACGGGTGAACTTTTTAGGCAGCAAAACCCGCATACCGTTTTGGGCTGAAATAGGCTTCCCCCCCAAAATGCCAATCATTGTGCCGCGTCCACGTTTTGTTGGCGGTGGTTCAGATAGCTGCGAATACTGCTGGTTTATTTGGGATAAAGGCAACCGCTTCCCAAATATTCCATTAGGTGCTAGCCACCTGATCAGCGTAGAGAACGCCGCCTAATGGACTTAGCCAAGTTTGAACGCCAAGCCGGGGCGAATGTCTCGGCTATTTTTATCACCGCAAAACAGCGCGCTGATCTCAAATGGTCGCAAAAGCAGCTTGAATTCCTGCCTGATGATATCGGGCTAACGCTGTTTATCGACTACCTCAGCCGCTACAAACGCGGCGAACACGGAGAACGCAACGCCAACATTTGGTTGCGCACTCGCTGCGAGTCCATCAAAAAAATAACCAAGCGTTTCCCAATCCCAATGTGGCACATGCGCACCGATATTAGCCGCGCCGCCATAGCCAAAGAATGGGCCGGCCGCTGCCAACAGTTGCTGAATAACGCCACACAGTTCGGCCATCACCAAGTTGATGCCAAAGAGCTCATAGAAATCGTCAAACAACCCGCCGACCAATGGGGCATTAGCCCTGCAATACCGTCATTTAAAGACTACGCCAAGCGCAAAGCCAAAGGCGAGTTTGACGAGGACCCAAGCTTTTATAACGCAGTTGCTGGCGCAATCTGCCGCCTCACCGACGATAAATGGTGGACGCGCCAAATTGAGCGCTTATTCCAACGCTACCAAGAGCACACCGCCATTGTGGTGGGAAAAGTGCGCGCGGGTGTCTCGCCATACGTCAGCAACAAAGCGCTGAAACACCACAAAGCCAAAAAAGCCGCCGCAGAGGCATGGCTAAATGGCAACTATGTGATCAACCGCGAACACGATTTAGAAATGTTACTCGCCGAGGCCGTGGCCAAAAGCGTGGCTAACCCAGTCAACCGCCGCAACGAACTGATGGTACGCATGCGCGGCTTTGAAGAGTACGCCAACGATAACGACTATCAGGGCGTGTTCTTCACATGGACAGCCCCGAGCCGTTACCACAGCTACGTGAAAAGCAAAAAGGGGCCAAGCCACGCCAACCGCAAATACACCGGCGCCAACCCACGCGTAACCCAAAAATATCTCTGCCTACAGTGGGCCCGTTGCCGCGCAGCGCTAGCCAGAGAAGAAATCCAATTCTTTGGTTTTCGCGTAGTCGAGCCACACCACGACGGCACACCGCACTGGCACATGCTGCTATTCGTTAACCCAGCCCAGCAAGCCGACTTAATCAGCTGCATGGAAAAATACGCCACTGCTGTTGATAAAGATGAACTGATGCGAGGAGGAGAGTTTGACCCAACACCACGGTTTGAAGCCAAAGAAATCGACAAAGAACGCGGCAGCGCCACAGGCTACATTGCCAAATACATCGCCAAAAACATTGACGGTGCCTACGTGGCCGACGACCACGAGGCAGAAAGCTCAGGTATTCACGGTGCCGAGGGTGTGGCCGCTTGGGCCAGTTTGTGGGGCATTCGTCAATTTCAACAAATCGGCGGCCCGTCCGTTACTGCGTGGCGTGAACTGCGGCGCATTCGCGAAGCACTTGATCCGGGAGAGCTAAACAGCGTCGACATACTAGAAGCCGCGCGCCGTGCTGCCGACAACGGCAACTGGCAAGATTTCATCGAACGCATGGGCGGCGCCTGCATCCCACGCAAAGACCGACCAATACAACTGATGAAAACCATTGCCGAAGCCGCCAACCAACACGGCGAGGATATCGTGCGCATACGCGGCGTGATGTCGAACACCTTAGCCGCACCAACCCGCCTTGATGGCTGGGAAATATCCAAACATCGGCTAGCGGACGCCACAGGCAACACCGCTTTGGCTCTTGATTTGGAGCAAGGCGCAAGCCGCGCAGCTTGGAGTTCTGACAATAACTGTACGCAAGGATCTAAAACGCAAAAAGAGGATCGCCGCTTGATCGCGGAACTCGAAAAATTAGGTATAGAGCCTTGCGATCTCGCGCTACTGCGAAATGGTGCCGTTATCAATTCGTCTGGATCTTTGGTCCGTCTGCGTAAAAGCGCCAGCGATGGCGCCGCAATGTTGATCGTCAGCCGCGCCAGCGATACCGCCAGCGACAACAACGCCGACTGGCACGACATGGACAGCGCAGCCCTGCATGACGCCAAGGCACAAGCAGCAGCGGAACGCGCCAACCTACGCGCCGAGGCGTGGCAGCTAGTTGAACACGGCGGCGATGTTGAGGACTGGATAAACCAACAGCCAAGCATCACCAGCGCCGAACGTGCGCTTGAACAGCTGCAAGACGTGCTGGAACTAGAACGCATTGAAGAAGCCATGAACACCAAAGCCGCGCGCAAAGCTGCCGAGGTCAAATACTGGAGTGAATACGATGCCGATTTTTGACAAAAACAACGCCGAAGACCGCGCCGCGCTTGCGGCCATCTTTGCCGAAACCGCAGCGCACACCGAACGGTACAACCGCTGCAAAGCCGTGCTTGATGCACACATGCCACGGCCGCAAATCATCGCATGGTTAAACCGCCTCGAACCAACCGAGCGGGAACGCTGCCGCGCAATACTCAACAACATTAAAAATCAACGCCGCGAAAAAGCGGAACAGGGGGAGTGATGGCTGTATTAGCTAAAAACTCACAGTTAAGCCTTTGGGAGAACGATCAATGGCAGCTTATTACAACGAAATCGACCCTTTCGCAGCTGAATGGCTGCGACAACTCATTAAACACGGCCACATCGCAGACGGCATTGTCGACACCAGAAGCATTGAAGATGTGCGGCCAGATGAAATTAAAGAGTTTACCCAGTGCCACTTTTTCGCCGGTATCGGCGCCTGGTCTTACGCTTTGCGTCAGTCCGGATGGGACGATTCGCGACCAGTTTGGACAGGTTCATGCCCCTGCCAGCCTTTCAGCTCGGCAGGCAAAGGAGCTGGGTTTGATGACGAGCGGCACCTCTGGCCTAGTTTCTACTGGCTCATCAAACAGTGTCGCCCTCGAGCAGTCTTTGGTGAACAAGTTGCAAGCAAAGACGCAGAGCCTTGGCTCGACCTTGTACAAGATGACATGGAAGCCTTGGACTATGCCTTCGGGGCTGTCGCGTTTCCGTCTGCGGGCGTCGGTGCGCCGCACATCCGGGACAGAACTTATTGGGTGGCCGACTCCGAACTCGAGCAACGTCAAGAACGCGTATCAGGACGCGGAGAAAGTGATAGCAAGAAAGGAAGCGGGACGACAGAGCAACCTACAGGACTTTGCAGCGTTGGCGGGATGGGTAACACCGAACGCACGGGACTGGAAAGACTCAGCTGGGGACATCAAAGCAAGGGCGGACGGCAAACATCGATTCGACCAAGTGAGCCGACAAGCGCCGCTAGCCGGTTGGCCGACACCCAAATCGGCGGAAGCAAAGAGCGGATTGAGGACATCGGACGGGAAAAGAGGATTAAACACACTGGATCTTGTGAAAAATCAAATTCCATGCCGACTAACGGTTTCTGGCGAGATGTTGACTGGCTGCTCTGCCGAGATGCCAAGTGGAGGCCAGTTGAACCCGGCACATTCCCGCTGGCTCATGGCGCTACCAACAGAGTGGGACGATTGCGCGGCTATGGTAACGCTATCAACGCCGAAGCGGCTAAAGCGTTCATAACATCATTTATGGAGAGTAAATAACATGCAAAAACTAATCACAGGTAAAAGCTACGTCAAAATCACCAAACCGTACTCATTTGACGACTTAGACGGCCGCAAAGAGCAATTTCTAGTGAAAGCGGTTGCGTTCACCGTACAAGAAAAACCAGCAACGGTGTTATTCGTAGGTGAGCGTAAACCGCTGCCGCTGCCTGAACACTTCGCCAGCGATAAGTGGTACTTCATCATGGACCACAACACGATGAAAAAACGCTGGTTATACATCGGTGATCCAGAGGATAGCGAAATTTTGGGGCCGTATTCGGATGACGAGGAGTAAATAACATGCCAACACTACTGCGCGGCCTCGAACAAGGGCCACCATCATGGACTTAATCAGCCTCACCGATATCAAAAGTGAAAAGATCATCGGCGGGTTAGTCGATTACTACGTCAAAGGCCACAGCCTTGGCGTAGCCGCAACGCTGAACGGTGAAAGCAAAGGCAACTTAAGCACCGCTAAATCATCACTGGACGCCAAAGCAGAAATCGTTTGGCGCATCACCGAGCGCGAAAACGCCCGCAAGGGTTATGGGTTTACTCAGAACAAAACAAATGAAGTTATCCGCTTCGATAAATTCGATATGGAAATAATCAACACAGGAAGCCAAGTAATTAAAGGCTTAAGTAACAAATGAACTGCGGAGTGAAAAAATGAAATACGATAACGTCACTATCGACTTAGAAACACTCGACACCAAAACTAGTGCCAAAATACTCAGTATTGGCATTGTACCGTTTAACTTTAATGAGAACGTCAGCTTTGCAGAGCTATGCAGCAGAGAAAGCAGCCTATATATAAAAATTAATCAGTATATGTCTTACGAATTCTTGTTTTATCAACAGGGATTTACCGAGTCAGAATCAACACGCCATTGGTGGGAAAAACAAGGCGATGCAGCAAAACACGTATTAGATGAAGACTTCGAAAATGACTTAGTGATAACCGATGCTTTAGAGATACTAAGCAAGCACTTGGAAAAGTATGTTAAACCGTTAATTAAAGACGGTGGGCACATCTATTGCCGAGGGTACGACTTCGACGGCGGCATTTTGAACCATCACTACAGCCAACTACAAATGCAAGCACCGTGGCAATACAACCGCTTCCGCTGCATAAGAACATTCATTGACGCTTTAGCTAGAACACGAAACGGATATATTAAAGGGGATAATCCAGCGGGATTTATCAAGCATCATGCCTTGCATGATGCAGCAGCTGATACGTTAACAATGATAAACATAGCAATGGATGCTATCCCGGCAACAACTCCGCAATAGCCTTCAAATGGCCTAAAATCTTTTCCCGCTCACACGTAGACAGCGTTGGCAGCGCTGTCTGCTCATAATCAAGCAACTCATGCAACGGCACATTAAGCGCGTCAGCAATCGCCAGCAGCACACTTAGCCGCATATCGTAGCCGTTCTCAATCTTACCGATAGTGCGCTTGCCAATGCCAACCACAGCAGCAAGCTCGATTTGGGTCATATCCCGTTGTTTCCGATAATGGGCAATCCTTTGGCCGATCAGAACAAATCTGATGGTCATCTAATGTAAAGCCCCTGTGATCTGTAGCAGATAAAGTCGCAGAAATTTGCACAAAGCATAGTACAAAAACGTCATATTTTGCCATTAGTGACAAAAATTTGACCTTATTATCAATATGTAAAGGATTTCACCCACAGAACGGAGTTGTATAGATGTACGTGCTAATTAATCAAATGGACGCAGTATTAAACGCGATGGATCACGCAAACACAGAACAAGAAAAAGACATAGGCATAAGCATAATGGCGCTAATCGTTGAACATCATAAGCGCCACTTACCAACTACAGCGCCAACTCTTGCTGCAGCTGCTTACGCTGCTCAGGGGGCATGCAACCAATCAACGCGCGAACCACCTCACTTGATTGCTTAGCGGCTGGGCTAATAGTGTGGCTATAACTCAAGTTCATCACGAACGTATGGCCGCACTCCGGGTCACCGCAACTACAGTACAGGTCAGACACCTGTATAGATAACCGATTCGTTTTACCTATTATTGCTTTACTACCGCACACTGGACACAGAACCCGCATCGCCATTCCCTCATAAGCTGCCACACGGCCAGTGTAGGTTAAATCACTGGATTTTTAAACAGTGGTGAGTTTATGCAAAAAATATTTGAAATATTTTTCAAGAAAAGCTTGCATCAAAGTATAGGGTATCCTATATTAAATACATAGGCCGAGCACAAAGCGAAGCGAGTAGGAGAGAATAAAATGTTTCACACTAGCCCAAACAAAATAGAAGTCGGTAGCATAAATAAATTTGGCATTGCCGGGTCATGTCTATTCTTCTCTGATGATGTATACCGCATGAGTAATGAATCTAGTTTCACTTACGAAGCTGATTTTGACTGCATTCGTGCTTCGCGTCTGGAAGATGAAGATATTACGAATGAAATTGTCGAAAAATTTGGGGTTGATTTCGACACAGCATGTAGTTTGCTTGACGCGTCTGTAAGCGAGTGGAATTTTGAATGTTGTGACGGAGAGTTAAGTTGGTGGCTTCAAGGTAAACGCGGAGAATGCGCAGTAAAGATGGGTTACGATGGATGTGAAGACGAAGACGAGCAAGGCACAGTTTACATCGTACCGATGTTTGGCCGTGAATCTGAATTAAAATTGGTTGAAAGCAACAATGAATAAAACAGCCCAACAAGCCGCCAACCGCCGTCAGGATGAAAAACGCCGGAATCAACCAGCGTTCCCACGCACATTTTTAGATGCAGAATCTGCAGAGTTACGCGATAAACTGCTGCAGATTTATGGCACTAATGCAGAGATTTTGCGCGAGGGGATGCGACTTTTAGCTGAAAAGCATCAGTTGAAATAATAAATAGCGCGGCCTAAGCCATAGCATGAATGCTTTTATAAGCAATAAAAACAAAGTGATAGGTGATAAATATGTATCAAGAAGCCAAAATAACCATCAACGAAACCACAATATCAGACGCACAAGCATCAGTGATTAGAGTCGCTCTCGAGAATTTTGTTGAAAGCATGGTTACAGATGGGCTTGGTAATGACCAGCACGGCATAGAGCTAGCAGAACTATATAAACAGCGCGCCGATGAAATCAGAGCGCTTTTATATAACAAAGATTAAGCCGCGCTATTTGCCTCACTCAAATCAAACACCAATTTCAAGCTGCGTGGCACCTCGGCATCACGCTCAACCGCATCAACCAGCAGCTTGATCAGCAACTTGGTTTCATTGCGGAAATACACACCATCGTAAGCATTGGGGTTACCAAGCCCAGCGGTATTGCTGGGGATAATGCCAGCTAAGCCGGGCGGAAAGCGGTGAGCTACCAACACATCCTGCGCGCTCACGTTCTTAACGTTCAAAAACTCGTCTTTAGACTCAAAATTACCCACCGGGATGATCTGCACCCCTTTTTCGCCGCCGTCTGGAATATTCACAAACAGCGATTGGAAGTTACCCACGCCTCTTGATTCTTGGATCTTGGTGCGCAGCAATTTTTCAGTATCAACATCCATGTTCGGGTCATTGGTATACAGAATAAAGCCCATGTGCGCGCCATTGATGTAATACTTGCGCCGAAACAGTGTGGCATCCTTATTTAACAACGCCGACTGCAACCCGCCGATGTAATCCACACCGCCATACACTTGCTGAATCGGATCATACTGCTTGCACCAAATCACATCTTTGGCGGCATAAGTGCGAAACGTATTGTTGCGCTCCAGCACCACCGCGCCACCATCAACACCATAGCGGGTGCGGTAACTTGGCAACGGGAACAAGCGCACCGGTTGCTTAAAACCGTTGCGGATCTTAAGCAACGCCACATCACCAAATTGCACCAGATTCAAAAACGTTGCCTTGACTTGCTGAAAATCCAACCCGCCGCGCTGATATCGCGCCGCCGCCATATTGGCGCGGCTGTGCACAATACCGCCGTGGTGCGGATTATCGCGGGTTAACCGCGCCAACAAATGCCGATCAATCGGCGGTTCCCAACACTGGCGGTATTCATCAAAAAAAAGCGTGTCATAGTCCGTCAGCCACATGTCTGGCATCACCGGTTCAGGCAGTGAAAACACCACCGGCTGATTAGCTGGCTTAGCCTCAACACTCATTTGCTGCGCCGCAGCTGCTTTGCGCGAATTGTTTACGCGGCCATTGCCCATGTGGACTTCCTCTTAGTGGCATAGTTGATAGGTTCTTTAATAACGGCGTGAGAAATAGCCCAAAAGGCGTCAGCGTGGCCGACCTTTTCTGAGCGGTCAGCCTTAAATGTCATCATGCTGCCGCTGCTACTCATAGAACGCTTGATCGCCATGAATGCGGCGGGGATATCAACCATTGTTTGGTCAAATTGGAGACGGTCAGCCTCAATCACATCAATCATCTTGAGCACTAACCGCGTTTTGTTTTCATTGCTGTAGTGGATGGCGTGCGCTTCGCGCGGGTACAGCGGTGAGATAATATCCCACACGCCAGCGCCTAAGCCCGTGGTATCAATGCCAAGCCATGTCACGTTATAACGCCTAAACATCGCCTGAATCTGCTCAACGTGATACTGAAAATTAACGCCTTTCCAGTAATGGCGCTCAATCACACGGAACTTTTCACCGTCGCTAATTGGCGGAACCACCACAACCAAGCAAGCATTATCGCGGGTGCGGCTTGGGTCATAGCCTAGCCATACCTCACGGTTACCCAGCGGCCGAGCATCACCGGCTTTAATATCGGTCCACTTGGCCGCGTCATACATCGCCTTTTGCAGCTTGCTGAACTTGAACACGCTGGCTTCATCGTCAACAAACTCACACAAATACAGGTTTTGGAATACCGCCTCGCTGTACTCTTCGCGCAGTTCGTCAGCGTCAATAAGGTCGCAGCCCATAGCCACAGCGGTGTATACGTCAATAATGTAACGCCACTGCTTATCAGGGCAGATGCGGCCACCATCACGCAGCGCTTTATCAGATGGGAACTCAATATTTTCGCGGTCAGCTTTATCGCCTTTCCATTGCGCGCCAGTCCAGAACGGATAAGCGGCATGGTTTTTCGCGCTTGGGGTAGAAAAGTAGGTTTTACGAAAGCGGGTTTGTGTCGCACACGCCGACACCACATCACTAACGCGCTTGAAGTCCTTAATCCAAAAGTATTCGTCAATGTAAACGTTGCCGCTGCGCGACTGCGCCGAGTTAGCGCTGGTTGCCAAAAAGTGCAGCTCAGCGCTATTGCTTAAAATGATCGGGTTGCCTTTCAGCTCGATATCAAAAAACTGCTTAGCAATTTTTACGATATAGCTGCGGAACACCTCAGCCTGTGCGCGAGTGGCAGAGATAAATATCTGGTTTTCGCCAGTCAGTACCGCATCTTCAAACGCTTCGCCAGCGCAGCCGTAAGTAAAACCGATTTGGCGCGACTTCAAAATATTGCGCGTGCGCGGCATGGACGGGTCATTTTTAACGTCACGCATCAGCTTTTGATAGCCAAACAAGCTATCTACCCACTCGGCAAAATCATCCGCGGTTAAATGCGATACGTCATTCTTGCAGCTACCGCCTTTGCCTTTTTTACCACCGCCAGCGTTGCCGCCTTTATCTTGTCCAGCATGGTCATTACTGGCTGTGCTCGATGCGGCAAGCGGCTGTTCGCCACGCTTGGCAGTCTCGGCGCGCTGCTTTTTCAGCTTCACATGCTTTTCAATCAGCATGTCGAGTTCTTTGATCTGCGCCGGTGACTTGTCATTAATATCAGTCAGCAGCACAATGCGCCGAGCAATGGCTTCGTCCACTTCCTCTTCACGCAGCATATCTTGCCAGCAGTATTTATCGGCCCAGTAATACACCACCCGCGCATTGGGCAAGCCCAACTCCATGCGGATTTCATCAGGTGTATAGCGGCGCAAATACAGCCGTTTGGCAGCTTCGCGTAGTTCGGGGGAATAGGCCATAACGTCACAGTTCACAGAAACATGGCGCCAGTGTAGCCGCCAAGTTAACCGCAATAACGACCTAAAATTATTAGAAATTCCAAATAGTTAAAAATCGGAATCCACCAAAACCAAACCAAGTGAAAGCCACTTTACCCGCCGCTATGCTGCCACTGTTTATTGATGCATCACCGCACACACCAACAGGGCAACAGCACCATGGCAAAAACAACAGGCTGGGTAATCGTAGCGACAGAGGGCACTACCGTTGACGGACGTTCAATCAGTAAAGATTGGATCAACCAAATGGCCGCGTCATACGACACCGAAGAATACCAAGCCCGTATTTGGCCTGAGCACTTCCGCTCAAGTTGGGGGGCATTTGAGGGTAAAGCATGGGGTGATGTACTCGAATTAAAAGCCGCAGAACAAGGCGGCAAGCTGCGCCTATTTGCCAAACTGCGCGCCAATGACTACCTACTGGAAGCCAACAAAGACGACCAAAAGCTGTATACCTCGATTGAGCCAGAGCCAGATTACAAAGCATCAGGCACCTGCTACCTAATGGGCCTCGCCGTTACCGACAGCCCAGCATCTACCGGCACCACCCGCCTGAAGTTCTCAATGGGCAACAACGCCAAAGAACACGAATTTAGCGCCCTTGAAACGCTAAAAATCACCGATTTTATTCACAGTGATGAACAACAAATGCCAACTGAAAAAGGCTTGTTTGCACTGCTGAGCAACTTTTTTAGCAGCGGTCACAAACCAACAGCCGCCGAAGCAGAGGAAGAACCAATGGATAAGCAACAGTATGACGCCCTCATGGGCAAAATCGACGGCATCGGAGAAAAGGTGAACACGCTGGAAACTCAAGTTAATGAGTTCAGCAAAAAGCCTGCTGATGACAAACCAGCAGACAAGCCAGCGGACACCGTGACCGATAAGTCAGAAGACAAGCCAGCAGCAGGCATCACCGCTGAACAGTTCAGCCAACTGATCGAAAAGGTTGACAGCATTGGCACCAAGGTAAACGGCCTTGATACCCAGTTCAAAGCCTTGAGCAAAGAAACGGCTAATCAAGAGCCAGACAAAACTGGCGACGATTTCGCGTCAGTCGTGTAAGCGCGCGGCAATTAGTCACTAATCCAATTTTTCGGAGAACAACACATGAACATGACAGCCATTGCCCGCCAGTGCATGAACCATTATCACAAGTCGATTGCTCACTATTATCAAGTCGACAATGTATCAGAGCAGTTTGCCGTTACGCAGGTAATGGACACAAAACTGCGCGCCGCCATGCTCGAAAGCGTGGAATTTCTCGGCATGATCACCATGCTGGACGTAGATCAAATGAAAGGCCAAGTAGTTAGCGTTGGTAGCTATAACATTGCTACAGGCCGCAACGCATCAGGTCGTTTTACCTCTGGTCAAAGCGTTGATGGCAACCAATACGAATTGGTTGAAACTGACAGCTGCGCCTATGTCACTTGGGCACAAATGGCCGCATGGGCCAACAGCGGCACACAAAACCAATTTGCATCACTCATGAGCGCAAACGCCACCAACCGCTTTGCACTGGATATTCTGCGCATTGGTTTCAACGGCACCAGCGTAGCAGCTACCACTGATCCAGTAGCCAACCCATTAGGTGAAGATGTCAACATCGGCTGGCATGCGCACGTAAAAGCCGACGCGCCAGAGCAAGTTGTCACTGATGACATCTACTTCAACTTTGAATTGCCAGTCGGCACCGAACCAAAAGCGGGCGAATACCGCACGATAGATGCAGCAGTCACCGAACTGAAAGCCTTGCTACACCCATCCATTCGCAATGATCCACGTTTGCGCGTGCTAATTGGCTCTGACTTAGTATCAGCAAGTCAATCACGCTTAATGAACCAAGCCAACACGCCAACTGAAAAAGTTGCCGCACAGCAGTTGGACAAGAACATTGGCGGCTTGATCGCACTGCAACCGCCATTTTTCCCCGGCAAACGCTTGGTGGTCACCATTCCAACCAACCTGCATTACTACAAGCAGAAAGGCACCTCTAGCCGCATGGCAGAGAACGTACAAGACCGCAAACGCCACGAAGATAAATATTGGCGCATGGATGGTTACGTGGTTGAAGAGTACGAAGCTTACGCAGCAATTGACGAAGCCAACGTCACCATTGGTGCGGCGCCAGACGCATAAAGCTAGCGCAACCAACAGCCCCGCGAGAGCGGGGCTTGTATTGACAACATAAGAGGGTAACAGCCATGGGCGCAATCGCTGATTTCAAAAAACGCCACCTGATTAAGCAAGCAGCAGCAGGTGACGAAAAAGCCAAGAAAAAGCTGAGTGAATCCAAGTTGCTTGAACAAAAGCAAGCAGCCAAAGACGCCAAAGCCAAGCAAGAAGCCGAAGCCAAAAAGCAGGCCGAAGCAGACGCAGAGCAAGCCAAGGCAGATGCAGCAGCCAAAGAGCAAGCAGACGCCGAAGCCAAAGCCGACGCGCTGAAAGCTGAAATGGACGAAGCGGGCGTATCGGTTAACGACATTAGCACCGCAGCGAACGACACCGCAGCAAGTGCCGAAGCCATCAGCGAAGCCGCGCACGATAGCGCCAGCGCCGCAGAAGATGTCAGCGCAGCAGCGAGTGAAGTCAGCAGCGCAGCAGATGAAATTACCGCAGCGACTGCCGAGCTAAAAAAGTCATCAGCCACGGCGCCAAAATCATCGCCTACAAAGAGCGCTGCCAAGCAAAACGGCAGTTCGAAAAAGTAGCGCAAAGCGGCAGTGCGGAGCAGGCACCAAGCCTGCACCTGCAACTGCTAGAACTGGATGCCGATCTAGCCGGGCTCAAACGGCTAGAACGCAGGGCAGATAAAGTCACACACAAGCGTGACGTGCTGTTGCCCAAATGGTTGCCAATAGTCAACGACTACTTGCAGCAGATCGATAGCAAGGAGATTACACCCCATGATAACCCGTTATTTGCGTACTGCATTTTATGGCTTTTTGATGTTGGCGACTTCGGCCGCGCAATTAGTTTTGGACTACGTGCCATTGATTTGGGCCAGCCTACGCCAGCGCGTATCAAACGCACTTGGCCGACATTCATTGCAGGAACTGTGTTGGATTGGGCACTTGTGCAAGCAGAAAACGGCAACAGCGTGGAGCCATATTTCGGGCAGGTTTTTGCCAAAGTCAAAAGCGGCTGGAAGTTACCAGAGCCGGTTACAGCGGCCTACTACAAGCAAGCGGGGCTGGCACTCATTCGCGCCACTGATGGCACGGTTAAACCATCAACGGTTGGCGATGTTGCAACGTTGCAGCAAGCAGATGCGTTACTTGAAAAAGCCCAGCTTATCTATCGCAATGCCCAAGTAAAAACCATTAGAAACCAGATAGCCATGCGCCTGCGCGCACTCGACAAAGTGCCGGGGCTAAGCCTCGACAGCGCAGACGCATAACGGGAACGACTCCCAACCCTCCAGAGCCCTGCCTGAGTGTTTTTCAGGTGACTGGAAAAACCACTGTGATGGCAACGGCTCTGAACCCAATCAAACGCAGGTGAGCAAATGGGCTTTGGATTTGACGGACAAACGCAAGCAGCAATCGAAGTAGACAGCGAAAGCCAATGGCCCACGCTGAATACGGGCGATTTTCGCGCGCACCGCAGAGTACCAGAGTTTTACGAAGAGGCTGCAATTGCCGACTCGCTCACCCGCAGTGCCATGGAAGTGCAGCAGCAGTTGCTTGGCATGCTTAATGATTTAGATCCAGAAGCAGCAGCGCCCCTGACCCTTGCAACCGATGAAGCGGGGTTGCAGTACGTGGCTTTCACCACGCAACAGGCCAGCGTATACAAAGGCGCAGTTTACGCCCGCAGTCACGCCGACCTGTTGGGGTATTTTTCTACCGTTGACCAGCGCGAAGCTGGCAACAACAAAGCCCAAGATGTGCCACAGCAAAACGCCATGTTAGCGCAATCAAACCGCGCCATTCGCACTTTACTTAACCTTGGCCGCTGCGGGGTGCATTCGCTATGACGCAAACCACCACCAAATTGCAGCTGCTGTGCCAATACCTGCTCAACCAAATGCAACCAATGATCAGGCCTAACCAGCTGGACGCATGGCAAGAACGCGGCCAACTGATCATGAACGGCGAAGACTTGGGCAATGAGGGATTCTTGGTCGCCAACTGGCGCTATACCGCCGTAATCCAAATTGAACAACTGCCACAAAAGCGGTTTGACCCATACAACCTGCTAGCAATGGTTGCCGCATGGATTAGCGAAAACGACTACCAGCGTGACGATTACAGCATGCCAGATGCCGACATCGATATTGACGAGATTAGTAGCGACAACGTTACCGTCACCATCGAACTGCAGCTGCAAGATGATGTGCAGATCATCCCTGATGAAACGGGGCCAATCATATACAACGGTGAACGTTACCGCGTTGCTATCGTCCAGATTGATGTGGCTGAAACCGCCGAGTTTCAGCAAAAAGGCGGTGCAGCATGAGCCTGAAAATTACGCCTAACGCTGCCCAAGCGCTTGACCTGAAAACACAGCTAACTTTGCTGCAACTGCCAGCCAACAAGCGCACCCGTATTTTAAAAACGCTTGGCCGCTACGAGCGCGCCCAAGCACGCGCACGCATTAAGCGCCAACAAGCGCTAGAAGGCGGCAGCTTTACACCGCGCGCCAACGGCAAAAAAGGCAAGATGCTCAAGCGCCTTGGCCGCACCTTAGAGCCATACGTTAAAAACGCTGATCGCCTCGAACTCAAACACAAGAACGCGCTCACTGGCCGCATTGCCGCACTGCAACAAGAGGGCGGCGAAGAAACCATGACCGCATCAAAAATGCGCCGCATCCACGGCCAGCCAGATTATGACGCACCAGCTAGCCGCGCACAGGCCAAAGCACTGAGCGCCGAGGGCTACAAAGTCCGTAAGAAAAAAGGCGGCTGGCGCCGCGCCAGCATCCGCGAAATACAAGACACGCTCACCGTAGGCAAAGCAGGCGTGATCTTGCGCTCAATGCGCGACAGCAAATCACAGCAGCGTTGGAACATACCCGTACCAGCGCGGCCATTTTTAGGCGACTACACCACCAACGTGCAGCGCGAACTCATGCAGATTATTCAACAAGTACAGAAACGAGGTTAACCCCATGGCAACAGGTAAGGTACAAGTTAACAATCTCAACCTCGGGCAAGGGGCAGCCACCGAGATTGAACGCCATCTATTATTCATCGGCCGCGCAGGCAGTGCGGAAGAAGAAAGCCAACTGTTTAGCGTTAACGCATCCAGTGACTTAGAAACACTGCTAGCAGACAGCAGCTTACGTGACCAAGTGATCGCCGCGCAGTTGAACGCTGGGCAGAACTGGACCGCTGCCGTTTACCCACTGGCAGACGGTGAAACCGTATTTGACGCCATCGACCACGCCAACGAAGTGCAGAGCTTTGAGGGGGTAGCGGTATGTGATGTGCAAACCACCCAAGAGCAGATCACCGCCATCTACGACAAAGTTTTTTCAATGCCTGCCAGCGCTGGCCGTTGGAACTTTGCCTTAATTGCCGTGCCGGGCATTGATCCTGCCGCGCAAACGTGGCCGCAGTATGAAGCCGCTATGGTCACACTGCAAGACGGCATTAAAGCCGAACTGGTATCACTCACGCCGCAGCTTAACGGCAACAACGTTGGTGTGGTCGCTGGCCGTTTATCTGACCGCAGCGTCAGTGTTGCTGACAGCCCAATGCGCGTAGCCACTGGCGGCGTGAAAGGCCTTGGCAGCATGCCAGTGGATAGCACCGGCACACCGCTATCAATGGCAACGTTAGAAACCTTAGCCACCAATCGTTTTAGCGTGCCGCAATGGTACAACGACTATGACGGCATCTACTGGGCAGATTGCGCCATGCTCGATGCCGAGGGCGGCGACTACCAAGTGATCGAGAACGTGCGCGTGGTGCACAAAGCTAGCCGCCGCATTCGCCTGCTTGCCATTCAGCGCATTGCTAACCGTGTGCTTAACAGCACGCCGAACAGCATTGAGTTGAACAAAGCCTATTTCATGAAGCCACTGCGCGACATGAGCAAGTCAACCACCATCAACGGCATTGTGTTCCCAGGCGAAGTCGAACCGCCACAAGCGGATGACATTGAAATTACGTGGACCAGCAAAACCGCCGTGGTGATTAGCATCACCATCCGCCCATACAACTCCCCTAAATCGATCACCGTGAATATCGCGCTCGATTTAAGCGCTGAATAGGAGCCAGCAACATGCGTTTATCTGGAATGAATTTTAACGTCAACATGGGTGATCTACTGGTGAATGTAGACACCGCCACTTTGACGATTACTGACAACAGCGCAGTAAGCATAACCAGCGGCGTGCCAGATGGTTATGTAGATGGTGATGTGTCAGCTACTGGAGAACTGAACCTAAACGCCAGCAACTTCAACTTGATCAGCGAAGCCGCTCAGCGCGCCGGTGCATGGCGAGCTATGGAAACGTTCGACATCATGTTTTATGGCAAAACGCAAAAAGACGAGCTGAAAGTTGAAGCCTTTGGTTGCCGCATCAAGCTGAGCGATATCTTGGATATCGACAAAAAAGGCGGTCAAGCCAGCCTGTTCAAAGTCCCGTTTGATGTGACCAGCCCTGACTTTGTGCACATCAATGGCGTGCCGTACCTGCGGCCAGAAGAAATTGAAAACATTCAGCAGTAAATAGCCCATGGATGATGCGGACAGAGTAGTAAGGCTGCAAGAGCAACAGGAACAACAGCGACTGCAGCACAGACAGCAAAGGCCAGCGGCACCAAGCCGCAGCCATTGCGCCGAATGTGGCGACCAGATACCAGCACCACGCCGCCAAGCGATACAAGGCGTGCAGTTGTGTATCAGTTGCCAAGAGTGGAGCGAACGCCATGCAAGTAAGTGAACTAAAAGCAGGCTTAATTGATGCGCTGATCATCCGTGAGGGCGGTTACAGCAACCGCAAAAATGATCGCGGCGGCGCAACACGTTACGGCATTACCGAAGCCACCGCGCGCCGCCATGGTTATGAGGGTGATATGGCGAACTTGCCGTATGACTTAGCCGTGGATATCTACGCCAGCGAGTTTTGGCAATCGCTAAAGCTAGACAGCATTGGCGACATTAGCCAGCCACTTGCCGTGCAGCTGTTTGACTTTGGCGTGAACTCAGCACCAAAGAACGCCGCCACACAGCTGCAACTGTTGCTTAACGTGCTGAACGATGAACAGCGCCTATATGCCGACTTAACCGTAGACGGCATTTTAGGCAGCAAAACCATTGCCGCACTGACAGCTTACCAACGTGCACGCGGTAACGATGGCATGACCATTTTAACCGAAGCATTACGCGCACTACGCATTAGCTTTTGCGTAGACATTGCCATTAACGATGCAAGCCAAGAAGAAAACATCTTTGGTTGGCTTAGCCGCATCGTGCACTTGAACTAGGGGCAACGCATGGACTGGAAAGACATTGCAGGCACCGTTGGCAAAGTTGCCGCCACCGTGGCACCGCTGTTGGGTGGTCCTGTAGGCGTAGCCGCTAGCATCGGCGCCCAAATTGCTGGGGCTATTGGCTCAGATAACACGCCAGAGGCCGTGGCGCAGGCACTGCAAACACCTGATGCCGCACTCAAGCTGCAACAGTGGGCGCACGAAGAACGCGAGCAAATCCGCCAAGGCCACATAAGGATGCAAGAACTCGACGTTGAGCAGCACAAAGCAGATTTAGCTGATCGCCAAAATGCGCGCACTGAACACCAAGACCACTGGATGCCATCAGCCATCACTTTGGCATTGTTAGCGGCGGTATGCATTCCGCTGGGCATGCTGTTTTTTGTCTCACCGCCAACAGGCTCTAACCAGCTGATCTTGGTAGTGCTGGGTTATCTGCTGCCGAAGCTGTCAGACGCCATTAGTTACTGGGTTGGCGGTATGAAAGACGGCGAGAACAAAGACAAGCTGATCAGTTCAGTAATGACCAAATTCACCGGGAATAAGGGATAGACATGGATCTTGCTACCACCATCGCCATGCTTGGCCTGATTTTTACCGTTGTTGTGCCGCTGGTTGGCTGGTTAGCAAAGAGCATTGCCACAACAAAACAAGATTTAAGCGACCACAAAACCAAAGTCGCTGAAACCTATGCCACCAAAGACGACGTGCGCGACCTTGGCGACCGCTTAGAACGCCAAATGAACACCGGCTTTGAAAGCATCAAAGACTTAATCACCAATAGGAAAGCATCATGAGCCAGAAAATTGTTTTAACCGCAGCGGGTAACGATCTGTCATTCACCGTAGACAACGAGGCGTACAACGCCCTAGTGAACGAAATGATGCCCGATAACAAAGTGGCACCAAACCACAACTTTGCCATGCGCACAGTGGACGCAGACAGCAAAGAAGAACTGAAAGCGCTATTCGACAAACACCCTGGTGCAGCGTTGCAAATTGGTAGCGCTTTGGCCGCTGAGTTCGCACCGCAACTGGCGATCACTGTAAAAAAATAGAAGCGCTGGTCGAGGCGATTGACGGCAATGGCATTGAACAACTGCTGATATTACGCCGCCACTTGCTGCCGCATGAAGACGACAGCGAACAAAGCCTTGCCAGAGCCAGTTGGTTGTACAAGCGCCAGCGCGAAGAGTTAGAAGCAATCATCATCAACGGTATTGGCCGAGCGTTCAGCGGCCGATAGTGGGGAGCAAGCAGGAACACCATGCTACCGAACCAGTTAAATTTCATCGTCAGCCTGACGGACCAGATCACCAAGCCGATTGCTAACATCAGTAAGCAATTTAACGGCTTGGCGTCTAACTATCAGGCTGGCAGCATGAAGATGATGACGGGCGCGGCTGGCGTGGGCAGCGCTTGGCTGGCAACCACCAACGCACTGCGGCCAGCGATGGAAATGGACGCCGCATTAGGTGAAGTTAACTCGCTTGGCGTGCAGCAATCAGCGCTTAAGCAGCTAGCAAATACCGCTTACGACTACGCCACCCAATACGGCGGCAGTGCCACAGATTTTGTGAAATCCAGCTATGACATTCAATCCGCTATTACCGGGCTAAACGATAGCGAACTCAGCCGCTTTACCATGGCGTCTAACGTGTTGGCAAAAGGCACCAAGGCAGACGCTGCCACCATTACCAACTACATGGGCACTATGTACGGCATTTTTAAAAACAATGCCTTGGCAATGGGTAAAAGTAACTGGGTTGAGCAAGTCACCGGCATGACGGCCAGCGCTGTGCAGATGTTCAAAACCACTGGTGCAGAAATGTCGGGCGCGTTCACCAGCCTTGGCGCCGATGCGCAAAGCGCTGGTATCAGCATGAATGAGCAAATGGCCGTTCTCGGTACACTGCAAGCCACTATGAGCGGTAGCGAAGCCGGTACAAAATACCGTGCGTTCTTAGCTGGTGTGGGTAAAGCGCAAAAAGCCCTTGGCTTAACCTTTACCGACAGCAACGGCCGCTTGCTGCCGATGATGGATATTCTGCAAAAAATTAAAGGTGCCTATGGTGACACCATTGACCAAGCGGAAAGCGACAGCTTAGCCGCGGCGTTTGGTTCGCAAGAAGCGTCGGGCATGCTCAAACTGCTGCTGAATGACGTAACCGGCTTAGGCGACAGCATTAACACCCTTGGCAAAATCAAAGGCATGGACCAAGCCACCAAAATGGCGCAATCCATGACACAACAAAGCGACCGCTTAGCACAAAGCTGGTACGTGATCCGCGCAGCATTCGGCACCGCCATTTTACCAACCGTGAACGACTTTTTAGGCGGCTTTGCCGACATGAGCAAAAGCGTTGTCGCATTCACCCAAGAACACCCTGTACTGACCAAGGCGCTAGGCTACACCGCGCTAGCGATTGCGGGTTTAGTTGCCTTGGGCGGTATGTTCACCATCGCCGTGGGTGCGGCCAACATGGCAATGGTCACATGGGGCGTAGCAACCACCACATTTAGTTTAATAGCCGGTGGTCTTTCATCCGCGCTTGGCGGGTTACGCGCCATCATGTTCGCCCTAAATATTGTGATGTGGGCTAACCCAATCATGCTGATTGTTGGCGGCATTGTGGCAGCGATTGCCGCAGTAGGGCTGCTGATTTACTACTGGGATGACCTAAAAGCCGCCATGAGCGAGTGGGGGTGGCTCAACAAATTAAAAACCATGTTTGCTGGGGTAATCAACTGGATTATC
The DNA here is from genome assembly GCF_048265805.1 of Shewanella sp. Classification (GTDB taxonomy): domain Bacteria; phylum Pseudomonadota; class Gammaproteobacteria; order Enterobacterales; family Shewanellaceae; genus Shewanella. The sequence continues at coordinate 71,430 of NZ_JBLXAT010000013.1, read as the reverse complement.
GACAAGCTGAACATGATCCCCGGCATTGATATTGACAAAATTTCGATGGGTGCAGAGTCACCAGCAACGCCGCCTGCATCACCGCAGGTTGCGGCCATTTCACCGTTACAGCCGCAATTCCAACAAGGCGGCGTAAGCCAGCAAATCAGCAACGCCAACAGCCAGAAATCAACCCAAGTGGGAACGGTAAACGTGTACCCACAAAAAGGCGATAGCGCCAACTTTATGAACTATGTCGAGATGCGCTCATGAGTACCTATACCGATTTATGGATTAACAACGGTGATGTGGTGCTAGACAACGGCCATAACCCGCAGTACCTGACAGACCGCGCCGTGATCGCCCAAGACATAGTGCACGCCATTATTGAAACAGGCTTAGCGGTACTGCTGACAGCTGACCGTGGCACCGGCGTAAATGGTGACACGCAAACCCGCATCAAACTGCTGGTTGAAGATGATGTAAGGGTAATGCCGGGCACGGTGCGGGTAGAACAAACAGCCAACGGCACTTGGTGGGTTTATGCCGACACTATCGAGTTTGGCAGCGTATCGGCACAGATAACCACAAGCGCAGAGGTAGCATAAAGATGGCTGAAATCGACTTTAAAAAGATTGTTGAAGATGCAGGCATCCCGACCACAGAGGAAGGATGGCAAGCCCTGTTTTTGCAAGATGTGCAAGCCGAGGGCAGCGCCATCAACAACAACTCAAGCTTTTCACCATTCTGGCGCTTGATCAGCAAACTGATTGCTAAACCTGCGGTATGGGTGATTAACAACGTGTTGATCGCCAAAGTGATGCCAAACATGTTTTTAAAAACCGCCACTGACCGCGATTTTATTGAATCAAAAGTGGATGAATACGGCGTAACACCAAAAGCAGAAAGCAAATTGCTCGGGCATATTCGCTTTAACCGCGCTGCCAGCAGTGGCCCAAGCCTGTTGATTGAAAAAGACACCGTAATCCAAACCGACGCCATTAACGGAGAGGTTTACCGCGTATTGGTTGTTGAAGATACTTTGTTGCCGCTTAACGCCACCACAGTGCAAGTGCCTGTGATAGCCGAGTTTGCAGGGGCAGCTTACAACCTTGCCGGTGGTTACTTTCACATTCTGCCAGAAGCGGTGACAGGCATTGGCAGCGTAACTAACGATGACGACTGGATTGACACCGCTGGCGCCGACGCAGAAACCAATGACGAACTCAAAGAGCGGTCACGCAATGCGTTTACTGCGGCAGCACCGTGGCACATTGACGCCGTTTATCGCGCCATGCTGACAGAACGCGCCGGCATTAACACAGACAACATATTTTTTGAACATGACGCACCGCGCGGCCCCGGCACCGCCAACGCCTACATTTTGTTAGATAGCGGCGAACCATCAGCCGCCATGCTGGAAGATTTAAACCAGTACGTTACCGCAGGCGGTTACCACGGCCACGGCGATGACATGAAGGTAATGGCACTGCCAAGCACTGAGGTAAACCTCAGCGTCACCATTTACCCACGCGCTGATCTGCTAGCCGATGAACTGGCCGCACTGTTTGGCGACGAAGAAACCGCAGGCAATGCAGAGAACTTGATCCGCTGCGCATTCCGCGAAAACACCAACTACAGCGATGTAGTGACAACGACCAAGCCAAGCAGCCGCTTTAGCTTTAGCCGCTTAGGCCAAGAACTGCATGACGAATTTGACGGTATCGACTCCATTAACTGGGGGCAGGGTGACATTACCAGCGGGTTGAATATACCGCGCATTGGCACGCTGACCATCATCAACGGGGCGACAGCATGAGCTGGCAAGACGTAGCAGACACCATCACCAAGCTGCATTACTGGCTAGCAAAGCCGGGCAGCGAACTGCAAAAGCTGCGGCGTGCTGCCGTGCGTTTTTGGCAGCGGGTAGAGGCCGCCTTTACGTGGACAACACAACAAATCGACCCAATGACAGCCCAGCTTGCATTAGTCGATTTGCTCGCATGGGAACGAAACGTAGAGCGCATTGCCAGCGAAACAGAATGGCAATACCGCACCCGCGTAAGGTACGCCCTGCCATTTGCTAAAGGCGCAGGCATGACAGCCGGTTGGCTGGATATGTTTGAAAAGCTAGGCATGGGACACATCACCATTAATGAGCGGGTAGAGAACATCGATTTTGATGTAGTGATCTTGCAGCTGCTGGATTCAGACGTAGGCACCAACCAAGACATTATTAACTACATTTGCCGCCGTTATGGCAGAACAACGCGGCGCTATCAGTATTCAACCGTCACCGTACAAACACACATGTTGGCGGCAGCGTCATTTGATTATCAAAGCAGTTTTGATGTGATAACAGCGAGAACAGACGTTGGCAATTACATCGGGTTTTTTTCAATGGATAACGATTCACAACTAGCCATTGTTGGCATGAGATATTAAGAGGACTTCAAAATGGCTCAAGACTTAACCTTTGCAGGCGAAAACCTATTAGCGCAAAAAGCCCAACAAAGACAGCCGCTAATTGTCGACACATTTATTTTTGCATACATTGCAGGGTTAAACCCAGACGCACCGATTGACCGCAACGAGGGGTTGCCTGCGGTTGCTAATCGAGTGCATACCCAACCAGTGAGCCAATATGGACGCATCGGAGATAACACCGTTGTTTATAGCACAGTGCTAAACAGCTTAACTGGACCGTTTCAGTTTAACTGGGTTGGGCTGTATTCAAGCACTGATGATGTTTTATTTGCAGTGCAGCATATACCGACAGTACCGAAAACAGTGACTAATGGCGGTGAAGCGGGAAATACATTAAACCGCAATATTGGCATTGCTTACAGCGGAATTGCTGAAATTACCAACATCAGCGTGGATGCAGCAACATGGCAGTTGGACTTCAATAAACGCTTGCTTGGCATGGACGAACTGCACCGCCAATTAGCGGCAGATATGAACGGCCAAGACTGGTTTATTGATGACGGTTTTTTAGTGGTGCCGGGCGCCAGCGCCAACAGCTTTAACGTAACAGCTGGCGCGGGGTATGTTTCAGGCCTGCGCGTATCGCTTGATGCTGTTCAGGAAGTGGTAGTAAGCAGCTATCCGCAATTTATTTATGTCGATGCATGGTTTGAGGGAACCAACGATAGCGTGTGGAAACCACAGCTACAGTTCACCGTGTCAAATGCTGAACTTGACGACTACACAGACGCAAGCGGGGTTAACCATTACCTGTGCAAAATTGCGCAAGTGACTGCTGCTAATTCTGTGATTGATTTGAGAGAAAAAAACGACCTAAGACAGGGAATAGATAGCGCAACAGAATTAATGATCGCTAATGGACTAGCAAAGAAAACAAAAACAGCACCTGAAATCGGCAAATTAATGGCAACTGGGATTGTGCAAAAGTTTGCGTGTGTTGGCGATTCAACATTTTGGGGAGCAACCGCAGGAAATCTTGAGGTGCAAGCACTATATAATCCTCCAGCAACGCTGCGGGGGATTATTCAGACACTGTTCAACATCAATTGTCCTGTAGATAATCTGGCGATCTCTGGTTCAACACTAAGAGGCATGATTTCAGGAACGGACGGAAGCGGCAGCACATTTTCAGATAAGTTTGCATCAGGAGGCGCATTATCTGGGGTTGACGTAGTGTTTTGTAACCACGGGATTAATGATTCTCAACTTGGGTTAGATATTAATCAGTATAGAGATGACTTAATGTCATTTGTATCAACATGTAAAGCTAATGGCGCTACACCTGTTTTAGTTACACCAAGCCCAAACTTGCTAGGAATTAGCGGCATGATCGATGAATCTAAAAACAGGTCACTAATGCATTTTGTAGAAGTAATGCGCTTTGTTGCTGAACAGATGTCAGTAGATTTAGTTGATCAGTTTTACTATTGGTCAAAATCGTTCAAAAAGATTAGAGCTGCAACAATCATCCCAGATGGTGTGCATATGCAAGATATTGGATATCTACAATCAGGGTGTAACCTTTTAATTCCTTTTATTTCAGCGCCAACACTTTACAAAAAAGGTGAGTTTGCAGGTCTTTGGCAAAACACTTTTTATGACGACGGTGATGTTAACAGAGCATTGACATATCACGCAGAAAGCATTGTCGGAACTTTTTTACAGTTTGACGCAAGCGCGGCAGGGGAGAGAAAAGTAATATTCCCATTTATCACTGATGATACATTCGACGAGATATCAATTTTAGGTAATGAGTCAGAAACAGCAGCAAAATGCACATTGCAATTTACCAATTTGCTTGGTATTGGACAGTTTTACTATAACAATAAACAGTTTGGTGATAACACAGCAGACAACTGGACGTCAGAATACAAAATCCGTAGACAGCTGTTTTCTGGTTTAAACATACTTGTTTTAACAATAAATTCGAATGATGTTGGCGCAGGACAAACTCTATATTTTGGTGGAGTTAAGACTGGAGAGACAACATACTCTGATTCTATTAATGGGTCATCATACCCACACGAGCCTCTTGGGTTATATGATTATGTCACCATCTCAAACTTTAACTTTCAGGATGGAACGGAGCTAAAGTTAAACGACATGTCAGGAGAAAAAATTGCGAGTCTAGTAGTGTCTGGAACAACTATTAGCTGCAAGTTTTTTAAAAACGGTCAAGAGATATTCTCTAATGACATGTCGGTAACTTTTGAATACGGCCGATATGATGTTCATATTCTATGGGATCAGAATACCGTAAACTTTAACGTAGGCGAGCAATATTACTACAGCGGTAACGCGGCGTTTCAGGTGCCAAATTATGCCATTGGGAACAACTGCTCATACAAAGTTAGGCCATCAATCGTATCAAGTCACGCACTATGAAATTACAACTAGACGCTAACATCATCAGGCTAAAATCAATGCGGATAACCGCAGGGGTTGAACTGGCATCGCAAGATGCCAGCGGCCAAACATCGTCAACTAACACGGCGGAAACAGGTATTAAGCCAAAGACGCTGAATGTTAGCGCCATGCTGCCATTTACCGATGAAAACATACTCAGTCAGCTTTTTAGCATGGCGGAGTCGCTCACCGATGGCGCTCGCACGGTGTACCGCATCACAAATGCGACTGCATCAGCTATAGGTGTTAAGCAGGTGCGGTTTAATGGCCGGTTAGAAGCAACAGAGCAAGAAAGCACGCGCCAGTGGGCTATCTCATTTCAGTTGCAAGAATATCGCTCAGTGCCGCAAAAAACTGAAGAACGCTTGCCGCAGACTGCCGCAGTTGAGCAGGGCGGCAGTTCTGAACAATTCCAGTGGTCACGCATCCACGAGAACTTGCAGCAGGAACTTAGCTAATGGCTGGGCCTAATGCGAGATTTATCAGCCGAGCCACCATCAACGGCGAAAAAACAGAAATGTCACAGCACTGGATAGTGCTGAATGACAGCGCGCCGGGAACGTGCCAAATAACCATCAACACAGAACCACAGAGATTGCAGCAAGTGCAAGTTGATCTTGGCTGGGGTGACATGGTTTACCGGGTGTTTTCTGGCTTCATCGAGCGCTATCAAAAAACAGCAGATGGCTGGTTTACTGCCTTTTGCCGCGAGTACAGCGCTGTATTAGAAAAGGAAGTCAGCGTAATGCTGCGACACGCAACCATGCGGCAAGTGGTGGACGAAATAGCCAATCAAACAGGGTTGGCTTTTACGTTGCCTAATGCGGCTTATGTTGATAAAGCCATCCCATGCTTTTATGCGCACTCGACAGGTTTAGCTATGCTGCAGCAAATAGGCCGCAGCTTTCAAATTGCCGATTTCGTTTGGTACCAACAAGCCAACGGTGATATTTACTTGGGCAGTTACGCCAACAGCTTTTGGCAGGGGAAAGCACCCAACATACCGGTTGGACTAATGACTGATCATCAGGCGGCAAGGTCTGCCACCATGACAGCAGCGCCGCTGATTAGACCGCATGTAACGCTAAATGGTGAGCGATTAAAGCGGGTGGAATTTAAAGCCACTGAAATGACGCTGGAGTGGTAACCAATGGATAAAGTGATCCGCAAAATAGTTTGTCGCCTGTTTCCAGAGTTAACCGCGGGGTTACACCTACCGTGCTGGGGCCGAGTGGTTGAACTGCCAGAACTACCAACCCAATACGGCGACAGGCGCAGTGATCCATTCTATCCACGTTGGGCTGTTGATGTGCAGCTGCTGGACGCAAACGGCAGCGATACCAAAGACAAAGTATTGCAGGCGGTGCCACTACCACTACCCGGTGCAGGAGTTAAAGCTGGAACGATGCACCCGCCGGCCATTGGTGCCATTGTCGAAATTGGTTGGGCATATGGCCGAGCGGATAAGCCATTCATTCGCACAGTACTGCCATTCGGTTGGGACTTACCAGCTATCAAAGCAGGTGAGCACCGCACCCAAACGCGCGATGGTGTTTATCGTCATATTGATGATGTAGGCAACATCAACGACACCACAGACGAGAACATGACCGCCATCATTGGCAAACTGGCAGAACTGCAATGCCAAACACGCAAGGTTACTGCCAGCATCGAGCAAGACCATCGGTCACCTAAAACATGGCTAGGTAGCGATGGCGAGAACGTGCTCAAGTTGTTATCTGAGTTAATGGCAACAGTCAACGCCTTAGCTAGCACATGCGCAGAACATAACCACGGAAGTGGGCCAACTCCAAACCAAGCCGGTGACTTTTCATCACAAGCAGGCCAAGCCACCGCACAGAAAGCACGGCTAGACCCAATCACCAAGTAACACCACACCAAACCACATCATAACGGGTTCAGATTCCCAAAAGGGGAACTGAACCCGCGTCCGTATTTTATCTCGAGCACAGACATAACTAACGATGTTGGCCAACGCCACGGAATCGGCGCCAAGGAACTATTGCGCGACGAAATCCGCACTCTTCCTCCCCTCCTGCGCGGTTTTTGCCTTAAATTTTTTTCAGTTTTCGATTAGTGCAGTTCAATACGCCAGATACCGCCGTTACTAGGGCTTTGCAACGATCAAAGATCTGAAAAGATCGCGGTTTATTTCACTGTTTTGCAGTTATTTCACTTGATAAACGTCTTTTTAGATTTAGTAACGTGTTGTTTATGAATGTTTTTGTGTGGTTTACGTGGAGATTTTTAGCGAGTGTAGATTTTTTGAGATAAGCAAAAAGTGAGATCTGGCGCGCATTACAGCAAAAATAAAACTGAAATTTAGATTTGGCACCACGAAAACAGAAAAACTTTAGCGAACATCGCCACTTTTTATTTTTCCATCGCCACTTCATCGCCACTTAAAAGAAAAACGGGTTAGCAATGAATGCTAACCCGTTGTTTTTATTGGTGGAGGCGGCGGGACTTGAACCCGCGTCCGAAAAACCTACGCCCAAGGCACTACATGCTTAGTCTCTCTTTTGTTTAACCGATTGCACTCCGAAAGACAGGATTACAAGCGGTGAGTCCGGTACTATTTCGCGGTTCACCCCCGAACAAGGTTCCCTCGCTAGCACGATGTAGGATGACCATCTGATCCACTGCCCATGTGCAAGACGTGTGGTAGATGGCTAGCGGCATTAAGCTGCTAGAGCGTAGTTATCGTCGTTTGCAACTATAACTGTGCGGCTTTTTACGAGGCCAACCGCCCCTCGGCATGCTCCCGGAGTTTCGCGAATCCCGTCGAATCCAGAATCGCCCCCGAAATTACTTTCAATTGTAACCTGTTATATGGCGTTACACCAAGTTTTCAAGTTCAAATGACAACTGTTTGCTGGTTATCCGCGCAATCTGTGCAGATGGCCGATTATTTTTTCATTGCACGGGCTTTTTCAATCGCCCATTCACGCTCTTTAATATCAGCACGTTTGTCGTGTTCTTTCTTACCTTTACCCAAGCCAATCTCAACTTTTACCCAAGCACCTTTGCGCCAGTACATTGAGATAGCGACCAGAGCATAACCTTGGCGTTCAACCAAACCGGCTAACCGATCGAGTTCGCGGCGTTTAAGCAGCAGTTTACGCGGGCGGGTAGGGTCACAAACAACGTGGGTGGATGCGGTGTTCAACGGCACAATAGTGCAGTTGTGCATGTAAGCTTCGCCGTTTTTGATTTGGACGAAGGTATCCGACAGGTTAACTTTACCTGCGCGAATTGACTTCACTTCCCAACCCATAAGCGAAAGCCCCGCTTCGATTTTCTCGTCAAAGCGGTATTCAAAGGTGGCACGTTTATTCCGCGCAATAGATGCCGGAGTTGTACCTTTTTTGTTTGCATTCTTCTTAGCCATAGGCCCGCTATTATACGCAGGCTTTTGGCTTTTGGAATTGGCTAAGCTAAGTTTTTGTTGTTAACCGGATTAGTGCTGATTTGTCTGCTGGCTTTTTGTTCGTTTTAGCGGGCGGAGGTGCGTTTTTCTGTCTGCGTGTTACAATCGCGCACTTGTTATTTTCATCAAAGGTTGTTGGATAGTAATGCCTCATATCTCCCGTAATATTCTGGTGCGGTACAGTGCACAGCAGATGTACGATCTGGTTAATGATGTGGAATCTTACAAAGAGTTTTTGCCGGGATGTGTTGGCGGTAAAGTGCTGGAGTTTGATGGCCGCACTATGGTGGCGTCGGTAGATATCAGCAAGGCTGGGATCAGCAAAACCTTTACAACTCGCAACCAAGTTGTTGATGGTAAGAGTATTGAGCTGAAGCTTGAAAATGGCCCGTTCCGTCATTTGAACGGTACGTGGAAGTTTATTGAGTTGGCAGAAGATGCCTGCAAAGTTGAGTTCGAGTTAGATTTTGAATTTTCCAACAGTATTGTCGGCATGGCATTTGGCCGGGTGTTTAAGGAGTTGGTAAGTTCAATGGTGTCGGCGTTTACGGCAAGAGCCAAGGAGGTTTACGGTGGCAGATGAGCAGATGTTCCCCATTGATGTGATTTACGCTAAGCCTGAACAACAAAAAGTGATTACCGTGACAGTAACCAAAGGCACTACCTTTTATGAGGCGGTGAAGCAGAGCGGTATTGTGGCGTTTTTCCCTGAGATCGATTTAGACGACCTCAAGCTGGGCAGTTTTAGCCATCAGATGAAACCGGATGATGTGTTACAACCTGGGCAACGAATTGAGATTTATCGGCCGCTGATTGCTGATCCTAAAGAGGTGCGTCGTCGCCGTGCGGATAAAGCTAAAGAGGAAGGCCGCATCAATAAAACCACTGGTGCTAAGTTGTAACGCGGATAGCGGACATTAAAAAAAGCGCCTTGAGGCGCTTTTTTATTATCGAAACTGCGTGTTACTTGCCGCTGCTGTCTTTATCTTCAGGCTTGGCGTCATTCACTTGCGCTGGGCTTTCTTCTTCCACTAACGGTTTGACTTCAGCGCGGTCAGCTGGAACTTGCGGTGCTTCAGCTTCGCTATTGGCATTGGTTGGTACGTCTAGCAGTGCACTTTGTTCCAATGGCGTGCTGAACTCTGGGCTCAGTTCGTAATCACCGGTCACTGATGTCAGCTTGTCACCATCAAAATGTGCAATCAGCTCTTTGTGGATGATGGAAGCATCGCGGCCACTTTTATAGTGGTAAACGTAGTACCAAGTGTCGTCAGCGAAGCTGTCACGCAGCACTGGACGACCGAGGATAAACTCCACTTGGGTCTTAGTCATGTCGATACGGAGCTTTTCAACCTGTTGTTTCTCCATGTAGTTACCTTGTGGAATATCTGGCTTATAAACCAGCCAATCCATTACGCTACATGCACTTAGGGAGAGACTCAGCGTTATTGCGCCCATCAGGGCAAGACTTTGCTTTTTCATCAACATTGACAGCACTAGTTCCAAAAATTGTCGGCCATAATAACCAAGCCCCCCGTTGGTGACAAGGGGAGGGCGCATTGTTCGCACCTTTATGTGCTTGGTGCTGATTGGTTCGACCTACAGATGGCTAACTAGTTCTATTACTTCTTAAAAAATAATCTTGCTTGGTCAAGTTCTGGGCAGCGCATGGCGGGCAAGGGCTGGTGGTAATGTTATCGCGCGGCATTCGGGCTGTAACTTAGCTGTTATATCGGCGTCATTCAGTGTTGAGTGGTGGTTGGTGCAATGAAAAAAGTCAGATTTTTTTATTGAGGCCGTTTAATCCAGCGGTTACGAATATTATACTGAAGCCCCTACTGCTTCTGGACGCACAACACCCTGTCGGTTCAGTTTCTACAACCGTTCTATATGGCTCGCACCTCGCAGGTGGAGCGTTGTCGCGCCTGCTGTCTAGCACTCCATATTTACCACACTACACATGAGGAACCCTGATGGACCAGGATGGCTTATTTATTTCTATTTTGCTTTTCTTACTTGCGGCGGTGGTGATTGTGCCGTTAGGAAAACGTGTGGGGATTGGGCCAATTCTCTCTTACCTAGCTGCTGGCGTGTTGTTGGGGCCGGGCGGTGTGGCGATAGTATCAGAGCCAACCGAAGTACTGCACTTTGCAGAATTTGGCGTGGTGTTGATGCTGTTTATCATGGGGCTGCAACTTAGCCCGAGCAAATTGTGGGAACTGCGCAGTGCCATTTTGGGATTGGGGAGTGCCCAAGTGCTGGTGTCGTGGTTGCTGATCACGCTGCTGGCAATGCAGTTTGATGTGGCGCTGGCACCCGCAGTGGTGATTGGTGCCGCACTCAGTTTGTCGTCTACGGCGTTCTCGGTACAGTTGATGACCGAACGACGCTTGCTGGCAACACCTGTCGGCCGTGATGCTTTTGGCGTGCTGTTGATGCAAGACTTAGCGGTCATCCCAATGTTGCTGCTGACCACTTATTTAGCGCCAGATATGGCTGATGAAAGCAAACAAGCCGTGCCTTGGTTCCTCACCTTAGTAGCGCTAGCGGGCTTTGTGGTGGTTGGGCGTTATGTGTTACCAAAAGTCTTGTTCCTAGTAGCAGAGAGTGGCGTGCGGGAAGTGGTTACTGCGTTATCGCTGTTATTAGTGATGGGCAGTGCCTCTTTGATGGCCTGGTTAGGGCTTTCTGCCGGTATGGGCGCATTTTTGGCAGGGGTGATGTTGGCCAACTCTAGTTACCGCCATCAATTAGAAACCGATATTGAGCCGTTTAAAGGGTTATTGCTGGGGCTGTTTTTTATGGCTGTTGGCATGACGATGGATCTCAGCCTGATCTTCAAACAACCGCTGTTACTGCTGGGTGTGCTAGTGTCCATGCTAGTGATTAAAGCGCTGATCCTCACCATTGTTGGTAAGCTGCATAAACACAGTTGGCGGGCGGCGATTACTCTCGGTATTGTGTTGGCCGAAGGCGGCGAATTTGCTTTCGTGTTGTTGTCGCAGGCTCAGCTATCCGGATTAATGCCAGCCGAGCTGTCGCAGGCTTTAGTGTTGGTGATTGGTTTATCTATGGTGCTGACGCCGTTTTTGCTGAAGTTGTTGCGTACTGAGAAACGTAAAAGTGAAGATGCAAATCGTCCCGCAGATGCGATTAAGCCGCCATCAGATTGCGAAGTCGTGATTGCTGGTTTTGGCCGTATGGGGCAGATCACTGGCCGTATTCTTGCGTCATCCGAGATCCCCTTTGTGGCGTTAGATAAAGATGCCGAGCACGTGGATGTGGTGCGTCAGTTTGGCGGTGAAGTCTATTACGGCGATGCTAAGCGGTTAGATATGCTGTTGTCTGCCGGGCTCAATAAGGCGCGAGTGTTGTTAATTGCCGTGGATTCGGTGGAAGACTCGTTGCAGATTGTTGGTCAAGTGAAGGCACATTTTCCGCAAGTGAATATTATTGCTCGCGCCCGTGACCGTAATCATGCTTACCGTTTGATTGCACTTGGTGTGACCAATGTGTTCCGCGAGACTTTAGGCTCTGCGCTAAATGCCAGTGAGCAAGTGTTGCAAGCTTTGGGGATGCCACAACTGCAAGCTATCGAACGGGTGAAGATTTTTGCCGCACACGATAAAGCGCAGGTAGATGCCAGCGTGCAACATCGTGACGATTTAAAAGCGTTGATCCGCATTTCCAACCAAGGTCGCTCAGAATTAGCGAGCCTGATGCAACACGACCAAGATAATAAGGGGTTGTAAGCGAGCGCCGAGCATCGAGTCAGATTTATCCGCGCCATGCAGGCAAGGGCCATTCTCGGCGTTCGCCTGCAAATTTATATAACCGCATGCTCTGTCGAGCTACGAGCTACGAGCTACGAGCTACGAGCTACGAGCTACGAGCTACGAGCTACGAGCTACGAGCTACGGGCTATGAGCTACGGGCTAAGGGCTATGAGATAGGGGTTACGGGTTTCGAGTAGTTCAATATTAGACTTCAACCTTCAAGCTCGAATAGCCAATCTTGAGCACTAAACCTCGAATATCAAATCTCAAATTTCGAACACAAAATCTCAAACACCAAATCCCATACGGTGGCCTCAAGCCGCAATCCCCAATAACAGTGCCAGCACTTATTCCCCTGCTAATGTCGGTAACGTTTGCTGCCCATGTTTCAACGCTGCTGCGTAATGAGGCAAAAATGGATCTGTTAAGTTTACCGTCAACGGGCAGCTGCATTCAGCAATGTGCTCACAGTGTCTCGCCATACGGTGCAATGGCCGCCGTTTGCTTAGCTCTGTTCAGATGTGCAACGCCTGTGCTGCCGCAGGAAAGTCGTTTTTGCGCAGATTTTTAACACGGTCGGCGTGTGTTTATTGAGCCTCATTGCTCTTGTCGGACACATGAATAGCGGTGTTTTGGCGGCTTAGCGCTGAAAAGTGGGGTAAATTGAGTGAAAAATGCAGATTTTTAAAAATTTTTCGCAATTGACCAAAATAATTAGCGCTTTTGCGTGCTTTTTATCACGTTTTGTTTTGTGAAATTTTACAGGCAACCCGTAAAGTTGACGCACACGTAAACCAATTAGTGTGACAGCACTAATCTACTGCTTGTGTAATTTGACAAAACCTGTGGCTTTTAATGGCGTTAGCAGGTTGCCTCTTAGGTAACGCTAAAGCCGTTATTGCTAAATGAGAGTTGACGAGCTGGCTGGCTGGGTGTTTTTTAATCGTTACAGGTGTAATTAATCAACGTAATTAGCTTTTATTATTTTTTCTTGGTCAATAGATCTGACAACTTTACCCTTCAAAAGCTGTGAAATTTCACAGTTAAATTAAATCCAAAATTATCAGTCAATTAAACTAACTCCTAAATTTGGTATAACCAATTTATATGCTCGATGTGGTCAGTTTTGCCGTTTTTTTACACGATTGTTTTTACAAAAGGAGTTCGTTAGGTTTTTCGTTGAAAAGGCACATTTGAAAGTGTGTCGTTAAATTCAAAGGAGAACTCCCATGCAGCAGACAGCAAGACAAACGCCTCATCAGACAGGCTCGCGTAGCTTAACTATTACCGGCCCTCAAACTGCGGCTGATGCACGAGTGCTTACCGAAGGCGCCGTTAGCTTTCTGCAAGCGCTTTGTGATGAGTTCGCCGCCGAAGTGCCACAGTTGTTAGAGCAGCGCCGAATTCGCCAACGGCAGATTGATGCCGGGCAACTGCCTGACTTTCTCGACGAGACCGCCAATATTCGCAGTGGCGATTGGCGGATTCGCAATATTCCTGCGGATCTGCAAGACCGCCGCGTAGAAATCACCGGTCCGGTGGATCGCAAAATGGTGATCAATGCGCTTAATGCAGGCGTGAAAGTGTTTATGGCGGACTTTGAAGATTCGCTGGCGCCGAGTTGGCAAAAACTATTGGAAGGCCAACTCAACTTACAAGATGCGGTGCGTGGTAAAATTGAATATACCGCGCCGGAAACAGGCAAACATTATCAAGTCTACGATGACTCAACGGTACTGGTGGCGCGGGTACGTGGTTTACATCTGCCAGAAAACCATGTGCAGCATCATGGTAAAACCATCCCCGGTGCTTTGTTCGACTTTGCCATGTATTTCTACCACAACTATCGCCAGCTTTTAGCCAAAGGCAGCGGCCCATATTTTTATGTTCCTAAGCTGGAAAGCCATTTAGAGGCACGTTGGTGGGCTAAAGTGTTCGCTTTCGCCGAGGAACGTTTTTGCCTGCAACCAGGCACCATCAAATGTACCTGCTTGATTGAAACCTTGCCAGCGGTGTTTGTGATGGATGAAATCCTTTACGAGCTGCGCTCCAACATTGTGGCGCTCAATTGTGGCCGTTGGGATTACATCTTCAGCTATATCAAAACGCTGCGTAATCATGCTGATCGTATCCTGCCTGATAGACAGCGAGTCAACATGGAGCAGCCGTTTCTCAGTGCTTATTCCCGTTTGCTGATCAAAACCTGCCACAAACGCGGCGCGTTGGCGATGGGCGGTATGGCGGCATTTATTCCGAGTAAAGACCCAGAGGCTAACGCAGCCGTGCTAGAAAAAGTGACTCACGATAAAACACTTGAAGCCCGCAACGGCCATGACGGTACATGGATTGCCCACCCAGGTTTGGCAGCCACCGCGCTAGCGGTATTCGATGGCTTTATCGGTCAAGGACCAAACCAGTTGCATATTACTCGTGATGTGGATGCGCCGATTCTCGCCGCTGAATTGTTAGCGCCTTGCCAAGGTGAGCGCACAGAAGAGGGCATGCGACTCAACATCCGTATTGCGTTGCAATACACCGAGGCTTGGATCTCGGGTAATGGTTGCGTGCCCATTTATGGGTTGATGGAAGACGCTGCGACCGCCGAAATCAGCCGCACCTCCATCTGGCAATGGATTCGCCATCAACAGCATTTATCCAACGGCAAGTTGGTCACAAAAGCGTTATTCCGCGAAATGCTCACTGAAGAGCTGAGCAAGGTAAAACAAGAGGTGGGCGCAACGCGCTTTAGCCAAGGGCAGTTTATTCGCGCCGCCTCATTGTTAGAGGAGATCACCACTGCTGATGAACTGGTCGACTTTCTGACGTTGCCAGGCTATCGCCTGCTGACCGAGTAAACACTGATTAATCACGTTGGCGCAGTTGGGGCGCCAACCACACCATTTGCACCAAGGAGAGTTAACCATGAGCACTATCAATCAAATGAGTCGCGAGCAGCAGATCAATGCCCTAAAACAAGATTGGGCCGAAAACCCGCGTTGGCAGGGCATCAAACGCCCTTACACCGCAGAAGAAGTGGTCGCTCTGCGTGGTTCAATCACGCCAGAAAACACCTTGGCGACCATGGGCGCGAATAAGCTGTGGCAGTTGGTCAATGGCGGCGCCCAAAAGGGGTATGTGAACTCGCTCGGCGCGCTCACTGGCGGGCAGGCAGTACAGCAAGCCAAAGCGGGCATTGAGGCAATTTACCTCTCTGGATGGCAAGTGGCGGCCGATGCAAACTTAGCAGGCACCATGTACCCCGATCAATCTTTGTATCCGGCTAATTCGGTGCCGGCCGTCGTTAGCCGTATTAACAATTCGTTCCGCCGCGCCGATCAGATCCAATGGAGCAGCGGCAAAACGCGCGAAGACGACGGCGCAACCGATTATTTCCTGCCAATTATCGCGGATGCGGAAGCGGGCTTTGGCGGTGTGCTCAACGCCTATGAATTGATGAAATCAATGATTGAAGCTGGCGCTGCAGGCGTGCATTTTGAAGACCAATTGGCCTCAGTGAAAAAATGCGGCCACATGGGCGGTAAAGTGTTAGTGCCAACGCAAGAAGCGATTCAAAAGCTGGTGGCCGCACGCTTAGCCGCTGATGTTATGGGCGTGCCGACGTTAGTGATTGCTCGCACCGACGCCAATGCGGCGGATCTGCTCACTTCAGATTGCGATCCGTATGACCGTGACTTTATCTCCGGCGAACGCACCGCTGAAGGTTTCTATCGCGTCAAGGCAGGGTTAGATCAAGCCATCGCACGTGGGCTAGCGTATTGCCCGTATGCCGATCTGGTCTGGTGCGAAACGGCTAAGCCGGATTTGGAGGAGGCTCGTCGCTTTGCCGAGGCAATTCATGCCAAGTTCCCCAACCAGTTGCTAGCCTACAACTGCTCACCCTCGTTTAACTGGAAGAAGAATCTGGACGACGCCACCATCGCCCGTTTCCAGCAGGAATTGTCAGACATGGGCTACAAGTACCAATTCATCACCTTGGCCGGTATTCACGACATGTGGTACCACATGTTCGACTTAGCACATGCCTACGCGCAAGGCGAGGGGATGAAGCATTACGTGGAAAAAGTGCAACAACCCGAATTTGCGGCGGCGGAACGCGGTTACACTTTTGTGGCACACCAACAGGAAGTTGGTACAGGTTACTTTGATAAAGTGACCAATATTATTCAGGGCGGGACATCGTCGGTGACGGCGTTAACGGGCTCAACTGAGGAAGCGCAGTTTTAAGCCAATAGCTTCGATGAATGTACGGCACCTTGGGTGCCGTTTTTTGTGTAAAACATTGCTTATCGCTTCAATTAGTACGACAGAAACTGAGTTTGTTAATATAATGTTGTTAACTAGCCTATTAGATATCAGTCTATTGACCTCATGGGAATAGCCTTGAAGCCAGACGTAACTAAAAACAATAAAGGTGTTGAATTCTGGACGAATAAGATTAGTGAGCAGGAGATGCCAGCACTGTGTTCGATGCTTAGAACACTCGAACAGCTCGCTAAAGATGATGTGTCATCTATGGCGGTGCTTGGTCGCAGCGTGATGTATGACAACGCCTTGACCTCCAAAGTATTACGGGTGGCCAATAGCGCGATTTATAACAAAGGCATCAGCCAAGTGACCACCGTCAGTCGAGCGGCGGTGGTATTGGGCTTTGATGTGATCCGCAATGTATGTATTACCGCACAACTACTTACCAGCATGCTAGAAAACAAAAACCTCAGTGAAAGCGTATTCCAACGGCTCATCCGTTTGATGGCGCGGGCGTTCCAAGCAGCAATGCTGACTAAGATGATGTTGGCCGACCATGATGAAGCGTTTCAGGAAGAAGCCTTTATCGCGGCCTTGTTATATCACTTGGGGGAAAGCGCTTTTTGGAGCACCGGCGGAGTGGTGGCAGAGCAACTCGATAAAGCCTTGCAGCAGACCGATGATAACGTGGTAAAGCTCAGCCTAGTGCGAGAGTATCTTGGCACCTCATTCAATCAACTTACGTTACATATCGCTCGCAGTTGGGGCTTGGGTGAGATGCTGTTGAACTCGCTCAATAATCCCAATGAACGCAGCCCCGAAGTGCGCAGCATCTACCTTGGCAATAAGTTGGCTGAGGCGCTAGCGGTGGCTGATAGCGATCCTGAACAGTTACAAAAACGGGTGCAACAAGCGGCAGAAATGCTGCAACAGCCGGTGGAAGTGTTCCAAAAGCAACTGCTTGAAACTATCGAAGCCACGGCTAAGTTAGCTGAGGATTACGGCTCCAAGGAGTTAGTGCAATATCTACCTAATGCGGTCGATGCCACCACGACGTTGCAAGCGCCGCCAACATGGATTGCACGGCCAACCAACCTCAATATTCAGTTGGACAAGCTGCGTGAGTTGACCAATTTGACGATGGTGAAAGCCGATTTTAATCAGGTGGTGTCTGTTGCCATGAGTGGCATGCTTGATGGCATCGGTTTAGACCGTACGGCGGTATTGCTGCTGTCACCCAACCGTAAAATGTTGCAACCGCGGGTAGTGATGGGCGATGGTGATGAGGCATTAAAGAAGGAGCTAATCTTAGAGCTCGATCAGCGCTTTAGTGAACTCAGCGCTTGTATCGAACGTGGTCAAGGCTTTTGGTTTAATCTGCAGCATAAGTTAAGACTGCCGGAGCGGTTTGAAAAACTGCTGCCAGAAAATGGCTGCATGTTTGCGCCGTTGAAGGTGGAGAGCAAGGTGATAGGTGTGTTTTATGCCGATCGCGCTAGCTCTGGCCGCGATATTGAGCAGCAGGATTTTGATAGCTTTGCGCACTTTGTACAGCTCACCAATCTTTGCCTGTCGATGGCTTATCGCCATTAATACTGCACTTTGCGACTGCGCATCGATGATAGTCGGTGGCAAAGCATGGCCGCACGGTAGTGTCCCCGATAACCGCGCGGCCTAAGGCGTTACTCCTTGTTGGCGTTATCCGCTTTGCGCTTTTGCTGCTGACGAAATAGCTTGATCTGCTCAGTGACACGAATTGCCATATCGTTAGGTACTGGAAAACTGAGGTGATACTGCAGAATCTTCCAGCCTTGCTCAGTGAACACTAACGTGCCAGTCCCTCGGCACAAACCATATTTATGGTGTTCGAGAATTTCATCAAATACCGCGACATTATCAGATTCGGTAATGGTGCGAGAGTTAAGCTTATAGCTCCAACCTTTAGTGGCTCTGGCGTATTGTTCAAAACTTTGTATCGACCAGTGTTCGGTTTTATCGGTGCCAAGAAAACTGGCGTTGTCGGTAAACAGGGTAAAGTAGCTATCCCAATTGGCATCGGCGGCGTTTTGATGCAGTTGATTAAGTACCGCCTCTACTGAGCCATCAGCATCGTTTGGCTCTGCCATCACTGAGTTAACCTGCAGCGGTAACAGCAGACAGAGCGCCGCTAAACCATGACTCAACCTCTTGCTAAAAGTAAATTTGCTCATACCTACTCACTTGATTAGCAACGAAATGGTAAGCAAAGGATGGCACATTTTTGCCAAAAAAAAAGCTAACAGACACACAAGGCTGGTGACTGTTAGCCCAAAAGGAAGGTTGGAGTCTTCTCATGGGTGAAGCAAGGGTAAAAAATCAATCAATCATAAATTGGCGATAGAGCAACTTGCGTTGTTGTGGGTTGAGTTGCTCGAAGTAATTCACTAAAAAACGCACCATGCGTGAACGTGAAATATCACTCTCCTGCGCCAGTTGGCGTAGCTTGTCTATGGTGTCATCACCTAAGGTAAAGGTGCCACGCTTCAATGGATGCAGAGTAGCGTTACGCTCCGCGAGCCGTTGTTCAAGCCGATGAAAGTTCACTATGTTATCGTGCTGCGGCGGTTGCCCCATGGCGTAGTGCAACGCGTCATTAATAAAATCATCGACATTCACTGATGGTGCGGTCGCCGCCAGTGCCTCAGACGGCGTAGCGCGTTTCTTCAGATCGGCGAGACCCATAATTTGCTCCCATCGCTGTTGGTCGGCGTTGCTTAAACATGGCAGTGATGGCGGCGGCATCTTGTTGCTGCAGCATTTCACTGGCAATCGCGCGGATCTCACCAGCGGCTTTGCCGTCGGGTTCAATCTCAATCACGCTGCGGCCAGACTCTTCACTATCGTCGTAGCTATTACGGCTGTAGGTGACAGCGTCGAGCACATTGATATCGTAAGTGCGGCATACCTCTTTAGCCTCTTCAATACGTGATCCTTGGCTTGGCAGGTTAGGGCACTGAGTGATTACAAATGAAGCACGCATTTTGGGGTTAATCATCATGCAGGTTGCCACCACATCATCCATATGGCTGACGGTTTTGAGGTCGCGTCGTTTCGGACGCAGCGGCATTAAGGTGTACGCCGCAACTGACATGGTGGCGCGCAGGGCTAAGTTATCTTGGCCGCCGCAATCGACAATCACTGCATCATAGTGCTGCTCAAGACTGAGTAAATCGTTGCGGATCTTGCCATAAAGCTGCACGCAGTTAATCGCGGGTAACGCACTATCTTGGTTACGGGCTTGAATCCAATCTGAGGTGGTACGTTGCGGATCGCAATCAACCATCATCACAGATGCTTGGCATTCCCTTGCCAGATAGACTGCAATGTTTTGCGCAAGACAACTCTTGCCACTGCCGCCTTTTTCTCCACCAACCAGAATAATCATGGGCTGCTTCCTCTTGTTCGAAGGTTGTCACGGATGACAACGAAAACAATGTTGATGACTAAAAAGTAAATTTAGTGTTACTGAAATTTTAACGTGTTTCAACTCATTGTTTTTAAACATGTAAATAGTATTTTTTGTGGCATTTATTTGGCGAAATTGTTTTGTGCGGCAAAATATTGTCAGCTTATATAGCTCGCTTTAATGATGATTAACCTATTGTTTTGTATGTGAAAATTATCTTTGACACTGCCAAATGGCTGGCTAATACAACGACTTGGTGAACTCGCTCACGTTTATCATTGTTAATTACATTACTTTTTATGCTTAATGTTGGCTGATAAATTCATTTTTAATCGTAAAAGGGTATAAGTGAGTTGCGGGTTACGGGTTACGGGTTACGGGTTACGGGTTACGGGTTGCGAGTTACGAGTATCGCGTCAAACCCGCTGAGTTTGGTGTGTGAGGTGCAGGTATGCGTTGCAGCGGCGAGCAACAAGCTTCAAGCGGATGCGATAGTTGCGTGCGGCGGGCTTGGCGCGGTAACTTCTGCTCGAATCTCGAATCTCGAATCTCGAATCTCGAATCTCGAATCTCGAATCTCGAATCTCGAATCTCGAATTCGGTTGCGCCGTCGCTGGTGAGTTGCGTTAATATTGGCAAACTGACTACCTTGAGGATGAAGCATGGCCTTTGAGCAGCAAGCCTTGCTGGAAGCAATTAATCAAAAAATGCCCTTTGGTAAGTATGCTGGGCGACGATTATTGGAACTCCCAGAGCCTTATCTTGTCTGGTTTCATAAGCAGGGGTTTCCCGAAGGTAAGCTTGGGGAGCAGCTTGCGTTGATTTACGAAGTAAAACTGAATGGCTTGGAGTCGATGTTACGGCCCTTGCTACGATAAACTGTGACGCGTATTAGTGAAATTGAAAGTATCACGTGGTTAAATGACGCGTCTGTACTAATTAAAGGATTTTGAAGGAATGGCTAAACTTGCAAAACTGTTAGCTGCAGCGGCAATGATCGTTGGTATGTCTTCTGCGTGGGCACAAGGCAAAGTTCATGAAGCTGTTGTGCTGGATACCATGGACAGCGGTGGTTACACCTACGTTCAAGTCAAAGAAGGTGACACGACTTATTGGGCTGCCGGTCCACAAGTTACCGTTGCTAAAGGCGACAAAGTGCAATTGGCTGAGCAGATGTGGATGAACAAATTCACCAGCAAAACCTTAAATCGCACTTTTGATAAAATCATGTTTGTTGGTGAAATTGCCAAGAAATAATGGTTTTTGGCACTGTCGATAGCGAGTTATGGCGGCTATCGACAGTTTGCCTCTTGGCTAGGTCGCATATCTTAGCTATTGGCAATGATTTCCTGCCAGCACGCATTTGTTCAGCAGCACTTATTAGATTTCCTTGTGCAATTCCTCACTCATTCGCCAATGAAACCTCTGGTTTTCCACGTTAAACACCGGCTTTTGTAACTAAAGCAGCTTTAGTCTGATTCATTCACAAATGGCTACCTAACCATGACAACAATTCATTGTGTTAGCCTTGTCACACTTTTCTTGCAGGTTGATAATGTCATCGCACTGGAGAACTTTAATGGGCTATACAAGGGGTTAGCGCACTTGATGTGATATTTTACTCAATGAAGCTGCCGCTTTTGTATCTGATGCTCCCTGCAAAGCTTCCCAAAACAGTCGTGTTTTTCGAAACAAGTTTCTCAGCGTCATAAAAAACGCGCGTCAATAACAATACAGAGATAACCCCCGCAATAAAGTGCCTCGGTACTTTGTCGATGTCGGCTACCCGAAAATCATTGCTAGCGGCGCGGTTATTCATTTTTGAGCAAGCCAATGTCGTTACACAATATGGAGATAAGTATGGAATCGCGTCCAGATGATTCCCGCCGCCGTTTTATGAAAGGGGCGTTGTGGATGATCTCGGCAACTACTCTGGGAACCGGAGTGATGTTGTCACCGACTGCAAGCGCAGCACCAAGCTTGCAAGATTATAAACCCGTGTTTTTTACCCCAGATGAGTGGGCATTTGTATTGGCCGCCTGCCAGCGTTTGATCCCCGCCGACGACACTGGCCCAAGTGCATTGGAAGCGAATGTGCCGATTTTTATCGATCTGCAAATGCAGGGGGATTTCGGCAATGCCAGTGATTGGTACATGAAAGGCCCGTTTCTGGAAGCGCCAGCGGAATTAGGTTATCAGTCGCCATTAACACCAGCACAGACCTACCGAAAAGGCATTGTTGCCACCAACACCTATTGTCGGCAAACGTTCAGTAAATCGTTTGCAGAGCTGAATCCAGAGCAGCAAGACCAACTGCTAACGCAATTGCAAAAAGATGAGCTGAAGTTTGATGGCGTGAGTGCCAAGCATTTTTTTGATTTTCTACTGCAAAACACCAAAGAGGGTTACTTTGCGGACCCCATCCACGGTGGCAACAAAAACATGGAACCTTGGAAAATGATCGGCTTCCCAGGCGCACGCGCCTCCTATTTAGAATGGGTCGAGCTACACAATGTGAAATATCCAATGGGACCGATAAGTTTGAATGGGGATAGGGGGTAAGTCATGGCTAGACAAGAGAAACCAGTAGACGTCGTACTTGTCGGCCTCGGCTGGACCAACGCCATTATGGGGATGGAGTTAGCACAAGAAGGGTTAAGTGTATTGGCGCTAGAACGGGGAGAAGACCGTGATACCGTGCCCGATTTTGCCTATCCCAAAATGGCCGATGAGCTGACTTATGGGGTGCGCTATAAATTGATGGCAAAACCTGCCAAAAGTACCATTACCGTGCGCCACAGCATGACAGAAACCGCCGTGCCATATCGTCATCTCGGTTCATTTTTGCCCGGCGACGGTGTTGGCGGTGCCGGCACCCACTGGAATGGTCACACTTGGCGCCCTATGCCGGAAGAGTTAGAGCTGCGCAGTTATGTTGAAAACACCTTCGGCAAAGAGATCATTCCCACAGACATGACCATTCAAGACTTTGGCGTGAGTTACGCTGAGCTTGAACCACATTTTACCTTCTTTGATAAAGTGCTGGGCGTATCCGGCGCTGCGGGTAATGTTCAAGGTAAGATTTTGGAAGGCGGTAACCCATTTGAAGGCCCTCGTAGTGAACCTTATCCTCTGCCACCGCTGAAACGCACGTTGAACGACGAACTGTTCCATGATGTCGCCAAAACTCAAGGTTTACATCCATTTCCACTGCCATCTTCCAACGCTTCTGAAGCCTATACCAACCCTTACGGTATGCAGTTAGGCCCATGTAACTTCTGCGGATTCTGCGAACGTTATGGTTGTTTGAACTTCTCTAAAGCCTCGCCACAAACGAGTATTTTGGGGGCGTTGAAACAACATGAAAACTTCGCGTACCGCGCTAACAGCGAAGTGCTGAAAGTTGAACTAGCCGATGATAAGAAAACCGCTAAAGGCGTGACTTACATTGATGAAAATGGCGAAGAAGTGTTCCAGCCAGCCAAAATCGTGGTAGTGGGTACCTTTGCTTACAACAACGTGCGCTTGTTGCTGCTGTCTGGCATTGGTCAGCCTTATGATCCTGTGAGCAACACCGGCACTGTTGGCCGTAACTATGCCTATCAGATGATGGGCGGTGCGACGTTATTCTTTAAAGATAAATGCTTTAATCCATTTATTGGTGCGGGCAGTAACGCTGAGGTTGTTGATGATTTTGCTATCAACCAGATCGACTTTGCTAAAGAGGGCTTTATTGGGGGGTCTTACCTACTGGCTGCACAAACCAATGGTCAACCCATTCGCAATATGCCACTACCATCAGGCACGCCAAGTTGGGGCACAGGTTGGAAAAAAGCCACTAAGGAATACTATGGTCACGCGATGAGTATCAGCTCACACGGTGCCAACATGTCTTATCGTGACTGCTATCTGAGTCTTGATCCTAACTACAAAGATGACCACGGCTTACCCCTGCTGCGGTTAACGTTTGATTGGAAAGACAACGACATCCGTATGACCCAGTTCATGAAAAGCAAGGTGGAAGCCATAGCAAAAGGTTTGGCACCAGATCATCTCACCCTCTCCTTTAAAGACTTTGGCGCCAAATATGATGTACGACCTTATCAAACCACTCACAACGTGGGCGGCGCAATTATGGGCACCAATCCAAAGACCAGCGTATTGAACCGCTATCTACAAAGTTGGGATGTACACAACGTGTTTGTCTTAGGCGCTAGCGCCTTTCCACAAAACTTGCAGTACAACCCAACCATGCTGGTGGGCGCTTTGGCGTATTGGTCAGCCAAGGCGATTCGCGAACAATACCTGAAAAACCCAGGCCCATTGGTGCAGGCATAAGGAGTTGTTATGAAAACTAAATTATCTCTGATGTTGCCAGCCGTATTGTTGCTGGCCGCACAAGCCCAAGCGGCAGATACCGACTTGGTTGCTAAAGGGGAATACCTGTCGCGCGCCGGTGACTGTATTGCCTGCCACACCGTCAAAGGGGGCGAACCCTTTGCTGGGGGCTTACCGATTGAAAGCCCATTTGGCACCATTTACGCCACCAACATTACCCCAAGTAAAACAGCGGGTATTGGTAATTACACCCTCGAACAGTTTGATGATGCGGTGCGCCACGGTGAACGTGCTGACGGCAGCGATCTGTATCCAGCAATGCCGTACCCAAGCTATTCGGTGCTGAGTGATAAGGATGTCAAAGCGCTATACGCTTATTTTATGCACGGTGTAAAACCCGTCGATAAAAAAGCGCCGGAAACTGATTTAAGTTTCCCATTTAACCAACGTTGGGGCATTGGCATGTGGGACTTGGTCTTCGGTCATGATGATGCGTTTGAACCACACTCCGACAACCCCTTCATTAACCGTGGTGCTTATTTAGTACAAGGCTTGGGACACTGCGGCAGTTGCCACAGCCCTCGTGGTGTCGCGTTCCAAGAAAAAGGCTATGACGACACTGAGAAAGACTTCCTCACCGGTGGCAAAATTGGCATTTGGGAAGCGCCAAGTTTGCGCGCGGGTAGTGGCGCTGGCCCATTGGTGAGCTGGGATAAAGCTGAGATTGTGGACTATCTAGCAAACGGCCGTAACGACCGTACCGCAGTGGGTGGCGAGATGACCTCGGTGATTGAACACAGCTTGAGCTATCTGACTCAGTCTGATTTGGAAGCCATTGCCGATTACCTCAAATCCTTACCGGGTGAAGGTAAAGCAGTGATGATGTCTGTAGATGCGACCGATAAAACAGCGGCAGAGCTGAATAGCGCTAAAGTGGATGTTAACTCCGGTGCGCGGGTGTATTTGGATAACTGCGGCGCATGTCACTTTACCAACGGTGCTGGGGCGCCAAGAGTGTTCCCGCAGTTGGACGGCAATGCGTTAGTTAATGCGAAAGACCCAAGTGGACTTATCCATGTGATCTTAGCTGGT
The DNA here is from genome assembly GCF_048265805.1 of Shewanella sp. GTDB lineage: Bacteria > Pseudomonadota > Gammaproteobacteria > Enterobacterales > Shewanellaceae > Shewanella. Next base: position 46,190 of record NZ_JBLXAT010000013.1, on the reverse strand, counting down.
GCGCGCTTACCATCAACCAAAGGTGCGCCAGAAGCATTGGCCATGCCCTCGTTTGGCTGGCGCTTAAATGATGAAGATGTTGCCAAACTTGCCACCTTTGTACGCCAAGCGTGGAATAACCATGCAACTGCGGTTACGGCTAAACAGGTGGCTGCGGTACGTAAAACCATTCCTGCAACTGAACTTGATGCGACTAAGCCAACGCTGAACTAACTAGCGCTCCCATCTCTCCGCTTAGTTAGGGCGCATCTCGTTCGCCGCCAAAGCAGCCATCTCAGTAAGAGTTGGCTGCTTTTTTTTATGGCATTTTTCGCTTGATTTTGCTCAAGTTTCTGCAGAATATAGTAGCGGTTTTATTGCGAGGCAGGGCGATGTCGCTCAGTTACATTCATTATGCGGTTCACCATCGGCACTATGCCAAACAAGTGGCACAGATTTATCATCAAGCGGTGCATGCACAATCGGGCGGTTTTTATACTCGGCAGCAATGTGACGCTTGGTCGCGCGCGCCGCGCTCCAGCCATTTTTGGCGTTTGCAGCTGAAACAGTCTCAGGCGTGGCTAGCCATTGACAGCAATGGTGACTGCGTTGGCTTTATTCAGGTCGAAAGTCGCTTTAAAGACCGGGGTTATGTGAGCTGTTTATACGTTCTGCCGAGCCATCAACGCCGCGGTATCGCCGCTGCCTTAGTTGAGCAAGCCAAGGCGTGGGCCAAGCAGCAGGGCTGGCCCCAACTGACTACCGATGCTTCGTTGCAATCCCATACGGTGTTCGCCCGTTGTGGCTTTATCAAACATCACAACAGTTACCAAGAAAAATGCGGCGTGCAATTTCTAGGTATGCAGATGTGCTGCAATTTATAAGCAATTAGCTACATGAAAGAACAAAGCGAAGCGCCTTGATAGTGCTTCGCCTTGTTCATCTACATGACATCTGACCGTTTAAGGCAAATCAAACCACAGCGCTTCCACAGTCGTCAGCGCGCTAAATTGTGCCAGCGTTTGGCGGGTAACTGTCGCGCCATCACCTGCAGTCAGGCGAACATCATCGAGTTGTAACTCGCCTTTGATCAGATGCAGATAGTAGGTACGTTCGGCGGCTAACGTTTGGCTTTGTTGCTCATTAGCTGCCAGCACCATACGCGATAACACCGCATCCTGCTTGATATGCAACGTATCGTTGCGGCCATCAGGCGTGACAACTTCTGTTAGCCAACCCTGCTGCGCAAAAGCGCGTTGCTGATAACTGGGTTGAGTGTCGCGCTGGTTAGGCTCAATCCAGATTTGCAGAAACTTCAATGGCGCGCTGGCCGAACCGTTAAATTCGCTATGCATGATACCAGTGCCAGCAGACATCAACTGAAACTCACCTACCGGCAGGGTCATCTCATGGCCGTAACTGTCTTTATGCTGGATCACGCCTTCAGTGACATAACTGATGATCTCCATGTCACGGTGGCCATGAGTATCAAAGCCAGCGCTGGGAGCCACTGTATCGTCGTTGATCACCCGTAGAGCTGATACGCCCATAAATGCAGGGTCGTAATAACGTCCAAATGAAAACGTATGTTTGCTTTGCAACCAGCCGAAATTTGCTTGGCCGCGGTCTTTTGCTGCACGAAGAGTAATCATGGTGTGACTCCTTAAAGTTTACTGGCTAACCAGCTATCTAGTGATACTTTGCCTGCGCCAGACACCACCAGTGAAGCGGCTACCACGGCGAGGGTTAACGCATATTCGTAGCCGTTGTTAGCCATAAATAAGCCGTTATGAATATGCACGGTAAATAACGCAACCAACATGGTAAAGGCAACCACCAGCGCCGCAGGGCGGATCAGCAGACCTAACAGCAACAGCAGTCCACCGAAGAACTCACCAGAGCCAGCGAGGAAGGCCATCAGCTCACCCGGTGTAATACCGATAGATTCCATCCACTGGCCAGTAGCCGCTAAGCCGTAGCCACCAAACATGCCAAACAATTTTTGGCTACCATGCGCCATTAAAATTAGGCCAACAGGTACACGTAGTAACAGTGGTGCATAACCTGCTTGGCTAGTAACTAAGGTGTTGATGAACTTTTTCATAATGCTTTCCTCAATGAATTTGATAATGCTTAATCCGGCGTGGGATGCTTTATCCCGTTCGTTGAAAGCAAGTTTAGGCTTGACGTTCATGCTTGAAAATCGGAACATTTTGAACTTAAAGTTCAAATAATTTGAATTAGGGGTTTTGATGTCGGCAATTTTGAGTCTCGATGCACTTAAGGTATTGGATGCTATCGATAAAAAGGGCAGCTTTGCCGCAGCGGCTGAGTCGCTATATCGCGTGCCATCGGCGCTCACCTATACCATACAAAAGCTGGAACAAGACCTCGGCAGCAAACTATTTGAACGACGCGGTACTCGCTCGGCATTGACGCCTGCTGGCCAGTTAGTATTACAAGAGGGACGGGAAATCCTCGCGGCGGCACTGCGGTTAGAAGATGCAGTGCGGCAGTTAGAAACCGGCTGGGAAACCCGTATTTCATTAGCACTCGATACCGTGCTGGCCGATGCGCCATTATTCGGCGCCATTGCTGAGTTTTCCGATCTTGGTAAACAAGTCACTATCAATGTCAGTAAAGAGGCGTTGGGTGGCGGTTGGGATGCGCTCTATTCCAAACGGGCTGATATCGCTATTGGCGTTTCAGGGGAGCTACCTCGCGGCCAATATGAAATTGCCGAGCTAGGCCAAGTGGAGTTTGTCTTTGCCGTCGCGGCGCAGCATCCTTTGGCGCAACAAACGTTTGAACATGACTCGTCAGCAAACGACGCGGGCGTGATCCCCATGTCGGCATTATTGGCCTATCCCGCCGTGGTGGTAGCCGACAGTTCGGTATCACTTAGTCAGCGCTCCAGCGGCTTATTCGCCAGTCGGCAGGTGATCCGCGTTTCTTCTATGCCCGATAAAATCAGCATGCAACAGCTCGGCATTGGCATCGGCTTTTTACCGAAACATCAGATTGCTGACGAGCTAGCCACAGGCAAACTTGTTATGCGGCAAGTCGAAAAGCCGCGCGGTAAGCTACCGCTATATATGGCATGGCGCAAAGGCGAACAAGGCAAAGCGTTGGCGTGGTTTGTGGAACGGCTTAAAATTGCGGATTGGGGCTTAGGTGTATAGTGGTTTATTGGAGCTGCAAAACTGTCTCCCACACAGTCGGATAAACCTCGTTTACTACACTTCATCCTATTTTTAATAAACGGAAAGCAGCCAGTGGTTTTTCAACGCCAAATCGACAGCATCAATGAACGTAAGTGGGTAACAAATCATCAACCACTAATGTTGTTATTCCATGAGTAGAAAACACTGATTAACCCATTGTGTTCGTGGGAAAGTTACCGTTTTAAAATTTTGCTACTTAATGTCAGATTTTTGCTCCTAGATTCCCCTGTTTCCGTGTTGACATAACTCTGGTTTTTATGAAATGATGCCAGCGGGTCTATGCCTCTAGGGGCGTAGAAAAGGGAAGAAAAATCTAACAATCACAATAGAAAGATGTACTTAGTTTGTATACCTATCTCGTAAGATGGTTACAGTTACTAAGTTGAATTGTTTATTCACTTCAAATTGGTTGGGAACTATGTCCAAGGTAAGCAATAGAACAAAAATCGCTTCTGCGCTTGTCGGCGCGCTGGCGTTAGCCAGTAGCAACTTCGTTGTTGCTGATCCGCTGACTGATGCGCAAGCAGCAGCAGGTAAGTTGCACACTGATGCAGCTAAATCTCAAGTTCAGGTCGATAAGTATTATGACCAAGCACAAGACATGCTGTTTGAATACTCATCAGTAGCTGATCAAAGAGAATCGCTGAAAGCCTACAACGATTATCTGGCAACTTTGGTTGCAGATCAGGAAAACACCATGAAAGGCATCCAAGATGACATCAACGGCGTAGATAAACTGCGTCAAGGTGTTGTTCCTTTGATGTTTAAAATGGTTGATAACCTCGAAAAATTCGTAGCGTTAGATCTTCCTTTCCGCGCAGAAGATCGTAAAGCTCGCGTAGAAAACCTTAAAAACATACTGAATACAGCTGAAGTGACTTTGGCTGAAAAATTCCGTCTGATTCTGGATGCGTACGCGATCGAACGTGACTACGGCAACTTCGTAGATGTTGAAACCGGTAAACTGAACCTAGATGGTAAAGAAGTATTGGTTGACTACTTCCGTTTGGGACGCGTAGCTCTGTACGCTCAGAGCTTGGATCAAAAGAAAGCTTGGATGTACAACACAGAAACCAAAGCATGGGATTCTCTGGACGACAGCTATCTGCGTGACATCACCAAAGGCATTCGCATTGCTCGTAAACAAGGAGCAATGGATCTGTTCGCGTTACCTGTTCCAGCTGCGGAGGCTGCAAAATAATGAAGAAGTTAATCACCTCAGCATTGATTGCTGCTAGTTTCACTTTGACTGCAGGCATCGCACACGCGGAAGATGCACCAAAGACCATTGATCAGTTGTTGCAACAGATCAAAGTAGAACGTGCTAACCAAGGCAAAGTCAACGCTCAACGTGAAGCTGAATTTAAAGCCGAACGCGGTGACAAAGCTGCGCTGCTGAAAAAAGAGAAAGATGCTCTGGCAGCAGAGACTAAGCGCGGTAAAGACCTGAACCAAGCATTTCTTGATAACGAACATAAAATCGCTCAGTTAGAATCTGATCTGAAAACTGCTCAAGGTGACTTGGGTGAAATGTTCGGTGTTGTTAAAGGTGAAGCTGGCGATTTCGCTGGTAAACTGATCAACTCAAACGTAAGTGCTCAGTTCCCAGGTCGTGATAAGTTCATCACTGAATTAGGTGCTCGCAAACAGCTGCCTAAAATTGAAGAATTGGAAAAATTCTGGGAAGAAGAACTGTTTGAAATCACTCAAGGTGGCAAAGTTGTTAAATTCAACGCTGCTGTAACTGATATCGACGGTAACGTAGAAAACACCACTGTAACACGCATCGGTGAGTTCAACCTTATCGCTAACGGTAAATATGTAGTGTGGAAGCCAGAACTGGGTATTATCCAAGAACTGTCTCAACAACCTGAAGGTTACATGGTTAGCGCTGCTGCTGATTTCGAAAAAGCAACCTCAGGTACAGCTAAAGTTTACATCGATCCAGGTCGTGGTGCTTTGCTAAACATCTTTACTCAGAAAGCTAGCATTGAAGATCGTATCGAAGCTGGTGGTACCATTGGTTATATCATCATTCTGCTGATGATCTTTGGTCTGCTGATTGCTATCGAACGATTGATCACACTGACGATTGTTGCTGCTCGCGTTAAGTCTCAAGCTAAAAACATTACCAAGCTAGGAAACAACCCTCTGGGTCGTGTACTAAAAGTTTACGCTGAAAACAAAGACGTTGACGTTGAAACTCTGGAATTGAAACTTGACGAAGCAATTCTGAAAGAAACTCCAGCGCTGGAAGCACGTATTTCAATCATCAAAGTATTGGCAGCTATCGCACCTATGATGGGTCTGTTGGGTACAGTAACAGGTATGATTGCGACCTTCCAAAGTATCCAGCTGTTCGGTACTGGTGATCCAAAACTGATGGCAGGCGGTATCTCTATGGCTCTGGTAACTACCGTTGAAGGTCTGGTTGCTGCGTTGCCATTGATGTTGATGCACGCTGTTGTAGTTGCACGTAGTAAATCAGTTGTTCAAATCATTGAAGAACAAAGTGCAGGTATCATCGCGGAACACGCTGAGAAGAGGGCTGACTAATGATGCTATTCCTGATGGACATTTGGGATGCCGTCAGGGGCTTCATGGCTGCCGGTGGCGACGTCCTCTGGTTAGTAGCATTGGTGCTGTTCCTCATGTGGGTAATGATGTTAGAACGCTATTGGTACATTTCTTTTGTTGTACCAAAAGAGCACAAAGCAATCGTTGCCTCGTGGATGGCCAGGGATGAACGTCATTCTTGGTACGCTCAGCGCATCCGTGAAGCTTGGGTATCCCAAGCGAAACAAGATATGAATGCACGTATGCTGATTATCAAAACCTTAGTTGCTATCTGTCCGATGATCGGTCTGTTAGGTACAGTTACAGGTATGATTTCAGTGTTCGATGTGATGGCGACTCAGGGCACGAGTAATGCCCGCTTGATGGCCGCTGGTATTTCATTAGCAACAATGCCTACTTTGGCTGGTATGGTTGCGGCGCTGTCTGGTGTGTTCTTTAGCACACGTTTGGACTCGAAAATGAAAATCCGTTTAGAGCGTCTAAAAGACAAGTTGCCTCAGCATTAAAGAGAGATTGAACATGGCACGTAAAAAGCATTCAAGTGTAGATGAAGAAGCACAAGTTGACATGACACCGATGTTGGACATCGTGTTCATCATGTTGATCTTCTTCATCGTGACAACATCGTTTGTAAAGCCTTCTGGTCTTGACTATAACAAGCCAGAGGCTTCTCAAGCGACGTCAAAACCATCGGCTAACATTTTCATCGGTGTGAGTAAAAACGGCACTATTATGATGGAAAACCGACTGGTTGATATTGAACGTGTTTCAGCGAACGTAGAACGTATGTTGGCTGAAGCTCCTGAAGCCGCAGTACTTATTCAAGCTGATAAAGAAGCTCAACACGGTTTAGTTATCAAGGTGATGGATCAAGTAAAATCTGCAGGTGTTAACAAAATCTCGGTATCAGCGGGGAAAGACTAATTATGTTTAGAGCACTAGTATCTATCATTATTGGTGCTGCTGTGACATTTGGTCTGTTCTGGTTTATGGCCAGTCTAGTGGGTGGCGGCGCCAAGCGCGCCGACACCTCTGATGAGACGCCAGTTATCGAGATCACAATGGATAGGCAGGACAGTAAGGCCCAAGAGAAACCTAGGGATCCACCAAAGCCGCCACCTCCACCGGAGAAGCCGCCTGAGCTGGATAACACTCCACCGGATTCAAGCAATGATATCAATACAACGATGTCATTCAATCTAGGTGGTGTAGGTGCTGGTCCTGCTAGCACAGGGTTTAAACTGGGTAACATGATGACACGTGATGGTGATGCTACACCTATCGTGCGTATTGAACCTCAGTATCCAATTGCAGCAGCTCGTGATGGTAAAGAAGGTTTTGTACAGCTTAGCTTTACTATTAACGAAATTGGCGGTGTTGATGATGTAGAAGTTATCAATGCAGAACCACGTCGTATTTTCGACCGTGAAGCTATTCGTGCTTTGCGTAAGTGGAAGTACAAGCCAAAAATTGTTGACGGTAAAGCTGTTAAGCAGACAGGTATGACTGTTCAACTCGACTTTAAACTGAACAAAGGGTAAGGGGGAAGCATGCGTAAGGTAAGTATCCTTGCAGCAGCAATGCTGCTGACCTTTACCGGCAGTGCACTTGCCGCTGAGAAATGTCCGATTGATACTCGTCAATCGAAAGCAGTGGGCGAAAGTACTGGTCGTAAAGTACAAAAGTCGTTTGAAGCATATCAAGCTGGTAATATCGATGAAGCAATATCCGTATTGCTAGAAGCTTCACCTAAAGGTGAGTTTGACGTAGCGTACGTTTCGCGGATGTTGGGTAACTTCTACGCAGAGAAAGGGCAGATGGATAAATCCATCAAATACCTGAAAACTGCCGTAGACGCTGATATCCTCGGTGGCGTTGACCACGCTGGTACGCTTCGTTTATATGCCGACTTGTTGTTGCAAGAGAAGAAATATAAAGAAGCTATCAGCTATTACCGTAAATGGATGGCGTTCACTTGTAAGACTGACGTAACTGTTTATAAACGTATGGCCATTTCCTACACAGAGTTGGAACAATGGAACGATGCGTTGAAGACAATTGACGAAGGGATTAAACAAGCAGAAACACCAGACAAGGGCTTGTACCAACTGAAATTTACTTCTTTGTTCCAAATGAAGAAGTATAAAGAAGCTACAAAAGTTCTTGAAGTTGCGGTTTCGTTGTTTCCTGGAGACAAAAATCTTTGGGTTCAGTTAGCGCAGTTGTATTTGCTGACAGAAGATATGGACCATGCCCTAGAAACGTATGAAGTTGCGTACGAAGCAGGGTTCTTAGAGTCTGGTGATAACATTGTGCGTTTGTCACAGTTACTTGCCTCTAAAGGTTCTCCATATCGTGGTGCGAAAATTCTCGAAAAACATATGAAGAGTGGTCTCGTTAAGAAAGATGAGAAAAACTTAAGTATGTTGGCTGGATTCTTCCACCAAGCTAAAGAGCTGAAAGAAGCTGCGGCATACTACGGTCAAGCAGCGGCTGTTAGCAAAGATGGCAAGTTGTATTTGAAGCAAGGACGTATTCTGTCTCTTGACCAAAAATACTCAGATGCTGTTACCGTGCTGAAACAAGCGTTAGATGCTGGCTTGGATAACCCAGGTGAAGCACAGTTTGAATTGGCATTGGCATACCTTAACCTTAAGAACCTGAAAGCTGCATACAGTTATGCACAGCAGGCCGCTAAGGATAAGAAGACTGCTAAGTCAGCTGCTAGTTACCTTTCTTACATTAAAGAAAAGGCTAGACTTGCTAAAGTTTCTCTGTAACTACCGAGCATGAACTTAAAAAGCCCCTTAACTGGGGCTTTTTTATGTCTGTCGGTAGCGTGTCTTTAAAGACGTTTCATTTTTCTTGCATATGTCAGTCTCGGATATCGCTTAAACGGTTCAAAAGTAACCGTCCGATAATCCCCACATTTAAAAAATGAGGTTGCTACGGCACGGTGTTCTTTTATTAAGGAGAACATGCATGCGATATCAGCGATGAGATATAACTACCTGGCTGGCTCTTTTTGAGCGTCAGGAACAAAGCGGGTTATCTGCGGTGGCGTTTTGCCGTCAGTCTCAAATTAATATCCAGACTTTTTACGCCAGACGCAGTGACATCAAGCTTCAGCGAACCAGCAATAAATTTGTTCACGTTAAGCGCGAGGCCACCACCTTTGAGTCGCGAGTTGAAGATGTCACTCAGACATTCGTGCTGAAGCACGCTTCTTCAACCTTGAGTGTACCAGCGGACATCAGTCTGCACTGGCTGGCTTGATGAAGGCACTGGATTAATGAAGATGTTCGTTGAGCCTTCTGACATTTATCTTTATCTGGATAATGACGACTTCCGTAAATCCATCAACGGCCTGATAGTCGTGGTCGAGCAACAGATGGAATTGAATTCATTTAGGGAAACGCTGTTTGTCTTCTGCAACAAAAAGCGAGATAAACTGAAGGTGCTCTACTGGGATAAAATTGGTTTTGCTCTATGGTACAAACGTCTCGAGAAACGCCGTTCCAAGTGGCCGCTGTTCACTCAATTACAACACATGTACTTGAGTGAATAGCAGTTACAGTGGTTGTTATCGGGCTTTGATGTGATAGGGTCATCCGCCATTACATTACACGTTATCCGGCTGATAACTGGTGATCATAAACAGCGATTGTCGATCACGAAATAGTCTGAATAATATCGAGTAATCAGTGCGTTAATCGGCGATAACAATCTTATAAATACAGATAATTATCAACGCCACATTGCCGAATTAGAGGCGCTTCGTGAACAAAGAGATGCCAGAATTGCTTATTTAGAAGAGCAGTTCCGTATGGCGCAGCAAAAGCAATTTAGCAAAAGTACCGAAGGCCATCTTGGCCACAGCAGGGCGGGATACCACTTTAAGTTGAACTAATTTCATGTGCCAGGAAAACTTTCCGCCAGAGCGCGCTGGTTATTGAGGCGTTTAGCACCAAGGAGATTGCCCATGTGGGGTGAATTGCACGAAGAAAAGGAAATCGTCATTACGCTGCCAGAGCCAATTGATGCAGGCATAGGTAATCGCCTATTTCGTGAGCTGCGAGCGACACTGCACTACGATGTTTATAGCTTTGATGCACAATGCAGTGAGTCATGGCAGTCGGAGTCAATTCTGCATATACAGTTGTTCGCTGGCGGGGAAGAAGTCGATGCCCAAGAAGATTTCGACGCAATCCATGCGTCCTACCCATTGGCTACTCGGCCAAGTTCGGATCAATCGACAGCGCTTAGGTCACTGTCAAATATCATTGCTAAATTCAATGGGCTGGCATGCTATCAAGGACAGTCGTTTTCTGTCCAAGCAATTCAGTCCGACTGGGACTCTTGCAATAGTGACTTGCTCAAGGAATGGGGAGAGGAGCCTGGGAGCAAATCACTCCGTAGAATGATTGAGGAAAACTATGCTTAGCAAGGCTAACCAGAGACCAAACAACTGACTCTTTGCTCAGGTTTTTCGGCCTCTGCTGGCGGCGTTAAGTATACATAGAGAAGAAATATGAATTACCAAAGCATAGAAGAGCACCTACGCTCAGAATTTGGCGTCGATCAGTATCAAGTTTCTGATCGGGCAAATCATCATCGAGAAGATCTCCTAAATAGTGATGTCTGTGGATGTTTCATGTGCGAGGAAAGCTTTCCGCCAAGCGAAATCCGTCGCTGGACTGACAGTGAGCAAACTGCCTGTTGCCCCAAATGTGGCATGGGCAATGTGGTCGTTGGCTCTGCCTCTGGTATGCCTGTGACTAATCAAGCGTTTTTAAGTTTGGTTGGGGCACATTGGTCGTGAAAACACGCAACAAGTCATTGCTGCAAAGCGTCATCAGATGGTTAACAAGGGAGTCTTTATGCTTACTAAGGAAACGACGGGCCTAATCATCATCGATGTTCAAGGCAAGTTAGCCCGCTTGGTGTCTGGCAGTGATGCTGTTATCTCAAACTGCGCAAAATTAGTGAAAGGTGTTCAAGTGCTGGGGTTGCCGATAATTTGGCTGGAGCAAAATCCAGCTAAATTGGGGCAAACGGTCGATGAGTTGCGGACACTGCTCGGCCAGCAACAGCCCATAATCAAGTTTACTTTTGATGGTTGTGGTGAGCTTGCTGTGACTGCGGCGTTAGCAGCGACAGGCAAAACCTGTTGGCTGATTTGTGGCATCGAAACGCATATCTGCGTTTATCAAACGGCGAGCCACCTTAAACAACTGGGGTATGACCTGCATCTGCTCGTCGATTGTGTTTCGTCTCGAGAGCAAGCGAATAAAGAACTCGCAATACAGAAATTGGCGACCGCAGGCGTTGAGTTAACCAGTGTAGAAATGTGCCTTTATGAACTGGTTAAAGATTGTCGGGCGCCGGAATTTAAAGAAATACTCAATTTAATCAAATAGTGAGTTTCTATTGTTAAAGATAAAAAGCGCTATTGAAAACAGTCTGTTTCCATCTTCCAATGTGCTCGTGCAAAAAAAAGCCGCTTTCTAACAAAGAAAGCGGCTTTTCATTATTCAACAGCCAGTTAACTATGCCGATGGCTGATGTAGTTCACCATCGGCATTGCTGGTTCGAGCGGAATATCATCACGGCTCAGCATGCGAATAAAGGCGCCGGGGAGGGTGACTTGTTCCAGCGATTGCTGCCAGTTGGCCAGCAATAGCGCATCGTAACCCTCTTTGCCGCTGGTGGTGTAGCTGGTGGATACACCCACATAAAGCGCTGTTGCCTCGACCAGCTGCCAATGGCCATTGTCTTTGAGCAGTTCCAGTTTGACGATGCGCTCGCCCAAGGGCTGACGACCATCGTAGAAATAACGCAAACGGTGAGTGTAGGGAAAGCTGCCCGCACCGGTGCCAATGACGCTGTTATTGGTGGCTTCGTTGATGGCAGATTCCAGCAGTTGCTGCAGATAGTCACCGCGGATTTGGTAACACACTAATGGCAAATCAAACGGTAGTAAGCGCCCCATAATATCGCCAAGGGTAACTTGTCCTTGTTCGAGTGATTGACGCACGCCGCCAGCATTGTGTAGGGCAAAATCCAGCTGAGCTAAATGTTCACGCGCCGCCAAAAACATGCTTTGGCTGACCAAGGGCGCAATCTCGCTGCCGTGTGGTAACCGTTGGCTTGGCAAGCGGGTATGGGCCAGTGTACGTGGCACCATGGCAAGCACTTGTTGCTCCATTGAGCTGAGTGCGGGGCGGAATTCGGTATCGATGATCGCTTTTAGCTGATCATCTTGTTCATCCCACAAAATACCTGGATGCTGGTGCAGTTGTTCGGTGGCATCACGATAATCCTGCTCTGTTGCAGGTTCATCACCGCTTAACATAAAGTGGCGGTCGAGCAGCAAGCAACTGCTGCCGTTGAGTGCCACGACTTTGCCGCTGTCATCAAAGGTGATATCGGCTATGCCTAGGGCCTCACTATGTTTGCCCGCATGCAATACGGGTACGCCGTTGATGCGCTCGCCATAAGGTACGCAGGGCAGACCAAAATCGTTGAAATCACCCATCAATGTATGGGTGTGTCCGCCAACAATCACGCTAATGCCTGCCACGGCTTCAGCTAAGCATTTATCCATGTCGTAGCCGAGATGACTTAGCACTACGATATGGTCAATGCCTTGCTGTTTGAGGTGTTCAATGGTGTTGGCAACCGTGGCAAACGCGGGTTGAAACTCGGTATCAGCATCTGGGCGAGCCACGCGGCGCATCTGATCAAGCGTGATGCCGATGATAGCCATCTGTCGGTCGTAGAACGGTTTGATCAGGCATTGCCCCAAGCCCGTCGCATTATCAAAGCGCAGCAGGTTCGGTAGCGGAGCTAAGGCGCCGTCCTTGTCTGCAGCCTCGGCAGATAAATCCATATTGGCTGCTAATACGGGAAAGCTCACTTGACTAATAAAGTTGGCTAGCGTGGCGTTACCGTCGTCAATATCGTGATTACCAATCACCATCGCGTCTGGCTTGAGATACTCCAGCACCCGCGCGTTGGCTTGGCCTTTAAATTGGTTGTAAAACAGCGTGCCATGAAAACAATCGCCGCCATGCAGAAACAACATCTCTCGCGCTTGTTGCTGTGCTTGTTTACGCAGTTGTTGCACTTGTGCGGCAATACGGCAGTAACCGCCGGTGTGTGCCGCAAGAGAAAATTGATGTTGGCCGAGTTGGACTTTGAGTCGCACTAGGCTGGCATCAAAATGGGAATGGGTGTCGTTGATATGGGCGAGCGTTAAACGATAATTCATGGACTTCCTCTTCGCTAGAGGCTTGATTGTACACTTGCTCAGGGAGAGAACAAGGGAAGCCGACAGACTTCATTATTGAAGAGGGTACTTAGGAGCTGTTGACCTTTGTTGCCTCCAGCTTGCTTAGCCGACTAAGCAAGCTGGCCGCGTCTCGTTCATCACACGTTTAATTTGAACAAAAATCAAACATAAAAGGTCAAAAGCTCCTAGGTTGTGTGGCTTCGTCGCCGTCGAGATCCTCAGACAGCCGGATCCCTTTGTCTTGCATGCGGCGTTTCCATAAGTTACGGGCTAACTGCTGCATGTCGGTGGCAGGGTCGTTGAGATCGACAATTTCTAAACCAAGCAGTGATTCAATGATATCTTCCTGCGTCACAATGCCAAGGCCACTACCATATTCATCGGCAACTATTGCAATTTGGGTGTTACGTTTAATCATCAATTCAAAAAGAGTGAGCAACTTGGCACTTTCCGGCACCACCAATAGGCTGTGCTTGAGTTCGCCAATGGCGAGGTCGGGCTGCTGCGGTGCTTCCAACAGAATATCGGTGCGGTTAACGTAGCCGATGACGTTATCGTGCTCATTTTGGTACACCGGAATACGAGTAAATGGCTGTTGGCGGTGTTGCTCTGCAAATTGGCTTAACGTCATCTCTACTGGCAGTGAAAACACCACGGTGCGCGGTGTCATAATGGCTTGCGCTGAAATATCACGAGCCTTCAACATCTGCGTCAGAATCTTACTTTCTTGTTTATTTAGCTCGCCAGATTCAAGGCCAATCTCCGCCATTGCACTGATCTCCTGCCGCACATATTGACCAGCGTCGCCTTTACCTAATAAACGGGTAACTTTGTTGGACATCCAAATCAACGGGCGTGTGACTCGTTCCAGCCAGAGCAACACGAGTGAGACTGAGGGCGCTAAGCTGCGCCAGTAGTTGGCACCGATAGTTTTAGGAATAATTTCGGAAAAGAATAAAATCAAAAAGGTCAGCACCCCAGAAAATACACCGAGCATCTCGTCGCCAAACACTTTAGCGGCTTGAGCACCTGCTACTGCGGCTCCCACCGTATGGGAAATGGTATTGACAGTGAGGATGGCAACTAACGGAGATTCGATATTATCTTTTTGTTGCGCGAGTCGGTCGGCTGCTTGGGGGCGTTGCTGGCGTAAGGTTGCAATATAACTAGGGGTTACAGACAGAAGCACCGCTTCAAATACACTACACAAAAACGAGAAAGTCAGCGCAAGTAAAACAATCACAATAAGGGTAAACATGAGGGTGAGAATTTCACCTCCGAAATAAGGCTAATATTGGCCCAGCCGTAGGTTATCACATCAGTCATGAGTCGAAGCTTAATTCGTCTATTCGAATGCCTCTGGAGAGTGAACCTTGCTCAATAAAAGACTGAGGCGCGCGCGGGGATATTACTGGCACAACGGGGGGGCAATCTGTATAATTCGCCGCCCTGTTGCAGGTTTTGGTGTTGAGGAACAGTAATGAGCGACAATAAACTCAATTTGCTCGATTATGATCGTAAAGCGTTGCGTGAGCTATTTGCCGAATGGGGTGAAAAGCCGTTTCGTGCCGATCAGCTAATGAAGTGGATTTATCACTTTGGAGTCGATGACTTCGAGCAGATGACCAACATCAATAAAAAACTGCGTGAAAAACTGGCCGCGCGTTGCGAAATCGTTGCGCCAGAAATTTCTCAGTATCAAAAGTCAACCGATGGCACTATCAAGTTTGCTATTAATGTTGGTGGCGGACAAGAAGTGGAAACCGTTTACATCCCAGAAGATGACCGAGCGACCTTGTGCGTATCTTCGCAAGTAGGATGTGCGCTGGAATGTACCTTCTGCTCAACTGCTCAGCAAGGGTTTAACCGTAACTTGAGAGTGTCAGAAATTGTTGGTCAGATTTGGCGGGTATCGCAATTTTTGGGTTTCCAAAAAGATACTGGTGATCGCCCAATTACCAACGTGGTAATGATGGGCATGGGGGAGCCACTGTTGAACTTGGCTAACGTGATCCCAGCCATTGAGATCATGCTGGATGACTTTGCGTTTGCGTTGTCAAAACGCCGCGTTACCGTCTCCACTTCTGGGGTTGTACCTGCGTTAGACAAATTGGGAGAATCTCTCGACATCGCGTTGGCGGT
This sequence comes from Shewanella sp., assembly GCF_048265805.1. GTDB lineage: Bacteria > Pseudomonadota > Gammaproteobacteria > Enterobacterales > Shewanellaceae > Shewanella. The sequence goes on along the minus strand of NZ_JBLXAT010000013.1, from coordinate 30,974 downwards.
AAGTATCCATGCGCCGAACGATGAGCTGCGTAACGAACTGGTGCCGATCAACAAAAAGTACCCACTGCAAGAATTCTTAGGCGCAATTCAACGTTACATTGCTAAGACGAATGCTAACCGCGGCCGCGTAACACTGGAGTATGTGATGCTCGATCACATCAACGACAGTACTGACCAAGCGCACGAGTTAGCGCAGCTAATGAAAGACACCCCGTGCAAAGTCAACTTGATCCCATTTAACCCGTACCCTGGCTCGCCTTACGGGCGTTCATCCAATTCACGTATTGATCGCTTTTGTAAGGTACTGATGGAGTACGGTTTGACTGTGATCGTGCGTAAGACCCGTGGTGACGACATCGACGCCGCTTGTGGGCAGCTTGCTGGCGACATTCGTGACCGGACGAAGCGTTTAGCAAAAAAACAAATGCAACAAAGCCAAATATCGGTCACAATGAAATAACTTTTTGTTACTCAAATTCATAGGTTTACCGATGAAGCATGGATTGCCCGGTATTCTTTTGCTAGTAGTGGCCTGTTCGCAGCTTGGCGGATGTGTCACCGAACGCACTTATGCCGGAACAGATACGCCAGTTGCTGAACGCAAATTTGACCGTACTTCGGCGGCATTAGAACGCAGCCAGCTTGGGCTGGCCTATCTGCGTAAAGGCGATAGCGAGCAGGCTAAACTCAACCTCGATAAAGCGATGCAATATGCCCCAGAGATGGAGCAGGTGAACGTTGCGATGGCTTACTACTTTGAAAGTGTGGGTGAACTCCAAAAAGCGGAAGAGACTTATGACCGCGCTATCGACACCCGCGATGCCACTGGCGATGCCGCCAACAACTTCGGCGTATTTCTCTGCAAGCAGGGGAAATACGAAAAATCTGAGCGCATGTTCCTGCGCGCTATCGACACCCCCAAATATACTCGCACGGCTTCTAGTTACGAAAACCTCGGTATTTGTATGCGGAAGGCTGGCGATGATACAAAAGCGAAACAATATTTTTCCATGGCGCTTAAATATGAGCCACATCGACGTGTGGCGTTATTAGAAATGGCACAATTGGAAGTTGAGAGTAGAAATTTCAAAGCCGCCAAGCGGATGTTGCAGCAATACAATAAGGTGGCTACCATGTCAGCGCAGAGTTTAGCCACTGCCATTAAAATAGAAAATGGACTTGGTGATGTTGAAGCCGCCAAACGCAACGGAGTGTTGTTATTGGCGAAGTTCCCGAGTTCACCGCAAGCCAAAGCATATCGGACACAAATGCACTGATGACTGAATTTCAAAATAAAATCGACAAGGAAGAACAAAAGTCAGAAGCAACACATGAGCAAAAGGAAATGCTCGGCGCAGTGCTGCGAGAAGCACGAGAAGCCAAAAAATATACTACCGCAGAGGTCGCTACTCGACTTCATTTGCGTAATGTAGTGGTGGAAGAAATCGAAAGAGATGATTTTAGCAACATCTCATCGGCGACCTATGTACGTGGCTATGTGCGTAACTATGCCCGTTTAGTTGAGGCTGATTTAGCGACGATTGAAGCGTGTTTAGCACATCAAGTACCCACAGTCGCATCACCTGCCATGCATAGTTTTTCGCGTAAAACCAGTATTGAAAAACGCGACACCCATTGGATGTGGCTCACCTATTTTATTGTCATTGTGTCGATAGCCCTGGCCGTGTGGTGGTGGGTGCAAAAGCCCGCTTCAGTTGACGAAAGCTTGTCTAAGCCAACCATTGAAGAGCTACAAGCGCCTAACGATAACGAAACACCAGTGATGGAACCCACCAACCGCGGCACTATTTCTGGACGTAATACCACGGAAGACAGTGGTCAAGTAGCTGAGGCGGCTAGTGAAGTAACTACCCCAGATTCGGCTTATCAACAACCACTGATGCCTGAAGCAAATAGCGCAACTGAAGACTCAGCCTCGGCAGCGAATACCGCAACTACCGATGCCACGCCAGAAACTCGCGTAGCTGCAGCCGAAGACAGTGTTAGTACCAGTGAAACCGCGGCTATTTCAAAAGCAAATATCGAGCTGATTTTGTCTGGTGATTGCTGGATTAAAGCCTCCGACGCCAGCGGCCATGTTATGATTGATGGCCTGAAAACCGCTGGGCAACATATTCAGGTGGCGGGTATTCCTCCTATCAGTGTTATATTAGGTGCCCCGCAAGTGGTCACTTTGAAGTACAATGACGCCAATGTGAGCCTTGATGGCTATAAAGCGGGACGTGTTGCGCGTTTGACCTTGCCGCAAGCCTAATCATCAACCCAATTCTACGCCGGCATTGACCGGTCACGAACCAGAGCTATTACGATGTACAGTGAATCTCCTATCAAACGTCGTCCTTCCAGCCGTATTTACGTAGGCAATGTGCCGATTGGTGATGGTGCACCAATTGCGGTTCAATCGATGACGAACACCCGTACCACCGACGTTGAAGCAACTCTGAAACAGATCCATGCCCTTGAGCGTGTTGGTGCTGATATCGTGCGGGTATCTGTCCCTACGATGGACGCCGCAGAAGCGTTCAAGCTGATTAAACAGCAAGCTAATGTGCCATTAGTGGCAGATATCCATTTTGATTACCGTATCGCGTTGAAAGTGGCCGAGTACGGCGCCGATTGCTTGCGTATTAACCCAGGTAACATCGGGAACGAAGAACGTATTCGTCAGGTCGTCGACTCGGCGCGTGAGCACAATATTCCTATCCGTATTGGCGTGAACGGCGGCAGTCTTGAAAAAGACTTGATGGACAAATACAAAGAGCCAACACCAGAAGCGCTGGTAGAATCAGCAATGCGCCATGTGGATATTCTAGACCGGCTTAACTTTGACCAATTCAAAGTATCGGTGAAGGCATCTGATGTATTCCTTGCGGTAGATGCCTACCGTCTGCTGGCGAAACAGATTAAACAACCCTTGCACTTGGGCATCACTGAAGCGGGTGGCGCGCGTGCAGGTTCGGTTAAATCGGCCGTAGGTTTGGGGATGTTGCTGGCTGAAGGGATTGGTGACACTATCCGTATCTCACTGGCGGCTGACCCAGTTGAAGAGATCAAGGTCGGCTTCGATATTCTTAAATCACTGCGTATCCGCTCGCGAGGTATCAACTTTATCGCATGTCCATCATGTTCACGCCAAGAGTTTGATGTCATTGGTACGGTTAACGCACTGGAACAACGTCTTGAAGACATTATCACGCCAATGGATGTGTCGATTATCGGCTGCGTGGTGAATGGCCCTGGTGAAGCGCTGGTATCTAACCTTGGCTTAACCGGTGGTAACAATAAAAGTGGTTTCTACGAAGATGGTGTTCGCCAGAAAGAGCGGTTAGATAACAATGACCTGATAGATGCATTAGAAGCTAAGATCCGCGCCAAAGCGGCGACCTTAGCTCAGCGTATTGACGTGCAGCAGGGCGAATAAATATTAAAAGCTGATGAATGTGAGATGTCCAGCCGTTGGCGGTTTTGAGTTTAGCGCCGAACCGCCTATAATGCTGGCATTTTTGATTTTCCGGCGCGAAATTAAACGAGTTTAATAGTGGCAAAACAGATCCAAGCGATTCGCGGCATGAACGATATTCTGCCGACCCAAAGCCCCGTATGGCAGAAAGTTGAAGCTGTGTTACGTGCTTCAGTAGCCTCCTTCGGATACAGTGAAATCCGTACTCCTATCGTAGAAAGTACTGACCTTTTCAAACGTTCTATCGGTGAAGTAACTGATATCGTTGAAAAAGAGATGTATACCTTTGCTGATCGCAACGGCGACAGCTTGACGCTACGTCCAGAAGGTACCGCCTCAACTGTGCGTGCTGGTAACGAACATGGCCTGCTGTATAACCAAGAACAACGCTTATGGTATATCGGCCCTATGTTCCGTCACGAGCGTCCGCAGAAAGGCCGTTATCGCCAATTCCACCAATTTGGTGTGGAAGTGTACGGTATCGCCTCAGCAGAAATTGACGCCGAAGTGTTGATGTTATCTGCATCTTTGTGGGAAAAGCTGGGGCTGACCGACCATGTCACCCTAGAGTTGAATACCTTAGGTGATAACCACGAACGCGCGGCCTACCGTGATGCGTTAGTGGCTTTCTTGGAACAACACAAAGATAAACTCGACGAAGACAGCCAACGCCGCATGCACAGCAATCCGCTGCGCGTGCTGGACAGTAAAGATGCGCAAGTGCAGGCCTTGCTCAGTGATGCGCCAGCGTTGGCGGATTACCTGCAGGAAGAATCCAAAGCACATTTTGCTCGCCTGTGTGAACTACTTGAAGCCGTTGGTATCGAATACAAGGTTAATCCGCGCTTGGTGCGCGGTTTGGACTACTACAACCGCACCGTATTTGAGTGGGTAACCGACAGCTTAGGCGCTCAAGGTACGGTATTGGCCGGTGGTCGTTACGACGGCCTAGTTGGCCAATTAGGCGGTAAAGATACCCCAGCCGTCGGGTTCGCTATGGGCTTGGAACGTATCGTGCTGTTGCTGGAAACTTTAGGTTTAAATGAAGATGTTGCCGCCACCGTTGATGTGTACGTGACTGCCATGGGCGATCAATGTGTACCCGCAGCGATGAAAGTGGCGCAAGAACTGCGTCATGCTTTGCCCACCATGCGAGTGATGACTCACTGTGGCGGCGGTAACTTTAAGAAACAGATGAAACGTGCTGATAAGAGCGGCGCCGCCTATGCGCTGATTATCGGAGAAAATGAACTGGCTGCCAATCAAGTGGTCGTAAAGACATTGCGTGATGATAGCGAACAGCAGGCAGTTGACCGCGCATCATTGGCGACGTATTTAGCAGACCATATTCAAAAATAATTGTAGAGGAAGTGCGCGTGGAAATTTACAGCACAGAAGAACAACAAGTTGAAGCGATCAAAACGTTCTGGAAAGACTATGGAACTTCAATCCTTGCTGGTGCAGTGATTGGTTTAGGTGCGCTGTATGGTTGGAACTGGTATTCCGACCATCAGGTAAAGCAGGCTGAAGTAGCCTCTGAAGCGTTTAATGATGTGATGAGCAAGGTTGGCGATGCTCAAGCGTTATCTGCCGCAGCCGCTGAATATGAAAAAGCACATTCTCAAAAAGGTTACTCAGCACTGCTGCAGCTAGTGGTTGCTAAAACGGCTGTTGAAGCGGGTGATTTGCCGAAAGCTGAAGCCGCACTGAAAAGCATTCTGACCGCCAAGCCTGGCGAAGCAGTGGAATCAATTGCCACTATGCGTTTAGCGCGCGTGCAAGCCGAACAAGGCCAAATTGATGCTGCTTTAACAACGCTGGACGACGTGAAAAGCGAAGCATTTGCTGCTGATGTTGCTGAATTGAAAGGTGATTTTTTGGTACGTAAAGGCGATAACGCCAATGCGAAAGCCGCGTACGAAGAAGCCGTAGCCAAGGGGGGTGTGACCAACAGCCCTGCGCTGCAAGTGAAACTTGATAATTTGACCCAGGCTTAAGGAATTCGCCAATGAAGTTATGGTGTAAAACTCTGCTGGCCGGTGGTTTAGCAGTCGCTTTGTTAGGTGGTTGTGCGTCTAACGATGAAGAGATCGTCGTTAACGAACTGCCAGACATTCAACAAACGATTGAACCTGATGTCGTGTGGAGTGATTCAGTGGGAGATGGTGTCGGCGATTATTTCTCTCGCTTACGACCTGAAGTTCGCTACGGCAAAGTGTTTGTTGCCTCACGTGACGGCGTTGTGACTGCCTTTGATGAAAAAACCGGTGATGAAATTTGGTCGGTAGATTTTGAAGACCTGTTTGACGATTCAGCCCTCAAGCAAACCTTAGGTGCGCGTTTAGCCGGTGGTTTGACTGCCGCACAAAATAAACTGTTTGTGGGTGGCGAAAGTGGCTTGTTAGTCGCATTGAACGTTGAAGACGGCTCCGTCGCTTGGCATGCTCAAGCCAGTGGTGAATTGCTCTCTCGTCCAGTCGCGGCTGAAGATATCGTGGCAGTGAATAGCGGCAAGGGTACCTTGGACGCATTTAACATCGACACCGGTGAAAAACTGTGGAGCTACGAGTCCAACATGCCAAGTTTGACACTGCGTGGCACTAGCACGCCAGCTTACGCTGAAGGTGGCTTATTTGTTGGCACTGCTGACGGTAAAGTGGTGGTAGTGATCAAATCTAATGGTCAACCAGCATGGGAAGCGCCAGTTTACACGCCAAAAGGCGGCAATGAATTCTCCCGTATGGCCGATGTTGACATGACACCGCTGCTTTTGGGTGAGAATGTTTATGCAGTCAGTTACAATGGCAACCTTGCCAGTATCGAGATGCGTAGTGGTCGTGTGGTTTGGTCACGTAAATATTCCAGTTTCCACGAGCTGGCGTCATCAGGTTTGGACCTGTTCTTGGTAGATGATCACAGCCGTGTATACGCAGTGGATCGTCGTACAGGGCAGGAGCGTTGGAGCAACGCCGAGCTGCTAAACCGTGATTTAACCTCGCCAGCGGTATACCGCAACTACATCGTCGCGGGGGATTTTGAAGGCTATTTGCACTTCTTCGATCGCGAAACCGGTAAGTTGGTAGGTCGTATCTCTATTGATAGCGATGGTTTATACTCTCAACCTATCGTGGTTGATGATAAAATTTACGTGCAAGGACGTTCCGGCAAGATTGCCGTGATTACTCTCCCGTAAGGAGCACCTTGCTCAGTTACGAAGCCTTCGGGAGTTGTTCCGAAGGCTTTTTGTTGTTTTAAAGATGAAGAGGAAATCCATGATTCCTGTCGTTGCCCTGGTAGGGCGCCCAAACGTTGGCAAGTCGACCCTGTTTAACCGGTTGACGCGCACACGTGATGCCCTTGTGGCCGATTTCCCCGGACTGACCAGAGACCGTAAATATGGTCAGGCATTTTTGTCAGGTCATGAATTTATTGTGGTAGATACCGGCGGTATCGACGGCACCGAAGAAGGCATTGAGACCAAAATGGCTGAACAATCGCTAGCGGCGATTGAAGAAGCGGATGTGGTACTGTTTTTGACCGACGCACGTGCAGGCCTTACCGCAGCAGACCAAGCAATTGCACAGCATCTGCGCTCACGCGAGAAGGTGACTTTCGTCGTGGCTAACAAAGTGGATGGCATCGATGGTGATTCCGCTTCTGCTGAGTTTTGGGCTCTTGGTCTTGGTGATGTCTACCAGATGGCAGCTGCACATGGCCGTGGTGTAACACAACTGATTGAACACGTGTTAGCACCATACGCCGAAGAGGTCAGTGAAGAGGGCGATGAGGCCGACGAAGCGTTGGTTGACGAGCGTCTGTACACCGAAGAAGAAGCCGAATCAGAGCAGGAGCGTTTGCGCGCACTGCCGATCAAATTTGCCATCATCGGTAAACCTAACGTGGGTAAATCGACACTGACTAACCGCATTCTTGGTGAAGAGCGGGTAGTGGTGTATGACCAACCGGGCACGACCCGAGACTCGGTGTATATTCCGATGCAACGCGATGAACAAGAATATGTCATCATCGACACCGCAGGGGTTCGTCGCCGCGCGCGCGTGCATGACACCGTGGAAAAATTCTCAGTAGTGAAAACCCTGAAAGCGGTTGAAGATGCCAACGTGGTCTTGCTGGTTGTTGATGCACGTGAAGGGATTGCTGAGCAAGACCTCGGCTTGCTGGGTTTCGCCCTCAATGCCGGCCGTGCGCTGGTGATTGCCGTGAACAAGTGGGACGGTATCGATAGCGACATTAAAGACCGTGTGAAAAGCGAGTTGGACCGTCGTTTAGGCTTTATCGACTTTGCTCGAATTCACTTTATCTCGGCGTTGCACGGCACTGGTGTTGGTCACCTGTTTGAGTCAATCAACGAAGCTTATGAGAGCGCGACTCGTCGCGTGAGCACGTCTAAGCTGACCAAGATTATGCAGATGGCGCAAGATGACCATCAGCCTCCATTGATTAATGGTCGCCGTGTGAAGCTGAAATACGCCCATATCGGCGGTTATAACCCACCTGTGATTGTGGTGCACGGTAACCAAGTATCGCGTCTGCCTGACTCCTACAAGCGTTATATGACTAACTACTATCGTAAGTCGTTGAACGTGGTTGGTTCGCCAATTCAGATGCGCTTCCAAGAGGGTGATAACCCGTTTGAAGGCAAAGTGGAAAAGCTCACTTTGAGTCAAGCGCGCCAACGGCAACGTATGCTGGGCGCGATTAAAAACCGTAAAGGTTAATCGCTGCAAATAAAAACGCTGGCCAGCTGCCAGCGTTTTTTATGCCTAAGCTTTAACACGCTAGGGCTTTGATCGTTGCAGCGCTTAGGCGTGAGTTCACCAACGCAGGAGAACTACCTGATCGTTTCTTTACCAACCGCAGCTAACGCGAATAAATAGCGCATGGTTGCTGCCTGAAGGGGGCCGCTGAACCACTTGCAGAATTGACTCAGCGTTACTGGGCATGCTTGCTTCACAATGCTAAAAAAATAGCCAAGGTCAACAGCTCCTAGGGTCAACACCCGCTAGCAACGTTATGGCTCGATTTTGGTCACGTTAGAATAAACCGTGCCCTGTTTGAGCATGGTTTTCATCTCATCACCTACCTGTAAACTGTCGGCAGCATTAATGACTTGGTCATCGGCATTTTTACTGATGCTGTAACCTCGGCTCAAGGTGGCGAGCGGACTGACGCTATGCAACGAATGGGCTGCCCGTTGTACACGATTGTCTGCTTGGCTTAATTGGTGCTGCATCAGCTGGGTTAGCTTGTGTTGAAGGTGTTGCAACTGCTGCTGACTGTAATTGAGTTGATGTTTCGGGTGCTGCGCTGTTAAGCGTCCCTCAAGTCGCTGTAACTGATTACTCTCGCGGGTAAGTAGGCGTTGCATCGCGTTGTTGAGCTTGAGTTGCTGCTCATCAAATCGTTGGGTCAGCAACTGCAACTGGCGCTGCGGATCTTGGCGCTGTAAGCGGTAGTCATATTGCTGCAGCAGCTGCTGACGGTTAAGCCGATAATGCGCCCAACTTTGGCGTAACCGTAGTTGCAGTTGTTGTAAACGCACCTGTTTGTCTTGACGGTCACCCGATAACAGTTCAGCGCCAGCGGAAGGGGTGGGGGCGCGTACATCGGCAACGTAATCACTGATCGATGTATCGACCTCGTGGCCGACGGCGGATACGATTGGCAACTGACTAGCAAACATTTCGCGCGCGACGGTTTCGCTGTTAAAGCACCATAAGTCTTCTAAGCTACCGCCACCGCGGGTCAGCAACAGCACATCAACCTCGTTACGGGCGTTGGCCAAGCGAATGGCGTTAGCAATCTGGCCGATGGCAGCATCGCCTTGCACTTGGGTGGGGTAGATAACCACTTCCAGCGACGGATCACGGCGTTTTAGCACATGCAGTACATCACGGATGGCGGCGCCGCTAGGAGAGGTGATCACGCCAATGCGGCGTACATGACTTGGCAGCGGTTGCTTGTGCTCAACACTGAACAGCCCCTCGGCTGCCAGTTTCATTTTTAGTGCTTCAAACTGTTGAGCCAACAATCCATCGCCCGCTGGCTGCATGGAGTCGATGATTAACTGATAATCACCGCGTGGTTCATACACGCTGATATTGGCGCGCACTAACACTTGTTGACCATTAACTGGACGAAAGCGCACTTGCTGGTTTTTGCCACGGAACATGGCACAGCGCACTTGTGAGTAGTTATCTTTGAGTGTGAGATACCAGTGACCAGAGCTGGCCATAATCAGGTTAGAGATCTCACCAGAGAGCCAAATTCGGCCCAATTGTGACTCTAACAGATGGCGTACTTCTCCGTTCAAACGTGAGACACTGTAGATTTGTTGTTCACTGGCTGCCATAACGTGTGTGCTAACGCATAAAAAATTTTAGCTATTGTCCATTTACGGCACCTCGCTTGCAAGGTATAATGCCGCCGCAATATTTCACCTCATATTTCACTTGTATCCTTATCTAAGGGGAGATGTTGCAATGCTAAGATTAATCAAAGAAGCGCTTACCTTTGACGACGTGTTATTGGTGCCGGCGCACTCCACCGTCCTCCCCAACACTGCCAGCTTGAAGACTCGTCTAACGAATACTATCGAGTTGAACATTCCATTGGTTTCTGCCGCGATGGACACCGTAACAGAAGCTAGACTGGCCATTGCAATGGCGCAGGAAGGCGGCGTTGGTTTTATCCACAAAAACATGAGCATCGATGCTCAAGCTGAAGAAGTTCGCAAAGTAAAAAGTTACGAAGCGGGCGTCGTTCAGCAACCTGTGACTGTTACTCCAGAAACTACCCTAACTGAACTGAAAACCCTGAGTGAGAAATGCGGCTTTGCTGGTTTCCCTGTGGTTAACGGTGCCAATGAGTTAGTGGGGATTATCACTGGCCGTGACGTACGTTTTGTGACTGATTGGAGCAAAACTGTTGAAGCGGTAATGACGCCTAAATCTCGCTTGGTGACAGTGAAAGAAGGTACGAAACGCGATGAAGTGCAGCAACTGATGCACGCTAATCGTATCGAAAAAGTGCTGGTTGTGGATGACAACTTCAAGCTGAAAGGCATGATGACGGTTAAAGACTTCCAAAAAGCAGAGCGTAAACCAAACGCATGTAAAGACGAGTTCGGTCGTCTGCGCGTGGGGGCTGCAGTAGGTGCTGGTGCTGGTAACGAAGAGCGTATTGACGCCCTAGTAAAAGCTGGCGTTGACGTGCTGTTGATTGACTCATCACACGGCCACTCAGAAGGGGTACTGCAACGTATTCGTGATGCACGCGCTAAATACCCAGATCTGCAAATCGTTGGTGGTAACGTAGCAACTGCAGAAGGTGCTTTGGCACTGGCAGAAGCAGGCGTAAGTGCCGTTAAAGTCGGTATCGGCCCTGGCTCAATCTGTACTACGCGTATCGTGACTGGTGTGGGTGTACCACAAATTACCGCCGTATCTGATGCGGTTGAAGCGGTGAAACACTTGAACATTCCGGTTATCGCTGATGGCGGTATCCGTTACTCAGGTGATTTGGCAAAAGCACTGGCTGCTGGTGCATCATGCATCATGGCGGGTTCAATGTTCGCGGGGACTGAAGAAGCACCAGGTGAAGTTGAACTGTACCAAGGCCGTGCCTACAAATCTTACCGTGGCATGGGTTCATTAGGCGCCATGTCTAAAGGTTCTTCAGATCGTTACTTCCAAAGCGATAACGCTGCTGACAAATTGGTACCAGAAGGTATCGAAGGTCGCGTTCCTTACAAAGGTAAAATCAAAGAGCTTATCCACCAACACATGGGCGGTCTGCGTTCATGCATGGGCTTGACTGGTTGCGCTACCATCAAAGACTTGAACGAAAAAGCACAGTTTGTGAAAGTGACCGCAGCGGGCATGGGTGAATCACACGTACATGATGTGACTATCACCAAAGAAGCACCTAACTATAACAACCGCGGCTAATTTGTTAGTCCGGTAATACTATTTGATGCTTTCAAGCCGTGGTCATTTACCACGGCTTCACTTAAATCGAAATAAAGGTTTTCAATGAGCAATATTCATGACCAACGAATTCTTATCCTAGATTTCGGCTCGCAATATACTCAACTGGTTGCACGTCGAGTACGTGAAATCGGCGTTTACTGTGAACTGTGGAGCTGGGATGTCGATGAAGCGGATATTCGCGAATTCAACCCAGACGGGATTATTCTTTCTGGCGGCCCAGAAAGTGTGACCGAAGAAAACTCTCCTCGTGCACCGCAATACGTGTTTGACTCAGGTGTGCCAGTGTTGGGTGTATGCTACGGCATGCAAACCATGGCTGAGCAACTGGGGGGTAAAGTTGCTGGTTCTAACGAACGTGAATTTGGCTACGCCCAAGTTAAAGTGGTTGGTGAATCAGCACTGTTTGCAGGTTTGCAAGATGCGACCGCCGAAGATGGCAAGCCACTGCTGGACGTTTGGATGAGCCATGGCGATAAAGTGGTGGAGATCCCTGCCGACTTCGTCACTATCGGTTCAACTGATACCTGCCCATATGCGGCAATGGCCAACGAAGAGAAAAAATACTACGGCGTACAATTTCACCCAGAAGTGACTCACTCAAAACAAGGCATGAAAATGCTGGAAAACTTTGTGATGGGCGCTTGTGGTTGTGAGCGTCTGTGGACCTCTGAATCAATTATCAAAGACGCTGTTGCTCGTATCAAAGAGCAAGTGGGTAATGATGAAGTGATCCTTGGGCTGTCAGGCGGTGTCGACTCTTCTGTGGTGGCTATGTTGGTTCACCAAGCCATCGGCGACAAGCTGACCTGCGTATTTGTGGATAACGGCCTACTGCGCTTGAATGAAGCACAACAAGTGCTGGATATGTTCGGTGATAAATTCGGCCTGAACATCGTGCACGTTGATGCTGAAGAACGCTTCTTGAAAGCACTGGAAGGCAAAGCTGATCCAGAAGAAAAACGTAAAACCATCGGTCGCGTATTCGTCGAAGTGTTTGATGAAGAATCACACAAACTCGAAAATGCAAAATGGTTGGCACAAGGTACTATCTACCCAGACGTTATCGAATCTGCCGCGTCTAAAACCGGTAAAGCGCATGTGATTAAGTCACACCATAACGTTGGTGGATTGCCAGATAATATGAAGATGGGCTTGGTTGAACCACTGCGTGAACTGTTTAAAGACGAAGTGCGTAAGATCGGTTTGGAACTGGGTCTGCCATACGACATGCTGTACCGTCACCCATTCCCAGGTCCTGGTTTGGGCGTACGCGTTCTTGGCGAAATCAAGAAAGAATACTGTGACTTGCTGCGTCGCGCTGATGCTATCTTCATTGAAGAGTTGCATGCTGCGGATCTTTACAACAAAGTATCGCAAGCATTTACCGTGTTTTTGCCAGTTCGTTCTGTAGGCGTGATGGGCGATGGCCGTAAGTACGATTGGGTTGTGTCACTGCGCGCAGTTGAAACCATCGACTTTATGACCGCTCACTGGGCGCACTTGCCATATGACTTCTTAGGTAAGGTGTCTAACCGTATCATCAACGAAGTGAATGGCATCTCTCGTGTAGTTTACGATATCTCTGGTAAGCCACCAGCGACGATCGAGTGGGAGTAGGGCTCGCTATCAATAGCGATTAAAGCCTTAAGCTAAAAAAGTGCCAGTCAGTTTTACTGACTGGCACTTTTTTATGGGGATAATGATTGTTGGTTTTCAGAAATTTTATGACGTCTGGTGAATTTGGACGCCATCTTGGCCGGATGAAGCGTATTTATAGGGAGCGACAGCAAGTGCTGAGGACTGTGCTTTCTCAATATTTTCCGGAAGATTGGATTCTTGGTGGCTTTGCTGGCATGCATTAGACATTACAGTTACCAGCAACTCTCGATGATAAATATATTGCTAAAAAAGCACAGGAATTCGGTATTGCGGTACATGCGCTGTCTACATTTTATAGTGGGGATCACGGCAATCATCGCGGACTCGTCATTGGTTATGGAAATACTCACAAGGATAAAATCCCCGATGCAGTCAATATTCTTTCAAAGCTAGCCGCATTGGATACATTGGAGCCTGCGAGCTGAGTATAGAACAAGGATCGGTTGACACTAAATGCTTGGAAAGGTCAACCTATGTAAAAATCCGTTCTTATTGCAGCAATTCTGAACTGACGTAAGCGTTACCCCAACATGGAAAAAGCAACGAATAGTATCTTCTTCACCGTTTGAGGATCTTCTCCATGAGCCAGCAGTGTCGAAGCATTAATTAGCTGTGCATCGATATAGGTAGCTGCAAACTCTGGAGACATATCTGCAGAAAACTCTCCTTTGTCCTTTGAACGTTTTACCCATTCTTTGAAAGTAGATAAACCTTGCTCCTCAAGAAAATCAACTTGTGCGAGTGTTGCTTCGCCTAAGTGCATTCGCGACTCACGCATTTTTATAAAAAGGCAGCCATTTGGGGACTCATGATGACAACTGGCAGAGGTGGCAAATGACACAAGGTTATCAAGCGCTTCTCGAAACGGCATTTCGCTGTTTAGCATCAGCTGTACAGGATTTAACACTTGTTCTTGATACCTGATCAGTACAGCCTTCATCAAGCCATCTTCATTTGAAAACTCACGATAAAGACCAGGCTTTGATACACCAGACCTCCTGCAAATTTCATTAAGAGACAAAGTGCCTATGTTTTCTTTCCAATAAGAATTCATTGCGACATCCAAAACATAATCGCGATCTAGGGTTTTTGGTCGCCCCCGTGAAGGCTTAGTTGGGTCCAAACTCATTTTAATACCGCCCAGTATCTTAATTTGACATACTATTCTTTTGCGCTTATTGTACCGACTGGTACTTAATTGGCAAACCGAATAGGAAAGAAAAATGAGCAATACAAAAAAAAGCATTGTTATTACAGGAAGCAGTAGTGGCTTTGGTCAACAATCAGTAAAAGATTTTGCCGATAAAGGCTACCAAGTGTTTGCCACCATGCGCGGTTCAGAAGGCAAAAATGCAGTCGTTAAGGCAGAGCTGGAAGCCTATAGCGATTCAATTCAAGTTGTTGATATGGATGTTACCAACGACGAATCAGTCAAAAACGCCATTGCAAGCGTACTAAATAAAGCGGGGAAAATTGATGTTTTGCTAAACAATGCTGGCGTAATGTACCTTGGTATTACCGAAGCATTTAGTATTGACCAAGCGCGCGAGCAGATGGAAACCAACTACTATGGTGCTATGCGCACTATTCTGGCTGTTTTACCTGCGATGCGTGAAGCTAAATCTGGTCTTATCATCAGCACCTCATCCATGGTTGGCCAAATTTCTGCTCCGTATTTCTCTACCTACGCAGCAACCAAACATGCTTTAGAAGGCTACCTTCAAGGTTTACGCTACGAAGTAGCGCCATTTGGTATCGATGTCGCCATCGTACAACCTGGTCCATTCCCAACAGGTTTAAGTGCATCAGGACAACAACCATCACGTACAGACATACTGGACAGCTACGGTGAATTGGCAAACATCCCAGCCACCATGTTCGAAGAATTCGGTAAATTTATGCAGAGCGATCAAGCCCCTAATCCACAAATGGTCGTAGATGCTTATTTAGCTCTGGCAGACATGCCTGCTGGTAAGCGCCCAACACGCACACCTGTTGGCTTGGTTTGGGGGGTGGATGAAATTAACGCTGTCAAACAACCTATTCAAGACCGTGTTTTGACAGAAATGCAACTAGACAAAGTTCTAGGTGGTGCTGACGCGTAATTTGAGATTAGAAGGGCAAATTGCTTTTGCCCTTCTAAGCATAACTTACCCTTTCGTTAATTAGTCATGTTCACTCTTCGCATAAATCACCAAGCGCAAATGGCGGTCTGCATCAATGATTAAAGAAGTGTGTTCAAACGTGACAGTCTCGCCGTCTACCTTGAGATCTCGATAACCATTGCATGGTGCATTTAAGGGGGGATTACCTTGCGGGCTTTTGTTGTTACGCTGTGTCAATACCACCAAGCGTAATTGACGAGCTGCATCAATGGTCAGAGGTGTTAAAACGGAACGCTCTGCCACATCGAGTTTGAGCTCTTCAAGGGGACAGTGCAAGAAATGGGGAAGCCTTGATGGTTTATTTCGCTGATGCATTGACTGTCAGTCCAGCCCGTAAATGGGCCGGAATGGTGCAGTTTTACTTACAAGGGCCAAGATATTTTCCGTTGCCAATCAAGGTGCCTTTAATACTCATGCTTTCCTCAGTAACCTCAGATTCTTGGGTGAATGTGAGAGTTTTTCCATTCAGATGATATTCACCCACGGTATGTGTGGTGCTATCAATACTGGTGCAGTTTGATTCAAACGTTGCCTGAGTTGCGTTGATTCGTTGGATATTCTTCTGACATTTTTCGCCGTCTTCACTGTTAGCATCATCAAAAAGATTAAATTTTCTGATACATGCTTTCTTGGTGTACGTAAAGGGCTTCAAACTGCCTGATTTTTCCAACATCTGCTTCATCTCGGGGGTTGCTTTTATTAGTGTACCCTCGCTTTTAGTGGTGATTTCCCACAGGCCGGGAGTGAAATCGTAGTCTTCAGCGTATAGAAGGGGGGAGGTGAATATTAGTCCGGTTAAAAGCAGCTTATGTACTGAGTGTTGCATTAGTCATCCCTGTTAATTTATGCGACTGTTTTAGACTGTATGGTTTGTACGCTAATGTCAATTAGTACCGAAAATGACCTAGGATTAGCAATCTTAGGTTGACGAGGGATAGCTGATGGTTGTGAGCTCCTACTTGAACGATTCCTATGTCGATAATCGCTTGATTTTGGATTGGACCGATTAGGGGCGGCGGGGAAAGATTGATGAAGAATAGATGTTGATGTTTTGCATAAATGTGGTTGCCAGCGTGAATTTAAAGCTTGTTTAGTCACGATCGATAATTGTTATTTCCCCGTTCGCTGACCAGAGTCGACGAGGTGTGAGCGGGCAACTATATTTCTTCTAGTTGTAGTTTAGCCGCTAACACTTGAGTGCTTTTTATGCCAAATCCACTGTTTTCAAAAAAAACGTGGCCCAAACTCCCCAGTCACTCGGGAATACAGTGCAATTTTCTGATGCACTTGTACCATGGAAGGTCGCGCTGGTAAGCCGTAAACTCGACATCCTCCTCTCGTTAGCACTGCATATTGCGCATGTTCTCGCAGTAACCATCCAAATAGGTTAATAGGTCTCATACTCTTAGTAAATGAGATTGACTCTCATTTACAATGTATATACAACGTCTCATTTACATTTGACGGACAACACTTAGTTTCGGATTGAACTCATGACAAATACTGCGAAAAGCACTTTAGCGATTTCAATATCTATGGCCCTGTTCACTAGCACTGTGGCACTGGCTGCAACACCCCAAACCGAACAAACTCCAGATGCTGACAATATCGAAACCATCTATGTCTACGGTGAACCCGATAAAACCAAAGCAGCTACCAAGCTGAATTTGTCGGCGTTGGAAACACCGCAAATGGTTACCGTTATCTCCCGCGATCAGATTGATGACTTTTCTTTGCGCGAGGTAAATTCGCTGCTGAATTATGTGCCTGGGGTAACGGTAGAGCAGGTAGAAACTGGCCGTACTTACTACACCGCCCGTGGTTTTGACATTGTAAACTTTCAGTTTGATGGGGTTGGCGTACCGTTTTCTTATGGATTGACCCAAGGGCATGATGATGCCGCTATTTACGAGCAAGTCGAAGTGGTTAAAGGTGCTACTGGGCTGATCACTGGGTTAGCTAATCCATCGGCCACGATTAACTATGTGCGTAAGCGGCCAACCGCTGATACACGCGCCGCCGTATCAGCATCAGCAGGCAGCTGGAATCAATATCGTGTGGATGCCGATGTATCTGGTGCCATTATTGATGACAAACTGAACGGCCGACTGGTGTTAGCCAAGGAAGATGGTGACTCTTATCTTGACCGTTATGGCAAAGAGTTAACGGTTTTTTATGGGGTGCTTAGTGGTTATCTCACAGATACCACTCAACTCACTGTCGGGCATAGCATTAATGATAACCACAATGATGCTAACTCATCGGGGGCGTTACCGTTGTTTTACAGTGATGGCTCGTTGACCGACTATGACGAGTCTGCCAACACCGCACCGGATTGGGCTGCGCAGGATGTGAAGCAACAGCGCACCTTTGTCGAATTAGAACAGCAGATCGGCTATGACTGGGTGGCAAAAGCTATTTACACCCGCAACATGCAGGATAAAGCGTGGAAGTCATTTTATCTGTCGGGTTCGCCAGAGCCTATCACCGAAGAGGGACTGTTAGCCCAAGCGAGTTTGTATCAAGCCAAGGACAAAGAGGATATTTTTGATCTCTTTGTTAGCGGGACCTTTTCATTATGGGGGCAAGAGCATGACTTAGTGGTGGGCGTTAACCACGCCGAGATCGATCTCACCGGACGCTCGGTTTACTCCAGCGAATGGAACTATGCCCCGATTGGTGGTGACTGGGCGGCGGGAAATACTGCCGAGCCGGATTTTGATATCTACGATGCCGCGACACAATCGACCGATATCCACCAGAAACAGGATTCGTTTTACCTCTCCACACGGATTAAATTCACTGATGATTTGGCCTTGGTCGCAGGGGCGAGAACGGTGGATATCAAGCAAAATGGGATCAGTTACGGGGCGGCGCAGGATGTCGATGAAAGCGAAACCGTCCCTTATGTTGGCCTGACCTATGAAGTGTTCGATGGCACAGTGCTGTACGGCAGCTATAGCGAAGTGTTTACGCCCCAGCCATGGGTGAATGACAACTTAGCGCCACTGGGCTCTGTCCGTGGTGAAAGCTCTGAAGTGGGTGTTAAACAGGAGATGTTCGCTGGTAAAGCGGTAATGACACTCGCGCTGTTCAAATCATCACAGGATAATTTTGGTGAGTGGGTTAGCCGTGACACGGTTTCTGGGCTGAACATCTATCGTGGTGTATCACTCGATAGTGATGGTTTTGAACTGGAGTTGGTCGGTGAAGTGTTACCGGGGCTGAACATCAGTGCCGGTTATACTCAAGTGAAAGTGGATGATGACAATGGCGCTGATACCCGCCGTTTTATCCCGACCCAACAGTTTAAGCTGGCTACGGCTTACAACGTGCCAATGGTGGACGGGCTGCGAGTTGGGGCTGTGGTTAATTGGCAAAATGAAATCTACTATGGCGATACCGAAGTGCAGGGCGCTTATGCCTTGGTTGACCTGTTTGCGAGTTACCAACTGACGCCAAACCTGAAGTTAGCAGTCAATCTCAATAACGTGGGAGATGAAAAATACCGCTTGAGCCCGCAATGGGGGCAAGCAAACTTTGGTGCACCACGTAACGTAATGGGATCGATCACTTGGCGTTACTAGGACTAGCTTGGCGGCGTAGTGTGCCTGTGGACGACATGTTCGGCTTGCTATCAAGGGCATGGTCATCCTGAGTCCTTAGCTTGAACTTAGCACAGCGCTTCATCTTTGATGGGGCGCTGTGCTTTTTAGGGAAAGTCGCCCCGTTGTGTGATGCGCTTACGTACATGCATAAACGTCATCACTTTGCTCGCAGTTATGCTATGCTCCGCGCATTGAAAATGACTGATGATATTTATGAGCACCACACTGAATATTGATGCGATTGAGACCGAGGTAAATGACTGGCTGGAGCGTGTGGTCATCGGCTTAAACCTATGTCCGTTTGCGGCGAAACCACAGCGTAATAAGCAGATCCAAATTCATGTGAGTGAGGCGACGACTGAAGAAGCATTGCTGAGTGAACTGTTTCAATGTTTCACCGAGTTAGATAACAACACCGCCGATGAGCTGGAAACCACGCTAGTGGTAGTGCCAAACATGTTGCAAGACTTCTTTGATTACAATCAATTTATTGATTGGGTTGAGGCGTTGCTGCGTCAAGAAAAGTGGGATGGTGTGTATCAAGTCGCCACGTTCCATCCGGATTACTGCTTTGCCAATACGGTGGAAGATGATCCGGCTAACTTAACCAACCGTTCGCCATATCCGATTTACCATCTGATCCGCGAAGCCAGTATGAGTAAGGTGTTGGAGCATTATCCTAACCCGGATGCGATTCCCGATATCAACATTGCCCGTGTGTCGGCGTTGACAGCGGTAGAGCGACAAGCGTTGTTCCCTCATCTATTTAAGAGCCAATAGCATCTTGGTACAGGTGGCTCACGAGTGTCATGCAAACGTTAGCTACCTGCACACGCATAATGTTGAAAGTGATTCTACAGTTGAACCGTTGAGGCTACCTACCAATCGTCACGCTGACTCGTTATACTTCCGCCAAATTTCTGCAGCAATAGCACCATGACTGATACCGATAAGCCCAACCCACAATTAGCCGAAGATGAGCAATGGATGCGCCATGCGCTCAAGTTGGCTGAGCATGCGGAAGCGGCGGGTGAAGTTCCCGTCGGCGCGGTGTTGGTGAAAGATAATCAGGTGATTGCTGAAGGGTGGAATCTGCCCATCACTGATAACGATCCAACCGCCCACGCGGAAATTCGTTGTTTGCAACAGGCGGGTAAGGCGCTGCAAAACTATCGCTTACTGGATACCACCTTGTACGTGACGTTAGAGCCTTGTGCTATGTGTGCTGGCGCTATGGTGCATAGTCGCATTGGCCGCGTAGTGTTTGGGGCATTTGATACGAAGACTGGCGCGGCTGGTAGTGTGATTGATCTGCTGCAGCAACCGCAATTTAACCATCAAGTGCAAGTGACAAGTGGCGTATTAGCGGAGGCGTGTGCCTACCAACTGAGCAGCTTTTTCAAACGGCGCCGCCAAGAGCAGAAGTCGCTCAAACAGCAGCGCCAAGCGTCAGCTATTCAGCAAAATACAGAAAAAAGTTAAATAGACGATGGTGAGCGTGTTGTCTCTTGCGATGGGCTTTCTTTAATACACGACGACGAGCGGCACTACGGTTGATGGTTCGCTGTTTCATGATGGAGTTGGCGCCTAAATAGACAGTGCCGCCAAGTTAGCATCTCTGCTTCGTGGCGGCTAGCCCTAAGGTTTAAATTCACCTTTAGCTATCATTCCGGTGATCCAGCTGTGGTGGTTGTCGCGGCATCGGCGGTCATACTGCTGCTGTCTTCTCCCATGCTGCTGTCACTACTTTCGGCCAGCTGTTGCTGCGCATCATGGTCATCCATCCATACGAGCGTGTCGTAGTAGCGGCGAATATTTTCTACATAACGTACCGCTTCATTACCACGCGCATAGCCATATTTAGTCTGCTGGTAGTACTTACGTTTTTGCAGCAATGGCAGCACCTGTTTGACATCCTTCCACGCACTCGGATTTTTACCTAACCGTTCCGTTAAAATCCGCGCATCTTCAATGTGACCGTAGCCGATGTTGTATGTGGCTAGCGCAAACCACATGCGTTCCTCTTGCGGAATCGACGCCGGCAGAGATTGCAAAATGCTGCTGAGATAAGTGGCACCGCCTTTAATACTTTGCTCAGGATCGAGCCGATTACTAATGCCAAGCTGCTCCGCCGTGGGAATGGTCAGCATCATCATGCCACGTACGCCCGTGGGGGAACGTGCCCGCGGGTCCCAATGGGATTCTTGGTATGCGGCGGCGGCCAGCTTACGCCAGTCAAGTTCCCCGGCATATTGTTCAAACCAGTGACGGTATCGCGGCAGCTTTAGTTCTACAGCACGCATAAAGGCACGGGTATCGACATAATCAAAGCGTTTGACGTGGCCGAAGTACTTTTCGACCAGATGGTCAAGGGTGCCATCGTGCTTCTCTTCATGCCAGAAATGCAGCAATTTACTCATAAGACGATCGCTGCCGTTACGGCGCATTAGCCAGACAATCGGTTGGTCTTCCTCCACCGTGGGGCCCACGCGCAGCTCTGGCATAAAACGACGATTGATCTCAATCGTGGAAGAGTCGGAGATGGTGTAATCCAACTGGCCACTGTTAATCATGCATAAAATCTCTTCACTGTCTTTATCGTGTAACTCTTCCCAGCTGAGGCTCGGCGCATCCAGCTTGAGTTGCTCCAACGTGTTGACGAACGATGAGTCTGCCACTACTGCAATGCGGCCATCAATGTTGTCAGGCGCGATGGGAATGCGTGAACCATTGCGATAAACCACCACTTGGTTGACGTAATAAAGCGGCGGGCTGAGGCGAAATTGATCGCGGCGTACTGGCGTGTCGGCCAATCCCGCAGCAATAACGTCAATATCACCACGTTCAAGTGCATCATATAGTTCATGAATATTGGCATAAGGCGTGATGTTGAGTGGCTTTTGCAGAAAATCAGCAAAACGCTCTGCCAGTTCGTAGTCAAACCCACTATTACCGCGGGTGGAACTGACATAGATTTGGGCGCCATAAAGTGTGCCGACTTTCAGCTCAGTATTCACTTTTGGCGGCTGAGCGACAGGTGCTTCGTCAGCCGCCTTTTGGCAACCGACTAACAATATTAGCGATAAAAGAAGTGGTAACAGCTTGTTCATAACAAAAATCTGGTTCTCTTAAATGTAAGCAATCGAATTCATGTCAAATATCGTTGCAAAACTTAAAAAATAACTTTAAATCAATTAGTTATTTTTTTACGTCTACTAAAAATATTTCATCTATGATTGGTTGTTTACCAAGATGAACGCACTGTTCCTTGAGCTGTATAGTTTATAGCATAGTTAGGGGCGATTTCGACAATTACTAAGGTGATTTACCCTCGCTATTTCCCTATAATGTCGCCACCTCTGACCCCGTAAATATTTTATAAAAAGGTGATTTAACGTGATGGAGATCATCCGTGGAGCCCCAGCACTTTCTGCTTTCAGGGTACAAAAACTATTGGAAGCTTGTGCCACTGCAGAACTTCCTGTCAGTAACATTTACGCCGAGTATATCCACCTTGCCGATTTAACGGCGCCACTGAATGACGATGCGAAAGCGAATCTGGCCAAAATGCTTGCCTATGGCCCAAGCGTCGAATCCCACGAACCACAAGGTAAGTTACTGTTTGTAACACCTCGTCCGGGAACGATCTCCCCGTGGTCATCTAAAGCGACTGACATTGCGCATAACTGCGGTTTAAATCAAATCAAACGCTTAGAGCGCGGCATTGCTTATTATATCACCGCTGACCAAATATCCGACAGTCAATTTGCTCAAGTCACTGCTTTATTGCATGACCGCATGATGGAAGTGGTCTTAAACCGCTTTGAAGATGCGCAAGTGCTGTTTGCCCGTACCGAGCCTGCACCGTTTATTAGTGTGAATATTCTGGAGCAAGGCCGCAGCGCGTTGGAAGTTGCCAACCGCAATATGGGCTTGGCGCTAGCTGATGACGAAATCGACTATCTGGTCGAAAATTTTGTCAAATTGGGCCGCAACCCGAACGACATCGAATTGATGATGTTCGCGCAAGCTAACTCAGAGCACTGCCGTCATAAAATCTTCAACGCCGATTGGACTATCGACGGTGAAGTACAGCCTAAATCGCTGTTCAAAATGATTAAAAATACCTTCGAAACCACGCCGGACAACGTGTTGTCAGCGTATAAAGACAACGCGGCAGTGATGACCGGTTGCGAAGCGGGCCGTTTCTTTGCCGACACCGATGGCGTCTACCGTTATCACAACGAACCAGTCCACAT
This sequence comes from Shewanella sp., assembly GCF_048265805.1. Classification (GTDB taxonomy): domain Bacteria; phylum Pseudomonadota; class Gammaproteobacteria; order Enterobacterales; family Shewanellaceae; genus Shewanella. The sequence goes on along the minus strand of NZ_JBLXAT010000013.1, from coordinate 7,790 downwards.
TCTGATGAAAGTGGAAACCCACAACCACCCAACCGCGATCAGCCCATTCCCGGGTGCTGCAACGGGCTCTGGTGGTGAAATCCGTGACGAAGGCGCAACAGGCCGTGGCTCTAAACCTAAAGCAGGTTTGACGGGTTTCAGTGTATCTAACCTGAAAATCCCCGGTTTTGAACAACCATGGGAAGGCAACTACGGCAAACCTGAGCGCATCGCTTCAGCCTTTGACATCATGATGGATGGCCCACTGGGCGGCGCTGCCTTCAACAACGAATTTGGTCGTCCAGCGCTGGTGGGTTACTTCCGCACTTATGAGCAGGAAGTGTGTAGCCACAACGGCGTAGAAGTGCGCGGTTATCACAAGCCAATTATGTTGGCCGGTGGCTTAGGTAACATCCGTGAAGATCACGTGCAAAAAGGTGAAATCTCACTGGGCGCCAAGCTTATCGTACTGGGTGGGCCAGCGATGAACATCGGTCTTGGCGGTGGTGCGGCGTCTTCTATGGCATCAGGCCAATCCAGCGAAGATTTGGATTTCGCTTCTGTACAGCGTGAAAACCCAGAGATGGAACGTCGCTGCCAAGAAGTGATCGACCGTTGCTGGCAGATGGGCGATGACAACCCAATCCAATTTATTCACGACGTAGGCGCGGGCGGTTTGTCGAACGCATTCCCTGAGCTGGTAAGCGATGCTGGCCGTGGCGGTAAGTTTGAACTGCGCAACGTACCATCAGATGAGCCGGGCATGAGTCCGTTGGAGATCTGGTGTAACGAATCACAAGAACGTTATGTGCTTTCAGTTGCAGCAGAAAACCTCGACACCTTTAAAGCGATTTGTGAGCGTGAACGCGCACCATTCGCCGTAGTGGGTGAAGCGACGGCAGAAGAACACCTGAGCCTGTCAGATGAACACTTCGATAACAAACCTATCGATCTGCCGCTGGAAGTGTTGCTCGGTAAAGCACCGAAAATGAGCCGTGAAGCCACCACCCAAAAAGTGACCGGTGTAGCGCTTGAAGAAGACAAGATTGATATCGCTGAAGCGGTGAAGCGCGTGCTGACGTTGCCGACTGTGGCGGATAAAACCTTCCTGATCACCATTGGTGACCGCACCGTAACTGGCTTGGTTAACCGTGACCAAATGGTTGGCCCATGGCAAGTGCCCGTGGCTGACTGTGCCGTGACTGCTGCAACCTTCGATACCTATGCGGGTGAAGCAATGTCGATGGGCGAGCGCACACCACTGGCACTGCTGGACTTTGGCGCATCTGCCCGTATGGCGGTGGCTGAATCGATCATGAACATCGCGGGTGCTGACATTGGTGATTTGAAACGCATCAAGCTGTCCGCTAACTGGATGTCAGCAGCGAATCACCCAGGTGAAGACGCTGGTTTGTATGAAGCGGTAAAAGCCATCGGTGAAGAGCTGTGTCCTGAGTTAGAACTCACTATTCCAGTGGGTAAAGACTCCATGTCGATGAAGACCGCTTGGCAAGATAACGGCACCGATAAAGCCGTGACTGCACCATTGTCTTTGGTGATCACTGCCTTTGGTGCGGTACGCGATGTGCGCAACACCGTAACCCCTGAGCTGCGCACCGATAAAGGTGACACTGTATTGCTGCTGGCCGATGTCGCCAACGGTGAAACCCGTTTGGGCGGTTCATGTTTAGCACAAGTATTTGAAGCGCTCGGCGATCAAGCCCCAGATCTGCATGCAGCAGCGGCACTGAAAGGTTTCTTCAATGTCACGCAACAGCTGGTGGTTGAGCGTAAGCTGATGGCTTACCACGACCGTTCTGACGGTGGTTTGTTTACCACTCTGACCGAAATGGCGTTCGCGGGTAACACTGGCTTAAAAGTGCAACTGGCTGAACTGGCTGGCTCTGATTTAGCCCGTTTGTTCAACGAAGAGTTGGGTGCGGTATTGCAAGTCGCTAAAGCCGATGCTGCAGCGATTATTACGGCATACAACGCTGTGGGTGTGGCGTGTCATCAAGTGGCTGAATTGAGCGATGATGATCAACTGACCATCCTTGATGGTGAGCGTCAAGTGTATGCGGCTAGCCGTGTGGCACTGCGTCAACTGTGGTCTGAAACCACTTGCCGCATGCAATCGCTGCGTGATAACCCTGAATGCGCCAAAGAAGAGTTCGACATCAAACTGGATGCTAAGGACCCTGGTTTGACCGTGAAACTTGGCTTTGACCCTGCGGAAGATGTCGCTGCACCTTATATTGCTAAAGGCGTTGCGCCTAAAATGGCGATTCTGCGCGAGCAGGGCGTTAACTCTCACGTAGAAATGGCGGCGGCGTTTGACCGCGCTGGTTTCGATAGCGTTGACGTGCATATGTCAGACATTCTGTCTGGTCGTCTGTCACTGGAACAGTTCCACGGCTTAGTGGCTTGTGGTGGCTTCTCCTACGGTGACGTACTCGGCGCCGGCGAAGGTTGGGCAAAATCGATTCTGTTCAACGCTCGTGCGCGCGAGCAGTTCAGCCGCTTCTTTGAACGTGCTGATAGCTTCGCCCTTGGCGTATGTAACGGTTGTCAGATGCTGTCAAACCTGAAAGAGATTATTCCGGGCACTGAACATTGGCCACATTTTGTGCGTAACCGTTCTGAACGCTTTGAAGCGCGCTTTAGCTTGGTGGAAATCCAGCAGAGCCCATCGCTGTTCTTTAACGGCATGGCGGGCTCCCGTATGCCAATCGCGGTAAGTCACGGTGAAGGCCGCGCTGAGTTCGCCTCAAGCGCAGCACAACAAGCGGCAGAACAAAGCGGCACTGTCGCACTGCGTTATGTGACCGGTAATGGTGCTATTGCTACCCAGTACCCACAAAACCCGAACGGTTCACCAAACGGTTTGGCTGGTATTAGTTCGGCTGATGGTCGAGTGACGATTATGATGCCGCACCCAGAGCGTGTTTTCCGCACTGTTGCTAACTCTTGGCACCCTGATGCATGGGGCGAAGACAGCCCGTGGATGCGTATGTTCCGTAATGCGAGAGTAAACCTCGGTTAAGGTTTTTGAGCGTTAAAAAGGGCAGGTAAATTTTTACCTGCCCTTTTTGTTTGTTGTGTTAAATGAATTAAAACTATTGCTATTCATCAAGTTACATTGTAGCGCTAATGCTGTAATAGCCTATTTACTGCGTCAGTTGAGTTACATAGAAAAGTCGCTACATGGGACTGATTTTTCGACGCTTGTCGCGTAAATGACAACGGTTTTCATCTTAGTGAAATCTAAATTATTTGTTATAGAACAACATACTATCTTAACACCGTCATTATTTTCCCTTCTCGACGAGCAGGATTAGGATAAACACCTATAATTTCATGCAGATAGTGTCTTATCTACGCTGTTTCATACTCGCATCAACTTGGCATGATGAATAATTTGTGAGCGTAAATTGGCGGAGAACCGTATCAGTTAGCATGACAAATTGTTTGAAAGTGCACGCTGCTGGCTTGAGAACTTAGCAAACATTTTACATTAGCAAAATTGAATTTAATGTGATTAAAGTTGTTTGGGTAGGCTCTTATGGTTTGATGTGATTTTCTCTGTTGTGATGCATTTTAAATAAATAAAAACAATATATTGAGTTGGTGTCGCTGGGTGTAGGTGGCATGAATTCAGGTATGGTCGGTAAGGTAAAATGTATATTTGATAGGTTTATGGTGCTTTTTTATTTAAGTCGCCGAAAAATCCATTAAAACCCAAAAAATCACAATTCCCTATCATTGTTTTTGCTAAATGTCAATGGTGCTTTATTTTGACTGTGTTGCTGTCCGCAAAACCCGTTAAAACTCTAGGCTTTGATTGATTTGAGTCAAAGCTGAGTGGTATAAAATCATCGCTATATTCAGATTGGTTTAATGTTTAACTTAATGAAAAATAAATAAAAGTTTATTTTTCATTATGCGTTAAATGTGATCGATAACACGAAAATATTTCCAGTGTGATTCGGTGCAAATTTTTGTAGGTAAATTGCTGTTTTGGACTTTGGTCTAAGATAACCGATGCCTAAGAATCATTTTGGAATGTTTGTTCGGCCTGCTTAGACCGAACTTATAAAAACAAAATGTCAAATTAACGCTATCCTGCTCACCGTCTTTCTTAGCGATGGGGATGCACGCTGATTGACGGTACACCATGTAAGGAGTCACAAATGATAGTTGGAGAGGTTGTTGAGCTTTCACGCTTTCAATTCGCGTTGACAGCCATGTATCACTTCTTGTTTGTACCCCTAACTTTGGGTATGACTTTTATGCTGGCCATCATGGAATCACTGTACGTGATGACCAATAAGCAAATCTATAAAGACATGACCAAGTTTTGGGGTAAATTGTTCGGTATCAACTTCGCCATTGGGGTTGCTACCGGTTTGACCATGGAGTTCGAGTTCGGGACTAACTGGTCATACTACTCTCACTATGTAGGCGATATCTTCGGTGCGCCATTGGCGATCGAAGGTTTGATGGCCTTCTTCTTGGAATCTACCTTAGTTGGTATGTTCTTCTTCGGTTGGGACCGTTTCTCAAAACGCCAGCACTTAGCCATTACTTGGTTAACGGCGTTAGGTTCTAACTTGTCTGCATTGTGGATTCTGGTAGCAAACGGCTGGATGCAAAACCCTGTGGGTTCAGTGTTCAACTACGAAACCATGCGTATGGAAATGACCAGCTTTGCTGAGCTGCTGTTCAACCCTGTTGCGCAGGTTAAATTCGTACACACTGTAGCCTCTGGTTATGTAACTGGTGCGATGTTCGTACTGGCGATCTCTTCATACTACATTCTGAAAAAACGTGACCTGCCGTTTGCACGCCGTTCATTTGCGGTAGCCGCAAGTTTCGGTATGGCCGCTATCCTGTCAGTTATCGTATTGGGTGACGAATCAGGTTATCGCATGGGTGAAGTGCAACGCGTTAAGTTGGCTGCTGTTGAAGCTGAATGGCACACCGAGCCAGCACCTGCTTCATTCACTGCTTTCGGTTATCCAAATCAAAACGAGATGGAAACCAACTTCGCTATCAAGATCCCTTACGCTATGGGTATCATCGCCACTCGTTCTGTTGATGAGCAAGTGACTGGTATTCATGACTTGGTGAATGAGCACGAAGCACGTATCCGTAACGGTATGAAAGCTTATGCCTTGCTGGAACAACTGCGTTTAGCCAAGAAAGCGGGTCAAGAGCCTGATGCGTCACTGGTTGCTGCTTTCGAAGAGAAGAAATCCGATTTGGGTTACGGCCTGCTGCTGAAACCTTATACCGATAAAGTGGTTGATGCGACAGAAGAGATGATCAAGTCTGCTGCCAAAGACTCTATCCCATCGGTAGCGCCATTGTTCTACTCATTCCGCGTGATGGTTGCATTAGGTTTTGTTATGTTGCTGGTATTTGCAGCAGCATTCTGGCAGAGCACTCGCCACCAGATCGAAGAGAAAAAATGGGTACTAAAAGCCGCGTTGTTCAGCTTGCCACTGCCTTGGATTGCCATCGAGTGCGGTTGGTTTGTTGCTGAATATGGTCGTCAGCCTTGGACTGTGTCTGAAATGCTGCCAACCTTCATGTCAGCGTCTAGCCTAACTGTCGGTGACCTGTGGTTCAGCATTATTCTGACTACATTGCTTTACACCGTGCTGTTGGTTGTCGAGATGTTCTTGATGTTCAAGTTTGCACGTAAAGGTCCTAGCTCACTGAAGACCGGCCGTTATCACTTCGAAAAACTTGAAGCCTGAGCAGAGGGATTAGACCATGTTTGATTATGAAATTTTGAGATTTGTCTGGTGGGCCCTGCTCGGCGTATTGCTGATCGGCTTCGCCGTGACAGATGGCTTTGATATGGGCGTGGGTGCATTGCTGCCTATTATTGGTAAAGATGATACTGAACGTCGTGTAATGATTAACTCAATCGCACCTCACTGGGATGGTAACCAAGTTTGGTTAATCACCGCTGGCGGTGCACTTTTTGCAGCGTTCCCAACTGTGTATGCGGTATCTTTCTCTGGCTTCTATGTAGCTATGATTTTGGTACTGGCATGTTTGTGGTTGCGTCCAGTGGGCTTCGATTACCGTTCAAAAATCGAAAAAACAACTTGGCGTAAAACGTGGGACTGGTGTTTGTTTGCGAGTGGTTTCGTGCCGCCACTGGTTATCGGTGTTGCATTCGGTAACTTGTTGCAGGGTGTACCGTTTCATTTCGACGAATACCTGCGTGCATATTACGGTGGCGCCGACAGCAACTGGTTGTTGAACTTGATTTATCTGCTGAATCCATTCGGTTTGGTTGCAGGTTTGATCAGCGTTGGTATGTTCATGACACAAGGTGCTTGCTGGTTGCAGATGAAGGCTGAAGGCGAGTTGCGTGCTCGTGCGTCTAAAGTTGCACAAGTGCTGTCACTGGTTGTGTTGGTACTGTTTGTGGTTGCGGGTTTCTGGGTAAGCGGAATGGATGGCTATGTTATCACTTCTGCTATCGACGGACATGCAGTGTCTGACCCAACTAACAAAGAAGTCATCACTCAAGCAGGTGCTTGGATGGCTAACTACGACAAATACCCACTGACTTGGATCTTCCCAATTCTGGGGGTGGTCGCTGCGGCGTTGACCTTCCTGACTAGTCGCCTGAATCGTGCTGGTTTCGCGTTCCTGTTCAGCTCGCTGACCATTGCTGGTGTGATTCTGACTTGTGGTGTAGCAATGTTCCCATTCGTGATGCCATCTTCACTGCAACCAAACATGAGTTTGACTATGTGGGATGCAACCGCTAGCCAAATGACACTGAGCGTGATGACTTATGTAGCGATTATCTTCGTACCAATCGTTCTGAGTTACACCCTGTGGACTTACTTCAAGATGTTCGGTCGCATAAGCCGTGAACACATTGAAGCTAACAGCACTTCACTGTACTAAGGAGGAAACAATATGTGGTATTTCACTTGGATACTGGGTTTGTTGCTGGCTTGTTCTTTCGGCATTATCAATGCGCTTTGGTTGGAAAATACTGAGAATATGGATCGTGCTAACGAAGACGATCAAGCGTAAGCCATAGCGCTTATTGCACTCAAAAAGGGCTGCCTACGTACGGGCAGCCTTTTTTATTGTGGGTTAGCTAACTAGCGTAATCGTACTGGAACAGTGAGACGGTTTCGCTCCACAGCAAGAGCGTCAGAAGCGGCTAAATCGGACTTTAGCCGTAAAGCTGCTGCCTAACTATCAACATCAAAGACAACGCATTAACGGCTGTTTGACTGCCTTGCATTGATCACAGTATGAGCCGATAGGGCGGTAACCCAAGTCACCATGGTACTGAGCGTAATTTTTAGGTATTCACAGCTGATGCGTCTTACTGCTGTGTCTGATGTTTGCTATGAGTGATATCAGCCATTTTCCTATACGCACGCTACCGTGCTTTGTCGTTTTGTGCTGTAGGTTCATCTTTAGCGGCCACTGTTAACAGGCGGGGGTTACCCTAGAGGGTGAAGTGAGTTTAGCCAAGAGAGATGATTTGACGGAATATTAGGGACGGTGCGAATAAGTCTTCACGACACTCTGGACTTGTTCGCAACCTTCCCTAGGGGCTGTTTATCTTTGTGTTTCATTTTTGTTCAAATTAAACGCGTTATGAACGAGGCGAGGCCTGCGACGCTTAGTCAACTAAGCAAGCTGGGCGCAACAATGTTCAGGAGGCGTTTAAATGAACCCTTCGGACAGCGACAGCGCGCAATTTATTCAGCGTTAGGCGCTGTTGGTGGAGAATAACTACACGGCACATCACCTGCCTTGCC
>NZ_JBLXAT010000012.1:0-119725 GCF_048265805.1 Shewanella sp. | reverse complement strand
GGTTGCGGGTTGCGGGTTGCGGGTTGCGGGTTGCGGGTTGCGGGTTGCGGGTTGCGGGTTGCGGGTTGCGGGTTGCGCAGCGAGTGTAAGAAGCGGCTGAACAACTACAAGCGATAAGCGATAAGCGATAAGCGATAAGCGATAAGCGATAAGCGATAAGCGATAAGCGATAAGCGATAAGCGATAAGCAGGATTATGTAACGTTGAACGCCACAGGCAATAGCTCGCGCTGCTTATCTAACGTTTATTACCGCAAGCACATAGCTAAGGCTCGTAGCTCGTAGCTCGTAGCTCGTAGCTCGTAGCTCGTAGCTCAGCATGATTCAAACCGATGGTTTTGCCAGTATTCTCTTAGTTGCGAGAGCAGTTGCTGCGGTTCGAGTTCAACAAACTCGGCAGAGAGGTAAAGATGATAGCCCAAGTGCTTATCTAGCGTTAAGCAGCGGCGGCCAAACATGGCTAACAACCCGCGATAGCGATCACCATTCACCACCAACGGGGTAAATTCGGCACTGAGGTAATGCTCCAAAGCGGCAAGATCTTCATCGTTAGCCACAGCAGTCATCATCAGCGAGCGCTGTTCGGTCAATAAACCCGTGGCTAGTCGAGGCGAGATATTATCGAGGATAGGGTTAATGGCGTTGAGTTTGATACCCACGTAGGGCAACTCAATTAAATCCAACCCACGTTGTACACGGGGAAAATCGATCCGTTGAATGTTGTGCCATTCAATAAATAAACTGCCGCGACGATGAAAGAACCTTAGTCCTTGTGCCGTCAAGGTCATCACTATCGCGGGTTCATACTGCTTAGCAATGCCGATGATGAGCGCTACGGCACCCAACATAAACGCCGCAAACGCCACCGCAAACCAAGCATGATCAGCAACGAATAAGGTAATCGCGATAATTAACGCAGATGCCCCCACAACAGTTAATGTGAGAGCATTACGTTTAGAGGTTGAGCGTAATTCAATAGTCTCCAATTACACTCCCAGTAACATTCTCACATGCAGCCACGTGGTGCCCATATATTCATGCAGAGCTTTAGCGGATTTATCGAGGTTTTCAGTAGATAAACGCCACCAATGGTCATGTCGGCCTAAGAAATCTGTGGGCGCCGCTACAGGATCAAACCCCGCACCAACAAAAATCTCCATCGCCCGCGGCATATGGCTAGCAGAAGTCACTAATAACAATTTACGGCCACCTACGGCATCATCGCCCATATCTTCAGGCGCGGCACCAAAGGTTTGACGTAGCGCTAGGGCTTCTTCAACGGTGTCTTTGGCATCATCTAATGTCAGGATACGCGCAGGATCTGCTCCCATATCAATCGCCGCTTGCTTCATCTCTTCCGCATGAGCAGTAGTGTTACTGCCGCCGCCCGTCCAACCACTGAAGACTAACAAGCAATCTTTGGAGTCAGCCTTTTTGACCAACGAGACGCCTTCAGACAAGCGCGCTAACGCTGTGGTAGAAAGTTTATGTCGCGCATCACCTGCAACACCGTCATCATGACCAGAGCCCAGCACCATCACCACACAGCTATGAGGTACAGGCTGCTTAAACACCTTATATTGCTGCTCTAATGGCCACAATAACCAGTAACTGCCAAAACTACTGGCCAAAAATCCTAACCAGACAATGGAAAGCACGATGAGTGATTTGGCTAACTTTGGACGACGACGAAATTGCCACACAGCCAGTAATAGCAAGATCACCGCAAAGGGTATCGGCATAAAAAGTTGGGAAAATATCTTTTTAATCCAAAACATAAATCAGCAACAACTCAAGTAATTAACGTGTATCCGAGTTAGTCCATTGAGCCCAAGGTTAGTTCAATGGCCACAACCACGCGGCACCGCGAACACCTGATGAGCCACCATGCAGGTTTTTAACGACTGGGGTTTCGCTTTCTCGGCCAACAACATAACTGGCGATACGCGCTGGCAATTCAGGATAAATCGCATCAACAGCAGACATGCCGCCGCCCAAGACGATGACATCTGGATCCATAATATTGATGAATTGTGCAAGGCAGCGCGCCAGACGGTCAAGATAACGTTCAAATGACGCCTTAGCACCGGCGTGATTTTCAGCGATCAATGCCGTAATATCTTGTCCGCTTTTCGCCGGAGTCTCTGAATGGTGCTCGTTAAAATCACGCACAAACCCTGTACCAGAAATATAGGTTTCAATGCAGTCGTAATTACCACAGAAACATTTGGTTGAACGAAACTCTTCAGGTGTCATCCACGGTAGCGGTGTGTGACCGAGTTCACCAGCGATACCGTTACCGCCAGTGTGTACTTGACCATTCACGGCAATACCAGCGCCACAGCCAGTCCCCAAAATGACCCCCAGTACAAAACCTTTGCCCGCGGCTGCGCCATCAATGGCTTCTGACACAGCAAAACAGTTGGCATCATTGGCTACGCGTACGTCACGATCCAGCAACTCGCCGAGATCTTTATCCAGCGGATGGCCATGTAACCATGTTGAATTGCCATTTTTAACCAAACCAGTAAACGGAGAAACCACCCCAGGAATACCAACCCCCAAGCTGCCTCTCTCTCCAAGTTCGGCCTCGGCCATATTCACCAGTTTAGCGATGGTGGTCAGCGTACCGGGATAATCATGTGCAGAAGGCTCACGATGACGATACAGCTCAGTACCGTCTTCGGCTATGGCAACAATCTCAGTCTTAGTACCGCCTAGGTCAATGCCTAATCTAATCATGGAGTATCCTCTATCCAACCTGGTCGATAAGCCACAAACCAGGGGTTTGCTAACGTATTCTTTGTGTTATATCGCAGTGGTTGTTGTGAGTCATGCAGTAATACATGTCCACCAGCTGCACTCAAAATAGCGTGTGCGGCCGCAGTATCCCACTCATGAGTCGCACCTAAACGAGGGTAAAGATCAGCCTCAGCGCTTGCAAGGAGGCACATCTTCAACGAACTGCCGACTTCACGCAAGTGATAATCTACCAGACTGCCTAAAAAGCCAGCAAGTCCGGGGGTTATATGCGAACGACTGCCAACAACAATGGGTGTCTGTCGTGTTGTTTGCCCTAGTAATGACTGACTGCGCTGAGCAATAGTGGCTGCGTCGGGCACGCGCTGCATTGCAGGTTGGGCTAATTCCCATGCGCCGACATCCACCATACCGAAAAAACAGCGGCCGAGTGCTGGCGCATAAACGACACCAGCCACAGGCATATGTTGACTGACCAACGCGATATTCACGGTAAATTCACCGTTGTGTTTAATAAACTCTTTGGTGCCATCCAGCGGATCTAAAAGCCAGTAGTGCTGCCATGTTGCTCGCTGTTGCCAACTAATGTCGGCGTCCTCTTCAGACAAAATGGGAAATTGACCAAATTCGGCGGCAAGAGCGTTAACAATCGTTTGATGACTGGCTAAATCTGCCGCCGTCAGTGGCGTATTATCGTCTTTAACGCTGATATCCACCTCATCGTCGTAATAAGCCATCAGCGCATTACCCGCCTGTATGGCAATTTGCACTAGCCGATAAAGTTGCTCACGCGAGATGAGTGTTGAGCGGTTCATTGTTCCGCCTCAGGCTCAAAAAATGTCAATAGCTCGGATAAGGTTCGATGACCGCGCTCACGCAGAAATTTGAGCAGACGTGTCGGCTGACAATTCAATAACCGCTCTCGAGGATAACCAGCGGCATCGATAATACTCAGTGATTTTGCAAAGCCACCCAAGGTAAACGCAACATGAGAATCTGAGCCCATCACTAATGGAGCATCATGCTGTTTGGCGAGTTTAGCCAGCGCTAAGCAATTAGATTCGCTGCCCTTGCGGGAATGCAGAAACGAAGAGTTATTGATCTCTAAGGCGACATTGTATTTTGCTGCCGCTTGCACGATAGCTGTTTGATCTACAGGGTACTTAGGATTACCCGGATGCGTAATCACATCCACCTTGCCACTTTCAATGCAATTGAGCATAGCTTCTGTATGTACCGCACTTGTTGCTGGCGCAAATACCGGCTCATGCAGCCCAGCGAGTACAATATCTAGTTGGCTGAGGTACTCACCATAAAAATCGATCTCTCCATCGATATTCTGGATATTCGCTTCAATCCCTCGAAGAATACCCACGCCATCAACGAGTTGTGGAATGACTCGCATATTCACAAAATGCCAGAAGTGTGGCGCGTCAGCCATGGCGGGACCGTGATCGGTAATAGCGAATAACTGCACGCCCGCCAGCTTAGCCACGGCGAGATAGTCATGTACAGTACTATATGCATGTGTAGAAGCTACTGTGTGGGCGTGAATATCGACAGGGAACATGCTGGTAGATATCAGTAAAAATTTGCCAGTCAGCTTACGCTAACTTACCTAAAAGCTCTAGGGGCGGTTTATCTTTAGTGTTTAATTTTTGTTCAAATTAAACGCGTTATGAACGAGGAGATGCCTGCGACGCTTAGTCAACTAAGCAAGCTGGGCGCAACAAAGTTCAACAGCCCCAAGTACAGAGACGAATAGAGTATGTAACACCTGACTAAATCATAGCAACAGCACTAAACAGCGAGTTAGGCCGGCGCCACTGGGAATGCATTGAGACGGTGCGGATAAGGCCAGTACTAGCTCAGTATCAACAGATCTGTGCTGCAAATAAAGCGCTATGTCATCATCTAGGAGTTACAAGCCAAAATAAGTATGGAACTCTTACTCACCCTTCCTATTAGGCTATAAAAAAGCGCCACAGTGCTTGCTGCGACGCTGTAGTACATACAATACAACACTAAATGCTACTTAGCCGTAATACGCTTGGTACCACTCGGCAAACGCCTTAACGCCCTCTTTAATTCCTACTTTCGGCTTATAACCCACCGCCGTAAACAGGTCGTCTGTATCTGCCCAGGTGGCTTGTACATCACCGTCCTGCATATCCATCATGATTTTTTGTGCGGCTTTACCGAGAGCCTGCTCAAGCTCGGCAATAAAATCCATCAATTTCACAGGGCTGCCATTACCGATGTTGTAAACCCGAAACGGTGCCACACTGGTGGCAGGCGTACCGCTTTCCACACTCCAATCACTGTTGGGTTGTGGAATATGATCAGCACAACGCAAAATGCCTTCAACGATGTCATCAATATAGGTGAAGTCGCGGCTCATGTTACCGTGGTTAAATACTTTAATAGGTTCATCAGCACTAATTGCCTTAGCGAACAACATCGGTGCCATATCTGGCCGCCCCCACGGGCCGTAGACCGTAAAGAAACGCAGTCCAGTGGTTGGTAAACCATAAAGATGCGCATAGCTATGTGCCATCACCTCATTGGCTTTCTTCGTCGCTGCATAAAATGACACCGGGTGATCCACTGAATCACTGGTAGCAAACGGCATTTTTTTATTAAGGCCATAAACTGAGCTAGAAGACGCATAGACCAAGTGGCCCACCTTATGATGGCGACAACCTTCTAGCACGCACAAGGTACCGACGAGGTTACTATCGGCGTAAGCAAATGGATTGGTTATCGAGTAGCGCACGCCGGCTTGTGCTCCGAGGTGAATCACACGTTCAAACTGTCCATCAGCGAAGAGTTGCGCCATGCCGTCGCGATCCGCTAAATCGAGCTGTTGAAAGCGAAACTCAGGTTTGTCAGCCAGCTTGTTCAAACGGTCTTGTTTCAGTTTGACATCGTAATAATCGTTCAGATTATCGATACCGACGACCTCGTGACCCCATTCAACCAATTGCTCAGCTACACGTGCGCCGATAAAACCGGCAACGCCAGTCACTAAATATTTCATACAAGCCTCTAAATAAAAAACGCCATGTCGAGTAGACACAGCGTTTTAATTTTAGTTGCCAGCATCTACTCCGATGATGGCGCAAATGCTAGCACAGATATAATCAATCGTGACCAAAGAGATCGCGAGTGTAGACTTTGTCAGCCACGTCTTCGAGTTCAGGTACCATGCGATTAGAGATGATCACGTCAGCCTGCGCTTTAAAGTCCTGTAAATCACGGATCACTTTAGAGTGGAAAAACTCATCGTCTTTTAACACCGGTTCATACACCACCACTTCAATGCCTTTCGCTTTGATACGTTTCATCACCCCTTGCATGGCCGATGCACGGAAATTATCTGAGCCGCTTTTCATGATTAAGCGGTATACACCCACTTTTTTCGGCTGTTTGGCAATAATTGAGTCGGCAATAAAGTCTTTACGGGTACGGTTAGCGTCCACAATCGCCGAAATCAGGTTATTAGGCACTTGGTCATAGTTAGCAAGTAACTGCTTAGTATCCTTCGGCAAACAATAACCACCATAGCCAAATGATGGATTGTTATAGTGGCCGCCAATACGCGGGTCTAAACATACGCCATCGATAATTTGGCGCGTATCTAAGCCATTTTTCTCTGCGTAACTGTCAAGCTCATTGAAATACGCCACTCGCATCGCCAAGTAGGTATTGGCAAACAACTTAATCGCCTCTGCTTCTGTGCTTTCAGTAAACAGTACCGGAATATTTTCTTTGAGCGCACTGTCAGCAAGTAACCGCGCAAACTGTTCGGCACGAGCGGAACGCTCCCCAACAATAATCCGCGAAGGATAGAGGTTATCGTACAGGGCTTTGCCTTCACGCAAAAATTCCGGCGAGAAGATAATATTGTTGCTGCCAGTTTGCTTACGCAGTTCAGCGGTATATCCCACAGGCACGGTAGATTTAATCACGATGCAAGCTTGGGGATTAAGCTCAATGACCTTAGCAACCACGGATTCGACGGTACTGGTATTAAAGTAATTGGTACGCGGATCATAATCAGTTGGTGTCGCCACAATGACAAAATCAGCATCACGATAAACGCTAACATCGGTGGTGGCTTCAAGGTTCAATGCTTTGGTTGACAGATATTCTTCAATCAGCTCATCGACAATCGGAGACTTACGTTGATTGACAAGATCCACTTTGTCTTGCAATACATCAACAGCGATTACCCGATGGTGCTGCGCCAGCAACACCGCATTAGATAGGCCAACATACCCTGTTCCAGCCACGACAATTTTCATAATTATCCCTAATTTCCAAATGAGTGTTAAATTCGTTTAATGGCGCCCATTCTAACCACTATCACTCGCTATAATAAGTTTTAATTGTCGTGATGAATTGAGATAAATCACTTACTGGCAAGGCGTTGATGCCTGCAGCAGCGGCGCGGCCACCTCCTGTGGCAAATTGACTACAAATATCGCCTGCACCTTGGCGGTTTGTCAATGGTGCACGTAATGACACCATCAAACTGCCGTCGGCATTATGCGTCACCACCGCAATAGCACGGGTCGGATAACGATTGGCTAACTCATTGCCTAACACGCCACTGACACGTTTAGCCCACGCAGCATCGGGTAACTGGTAGACAAGCAGTTGCTTATCGTCTTCAACGGCGTCCAATGTAGCTACGTTTTCCATATCAGCGATATAAACGCGTTGCAGTTGATAAAATGGCGATTGGAGATCATCTTTCAATAAGAATGGCGAAGAATATTGCAGTAACGCTTGGAACAACGTCGCAGGATGAAAATGCAAATCGTCCAGTGTTGCCCCATAGCCGTTGTAATTCACTAACGTACCGAGTTCACGCAAATAGGCACAATCATCAGCAGCTAAACCACGCGCAGTCGCTAAACTATCTGCCACCGCAATCATGTTGTCACCATAGGCGGCTGCAATTGCCCAGTCGCGATACTGTCCATCCAATAGTTTATCAACAATCAGCGCTGTGCAAGTATCTGCCGCGGTATCAATATGCGCGGTAAACTGAGCCGCTGTTGGCAACTCCCCAGCACGATGATGGTCGATATAAGTCACGACCGCCCCATTAGCAAGTGCGGAATTTACCGCTGCTAAGTTTTTCTCCAGTGAAATATCAAGGATCAGCAGATTATCTGCCGTCGTCGCACTCACTTGCTTCACTAACTCAATGTCACGCTTAACACCCGTGATTAACTGCGCCGATTTTGGGTGCGCTAATCGCCACTGTACCAGAGAGATAATGCCGTCAGCATCGCCATTAAAAATATCGTATTGCACACGCCCTCCGGCAGTTATAGATAACCATTGCCTGCAAGATAAGCAACAACCTGCTCAGCGCATTCAGCGACCGATGCTGTCGAGGTATCGACACGAATTTCCGGTTTGAGCGGTGGCTCGTAGGCAGAATCAATCCCAGTGAAATGTTTAATTTCCCCTGCACGCGCTTTCTTATAAAGCCCTTTAGGATCTCGCTGCTCACACACGGCCAACGGCGTATCAACAAACACTTCGATAAACTCTTGCTCACTATGAAGCGTGCGCACTAAAGCACGGTCTTGCTGAAAAGGAGAAATAAATGCGGTTAACACTAATAATCCAGCATCAACAAACAGCTTACTCACTTCTCCGATACGACGAATATTCTCGACACGATCAGCATCCGCAAAGCTCAGATCTTTATTAAGCCCATGGCGCACGTTATCACCATCGAGCAAATAGCTGTGATAGCCCTTGGCAAACAATAACTGCTCTACTGCATTAGCGATGGTGGATTTGCCAGAACCACTTAATCCGGTAAACCATAATACTGCCGGACGTTGGATGCCTTTTTGGCGCACACGATCCGCCTTAGCAATCTGATGTTGATGCCATACCACGTTGGTTGATTTATCACTCTTCATCACAACAGTCCTAGTTCACATTAAAAAGGGAAAAATAGCGGCACACAGGTAACGACAATGGCGCCATAAACCAATGCAACGGGTAAGCCTGCTCGAAGGAAATGCGTAAGTGTGTACTTACCCGCGTTGTACACCATCAAGTTGGTTTGATACCCAAATGGACTAATAAAGCTACCACTAGCGCCATAGGCCACCACCATCACAAACGGCAAGATATCGACGCCGAGCCCGTTGGCTAACCCCACACTTAGCGGAAACATCAACGCCGCTGCCGCATTATTGGTCACCAATTCAGTCAGCACCCAAGTCACCACATATGTGAGCAGCAACAGATAGAAAGGCGGCATATCCGCAGCATATAACTTAACGCCCTGAGAGAACCAATCCGCCACACCTGAGCCGACCATGGCAAACGACAGCAAAATAGCGACGGAGACAATCAACCAAATATCCACCGGAAAGCGCCGCAGTAACTCATTTACCGTGATACAACCGGAAAAGATGTACACCCCAAGCAACAACAGCAAGGCCTGCAATAAGTCAACTAAGCCCAGAGCGGATGCAGCAACCGCCAACACAAAGCCACCGACAGCCAGCCATTCGCGTTTTCCGCTTAAATGCAGATCCGGCTCAACACCACTGACACTGATAAAATTTTTGCCAATATTGCGGCGGTGGCGATAATCCTCACCCACCGCGAGCACCAAAAAATCTCCTGCCAGTATCACCACATCCCCAAGCTTGCCGGAGATATTTTGTCCGTCGCGACGTATCGCCACCACGGCAGCATCAAATAATGAACGAAAGCCCGTAGACTTAAGCGTGCGCCCGACTAAGACACTCTCCTGCCGCACGACGACCTCGGTAAGATCACGTTGTAGCAGACCATCTTTATCCGCAAATAAAGTTAGCCCTGCGAAGGTATGCAACTGCATCACTTTTTGAATATCACCAGCGAACACCAAACGATCGTGCTCATGCAATATCTCTTGTGGCGCGACCGGCGAGATCAATCGGCCCTGCCGTACCACTTCAACTAAAAAGAGGGATTCAAGATGCCGCAAGCCATTTTGCTCAACACTCTTGCCGACCAACGACGAGCCAGCTTGCAACTTGGCCTCGATAAAATAGCCTTTGTAGCTGCTATCCTGACGCTGGAGGTTAGGTAAATGTCGGCTGATAAGCGCCACTACCACACCACAACCGGCCACCAGCAAAATACCCACCGCAAAAAACGAAAAGAACCCCAACGAGTGCCCTGTTTCACTGATGTAAAAACTGTTCACAATCAGGTTGGTAGAGGTACCAATTAAGGTGACCGTGCCCCCTAAAATGGCAGCATAGGACAGCGGCAGTAATAAACGGCTGGCACTGTGGTAGGGATTATTGCGGATGGGTGCCATCAAGGTGGCAACTACCGCAGTATTATTCAAAAACGCCGAACACAGCGTAGTAATACCAAAAAGACGCAGCCAGGAGTGACGATAACTGGTCACAATCACCCCTTTGGCCAACAGTCGTAACAGTCGTGTTTTCTCCAACACTAATGAACAGAGCATTAACAGGATAAGCGTCACCAATCCCGAGTTGGCAAAACTCTCCAGCACCTGTTCGCGGTTAACCAACTCGCTGGCGACCAGCGCCAGCATCAAACAACCAAACACCGCCGCAGGACGCGATTGATAGCGGATCAAGCCAACAATCGTCGCTGCGAACAATGCTAAAGTGAGGTATCCATGCCACGACATGACGACAGTTCCAATTAGTCTTGGCTGATATCACGAGCGCCCCAATGCGGGTACTGCTTGCGAATCAACGCATTCAGCTCTAACTCAAACGCTGAATATTTAGCTTTAGTCTGCCCTTTATCACTGGCTTCACGGCTGATCATGCCCGCCCCCACGGTCGCATTGGTCAGTCGATCAATAACGATAAAAGACCCTGTGGTACGGTTTTGGTCATACGCATCAAACTCAATTTTTTCATTGAGTACAAAGCGGCATTCACCCATTTCATTTAGCGCTAATTGACTAGCATCTTCACGCTGCAAGGTATTCACATCGACTTTGTAATTCACTTGCTGCACGTGACCAGAGGTGGTTTTACTGCCGGCTTTAATTAAGTATTCCCGATCTAAATGCAATGGCTCATCAGCCATCCACACCACATCGGCATCAAAACGATTGGCTACCAAACATTCTTGATGAGGACGCACCAACATATCACCGCGGCTAATATCAATCTCATCTTCTAAAGTGATAGTCACCGCCATGCCCTCATAGGCTTTGTCGAGGTCACCATCAAACGTCACGATAGACTTCACCCGACTTTGCTTGCCTGAAGGTAATGCCTCAATTGTATCGCCAACGCGAATATCACCAGATGCGACCGTCCCGCAGAAACCACGAAAATCGAGGTTCGGACGATTGACATATTGCACTGGGAAACGGAACGCTTCTTGGCGCTGCTTTTTAATAGTGACGGTGTTGAGTAACTTCAGCAGAGGCGAACCGGGATACCATGGCATATTGGTACTTTCATTCACCACGTTATCGCCTTTCAACGCCGAGATCGGCACAAAGCGAATATCGGTAAACTTCAACTGCTCAGCAAACTCGCGGTAATCCTGTTTGATTTTTTGGTACACCGCTTGGTCGTAATCAACAATGTCCATCTTATTGATGGCGATGATCACATGCTTAATGCCCAACTGTGAGCAGATATAAGAGTGGCGGCGAGTCTGCACCTGCACACCGTGGCGCGCATCAATCAGAATAATCGCCAAATCACAGGTAGATGCACCCGTTGCCATATTACGGGTGTACTGCTCATGCCCTGGGGTATCGGCAATAATGAACTTACGTTGCTCGGTTGCAAAATAACGGTAGGCCACATCAATCGTGATGCCCTGCTCCCGCTCCGACTGCAAACCATCTACCAACAACGCCAAATCAAACGCTTCATTGGTGGTATTAAACCGCTTGGAATCTTTCTCAATCGCCGCCATTTGATCTTCGAAAATCATCTTGCTGTCATACAGCAAACGACCGATCAATGTCGACTTACCATCATCCACGCTACCGCAGGTTAAAAACCGCAGCATGTCTTTGTTTTCGTGAACTTTTAAATAACCTTCAATATCAGTCGCTAGCAAATTTGAACTGGTAGACATATTAAAATCCTCAAGCTGTAAGCTGTAAATAGTGAATCAGGTTCCTTCAGCGTCAACATCGCGTTTATTGGTACTGGATAATTTTGTTTTTGAGGCTGTTGATCATTGAAGAAAGCTCTTTAGTTTCAGCAATCCATTTGAGACCTAAATCCCGTTTGATATAGCCAATATCAATTCCGATATAAATTTGAGTTCTTGCCTCAGCTAAAGAAGCTCGAGCAATATCTAGAAAACGCCTCTTTTCCCGCACTCCTTCGCGACTCATTCCTTCGGCAATGTTGCTCGGAACCGACAACCCAGACCGCGTAAGTTGATCACGGAAACCAGAATCCCTTATCGAAGCCGTATTCTTATAGATATCCGCAGATAAGCGTGCTGAACGTTTCCAAACATCCAAGTTCTCAAAATTCATAAAACTTCCTTGTTTATGCCTTGAGCTATGTGCTTTTTGCTGTTGCTTAAAGCTTACGGCTTACTCCTTAGCACTGTTGTTAGAAATACCCTTCCATCTTTTTCTTCTCCATCGAGCCTGAGGAATCGTGATCAATCACTCGGCCTTGGCGCTCGGAGGTAGTCGACAGCAGCATCTCTTGAATCACTTCTGGCAGAGTCTGGGCAACCGATTCCACCGCCCCGGTTAATGGATAGCAACCGAGCGTGCGGAAACGCACCATCTTCATCTCAGGGGTTTCACCTTCCCGTAGCGGCATACGATCATCATCAACCATGATTAATGCACCATCACGCTCCACAACAGGGCGCGGTTTGGACAGGTACAGTGAGGGGATTTCGATATTTTCTAAGTAGATGTATTGCCAGATATCTAACTCAGTCCAGTTAGAAAGTGGGAACACGCGAATGCTCTCGCCCTTATTCACTTTACTGTTGTAGATATTCCACAACTCTGGGCGTTGATTTTTCGGGTCCCAGCGGTGTTTGTTGTCACGGAACGAGTAGACACGTTCTTTAGCGCGAGATTTCTCTTCATCACGACGAGCACCGCCGAACGCCGCATCGAAACCATACTTATCGAGTGCTTGTTTGAGCGATTGGGTTTTCATGATATCGGTGTGTTTGGCACTACCGTGCTCAAAAGGGCTAATACCGAGACGGCGCCCTTCTTCGTTGATATGTACTAACAGTTTGAAACCATACTTCTGCGCCATACGGTCACGAAACTCAATCATCTCGTGAAACTTCCAAGTGGTATCAACGTGCAGTAATGGGAAAGGAATTTTACCAGGGTAAAAGGCTTTACGAGCTAGATGCAGCAGCACCGACGAGTCTTTACCAATGGAGTACAACATCACTGGGTTATCAAACTCCGCCGCGACTTCACGCATGATGTAAATCGATTCGGCTTCCAGTGCTTTCAGGTGGGTCATTTTTTCAGGCGTAATCATCATTCATCTCGCTATTCCGGTTACCCCTTATCAACATAGCTAAGCTTGCCCAGTTAAACTTGATAAGAAAGGTAAAGTAACCTTGATTGAGCGGATAATAGCAGACGCTTATATGCCTGAAACGTTCATTTTTGGAACTTTATATATAAAATAGGAATATTAAAATGTGATCTGGCTTGTCATGCAGCGTGCAAGCTGCTGACGCCATGGCTGCCAGAGCCATGCGGGGGAATCAGGAAGGAGCGATTGTAGCTTTTGGGATGACAAAGCGCTGAATGATGGGCGTGGCGCAGCGTCAGGCGCGAACGTGGTGATGTACTCAGCCGTAGATATCGGGGTGATAGGACTACCACCATCGGCAGGAATAAGATGCTGGCGTATAAGGCACTGTTTGATTTCCTGCACTAACTCATACCAACTACCTTGACCACCACCGGCGTAGTGAAACAGTCCATTGAATTTACTTGCATCAACGCAACCATTTTTATGCCAATCCTCAGCTATCACCTGCCAAATCACCTGTGCTAGCGCAACCGCCCAAGTGGGGCTGCCAAACTGATCAGCTACCACAGATAATGGCTGACTAGCCAGTAACCGACGACGCATAGCGGTTAAAAAATTTTGCCCCCAATGACTGTAAAGCCACGCGGTACGAATCACCATCGCCGAAGGGCAACTCGCAAGTACAGCCTGTTCGCCCGCCAGCTTACTTTGCCCGTACACCGACAACGGGCTAGGACTATCGAACTCGACATAGGGAGAGCTGTGTTTTTTACCGGAAAAAACATAATCAGATGAGAGATACAACAGGCGCCGTTGATTATCGGCGCACCAACGCGCTAACAATTCAGGCCCATGAGCATTAATCGCAAAAGCCATGGCCGTTTGATGTTCAGCCTTATCGACCGCATTAAATGCAGCGCAGTTAATAATCACATCGGGTCGATATTGCGCTAACTGAACACACAACAGGGAACCGCTCAGGTCAAGCTCGGCGTGACTCAAAAACACAGCAGTGACTTTAGCACCACTTTCGAGCGCACCACTGCCGAGTGGCGAAAACGGTAAGCAATAACGCAGCGCTTGGCCTAACTGACCATGCCCACCAATAACCAATACTTTCAATCTACGCTATTGCTCCAAAATTACGGTTCAGGAACCCCGATAGCCATTGGGGTTCTGCGACTGCCAACGCCAGCTGGACTCGACCATATCCTGCAGCGAATGCTCCGCCTTCCAGCCAAGTTCACGTTCTGCCAGTGTTGGGTCACCATAGTATTCGGCGATATCACCGCTGCGGCGAGGCACAAACTCATGTGGTATGGACTTACCACAAGCCTTTTCGAATGCGTGTAGTACGTCTAATACGCTGTATCCAATGCCCGTACCTAAGTTGTACGTTACTAGCCCGGGGTTGGTTTTAAGCTTTTCTAACGCTTTTAAATGACCACGAGCAAGATCAACCACGTGAATATAATCTCTCACACCGGTGCCATCTTTAGTCGGATAGTCATTGCCAAAAATGTTCAATGCTTCACGTTTACCCACAGCCACCTGCGCAATGTAGGGCAACAGATTGTTAGGTATATCATTAGGGTCTTCACCGATACGTCCACTTTCATGCGCACCGACAGGATTAAAATATCTCAGGCGAGCAATATTCCAACGAGAATCCGAGCGGTAGAGATCTTCTAGAATATTCTCGACCATGTGCTTCGATTCACCATAAGGATTAGCTGCACGTCCAGTAGGAAAATTCTCATTGATAGGCAACGAAGCAGGATCACCGTAAACAGTTGCAGAAGAGCTAAATACTAGATTAAACACTCCAGCTGCGGCCATTGCCTCAACTAAGACTAAAGACCCAACTACATTGTTCTGGTAATACTTTACAGGCTTGCTTACTGACTCACCAACCGACTTAAGTCCGGCGAAATGGATCACCACTTCAATAGGATGTTTATTAAAGATTTGATGAAGTATCTCAGCATCGCGAATATCCCCTTCGTAAAAAGTCACCTCTTCATTCGTGATTTGTTTAACGCGCGCCAACGATTCCACACTTGAGTTACAGAGGTTATCGAGGACCACTACATCCTCACCATTCGACAGTAATTCAACGAGCGTATGGCTACCAATGTAACCAGCCCCACCAGTGACTAACACTGACATAAAATATCCTTTAAATTAAAAACAGGCCTACCTATAGCCTAAACTATCTAGTTACAACTAGATACAGAACTGAGCCATTGCTTAATTCTTAAAAACCGCTTCATTTAAAAGCTCTGCAATCCACCAAATTCGAAAACTGGGGATTCTGAGAGTTAGTAAAATAACGAGATACATTTGAAAATCATTCGGATAAACATCATCCGCGAATAGTAAAAACAAACCCACTCAATAAATTAGTTAAATCACTTAGCACGCTGTCCAAAAGTACCGATTCAGATAACTTTTCTTCTGCGTTATCAAAAAAAGATGGCCGGGAAGTATAACTTACCGGCCATCTGCTAGCTCCGTTTAAATGCGTTTTCTTACCCGAGTAACTGTATCTTTCTCAGAGTGTTAGACACCAAATTGTTCGCTGATTGTTCGGAGTCAGACTCAGCATAGCACCGGAGTTCTGGCGCATTACCTGATGGACGAAGATGGACAATATCTCCATTTCCCAGACAGATCCTGAAACCATCTACTGTATTTACACTATTAGTGACAACTGATGTAAAACCAAGCTTAGACATAAACTCATCTGGCGCAGCTATAGCTTGGAGCAACATAGCCTTGCTTTTCTCGGTGGCAAAATCCTTAATTCTGTCGGATGCGGTAAAACGATTCGGCAATTGTTGTAACAGAGGAACGATACCATTGGTTGCAATATTTAATACTGCTAAAACTGGTAGTAATGCATCTCTTGTAGGCAACGCCTTAACTTCTCTATCGTTAAATACAATATCAGACCCCAATAAAAAGCCACCGTTAGCTTCAAACCCCGCAACTTTACTAAAACGAGATGTATATGCCGAAAATGCATCAATCACATAGGGTGAACCAATTCGAGTTCGCTCAACTTCAGCAAAATAGCCACTTTTTTCAATAGCAGTATTACAACTTACCGGGATGGCGAGTGCTTCGATACCTAAAGCCCTAGCACATAGAAGGCCAAGTACATCACCACGTAACCATACACCATCTTCACCAGCCAATAAGGGCCTGTCTCCATCACCATCGGTGGAAAACAATATATCTAGCTGATATTGGCTAACCCAATCCTTAGCTCTGGCCTTATCCTCATCAGATACCGCTTCCGTATCTATAGGCACGAACACCTCACTACGCCCAAGTGAAATGACATCCGCACCGAGGTCAGTAAATAGCTCTCGATATATGTCGCGTCCAGCACTTGAATGTTCGTAGATACCAATTCGCATGCCTTTCAAATTAGCATTAGCAAAGACTTTATTACGATCAATGTACGCTAACTTTGCATCATTCGATATCGTCAGCTCTGGCAATGTCGAAAGCGCTTCGAAAGCAATATCAGCGGCAAGTATTGCTTGTTCGTCAGTTTTAGTAATCTCACCATCGGGTCGATAGAACTTCAGGCCGTTACGATCGAATGGAATATGGCTACCAGTGACCATGATGGCAGGAATGCCCAGCGCCATAGACTGATAAGCCAAAGCAGGAGTTGGAACCACACCATAGAAAACAGGTTGAATACCAGCATTCAACGCTGCAGCAGCACATGACTGAGCCATCTTATAGCTGCTAGGTCTATTGTCTATAGCAATAGCGATCTTTTTAAATTCAAAGGCTGCTTGGACTACAGCAAGGAAAGCATGAGTAAAAGCTGCGCAAACATCTGGCGTAAAATCGACAACCAAACCTCTGGCACCGCTTGTACCGAATGCAACGCTACTATTTTCTATAACAATTTTTGTATTCAACATATTTTATTTAACGAAAAACTGAGGAATTTTAGAAAGATTTTTACCCAAAATCGCTGGCAACGGAGCTATTCCATTACTTTTCATCGCTCGCCAATCTTCTTTGGACTTTCGAATTATATTTTGGAGACTTCGATTACTTTCGCCACCTACTCGCATTTTAACAAGAACTTCAGGAATATAATTAACATTCAAATTTTCCTGCCACAGATACCTAAGAATCGACTCATAATCTGCCGCGATACGATATGAAAGATTGAATCCGCCGAGTTTCTGATAATGCTTTTTACGCATATAAAATGTTGGATGAGGTGGCATCCATCCATTTTTAAATTTACTTTTTACAAATTCCCCACTCTGCCAATGTCGAATCACTCGAGAGGTATCGTCTTTAGATACATAGTCTAAATCACCGTATACGGCATCAGTTGCATTATCAGCAAAAGCTGATGCAACTTTATCTAAAGTATCTACTGAAGCAAAAATATCATCAGAATGAAGAAAACCGATAACATCCCCAGTAGCAACTGTAATCCCCTTATTTAACGCATCATAAATACCTTGGTCTGGCTCAGAAATTATTATATCTATCAATCCTTCATGACCATTTACAATTTTTAATGTCGTATCTTTTGACGCTCCATCAACAACAATAAATTCAGTATTTTGATAAGATTGTGAAGCCAAAGATAACAAAGTGTCAACAATGGTAGACTCACTATTCCAAGTCGCCGTGATAATAGAAATTTTCATTCAATCACGCTCTGCCATATTTATCTTCAAAACGAACAATATCATCTTCACCAAGGTAAGAACCAGACTGAACCTCAATCAACTCTAAAGGTACTTTTCCGGGGTTTTCTAGCGCATGAACAGCGGTTACTGGGATATAAACTGACTCATTTTCTGTTACCAGTTGTTCTTGACTATTAATCGTGACCTTTGCGGTTCCTGATACGACAATCCAGTGCTCCGCTCGGTGATGATGCATTTGCACTGAGAGTTTTGCCCCGGGCTTAACCGTAATCCGTTTCACTTGGAAACGTTCACCGTTATCGACAGAGTCATACTTTCCCCAAGGCCGGTAGACTTCACGATGAAAAGTCACTTCAGGGCGATTAGCTCGCTTTAGTTGTTCAACAATTTTTTTAACGTTTTGCGTATGGTCTTTATGGGCCACTAACACCGCATCTTTGGTATTCACTACCACCAAGTCAGACACCCCCACCAGCGCGACTAACTTGTCTTCCGTTTTAGCGTACACATTTGAGGATTGGTGTACCATAATATCCCCCTGAAGTACGTTGCCATCTTCGTTCTTATTGGCGACATCCCATAGCGCTGAGAATCCCCCAACATCATTCCAGCCAGCATCCAAGGGTAAAACCACGGCATCAGAAGTCTTTTCCATGACAGCATAATCGATAGAATCATCAGGACAAGCAATAAATGCGTCCCGATCCACCCGAATAAAGTCTAAATCAATCGCTTTGTCACTCATTGCAGCCTGACATGCGGTTAAAATATCTGGCCTATGCTTACCAAGCTCCGCTAAATAACGGCTGGCTTTAAACATAAACATGCCGCTATTCCAGTAGTATTCGCCAGAGGCTAAATACTCTTCCGCGACCATGGCATTGGGCTTTTCAACAAACCCTGTGACATCGTATCCAAAGCCTACTACGTTCCCTCTAAGAATGTAGCCATAGCCGGTTTCAGCATGTGTAGGAACAATGCCAAACGTCACCAGTTTATTCTGCTTTGCTAGTTCAAGCCCTTGTGCGATAACCGTATGAAACGCCTCAGTACTTTTAATCTCATGGTCTGCCGCCAACACCAGCAAAATAGCATCATCGCCATGGTGTTCAAGCGTTTCAATGGCGGCTAAAGCTATCGCAGGCGCAGTATTACGACCAACAGGCTCCAACAGCACCTGACTAGGTATATGTTTAAGTTGCCTTAACTGCTCAGCAGCAAGAAATCGTGTATCGTCATTACAAATGACCAGCGCCGAGTGATGTTTCAGCCCGTCCAAACGCAGCAACGTTTGTTGTAGCATGCTGTGCTCACCACAAAGCGGAATAAACTGCTTTGGATAATTAGCACGGGACAGTGGCCACAACCGTGTGCCCGAGCCACCTGCCATAACAACGGGAATAAACATAGGGTCTCTCCTTTGACAAAGCAGCAGCGTCTAACGCTGCTGCTTCTCGTTATCTGTTTTAAAATATAGTTTGGTATTAGCATGGACATCTGCTCGGTGCATGAGCTCTTCAACCGACACCCACACATATTCGTCATGTTGTGTCTTGGGCAGATGTCCAAGTTCAGCAGGTTCAATTACAAAGCCTAACGCCACGTAGTGCGTCGACGGGAATTCACCGAACACGCTGTCCTCATAAAAGTGATCGAAAGCACCGAGCAATCGCGCATTGGCATACGCTAGTTCTCGTCCCAATTCTTCTAATGTTAATCGTTTAAATGCCTGCACTAGCGATTCATTCTTATAAATACGCCCACCAGGGACAAACCAATACCCTTGCGCTGGGCGATTTAATCGCTGGCCGAGTAAAACATGACCATGAGAGTCCTTAACGATCAAATCAACTGATACTAGCGGTGTTGATGCAACTACCTGACGAAAAACATCACGCTCAAGAAACACTATTAGCCCCTGAAGCTATCCTGATTCTCTAAAAACCACTTATATGTTTTAGTAAGCCCCTCTTCAAGTGTTACACAGGCTTGCCAACCGAGTGACTTGAGACGACTGACATCCATTAACTTACGGGGTGTACCGTCCGGCTTACTGCTATCAAACACTATTGCCCCTTGGTAGCCGATCACCTTAGCAACAGTTTCCACCAGTTCACGGATCGTACAGTCGATACCAGTACCCACATTGATATGACTCAGCATAGGTTCAGTGTGTTGCTGGTAGGTAGCCTCATCAAGTTCCATCACATGAACACTAGCAGCCGCCATCTCATCCACGTATAAAAACTCGCGCAAGGGCTTACCAGTACCCCACGCCACAACTTCTGGTGAATTGGCAAGTTTTGCTTCATGGAAACGACGCAGCAGTGCCGGAATAACATGACTATTTTGCGGATGGAAATTATCGTTCATGCCATACAAATTGGTCGGCATAACGGAACGATAATCTCTGCCGTACTGACGGTTATAACTCTCACAAAGTTTAATACCAGCAATTTTCGCAATAGCATAAGGTTCGTTAGTCGGCTCAAGTACTCCAGTTAACAAAGCCCGTTCTGTCATAGGTTGCTCGGCGTGTTTAGGGTATATGCAACTAGAGCCAAGAAACAGTAGCTTCTTAACATTAGCAAGATGCGCAGAATGAATGAGATTACTTTCAATCACTAGATTTTGGTATATGAATTCAGCAGGATAAGTATTGTTAGCAACAATTCCACCAACTTTAGCTGCTGCTAAATATACCTCATCGATTTTTTCATTAATGAAAAAATCAAACACTGCTGCCTGATCTAAAAGATCAAGCTCACGTTTACTTCGTAAAACCAACTCAACATCTTCACGCTGCTCCAATTGTCTTACGATAGCAGAACCAACCATCCCGTTATGGCCAGCAACAAATACACGCTTTATCATTTAGTCCTCCAGCGACAATGCAACCTCGTGGCCGTGCGCTTTCAACAACGCGTATCGCTTAGCCTTTTCTAAATCTGAAGCAACCATTTCAGAGCACATCTGCTCAACTGTAATCTCAGGAATCCAACCAAGTTTAGACTTAGCTTTCGATGGGTCACCTAGTAACGTCTCTACTTCTGCGGGACGGAAATAACGAGGATCGACACGAACAATAATGTCACCAACTGCTAGCCCTGATACCTTATCGCCTGTTATCGACGCTACACGAGCAAACTCATCAACACCATCTTCGCAAAATTCTAATTCAATACCCAACTCTCTAGCTGAAATACGGACAAATTCTCGAACGGAGATTTGCTTGCCGGTGGCGATAACGAAATCTTCCGGTTGATCTTGCTGTAACATCATCCACTGCATGCGAACATAATCCTTAGCGTGCCCCCAATCACGAAGCGAGTCCATATTACCCAAATAAAGACAACTCTCTAACCCTTGGGAAATATTGGCTAAGGCACGAGTAATCTTACGTGTAACGAAAGTTTCTCCTCGACGTGGTGACTCGTGGTTAAATAAAATGCCGTTACAAGCATACATACCATACGATTCACGATAGTTAACCGTGATCCAATAAGCATATAACTTAGCTACAGCGTAGGGAGAGCGAGGGTAAAATGGTGTTGATTCTCTCTGCGGGATCTCTTGCACCAAACCGTACAATTCGGACGTCGATGCTTGATAAAAACGGGTTGTTTTAGCTAATCCACAAATACGAATAGCTTCCAATAAACGCAAGGTCCCCATGGCATCGACATCTGCAGTGTACTCTGGAGACTCAAAGGATACTGCAACATGAGACATAGCACCCAAATTGTAAACTTCGTCCGGGCGAATCTCTTGGATTAAACGAACTAGGTTTGAAGTATCTGTCAAATCTCCGTAATGTAAAAAGAAATTTGGATCTACCTCATGTCGATCTTGATAAATATGATCTACACGTTCTGTATTAAAAGATGACGCGCGCCTTTTTATACCATGAACCTCATACCCTTTACCTAACAAAAGTTCCGCTAAATAAGACCCATCTTGACCAGTTACACCAGTTATTAAAGCTACTTTTTTCATTATATCACCGTAGATATTACAACAGCTCTCGATAAACACCTAGTGTTTCCCGAAAGCATTTATTCCAAGAGAATTTTTCAGCTTGTTTAAACCCAGCTTCTATTAGACTCGTTCTAATAGATGGGAGTTTCTCAAAAGCCAATTTAAATTCTGAAACAGAAGGACCATTAACTACAATAGCAGCATCACCAGCCACCTCTGGTATAGAAGAAGAATTAACACATATTACTGGACAACCCGATTGCATAGCCTCAATAATAGGTATACCAAATCCTTCATAACTCGAAGGGTAAAAAAGTGCATAACACTTATTATAAGCCAAATTAAGCTCTTGATCTGTCAGCCGACCTAAATAATTAAAACGACCACTAAGATTATTATTAAGAAATTCCAACTCAGCTGAACTCAGTATGCCGCCGCCGACTATATCCAGTGTTAAGTCTGGTAAATTAGCTAATGTCTTCACAGCTAAATCAAAATTCTTGTAAGCTGCTCGAGAACCTACAAAGAGAACGTTTTTTTGATTAGTTTTATCAGCATCATGCAATGTATCAATTTTATAATAAGAGTCAGACACCCCGTTATAAATGACTCTAATTTTAGACTCATCTATAGGACAATATTCCATTAAGTCCTTTGCAGTACTATTAGAAACGCATATCACAATATCACTATTCTTAATCGCTCGATATTTCTGCCAAGTGTGAACCTTTTTAGGTAAACCGCCAACAAAACGTTCATATGTAAAGTCATGTACGGTCGTTACTACTTTTGAAGACTTTGGTTGCGGAATCCGATAATAACTTGAATGAAAAATCCGAGGTGTTGAATCACAATCGAAAGGAACGTCTCTATATCGCTCTAAAAATCTCTTAAGATTGTCATCACTAACAGTCCCTTTAAGTTTCGATTTACTACCTACATAATTCAAATATTTATATTCAACATTACTATTTTCAAAATTCTTAATCAATTCGGAAAAATAAGTGGTAATTCCACCACTACTCTGGAGGGTTTCTATAATTCCATCAATAATTATCAATTCGTAATCCCTAGCCTTAATTCATTGATTTTCTAAAATCGACAATCATACTTTCAAGATCTTCAAGAACATTCCTTGGTTTAAAGTCATTTATAGCTAATTGCAACTTCCCAATATCTGTAACAGGGAACCTTTCTATTGAAACTTCGGTGCTATGCCATATTACTTCACACCCTGTATAGCGTACTAATAAATTTGCTATTTCGCTCGCTTTAACATTCATACCAGAAGCGACGTTGTATATTTCCCCCACAGAGTTACCGCTTTGCGAAAGTTTAATAACTGCATATGCTACATCCTGAACAGAAATATAATCTTTAGAATAGTCAGGAGCTATGAACATGTCGACTTTACCGCTATTAATCGCATTACGAGTTATCGATGGTAGAAAAAGTGGACTAGAGAGTGCAAGACCATATACGTTACTTGGTCTAACAATTGTTACAGGCCTTCCACTAAGCAAACATATTTCTTCACCTAACAACTTGGTAATATTAAACAGTCTTCTATTATCACCGAGAAATATTGATATATCACCATCTTCTGATGAAGACAAATTATTCATATAAACTCGAGTAGATGAAATATAAACTAGCCGATCAAAACTACAATCCTTTAAGATGCGAGAAAGATAAGTAACATTAGATTCTAATACCGAATACGGAGCATTTTTACAGTCTCCATTTCCGGCGCAGTACAAAACCGTACCTAAGTTTCGAGAATATACAGAAGAATCGTCCCGTTCTGGCACCCAAACAGAATGAAGAGCTGATTCGAGTTGAGTTACAATCTCTGTCCCGATAAATCCTCGCCCGCCAATAACTGTGAATTGAGACATTAACTCCAACTCCTCAATATTGATTCCTTAACTTTGTCTAGTGTAGGTAACATTCGATCCTTTTCTGAAAGCGACACATCAGTTAAAGGCCAATTTATGTTCAGCTCAGGGTCATTCCAGAGTAATCCTCCTTCGTCACTAGGATCATAATAATCGGTACATTTATACTGAAAATCTGCTACATCACTCAACACGCAGAAACCATGAGCAAAGCCTTGCGGAATATAAAACTGCAATTTGTTGTCTTCACTTAAAATCACGCTTTTGTGTTGTCCAAATGTCACAGATCCTGGACGTAAATCGACAGCAACATCAAATACCTCTCCTTTAGTTACGCTAACAAGCTTTCCTTGAGGATTAGTTTTTTGAAAATGCAGTCCTCTTAAAACACCATAAGTAGATCGAGAACGATTGTCCTGAACGAAAGGTGGCAATCCGGCCTCTGAGTAACGTTCGGCCTGATACATTTCATAAAAAAAACCTCTATTATCACCGAAAACCTTTGGTTCTATGATAAGTAAGCCTTCTATTTCAGTTAAATCGATTTTCATTTCCATCCTCAATCACTTGAATAAGCTCAGCAAATATTGTCCGTATCCAGTTTTAGCAAGCGACCTACCAACTTCCTGAACTTGCTCCTTTGAGAGCCAATTTTGAGAAAATGCAATTTCCTCAAGACACGCGATCTTAAACCCCTGCCGCTTTTCAACCGTCTGTACAAACTGAGAAGCTTCTAAAAGAGAATCATGAGTTCCTGTATCCAACCAAGCAAAACCTCGTCCCAACTGCTCGACTTTTAATTCTCCCTTCGCTAAATAGTGCTGGTTTATCGAAGTAATTTCGAGTTCCCCTCTAGCGGAAGGCTTAATTTTTTTTGCTATATCAACGACTTGATTATCATAAAAGTAGAGTCCCGTTACAGCCCAATCAGACTTAGGTTTAAGGGGCTTTTCCTCTAATGAGAGCGCATTAAAATCCTCATCAAACTCAACGACTCCAAAACGCTCAGGGTCCATTACCCTATAGCCAAATACCTTCGCTCCGCTTTCCAAGGACGCAGCACTTCTGAGCTGCTTACCAAAAGCCTGACCAAAAAAGATATTGTCCCCTAGCACCAGACAGACGCTATCATCGCCAATGAATTCTTCTCCGATCACAAATGCTTGAGCGAGACCATCAGGAGACGGCTGCTCGACAAAATGCAGTTGCACACCAAACTGGCTACCATCACCTAACAGTCGTTCATAAGACGCTTTATCGGCAGGCGTCGTAATAATCAGAATATCACGGATACCAGCAAGCATAAGTACTGAAAGCGGATAGTAAATCATCGGCTTATCATAAATAGGTAATAACTGCTTTGAAACACCAAGCGTAATCGGATACAACCGAGTACCGGATCCTCCGGCTAACACGATTCCTTTCATGAATTTTCACCCAACCCTAAACGTGTACCTTGATACTCACCAGTTCTAACCCGATGCCACCAAGATTTATTTTCTAAATACCATGCTACTGTTTTTCTAAGACCGGTCATAAAGGTCTCTTCAGGTGTCCAACCAAGTTCTCGACTTATTTTTGTTGCGTCAATAGCATATCTTCTGTCATGCCCCGGCCGATCAGCGACATATACAATTTGATCCTTATAACTGCCCTCAGTCTTAGGCTTAACTTCGTCTAAGATACTACAGATACTTTCAACAACTTCGATATTTCGCTTCTCATTATGACCGCCTATATTATAAGTTTCCCCAACAGTCCCTTTAGTAACTACGCAAAATAGTGCTTTTGCGTGGTCATCAACAAACAACCAATCTCGAATTTGATCGCCACTGCCATAAACTGGCAGCGATTTGCCTTCAAGTGCATTGAGAATGACTAACGGTATCAATTTCTCGGGAAAATGATAAGGGCCATAATTGTTTGAGCAATTTGTCACTACCACAGGTAGCCCATAAGTGCGCATCCAAGCCCGCACTAGATGGTCACTTGAAGCTTTAGAGGCGGAATATGGACTGCTAGGCGCATATGACGTTGTCTCAGTAAAAAGCGGTAACGTGCCAGAAAAATCATCGGGATGGGTCAAATCGCCATATACTTCATCAGTAGATATATGGTGAAAACGAAAAGCACCCTTTCTGATAAGTGGCAGCGCATGCCAGTACTCTCTAACGACCTCCAACAGACAATATGTACCTACAATATTTGTTTGGATAAACTGTGATGGACCATCAATAGAACGGTCTACATGACTTTCTGCAGCCAAATGCATCACGACATCCGGAGCATGCTTTACAAAAACAGCTTTTAACGCGATTGAGTCACATATATCAACCTTTTCAAAAAAGTACCGAGAACTAGCGCTAACTGAGGACAACGAATCCAAATTTCCCGCATATGTTAACTTATCAACGTTAACAACATCGCAAGAGGTGTTATTAATAAGAAACCGTACTAACGCAGAGCCGATAAACCCGGCTCCTCCAGTGACCAATATTTTCATTTAAACATTCTCGCTAATTTTTAACCTGGATACAAAACCCAAAAAAATCCATATAATCAAAACCAATAAAAATCCGAGTGAACCAGGAATATAAGATAAAAAAGCCGGTGCAAAACATATGCAAAAAATCAAAACGAACAAAATATTCCGGCTAAAATCGACACCCAATTCACTTCCTCTAAAATAGAAATTTAATAGATAAAGTTTTACCCAGTATGATATATTAAAAAAGGCAAATATAATTACTGAGAAAAAACCGAAATCTGCAAAATACTTCACAGGCCCACCAAATGCTGGTGTTTGACCAATTTCCGTCATGCCAGGGAAAAGAATCTCATTTATAATATAGATTCCATATACATATGGTTTATCCGGATATATAGCTCTAGGTATGAGAGACCAAAAATCGGACATCATTATCTCTCCATAGAACAACCCTATTCGCCCGTCTTGATAAGCCTCATAATACATACCACTATTACGATAATGGTCAAAATATGACAGAACATCTATATAACTGACACTGCCCAATGCGGTATACAAATTATAAACAACCAGACCAAATATAGCTGGGAGCGAAAATAAAATCGTCGTTTTTAGGTGCCGATACTTGGCAAAATATAAACAAAGGATGAAAAACATCCCAAATGAAATAATAAATCCTTTTGAACCCCAAAAATAAACTACTGTTAAATATAATAGCGATTTAATAATAAACGAGCCAATACTTCTACGCCCAAGAAACGCTAAACAATAGGCAACCGATAAAAAAGTTAAACTGAGTGCAAAAAGTGAACCAACCCCATCACGATGATACTGGTAACCCGTTCTCGGTGACACTAGCCAATTTAATAGACCAAAACCTGACTGGGCCATCGCTACAAACAGCAACAATGACAAAGACAAAAAGAAAAACTCTGCCCAACGAATTGAAGATTTGCGCGGGGAGTATGAATACACCCTAAGAAAAAAAAGTTCAACGCCCTTTATCTTTAGTATAAACCTAAAGAAAAAAACAGAAGATAACAGTGAGAATACTAACGATACGTTGGTAACTAGCACGGCAAACTGATAATGATCATTTAAGAAACCATTTTCTATTAGAACCAAGGGGCCCAAATAGATAGGCGCAAAAACGGTTGGTAAATAAACAGCCAAAAGCAACAACAACGGATTAATAATTTTAAGATGCCATTTCTTTCTTACGTAATCATAATTAGCAAAAAAAAGCAAAAAAGATAAAATAACGTTAGCGTAATAGATTGGTTCAAGCATAATTACATTTTGCTCATATTTCTAGACGCCAATATGGCTCTAAAAACAACGCCATTGATTTTTGAACTTTGCTTAAATGAGCATAACATTCTAGTAGCAAAGAAATAAAGTATAGCCACCAATCGCTTTAGACCAGTCAGATTTTTCCTAATAAAATACAACCGATTACGATTGGCGTAAAAAACTGAAAATGGAGATTCATTTCCACCTGTTAGCGCACTAACCTTGTGAGTAACAGTTATTTTAGGCAAATATCTGACTAAAAAACCTTTTGAAACACACCGGTATATGAAATCACTATCGTCATAATAAACAAAATATTTCTCATCCATTATACCAACAGCATCAAAAACGACTGAATCAATCAACATAAAACAAGTTGGTGCATAACTAACTATATCGGACTGCTCATATTGTCCAACATCTGTTTCACCCTCACCACGATGAGGAGTTCTAGCTGTCCAAAGAGACATACTTCCGCCGGCCATCCACAATGTGTCCGTACCGTGAAAATAAATTTTAGGCACAAAAATTTTTTCGTTATAGTTCGCACTTTGCGCTAACATGTCAAAAAACGTATTTTCTGGGAATGTAATATCATTATTGAGCAACAATACTTTATCAAACTTCTCCGATATTGCTTTCAATATTCCAATATTATTTCCTTTCGCAACACCGACATTTTCCCCATTAAAAATATAATCGATATCGATGTTATACTTATGCGCAGCGACATCGCACAAATCTCTAGCACTGGAAGATGTTGAGTTATCGACCACAAATAATTTGAAATTTTTGAAGGTTTGGCGAGCTAAACTCTCAAAAAAATCGGGAAGCACAGTATCACTATTATAAAGCACCGTAACTAATGCTAAACTACCATTATTTTTCATAGAAATTTCCATCAGGTTTAACCCTCTCCCACTCTCCACTTTCTGGATTATACCTTTTAACAATTTTGGCAGGTGTACCTACTAAGACACAATAATCAGGGAAGTGCCCTCTAACGACAGAGTTGGCACCAACAATACATTGCTTACCTAAAATTGTCCCAGCTTGTATCTTTGCGCTGGCACCGATAAAACAGTTCTCACCAATAAATGTTTCAGAGATTACGTGTGGCTGACTTAAGATATGCTTTCCAATTAAGCGATATTCGTGATCGATATCAGTGACCATAGCGCCAAAAGAAATTGTCACATTATCGGATATCATTAATCGACCACCTGCTGTCGCGTGAAAAAACTGTTCTATAGAAACATTATTACCGACATCTATAAAACCATCGCCAACGACTTCAATTCTAGCGTAATCTCGAATTAATACATTCGAACCTAAACTTATTCGATTAGCATTAACCAGTAAAAGTGGGTTATAGATCACTGCCTTAGCGCCCACTCTATTTAAAAGAATGCCGTAAAAAAATTTCGTCTTAATTCTATGTAGAAACAATTTTATTAGGTTAAATTTGTTAGACATCGGCATATATACCAAATCTACAATATGCATATTAAGCCTTTTTTTTATCTTCGAATGAAAGATTGGAAATTATCCTATCTCTATGCACATCATTACACTTTTCAATCTCGACAGATGTAAGTTCAAGTTTTCTTTCATCTGTTTTTAGAGTTTTAACAATCGAATACATAATCTGGATAGACACAAGCGCAAGTCCGGCAGTCCCAGCCCTATACCCTCGATTTATGAAATATTGACGGACATAACCTTCTGTAAATGACCTAAGAATTGAGAGTATTCTATTTCTGCTCTTAACATTGTAACCGGCTTCAACATTTGTATAGCGGTTAATAGTATTCAAATAGCTTTCAATAGTGTTAGAGATAAAATGGTGGACAAAATAGATATCAGGCAATTGGAAAATTTTCAAATCAGGAGAACTCAACTTACCAAACCCATGAATTTTGTTATCAGAAAAATCCAAAGCGCCAACTTTAAAAATTTTATTTGTTCTTGCTGAATAAGCGTCGTAACAAAACTGACCCCAAAAATAGTTTTTCCGATCAATGGAAATAGCATCGTATTCTCCAGATTCTATGACCTCATTAATCTTTATTAGCGTAGCCAAATCGAGCATTTCGTCAGCAAAGCCCCAATATAGCCAAGGCGTGTCTATAACAGAGGCCAAGGCATCCATCATTTGCTGAGATTCTACATACGTACAAGACTCCGGCCTAACATAAATTTTACATCCGTATTTTTCCGCTATTTCTACTGTTCGATCTGTACTCTTATTATCGGCTATTAACACCTGGCCAAACTGACATAAATTTTTAATTACTCTCTCGATTCTTTTTTCTTCATTATATGTAAATATGACAAAAGTAATTTTATCTGAAAAATAATCCATTTATTTTTTAACCTTATAAACCCTATACCCTTGTTACATGGCATTTATAGCCTTTACTAGCCTTGTATATTACATAACCACATACCGTTAACTGGCTAACCAAAATAGCCAAGCACACCAATAAAACCTTATCACTTCCAAACATGTAGTCATATAGCAAGCTGAATATAACTACTGCTGAACCTAAACCGCTACACTCAACAAATACAGACAGTTTATTATCTCTTACGTTAAAAACATGAGTATAAGCTCCAATAACTGCGTTGACGGCTTCCTGAAGCACACCGATAGGCAAAATATATAGATAAGCTGTATAGCTCAACTTATTAGCCATCAAAAAAAACAAATATCCTGCAGGAATTGAGCATACTGAAATAATTAGACTTACGAATAAAATAACCTTAAGGTGAAAATGTATATATTCACCACTAGATTGATAAATTTTGGGGATGGCTATCTGATTGATAACTGAAAGTACTGATGCTGTTGCTGTAGACGCCAAACTAGTCATGTATGACACGATGCCAAGCTCTTTCTGAGCCTGTATTGCAGCCAAGTATGGTCTATATCCTTGCAATTGTACCCAATTCAAAACACCAGAAAATCCTATAGGCAGAATACGCGAAGTTACTTGTCCTATAGTATCTATACGCCACTTATGCTCAACATTATTTTTAAAGGCAGCAAGCATAAAACTTAGAGAAACTATTACAAGAATAACAGAGTAAGTTAGTATAGAAACTTGAACCTTTTTTTCATCTGGCTGAAGCGTATGAAATATATATATAAATACAGAAAACTTTAAACAGGCGTCAAATATTTGAAAAAACGACGCTTTATACTGCTTATTTGCCAACTGAAACAAGTTTTTTATTAAATTTCCATAATAAACAGATAAAGAAAGAAAGCAACATGAGGCGATCCCCAAAACTACATCTATACTCGAGGGTTGAATAGAAATAAAAAACAGCGATGAAAATAACGTAATTAACAGTATACCAATAACCGATGTTGCAAAAATAAATTTAAAGAATGACTCTTGATGGATCGAAAAATCATCTTGTAGGTAGACCAATTTCCTTTGAATAAAAAGATCACACCCAACAAATACAAAAGCATTACCGATGTAAGACATGGTCATTGTCAAATAAAATAAGCCTATCGCTTCATCGGCTAGATTTTTTATTAAATAGAAGTTAAAGCCAAGCATTAATAACACGCTAAAACTTCTTAGAAAGAAAAGATAAATATACTTTTTACTATTACGCACTTATATACCCAAAATACTATATTATTACAGTCACTTCATCTAATATTGTCTGAGACGAAGTATATTTTGGACTATACCCCATAGCTTCAAGTATTTTATAGGTACTATAGTAGAATTCTTTGGTGTTAGTAGCATTAACATAATCTCCAGAGTGGGTATACTTCCATTTCAGACCAAATTTACTCTCAAACATGCTAAGTATTTCATCTTTGGAAATTGGAGCATTTGAATAGCAATCCACAGCCCCATTCATGTTTTTGTAGCTAATAATACAATCTATGATGCCGGCAAAATCAAGCGGATTTAGATAATCTCGAATCATTGGCTGAGGATTAACCTCACAAACGACATCATTTTTTACCGCTCGAATCAAATCGGTAATAAGATAGCGGCTACTTATATCTTGTTTTCTACTGAAATAATTAAATATTCTTACATCAACAATAGAGTTGTGTGCACGTTCTCTGTGTTTAGCCTCAGCGATAAACTTAGATAGCCCATAGAAATCACTTTGTCTCAATTGATTGAGGTGAAAGTTAGAGCCTTTTTCAGCAGATGCCGGAGACATAAAATTATCTCCATAAACAGCACCGCTACTCATGTATATGTACTTACATTTTTCGTTTTTTGACAGATAGTTTAAAACGATATCATCATAGTGATTAGTGACTGTTAGTATTGAACTTGATATATCGGCGATCTTCTTAGGATCACCGGCACCAATGAAATTCAAAATAACATCGTATTTAATTACTTCAGGGAAAATATCAAGAGGACAAATATGGCTTTTGCCATCGGATTCATAAGTTAAGTTTTTTAGTTTGGTCAAGTCTCGAGCATATAAAAACAGTTCGTAGTTTTTTTTTGAAAATGACCAATGTCGAATTAGATCCTGCGCAATCGAACTTGTTGCACCGAGTATCGCGATTCTCAAAATTAATCCTTAAGAGGAAACTGTTTATCAATAGGATTTCCAAATGCAAGACGTGGTCTACATTCTCTTGCATCACACATTAGGACTTCTATTAGCATTGGCCGAGGGTTCGCAATAAAATCAATAACATGAGCTTTAAATTCCTCAATATTATCGATGGCAATAGACGGCACATGGTAAGCTTCCCCTATCGCAGTGAATCTAGCGGAATATCCTTTCCAATAAGTTGATTGATTTCGACCTTCAAAGTACATTTCTTGGAAAGCCCTAACCATACCTAATGATTCATTATTGAAAACAATAGTAAGAATTGGTAATTGCTCACGTGCGATAATATCTAACTCTTGGATATTTAACTGTGCACCACCATCTCCGGTCAGAATAACCACAGGCTTTTGCTTCGCATAGGCAACGCCTATGCCAGATGGTATTGCAAATCCCATAGCCCCTAATCCGCCGGAATGATGAATAGCCTGTTGTTCGCACAGTAAAAGGGAATGTGCTGCCCACATTTGATTATTGCCTACATCAGCAACATATTGGACTGGCATGTTCTTGAACTTATCATGTAAAACACTACATACCGCAAATGGACTAATTTTTAGTTCTTCATACTCATCGACAAAATATTTTTCCCAATGTAGTGCTAGAACATTATTCCACTCAGAGTTAACGTTAATGTCTTGGGGCTGAACTCTATCTAACCAAAATTTGAAAAATGTCTCACACGAACAATTGACACTTAGATCAGCTAGAATTCTATTATTTAGCTGACCTTTATCAATATCAATTTGGATAACTCTAGCACTTCTCGCGAAATCATCTGTATTCGCGCCAGTCTGTCTCACATCCATCCGACTGCCGACCACAACTAAAAGGTCACAATTCTGAAGGGCATAATTGGCAGTTCTGGTTCCATAACTACCTATTAGACCGTAATAACCGTTGTATGCAGTGCACTTCTCACTACCTTTTAGACTCGACACATAAGGGAGCTCGAAGTCCCTCAGGCTTTTCTGCCATAATTGAAAACTATCCTCATTAACAGCTCCACCACCAATTAAAAATAGTGGTTTTTTTGCTTCCTTTAGTTGTTGGATAATATTCTGAAAATCGACATTACTTGCGTTATCTTCCGGTGCATTCAAATGAAGACTACTTAAATAGTCTATTGCATCTGACGGTAATTCAGCACGTTGAATATCCATAGGTATGTCTAGCAAAACTGGCCCAGGTCGGCCTGTTTTCGCGATATCGATTGCTTTCTGCAGCGTTGGAATTAATTCATCAACGGTTTTAATTTGGCATGCATATTTAGTGATACTACTGACAATACTTACTATATCAAGCTCTTGAAATCCTTGTTGCCTGATAGCTCGCTCGTTCTTCAATTCATTTGTATTAACTTGTCCTGTCAGAAAAACGCAAGGATAGCTGTCGAGCCAGCAGTCAGCTATTCCCGTTACCAAATTAGTAGCACCTGGCCCACTGGTACCTAGCGCCAACCCTATATGTTGGTTGTTGGTAGCTCGCGCTACTGCACCAGCAGCAAAAGACGCGGACTGTTCATGATGTAAGGAAACAAGTTTTGTCTTCCCATGTACATTAATGCTATCTACTAAATGTGCAATCATTCCACCAATTAGTTCAAACCCGTAGGTGATATTATTTGCTGCTAGCACATGAGCAACCGCATCTGATGCTTTCATTGTATTATCCGATAATATAGTAGGACAAAATTTATACGTAACTAATTTTTATTAAAAATTTAGGCCAAAAAATTCTTCGAATTTTGATATTACGTAATTCAAGTGTTCTTTAGTTAATCCTGGATAAATACCAATCCAGAATGTTTGATTCATGATACGATCAGTATTCGTTAAATCTTCCACCACTCGATATTCGCGGCCTTCAAAGTACGGCTGACGAGTTAAGTTGCCAGCAAACAGTAGACGAGTACCGATTTTTGCGTCGTCGAGGAATTTAACCAACTCTATTCGACTCACGCCGGCAGTTTCCTTTAATGTAATAGGAAAACCAAACCAAGAGGGCTCCGAGTTAGGCGTAGCTTCAGGCAATTCTAGGAATTCAGCACAGCTGCTTAGACCTGCTTTCAAATACGCGAAGTTCGCTTTACGTTGTGCCACAAACTCTTCAACACGCTCAAGTTGCGCTAAACCGCAAGCCGCTTGCATATCGGTTATTTTGAGGTTGTAACCTAGATGAGAATAGGTGTATTTGTGGTCATAGCCAGAAGGCAGAGAACCCAACTGCTGCCCAAAGCGCTTACCACACGTATTGTCACAGCCAGGAGCACAATAACAGTCACGCCCCCAGTCACGGAATGACTCAATAATGACTTTCAGCTCTTTAGACTTCGTGAATACTGCGCCGCCCTCACCCATTGTTATGTGGTGTGCAGGGTAAAAACTTACAGTACCGATATCGCCAAAAGTGCCAACCATTTGACCATCATACTTAGTGCCTAGAGCATCACAGCAATCTTCCACTAACCAAAGATTGTATTTATCGGCAATTTTGCGAACTTCAGCAAGATTGAATGGGTTACCTAAAGTATGCGCCACCATGATTGCTTTAGTTTTTTCAGTAACGGCCGCTTCAATTAAGGCTGCATCGATGTTGTATGTCGGAATATCGACGTCAACAAACACAGGAATGAGCCCATTCTGAATAGCTGGGTTAACGGTAGTTGGGAAGCCTGCTGCTACGGTGATAACTTCATCACCCGGTTTTAATGCACGCTCGCCCAACTTATGCGACGTCAATGCAGTTAATGCTAGGAGGTTAGCGGATGAGCCTGAAGTGGTAGTTAGCACATGAGGAACACCAATATATTCACCCAATTTTTTTTCAAATGCATCGTTAAATCGGCCTGTCGTCAACCAACCATCTAGTGACGCTTCAACCATTAGTTGCAGCTCTTTGGCACCAATTACTTTACCTGATGGTGGAACAACACTTT
This sequence comes from Shewanella sp., assembly GCF_048265805.1. Classification (GTDB taxonomy): domain Bacteria; phylum Pseudomonadota; class Gammaproteobacteria; order Enterobacterales; family Shewanellaceae; genus Shewanella. Next base: position 84,528 of record NZ_JBLXAT010000012.1, on the reverse strand, counting down.
GACCTGCCACGAACATTTTGGGCGCTAACGCTTGCTCTGCATACTTTCCAACCAGTTCCGCAATTTGCTCTCGTAACTCTTGAGTGCTCATCAGTCTCTATTCCTATCGTTATTTTTTAAATGTTGCTGCCGGTAAATTCAGTCAGCGTTATTGAATAATGTCGGCGAATTAATTAATTTCCGCTGCACTCATGTAATCGCGGATTTCGCACAACGTCTCCTCTCGCATGTCATTATTAGCCAGCCACGCTTTGTGCCAACGAACGATGCGCGCTAAGGTAGTATCTAAATCCCACTGAGGTTGCCAATTAAGGCGCGTTTTGGCTTTAGAGCAATCAAGTTTTAAGTAGTGCGCTTCATGGGGATGTTCAGCGCCGTCGAGTTGCCATGTGGCATCATCACCCCAGAGCTGGGTCATTTTATTAACAATGTACTCAACTGGTTTAGCATCATTGTCATTGGGCCCAAAGTTCCAACCTTCAGCAAATTCACAACCATGCAGGTACAGCTGCTGCGCAATCAAAATGTAACCAGAAAGTGGCTCAAGCACGTGCTGCCATGGGCGAATAGAGTGAGGATTGCGGATCACTACTGGCTGAGATTGCTCAAATGATCTAAGGATGTCTGGAATTAGACGGTCTTTAGCCCAATCGCCACCACCAATAACGTTACCAGCACGCACAGACGCCAACGCGACGCCATGTTTGGCATAGTCTTTCGGATTAAAAAAAGAATTACGATAGGCCGATGCAACTAACTCCGCACAACCTTTACTGTTTGAATAAGGATCGTACCCCCCCATTGCTTCGTTTTCACGATACCCCCAAACCCATTCACGGTTTTCGTAACACTTATCGCTGGTAATATTAACCACGGCTTTAACACCACCGACAGCGCGAACGACTTCAAGTACATATACCGTGCCCATTACGTTGGTGGAGTAGGTTTCTACGGGGTCTTCGTAAGACAAACGCACTAGCGGTTGTGCAGCCATGTGAAATACGATTTCAGGCTTAAATTCCGCCATGGCTTGGCGGAGATGCAGGTGATCACGAATATCGCCTTCTTCAGACAATAAGCCTTGGGTTACCCTAGCTTGTTCAAACAAGCTAGGGGTCGTTGGCGCTGGCAGTGAATAGCCGCGTACCGTTGCACCCATTTCCTCCAACCATAAAGACAGCCAACCGCCTTTAAAGCCGGTATGTCCGGTGACAAAAACGCGTTTCCCTTTCCAAAATGCTTTATCTATTGCCAACGTTAATTACTCCCAAACTTTCCATGGTGCTTTATTTTCTTGCCACAGCTCTTCGAGGTAATGCTTATCACGTAGCGTATCCATTGGCTGCCAGAATCCTTGGTGTTCATATGCCATCAATTGCCCTTGCTCTGCTAATTGCATTAGAGGCTTTTGTTCCCAAGTGGTAGCGTCGTTTTCGATAAGATCGATAACCTTTGGACTTAACACAAAGAAACCGCCATTGATCATCGCACCATCACCTTTAGGTTTCTCCTTAAAGGATTTGACTTGACCATCTTCCAGATCCAACGCACCAAAACGTCCAGGTGGAAATGTTGCAGTTAATGTTGCTAACTTACCGTGGTTGCGATGAAATTCGATGGACGCGCTAATATCTACATCAGAAACGCCATCACCATATGTAAACAAAAAGGCGTCTTCATCTTTGAGATGTTCAGCAACACGTTTCAAGCGACCACCAGTCATTGAGTGTTCACCAGTATCAACCAAGGTAACATTCCATGGCTCCGCGCGCCGATGATGTACTTCCATATGGTTGTCACGCATATTAAAAGTCACATCTGACATATGCAGAAAATAGTTAGCAAAATATTCTTTAATTACATACCCTTTATAACCACAGCAAATAATAAAATCGTTAATGCCATGGGCGGAGTACATTTTGAGAATGTGCCACAAAATCGGTTTACCACCAATTTCTACCATAGGCTTTGGTTTAACCACGGTTTCCTCACTGATACGGGTACCTAGGCCTCCTGCCAAAATTACTGCTTTCATTATAAGAATTCTCCAACTAAATTAACAATTACTTTGCAGGGGTATATGCATCTGAGTGAAACGCGCTCAAAAGTAAACCCTTTTCCAAGAATTTCACTTTTGCATCTTCAATCATTTTCATTGAACCACAAGCGTAAACTTCTACATCCTCAAAAGTCTTGAAATCTTCAAGGACAGCATTTTGTACGTAGCCTTTTCTCATATCAGAAACGCTATCACGGGATAATAAAGGACAAAAAAACACGTTTGAGTGTAGTTCAGACAACGCTTTCAGTTCTACCTCATATATTTCATCTTCTGTTCTCATTCCCCAATATATATAAATCTCTCTTTCGTCATACTGTTGAACAAGATTCTTAACCATAGACTTGACTGAGGAAATTCCGGTTCCCGTTGCGACAAATAGCAATTTTTTAGTGTTTTCCCTAACAAAGAACGTTCCTTTTGGTCCTTCTATTCGCATTAACTGTTCTTTAGATACTGACCCAAAAAGCAAATTTGACATTTTTCCTTCTGGAACTTTGCGAATATGTAATTCAATTTGCTTATTTTCGCCATCAGCACTAGCGATAGAATAACTTCGCACTATTCCTTGAAAACTCAAGTCGACATACTGCCCTGGAAGAAATACAAAATTCACTGACGGGGGGTAACGCAACGTAAGCACAATGATATCTTCTGTCGCATAATGAAATTCGGTTAATTTACAAGGTATAGTTTGAACCTTTACTTGTGCCAACTCGGGGTGGTATTCGACTTCAAGAACTACATCTGATTTAGCTATCGAGCAGCATGTGAGAATTTCTCCACTATCTACCGTCTGCCCGTGTTCATTTTCTACCAATCCTTTTAGCAACTTAGCTTTACAAGCTCCACAGACTCCATTCTTACAGCTATGTTCAAGAATAACATTTTGTGATATTGCATCATCAAGCAACATATTCTCTGTAGAGAATGTAACCTTAGATGGCTGAATTTCAACTTTAAAACTCATATTCGCTTTTGACTCATATTTAGAAGATTCGAATTTCTAAGATAGAAAAATAAAAACATAAAACCTAAATAAACCCACAAATCAATTGTGAACCAAAATTCACCTTAACGTTTAGAGTCTCTGCTAAACAATTCGCTTTATAATTGTCCCTAATAAGACTTTCTAAACCAACTCAACACTTGCCAGATATGATTCAATATCCAAGAGTACGACAAAAATATTAATATAAAAATCGCGAACATTATCCATTCCGAGACATTATATATTTCGGATATACATCCTATAGTAGCTAAGACAATTCCCATAATAGAAATAATGGCTAACGTTTGTCTTCTACTAAATCCTGCACGTTCAAAAATATGATGTAAGTGATTACGGTCAGGGTGGAACGGTGATACGCCTTTTCTGATGCGACGATACATAATTGATGTCATATCCATCAGAGGAATCGCAATTAAATATAACGCAGTAACTGGGCGAAAGGCTTGCACATTGGGGTCGGTGCCGATCACTAATAGCCAGACCACAGTCAGGCCAATCAACATACTGCCCGCATCACCCATAAAGATTTTACCCAAGTTTCGCGGCCAACTGAGGTTAAACATTAAGTAAGCCACGATAGAGGCGATAAATAGCACCGGTAGTAAATACCAATCATTATTTGCCCGGCTTAAAAGATAAGCTAAGGCGGCAAAGGTGATTAGGCTTAACATGCCTGCGAGCCCATCAATACCATCTACCATGTTAAAGGCATTAATGGCGCCAATCACCGCAATTACGGTGACTAACGTACCAAATACCCCAAGATACAGCTCAAAGCCTAAAATGGCCCCTAGGCTATGCAAGTAGTAACCCGCCCCAAAAATCATCATTGAGGCGACAATCACTTGGGACGCTAATCTAAGCCTTACTGAGAGGTCATACTTATCATCTAAAACCCCAAGGAACAGCAACATTGCGGCAGATACGAAATAGATATTAATGGTCTGGCTATCTTCGATAAAAAACATCGATGCCATTAATACACCGATATAGATACATACGCCGCCAATGAGGGGGATTGCCCCGCTGTGTAACTTACGCTCATTGGGCAAATCAACCAGGCCTGCTCTTACTGCAATTGGACGTATTATCTTGACTGCAATGAATGAAATAAAAAAGCTCGACGCCAAGGGAATTAAATAATCCATTTCTCAAGTCCTTGATATGGAAATCATGTTACCTGCTGATTGCTCAGTTTTCTTTGTTAATAAAATGCCGAATTAACACCACAAAAATCGCTAGCATGCCACCGAGTAAGGTGCCGAGAACGCAGATTAGAGCACGTTTAGGTTTAAACTTTTGTTCCGCGGCAACAGCAGGATCAACGGTTTTAAACACATATTCATCACGCACTTCGGCAAACATTATTGTTTTAGCCTGCTCCTCCACTAATTTATAGAGCACTGTGCGTATATCTGCGACATTGGTCTGCTCAATTTGCTTCTCTAAATACTCCGCTGAGCGTTTTGCCTCTTTAACGTCACGCTGGCGCATAACGTCATTAATATCTGCGACTAACCAATCCACCCACTGCTTAGCCACGTACGGCGATTTATGTTCAATAGCGACAGTAACAAGGCCTGATTCTTTATCACTGGAAACACTGAATATCTTGCTAAACTCTTTATATGCTTCTTGCATCGAAGGCTTTGGCTGCTTAGGAGGAGTTACATCTCGAAGCCACTGTTCGGAATTTGAGTCGTACACTTCAGAGTCATAACTGATTTTATTGTCACTTAAGCTCCACTTATCTACCGCCATAAGATCTGGCAAAATGTGATGCTTTTGGATGAAAGCACTGGTAAATTTGCGCGACTTCATCACTTCAATTGCTAATGCAGTCTTGTCTGTACCTGCTGAGCTACCTAAATTGATTCCAGCCATGCTGGCTAAGCCACCAAATTGACCAGCAAGACCAGCTAACCCGCCATTTTGTTGCTCTTCTGCTGGCGCAAGCAGCGCTTCCGACTTGTAGATGTTAGGCATCAGCAATGCTATCGCTACCGACGCACAGGCAAACACAAAAGTAATGGCAATAATTAGTTTCTTTCCCGCCCAGAGAACGCTGGCCAGTTCCCTTAGGTCTATCTCATCATCTGCTGATTGCCGAGCAAACTCGGCATCCTGCATTTCTAGTTTAGTATTAGGCATAAATGTGTAATTAGTTTTAGTGAAAATGATTCAAGTCGTTTTGTACCACTACCCGAACCATAGTGCGGGTAATGGTCATCAAACGACGATAATGCGTTAGAAACTTGCCAATGCAGCGACAGCGACAGCAGAGTTATAGAAGATTGAGGTTACCTGTGACCACAGTGTCAACTTGTCTTTGTATTCGGTATCTAACGGTACGACAATAGTATCACCCGGTTGCAATTCATCTTCACTGCTAAACCAGCTAGAGTTATGCGGCAGCATTACTGAGCCATCTGCTTTAATCACATAGATACGGTCTTCATCAGCCCGCTTACGTGCACCACCTGCCATATCTAAATATTCATGTAATGACATACCCGTTTTGAAACGATGAGTCGATGGATGCTGCACTTCACCCACCACTGAAATGGTTTGTTTAAGTGCAGGCACATACAGCACATCTTTGTTTTCTAGCTGCAGATCTGCTTCTTTAATACCTAACGAAATCGCCGGCAAGTCGATCACTAAGCGACCAACAGCTTTAATGTTTTCAAGGTCATTCAGCATTTTTTGCGCATCATCGTAGTTGGTTACCGTATCTTCTTTCGAAACCCCACGGGTGGCCAAGTCACGACGCAGTTGGTCGGCCAACTTTTCGATTTCGATTTGCTCTTGCTTCTTAATCGAATCACGCACAAATACGGCTGATGGTAGGTAAGCGTGGTCAGTAAAACCACCGGCACGTTGTACTACCTGTTCAAGGGTCTCACCACGACGGATACTATAAATGCCAGGGAATTTAACTTCACCACGGACTTCAACGGTTTGCGTCTCTTGCCATTCAGGGGTACGCATCACCGTAAGCACATCGCGTGGTTGCAAACTGATATTGGCCGCTTGATCACGTTCCAGTGCTTTTTGCACGCTAATGTTGATATGCGTAATGGACGATGAATCTTTATCCGTTACTGTGCGAGTTAATTCAGCGCGCTGCGTATAAGCCCCCTCTTTCAAGCCGCCTGCTGCAGCGATAAGGCTATTAATATCAGCGTGTTCTGTCAGTGGGTAAATGCCGGCATAGCGTACCTCACCATGTACCGCAACGACCTGAGTTTCTGCACCAGCTCGACCTTGAGCCTTCAATTTAGTGATAATGGGATACAACAACTCTTGACGATTTAATTCGGCGCTGAGTTTGATCAGACCTTTGTCATTGAACAGCTGTGACAGCATCTTTTCGACTTCAGACGAAATAACATCGCTATCTTCTGGCTCTTCACCATCACCGATTACCACGCCAGCAAGCTGCGTGCGCTTTTTCATCGTCGTCCGTTCAAGTTGGGCAAAGCCTGACTTGAACAAATCACCATTCACCAATGAACCCAATGGGTTGTCTTTAGCGTTACTACCTCGCGCCATTGTTCCTTGTTGGTTTTGTTGGTTGAAATTACTGTTATCTGAATCGCTCGCCAGTTCTGCAAAAAACTCATTATTGGCTTTTTGAATATGATAAATACGCTTTTTAATCAACTGATTAAGCTGAAAGCGACTACGCACGTTATCCGTTTCGTTAAATAGCACCAGCTTATCTTTAGGTTTTAACAATACGTTGTCTTTGCTGCTCGGATTGGTGATAGCGCTTGCTGGTGAGAATTGCAGAACTTGAATGTCGCCCAGTTCGTTAATTTCACGGACAATCAACGCGTAGTTTAGATCTGCTCCAGTCAACAAATCCGCTGATAACGATGGTAATAAATCACTAACTCGTTGCCCTTGAACCCATTGATATACTCCCGGGCGAACTGCGGCACCAACAACGGTTACTGCATTATCGTACTCTGTGGACGAACTCTTAACGCGCAGAAAATCACCGTCTTGGGCCTGAATGTTTTGTCCAGTAGCAGAGGTTAAATCAACCCCTACAATCGACTTTAGGCCCGCGGAGTTAAAGCGCTCTACCGTACTGCTTTTCGGATATGCTCCTGGTTTAAAACCAGCTGCCATGGTAACCACTTGCGCCATGGTTTCGTGCGGTTTTAATTCATAAATTGCGGGACGCTGTACATCACCATCAACATGAATACTTGGTCCGACAGCTGGGATAAACACTACGTCGCCAGAACGAAGCGGCAAGTCATTAGATGAGTCACCTTTTAACAGTAAGTCGTACAAGTCGAACGTAGCGATGACTTTACCCTGACGCTTCAATTGAATGTTACGTAATGAACCTATTTCGCTTACGCCACCAGACACGAACAACGCTTGCGTAATGGTTGATAAGCTTGAGACTGTGTAGGAACCTGGTTTATAAGCATCACCAGCAACAAAAATACGGATAGAACGCAATTCCCCCATGGTAATGTTGCTATCCACGCCTATCATTTGCTGTTTGATCTGCTTACCTAACACCTCACGCACTTCTGAAAACGTCAATCCATTAACATTCACAGGCCCTAAGTCAGGAAACTGCAACACGCCATCCCGCGTAACAGTTAAGTCATATTGACTGTTCTCTTTTCCGTACAGTTGCACTTTTACGGTATCACCAGGGCCAACCATATAGTTAGACGGAACCGGAACATCTGACATTGGGGCAAAGGTACTTGGTTCACCAGCAAACATGTCATAACCAAAGCGTTCTAACGGCTTGTTCTCTTTCTCTTTAAGAAAACTGCGCACCTCACTGTCTTCATCATCTTTGTCTTTGTCCTTTCCATCTCTATCATCGCGTGGCTGTACCAACTGCGGTTGTTCTTGGAAATTATTGGCACGATTTGACGACTGTCCGCCCCCTAATTGAGACGGATCGATACCGTATTGTTTGGCTAAACGTTCCTGCTCAGATCGAGGAAGATTCTGAAATTGCTGCATCATCTGCGGAGTGATGCTGACAGCAGCAATTTGAAAACTCATAGCGGCCAATATGCTGGCTAGGCTTAGTTTAATTTTTTTTGATACGAGTGACACTCAAGAATCTCCATCATCTGTCAGGCGTCAGCCATAATGGTTAAGAAATAAAGGGACAATAAAACAGCAATTCTAGCCCACATACGGCTATTTGAAATCTAGTTATCTAGGTAAACCTGCGAAAGTAGTTACCTAAAATACAAAGGGAAGTATCAGCTATGGTCAGAAAAGCTCTGCGGCCAGAGTCATGAATTACGCATAACTGTTGATACATCCTGTACCAAAGCCAGCTCGGCCTCCATGCCTCGCGCTCGAGAGCACAATCTGCGATTTCTCGCCCTTTCAGGCACGCTACCGCCCATGGATTTCGGCTTCCAAAATGCCCTGTTTACCAACTTGTTTTATTGAAATTATTTTACTTTCAATAAATTACTAAATTTCATTTCAGACAAAGGCTTGCTAGATCACTGCCTATGCAATTGCTGCTTCGATGTCAGCAGTGGCGAACTCTAGCGACTGCAATTTGCCTAAAAATTTGAACAATACTTTACAGCGTTCTTGGCCGTTATGCTCGATAAACACACCTTCGAGTTCACTAAATGGGCCAGCCAAAACGCGGACTTTTTCACCTGAGATATAGGTTTTGGATGACGATAGGACGGGAGCTATCAGTTCCTGATGTTTCAATCGAGTGATCAAGATGTCATTGAGAGGAGTTAACTGTTCGGAACAATCAACAAGCCGAGCAACACCACGAGTTGAATGGATTTTACTTACGCTAAACTCGGTCGGGTCGAATTTTACAAAAAGGTAGTTAGGAAAAAGCGGAGACTTTTTGACTTGGGAAAGGCCTTTGTCCTTCTTCTCTACCTGCATCATAGGCAGATAGGTTTCTAATCCTTGCAGCCCCAAATTTAGCTGAGCTCTAAGCTCGCTTTTTGGCTTGCAATATAGAAGATACCAACCTTTCATTTAACGCTCACTTCAATGTTTGGGGATAGACGTCCTATCTAGTGGACGGCATCATAGCAAAGTTGTCTCTGTGAGTGAAAGCGGAGTTAGCGGGATTTTGACGTTTTGGCAGATCATTACTAGACGAGTGGTCAATTCTTTTCCAATTCGCCTTTAATCCTCAACGGAGCGTTATTCTCTATCGGGAAAAGATACAAATAGTTACTACTACAATGGGTCAAAAATACCTATATATTCGCTACAAAAATCGCTTGCCACCATTTTTGCTTTGCGTAATTCATCATTGGGATATGTAAGTAAAAAAAGCACCTTGAGGTAACATTTTTATTACACTCTGATCAGTCAGCACTCAGCTGAAAATAACCACCTACGGGTAAGTTAGGTTGATAATCCACCCCGCTAAACTGATTTTCCGATAGCTGAGTGCGATATTGATTAGAAGAAACGACACAGAGTTTTTCGTGTTCCTGCAACATGCGAGTGTGCCCTTGGCAAGCGCCCCACTCTACCAGCCCGAGTTGAATCGCAGGTGGCAACATCACTGGCGTGAAATCATTTTGCTGACGGATATAACAACGCAGGCCACTGCCCGCCTGGGCAATATGCACCGTTCGGCTTTCCGGCACATAGGTGATTAACAAGATATCGGCATAAATCCCCATGTTCGCCTGCATTAAACGCTGATTGAGATACTCCAGCATTTTACAAGGCTCGAGATGACCACCATTTTCTTTCAATAACTCATGTGAACTCTGGTGCATGAAGCTGCGCAACAGTACCGAACCAAACGCGGCACGATGATCCTCAGGGTAAAAGTGCGCTAAATACATACTCAGATGACCATTAGCTAGTCGCTCTGAATCGATAAAATAGGGACTGACGTCTTGCCCGCTAAACAGGGTGTATTCAAAGGTCGCTTGTTTGTAATTGACTGACGAACTAGGGAAAAGTTGCTGCTGCACGCTTTTGGCCGCATTAGCATTGTGTTCGAGTAACGAAAGGTGCTCGTTCAACTCAAGATAAGATAAGTCATCAACATCACGTTGTATGTTACTTTCATTAAAATGCGTACTGCGCAAACTTTCATAGATAGCATGCTCTATTTGATAGAGATCTGAGATGGGTTTGACCAAATAATCTGCGGCACCGAGCCTAAGCGCATCAGTCACATTGGACATTTGTTGATTGGCAGACATCACAATAGCAGGAACATATGACCCAGCACGGGCTAACTCGGAGAGTAACGCTAGACCATCCATATTAGGCATAGTGATATCTGACAGGACGACGTCAAAGCTCTCGGCAAAGAAAGCGGCTAAAGCGACTTCACCATCGCCAGCTTCTGTCACTAACGCACCACGACCTCGTAAAAACGACGCAACTATCGTGCGGAATACCGGATCATCCTCAACAAGTAGAATTTTTAATTCATCAAGCGCCATACACTGCCCTACTAAATATTGCGCTTGATGAAGTGATTACAAGCAACCGCAGCCACACTGAAAAGCTCGCAAAGCAATTTCAGGTACTACGTTGATGCTACTCCTCAAGCTCCTGCATGTATTCATCCAGCAACTCATCATCATTGTCCTTTTTCGATGGTACTTTACCGTCATACACTTTGTAATCCACATATTGGATGTAAGCGTCCTTGACAAAGCTGTATGGGTCGAGAGCATTGTCGACTAAACGTTCTTGGTCAATTGCTGCTGCGCGAGCATTAAGACCTTTCAGTCCCAAGCGCAAAGCGTTTTGCCAGAAACTTAGCTCTGACAACGGGAAGTATAGACTATCCACCCAATCGGTGGTGATTTCCCTTGTCACATATGGCCCCATAAATGGCGCCATGAAATAGGGGCCATTAGGCACACCGTAATAGCCAAGCACCTCGTTAAACTCATCTTGCTTACGTGGCATACCCATCATGTCAGCGACATCAATCAACCCAAAGATGCCTACGGTAGTGTTCACAACAAAACGACCTGTAGCATTAGCTGCCCAATGCCATTTTCCCTGAAGCGTATTGTTCACCAATGACTGGGGTTCTTCTAAATTCTGTAAGAAGTTATCTAAGCCGGTCTTAACTGGGCTTGGTACATAATCCCGATACCCATGCGCAACAGGGCGAGCAACGTAGCGATCTAAATAGTTGTAGTTAAAATTCCACATTGCTCGGTTAAAACCTTCCCAAGGGTCACGCGGATCGTTATAAGTAACTTTAACAGCACTCTCTTCAACGGCTGGCGTTTCAGGCTCCGCGGCCCAAATTGAGGTACTACAGGTTAACAATGTCCCTAATAGACACAGTTGACAATATTTCATATTACACTCGTTGAAAGTTAATGCTATTTACAGATGTTTTGCTTAAGAAAGTTGCCCAACTGGACGATAGTATTCCTAGTAGAAGGCGATTTGATATCCATTTTTGCGCATCGCTTGTATAGGATACTGTGCATTCTCATTAGGTCAAATGCAGAATATGAATAAAAGCGTACTAAAAAGGTAATTTGGAACAATGAAGCCAGTGAGCGGAACAATCACAGCACCGTCACCACCGCCTAGCACGCCGCCTGTATCGGCCAATAGCACGGCTTTGCTACCGGTGGAGGTTTCGGTGACGCAGGATACGATTAAGCTGGCAATTCAGGGACAGAATTTTCAAACTGAATACCAGTCGCAGTTGGCCAATGCATTGCAAACCACGTCTGGTGAGCGAGTTTTACAGCTATTAACGCAAACGTCGGCCGCTCAGCTACAAGCCAATTTGGTGATTTTAGGTGCCAAGCTATTACAGCAAGTGCCTCCTGAACTACTTAGCCCAAACAGGCTTGGGGATAATGGCCTAGCGCAACTGCAGTTGCTGGCCCAACGGCCACAGGGATACCCCTTACCTATCGCGCAATTTACTAACGGCCAATTACAGTTTCCGGAGAACATCACCGTTCCGTTTAAACCCAGCATTGCATTGAGTGAAGGCATGTATGCGGTCAAGATTATCAGCACTGGCGGTTCACTTGCATTGCAACTGCAACCGGTAAAAAGCGAATTTACCATTCCCCTGTTGCCATTAACGGCAGCGAAAGGAGCCCCCCCTCTTCTTTCAGGAACCACCACGTCAACGCCTAACTACCTTGTTGTCGCGCAAAATGATATATCGCAAACCACTGCAAGCTGGCTCAACCGGTTAGAAAAGTTGCCTTGGCCACCGCTTGGCAGCAGCCTACAGCCCGCCAATACAGACAAAGTTGCTTTAGAACTGCGTATGACCGCAGACGCGATAAATTCAGCAACAGCTAAAACCTACGGCGCTGAGCTAAAACCGATAAATAACCCGCCGCTTTCGCTGTTAGCCAAATCGCTCTTTGCCACGGATACAGGATTAACGAGCGGCACGGGAAACGCAGAGAAAGTGCAGCAGGCTACAAACGTCGATGGGGCACAGATCCTACAAAAAAACCTTAGCAAAATGGGCGTTAGCGCCACGACTGAAACAATCGCATTACCCAAAAATAACCTCGCTACCGCGTTAATGCGCGTTCTCCCCGCGTTAAGCCCGTTATTAATGAGCGAATTAGCTGACCCTGAGGTGTTGCAGCAACAGCTACTCTCAGCACTCACCTTTCAACCAGCACAACCTTTTACCAGCGCGCCGGCATCTCAAAGTGACTCGGTAGCGTTTATGTTCCAGTTGCTGCTTGGTGCCAAACTGCCCAACCTCGATAGCAATAAAATGTCTGCTCGCTTGCGTAATTATTTAAGCTCGTTGCAAGCCGCCAGCAATAGTAGCGGTAAGCTATTGGAAGCACTGGAAAATAGCAAAAGTTTCGACAGTGTTAGCCATATGGTGCATTCCATCCGCTTATTTCAGAGTGCATCGGCGGAGATGGGCGGGACAGGTTTTTATTTTGCTCTGCCCTATCAGTTAGATAATCATACTGAGCAATTAGAAGGTAAATTTGAATATCAAGATGGCACTGATGAGCAACAGCAAACCAAAGGATGGAAGCTTAAATTGAAATTCAGTCTTTCAAGCGGTGCCATGATAGTTAATGCGTTTGTTCAGGGGAAATCACTACGTTTAGAACTCGCCAGTAATAGCGAGTTACTTCTTGACCGCATTAATAACTTTGAAGCGATATTACAGCAAAAGCTCACTCAAGTCGGTTTTGCCGTTGATCGCGTTGATAGTTATATGGCCAATATCCCCGCCACGTTATTACCGGGCGATCATGTGCTCGTTAAGATTAAGGTGTAACCATGAGTGAACAACATAAACCGCCTAAACAAGCGACTGCCCTTTTTTTTGATGGTAAGAATGCACCACAGATTACCGCGCAAGGTAAGGCGTTATTGGCGGAAGAGATTATTGCCGTGGCTAAAGACGCTGGGGTGCACATTCACGAAGATCCACATTTAAGTAATTTTCTGCAAATGCTGGAGATTGGTGAGGAGATCCCTAAAGAGTTATACCTGCTGATTGCTGAACTGATAGCCTTTGTTTATATGCTAGACGGCAAGTTTCCAGAGCAGTGGAATAACCTGCACCAACGTATCATGCTAAAAGCATAGTTTAAGTTAACCAAATACTGGCAAGAGATTAGCGGCGGTGCAGTCGCAACAGCAGTTCAGCTTCTGCTTTAGGCAGCTCACATTCTTGCATTAGCTCCTCAACACCGGCGCCTAACTGCACCATTTTGATTGCTCGGCTATACAAGCGAGACTGCGGCTCTTGTTGCACCGATTCATCTAAGCGAACATCTTGGGCAGCAATACGTTTTTCAAGTTCCATCACGCGGCGGCCGACACCTATGGTGCCGCTACGTAATTCCTGAATTTCCTGCTTTAATGTTTCACGCTGTTTATCGGCATCTTTGACTAACAAGGTCAGCGCATCAATTTTATTTTTATAATGCTGACCTTGCTTACGCTGGAGGATGAAAAGCGCCACCAATAACAATACGAATAATGCACCGAGGGCAATTAACAGCTCATCGCCTAACATTGGTGGCAACTCCATTTCCATTTAAACCAAAGCACGCTTAGATTTGAGACAGCTCTGCCCACTCTTCATCTGACAGCAACTTATCAAGGTCAACCAAAATTAGCAGCTCTTCACCGCGGTTGCTCACACCTTGAATGAACTTAGCGCTTTCTTCGGTACCAACATTCGGGGCGTTATCGATTTCTGAACGGCGTAAATACACCACCTCAGCCACGCTATCCACCAAAATACCGATCACTTGCTTTTCAGCTTCGATGATCACGATACGCGTTGAATCATCGACATCCGCTGATGGCAAGCCAAAACGGGAACGGGTATCGATGACCGTGACGACATTACCGCGCAAGTTGATAATGCCGAGCACGTAGTGAGGCGCACCGGGTACTGGCGCAATTTCGGTATGACGAAGCACTTCTTGTACCTGCATCACATTGATACCGTAGGTTTCATTATCTAGTTTAAATGTGACCCACTGGAGCACGGCATCATCTTTTGCCGCTACGGCAGCTACGTTTCTTGATTCAGTCATAATTACCTCAGTTAATTGGATCTTGACAACCCAAGCCGGCATTAAGCATTTCCATTAAGGCTTGCACATGCAAAATGCCACACATCTGTTCTTTTACTACTCCAGCTAACCATGGCCGTTTGCCTGCTTTGGCACGCCAGTTCACCTGGGATTTATTAATTTTCACCGCATTGAGGAGTGTCTCGCAAGCCAACCCCCAATTACTGTTCTCTAGTACTACAAGATATTGATAATTTATGGATTGCGCCAGTTTCTCATCATATTTTTCTGGCATAACCCACGCTGCAGTATCAACAACGTTCAATTGCGACTCGCGATAGGTCTGCACGCCTTTGTACCATTTGGGGCGTCCAATAATGTGGCTGATGTGCTCAATCTGCACAATGCCACCAAGACTTACCAAGGGTACGGCTAGCGTCAACCCAGCGACTTTAAAAAACAGTACCTGAAATTCATCATCTAATTGCTCAGCCAATGTCACCGTACCGGCAGGAGGTACTGCGGCGGTTTGCGTTACAGGTGCAACTGTCTCGGCCACCTCAACTACTGACTCTTTAATTATTGCAGCTACTGGTTTTTCAGCAATTTTTTCGGCTGTTTTTGTAATAACTTTAGGCTGAGTTTTCGTTAACTTAGGTGCTGGACGCTCTTCATCCGCCACCTCTTTAACTTGTGTTTTGCTGGTTGTTGCTTCGGTGTGCTCTTTGTTTTCAGCCACCACGCTAGATAACAACCGCTCTAGTGCTTGTTTGTCCAACATGGCCGCGGGTATAGCAGTTTTACTTTGACTCAGCGGCGCGACAGCAGGTTTGGGCATAGCCTCGGAAACCACCGCTTTCGGTGATATAACTGGCTTCTGTTCCTCAGACTTTGGCAGCGCTTTCTCCGTTACGGAAGGACGAGGCTTTGCTTCCGCTACAGACGATGCAGGAACCTCTTTAGCCGCAGGCGAGGGCTCTGTTAGCAATACGCTAAAGTAATCAAAAACAGTTTCATCAACCGATTTTGACATGAGCAAACTCCCCGTTATTCAAATATTCCAATAAACGCTCATAGGCTTTAACGCCACGAGATTGCGGCGCGTAATGCGAAGCTGGTAAATGGGCTAAACTGGCATCTCTAAATTTTGTGTCAACGGGAATGACATCTGGCCACAAGGTCTCGCCGTATACTTGACTTAAATGTTGTAGCGCTGCCGATGATGCTTTAGTACGGCGGTCATACATGGTAGGCACAATGGAAAAGCTGTAGCGCACTTTCTTTGAGCGCCCCATCAGTTCCATGGTTTTAATCATTCGGTCGAGGCCTTTAATCGCTAAAAACTCTGTCTGTACCGGCACCACAATATGGTCGCTGGCCGCTAACGCGTTGACCATTAGCACGCCTAACACTGGCGGACAATCAACTAACGCAACATCGTAATCATCTGCCACAAGTTGCAGCAGGTTACGTAGCACCAGCCCCATGCCCTCTTGGTGCCCAAGCGAGCGGTCAATAGTCGCTAATGCCATGGTTGCGGGCAAAAGATCGATACCCTCCACGGCAGTTGGCACAATGTGCTGTCTTACCAGCTCGTGAGAAAGTTGCTGATGGGCAAGAAATACTTCGTAAAGTGAACCGGGGATCTCTTCAGAATCAATACCTAGGTAATATCCCAAAGATGCATGGGGATCAGTGTCGATCATCAACACTTTTTTCCCCTGGGCCGCTAATACGCCGGCAAGGCTTGCTACGGTAGTGGTTTTCCCCACACCGCCTTTTTGATTTGCAATGGTCCAGACTTTCAATTCTAGGCCCCTTGTGTCCTTGTTAATCAGGGCAACCGCCGCGATTAATTCTTAGTGACGTCTCGTGTTGTTATAATTACGCCGCCATGTGCTGTAGGCGCCACAGTTACCCCGTTAGGCAGTGAGCTTGCTTGAGGCTCCTGTCGCGGGGTTGAAGGCTCTTCAGACACATTTTGCATTTTTTCTGTCAAAGGTTGAGGCGCCAACCCTGCCGATGGTGCATTGCTTACGCCACGACCGGCGTCTTGCTGCCGTGCTAACGCTTCCGGCTCAGTCAACTTGCCCTCTACCACTGGCTTTACCACCTCTAACAGCGAGGCGGTTTGCTGTGGATGTTGCTCCATCCACTGTGCGATCGCTGCGGCATGCTGCTCAGGCACCATCAGCATGATCTGCGATGTTTTTAGCTGTTCAACCTGAGCCGCCAATTGACGACTTTTATCAAAATACTGCCACGTCAAAGTGGCGAACAGCAGTACCGCTATGCTCAATAAAAATATAGTGAGTCGGTAGCCGGTATTTGCCGTTTCTTTAGCCACGCCCCGATTCTCGAATGATCGCCTCGGCCATATTGTCTAACGCTATTGACTGAGTAGAAATCCCAGCAGCAGCAACCGCTTGTGGCATACCATAAACGACAGACGACGCTTCATCCTGCGCCCAAATCGTTGCGCCAGCGGACTTAAGCATTCTGGCACCTTCGCGGCCATCAGCTCCCATTCCGGTTAATACCACCGCCAATACATCTCCCCCAAAAACTTTGGAGGCTGAAGCAAAGGTAATATCCACCGACGGTTTATAATTCATATCTGGCGTGCCAGCAATCACCTTTAATCGTCCACTCGTACCACTGCGCTCAACCATCATCTGCATGCCACCAGGCGCGAGATAGGCACAACCTGGACGCATTTGATCGCCAGTAGCAGCCTCTTTAACCTCAATCTGACATAAGCCGTTCAAACGGGTGGCAAATGCGGGGGTAAACGCGGCGGGCATGTGTTGGATCAACAAAATAGGATGCGGATAATTCGCAGGAAACTGCGTCAAAATACGCTGCAATGCCACCGGACCACCAGTAGAAGTGCCAATTAGCAACGCTTTATAACGCTTGCCACTGGCTTTGAGCGGCATCGTACCGCTGCTGCGCCGAGAGTCAGCCGCGGTCTCATCTCTTGTTGGCATTGCGGGCGTTGAACGTTGCAAGCGCGTAGCGGTCGTTGATGCCGAGCTGTCTGTACGCGTGGTCGCACTATGTGTTGGCCGAACAGGTCGAAACACACGGCGATGACCTAACGCCTTAACGCGCTGTTGTAGCAACGCAATCGCGTCCTCTTTATTGGTCGCAATATCTTCAAAACGTTTAGGTAAGAAATCTAGCGCCCCAGCATCTAGGGCATCCAAGGTCGCTTGAGCCCCCTCATGCGTCAGCGAGGAGAACATTAAAATAGGCGTCGGGTGCGTTTCCATAATCTTACGGACGGCAGTAATACCGTCCATAACTGGCATTTCAATATCCATGGTAATCACTTGCGGACGCAGCTCCGCCACCATTTTGACGGCTTCAGCGCCATTAGTGGCCATGCCTACGACTTCTAGCCCAGGATCTTGGTTTACAATTTCACTTACCCGACGACGGAAGAAGCTTGAGTCGTCTACGACTAGTACTTTAATACCCATTAAAATCCTTTATCCGTGGCTTAGTTCTTCGCACGGGCATAGTGCTTCAGTAAGCCCGGTACATCGAGAATCAAGGCAATGCCGCCGTCTGACGTAATCGTTGCCCCCGCCATACCCGGCGTACCATGTAACAGCGCACCGAGTGGCTTGATCACCACTTCCTCTTGACCAATCAATGCATCAACAACAAAGCCGACATGTTTAGTGCCTAACTGCACTATCACTACATGACCGAATTTCTTCTCGCCATGACGGAAGCTAGGACCTTTTCGGCTCAACCAGTGTTCAAGATAAAACAACGGAATGGCTTTTTGGCGCACAGTCACTGTCAATTGGCCATCAACAACGTTAGTTTTAGTCAAATCCAAATGGAAAATTTCATTCACGCTAGACAGCGGTAATGCAAATACCTGTTTGGCGACTTCAATCATCAGTGTTGGCATAATAGCCAGCGTCAATGGAACTTTGATTTCAAGACGGGTGCCTTTACCCTTCATTGAATCAACATGCACAGAGCCATTAAGTTGGGTGATGCGGGTTTTAACCACATCCATACCTACGCCACGACCAGAGATATCAGAGATTTCTGTCTTGGTTGAGAAGCCTGGAGCAAAAATCAGATTATACGCTTCGGAATCGGTCATTCTTGCAGCAGCATCGTCATCCAGTACACCACGTGTAATGGCGATCTGCTTCAGTTTTTCAGGGTCCATCCCTGCGCCATCGTCTTCGATTTTCAGCAGGATATGGTCACCTTCCTGACTAGCTGATAGGACGATAGTCCCCGTACGAGGCTTACCTGATTGTTCGCGGATATCAGGCATTTCGATACCATGATCCACCGAGTTTCTTACCAAGTGCACCAAGGGATCCGCTAGCGCTTCCACCAAGTTTTTATCAAGGTCGGTTTCTTCACCCACCATTTGCAGATCAATTTCTTTCTTCAAGCTTCGCGCTAAATCGCGAACCACCCGAGGAAAACGACCAAACACTTTCTTAATTGGCTGCATGCGGGTTTTCATTACCGCACCTTGCAGATCTCCCGTAACAAGATCTAGGTTCGCCAACGCTTTGGACATGACTTCGTCTTCGCGAGAAATACCCAACGTCATCAAACGATTACGAACCAATACCAGCTCACCGACCATATTCATGATTTCGTCGAGACGAGCCGTGTCGACACGAACGGTGGTTTCACCTTGCGGTACACTGTTACCAGCGGCTTTCGCTGGCGCTGCGGCTTCTGTATCTTTGACCGCCAGTGCAGCAGGAGTCACTTCTGGCGCGGTTTTAGGTGCTGCTGCCTTAGGTGCTGGCGCTTTTGCTGCGGGGGCAGCAGGTTTAGTTGGTGCTGCTGGTTTTGCTGGCACAGGTGCTTTAGCTGCAGGCGCCTTAGCTGCGGGCTCGCTGGCAACTTCATTTAAGCCTGGTGCGCCGCCTTTGCCATGCAGATCATCCAACAGCTTTTCAAATTCGTCATCGGTGATTTCATCAGCATCAACATTCGACTTCGGCGCTTCTTCAATAGGCTTCGCCGCCGCATCGCCAGCAAACTTGCCTTTGCCGTGCAATTCGTCGAGTAACGATTCAAATTCATCGTCGGTAATATCATCAGAACTGCTTGCGCTTGTAGAAGATTGCGTTGAAGGAGATGAACTATTACTCGCAGGGGAGACTTGTTCGTCTATTGATGGACCTTTACCTTGACCATGCAACGCATCGAGTAAAGCTTCAAATTCTGCCTCATCGATATCATCAATGCTGTCACTACCGGCAGCGGCTGGCGCTTCTGCAGCAACAGGCTCTTCAGTTACTGCGGCGTTATCAACCATCTCATCAAACAGCTGGTCAGTATCATCGGCTTCGGCTTCGGCTTCCGCTTCGGGCTCAACAATCGTCTCTTCAATCTCTTCGCCGCCATCCACTTCAGATGGTAGCGGGGCGCCAGAACTAAGCAGTTTTAACTTTGCGAGGAGTTCTTCATCTGCAGACTCTTGCTCTTGCCCAGACTGAGTTTGTGAGAACATCATATTGATGGCGTCGAGCGCTTGCAGAATGATATCCATCAGTTCAGCACTGACAACCCGTTTGCGGGTACGTAGCAGATCGAAGGTGTTTTCTGCCTCATGACAGACGTCCACCATCGGCGCTAACCCTAAAAAGCCAGCCCCACCTTTTACCGTGTGGAAGCCACGAAAGATGGCATTGAGTAAATCGGTATCTTCAGGGTTATTTTCCAGCGATACCAGTTGCTCCTGAAGCAATTCAAGAATTTCACCGGCTTCTATCAAAAAGTCCTGCAGAATCTCTTCATCAACATCAAAGGCCATTAAAATGACTCCTTATCAGAATCCCAAGCTGGATAACAAATCATCAACTTCGTCTTGTCCAGTCACAACATCTTGACGAGTATCCGCATTAATAATAGGCCCTTCAGCCTCAATACCGCCCATTCTGATAGGCGTATCAATTACATCTTCAGCCTGATCACCAAACACGGTCAGCATAGAAACTAGGCTCAATTCAACTTCTTTGACTAAATCGATCACTCGGCGAATCATTTGG
This sequence comes from Shewanella sp., assembly GCF_048265805.1. Classification (GTDB taxonomy): domain Bacteria; phylum Pseudomonadota; class Gammaproteobacteria; order Enterobacterales; family Shewanellaceae; genus Shewanella. The sequence goes on along the minus strand of NZ_JBLXAT010000012.1, from coordinate 63,882 downwards.
CCGGTAAGGTCTTGGAAGTCTTGCGCCATCAGGATCTCGTTAAGCAACTGACGTAACCGATTAGAATCGGCTTCGCATTGCCCCATAAAATGCTGTACGTCGTGACATAACCCTTTAAAATCTTGTAATGAAATGTCGCGTCGCATCAGTTTGTCCCAAGTGGGTTTAACTGAAGCTAAATTGCTATTCAACGCGTCAGATAAGGGTAAGCATTCCTCTACCGCGTCCATGGTTTTATTCGCGGCCTGCTCCGTCATATCAATAACGTAAGTCAGGCGCTCTTTTGCGTCAGGAATATCAGTGTTGGCCAGTTCCACCAGTCGATTATCCAACTGAAAATCAACTAAGGCGTTATGGAGTTGTCGAGTTAACTTGCCAACTTCATCGAAAAGCTCTTTTTGAATGGGCTGTGCTAACTCTCTTAGCATTTCATCAGCTTGCTCTTGCTGACCAGCCTGTAATAGTTCCACCAATTGTTGCGCTTGCTCAAGCGTAATGAGCTTGGATGTTTCTGCTTTCATAGCATCACTCCAATCAACCAAGACGTTCAAAGATCTTATCTAACTTCTCTTTGAGTGTGGCTGCTGTGAAAGGCTTAACGACATAGCCGTTTACGCCCGCTTGAGCTGCGGCGATAATCTGCTCACGTTTGGCTTCTGCTGTCACCATCAATACAGGAATGTTTTTGAGGTGCTCATCGGCCCGAATAGCTTTCAGCAAGTCAATACCTTGCATACCTGGCATGTTCCAGTCAGTGACGACAAAATCAAAGTCTCCTTTTTGCAACATCGGCAATGCTGTTGATCCATCATCTGCTTCTTGAGTGTTATTAAACCCCAAATCTCGCAGCAAGTTCTTGATGATGCGTCTCATCGTTGAAAAGTCATCAACAATAAGAATCTTCATATTCTTGTCCAAGGTTTCCTCCACTGAGCTAGCAATTATCTATGGCTCACAATTAATTTTATATCTGGGCCCAATGTTTGAGCTTGGCTTTTAGTCTAAGCATCGCTTGGCTATGGATCTGACTCACCCTAGACTCACTCACTTCCAAAATCGCACCGATTTCTTTTAAGTTGAGAGCTTCATCATAGTAGAGCGATAGCACCAGCGCTTCTCTTTCGGGTATTTGTTTTATTGCTTCGGTCAGCGCTACTTGAAACTGACCATTGGCCAAACTCTCATAGGTATCATTTTCGGTCATATCTTCTGAAATCACAACGTCAGGAGATACGCCAAGATCTTCAATTCCAATAATTTTACCAGCAGATACATCTGTTAGTATGTGATGATATTCATCCAACGAGATATTAAGTCGCTCGGCAATTTCTGCATCGCGGGCATCGCGTCCGAGTTGCTGTTCGAGTTCATCAATGACTTGAGAGATCATCCGTTGATTGCGGTGCACCGAACGCGGTACCCAATCACCGCGACGAATTTCGTCAATCATCGAGCCGCGAATACGGATACCAGCAAAAGTTTCAAACTTTGCCCCTTTACCACCGTCGTATTTCGCCGCGGCTTCCAGCAAGCCGATCATCCCCGCCTGAATAAGGTCATCTAACTGCACGGATGCAGGTAATCTCGCTAGCATGTGATGTGCTATGCGTTTAACCAGTGGCGCATACTGCTCAACGATAAGCGTCTTATCATTTGCTCCAGCATACGCAGCCACTTTATTCACTCGCACCTTCCTCTTGATAGTCTGGTTTTTTCACCAAGCGCTCGACAAAGAACTCGAGATGTCCGCCGGGCTGCTGCGGTACTGGCCAGCTAATCACTTTGTTTGCTAAGCCATGATAAGCAATGCTGGCAGGCGATTTAGGAAACGCCTCTACAATCAATTTTTGCTTACGTACTGATTTTCGCAAGTTTTCATCGAAAGGAATTGTTGCCACGAGCTCTAATGCCACATCTAAGAAGCGATCAGTCACTTTACTTAGCTTGGCAAACAGCTCCATACCTTCACGGAGACTGCGCACCATATTGGCCACAATTTTAAAACGGAACACGCCATGTTCGCGGCTGAGGATTTTGATCAGCGCGTAGGCGTCGGTAATTGAAGTGGGTTCATCGCACACTACCACCAAAACGTCTTGCGAGGCACGTGAGAAGCTCAACACCATGTCGGAAATCCCGGCGGCGGTGTCGACAATCAACACATCAAATTGGGTTTTCATTTCGCTAAAGGCGCGGATGAGTCCAGCATGCTGCGCTTGGCTGAGTTCCACCATAGATTGGGTTCCCGACGTGGCAGGAATAATTCCAATGCCTTTAGGACCACGCACAATGATGTCGTCTAACTCAGCTTCGCCCGACAACACATGAGATAAGTTACGTTCGGCACGAAGGCCCAACATCACATCCACGTTTGCCAGTCCAAGGTCAGCATCAAGCACGATAACGCGCTTGCCCTTTTCTGCCAATGCAACGGCCGTATTGATGGAGACGCTTGTTTTACCAACCCCACCTTTGCCACCAGTAACGGCTATTACTTTAACTTTGTCGTTATATTCCTGATTCATTTTTCGTAAACCGCTCGCTTGGTCCCGGGTCATAACATTACTCAAATGCGTAGGTCATTTCTGGTGACCTGGCTTTAGGGTTGAACTCTGCTGTTGCTGGCTTATTTAACACGGCAAGTGCTTGTTTTGCCAGTGACAGTGTATCAGCAACTTGCATGTCTTCTGGTACGCGTTGTCCATCTGTGACATAACTCAATGATAACCCACTTTGAATCAATACACTCAATGCTGCACCTAAAGAAACGGATTCATCGAGTTTAGTCAAAATTGCGCCGGCTAGCGGAATTCGTTGAAAATGCGCGACGGCTTCTTCCAACACTCGACGTTGTCCAGTGGCTGACATCACCAAATAACTGCGAATCGGCAGACGGGAGTTGGCGGTAAGACTGTCGAGTTGTTCGCACAATCTCATATCTCGTTGCCCCATTCCGGCGGTATCGATCAGTACCAATTTACGATTGCGGTATTGATAGACAATTTGCTCCAACTCTTTAAGATCATTGGCTTGTTTTACTGGACACCCCATTATCTTGCCATAAGTTGCTAATTGCTCAAAGGCTCCAATGCGATAATGGTCGGTGGTAATTAACACAACTGAGTCTGGACCGTGATGCGCCACAAATCGTGCTGCAATTTTCGCCAAAGTGGTGGTTTTCCCCACACCGGTTGGCCCAACTAACGCAACAATGCCCCCTTGACGCACCACATCATCGCCCTTGTTATCGAGCAAGTTCGCTAAGGATTGCGGTAACGCTCTCACCAAGTCAGCAGGTGTGTAGTGTTCACTTAATGAAGCCAATTTGCTGGAAACTTCAGGGGAAAACTCAGCTTCCAATAACTTGCGTTCCAACATCGCGCCGACGGGATTGGCACGATTTTTTTGATCTTTCATCAACACATTTACTTGATGCGTCAATAAATTGCGGATAGACGCCAACTCTTCGCGCATAGATTCTAATTCTTGTTGCTGGCGAGCATTATGCTGTTTGTTGGCTCCTCCGCCAACTGAAATCGGTTCATGTGGTGCACGCGCTGGTGCAGGTTGCGGCTTATCTAATCCCATTGCCCAAGCTGGCGTATCAACTGCCGCAGATTGTTGGCTATTGTGTTCGTTAATCTGCTTATGTAAACGGGCGTGTTGACGCTCTAATAACGCTTGCAGCGAATCGGGCGCTGGAGCGGTGGCCGCAGCCGGGCGAGATTCCGTCTTCACATGACCAATAGATACTTTGTCATCACTGAGTTCAGGAAACACAGCACTGCTATGCGGCGCAGGAGTTGCTGCAGCTTGCGGCTCGTCATAGTCGACAGCAGCGACAATCTCGATGCCACCGGTGACTTTTTTGTTCGACATAATGACCGCATCAGCCCCCAAAGTGTCTTTTACTTGCGCCAGAGCAGTACGCATATCTTTGGCAAAAAAACGTTTAATTTTCACTGTTGCTTACTCCTACTGGCCAACTGCCGCCACAATTCGAATCTGTTTCTCATCCGGGACTTCCTGATAAGAAATCACTCGTAAATTTGGAATCGTATGTTTAACAAAACGAGACAGGGTGGCACGTAACATACCGGAGGTGAGCAAAATTGCTGGCTGCCCTACCATTTCTTGCTTTTGCGCTGCGTCAACGAGTGATCTTTGCATCCGCTCTGCAAGCCCTGGTTCGATGTTTGGTCCATCGCCCCCTGTCGCTTGCATTGACTGATGCAACATCTGTTCCAACTCTGGCGCCAAAGTTATGACAGGCACTTCAGCTTCTGGACCGGCAATTTCTTGTACGATCATCCGCTTCAAGGCGATACGCACGGCGGCGGTCAACACCTCTGGGTCGGTGCTCTTAGGTCCATATTCCAGCAAAGTTTGCACAATGGTGCGTAAATCGCGTACAGAAACGCCTTCGTTAAGCAAGTTCTGCATGACTTTAACAACTGTCGCTAAGCTCATGATATCAGGAACAAATCCATCCACCAACTTAGGCGCACGTTTTGATAGCATATCCAGCAGCTGCTGCACCTCTTCGTACCCTAGCAGCTTGGCTGCGTTGTTCGTCAGCAGTTGACTTAAATGAGTGGCAATCACTGTGGATGCATCAACCACGGTATAACCTAGCGTTTGTGCATGTTCACGCATCTCAGGTGCGATCCATACGGCATCTAGGCCAAAGGCGGGGTCTTTAGTTTCAACCCCATCCAGCTTACCAAACACCTGTCCTGGGTTAATCGCTAACTCACAATCATGACGGATTTCAGCCTCACCGGAGGATACGCCCATCAACGAGATGCGATAAGCCGATGGCGCCAGATCGAGGTTGTCGCGAATATGAACGGCGGGCACCAAAAAGCCCAATTCTTGCGATAATTTCTTACGAACACCTTTGATACGGCTCAGCAGCTCGCCACCTTGCCCCTTGTCAACCAAGGGGATCAGGCGATAACCCACTTCAAGCCCAACAGTATCCACCGGCCGCACATCATCCCAGCTCAGCTCTCGAGGCTCATTACTTGCTTTCTCAGTTGGGCCATTCTTGGCCAGCTCTAGTGCGGTTGTCTTGTTCTGCTCGTTACGGCGGTTGATATAGTAGGCAACGCCGGCTGCTGCTAGCGCAAACCCTAAAAATACAAGATGTGGCATGCCGGGCACGATGCCCATAACGAATAATACCGCTGCCGCAATCATCAGTGCTTTCGGGTTGTCAAACATCTGTTGCACAACCTGCTCGCCCATGTCACCACTTTCGTTTTGACGTGTCACCATCAATGCCGCGGCGATAGAAAGTAATAAACCTGGGATTTGCGCCACCAAACCGTCACCGATAGTCAGTAGTGTGTAGATTTCAACTGCTTGAGAGAAATCTAACCCATGCTGCACCATACCGATCATGAAGCCACCGAGGATGTTGATGACCAAAATCAAGATCCCCGCAATGGCGTCACCTTTCACAAATTTTGACGCACCGTCCATTGAGCCGTAAAAGTCAGCTTCTGCGGTCACTTCTTGGCGGCGCAACCGTGCTTGCTCTTGGTTAATAATGCCTGCGTTCAGGTCAGCATCAATTGCCATCTGTTTGCCTGGCATCGCGTCCAAGGTAAAGCGGGCGCTAACTTCAGAGATACGGCCCGCACCTTTGGTTACCACGGCAAAGTTAATGATGATCAAAATCATGAACACCACTAGACCAACCGCATAATTACCACCAATCACTACCGAGCCAAACGCTTCAATCACCTTACCAGCAGCGCCCGCACCGTTATGGCCTTCCAGCAACACGACACGGGTAGAGGCGACGTTCAACGCCAAACGTAACAAGGTGGCGACCAAAAGCACGGTGGGGAACGCGGCAAAATCCAGCGGACGATTAGTGTAAACCGCGACTAGCAGCACGACTAACGCTAAGGCGATATTGAATGAAAACAGGATATCCAGCAGGAAAGCTGGCATAGGCAGCACAATCATTGCCAGCGTAGCTAGCACTAATAACGGCGTACCGATCCCTTTCACTTTAGTAGGTCGGAACTGGCGCCACTGCCCGAGAGTTGCTTTTACATCCATTAACGTCAGCCTGAGAATTGACACTTTAACGGCTTAAAGCAATCTTCAGGCCAATAGTGGAAACAACCGAATTATCTAACTAATAACCGCCGGTGAGTCTATCCACATCTTACGAGCAATACAGACAAAGCCGATACGCTTTTATGCCAAACCAAACCCGTTAAAACATGGCATGGGACGAGGTTAGTATTTTCTGTACTCGTCAGGAATGGGTTGATTCAGTGGAATGGGGGTAGGTTTGCGGCCACGCCCTTTTTGATACTGGCGTAGCTGGAATACGTAGGCCAGCACTTGCGCTACCGCGGTAAACAAGCCATCAGGGATCTGCTGCTCTAGCTTAGTGGTATGGTAAATCGCCCTCGCCAACAAAGGGGCTGACACAATCGCAATATTGTACTCGCGGGCAATTTCACGGATCTTAAACGCGATGTCATCAGTGCCCTTCGCCACCACATAGGGTGCAGCCGCCTTTTTGGCGTCATACTTCACCGCCACGGCAAAATGCTCAGGGTTAACTACGATCACGTCGGCTTTGGGTACTTCGGCCATCATGCGTCGCTGCGCTATTTCACGTTGCAACTGACGAATACGACCTTTCACTTCAGGCTTACCTTCCGTGTCTTTATATTCGTCTTTAACTTCTTGTTTAGTCATCCGTAACTGTTTGTTGTGGTTCCATATTTGATATGGCACATCGATAATCACAATGATAATAGTCGAGCAACACAACAGCATGAATATCCACCATAGAATATTCATCGCATGCATCAGATTCCCAGGAAGATGGTCTTGCGACAGGTTGAGGATATCTGGAAAGTAGAATGACAGTAAAAAGTAGGCGGATAGTGCAACCACTGAAAACTTGGCAATGCCTTTGGTCAATTCTACCAGCGCCTGCAAACCAAACATCCGCTTAAAGCCTGAAAGCGGATTCATCTTACTGCCTTTAGGCATCATCGCCTGAGAACTAAAACTGATCCCGCCCACCACGATATTACCGATGAATGAGACTAAGGCTAAAAACGCGACAAACCCGAGACTCGGAATGCCAATTTCGGAAACCACAACGCCCCAGACGGTGAACAGGCTATTGGTATCAAAGATTTGGTCACGTTGAATAGAAAACAGTTGCGTCATGATCGCTGACAAGCCGCTAGCCAAACTCGGGCCAACAGCAATTAACCCTAATGCGGCTGCAAGCAACACGGCGGAGGTACCCAAGTCTCTTGAACGAGGCACCTGACCTTTCTCACGTGCCTCCTGAAGCCTTCGGGAGGTGGCTTCTTCGCTCTTCTCCTGTCCGTCTTCATTTTCCGCCATTATGGCACCCCATCAAGATTACATTGCAGGCCCGCAATATCGCAGATCAGCACTTGCGCACTCTGCCATACCTCATCGAAATGACTCATAATTTGATCTAACGTGAGCCAAAGGATGATCAAGCCGCCAATCATGGTCACCGGAAAGCCAATGGCAAAAATGTTCAATTGCGGTGCGGCTCGGGTCATTACCCCAAAAGAGAGGTTAACCACCAGCAGCGCGATAATCGAAGACAGCGACATGGTTAATGCTGCACCAAACATATAACTGCCCCACTCTGCTAGCGCTCGCATACTGCCAAGCTCAATACCTGAAGTTGATACGGGAATACTATCAAAACTGGCAATCAACATACGTAACATGACTAAGTGCCCGTTAACACTTAGAAAAATCAATGTTGTTAGCACCAAAAAGAAGTTACCGACGACCGGTGTTTGCTGACCTGATGACGGGTCCACCATAGAGGCAAACCCTAAACTGGTTTGCATGCCGATAACTTGGCCGGTCAGCACAAATATCTGCATCAACATCAGCGATACAAACCCTATCGCCACACCAATCAACACTTGCTGCAAGCTGATGATGGCAGATTTTATCGACAGTAAATCTTCTTGCGGCATCGGTGGTAACATCGGCGCGACGGCAACAGTGATTGCCACCGCCATCAACAACCGCACTCGCATTGGCGTCGTGGACGCGCCAAAAATGGCCATCACCATCAACATGCTAGAGATACGGAACATTGGCCATGCGTATGCGGCGATGGTCTGTTGCAACGTAGCAAACAGAAACTCCATGCTAACCCACCACTTGCGGGATCCGGTGGACCATCTCCATAAAGAAGTCCATCAGCATCTGTACTAACCAGTGACCAAGAAACATCAGCGCTAACAGAGTTGTCAGCAGACGAGGAAGAAAACTGAGCGTTTGTTCGTTAATTGAGGTTGCCGCTTGAAACACCGCCACCACCAAACCAACGATCAGGCTCGGCACCACCGCGGCAGACACTATCACCACAATGATCGATAACGCTTCACGCAATACATCGACAAAGGTTTCTGGTGACATAATGTTCTCCTAGTTGCCAAAGCTATTGGCAAGTGTGCCCATCACTAAGGTCCAGCCGTCAACCAGAACAAACAGCATGATTTTAAACGGTAACGATACAATCATTGGCGACAGCATCATCATCCCCATCGCCATCAAAATACTGGCCACCACGAGGTCTATCACCAAGAACGGGATAAACAGCATAAAGCCAATCTGGAACGCGGTTTTAAGTTCACTGGTGATAAACGATGGGATCACCACCGTCATTGGCGTGTCTTCGGCTTTTTGGATGTCGGTATAGCCCGCAATCTCGATAAATGAATTGAGGTCAGTGTTGCGAGTCTGCGACAACATAAAGGCTTTTAACGGCTGCTGGCCAGTTTCGTACGCTTGTTGCAGCGTCATGGTCTCGTTCATGTATGGCTGCACCGCATTATCGTAAATGTTTTCAAAAACTGGGTGCATGATAAAAAAGGTCATGAACAAACTGATGCCAATCAATACTTGGTTCGAAGGCGTTTGTTGTAAGCCAATGGCTTGGCGCAAAATCGCTAACACGACAATAATGCGAGTGAATGACGTCAGCATAATGACCATTGCAGGCAAGAAGCTCAGCGCGGTCATCAGCAGTAAAATCTGCATGGTTACCGAATATTCGGTTTCACCATTGGGGCCAGAAGTTACCGTTACTGCCGGAAACAACGCATCCTGCGCTGCTACCGAGCCCGAAAACATCAATAAACAGAGTATTGCCAGTGGCAGCCACTTCATTCCTGGTTGGCCCTCGCCTGTTTGAGTCGTTGAGAGAAAGAGTGAGTTTCGATAACTACTGGTGTATCCAGTTTATCGATCAATGAGACTTGTTGCGCCGTAACCCCGAGCAAATATTGCTGTTCGCCCACCGCAACCAACACCAAGCGCTCTTTCGGCCCCATCGCCGTTTGCGCTTGTACTTTAATAGCACTGCTACTGTTGCTGGTTAAGTTGAGCTTTTTGAGGCCATAAGCTAACGCAATAATGATCATCAATACCACCAGCAAGCCGCCGAACATGCCAGCAATGGCACTAAAATCGACGCCATTACGTGCTGGGGTGGAGGTGGTTGCTGCCGCAGCGGCAGCACTTAAAATCGTTGAAGTTAACATCAGTTATTTAAGCTTTTTAATACGTTCGGTTTGGCTGATCACGTCAGTCAAACGGATACCAAACTTGTCGTTAACGACCACCACTTCACCGTGAGCAATCAGCGTACCGTTTACCATCACATCCAGTGGTTCACCGGCAACGCGATCAAGTTCCACCACTGAACCTTGGTTAAGTTGAAGCAAGTTACGGATACTAATAAAGCTACGGCCGACTTCCATAGAGATAGTCACCGGAATATCTAAAATGGTATCCAGCTTGGCTGATTCGTCATCAGTAAGCGTATGAACGCCATTGTCTTTGAGCTCTTCGAGTTCGACCGCTTTAGCCTCTTCATCAGCTTGTTCAGCCATCGCTGCTGCCCAATCATCCATATCATCATTACTCATGCTACTAAAACCTTATATTTCAGTGATCTCTTTGGACTTGTTCTTACGCATAACTAATTGTAGTTCGCTCTTCACTGTTTCTGGGCGCGGGATTTTCTCTGCAATTTGCAGTGCCAAATTTTCTTTTACTCGGCCCAATTTACAACGGTATGACGGTAAATCTTCAATCTTCATCACGAGATGTTCCGGCATTTCGACGGGGATAATATCGCCAGCTTGCATCTCCATCACATCACGTAAAGTCAGTTCCTTTTCAAGCAAGCGTGCATCGACACTTACCTTAACATCCATAATCTCGTCTCGCAGTGCTTGTGACCACCGCATATCGGTGTCTTGTTTGTCACTCTGCACCCCGGCGTCTAACAGCTCGCGGATGGGCTCAATCATTGAGTAAGGCATCGTAATGTGGAAATCACCACCGCCACCATCCACTTCAATGTGGAACGAGTTAACCACTACCACTTCGGTTGGACTAACGATGTTAGCCATCGCAGGGTTAACTTCTGAGTCGAGATAGTCAAACTCAACGTCCATCACTGGCGCCCACGCATCTTTATAATCTTCAAAGATAATTTTCAGCAACAACTGGATAATGCGACGTTCAGTTGGCGTAAATTCGCGCCCTTCAATTTTGGCATGAAAACGGCCATCACCACCAAAGAAATTATCCACCAGTATGAAAACGAGGCGAGCCTCCATGGTGATTAAGGCGGTGCCTTTGAGCGGGCTAAAGCGCACCATATTCAAGCTGGTTGGAACAAACAACGTATGTACGTACTCACCAAACTTTAGCATCTGTACCCCATTGATGGAGACTTCTGCAGTACGGCGCATCATATTGAACATGCTAATACGTAAGTGACGGGCAAATCGCTCATTAACGATTTCCAACGTCGGCATACGACCACGGACAATACGATCTTGTGAGGAAAAGTCATAGGAGGTAGCACTATCGCTACCGCTATCAACCTCGTCCTCATCGACGTCATCTACACCATGGAGCAGCGCATCAATTTCGTCTTGGCTTAATATATCGCTCACGTTTTCTGCCTTAGCTTAATCAATTAGCATCACTGCATTACAAAACCAGTAAACAACACTTTTTCGACAATCTTTTTGCCAGTAATTGGTTGTAGCGTATTTTGCACATTGAGCAGAGCGGTCTGGCGCAGTTCATCTTTGCCCGCTTGCGTACTCAGTTTTTCTTCACTGGCGGCACTAAAGGTGGTGAGCAAGGCGTCTTCCACCAACGGAATATGTTTTTTCAGCGAAGTATCATTCGCCTCTCCACGCACCATCAGTTGCACTTTTATCTCAACAAGACGGGAACGGGTGGTGCCAGCCACATTAAAAAGAAATGGTCGCGGCATGGCGATATAAAATGCTTCACTAGCAGACGTTACCGCGGCGTTATCGGCGCCAGCACTCGCAGCATCTTCCGTTGCAGCTGGCGTATCCTCACCCCCCATCAGGAAATAAGCCGCTGCGCCCCCGCCTAACAGCAACACCACAACGGCGATAATAATAAACAGCATCTTTTTACTTTTACCGCTTTTTTCGGCCAGTTGTAGCTCTGGTTGTTCAGCCATCGACTTATCCTTTATTCGCCAATATGGGTTCGCTTACGCCATAGGTTACCTACTCAAGCGTAATAATCTATACCCGAAGCATAACTATCTGAGCGATTTAGCGGTTGCTGCGTCATTTCGGTTGAAGTTTCAGCAGAATTGTCATCGCCACTAGCGTAACCCGTACCATTTTCTGCTTGTTCCTCGCCTTGTGCTTGTTGACCAGAACCACCGCCGTAAGAAACTTGGCTGTCGGTAAGGTTCATGCCCTGCTGCTGCATCAAATCTCTTAATCTTGGCATCGCCTGTTCAATCAGATCTTTTGCTTGGGTTTGCGTTACATGGAACTGCACTTGGGTATGATCACCACGCACTTGGAGTTTAACGGTCATCGAGCCCAACTCAGGGGGGTCGAGACGTATCTCGGCATGCTGAATACCGTCTTTCACCATAGTCAGCAGTTGTTGTCGCATCACTGGCGCAAAACGCTGCACCATATCTTGCTGCTGTACCTGTTGTTCATTAGCGAGTCGCAACGACAACTGCACATGGCTAGTAGAAGTCTGCGTGGTCGTGCTGTGCTGTTGGCTGAGCATGGCGCTGATATCTTTTAGTCCAGCGCCAGCATTGTCACCGACAGCCATGTCCCGCGCATTTGCCACGGATTTATCGTGATTCATCGCACCAGCGCTAACTTTATCAGCCGCATCAGCCAAGGTTTTAGATGCTGCAATGGCATTATCATCGGCATTGTCGAGTGCAGCACTTTGACCACTGAGTTTATCTGTAGCCGTTTGTTGGCTGTCAGCATTAGCGCTACCTGCCGCATTTTTACTGTCAATATTGGCGAGATTTAGCGGTGGTTCGCTGGCTGAATCAGCTTTTTTGGTTTGCTGCGGCAACTGCCCCAATAGGGCGGCGAGTAACTGCATGGCAGCCGACTGATCGCCATCAGAAGCGCTAGCATCAGTGGCCGTTGCTAATGCATCACGCAACTCATCATCACTAACCGCATCACCATCAGCTAAGCGCTTTAAGACATCTTGTAAGCTGGCCACACTGTCTTCATTCACGTCAGCATCATCGCTATCGACGTTATTTAGCAGCGCTTGCAGCATATCCGCAATACTTTGCTCACTGGTTTTTACATCACCCGGCTGTTCACTACCTTCGCCTTTTAACTTATCGAGTAACTGCGCTAATAACTGCTGAACCTGCTGTTTTTCATCATCTGACAAGCTGGATAACTGCTGCGCTATCGCATCGCTATCTTCGGCGGCATCAGACGGCAAGTTTTTGCCAGCGGCTATCTGCGCTAACGTAGAGTCAACCGTATCGCTATGTTCAGCGGGCTGCTCCGGTGTTGATTGCGTGTTTGTGACATGCTGAGCTTCAGCGCGGTGATAGGCTTGCTTTGCCTGGTTCAGTTGCTGATGTGCTTGGCCATATAACTCTTGAAATGAGGAAGTTTTAGCTCCTAAATCAGCCCCTTGGCTAGGATCTAATATCGAGCCTCTGTCGGAACTAGCCCGAGTATTGGCGTTATCATGATTAAGCAGAACACTGCTGGCTAACTGCTGCATAAGATCCTCCGCGCGGGTATCTCGCGATACATAACGTCAGTACAAAGCGAATAATTGGCGTATGCCCAAGGAAAGCAATAATTAGGCCAAAAGCATAGCTAGTTGTCAGTTTAGCTTATGAAGATGAGTTTAGTCGCTGCCGATAAAATTGCTGTGCGGCAAATTCATCGGTCATCTTCTGCTCCTGTTTGGCTTGCTTGATAGCGAGCGCGGTGGCTTTTTTCTCGAGTAGCAATTCCACGGCTTTGCGCTTCTGCCGTGTTTCCATCCAATACTGCTGTCGATACTGGCGTTGTTTATCAGCATCTTGTACCACAATAGCTTGTTGTTTAATCGCATCATCCACTTGGCGAATAAACCGATGAAATTGTTGATAATAGTCAGCGCGGATCTGTTGCCCTTGGTGATTGGTCAACTGCTGCATGTAATCCAGTCGATAGCTGTTGAGTGATTGCAATTGCGATTGGCGTCGCTGACACTCTAGCTGCGCGGCTTTCAATTTAAGCGCCGCTTGCTCTTCGGCTTCTTGCGCCAATTTGAGTACGGTAAATAGCGGATCGGTTGCCATACGTTATTACCTACACTTTACACTGGGCGGCTAACTGGCCCAGCATCTGTTGGCTATCAGCAAAACTCACCGCTTCATGCATCCGTTGCCGTAAAAAGGCGTTAGTCGCTGGTTGCAATCGAATGGCGTTATCAATCCGCGGATCGCTGCCCTGTGAATAGGCACCGATAGAGATAAGATCACGATTTTGTTGGTAAATGGAATACATCTGTTTCACTCGTCGCATGGCTTCTAAGTGCTCGGCAGAGATCACCATAGGTGCAACACGGCTGATAGACGCTTCGATGTCAATGGCCGGATAATGCCCCGAGTCTGCCAAGGTACGAGATAGCACAATATGTCCGTCCAAAATCGCCCGCGAGGCGTCTGCGATCGGGTCTTGTTGGTCATCGCCTTCGGTCAATACGGTATAAAATGCCGTAATCGACCCTTGGCCTTCGCCCCCATTACCGGCTCGCTCAACCAAACGAGGCAAACGGGCAAATACTGATGGCGGATAGCCCTTAGTCGCCGGCGGCTCACCAACAGCCAGTGCAATTTCACGCTGTGCTTGGGCATAACGGGTCAGGCTGTCCATTAACAGCAGTACGTTTAACCCTTGGTCGCGAAAATACTCGGCTATACGCGTGGAGGTTTCACAGGCGCGCAAACGCATCAACGGTGAAGTATCGGCAGGCGCAGCAATCACAACTGAGCGTTTACGGCCTTCTACACCGAGGATCTCTTCAATAAACTCTTTAACCTCACGGCCACGTTCGCCCACTAAGCCGACCACAATCACATCGGCGGTAGTACCACGCGTCATCATCCCCAACAGCACGCTTTTACCTACACCTGAGCCGGCAAAAAGCCCCATGCGTTGACCTTTGCCGACGGTAAGCATGGCGTTAATCGCTCGCACGCCGACATCGAGATGTTCTGAGATAGCGCGCCGCGCCAGCGGATTGATCGGTTGTGCATGGGTCGTGGTGCGCTGTTCAGTATGCAGAGGGCCAAGGCCATCAAGCGGCAAACCATTGCCATCAAGCACTCGTCCTAGCAGCTCCATGCCAACACTGAGCCCAGCTTGGTTACCTTTCGGGGTCACTTTCGCCCCCGGCACCACGCCGCGTAACTCTTCAACCGGCATCAGATACAGCAAATCGTTACTAAAACCGACCACTTCGGCATCTAAACTGCCTTCTGTGGTTTCAATTTCGCATAAGCTGCCGACTGGCGCACGACAACCGCTCGCTTCGAGTGTTAACCCCACCACGCGAACAAGTTGCCCGCTGGAGACTGGACGATAAGGCGGAACACGCTGTGCTAGCGTATTAAGATTATTCAGCAGTGCTGTTTGCCGGTGTTGCATCATCGTTATCCTCCGGCGCACTATCTTCAACCGCAGCGTTGGGTTGAGGCGTTGGCAGTTGCTGCTCTAGTTCGTGTTGTTCAGATGTGAGCTGCTGTTGACGCTGCTCAACGCCAGCAAACACGGTCGCGATACGTTGCTCTAATTGCATATCCACTTGAGAACGTTCACAGCTAACAATACAGCTGCCTCGGCTCAGCCCTGGATCCTTTTCCAACAGCCATTGATTCTTGGCTAACTGATCTTCGCCGTAAAGCTCGCTCACCAAAGTCACGTCTTCAGGATGTAAGCGTACACTCACACGTTGCTCACGCATAGGTAAGGCGTCGATACCCGCGCGCAAGGCCGACAGAATAATATCAGCATGAGTATTCAGCTCATGGTGCAGGGTTTGCTTGGCTAGCGTTTGCACTAGCGCTAATAGACTTTGTTCAACTTGGTTATCCAACAACGCCAGTGGTAGGTGAAACTGCGCCAATAATTCGTCGAACTGCTGCAGCTTTTGTTCGGCCGCGGCTAAACCTTCAGCTAAACCTTGCTCCTTACCTTGCTCAAAACCTTCGGCATGCCCCTCTTGCAGCCCTTGCAAGCGACCTTCCTCTATGCCTTTCTGCAAGCCTTCTGCATGACCTTGGGCGATCCCCTCTTGTTCTGCTTCAGCACGGATCTGTTCGATTTCGGCTAAGGTGGGGGGCAGGATTTTCTTTGGCGGTTCAACAGGCTGATGTTGCACTGATTTACGGCCAAAAACGTTAGTTTCAGGCGCAATCAGAGAAGCCCCTACATCGGGAAGATCCCAAGGGCTAACTTCATTTTGCGATTCATCATCGCGCTCGTGCGCCTGCTCATGTTCAGCCATTATTGGTCATTCCTATAGGAACTCGTCACCGCCGCCACCGCCGCTGAGCATGATTTCACCCGCTTCGGATAAACGTCTTGCAATAGAGAGGATCTCTTTCTGCGCCACTTCCACTTCGCTGACACGAATCGGCCCCATTGCTTCCAAGTCATCTCGTAACAGCTCGGCCGCACGTTTTGACATATTGCCAAGAATCTTCTCTTTCAAATTGTCATCGGCACCTTTCAGCGCTTTTTGCAGTACATCTTGTTGTACTTCACGCAGCAACACTTGAATACCGCGATCGTCGACATCGATAAGGTTTTCGAACACAAACATCAAGTCTTGGATCTGTTGCGCCATCTCTTCGTCGGATTCGCGCATAGTTTCCATCAACTGACTTTCGATACCGGTATCGAGGTAGTTCATAATGTTTGCTGCCGCCTTCAAGCCGCCCATTTTGGCCGCTTGCGCACCACCTTGACCAGCAAACTGTTTCTCCATGATGTCGTTCAGTTCTTGCAGCGCTGCGGGTTGCACCTCTTCAAGATTGGCGATACGCATCATCAAGTCAACACGTGTGTTTTCAGGGAATTGCGAGAAAATTTCGGCCGCTTGGTCTGGCTCAAGATAGGATAATACAATCGTTTGGATCTGCGGGTGTTCGTTTTGAATAATACTCGCCACCTGCCGCGCGTCCATCCATTTCAGCGAATCCAAACCCTTGGCACCGGAGCCCATGACGATCTGCTCAATCAGGTTACCGGCTTTGTCTTCACCTAATGCGGCAGTCAGTGCCTTTTTGATAAACTCATGGCTGTTAAAGCCGATGGATGAATACTTCTGAATATTATCCAAAAAGAGCTTATGCACTGCCTGCACGCGTTCTTGACCGAACTCGTCCATACTGGCCATCATCATGCCCACTTTCTGCACTTGCTTCGGCTCAAGATGCTTAAGAATTGACGCAGCATCAGCTTCGCTGAGACTCAGCAACAAGATGGCGGTTTTCTCAATGCCACTCAACGAGTCGACATTAAAACCGCTTTTTTCATTTGTCTCATTTGCCATCTTCTTGTAACCAGTTTTTCACTACTTGGACAGAAAGCTCAGGCTCATTAGCCACCAGAGCGCGAATTGCTTTAATCATGTCATCATCTTTATGCAGATCGGGGATCAAGATTGAACCATCTTCAGCATAAGAATATTCGGCATCCTGTTTACCCAACATGCCCAAGGTATCGGCGGCAAATTGGTCTTCAATATCGGCCAGTTCATGTCCTAAGCCTGGCTCATCAGGCATATCTTTATCGTCAGCCAAAATCAGTTTCTTCATGATTGGGCGCACGATAAACAGGAACAATACCAGTATCAAGATAGCACCGATAGCCAATTTCGCGGCACGCCAGAACCATGGTTGTTCCCACATCGGAATTTCTGGCGCATCATCGACTAGGTGATCCATGAATGGCACCGTCACTACTTCGATAACGTCACCACGCTGGGTGCTGAAACCGATAGCGCCTTCCAGCAGACGGCGGATATTCGCCATCTCTTCTGCGGTACGCGGCACCCGCGACACTTGGCCAGCTTCGCTAGCTTCACCTGATTTATAGTCCACGGCGACCGAGATACTTATGCGCCGCACGACGCCAACTTGCTGACGGGTATGGCTGATGGTGGTATCTAACTCAAAGTTACGCGTAGCTTCATTGTGGCTGCTGCTATTGCTTTGGCTGGCATTAGCCCCTGCCGCTTCTTCAGGAATATTCGATTCCATTGGCGGCTGATTGGTTAACGCACCAGGAATACCACCGTTAGTGCCGTTGTTCGATTTGTTCTCTACCGTCATTTCACTGCGCAGCGCTGGCAAGTCGGGATTGTAGCGCTTAGCCGTTTGCTCTACTGCGGTAAAGTCCATGTTCACATCAACTTGTGAGGTGAAGTTTTCAGGACCAAGCACAGGGATCAGAATCGAGTCAATTTTATTACGGTATTCACTCTCTTTTTGCTGCACTATCTCAAGTTCACGACGTGCACGCGCAGATACCGCATTCTGGCTACCAGAGTTAAGTAAGCGACCACTTGCATCGGTCACTGTAACTTTTGTTGGGTCCATACCGTGTACAGCGGACGCCACAATATCGACAATAGCATCCACTTCGCCTTGACCTAAGCCACCGCGGCGAGTGCTCACCACCACCGTGGCACTAGGCTGCGCTTGGGTACGAGCAAACACGTTCTCTTTCGGCAACGCCAAAATCACTTTAGCGCGACTAACGCTACTTAGCTCTTCAATTGCTTTCGCCAAGTTCATCTCTTGGCTGTGCTTCAAACGCGCCTGTTCTAAGCGCTGGCTCACACCGAAGCCGGAATCTTTATTGAGGAAGTCGTCTTTATCTTCGGAGTTATCAATGCCTTCTCGGCTCAGCAGCATTTTTACTTGCTGATACTGATCTTCCGGCACTTTAATCACATCAACATCAATCTTGTATGGCACACGGTTTTTATCAAGCGCATCCAGCACTTGCACCATTTGCTCGGTGTCCATTTTGCCAATAGGGCGGTACTCAGGCTCTTGGGCCCAAATCACAATAAACACAGCCACAGCTAACAGAATCGCTAGCGCGAGGATCATAGTGACCTGCTTCAGCGTGTCAGCATTACCAAACGACGCCATCACGCCGGATTTATTCTCCTGCTGGACGCCTTCGTCGGTGACTGCAGCATCATTAGGATCTGCAACTAAATCTGTGCTCACGATAGTTACCTGCTCAGTGAATTAAGGTTGAGGCCTAGATAGGCATACTCATGATTTCTTTATAGGCTTCAACTAACTTGTTGCGCACCTGAACTGTGGCCTCAAAGGCGACCCCCGCTTTTTCGCGGGCGATAACAGTATCAGAAAGGGTGACACTGGTATCCCCCATGTCTAATCGAGTGGCTAAATCACCAGCAGTTGTCTGTAAATTGCTGACATGGCCGACCGCTTGGGCTAACAGATTAGAAAAATCCGCACCGGAGCTGTTGTTGACATTACGTACTGAAGGCGTGATTTCGCCAGCGGGGGCGAGCTCCCCTTGCAGGGACTGCATCTGTTGCAGTAATGAGTTAGCACCGATTTGCATGTTCTTCTCCTTCGTCAGCTATTTGACGGCGGTAATCAACTTAATCAGAACAATGCAATTTGGTTGCCAGTTTTTTATGTGGATGTTTTGAAAAGAAAAATGCGGTGACAACAACACAACCTGCCACCGCGGAGAGAGTCGGTACATTGTTAGGCGGGAATATCAATGCCCATATCACGCATACGCGCCATTTTATAACGCAGGGTACGAGCACTGATGCCCAGTTTTTCGGCCACCAGTTTGCGAGAGCCTTGGCATTGGTTGAGCGTTTCTAAAATAATCTGGTGTTCTTGCGCTTTTAGCTCATCACCTAGCCCTTCATTGATAGGGTCTGGCTGGCGCTCTTCAAGCGGCTGAGTCACATCATACAAGTCTAAAATAATGTCAGCAGCATCTATCTGGCTGTTACGATGCAGAATTAGCGCCCGTTGAATGACGTTATCTAACTCGCGTACGTTACCGGGCCAGCGATGGCTTAACAACTTGCGTATCGCGCTGTCGGACAACTCAGGCACGGGTTTAATATGGCTCAGCCCAGCATGTTTTGCCACTAAATGCTTGGCTAATGGAATAATATCCGCAGGGCGTTGATTCAACGCAGGCCAAGCGAGTGGAAACACGTTGATGCGGTAGTACAGATCTTCACGGAACTCGCCTTTCGCCACCGACTCTTTTAAATCGCGGTTAGAGGTTGCTAGTACCCGCACGTCAAGCTTGATGGTTTTGCGGCCGCCAAGACGTTCGACTTCCCGCTCCTGTAACACACGTAGCAGCTTGGCTTGTAAGCCGAGATCCATTTCTGAAATTTCATCCAGCAGCAATGTACCGCCTTGCGCTTGTTCGAACTTACCGGGACAGGCTTGATAAGCCCCTGTAAACGCGCCTTTTTCGTAACCAAACAACGTCGCTTCTAGCATGTTTTCGGGAATAGCGGCACAGTTGATAGCGATGAACGGCTGATCAATACGAGGACTTTTTTGATGAATATAGCGTGCCAGCACTTCTTTCCCTGAGCCACTAGGACCAAGGATCATCACAGACGCGTCTGACTGAGCCACGCGCTTGGCTAAATCAAGTAGCGCGATACTCTTGTCATCTGCCACAATCGGTTCGCCCGATACTGGCTTAGGTGCCAAATAGCGGCTCACTTGGTTCAGTAACACTTCAGGCGAAAACGGTTTGGCTAAGTAATCGACCGCGCCGAGTTTGATAGCACTCACGGCGCTATCGATGGTGGCATAAGCCGTCATCAGCAGTACTGGCAGTTCAGGGCAATTTTGCTTCATATAATCAAGCAGCCCCATGCCACCAATGCCGTCCATCTGCACATCGCTGATGACCATGTCAAAGCTGCATTTCTTCAATGCGACAATCGCTTCTTCGGCGCTCGCCACATCAACGCATTGGTAATCGGCCAAGGACAAAGTATCGATCAACGCTTCACGTAAGTCGTTATCATCTTCGACCAGTAACAATTTGGTATCACTCATAACGCTTCTCCTGCTAGCGCTGAGGCGCGGCGTTGAAGTAACGGTAAATTCAGGCTGATGGCACAACCATTACCGGGAACACAGTGAATAGATAACTCGCCGCCATGACTTTTGACGACCGACTGCACCACCGCCAAACCGAGGCCGGTACCGCGAGCTTTGGTAGTAAAGAAAGGTTCCAGCACCTTTTGCTGCAGTTCACCGTCCATGCCCTTGCCATTGTCTGCAATGGTGAGACAGATTTGGTTATCGGCTAAATCGGTGCTCATGGTAATTTGCGTAGCGCCCGCTTCTAAGCTATTGAGCACTAGGTTATTGATGGCGGATGATAGCCCGTGCAGGTTTGCCAACACCGCCGCATCATCGGTGACAACGAGCGCTAAACTGGCATTATGTTTGGCGCAGATAGGTTCACAGTTGGCGTAGACATTATTCAGTATATCACTGACGAGGACTTCTTCGCCCTGCTGCTCTTGGCGCCCTTTAGCAATCAACAACATGTCATTGACTTGACGCTCTAACTCACCCAGCCGATCCACCAGTTTTTGCTGGAAACGTCCACGCGATTCATCTTGCAAACGTGGGTTGCCAAGATTAGCGGCGTACAGTAATGCCGCCGATAATGGTGTGCGGATTTGATGTGCTAAGTTGGCCACCATCTTGCCCAGTGCACTTAGCCGTTGTAAGTGAGCTAAGTTCTGCTGCAATAAGCGGGTTTCGGTCAGGTCGGTAATGACGATAAGCTGGCCATTGTCTTGCCCTAGCGGAGTAATTTGCAATTTCACACGACGGCCATTGCGAAGAGAGACCTCATGACCATCGTCTTTTTGCGGTGCGAAAGAACGGTTGATAATGGTCAACCAACGTTCGCCCACCAATGGCAGACCTAACAAAGATTCAGCGACGGGATTGGCTTCAGACACTCGGCCATCTTCATTAAGAATGACAATACCAGAAGGCATAGCTTGCAGGATATGCTCCATACGATCGGACATATTCGCTGCTTCGCTCATCTGGATCCATTGATGACCACGATGAGAGATGGTTTCGAGTTTTGCCAGTGCTTGGGTTGCCATATGCACTCCGTCAAAATAATGCTATTGACGGAGTGAATGCAGATTCTATGCCATAAAAATTTTAATAATTTTCAGTTAGATAGAAGTTTAGTCTTTGGTCATACCGTATTTACGCATTTTTTCAACTAGCGTAGTACGGCGAATACCGAGCATTTCTGCGGCGCGGGCGACCACATTGTCTTGCTGATCGAGCGCTTGGCGAATCATATCGATTTCCAGCTCGGCCAGTAAGTCTTTAAGGTTCACCCCTTCTGGTGGTAACTCGCTTGGGAAGCGAGTTTCAGGGATCTCGACCGGTTCATCATCGTTAAAGATAGATGCTAGCGCATCGCGCTCTTGTAACTCTTCACTGACTTCAACCGAGTATTCCGGCACATCAATGTAACGATATTTAATCGGCAGATCATTTACATCCACCAAACCGCCCGGATAGAGGATAGTCAAACGTTCAACGAGATTAGAAAGTTCACGAACGTTACCCGACCAAACATGCTCTTTTAACGAATCGATAGCACGCTGGGTAAAACGCACACGTCCCTTACCTTCATTAAAGACACGGCTTACCAGCTCCTGCAGCAGCAAGGGAATATCTTCTTTGCGGTCACACAGTGGCGGCATTTCGATGGGGAATACGTTTAAGCGATAGAACAGATCTTCACGGAAGTTACCTTCCTCAATCATATGTTCCAAATTGCGGTGCGTCGCGGCGACCACACGCACATTGGCAGGAAGTGGCTTATTACCGCCGACACGTTCAAATACACGCTCTTGCAATACACGTAATAACTTCACTTGCATCTGCAACGGCATGTCACCAATTTCATCTAAGAATAGCGTACCGCCCTCAGCCAGCTCAAAGCGACCTTTACGAGAGCTAATTGCTCCTGTAAATGAGCCTTTTTCATGGCCAAACAGCTCACTTTCTAACAGTTCTGGCGGAATTGCGCCGCAGTTAACCGGAATAAACGGCCCTTCGCGACGTTCCGACATGTAATGAATGTTACGTGCGACCACTTCTTTACCCGTGCCAGATGGCCCTAATACCAGTACTGTCGCATCAGACGATGCCACTTGCCCAATCAAATGACGCACGTTGGCAATGCCATCGCTACGGCCAACGAGGCTACGAAACAGTTTTGTTTGGTTTGCGCTGGTAGGAACCTGAGGACGTTTTACTTGTCCGAAGACTTGGCAGTAATGCAGTAACTCAGTGACTTGATGGTAGCTTAGCGGTAATTCAATGTTACCTAGAATGTTGGAAGCTTCTACAGCTGCTGAGCCCATACTTAACATTGGCTGCCATGGCAAACGCGAAATAAGCAGTTGTTGTTCTAATTCAGATAACGTTTCTGTTAACAGAATTAACGCGCGACAGCGTAGTTCCGGAGTTAGTTTTTCAGCGGTATCAGCGGTGATCACTTCAACCTGTTCGCCTATAAACTCTAGCACACAGCTAAGGCGATTGGCGCTTTCTGATGGGGTTCCGACAAGTATAATCCGTTGATCTATCTGCATCATTCAGTAGGCCGCTAAGCTCTAGGTTATTGTTAACTTTGACAGTGTTGCTCTTGAAAGCACCGCGATAATAACATCCACGTCACAGGCGATTTAAAATTGCAATGCTGAATATTGTATTATCAGCCAGATATAAGCAAGCCTATCGTTACCTTTATCAGCCTATCTTTCCGATTTTAGACCAAAAATTTATGAACTGCCTGCAGTTGCGTCAAAACAATGACGCAACGACAAGATTATATCGGTGAAAATTGATTATTTTATGTTCAGCAACAATTAGTTATCGTCGCTTGACGTCAAGTGGTGTTGCTCAGAAGGGATCGCGTCCCACGCTTCTTTAATTTCGCGTAGAATTGCTGACACATCATCTAATGCTGCAGCGTCGTTATTTAGATTGGCGTGAGACAAACGCATAATCATGAAATCGTAAAGTTGATTCAGATTAGCAGCGATATTGCCACCTGCGTTCATATTCAGGCTATTTTGTAATCCATTAATAATGCCAATGGCCTTACCTATGTACTCACCTTTAGCACTAATGTTGCCTTGTTCAATGGCATATCGGCTTTGCGCTACACGTTCAAGCGCGCCTTTAAACATCAACTGAACTAAGCGATGTGGAGATGCTACTGCAATCTCACTCTCTAGTGATACCTTGCGATATGACTGTAATGAGCCTCTCATATCCTACCTACCTGTTAGCATCTACAGAATTATATATTTTTAGTTGGCGTTGCTTCTTATTCGACGAAACGATCAAGTTTTTTCGATACTCACGAACCTCTTTCGCTTTTTCTTCCAACTTGCGGCTCATATCGACTTGAGCTTGCAGTATTTTAGCATTCGTTTCAACTTGAACGAGCTTGGACAACAGTTGCTGCCGTGCCTCGACCAGAGCTTGTACTCGCTGGACCAGCCCGTCGCTACGCTCATTTTCCACCGCCATGGTCAGCAGCTGATCAAGCACTGACGTCAGTTCCTTATTGACTTGGCTGATGTTATCTTTCAGTTCCATAAATTACGACCTAACAACACCAGGTAATGAATTAAGGGCACTGAGTGCACTATTACCTTGTGAGTTAAGGTTGGAAACCACCAGATCCATCGCATTATACTGAGCAGTCAAACGCGACTGTAACAGCTCCATACGTCGGTCTAGCGCTTCTCGTTGGTCATCGATACGACTTTGCTCTTGCGTATACGAATTCTGCCGGCTTGCAATCATACCATTAGATTTGACATACCCATCAACCACCGAGTCCATCCGCGCTGCAATGCCTGTATCTTTCTGTGCGAACAGCGTACCGATACTGCTCATGTTAGATGACAAGGCGTCAGTCAGCTTAGTCGAATCAACCGTCAAACGACCTTGGCGGTCAGCAGAAACCCCTATATCGTACAATGCGATACTTCCGCCCTGACCATCATCGACCCTTGAGCTGACCATATTACGTAGCTGTGACTGCAACGAGCGAATGATGGAATCGCCCTGTAGCGCCGCGGAGGTGTTGGTCTCCATATTGTAGCTGGACAGAGAATCCATTTTACTCATCAAGGTGTTATAAGCGTCAACAAAACCTTGAATATTCTCTTGCACGGCATCGTCATCTTGAGCAATGGTTAACTTCGTGGTTTTACCCACATCAGCATCAGTAAGCTCAAAGGTGACACCAGAAATGGCGCCTTCAATGGTGTTTGACGATGAGGTAAGCGTCTGTCCATCAATTTTAATCACGGAATCAGTTGCTGCTTGGATTGTCTCCAACTGCCCAGCACCAAAGGTACTACTCAACCCAGTGCCTGCAGTATCAACGGCTGACACACTGATAGCATTTTCAGTCCCTGTTTTATCGGAACTAAACACCAAACGTTTACCGGCATCGGTATTGACAACCGTCGCGGTCACACCAACATTGTCGTCGGCATTATTGATACTATTAGCAATATCCTCTAGCGAATCGCTCGCACCGACATCCACGGAAAAACTCTTGCCCTGGATATCAAATGACAAACTGCCTTCACCGATACCGTTACTGTCATCGGCCACAGCCACACCGGCTAACTTCTGCGATGAGGCTAATGACTCAACCACCACATTGTAACTGCCGGCACGTGCGTCTTTATCAGCGGTCACACTAAAGAAGTCTTCCGAGCTCTGAGTCACCTTACGGATATTCAAAGCTTCAGGGTCGCTCAGTTTCTCTAACGCATCTTGAAAGGTTGTCAGCGCACTCTTCAGCGAGCCGATGGCAGAAACTTTAGCGTCAAGATCTTTTTCCTGACTATCTAGCCGATCTTCTTTTGGTGTCCGCTCAGCACTGACTAACGTGTTCACAATGTCAGTGATGTTTAAGCCAGAACCAATGCCTGTTGCTGTAAGAGCCATATTAACCTCTCTCGAAATCTAGCTAAGCTATGCTTCCGTCTTCATTAGCAAACCAGCGGCTACATCTGAAAGTTTACTTGCTAATTCCAACGCTTCTTCGGAAGGAATTTGACGAATAACCTCCCCAGAACTGATATCCATAACACTAACAATATTCGTGCCAGAATCATCATCTACACGAAACTGTAAGCCTTTTTTCATCATTTCCATATTCGAGGACAGTTGTTCAACAACACCTTGCAGATCTTCAGCACTCATCGCATCGTTCTGCTCTGATTGAGTTTGTGCCTGTTGCTCTAACTCAATAGCCGCGTCTTTTTGCTGAAACATCGTCTTTACAACTTGCTCAGCCTTTGCATTGTTAGCTGCTGAGCTGACGTCCGTTTTTGCTACTACGGCGTTGGATGACGAAATACTGATATCCATCATCTTACCTCCAATTGAAAAGTCAATTTACTGTTGACTAACACAATCCTTGGTAGCAACAAAGGGAGACTCGACAAGCGAACCTCCCTTTTACCAAATTTATCAGTGCGTTAACTGTTCCAGCTAAGTATTTATAGCAGTGACAGTGCAATCTGAGGGATCTGGTTAGCTTGCGCTAACATAGCTGAACCCGTTTGTTGCAACACTTGGTTTTTAGTCATAGTGGAGGTTTCTTTGGCGAAGTCAACATCCACGATACGGCTTTTCGCATCAGACACGTTAGCTTGAACGTTTAAGCTGTTGCTTACGTTATAGCTCAAGCGGTTCTGCTTCGCACCTAAATCGGCACGTTGGCTATCGATGCTCTTGATAGCTGCGTCGATTGCAGTCAAAGCCGCACTACGACCAGTCGAAACATTCAAAGTATCAACGCCAAGGTCAGTCGCATCAGTACCAGCAATTGACAGTGTAATAGTTTCATCCGCTTGGTGACCTACTTGGAAGCTCTTATTAGAGAAGGTGCCATCCAGAATATTTGTGTTACCAAACGCTGTACTATCTGAAATACTGGTGATCTCGGTAGACAGCTCGTCGATTTCTGCTTGAATCGCATCGAGGTCGTCAGAGCTGTTGGCACCGTTACCTGCTTGAACCGTCAGGTCACGCATACGTTGCAACATGTTAGTTTGCTCTTGCATCGCACCTTCGGCGATTTGCGCAATTGAGATTGCATCGTTAGCATTACGCATACCAACATCCAACCCACCGATTTGGCTATTCAGACGGTCAGAGATGGCCAAGCCTGCTGCGTCATCTTTAGCGCTGTTAATACGCAGACCAGATGACAAACGTTGCATTGAGGTCGCTAAATCACTGTTTGAACTGTTTAAGTTCTTTTGCGCTCTCATTGAGGTGAAGTTAGTGTTAACTGTAATAGCCATAATTAAATTCCTCGTATACCTGACTTAAGAAACAGGCCTGTCTTACTTAAGCCAGGCGGACATTCTGCTTACACTAACTTTAACGGCACCGAGGTTCTAAGCTTTAGCGACTTTTTTAATTTTTTTTAAAAAATAATTATCCCACTGTTTTTAAATAAAAAAACCTACTCTATAAATCACAGAGTAGGTTTCTTAATAGGAAGAGTGAACGGTTAAAACAAGATTACTGCAGCAAGCTCAGTGCAATCTGCGGTAACTGGTTAGCTTGAGATAACATCGCCGCGCCTGACTGTTGCAACACTTGGTTCTTGGTCATGGTTGCCGTTTCTTTGGCAAAATCCACGTCAACAATACGGCTTCTAGCATCAGATACGTTAGCTTGAGTATTGGCGCTATTGCTGATGTTATATTCCAAGCGGTTCTGCACCGCACCTAACTTCGCCCGCTGGCTGTCAATTGAGTTAATTGCACCGTCAATTTTACTCAGTACAGTACTTCTTGTCGCCGACGTACGGACATCAAGCGAGTTAACTGAAAATTCAGCCGCATTATTAGTGGCAATCGAGATAGTAATATCCTCACCCGCTTGGTGACCCACCTGGAATAACTTACCCGCTTCGAAGTCACCCGTCATCAGCTTGGTATTACCAAAGGCGGTGTTGTTACCGATCTCAGTGATCTCTTGCGCCAATTGATCAATTTCATCTTGAATTGACTGCAAGTCTGAGCTGCTATTCGCGCCGTTTTCTGACTGAATGGCCAAATCACGCATACGCTGTAGCATGTTCGTTTGTTCTTGCATTGCCCCTTCGGCAATCTGTGCAATAGATATGGCGTCATTTGCGTTACGCATACCCACTTCTAAACCACGGATTTGGCTATTCAAGCGGTCAGAAATTGCCAGACCAGCCGCATCATCTTTTGCACTATTAATGCGTAAACCTGAAGACAAACGTTCCATCGACGTAGCGAGGTTGCTGTTAGATTGATTCAGGTTCTTTTGTGACTTTAATGAAGTCACATTAGTATTAACGGTAATAGCCATGTAACGTTCCTCTTCCTAGTTCTTACGCCAAGACTCGGAGCTTGGCTAACTTTGTTAAACAGTTTCTCTTATTCCCTGTAAGCCATAATTTCGTTGTGGCCTGTCATCACAGGTAGTCAAACAAAGAAACCGAGCTCACTCGACCAAACAGATTGGAAGCGGCATTTAATGCAAGTTGTTGCTTCTCAAACTCTGTCACAGCTGAGGCGTAATCAAGATCTTCCAACACCGATACCGCAGAACTATTTACCAACTGAGTATCTGTATGGTTACTCGCGTAACTCTCGACAGCTTTCAGGTTGTTACCTGCGATACCTCGAGCTAAGCGGATCTGATCGACACCACTATCAAAGTTATTCAAAAGCTGTGCCAATTTTGATCTACCGGCTGGCGTATTTATTTCTTCGCCGTTTTCAAACAAGGCAATTGCCTGTTGAACAGTGTCGAAAATGCTGTTGGTGTCATTAGGTTCAATGGTTAAACTGTCACCAGCTTTTGGAGTGCCATCGAAGGAAACCTCTATCCCGTTGAAAGTAATAGGGTTTGTTGGATCGAAGTTAGGTGTAGTTTGTACTGTGGTGCCTGATGAATCCGTGACGGTTAAATCAACGCCACCACTGCCGTTGTCAGTGAAATTAAAACTATAAGTGTCGGCCACATAACTGGCGGGATCGCTGATAGCGGCGCTTTCGATCGTCATATCACCGCTCTGGGTTGACGAATAATTGACGCTATAATCGCCAATAGCGTTCGGGGCCGCCATAAACGCCACTTCGCCGCTCACATTGGTGTCCATCAATATCCCATCAGCGACAATTGCTTGGCGAACCGTGTTGTTGCCGTTGTAGACAATGGTATTTGTGTTGCTGAAATCAAACGGACGAGTATCGATATTCGTGCCTGCGAACAGATAATTACCGGATTCATCCTGATAATTGGCAATACTTTTCATCTCTTCTAAGCTGGCTTTGAGTTCGTCGGCAATTCCTTGCCGCTCATCGCCCGATAATGTGCCGTTTGCCGCCGCCAATATACGGTCACGCATAGAGGTGGCAATCGACTCAGCTCCGCCAAGTTTGCTTTCGGTAACCGCCAAGCGATTTTTGCTGTAATCGATATTTTTCAGATACTGCTCGATGAGGGCATTCTGTTGATTGAGGTTATCAATACCAATAGCGGCAACGGGATCATCCCCAGCGGTATTAACTCGCTTGCCACTGGAGAGTTTGTCAATAATCTCTTGTGACTGTTGCTGACTACGGGTAATGCTGCCGACATTTTGGCGGTATATTTGTGCGGTGGAGATTCTCATGAATTATTCCCCTTATTGCACTGCATTAAACAGCGTGTCAAAAATGGTATTAGCCGTTGTCATGACACGGGCTGAAGCCTGATAGGCCTGTTGGAATTTCATCAAGTTGGCAGCTTCTTCATCAAGGTTAACCCCAGACTCTGATTGCACCCGGTTGTACGCCTGATCGTGGATACTCTGGGCCGATGCCATCCGCACGTCCGATGCTTTGGTTAAGCTACCAATATTTAATTTATTGCTTTCGTAGATGTCGCTCAGCGTTTCGGTGCCATTACTCATGATGTTGGCATTGCTCAGTTGTGACATCTTGACTGCATTGGCACCGTCGCCCGTAGCAAAGCTCAAATCAAAGGTGAAGCTGTCGGTTGCACCAGATGTGCTATCCAATTGGAAGGTAAAACCGTTGGTAGTAATTTGCGGTGGCGAACCAGTGGCAGTTCCTGTGCCAAGGCTATTGCCGTTGGCGTCAAACACTTCATAGGTCGGTGTTGCGACGCTCGAATCAATCGTCACCGTAATGGGACTATTCGTGGTTGGAAAACCTGCCGCACTGCGGTTAATCGCTTGAAGGCTGATACTGGTGCTACCAGAATTGGCGCTATCGGCAGTGATACGTGGGCCAGCCGTAGCGAGTGATTCAGGCTCCGCTAACAACACATCGATTTTGCCTGCAGCTCCGCCAGTTGGACGAATTTCAAACCGGTCGCCTACGGCCATCGCCCCAGTATCAATGTTAATTGAGAAACCATCAGCACCTTCAAGTACGCCACCGTTGAGCGTCAAATTAGTGCTGGAGCCTGTTTGCAGGTTAGTCAGTTGATAGTCACCCGCATTGGTGTACTTCAACTCATAGCTTTCACCAGTTAATTGCCCGATATCATCTAAGCTCACGCTAAGTACCGCACTACCGCTGTTGTTGTTAAAAGCGGCAACGCGAGAGGAAGCAAAGCTTGGGTCGTTGATTTCGGTGAACATTGATGCGCCGAGATTTCCCTCAAGGTCAAATCCTTGAGATTGCGCCTTGTTAAACGCATCGGAGACACCCAGCGCCATTAACCCCAACTGCTGGGACGCTGGCTGGAGTACATCTTCACGGTACTCAAATAGCGCACCCAGTTGCCCACCAATTTTACTCGGGTCTACTTTTAGCGTGCTGCCGCCTAAGGTGTAAGTTAAATCAACATCGGTTGGATAAGGATCGCCGTTAACTGTCCCCAGTTTCATGGCAACCTCACCGGAAACCAGCATAAAACTGCTGCCAAACATAATGCTACGGGCACCATTGTCTAGCGGCACTACGTTCACCTCAGCATATTGGCTTAGCTCATCAATCAATGCGTCCTGCTTATCCAACAGTTGCGGATCAGTATTACCATTCTTCATCAACTCAACGTTGATATTGGCCATCTCTTGGCTGATCTCGTTGATGCGTTTGGTAACACTGCCAATCTCATCATTAACCTGCGATGACTGATTACTGAGGTAGCCATCCATTTGATTGAAACTGTAAGTAAGTTGCTCAGCTGTGGTCAGCACAGATTGGCGAATGCCAGTGTCATTTGGTAAGTCCGCTAGGCTGTTCAGATTTTCATATAAATCATTAAGCGAAGTAGTAATAGAATTGCCCACTTGCGAGAACAACTCGTCTAAGCCGCTAAGCTTACCGTTCATCGTTTCAGCGTGGCTGAGTGACGTTTGCGAAATGCGTAATTCACGTGCGGCATATTCGTTGTAAATACGTTTTACATCATTAACGTAGCTGCCTGTACCATAATAATTGCCGCCAAGGTTATATGACTGATCAGCAACTTGGTTAGCAACTTGGCGGTTGTAGCCAGTGGTATTAACGTTAGCAATGTTGTTACTAGTAACGCCCAGTTGCCCTTGCGCAGCAACCACGCCGCTACGAGCAATGTTGAGTAAATCAATCGCCATGAATTATTGCTCCCCTGCTGGCGCTGCACTGCTGCCGCCTAAGTTGAATTCTGCTTTAATGGTCTGAAGTACACGCAACACTTTGTTGGCATAGTTCGGGTCGGTAGCGTAGCCTGCATCGGCTAGCCCCTTGATAAAGGCAGCCGGATCTGCGGCCGCAGCTCGCGCTTGCTCATAGCGGTCGCTATTGCTGATCAATTGCACATAATCGTCAAAGCTTTGCTTGATTGAGTCGTACACACGGAAGCTTTCGCGCCGTTTAACCGCGTGGCCTTGCTCATATTCCAGCGTCGATACGTTGGCTTTATTGCCTTGCCAGCGGCCATCCGCCTTGATGTTAAATAAGTTGTTACTTGGAAGGCCGTCACTGCCTTTGGTCATCTTCTGCCCCCAGCCAGTTTCTAGTGCTGACTGAGCCATAAGAATTTCTGGCGTTGTTCCCAGCTGTTTAGCGGCCTTTTG
This sequence comes from Shewanella sp., assembly GCF_048265805.1. Taxonomy (GTDB): domain Bacteria; phylum Pseudomonadota; class Gammaproteobacteria; order Enterobacterales; family Shewanellaceae; genus Shewanella. Next base: position 32,281 of record NZ_JBLXAT010000012.1, on the reverse strand, counting down.
GGCGTATGGATACAGCGCTCTGACAAAGCCTTCAGGGCTTTGCATATCCTCTTTAGCGGCAACCACAGGCGTTTTTTTGCCGCTAAGGATAGATTCCAGCTGACTGGCTTCGGGGAAGAAACTGGTTTGCTTTTCAGGCATAACGAACTGTGCCACTGGCGGTAACTCTGTGACAGCGGATTTAGGTTGTTCACTCGATAACGAGGCCAATGAGGGCGTGACTGGTGCTTCAGATTTAGCCGCCGCTTCTGGCGTTTCATGGGTACGTAGCACTGATGCTGGAGTCATGTTAGACCCCTCTGGTGACAGTTGCTGTACCATCAGATCAGCCAGTCCCAGCATGCCCTTGCTTGATAGGTCGACCGACATCTGTTGGTCGTGCATGCTTTCGTAAAACTTGGTGTACTGGCTGTTGAATGGGCTGTCAGACTCAAAAACGGCATTGGCTTCGCGCATGCTTTTCATCAGCATTTGCACGAAGATACCTTCGAATTGCTGCGCCACTTCTTTCAGCGCAGCTTTCTGGTCTTTTTGGGCTTTGGAACGCAGGTTATCAAGCCCTGCCAAGTCCATAAATTGTGAGGTATCTGCTAGCCGTTGCATATCTAACCGTCAATAAATCAGATCACGATTAGCTGACCATGCAAAGCTCCTGCCACTTTTAATGCTTCTAGGATTGCCAACACATCAGACGGTGCTGCACCTACCATATTCACCGCGCGCACTAACTCATCTAGCGTGGTGCCAGGGTTGAACATAAACATCCGACGGTCTTCTTGAGTCACGTTCACATTACTATTTGGCGTGACCACAGTATTGCCACCCGCTAATGGGTTCGGTTGGCTCACTTGCGGGGATTCAGCAATGGTGACAGTCAAACCACCGTGAGTAATGGCCGCAGGCAGTAGTCTCACATCTTTGCCGACTACAATGGTGCCAGTACGCGAATTGACAATCACTTTGGCGGCTTCATCCGCTTGCTCTACTTGGATGTTTTCCAAGGTAGACAGGTAAGCCACGCGCTGCGATACATCGCGCGGCGCAGTCACTTGAATAGAGCTGGCATCCAAAGCCCGCGCAATCCCAGGACCAAGCAGATTGTTGATAGCTTCAGCCGTGCGTTTCGCCGTTGTAAAATCCGCGTTGTGTAGGTTAAAGGTTAAGTAGTCACCGGTCGCAAACGGACTTTGCACTTCACGTTCGATAATGGCGCCATTGGGGATACGGCCAACGGTAGGCGTGTTATTCACCACTTTAGAGCCATCCATACCATCAGCACTAAAGCCACTCACCACTAAACTCCCTTGGGCGATGGCGTACACTTCACCGTCGACCCCTTTTAGAAAGGTCTGCAGCAAGCTACCGCCACGAAGACTTTTAGCTTCACCAAGGCTAGAAACGGTCACGTCCAACGTTTGCCCCGGTTTGATAAATGGCGGCATATCCGCATGCACAGCCACCACGGCGATATTTTTAATCTTTGGTCGGACACCGTCTGGCAAGTTGATGCCAAAGTTCTTCAGCATCGTCATAAAGGTTTGTTCGGTGTAACGGGTTTTTTCCCCAGTGCCGGGTAAACCGACCACTAAGCCGTAACCGATCAATTGGTTGTCACGCACGCCTTGAATATCGGCAATATCTTTGATGCGCTCTGCATGTGCACAGGGAGCCAACAGCAGCGACAATAGAACAATTTTTAGCAATTTCATGATATTGCTCCTTAGAAAGGCCACCAGTCGGAGAAGAAGAATTTGCTGAGCCAGCCCACTTTTTGCGAGTCAGCAAAGGTGCCTGTTCCGCTGTATTGGATCCGCGCGTTAGCCACGCGTGGCGATTGCACCGTGTTATCGGTGGCAATGTCTTGCGGCCGTACAATGCCGGTTACGCGGATAAATTCGTCGCCATTGTTAATGGTGATCCACTTTTCACCGCGAATAACCAAGTTGCCGTTGCTGAGCACTTGCATCACGTTGGCGGAGATTTCACCTGAGAGACTGTTGCTCTGGTCGGTGCCTGCCTGCCGGTTGGTATCCATCGAATCGGAATAACCAAAGTCCAATGGGTTGCCATTCATGGTCACATTGGCGCCGGCAACCGTCATCGGATTGACAGTCATGTTGGAACCTTTGGCCATCTGGTTATTGGCACTTTTTGACGCTTGAGTCGACTCCGTCAGCACGATAGTGACAATATCGCCCACTCGGTGCGCTTTCAGATCAGTAAACAGCGAACTCGCTTTACGCGAGGCATAAATTGACCCAGTAGGCGGTTGGTTAATGTTGGTATCGTCGGGATAAACCGGCGCGTAATAAGGATCGTCTGGGATTGGCTTATCATTACTAGTCGACACGCAGCCGCCAAGCATGGCAAAACCCAGTACGATTATCAGTGTTCTCATATCATCACCTCATTAGAGATTCTGATTCACATAAGCCAGCATCTGATCCACGGCCGAGATAACTTTCGAGTTCATCTCATACACGCGCTGACTTTCAATCAGATTCACCAGTTCCTCGGTGACGTTAACGTTGGATGTTTCCAGTGCCCCTTGACGAATACTGCCCATACCGTCGATAGAAGCGACACCTTGTACCGGAGCACCACTGGCACCAGTTTCTAAATAAAGGTTTTGGCCGATAGGATCGAGGCCAGATGGGTTAATAAAATCAGACATCGTTAGCTGACCTAACACTTGGTTTTCGGCGTTGCCAGGAGTCTTTACTGACACTTCACCTTCAGACGACACGGTAATACTGGTGGCATCATCGGGAATGGTAATGGCTGGCTGCAACACATAGCCTTCCCCAGAGGTAACGATCTGGCCAGTATCATCCAGCGTGAACTGACCGTTACGGGTGTAAGCGGTGGTGCCATCTGGCATCTGAATTTCAAAAAAGCCCGGGCCTTCAATCATCATGTCCAGCGAGTTATCGGTGGTCAGCATGTTGCCCTGAGAAAAGATTTTCTGCGTTGACACCACTTTGGTACCCGCACCCAGCTCTAAGCCGTTAGGTAAACGAGTGTTGGTCGCACTCACGCCACCAGCTTGGTTGACGGTCTGGTACAAAAGATCTTCAAATACCGCACGCGCTTTTTTGTAGCCGACAGTACTGGCGTTAGCAACGTTGTTGGAGATCACCGAAATATCGGTCTGTTGGGCATCAAGGCCTGTCTTACTGATCCATAAAGCGGGTTGCATAATAATTACTCCTAGCTAACGCGCATCAGCTCGGCTGAAGCTTTGTCATTGTCTTCGGCGGTTTTCATCATCTTGACCTGCATCTCGAACTGACGTTGCAAATCAATCAGCGCCACCATTTCATTCACGGCATTGACGTTACTACCTTCAATGGCACCATTAACCACGCCGACGGTAGGATCCGCAGGCGCGGGCTGACCATTCATGGTTCTAAATAGGCCATCTTCGCCACGCATCATGTTTTCATTGCCGGGATTAACCAGCTTGATACGTGCGACTTCTTCAATCACTTCTGGTGTTGCGCCCTGCGGCTGTACCGAGATCATGCCATCAGAACCGATATCAATTTTTTGGATTGGTAATGGCAACACAATGGGACCGTTATCGCCCATCACTGGCTCGCCACGGGCGTTACGCAGCATACCTGTAGTGTCAAAATTCAGGCTGCCAGAGCGGGTGTAGGCTTCAGAGCCATCTGCTGCCTGTACCGCAATCCAGCCATCACCTTTCACAGCAATGTCCATATCGCGGCCAGTGGTTTGCAGTGGGCCAGCTTTAAAGTCAGACGATGGTTTTTCTGTCATTGCAAACACACGAGTGGGCATACCTTCACCAAAGGCCTGCATTGAGCGCGCTTGGTTCATATCCGCTTTAAAACCATCAGTATTGGCGTTGGCGAGGTTATTGCTCCGCACTGCCAATGCATACATGTTTTGCTTAGCTCCAGTCATGGAGATATAGAGAAATTTGTCCACTGCAATGCCCCGTCAAAAATTGAGCTCACACAGGCATTTGCAAGCTTCGTGCCACAAAACTCACAAATACTTATTCAAACAAGACAAGTAGTTAGAAAAGAGACACCACAGAGGAAAAGCAAAGCGGCAAGGCTTTGCCGTAGCAACTGCCTTGCCGCTGTCTTACTAGAATAGAAGCCGTTAGCCTTTCGTGTTGAATGGTCGTTCAACAAAGATCAACGCCCCCTAAGATTAGCGGATCTGGAGAATGGTCTGTTGTAGCGTGTTGTTCACTTCCAACGTGCGCGAGTTCGCTTGGAAGTTACGCTGGGCCGAAATCAAGTCAACCAACTCGGTGGTTAAGTCCACGTTGGATTGTTCCAACGATGACGAACGAATCGCTCCAAAGATACCGGTATTGGCCTCACCGGCTAATGCTTCGCCAGATTCAAGACTGGCTTTCCATGAGGTGTTCCCCACCTGAGTTAAGCCTTGTTCGTTAGCAAAACGCACCAGCGCCACTTGGCCCAATGGCACTGTAGAACCGTTGCTGTATGTTGCCGAAATCACACCATCAGTACCGACTTCCACGTTGGTCAAACGACCAACCGTTACCCCGTTTTGAGTCAATGAAGTGGTACTGAAACTTTCAGCAAACTGCGTCGGCGTATTGAACGAAATATCCAGTTGTTGAGTACCATCAGCGGAAGCACCTAACACGTTAGCTCCGGCGATCCCTAATTGCTGGGTGGTGATGCTTGTTGGACTACTACCTGTAAAGTTACCTGATGCGTCAAAGCTCAACACTGCGCCAGTCCAACCACCAGCGGTGGTTGCCGTTTGAGGCGTACCATCAGCCGTACCATCGCCATTAACGTCAATGTCGTAAGTACCGGCAGCACCATCTAAGTTGACAGGCTGTCCATCGATGGCGTAATAAGCTACCCAACTGCTGTTGCCGGTATAAGCGGCATCGTTTGGCCGCACGAAATAGCTGGTTAACGTATGCGACTCGCCGAGTGAATCATAAATTGTCACCGCGGTAGAGTTATTAAAAGTGGAGCTATCAGTCGGATCAAAGGCAGTAGGATCGTACGTCTCGGAGCTAGAATCCAAGTTCATGCTGATGCCGACTTCACTGGTCGCCTGTGGGCTACCCGCGGTATCAGGGATCTGCACAGGTCTTGTAGTACTTAAACTTACTGACGCTGCATTACCATCGCTATCCACTTGAAACGCCTGTAAATAGTTACCCATTGAGTCAACCAAAAAGCCACTATCATCTCGTTTAAATGCACCAGCACGGGTGTAAGAAAAATCCTGATCTCCAATACCAGAAGACGTCACGAAAAAGCCATTACCATTAATCGCCATATCCAGCGCATTATTGGTAGATAACAAGTTACCTTGGTGGAACTGTTGTGCTACTTGGGTAGTACTCACACCACCACCAACCGCCGTTTTGCTGTTGGTGAAAATAGAATTGGCGTACACATCGGCAAACTCTGCCCGTGACTCTTTAAAGCCGGTGGTGTTTACGTTAGCAATGTTGTTTGCTGTAACGTTCAAATCCTTCTGCGCCGCATTGATCCCACTGAGAGCAGTGTTAAAAGACATAGGTCACCTCTTAAATCTTCTTGAGTAATGTCCGGTTACTTCCGGCGCAAAAATTAAGCTTCGGTTACTGCCAGTACATCCGCTAGACGCACACCACCAATACCGCGTACGTTCAATACCGCACCGCTGGTTGAGTTCAGCGATACGCTGCTCACGTGACCATAACTGCTCACCGCGAGATCTTGTGCCTCGCCATCAATCGTGGCGTTAGCGTTAAGCGTGTAGATACCCGGAGACATCTGGTTACCATTGTTATCAGTACCATCCCACGCCACATCGATATTACCGCCCGCCGAGCCATCAACATTGAAGTTCTTAACCACTTGACCAGATTCATCAGTCACCGACACTTTAATGGTGGACACTGGCGAAGGTGAACTGATCACCCCTTTAATGCTGTTATCTTCAGCAGACAGATAACCCACGCCAGAAGGCACTAACACTTTTTGCCCCACCAAGCCGGATGCTTGCAGCGCTTGGCTAGAAGTCATCACCGTGTTGAGGTTGACGATTTCGTCGTTCAACTTACCGATACCATCAACGGTAGAGAAGGATGCCATCTGCGCAATCATCTGGTCGTTATCCACTGGATTAGATGGATCTTGCATCGATAATTGCGTACTGAGCAAAGAGAAGAAATCTTCCTGCGTTAGGCTTTGATTATTCGGATTAACCGATGACGTAGCCTGGCTGGTACTCGAAGTATCCAGCAATGAATTGAGCGAATTAATAGCCACGATTTAGTTCTCCTTACTTACCAAGACGCAGCGTTTGTTGCAGCATCGACTTGGTGGCATCAGCAACCTGCACGTTCATTTGATACGAGCGTGAAGCTGAAATCATATCCGCCATCTCTTCAACAACGTTGACGTTTGGCTTGTATATATAGCCGTCACCATCAGCTAAAGGATGATCGGGTGAATATTCTTTAAGTAGCGGTTTTTCGCTCTCGACAATACCCTGCACCTTGACCGAATAGCCTTCAGGCTGGCGTTGCCCATTAGACGCTTTTGTCAGCTCCGCCTCAAAAATCGGATGACGCGCCTTATAGGTTTGGTCAATGCTACTGGAGACCGAATCGGCGTTAGCAATGTTACTCGCCGTGGTATTAAGTCTGACAGACTGCGCTGACATGCCAGAACCGGCGATATTAAAAATGTTATAAAGGCCCATCGCTAGTCTCCTCTAATGGCTTTGCGCATTCCGGAAAACTTACCCCCCAGAAAATCCAAAGACATTTGATATTCAAGAGTATTTTGCATAAATGTCTGCTGTTCTTTCTGCATATCAACCGTATTACCATCACCAGTGTCTGGCTGATCAGGCACGCGAAACTGCACGTTTTGCTGAGTGAGCGCCTGTAAATCAAAATGCTTTTCTGATGTTGCCATCATGCGCATGCCCTGTTGATGAGACACCGCACTTTCTAATGCTGACGAAAAATTCACATCGCGCGCTTTGTAATGCGGTGTATCAGCATTGGCAATATTGCTTGAGAGAACTTCGGCGCGTTGAGCACGGATCCCCAGCGTGTATTGGTGGATCCCCAACGCATTATCAAAACTGATCGCCATAAAAATTTCCTCATTTGCCTTATGTGCAAATAAAAGCAATTAACGTGCCATAAAACAGTAGCGGAAATTTAACTAGCATAGAGAGCGAGGATTGCCGCTGTGGTAAAACTACAGCAACAAAAATGCCAGACTGTTAAACAGACTGGCATTTAAAAGAATTTTTTATTTTCAGCGACTTAACATTAAGTCTTTTTCTGATAATAGATCCCTGGGTTACAACGGATCATATCAAACTCATCTGTTAACCCGGCAATTGACTCTGAAGCCCCTAAAAAGAGGATGCCCTTCGGGTTCAAAGCGGCAGCAAATTGCCGCAGGATTTTTGCCTTCGCCTCAGGGGCAAAATAGATAAGTACGTTACGGCAAAATATGATGTCGAACTTACCCAGCAAGGTATAGCTTTCCAGCAAGTTGTGCGCACGGAAGTTCACTAAGCGACGTACATTCTCCTTCAAACGCATATTGCCATTCGGCAGTGCATCAAAAAACTGACGCTTACGTTCTTCAGATAAACCACGCGCCAATGCTAAGCCGTCATACTCAGCGTTTTTACAACGCTCCAACATTGATGGTGACAAGTCAGTCGCTTGAATCGACACCCCGCCCGGCAAGCCACCGGGTTTACGCTGTTGATATTCCAACGCGGTCATTGCCAGTGAATACGGTTCTTGGCCTGATGAACAGGCAGCGGACCAAATCTTCAACGGGCGGCCCAGCTTGGCAAATTGTGGTAATAGCTGATTAGCCATCAGCTCAAAGGGGTAACGGTCACGGAACCACAAGGTTTCGTTGGTCGTCATGGCATCAATCACTTCTGCACGTAACTGACGCTCAGTTGGCCGCATCGACTGTTTAACTACGTCCGATAATGACGGTAAACCATATTTACCCATCAATGGCGCGAGCCGACTTCTGACAAGGTATTGCTTGTTTTCACCAAGCACAATACCGCTGTGCTGCTCGAGGAACAGTCTAAATTGGTTATATTCGGTTTCTGCTAGAGACTTATCTGTCACCCTGGCTTCCCGTCGTTAATGAACATGCAACTGATGAGGCATTGTCCTACAGATTATCGCGCTGGGTTATACCCTAGCTTCATCCGCAAGACAAGCTTCCCCTGAAATATCAATGCACAATGTTAGACAATCATTTCAAACTTAGGTGTTTGTTAACCGCAGCCGCTAATTCGTCCGGGTTAAATTTGGCAATAAAGTCATTGGCGCCAACTTTTTGCACCATTGCTTGGTTAAACACCCCACTCAAAGATGTATGCAATACAATCTTAATATGCTTCAACTTAGGATTGTCCCGAATTTCTGCAGTTAAGGTATAGCCATCCATTTCCGGCATTTCAATATCAGAGATAATCAGCGGGATTTCCGTCGCCACGTTTTCCATTTCAGTGGAGATTTTCTCTAACTTATTCAATGCATCGCGGCCGTCTTTGGCGGTATCAATCTGTAAGTTCAAAGATTCCAACGCACGAATAATCTGTTTACGCGCGACAGCAGAATCATCCACCACCATAATATGGAAGTTTTGTTCGCGGTCGATGGTTAACGCCTCATCCACTTCTTTACTGATCTCGGTTTTCATCGGTGAAATTTCATCGAGAATTTTTTCCACGTCGATAATTTCTACCAGCTCACCGTCAATTTCAGTCACCGCCGTTAAATAAGATGACCGACCAGCCCCTTGTGGTGGCGGCATAATATCAGACCAATTCATATTGATGATGCGCTCAACCGACTTCACCAAGAAGCCCTGCACGCTACGGTTATACTCCGCAATGATAATAAAGCTGTCTTTCACGTTCTCGATAGGACGGCCACCGGTGGCCGCACTGAGATCAATCACGGAGATGGTCGCACCGCGAATATGAGCCACACCACGAATATAAGGATTCAGCTTAGGCAACATGGTCAACGGTGGGCACTGCAGCACTTCTTTTACTTTAAATACGTTAATGCCAAACCGTTGTCGGCCATTCAATTTAAAGAGTAACAGCTCAAGGCGGTTCTGCCCTACAAGCTGGGTACGTTTGTTGACTGAATCAAGAATGCCTGACATATGTCTGCCTTGTATTGGTTGTACCATCCAAACCTTATCTGAAAACTCAGAAAGGCATATATATTGCTTTACACTGATAAGCCAACACTTTAGTCAAAGTTCTGTCGCCTTGGCGTTGATGATGTATCAGCAGCTACGGAATGCCCTGAAGTATAAGTGTAAAACTGTAAATCTACCTAGCCTATTCATTATGAAAGTAAATTTAGCACACTTTTGTTTTTCTATCTTGCTGACAGCCAATTCGATAGCCTCAGCGCAGGCCGCAATACCAAGTATATCGGCAATCGAAAAGTTAGCTAAAGAAACGGTGTCAAAAAAAATCGAAGTGCCGCCAGTGGCGCACGTAGAAATCGAGCCGCAGTCGTTAGACAGCAGGTTACTGCTGCCTGATTGCGCCAGTGAACTCACAGTAGAAATGGCCACCGACCGCGAAATTAGCCGCAACAACACAGTTAAAGTCGGCTGTGACGTCGCTGGTCAGTCTTACCCGTGGCAGATTTATATGTCTGTGCGGGTGAATATCAGTTTTCCGGTGATCGTGCCTAATGAAACGCTCGCACAAGGCACTACCTTAATGCGCAGCAATCTCGCAACACGCTATATCGATCAGTTCTCGCTGAACGGCCAGCAGTTTGATGATATGGAGCCATTAATTGGTGCCAAATTAAAACGGCGCGTCACCAAGGACTACCCGATTTTTTCGGCCAATGTTTGTTTTGTTTGCAAAGGTGACCAAGTCTCAATTGTGGCCACCTCAGAAAATTTTCAGATAAAAACGGTTGGCATTGCCGAAGCAGATGGCAACATCGGCGAGCAAATTCGAGTAAAAAATGCCAGATCAAACAAGATTATCGACGCTTTAGTGACTAAAGTTGGCGAAGTTCGCGTAAACATGTAAAAATCGCTCAAGCATTAAACTAATCTGCCGATACAGAGCCTGAGAACTTAGATTTAACCCTGGAGCCCAGAAGGCTATGGACATAAAACAACTGCAAAACCAAGCTAGAGTGACCACGGTCAACTCGCCAAAAACCAACCAAGCGCAAGCTGATAAAGCGCAAACATCGGTTGCTGGTAATCAACAAGATTCAGTTGTTGTCTCAAGTCAGGCGCAGCAACTTCAAGGTCTTCAAAGTAAGATTTCATCTCTGCCAGATGTCGACCAACAAAAAGTAGCCGAAATCAAAGCAGCTATTGCTGAGGGACGCTACAAGGTTGACCCAGAAAAACTGGCGGGCAATATCGCGCAATTTGAAGCGGATATGAGTGATCTTGATCTGGAGGCTTAATGCAGCTGTCAGACTTGGAACAACATTTGAACAAGCAGACGCTCAATCTTGAGCGCCTGCTGTTTTTGATCGACCAAGAAAAGCACGCGTTAATCAGCCGCGATGCCGATAAGCTTATGTCGCTCGCCGCCGACAAAAACACCATGTTAGACGCCATCAAAGAAGTGGACACCCAGCTAGCCAAGCATCCCAATAAAGATGACTTTAGCCGTGAACCACTGGCGACCTTGGTAGCCGATGCCAAAAGCTTGATGAACGAATGCCAAACTAAAAATCAGGAAAACGGCAAACTGATTGAACTGTGCAATGCCAGCATCAATCGCTTAGCCCAAGCACTGCAAATGAGCCGCAACTCCAGCAGCCTGACCTATGATGGCAAAGGCAAAACATCGACCATTCCCACCCTAGGGAATGACTTAAAAGCCTAGGGGCTGTTGGTGGAGAATAACTACACGGCACATCACCTGCCTTGCCTAAATCACGCTCCACCTGCTGTAAAAACAGCCAGCAAAGATAAGCCCCCTACTCTGACTCACCGCAATAAGCGCCCATGAAAAACGCCACATTGATGTGGCGTTTTTGCGTTTAGCTGTTTGTTAACGCAGGAAGCAAAGCCGATTTGGCCACTAGAAGTAAGTCACTTCCCTGACCCGTTGTGGCCGGTTCTGCTGCTGGTATAACTGCCAAACAGTAGCAAAGTCGAGTGACAATTCAGTCACGTAATGATCACCAGAGGGATAACTCGCCACTACTTTGGCACCGCGGATCACCCCCGATACCGACGCCTTAATCGTGTCAGACTGCATTGCCCATTCACTGACGCTACTTGCCCCCTGCAGTTGCTGCCCATACACTTGCTCAGCCAACTCACGATAAGCGGCAATTTTAGATGCCTGCATTGCCATCAGCACCCGATCTGCTTGGGTTTTACCCGGTTGCGACGCCAGCGGCGCGTAACCTGTAGCAGTTAATGTAGGAAACTGCTCCGGCGCCACCGTTTCATACTGCACAAATTTATCTTTACTTGCGCAGCCAGCTAGCACCAACGCCAATAACACCATCAGAATTCTGTTCATCACTCTGCTCCAATATACTGCACGTTACCGGGCTCAGATTGCCGATATAACAAACCATTGCGCGATACGCTCTTACTCGCTTCAGTAAGGTAACCGGGCAGATCAACCGCTGGAACAAAAATGTTCGCGGCCGCCGCAACGCGGTGATCGCTTAAATCAATCACTCGCGTATTTATCTCAACGCCAGTTTTGGTTAAGTCCATACTTGATACCAGCACGTGGCTCACTGACACATCAGCGGCAATCTTTTGCCAGTCGCGCGTCAAAATAAAGGTGCCGTTTTCTGCCGCCCGCACGGAATCGCTCACGTTCATATCGGTCACGTGGTAACCCAACTGCTGCAGTGATGTCATTAAATCTTGCTGCAACTGCACCGCTAACGGGTTAGTCATAGCAAACTTTTCAGCATCTACCGGCGTAGTTACCAGAATCAGAGGTTCCTGTTCAAACGCCACACTAAAGCGGGTTAAATCAGCAGTAAGCTGCTGAGCTACCAAGAAAAGTTTTGCCTTTGCTGGCGGAGGTTCAGGCACCACTGCCTTTGATTGGCAGCTACAACACAACAGCGCCATCAAACAAAACCATTTTTTGTACATAACCTTTTTGCTCCATGTGGCACCAAGCTTCCGCTCAAGTGAACGACTAAGCTGAGAGTTATCATTAGCTATCGGCAGCCAAGGTGAAAACTTGACGCCCAATAACCTTTGGCGGTTATTAAGCAACAGTTGTGCCGACTAATGGCATAGAACTTGAATATTTTGGCAAGCGGCGTTAAATCCGCCTAAAAATTGGCTCTCTCACGACTAACTGCAGGAACTTCACCCTATGTTGCGCTTAATCACTTTGCTGATGTTGCTGACTATCCCCTCCGCACACGCCGCGTGGGTTACCGTCACGGGAGACGCCTCCATTGTTGATGGCAACATTACTGCCGCACGGCAACAAGCAATTAAGCACGCACTAGGCATGGCTGTCGTCACCAACGGTGGCAGCATCAGCGCCCAACAAACCGTCACCAACGGCGTGTTAGACCAAACCTCCGCCCTCAGTAATAACGCTAACTACAATCAATTAGAAGTGGTGCGCGAACAACAGCGGGGCAACCGCCTGGAAGTGACAATCCGCGTCGACCTCGCCAATAACCCAGCAGACAGCTGTTTAGCCAACGCCCTAAAAGCGCCACTCTACTTACCCCGCGCCATGGTGCTTGACCGCAAACAGCTGCGCTACGGCCAGATGGAAGCGTTCCCACAAGCCTTATCACGCAAAATAGCGGACGTGATCCACAACAACTCCAACAAGGTTTATCCCAAGCTGGATCTAACCAATAGCGTACCAAGCCAGATTTTTAATAATGAGCATCGCGGCGACAGCGCCAGTTGGCTCAACCAACGAACCAACACACTGTATTTGTTATTGCCAGAAGTGGAAGACATGGCCATGTCCAAAGCGCCATCGGGTTTTAGCGCCATGTGGGACAAACAAAAGCGCGACTTTCGCTTAAAGATGTCATTGGTTCACAGCATCAGCGGCGAAACTATCTGGCAGCAAGATTATCAATTTAACAGCGAGTGGGACTTTGACGCCTCCGCCAGCGTACAACCTGACAGCGATGAGTTTTGGCAATCAACTTATGGCAACGCCATTGTCGATGTTATCAAGCGCGCCATACTCGATATGGATGATGCGCTAGGTTGCCGCCCTACCATGGCACAAGTGATCGCCAAACAAGGCCAACGGGTGATCCTCAACCTCGGCCGTAAAAGCGGCGTACGCACCGGCGACAAATTCAAAGTGGTGCTACAACACAACTTCCCCGATCGTGTTGGTCAAACCCGTACTGTCGCCAAAGCAACCGAAGTGCAAGTAACGATTGACCAGATCACCGACGACACCTCTACCGCCGTACTCAGTGCCAAAGATGACGGTGCTAATATCCAGATCAACGATATTGCGCTTAAGAATTAACCACTTAGACAATTAAACTTTTATTGGATGCTAAAAACAGTATAATCGTTGCGTCTCCCTATAGCTCAACAGGATAGAGCAGTCGCCTCCTAAGCGACCGATCGGGGTTCGAGTCCCTGTGGGGAGACCAGCCAACCATATAACTGACAGCGTTTCAGTCCGTTATCTCTCTAAGCCCCCTCGGTGCCGCTCTACGCTAGCAAGTCATGAAAAACCAAGCGCTACGGCAATGAAGTGCTTGGTCGCATCAAATGGCTGGATTACCGAATGCAGTGTGAGCTTTGGGGTATGCAATGGAACGTGAGCTGTCACCCGCGACCATAAATGGAAGCTATCGCGGTCACTTGGCACCAACCGCTCTTACTTGGAGTTCTGTCAATAAGGGCTATGTTGGCAGTGCCATTAAACATTTTGACCGCAGTTTGTGTGCTGCCACCACCAGGTGAAAATTCACGATTAAGCATGAACGTACAGAAGCAAAAAGCGGCAAATTGTCGCCGCTTTTTAATGCCAGTTGAGTGCGTTAGATTTTGCGTACTATGCTCTGGCCCCAAAACTGCTCAGACAGCACATTACTTTTTACCGCCAAACGACTCACCTGCTCACTACGTTTTTCAGCAAGCTGCGTTTGCTCAGAACTCTCATTTGCCAAATCACTCACGGTAAGAATCGCCTGATTAATCTCTTCCGCAACGATCAACTGTTGCTGCACCGCTGCGGCATTCGCTTCAGTCATCTCACCAAGGCGCTGGGTAGAGTGTTTTAACGATTCAAACACTTGATTGGCTTCATCAGCTAAAGCGACTGACCGTTTGGCATCTGCTTCGCTAGCCTGCATTTTTTGACTGGCGGCCAAGGTCGTTTGCTGGAACTGCGCAATAATCTGCTCAATACGCACGGTAGATTCACTGGTACGACTCGACAGGCTGCGCACTTCATCAGCCACCACGGCAAACCCGCGACCTGCCTCCCCAGCCCTTGCCGCTTCAATGGCGGCGTTAAGTGCCAGCAAGTTGGTTTGATCAGCAATGTTGCGGATCACTTCTAATACTTCACTGATCGATTGGCTGTCTTGCTGCAAGAGATCTACCACATCGGAGAACTCGGCCATACGTTTATCCAATACCTCAATGGAAGTTTTCACGTTATGCAAGCTGGTATGCCCCAACTGCGTGGCTTGCATGCTTGACTGCATTTCGAGCAAGGCACGCTGTAAATTGCCATTCACGTCGTTGAAGCTAGCGGTCATTTCCGACATCGCCACGCCCGCTTGTCCAGTTTGCGCCCGTTGGTTTTCGGCGCGAGCGGCGTTGCTACGCAGCGCACTGAGTAGTTCACCACTCTGGTGGCTAATGGCGCTGCCAGAGTCAGCCATGCGGCCGATCACGCCGCCGGTTTCGGCGGAGAGATAATTAAGGGTTAACCGCAGTTGGCCTAGTTCGTCTTGTCGGCCGGTGTAGACGGCACGGGCCAATGGATCGTTGACAATGTCACGGGTGCCCCGCACTAACTGATAAAACGGTGTTAATAGCCATTGGCTTGCCATCAACCATACGGCGGCAACGGCTAAGCCCAACCAAGGGGAATAAAAAGCGGCAGCCATGGTCAGCAGAACACTCACCAATCCCAATATTTGCAAAGACTGACCAAAGCCAAACCATGGCTTACGCATCGTGGCTGGCGTCTTGCCTTGATTCACTTGCTGGTAAATTTTGCTGGCGCTTTCAATCTGTTCTCGAGTGGCGCTATGGCGTACCGATTGATATTCGTGTACCTCGCCGTTTTCCATCACCGGCGTGACATAGGCGTTGACCCAGTAATGATCGCCATTTTTACTGCGGTTTTTGACGATCCCCATCCATGGTTGTCCAGCTTTAATGCGTTGCCACAACATGTGGAATGCCACGGGCGGCATATCAGGATGACGCACAATATTGTGCGGTTGACCAGCAATCTCTGCTTCAGAGAATTCACTCACATCACAAAACGCCTTGTTGGCGTACTTGAGATTGCCGTGTAAGTCGGTGGTAGTTAGCAAGATGTCCTTATCTGATAGCACTCTCTCCGTTTGAGTTACAGGTTGATTCAAACGCATGACAGCTCGCTCTTTCAGATTATTTTGTGAGGCCAGCACACAACAGCTGACCACTTAATAAAACTACAAAAACGTATAAAGATACGGGCAATTATTAGTCAACTCAAGTGGCATACGTCAAAAATGTGACGCGGCATAATGTGATACTTAGCCCAATATAAAATTCTCGTTGAGTGACATAGAGTTGGCTGATGACCGACTAGCAACGCAAATGCGTTCAGTATCCCCCAACCACAACGGCCAACGCGATAGGCTGAGGGGAAATGATACTTGCCGCTCGCAATCTAAACGCAGTATTAACTTGATGGCATAACAAGCGTGATATCAGCGCTAAAGATGTTATATTACAAACAGTTTTAAGATGACTGACGCAAAGAATGACAGATATTTTCCAAGCAAACCTCGCCATTATTCAGTCTCGCTGGCCATCGGCAGCGACTATCTTGCAGCAACAAGATATTGAGCAACTGGACGCCGCACTGGTCACTGGCTCGAATCAAACGATCAGTGTTAATGGCATTCAGCTCAGTAGCCGCCACAACCGCATGGCTGAAACGCAGCTGTTTCTGAGTACGCTTCCAGAACAAGCAAAAGCAGCAACTGTCTACGGCTTTGGCATGGGCGACGTACCGTTTGTGGCACTTGATGAAGGACGACTGACTCAACTGAGGATCTGCATTCTAAATCCCGCAATTTTTGCGTTAGTCCTCAGCTACGTTGACCACACACCGTGGTTAAATCACCCAGGCATATCACTCGAATTGCAGCCCTCACAAAAGACGCTATTCAAGCCTTATATGGTGATCGCCCCCGATTTAGAGCTCGCATCTGACGACAACGCCCGCTTACGCGATTTGCTGATGTATGAACTCAATATGAGTTACGCAAACAGTAAGCACCAAAGCGACGCCCCAGAGATACAGCAACGATTTGCTGATAACCATCTTTTTATACAGCAAGATCTCGATGTAAGCGCACTCAAATCAACATTTGATCATGATACTGCTATTGTTATAGCCGCGGGCCCATCACTTGAACTTCAATACGGCAAATTAGCAGAAATAAGCCGCCATAGTGAACGGCCGCTCATTATTGCGGTGGATACTGCATTAAGAGGATTACTACACCATGAGGTCAAGCCTGATATTGTGGTATCTATTGACGGGGCCATTGCTGAGTATCATCTACCATTGCAGCAAAGCAGTGATATCTGTTTGGCCTACCTTCCTCGGCTGAAGCCAGCAATCATTAGACAGTGGCAAGGACCGCGCTATAACGCTTTGGGGAGCAGCAAATTATATGATGAGTTAGCTAAAATCTACCCCAATAAGACACGCCTATATACCAATGGGAGTGTTATCCATCCTGCGGTGGCGTTAGCCATCGAATTAGGGGCGGTTGAGGTAACGTTGTGTGGCGCAGATTTCTGCTATGTCAACAATAAGTCTCACGCTTACTGGCACGATTTTGCTAAATCGTCTGACGACAAAGACACCAAAACTTGGACAAACAATTTACAAAAAAGTGTCAGACATACAGGCCATTGGCTAATAAATGGCGATAATGAAAAAATGCCAACCTCCCTCAACCTACGAGCGTATTTGCGCAATCTTGAATCCTTCATTGAGAATCATAGCAACGTAAAGTTTTACCAATCCAGTCGTGCCGGAGCTAAGATTCATGGTGCACCTTTCAGAGAACTGTAATGGCAGATATGAGAGAATTATTGATTGAAACCGCTACTACATTTCGTTTAGGACGCGAAGCCGCTGCTTCTGTTTTATTCGCACAGTGTATAGATAAACTACAAATCGCATTACAGCAGCCAAAGCTGGCACAACAACTGATGGTAGTAATCCCTCAGTTGCTCGAAGCGCAAGAGAGCAGAAACTGGTTGGGCCTAGCTGATACCCTTGAATATGAAGTGCTGCCATTATTGACGCCTACTACATGCTCCTCAACTAACTATCAGGAATTGCGTTGAGTGGCCGATAACAAACTAGCAAACAAAAACAAGGCGTCAACATCATGAGTCAAACCCATTTTATTGCAGAAGTCTCCAGCAACCACCATCGTGATTTAGCGCGCTGTATTGAATTTGTCAAAGCTGCGGCTGAGATCGGCTGTGATTCAGTGAAGTTTCAACTGTTTAAAATAGATGAACTTTTTGCTCCAGAAATTCTTAATAGCAGTGAAATGCACCGCAAACGCAAAGAGTGGGAACTACCAGTTTCCTTTCTGCCTGCGCTGAAACAAGCCTGTGATCAATACCAAATCCAGTTTTCGTGCACACCGTTTTATCTGCAAGCTGTCGCCGAGCTAAAGCCTTACGTCGATTTTTATAAAATCGCTTCATACGAACTGTTATGGGATGAACTGCTGATAGCCTGCGCCGCATCAGGACTCCCGGTAGTGCTGTCTACTGGAATGGCAACCATTGATGAAATAGATCATGCCGTTAGCGTACTGAAAAATGCAGGATGTAACGATATTACGCTACTGCATTGCGTGTCAGCCTATCCAACTCCAGAGAACGAGTGTAACTTGGCGGTATTAGGCACATTTCGGCAACGTTATGGTGTCAAGGTGGGCTGGTCAGATCATTCAGTGTCAAACGCCGTCATTGCCAGAGCTGTGCATCACTGGCAAGCAGACTGCATTGAATTTCATATAGATTTAGACAAAACTGGCGCCGAATACGCCGCTGGACACTGCTGGTTGCCACAGCAGATGGCACCTCTGATTGCGGCATCGAAGGCCAGTACAACTATTGACGGCTCGCCTGATAAACAGTTTGTTCCAAGCGAAGCAAATGATCGAGACTGGCGCGCCGATCCGACCGATGGCTTACGGCCGATGAAAGCGATGAGACATAACTTTAATCCGAACAAGTAAACGACTATATCGTTAATTAAGAGCTAGTATTATGTTAATAAACACTCAGAGCATTGCATCCAAAATACGCAAAGATATTATTTGGTCAATCTACCATGCTCGCTCAGGTCATCCTGGTGGTTCTTTATCGTGTGTAGACATTGTCGCAGTGCTCTTCCACCTGCAAATGTCTGGAGCATCACCATTAGAATCTGCTGAAAAAGACGATGTTTTTATTCTATCGAAAGGTCATGCAGTACCTACGCTCTATGCGGCAGCAGCGAGTAAAAATATACTCCCACATGAATCACTTAAGACACTTCGTAAAATTAATTCTCCGCTGCAGGGCCATCCTGATGTGACACAAACGCCATGGGTCCAGGTGAGTACAGGCTCATTAGGACAAGGCGTATCCGTTGCCACCGGAATAGCCAAAGGGTTCAAACTTAAAGAGAGTCAACAACAAGTCTATGCGCTGCTGGGCGACGGTGAATTGCAGGAAGGACAAGTGTGGGAAGCCGCTATGTTCGCCGCACAACATCAACTCGATAACCTCACCATCATTATTGACTACAACAAGCTTCAAAGTGATGCACGCAATAGTGAAATATGTGGGCTTGAACCTTTACGTGATAAATGGACAGCGTTTGGATGCGATGTATTGGAGGTTGATGGGCACGACCATTCAGCGCTAAAAAAAGCCTTTGAAGTTAAACATCACAATAAACCTAAAGTCGTTATTGCTCATACGATCAAAGGGAAAGGAGTTGATTTTATGGAGGATAAGCCGCTATGGCATGGCAGTGTAACGCTTACAACAGAACAATATAATGCTGCAATGCGTGCCTTGGGCTGCACAGAGGCGGAATTGGAGGCCTACCATAATGTCAAATAATCCTAGTTTAGTCGGACAGCAAGGGAATTCATTACGGGAAGCCTTCGGTATTGCGCTAACAGATCTTGCTAACACTGATGATAAAATTTTAGTCATGGATGCTGATGTAGCTGGCGGTACGGGTACACACCATTTTAGAAGCACTCATCCAGAACGATTTATTCAATGCGGTATAGCGGAACAAAATATGATTAGTGCCGCCGCCGGACTAGCGACTACGGGATTCAAACCTTTCGTTACAACTTTTGCGACGTTTATGCTGCGAGGGATTGAACAGATACGGTTATCGGTCGCATATTCAAAAAAAAATGTGAAATTTGTCGCTAGCCATCCGGGGTTAGATGTTGGTCCAGATGGTGCGTCAGCACAGTGTATTGAAGATATGGCTTGTATGAGAGCGATTCCTTCGATGGTTGTGCTCTCTCCAGCAGATGCTTTTGAAATTACTGCAGCCACCAAAGTGCTGGCGAATTATCACGGACCAGCTTACATGAGAAGCGGTCGTAGTCCTTGTCCCAATATATTTACTGAAGAGCCTAATTTTGAAATAGGTAAAGGTTACGTACTGCATGAAGGTGGTGATATCACCATTATCAGTTGCGGAGTAATGACACACCGCGCGCTATCGGCAGCAAAAGCATTGGAGGGGAAAGTAAGTGTCAGAGTATTACATATGCCTTCAATCAAACCGATAGACCGCGAAAAGATTATTGACGCTTGCCAGCAAACCAATGCCATTGTCACATGCGAAGATCACTCCATTATTGGCGGCTTAGGCTCAGCCGTCGCTGAAGTCATCGCCGAGAGCACAACGGCGACCCCGTTACACCGGATGGGATTACAAGATGTTATCGGCCGCTCTGGTGAACCGGATGAATTAGCCGCCTTTTATGGGCTGGATACGCAAAGCCTCATCCACAAGATCATTGCCATTCATAAGGAAACAGACCATGGCTAGTCATGTCGTCCTAATTACTGGCGCAACCGGTGGGGTTGGCAAAGCCTTGAGCTATTGCTTTGCAACCAAAGGGTATCGGGTGGCACTTGGTTACCATAGCAATAAACAGCAGGCTGAAAATCTAGCGGCTGAATTAAATGCTAAGGGCCATCAAACGTTAGCCATTAATATTGATTATCGTGCAAGAAACACCATCCAACAGTCGCTACTAGCAATTGAAAATCACTTTGGTAGTAAGGTATCAATCTTGATTAATAATGGTGCAATTGCGCAAGAAAAGCCGTTTGCCACGATCACAGACAGTGACTGGCAAACAATGCTTGATATCAATCTCCAAGGGCCTTTTCGAGCCACACAAGAAGTGTTGCCTTTCATGCAACAGCAGCATTGGGGACGGATTATCAATATCACAAGTATTGGTGGACAATGGGGCGGCTTTAATCAGGTGCATTATGCCGCATCAAAAGCCGCTTTAATTAACTTCACTAAATCTATCGCCAAAATATATTCGGCGGAGGGTATTGCAAGCATGGCGGTGGCGATTGGATTAGTTGCCACCGAGATGTCAGCAAATGAGCTAGCAACAGAAGCAGGAAAAGAAAAAGTACGAAATATACCTGCTCGCAGATTGGCGACTGCGGAAGAGATTGCGGTTCAAGTAGAAAATTTATGCCAAGATGATGCGTTTTATCTGACGGGGCAAACTCTAAATATGAATGGAGGAATGTATTTTGGATAAGACGACCAATCAAGCACTGAGCACTACGATTCTAGCCAATTTACAATGGCCATCACCAGTAGAGCTGCTATCACAACTAAACGACGTGATTGTTTTTGGGACTGGTGGCGCCGCAGAATGTGTTACGCGAGTACTCGATGAATACGGCGTCAACATTCTTTATTACGTTGATAACTCGCTTTCAAAACAGCAGCAAGATTTTCATGGAAAGCAGGTGTTAACACCAAATCAACTGGATAAGTCGTCAGCTACTGTGTTGATTGCTAGCTATTGGGCAAAAGATATTGCAACACAACTGGTGCAGTTAGGCGTTAAATACCTAGATTTCAGTTTCTTTGTCGACTTTCAACGTTGGAAAGATCACTTTAATTGTCAAATTTTTGATGTTGAAAGTGCTGTTGCTGTTGCTAACAAATACCTCACTGAAGAGGATCTTCACAGTTTCCTTGGCTGTATTCGTTATCGACAGACCTATGATCCACTATGTTTGACAAATCCGAGTCATGAACATTACTTAAGTAAAGTTGTAGCCGTTGAGGCGAGCGATATTTATATTGATGGGGGCGCTTGGCAGGGAGACACTGTACTTGATTTAAAGGCCCTTTGTGGAAATGAGTTAGAGATCCACAGTTTCGAGCCGGATGAGAGCAATTGTAAAATACTTAAAGAAAATATAGCCAAGCAAGAGCTGTCGAATTGTTTTGTCGTCAAAAAAGCTCTCTGGAACCAAAAATCCACACTGCAATTTGTGACGTCTAACGAAGCTGTGCACAGCATGCAATCACGCGTCAGTGTCACTGAAGATTCCCAGCAAGTAACTGAGGTTCCCACGACCACGCTCGACGATTATTGTTTAGAGTTAAATCGTCATCCCACTTATCTAAAACTGGACATTGAAGGGGCTGAGCCGCAAGCCATTGAAGGGGCCAAAAACCTGCTACGTAATCATGGCCCCAAACTAGCCATCAGTGCCTACCATGAACCCAATCAACTTTGGCAACTTATCGAGCAAATTTCTGAATACAACCCAAACTATAAATTTTGGTTTGTTCATCATTCTCAACAATTATTTGAGTCAGTCATTTATGCGATGGTGAAAAACTAATATGCAACGGCAATGCTTTATATGTGGTGGTCGAGATTTAGAATGTCTATTTGTTAATACTTGGGTACTTCCTGGATTAGACTTAAAAGAAATTGGTTTTTCTATTTGTCGCAACTGTGGCTCTGTCTGTCAGAGCCCCACGGTGACATTTGACGAAATGATGCATTTCTATAGTTCTATGGCTGTTTACACCAATCCGGGACGACGTGAGAAGCCGTCTGAATCAAAAATTAGAGATTTAGATGAACAAATTCAATTTATAAAACGCGGGGTGGGTTCCTTACCTTCGTCAGCGTTACAAATTGGTAGTTCAGATGGTTATACGCTTTCCAGATTTAAACAGGCTGGCGTCACCCGTGTATTAGGTGTTGAACCGGGAGAGGCATCCGTTAGGCTAGCGAAAAAGCTCTACAACATTGATTGTATCAATGACAGTGCGGAAAATTTTACAACTACAGAGACCTTTGAATTAGTCATTCTAACCCACGTACTAGAGCACCTTTACGCACCGCAGACCGTATTAAACAAATGCCGACATATTCAAGATCCGCTGCCAGAGGGATTTATCTATGTAGAAGTTCCGTTGTTTGCGTCACCTGACAGCCTGTGCCCAGGATTCTTTTCATTTGAACACATAAACTATTATACCCGCGCCAATCTGTTCAAAAGTCTATTGGATACGGGCTATTACCCAGTTTCAACTGTTGAGCATTACAACAGTAACTTGGCTCCTGTCATCGGTGTATTAGCCAGCACCAAGCCACAACATCATACGGAAGAGTTTTCAAGCGAGTATGAGAACAACTCTAAAAAAGTCCAAAAATATCGTCAACAAGAGGTTGCCTATTGGCAGCAAAAGCTTGATGAGATTCTACCGACATTACAGCAAGCTAAAAATGTTTATCTTTGGGGGGCAGGAATTCATACTTGCCAGCTAGTTGCCAACACAAATCTGCTAGAAAAAGTCCACATAACCGGTTTAACTGATACGTCAGAGCTAAAATGGGGCTTAAAGCAAGGTAATTGGCATTGCGTCCCCCCCGAGGCCATTGAGTGGCAGCCGGGAGACGCGGTATTAATATCTTCATATGCCTCAGAAAAAGAGATATTTGATGCCCTGCAATGGCTAAGAGATAAGAAAATCAAAACGTTATGTCTGCATCGTATTGACAATACCAAGACCAATTAAATGAGAAACCTACTGATTATTGGGGCTGGAGTTGAAGCCTGTGAAGGCATCAAAATCGCCAAAAGTATGGGCTTAGGGCTGATTATCGCTGATGGTAACCCATCTGCGCTCGGCTTTGCGTGGGCAAATCACGTCATTGTTGCCAGCACCTATGATGGCGAGGCTATCGCCAACCAAGCAATGACCTTGCAAGCTACCGGCATAACGATTGATGGTGTCATAGCGATGTGCGCTGATGTCCCCATGAGTGTTGCCATTGTCGCTCACACTTTGCACCTTCCCGGTTTAACGCTTGAGTCGGCGCATTGGGTCGCTGACAAACTAGCGATGAAAGATCAACTAAAGGCACAAAACATTCCGATACCGGCATATTGTGCGGTACCTGCACAAGCAGATGTCTACCAATGTGCGGAAAAGATAGGCTTGCCCTTAGTCATCAAACCTGTAGATAGCCGTGGTGCTCGCGGGGTGCAATACATCGATCACTTAGCGTCATTAGAACATGCTTGGGAACTAGCGGCGCAAGAATCCCCCACTGGGCGGGTGATGATGGAGGAGTATTTACCGGGCCCACAATTTAGTACGGAAACATTAGCAGATTGTGGCAACTACTTTACGCTGGGGTTTTCTGACCGAAACTATGAATGGCTAGAAAAAACGAAACCCTTCATGATTGAAAATGGCGGCGATAGTCCTACTTCGCAGACCAAGGAAGTGAAACAACAAGTTATTGCGACCGTCGAACGCGCAGCCAAAGCGTTAGGCATTGATAGCGGTGTGGCTAAAGGCGATATGGTGTTTTCTGGAGGTCAAGCAAAGGTCATAGAAATTGCTGGGCGATTGTCTGGCGGGTACTTCTCAACCACACAAATTCCGCTCGCTACCGGCGTGAACTTTATTGAAAAAGCGATAAAACTCGCCCTAGGCGAACACTTATCGATGCCGGAAGTAACTGCCACGCATGAAAAAGGGGTAGCTATTCGCTACCTAGACCTTATGCCGGGAAAAATTAAGGCGATCGAAAACGAAGATAAAGCTAGCGCATTAGCGGGGGTTGCAATGCTATCGCTGTTCATTCAAGCAGGCGACTGCATTGCCCCTTTGGCAAACCACACTCAGCGCGCGGGTTTTGTCATCACTTGTGCCGCAACAAAAGCAGATGCGATAGACATTGCCAATTCGGCATTGGCACAACTGAATATCAGTTACGAATCTTAACCTATGAAACTCTATACCATCTTCCATCTTAACCTCGCTTTTTCTTCCATCGATGAAGAATGTCATGCTGATGTGATTAAACGTTGCTACCAACCGCTCTTAGCCTTAGCAACGCCAGAGTCTCCAATAGGCATTGAAGCAACAGTTTATACCTTAGAAGCCATAGCAAAAGTTGATCCTCAATGGCTAGCAGCGCTCTCGAAACTCATAGCACAAGGCTGTTGTGAGCTCATTGCTAGCGGCGATAGCCAAATTATTGGGCCGTTAGTCCCCGCGGACGTCAATCGCCATAACCTGAGATTAGGTCAACAGGGCTATCAAGCGCTAATCGGCGTCACGCCATCTATTGCCTATATCAATGAACAAGCCGTCTCTGAGAGCCTGCTGGATATCTACCTTGATGCTGGATTCGAAGCAGTGGTTGTCGAATGGGATAATCCCTTTTCTTATAATGAGCATTGGGACCACCAAGCGCTTAATCGCCCTGCAACGCTGGCAACAGCGTCTGGGCGCTGTATAAAAGTGATTTGGAATCATGCTATTAGCTTTCAAAAGTTTCAGCGTTATGCGCATGGGGAGTTAGTCCTACAAGACTATCTACAGTACCTGCAAAAAATTACCAATGCTGGCATTGAAGTTTTCCCTGTTTACGGCAGTGATGCCGAAGTGTTTGATTATCGTCCCGGACGTTACAGTTCTGAAGCAGAACGAATTGACGGCGAATGGCAACGAATCGCTATGCTGTTTAAGCAGGCGCTAAGCGAAGGACACCGATGGTTGCTACCCAGTCAAACCCTAATACTATGGCAAGGTGGCGAGAAATTGAAACTCGCCACCGCCGCTCATCCTGTTGCCGTAAAGAAACAAGCAAAATACAACATCACCCGTTGGGGACTGAGTGGCCGTAATGATGTACTGCTTAATAGTCTCTGTTACCAACATTACCGGCGATTAACAGCTAATAACGCAACAACGGCTCAAGACTGGCGTAACTTATGTCGCCTGTGGGCCAGTGATTTACGTACCCATCTGACGCCTACCCGCTATCAAAAACTGGCGCTTGTGGCACCGAATAAACTGTTCTCTCAATGGCAAACTTACAATCAGCAACGCAGTGACTGGCATATCAGCTATGATGACGAACGGCGGCGATTATGGGTAAAAACAGCTGCAGTACAGCTGAAACTCAATGCTAACCGCGGGTTGACCGTCGAATCACTCGCATTTGCCTCACAACAATTTGTGCCGATTTTGGGGACGCTTTCCCATGGTTTTTTTGACCACATAAGTTATGGTGCGGATTTCTATACTAACCACATGGTGATAGAACGCTTTACCCATCGAGATAGAGTGACAGATCTAGAGCGGGTCTCCTACCAGCTATGGCAGGAGGAAGACGCACTGATTATCAGCACAGAACTATCCTTAAAAATTGGTAAAGTGATTAAGTATTTTCGGCTCAATGGCGAGTCGGTCACCTGCGGATTTCTGTTTGAGCAACATCTGCGGCCTGAAGCATCAATACGATTAGGATTCCTCACCCTGCTTAACTGCCATGGTCGCTGTTGGTACGAAACTCATCTCGGTGGTGATACAGCCGAACATTTTCATGCCAACTGTGATTTTGACCATGGAGCGCCCGTCTCATCCATCGTCTCCGCCAATTGTGCGCTTGGGGCAACCACTGGGGAAGTACGCTTTGGGGTTGCGAGTGATGGCATTAAATTGAGTTGGGATCCCGCCAGTGGTGCAGCACTGCCGATGCTCTCCTCTAAAAAAATTAATGATACTTATCTCAACCGCTTATGGTTTTCACTAGCAGAAGCTGACGAGACATTGAAAACCGATGGCTATCTGCCTGATTTCAGTTTCCAGATCGAGCCTTGCTCATTGCCGAAGGGGTCTTTGTGAACATTCTTGCAGTCGTAGGCGCTCGATTAAATTCCAGTCGGCTACCGCGGAAGCACCTGCTATCGCTAGCCGACCAGCCGATGATCCACCATATTTTTCAGCGACTACAACAATGTCAGCAGATAAATACTAGCGTACTGGCGACCACCGCCGATACATTTAATCAGCCGTTAGTCGATTGGGCCCATCGTCCCGACATAGAGGTGATGGCCTATAGCGGCAATGTGGATGATCTGGTAGGCCGTATCGACGCTGTAGTGCAACAATATAACGCTGATTATATTGTCTACATCTGCGGCGACTGCCCACTTATTGAACCAGCCTTTATCGATCATGCGCTAACGCAACTTATCGCCCACCCACAAAAGGACAGCATCAAGCTTGCCCCAGGAACCGAGACCATCCATGAAGGTATTGCAGTTTACAGCCATCATGGTTGGCAAAAATTAGTGGCGATCAGCACATTGGATTTGGCTCGTGAACACGTAGGTTACGGCAATAAACTCACGCCAGTGCTGGATGTCTTAGACATTGAGGATTGCGCCGATTTCAGTAAAATAAAACATAGAATTTCTGTAGATACTGACGCCGATTACCGCTTTATGAGTGAAGTTTACCGCCGCTGGTATCAACATCATGGCGAGTCAACTATCGTCAGCCTCAGCTGGGTTCAGCAGCAATTACTCACTGACCCACAGTTACGACAAATAAATGCGCATGTGCACCAGAAGTTGCCCAATGTGAAGTACCGTAAAGCCGTGATACTTTGCCAGGTTGGTGCTGATGTTGGTATGGGGCATTTACGTCGAAGTGTACTATTGGCAAATGCCTTGATGGAGCAGCTTTCTATCGGAGTGCAACTGCATATCATTGGTGAATCCAGAACACTACCTTGGCTACCAGCAAACATAGCACAATGGCATACTGATATCACCGAAGCGCTCACGGTACTTAAAGCACTCAACCCTGATCTATGGATCGTCGATTTGCACCCAGCGTTTGTGCCACAGCAACCGCTGATCGATTTTTGTTGTACAGCGAAGGCCAACCAACAAAAACTCGTTGCTATAGACAAATGTGACTTTTTACTGCCGCACGTAGATCTACTATTTGTACCTTCTTTTTTTTGCGAGCTTGCACACCCCAATTTGAGTTTTGGCTGGGAGAACTATCTGTTCCCCCCACAAACAGCAACTAAGAAAAATCAACTATTGGTACTTACAGGCGGTAGTGATGCGCTTAACTATGGTCCATGGTTAGCGGACGCCATTGATGCCTGCATACCGAGAGATATCGAGCGTATTTGGATTCAAGGCCCCTATGCGGAAGCGCCAACACTCCCTGAAAATTCCCATTGGAAAACACTTCAGAATCCTGCAAACCTACCGACGTTGATTGCAGAATCAGCAACCATTATCAGTTGCTATGGTTTATCTTTATTTGAGGCTATCGCCTCTGGAGCGCTCACCCTATTACTGCCACCCAAACACCTGACCAGCAGTAATGAATTACAGTTTTTAAAGCAGCTTCAATGCTGTTTTATTTGTGAGCATGACAAAGAGATAGTACCAATCTTGCGGCAAGTATTTGATGTCAAAGATACTGATACTAAACAACAAATACTAAAAAATGCTGCAAAACTCACAACTAAGATTGATGGTGTAAATCGTTTTTGCGCTCAAATCAGTCAACTGCTGGAACAACAGCATGAATAAATCTATTCTCAGTGTTGGGGCTGGCAACAATCAATTGCCATTAATCGCGGCCATTCAAGCATTAGGCTACAAGGCAATTGCCTGCGATATTAATCCGCTTGCTCCAGGTAGCAAAACTGCCGATATATTTATCAACCAAAGTACATATCAAGCACAACCGATCATCGCTGAGTTACAGCAACGCCAGTTACAGCCCACAGCAGTGCTGACCCGTTCTACAGGGCAACCTGTAATAACGACAGCGGAAATCGCCCAAGCGTTACAGTTACCCGGCATGACTGTTCAACAAAGCAAAATCATTAGCCATAAACAGAAACTTATTAATATGCTGAGGCAAACAGGTGTCCCCTGTCCTGCTAGCTATTCGTTGGCTGACGATGTACCACTGCCTGTATTTGTTAAACCCGCCAATACCATAAAATCCCATGCCGCGATGGGAAAATGCTCGACAAGAGACGAGCTACTGGAGCGCTATCAGCAAGCAAAAGCCGTATCCGACGACAACTCGGTTAATATCGAAGAGTATCTGCATGGTTATGACATTGTATCTATCGATTTTGTCAGTCACGGAAAAGTGATCCATCTGTGTACAGTAGGCGAAATATCGGCTGGGGCACCAGCCTTTGATGGTTTGGGGTGGTATAGCGTCCCTACAGACTGGGATCGACTAGCTTCAGCTACATTTTGCCAGATGCAGCAGGCGTTATCGCTATCACATGGATTTTTCCAAACAGCGATGAAATTTAATTCTCAAACAAGGCAAGCAAAAATCTATGAAGTGCATGGCGAAATTGGAGGAGACTGTGTCAACGACGTCTATATTCCTCTGCACCTCAACGGTTACGATGTGTTTGCTAACAATATTCGGCTAGCATTAGGATTACCCCCAGAACTGCCACAGGCTCCAACTCGCCCGTGCATACTGATATTCCAAAATAAAGTACAACAATACCAGTTGCCAATAACTACACCCGTAACAGCAACACCGTATCAGCACCACCAATGTTTACTCTATACTTTTCAATCAGACGCAGATATGCAAAAAGCATTGGGTCATTTTCAAGGCACTAATTTTTCAATTTCAGGGGATTAACTGATGAGCTGGGAAAGTCACTATCGTGATGTAAGAACCAAAGAACCGCTGGTATGGCCTGATATTAATGTCATTAGACAGATTTCAAAGCTATCACTACCGCATAGCGCGAGAATTCTAGACCTTGGTTGCGGCGAAGGACGTAATACTCGCGCCTTATTAGAAATGGGTTATGACCTGCTCGATGTTATGGATCAAAGTCAATCAGCATTAGCCATTGTTACTAACCGTTATCGACTACCCGATGAGCAATGTCATTGTGCACAGATCCCTGAAGGTTTAGTCATTTTTGAGGACCAGCGCTTTGATGCGGTACTTTGCTGGGGGCTAACCCACTATTTAGACGATCCACTGCCAACGCTTAAAGCTATTCACCGTGTTTTGAAACCAGGCCATGGATTAGTCATCTCCTTTTCAGCCAAAGAAGATAAGCGTGAAACAGTCGATACGGTAAAAAGGTATTATAATAAAAAGGAAATAGAACAGTTACTGCACGATGCAGGATTCACTATAGGGATATCTGGTAAACACACCGATGAGTTCTATAGCGCTGGTAAAGTAGAATCTTTCTATTGGTTGACGGCATTTAGTTAACAAGTAAATGAGTGAGCATGCGACAGATGTAACTGACGTCATCATCAGTTAATCCTGGGAATAGCGGCAATGTAAGGATTCCTGCATAAAACCGCTCAGCATTAGGATAATCTCCCACCTTAAACCCTAATGATTGATAGTAGGGTTGCAAGTGCACCGGGAAATAATGGACATGAACCTGAATGCCAAGTTGACGCATGTTATCAAACACAGCTTTACGTTTTTCTAAAGGCAAACGGACAATATACAAATGTCGTGCACTATAACTATTGTCTAGCGGATTAACTATCGTTAACGACAGATCTTGCAACTGCCGTTGATAACGCTCAGCCAATTGGTTACGGCACTTAACAAACTCATTCAAACGCTGCATCTGCGAGCAACCTAATGCCGCCTGCAGCTCTGTCATACGGTAGTTAAACCCTAATAGCTGCTGCTCGTAATACCAATCGCCTTCATCGGGGCGAGTCAACAGCGCTTTATTTCGCACCACACCATGCGCTCTCAAAAGCATCATCTTGTCAGCGAGTACAGCATCGTTGGTTGTAGCCATCCCGCCTTCAGCTGTGGTAATAATCTTCACAGGGTGAAAACTGAATACCGTGATATCTGAATAGACGCAGCTACCTAGTGGTGAAGCATGATAACTGCCGCCGATCCCATGCGAAGCATCTTCGATGATTTTCACGCCATAGATTTTGGCAAGTTGAGCAATTTGCTGCATATTGCAGCTATGCCCCGCCAAATGCACCGGAATAATCACTTTAGGGAGCTGACCTTGCCGCTCAGCATCGGCCAACTTTGCTGCTAACGCAGCAACACTCATGTTGCCAGTAGTAGGGTCAACATCAACAAAATCAATATTAGCGCCGCAGTAAAGCGCACAATTAGCTGATGCTAAAAATGTTATGGGAGATGTCCATACATAGTCGCTCGGCCCAACGCCTAACGCCAGACACGCAATATGTAACGCTGCGGTAGCACTACTCACTGCGACAGCGTGATGCGACCCTGTATATTCGCAAATAAGTTTTTCAAAAGCAGGAACTCTAGGGCCTTGAGTTAAAAAATCAGATTGCAGCACCTCAACCACAGCAGCAACATCAGCAGCACTGATATCTTGCTTACCATAAGGGATCATGCGTCCGCTTCCATCGCCAAAATTTCATCGACAGTTAAAAAGTGGGGGTTACTGCCTGAATTATACTCAAATCCTTGCGCTACTAAGGTGCCTATTTCATTAAGCGAGTTATGGCAAAAATCGTTTTCGCGACCGAAAAATTTAATGCTGGGAGTAATGACATAGTGATCGTCAAATTCCAACGTATGATGCGAATCATCCGCAGGACACATGATCTCATGCAACTTTTCACCGGGACGAATGCCGACAATATGCTGCTGTCTATCAGGTCCATAGGCGCTTGCTAAGTCGGTGATACGTACAGAGGGAATCTTAGGCACAAAGATCTCGCCACCTTGCATACGGGCAAAATTCTTGAGTACAAAATCCACCCCCTGTTGCAGCGTAATCCAAAACCGAGTCATATCTTGATGGGTAATCGGTAACGATACCTCGCCGTCTTCGATCAGCTTCTTGAAAAATGGCACCACCGAACCGCGAGAGCCAATTACATTACCGTAGCGCACCGCCGCAAACCGTGTGCGGCCACTGCCGACAATGTTGTTGGCGGCAACAAATAACTTATCAGACGCTAACTTAGTGGCCCCATAAAGGTTGATCGGATTGGCCGCTTTATCAGTGGACAGGGCAATAACCTTTTTAACGTTATGGGCAATAGCCGCCGCAATAACATTCTCCGCCCCATGGATATTCGTCTTAATACACTCCATCGGGTTATACTCTGCGGCTGGCACTTGCTTCATTGCTGCCGCATGAATGACATAATCCACGCCATTCATCGCCTGCATCAAACGTTCTCGATCACGCACATCGCCAATAAAATAACGCATACAGCTCGCGTTAAATTTTTGACTCATTTCATATTGTTTTAGCTCGTCGCGAGAAAAGATAACTAAACGAGCCGGACGATAGCGCTCTAACAGTGTCTTGGTGTACATCTGCCCGAAAGAACCTGTTCCACCCGTGATGAGAATTGTTTGATTGTTAAACATTTATTATCAATTCCTTTTCATTTACAGACACCCAAAAGCAGGCGCACCGCATATCGTATGATACAGACAATCAAGGCAAGTATAATCTATTTTATATCAAGATATTGCCACTAGCCGCTTGAATTGTTCTCGAACCTTGCAGCCCTATCATGCATTGTCCTGAGGAATCCCCTGATGATTTAGATAAAAATCATCAAATTAAGGTAGATGCGCATCTTGTCATGTGATCAAATGA